>NZ_LR597526.1 GCF_902150035.1 Enorma burkinafasonensis
TCCGGACATGCCGTCCTCCGATCTCCCGGGGCCGGCCGATCCGGCCCTCAGGGTATCGGGTTCCCACATTCATCCGCACATGTGCGGATGAATGTGGGAGGTGTTCGGATAAAGTTGATAATCAAGGTGAAGTCTCCAGCTCCAGCTACATGGATGTGTTCTATCCGAAGTACCAGGTGACCTGGGATATGATGAACGTTGCCGGTCCGAACAGCATGTTCATGCACTGCCTGCCCGCCAACCGTGGCGAGGAAGTCGTCGACGAGGTCATGGACGATCCCGAGCGCTCCCTGTGCTGGGTCGAGGCCGAGAACCGCAAGCACTCCATTCGCGCCATCCTGGCCACTCTGTGCCCCCAGAGCGAGCCCGACGAGCAGAAGGCTGCGGCATACCGCGCCACCATCAATGAGCGCATGGCCGCTCTCGGTAAGCACGGTCTGTAAGACGTACCAGGTCGGGCGAGCTACGGCTCGCCCGCCTTCGCAGGAGATGGGCGACCTCATGGCCATCGGCGAGGAGAACTGCAAGGTCTCCGACGACAACCGAGTGCATCAAGGGCGCCGACTTCATCTACACCGACGTGTGGTATGGCCTGTACGATGCTTTCTGATGGGCGGCAGCAGATGCTTGTCTCTTGCTGCCCATCATCTGCGCCACTGCGCGTAGGCACTGGCGCCCTGTCTGAAGTTAAACAGACCTTTCGAGTGTGCACGAAGTGATTGCGCCAACAACGAAGCCCCAACCTGCTCGCTAACTCATGGGCAAGCCACCTGAGACTACTCATTTCCCCTACTAGCAATGAAGGCCTGCAACCTGCAGTTTTGCAAACTGCTTGAAAGGCGCCTGCGTTGATTCACTTCCTATTGCAGCTGGCGGCTCGCACACGAAAAGGCACTTGAGTTTCAAAGCGGGCGTTTTCGTCGATATCGAACCTCTAAAGGCTGTCCGCCGTGCCCTTTGGGACAAAAACGAAAACTCAAAGCCCCGAGTTTGGAATGAGTTTTTGAGATTGCCCCGGCTTTTGTCCCCGAAGCCGATGAAACACGACATAGTGTTACTTGGCGGCACTCGGTTTGAGACGGCATCGAAAACTGAGGACAACTGGAATGTCGGGACAGTAAAACTGAAGCCATCGAGTGGGAGTAGGCCGATAGGGTTCTGACCTGCGATTTTGAGTGCCGCACTGTGCCGCTGAGTTTCGTTTCGTACAAGAGTCATGACAAAGCCACCAGCGACGGAGATGAGTAAAAGCGATTAAAGAGCCTCCGTTCCCTGCGTTGGGACGGAGGCTCTTTCTTTGCCGTTTTACTCCCTTGTCTCCGTTCGGGGATTATTTCTTGCTCATTTAGGGCTATTCGCGCTGAAAGATTTTGACTAGCTTGGTGTCCTTTATTTCGTAGACAATGTCTGCGACGTTCTCGACCAGCCTCTTATCGTGGGAGACGAACACTATCGTTCCGGCATAGGCGCTCATCATCTGCTCGAGGGCTTCGGCGCTCTTGATGTCCAGGTAATTTCCAGGCTCGTCCATGAGCAAGATGTTGTATCTGCCCAGCAGCATCTTCGCGAGTAGCAGCTTGATGACTTCGCCTCCCGAGAGAACGCCAACGTCCTTTGTCAGGTCGCGCGGTCCGATTCCCATAGAGGCGAGGATGCCTCGAATTTCGGTCATGCTGTACTCGCAACCATCCTGCATGAACGAGATCGCAGACTGACGGGCGTCGAACTTGTAGCCTGTTTGCTCGAAGTAACCGATCTCTGCCTTGGGAGAGATGTTGATACCGTCGGCGCGTCGAGCGATTGCCTTCAGCAGGCTGGTCTTTCCTGTACCGTTGCCACCGGTGATGGCCACTTTGGCACCGAGCGGTATCTCGAATTTCGCGTGGTCATAGAGCATGCAGTTGCCGAAGCTCAAGCTGAAATCGTCTGCCGAGATGGGAAATTTACTATGCAGTTCCAGGGCCTTGCTCTGGCGGAACCGCACGGCGCGAATGCTATCTGGGGCCTCAATCCCTTCGAGCGCTTCGAGGCGCTTCTCCATGTCCTTAGCCGCCTGGTACATCCTCTTCTGTTTGGTGCCGGTTGCTTTCTGATGCCCCAATCGACCTGCATACTCGTTGCTTTTTTTCGCAGCCTTCCGCTTGGCGTCGACCTGCCGTGCTTTTTTCCGTTGTTTTTCGATGGCGGCTTCGAGGCGATCGCGCTCGCGCATCGCCTCTTCGTATCGAGTCGCCTGAGCTTTGCGCTCTTCTTCTTTCTGTCGCAGATAGTCGGAGTAGTCACCCCAGAATTCGGAAATACCGCCGTCTTTGAGCTCCCAGATCTTGTCTACCACCTGGTCGAGAAAATGACGGTCATGGCTCACGATGAGCAGAGCCCCATCAAATGCCTTGAGTTGTCCGACGAGAAGGCGGATGCCGTCTTGGTCGAGGTGGCTCGTAGGCTCGTCGGCGAAGATCGCGCTTGCATGCTGGGAGAGTGCAGAGGCAATCTTGGCGCGTGTTTCCTCCCCGCCGCTCATCGTCTCCTGCGCCACTCCGGCGACGTTGAGACGGGAGAGCATCTCACCACTGTCCTGAGCCGCATCAAGGTCGAGTTCATCGAGTTGGCCGATGAGGGCAATGCTGCCGAAGCGCCTGACGTCGGCGTCCGCAATGGTAAGATTGCCGCTCAGAATTTTAAGCAGGCTGGTTTTGCCTGCGCCATTGTCTCCCACCAAGCCGATGCAATCGTAGGAGTAGATTTCCAACTCTTCGATATCTAGGATATCGCGGCCGGCATATTCCAAAAAGATGTCTTTAGCTTTGACTATGAGTTCCATAGGTTGAACCGCCTTTTGTGTATTAGCGTTTTACTGGAAGCGCAGCCATGCCAAAAAAGATTGCTCACGTCGATTTTTCGCCTTTGCCCAATTGCCGGCGCGAGCGTTTTGACCTTGCGCAAGCCGGCAAATCCGAAAATGATAGTTGGCGACGAATAAGGAGCGCGATGCGGAATGTCGGTGCAATACCTCGTCGTCGCAAGGGCTTGAAGGCTGACGCTTGAACCGATGGCTGCTGCCTCTTTTTTTCGAATACTTGGGCTATTGAATCTGCCCGGTATCTCTTTTCCCCGCGTTTCGGACGCTCGGAGCAAGCAGCATAGCCATCGCAAGCAGTACCATGGTCGCTCCAGAGCCGACGAACCATAACGGAGCTCCAAGCAGATCCGCAAAAACGGAGGGGGCTGCGAGGCCCATGGGCATGGCCCACGCCATGATGGTTCCGTAGAGGCCGAAAACGCGGCCTAGGTACTCAGGAGGTATCTGCTCCTGCATAAGGGCAGTCTGGGTTCCCGCGTACAACGGGGAGCATGCGCCCATAAGAAAGCTCACCGGCAGGAAAGCAGCGAACAATGACGGGCCGAGCGATCCGGATACGATTGCGGCAATGCCGAAGCCGGCAATCGCGGCGACCATGGTGAACGACCTATTGCGGAACCCTCCCGTGGCCGCCAAAATGCCGGACCCAGCCAGCATGCCTGCAGAAAAAAGGATTTCCACCAAAGCGGCATCCCCCGTGCTACCGCCAAAATGCCCCAAGGTCATTATTGGGAACAATGCCGCGAGCGGAGAGAACGCGAAAGCGAAGACGAACCCGCACCAAAGAAGGGCGAACAGCCCCCTGTACTCCCTAATCAGCTTGTAGCCGTCCGAAATCTCAGAGAAGAGCTCTCGAACCTTATTGGAAAAGGACAAGCTGCGGTCGGCTTCATCGAGGCCCCCTGCGTCTATCTGTGCGGCGAGGACGGCTAAAGAAGCGAAAAGCGCTCCCAGCACGTCGAGGACAATCATAGCGGTAATGCCCGCCACGGGATAAATCACTGCTGCAAGCGCGGCGCCAAGAATGTATCCGCCGGACTGAATCGCCTGAGTCACCCCCGATAGGCGAACGAGATGCTCTGGCGGGGCGAGATGGGGCGTGAGAGATTGGGAGGCTGGCGTGTAGAACGAAGTACCAACTGCACGGAGAAACAGGGCGATGAGAATTAGCCATGCAGGTAAGCTGCCGGCCAACGAGGCAATCGCCAAGGCGGCACCCACCGCGGCAATGAAGAGGTCGGCGCCGATGAGGACACGTTTCAAAGGCAGTCTGTCGACAACGGCGCCCGCAAGGATTCCGAACAAAGCAATCGGCAGAAAGCCTGCCAGCGATGCTAAGGAGAGGAGAGAAGACGACCCTGTCGTGAGGGCGAGATGCCAAATAAGACCCATTTGGAGAATCGAACTCGTCAATGTCGAAACGAGCTCCCCGCCCCATACGAAACAAAGCTTGAATTGCCATGAATGGCACAGCAGAACAGACCTACCCCGAGAGGTTTCAAATATCATGGTTATGTCCAATCGTGAAATGGCGTGCAGAAAAACAGCGCGACGCCACAACAGCGCCGCTTTCTAGGCGCTCATCCACGTGCGGAAAAGACCAACCACGACACCCCTCCTTTGTTAATTCGGTCTGGCAAACCATGTAATATTAACGAGGCTTGAGTTTGCCTGTCAAGAATCGAGCATCGGTAAGGGCAATCCTCTCTGGCCATTCGATTCCTTTTGTATCTTTGGTTGCATAGGTGACCCGCCAGGGCTATTACGCGTGGAAGAGGCGCCTGCCGAGCTGGCCGATGAGGCGCTGAAGATGGCCCTGGTCAGGCGAAACGATCCCAAGGGATGCGTACATCATTCGGATAGTAAGAATGTTGCCAGCAGGTTTTGCGGCAACCGCAAAGGAGCCGTATCCTGCAGCTGGAATCACGTTGCAGCATCCTGACCCGCATTCCGATTGGCGGACGGCCCGCTTCGGCATCCTGACCAGCACAGCGATCGAGCCTTGTCATTCCTTGGATATGCCGGTTGCTCGGGGCGGTCCCGACGGAGGCCCTCGCCTCCCCGGTCCGTGACCCAAGAAGGGCAAGCATGCTGATCTGCATGGCTGGTTCCTCCTTTATGTAGACGACCATGCAAAGAAGGGACAACCGAGGAGGCAGGTTACTGATGCGGGCTCCCGCACGCCCATGACTACCCGACGGGCTGTTTTTCATCTCCGATGCCCGCATTGCAGCATGAACGAATGTGCCTCGACATCTCTGCTGGCATGGTACGACTGGGATCGCACCTCGACGCATCCTTGCGCATACTGCCTTCCAAGTTTCGAAACCGGGAAGGAAAGTGTATGTGAGCGACGATATCGGCGCCGATTCGACGCTCGAGAGGGAGATTGCGCCGATTCTATCCATCGGGGATGCATTCCCGAAGATTCTCATCACTCGCACGAGGCATGAGCCCCATACCCGGGAGGGCGTGCTCGTGCTGAATTTCGCGAGGTGGCTGCTTGGCGGGTAGGGTTCTGAACGTCGCATTGGGATATCGCGCGACAGGGCACGCAGGGCTGTTTGTGCCCGCACGGGAAACGCCGTCGCCATGCGGGCGGCCTGTCGTGTCCGATTAGCCTTTTGCTAAACAGGCTTACGCCAACTCATGGGCAAGCCACCTGAGACTATTCACTTTGCTTATCGTTGACAAAGACCTGTGGCCTGCGGTTTTGTGAACGGCTCGTAAGCCACCCGCGTCGACTCACTTACTGTTGAAGCTGGTGGTTTGCAGGCTCAAAGGCGGTTGAGTTTCAAAACGGGCGTTTTTCGGCGATATCGAGCCTCCAAAGGCGGCTCTCCGTGCCCCTTGGGACAAAAATAAAAACTCAATACTCTGAGTTTGAAAATGGTTTTTGAAGTTGTCCCAGCTTTTGTCCCCGAAGCCGATGAAACGCGACGTCGCGTCATTCAGCGGCACTCACTTCGAGATGCCGCCGAAAACTGGGTGCAACTGGAGTGACGAGACGGCAAAACTATAACCACCGAGTGGGAATAGAACAGACGTTCGATAAAATAATATAGTATCTGATAGCGGGCACGGTTTCAATCGAATCCGTGCCCGCTGCTGTATGTGTGTCCTAGCACGCTCAATATGCGCCGTAAAAGCCGTCTTCTTCAACGTCAAAGTGAATGCGCTTCATTTTTGCCTCTCAAAATCTTATTTTCACGATTTGCATTTTCATCCCGTTGTCACCGACCCTTGCGAGAAACCGGAAAAAGCCGCTGACAGAAGGGTCTCTCAAATCGTTGTAACCCAGCATATAGCCGCGACTTGTGACCTGCAGACGGCTGTTCCACGTGCCGATTTCCTTGGCGGCATCCGAAACCGCAAAATATGCCCTCACATCCTTGATATTTGCAGTCTTAAGCCATGTTTTTGCGATCATCTTTACTGCCGTCCGATTGGCAGCATCAAAGACCAGCACACCGCCGGGGAAAGCGTCCGCCATCCCCCGCACCAGTTCCCGGACCTGCTGGGTCAGAAAGTAATAGAACACCCCGGAGGCAAAGAACACCACCCCGCCGGAGGCATCGATTTTGCTAAACCATGCGGTGTCTTTCAGGTCACAGGGGATATTTTGTTCTCGATTCCCGGCGGGCAGTAGCTGCTGCCGCAAGGCAATCACATCCGGGAAGTCCAGATTGTAGATCTTGCATCTACCGTTGTCGCAGGTTCTGCCGGTGTTGTCCAGCCCACAGCCCAGATTGACCACCGCCGCATTGGGGTGGCCTTTCAGGTAATCCCGCACCTCGAAAGCAAGATCACTCTGCCGCATGGCCACCTCCAGCGCACCAAAGCGCTGCATCAGGCTGCGGGAGTTTTTCTCTGCCTCTGAAAAGTCGTAGTCAATCTGGTCGAGCAGACGAACCGCTGTTTCATCCCTGTAAAGGTTCGGGTACAGCTCCGTACACAGCTTCCGGGAATACAGCGGGAGGATCAGCGTCTCCTGCACGGTGTTTTTCTCAATTTTACATTTCATAGGTTTGTTCCTCAGTGAATAAAAACTGTCATAATTGCCGCCAGCACAGCTGCTATGACCGTCATGCCTATCGCCATGTGCAGGATGGATGCAAAAATGCCCGTGCTTGGTGTCCTTACTTCCGTGCCGTGACGCAGAGCCACTTTTTCTTTTTGCGTATCTGCACCTCGTGAAAGCCCGCCTGCTCCAGACACGCCTTTAATTCAATGTCCTTGTAGATGGTCATGCCGCCGATGATCTGCGTCCACCTCTCGTCCTTGTCCGTATCGCCATTGCTCTCGTTGCAGATAAGAATTGTCCCGCCCGGCTTCAGCGTCCGCCAGACCTCACGGAAGCATCGGGGTAAATCAGGCCAAAAATAGACGGTCTCAAAGGCCGTGGCAGCATCGAAGTAGCTATCCTCAAACACCATATCCGTCACACTGCCTTGCAGAACGGCGCAGCGCCCCTCCTGAATTGCGGTTCGGTTGAGCTTTCTAGCCTTCTCCACGCTGACGGGCGAATAGTCGATGCCCTTGACGACGCCATGCGGGCATTTTTTCAGCAGCCGTTTTATGTTTGCCCCGCCGCCGCAGCCGCAATCTAGCACCTTGGCGTTTGGCGCAAGTCGTAGAAATCGAAGTCCCCACCGCGCCACAGGGCCGTGGCCCAGATTCATCATGGCAACCATAAGTTTTCCGCCGAGGCCCACGGGCTTGCGGGTGTTTTCAAAGAACGACATCTGGCCCCTCCGATTTCGTGCATTCCGCATAGGTCAACGGGAACGAGGCCTTCAGCACCGCGCTTTTCCGCACCGCCCAGCCGTTTTGACGCAGGAAACGTAGGTATTCCTCGCTTGTCCATCTGCTGTGGAGGGGGAATCCCGCCATACTCATGAAAAAGGCTTTTGCCTTGCCGGAAATCGAGTTTCCCGCGTGGGTGAAGGTTGGCGCGATGAGCACGCCGTCGTCCTTCAGTACCCGCCTGATTTCTTGCAGTGCCTTTTCCGGATGCGGCACTATGTGAAGCGCGTTGGACGCGATCACCACTTCGAAGGACTTCTGTGCATAGGGCAGGCGGAATATATCTTGTACGGAAAAGTGCAGCTTTGCGGATTGATTGTCCCGCCTTGCTTCAAGGATCATCTTTGCAGAAGCGTCCGTAGCCTCGATATGCGCCGCCGCGTTCACGATGCTCTTTGCGATAAGCCCCGTGCCGGTGGCAACCTCCAGCACGGTTTTTGCTTTCACCACCGGCCGGATCAGCCCATACATCTTCTCATACGCCGCCCGGTCGTTTCGTATGAATCGGTCGTACCGACCGGCATTCTTGTCCCAGAAGTCCTTGCGTTCGTGCATGGCTATCGCCCCCAAAAAGTTAGAGACATCTAACTATAACACACGAATCATGCGGCAAGTTAAGGCTAACCGTATTATCTTGGCTAAGATGCATCTCTTCGGCTTTCGCTTATAACGGCGCGAGTCAGATACTAGGCTGGAGCTGAAGAAGGAGCTTGGCGGACAGGTAGGTCGATACCGGTTCCCGGAACGGTGATCCAGCCAATTACACCAGGGCTCTAGTCATGCTGGTAAACCCAATCCATGACGGGAAATAGGTCCTTTTCTCTAGCTCGACGTCTTTCGGAGCTTGACGATTTAGACTGATGGAGGCGAGAAGTCCCTCACCGCGCCAATACCAGATGATTGCGCTATAGGCATCTCTCCGACCCTTTGAATCACCCCTTTTCACGCCATCCGCTACGAAACCCGGCGGAAATCAGGGAGTGATTAAAGGAGCAACCTGCGGTTTTGCGAATCAATTGAGTCATTCCCGAAATCGCGAATCAAGGGCCTGATTCGCCCAAATTGCGCACGAATCAGCCCTTAGGCGGTACGACACGACACGCATCGACAGTACTCGGACTGGATTAGTCATTGAGTGGGAATAGGAGAATATGGATAACACAGGGAAAGAAACAGCAGGTAGATAGCCTGTTTTCATCTCGACGCACGGCGCGGTGATGACAAAACGATGCCGCGCGTCCGATTGCGTCTCATAGGTATCAGGGGGAGCCCCGGCGAGCGGTCGCCGGGGCTCCTTTGTTTGTGCGCGACCGAGGAGGCTGGATCGATGGGGCGTATGGAGAGAGCGCGCCGGGCGGCAGGGCCGTCGGCGACCTCTCGTGTGCGGTTGGCGCGGCGGAGGCGCCGCGCGCCCCCTCTGCCGGGGGAACGGGCGGTGCGGACGGCGAGGGGATGTGCCCGTTCCCCGCTGCACCGGGCGGTCGGGGGCCTCGGACTCCTCGCTCGGACGGCGTTGCCGTATCTGAGCCCAAAGACAATCGGAAGGAGCGTGGGAGCCATGTGCCCGTGCAAGGTCCTGGCGATAGCGAACCAGAAGGGAGGGACGGGCAAGACCACGACGGCGGCGAGCCTGGGCGTCGCCCTCGCGATGCGCGGCAAGCGCGTCCTGCTCGTCGACGCGGACCCGCAGGGGGACCTCACCACATCGCTCGGGTGGAACCCGGACGAGCTCGAGGTGACGCTCGCCACCCATCTCGAGCGAGCGGTCCTCGACGAGCCGTTCCCCTGCCGCGCGGGCATCCTGAGCCATGCGGAGGGCGTGGACCTGATGCCCGCCAACATCGAGCTCTCGGGGACGGAGGTGGCGCTCGTGAACGCCATGAGCCGCGAGCACGCCATGCGCTCGTGGCTCGACCGCGCGAAGCGCGGGTACGACTTCGCGATCATCGACTGCCCTCCGTCGCTCGGGATGATGACCATCAACGCGCTCACGGCGGCGGACGGGGTGGTCGTCCCGGTGCAGGCCCAGTACCTCCCGGCGAAGGGGATGACCCAGCTCGTCAAGACCGTGAACCGCGTGCGGCGGCACATCAACCCCTCCCTCCGCATCGAGGGCGTCCTGCTCACGCTCGTCGACGCGCGCACCAACCTCGCCCGTCAGGTCGAGAGGAGCATCCGGGGCTCGTACGGGGAGGCCCTGCGCGTGTACGAGGCAACCGTCCCCGTCGCCGTAAAGGCCGCCGAGAGCAGCGCGCACGGGAAGAGCGTGTTCGCCTACGACGCCTCGGGAAAGGTCGCGCGGGCCTACGCACGCCTCGCGAGGGAGGTGAGCGGGGTTGGCCCGAAGTCGAGAGATTCCCATCAGCCTCCCGTCGGTCGATGACCTGTTCACCACGCAGGAGGAGCGGGACGAGGCGGCGCGCGAGAAGGTCTCCGAGCTCCCCCTCGGCGCCATAACCCGTTCCCCGACCATCCGTTCCGGGTTCGCGACGACGAGGAGATGGCCGACCTGGCCTCCAACGTCGCCGAGCGCGGCGTGCTCACGCCCGTCGTGGTGCGCCCGAAGGGGGACGGCCGATACGAGCTCGTGAGCGGCCACCGCCGCAAGCGCGCGGCGGAGCTCGCGGGGCTCTCGGAGGTTCTCGCCATAATACGGAATATGAGCGAGGACGAGGCGGTCGTCGCCATGGTGGACGCGAACATGCAGCGGGAGCTGGTGCTCCCGAGCGAGAAGGCGGCGTAGGGGTGTAAACGGAATCGGGGTAGATTCAGATTCACGTCCGCCGCGTCAACCGGGCCGGAGTCGGATCCGGGAATCGCTCTCATGAGGCGCTGCCGGACGGACGAGCTCGCCGCGGCGCTATCCCGGCTCCCGGCGGTCCAGCTCCGCCGCCTCCTCATGCACGCGGTCGCCCAGCCCCCCGTCAGGGAGATCGCCCGTCGCGAGGGCTGCTCCGAGCGGGCGGTGAAGTACAGCCTTGCGCGCGCACGGAGGCGGATGAGGGCCTTGTTGACCGACGGGGATTGAAGGTCGCTCAAGCCCGTTCGGCCCCTGCCCGAACGGGCTTGAGTATCCCGGGGTCAAAAATGATTCGGCTCGGTGACCATGCCGCCGGCAAGCCGCCGCGCGTCAGCGTTCCTAGAACTCCCCCTTGACTTCGTGAACGCCCTCCCTCTCGCCGAATCGACGCCGCCTCCACTCGCTCGGTGCGGTTCCGTATTCCCTCTTGAACGCGGAGGAGAACTTGCTCGGGTTCGCGTAGCCGACGCGCACGGCGGCTTCGGCGACGCGCGCTCCCCTGGCAAGCAGGGCGGCGGCGACCTCCATGCGCCGCTTGCGGAGGTACCCCGCGACAGTGCTCCCGTATGCCCGCGAGAAGTACTGGTTGAGTGTCGCCGCGCTCACACCGAACGCCGACGCTAGCACGCGGGCGTCGTGGGCGCAGTCGAGAGAGCCCTCGAGCTCGTCGTGCACGGCGGCAACGATGCGCATCTGGGTGCGTGTGAGGATGAAGCGGGGTCTGGCGCAGGAGAGGTCGCGACGTTGGAGGCCAAGCAGCAAGCCGAGAACCTCGTAGGTGGCCAGAGCCCTGTCGGGTGCTTCGACGAGGGCGGCGATGCGTCTCATATGCCCGTTGAGCTCGCCGTCGCCGCTGAGCACGGCGGCGCTGCCCGCCTGTCGCGCGATGGCCTCGACGGCATCCTCGTCATCGAGCAGCGAGAAAAGCGGCGATCGAGCGATACGCGTGTTCACGAACACCTCGACGCCCCGGTAGCGTCCCGAGGGGTACCGGAACTCGGCGGGGCGCTCCTGCGAGCAGCTGATGCACACCTCGCCGGCCGAGACCGTCGCCAGACCCCCGCTCGGGACGTCGACCTCGCAGCGGCCCTCGTGGCACAGGTTTATCGTCAGCCATTTGCCCCGCGAGAACGCGGGGAGGGGGACGGACGGGGCCTCTGGGACGTTGGGGCACCGCTCGCACGCGAAGTCGACGTTGGCGACGAACAGGTCGCGCGACAGGGGGCGGCCTCGCATGCACCCGCTCCCGACCGGGTGCGACAGCACCAGCTCGTAGACGCCGTCGGCGTCTTGGACGAGCTCGACGCCGGAGGCGACGCGCAGGCGCGTCCCCCGGTTGCTCTCCGTATCGGTGAAGGGTGCGTTCCCCATAGGCTATCTCCCGTTCGCGCAGTCCAGCCCCATTCGTCTCAAAAGTTTATTTTATCTAACTTGATGAGATTTGGAGCTGAACCTACATCGCGGAGTTGAGGGGGCATACGTTCCAGGCTTACTTTGGTGGCCGCGGGCGTCATGCCCGTTTAAGGAAAGGAGCGATTCCATGAGATTATGCGATGTGGCGACGGGGCTTTCTGCCCGTATCGCATCCGTATCCGGCGACGACCGGTTCGTCTCGCGCGTCACGGCCATCGGGCTGACGGAGGGATGCGCCGTCGAGGTCCTGCAAAACGTCAAGAACCGGCCCGTGCTCGTGCACGTGCGCGACAGCGACGTGGCGCTCGATCGCGGCGACTGCGTGCGCATCGAGGTGGAGGTGGTCGCATGAGCTGCGAGAGATGTGCGGCTTCCTGCCCCGCGGCGGGAGGCGCGAAGGCGCCCGCCGCCCGCAAGGCGGCGGGCGGCGTCACGGTCGCGCTGCTCGGCCAGCCCAACTCGGGCAAGTCGACGCTCTTCAACGGGCTCACGGGGGCGCGCCAGCACGTGGGCAACTGGCCCGGCAAGACCGTGGAGCGGAAGGAGGGGACGTTCGAGCGCGGCGGCACGGCGTTCCAGGTCGTCGACCTCCCCGGCTCGTACGGGCTCGCGGCCAACTCGCCCGAAGAGGAGGTGACGCGCGACTACCTCGCATCGGGCGCTGCCGACATCGTGCTCGTGATGGCCGACGCGTCGCAGCTCGAGCGAAGCCTCTACATGCTCGCCGACTTCGTTGCGGCGTGCCCGGAGCAGCCGTGCCTGCTCGCTCTCAACCTCATGGACGTCGCCGAGAACCAGGGCAAGCGGATCGACGCCGTCCTTATCGCGCAGCGGCTGGGCGTTCCTGTGGTGCCGCTCGTCGCCTCGCGCCCCGAGGGATATGGCGCGCTGCTTGACGCGCTTGCACGCACGGTGCGCGAGCGTTCCGTCGTGGATGGTGCGCGCCTGCGCGAGGGGATCGCTGCCGCCCCCGACACGATCCAGGGCACGGCCGCAGCGAAGTTCGCCTGGATCGAGGGGCTGCTCGACGGAGCGGCGGAGGCGCCCGCGCGCCCGCACGCGCTTTCGCGCTTCGATCGCGTGGTCACGGGCTCGCGCTGGTCGAAGCCCATCACCATCGGCATGATCTTGCTCGGGTTCATCCTGGCGTTCGTGCCGGCTATTCCCATCATGATGCTCGGCGGCGCCATCTCGTCGCTCGGGCAGGTCGTGGCGGGCGCGCTCGCGCAGGCGGGCGCCCCCGATGTTCTGGGCAGCTTCCTCGCGGGCGTGGTGTTCAACAGTTTGTGCTTCGGCACCATGATGGTGGGCTACGTCTTCGGTATCAACCTTGTGTTCGGCCTCTACGAGGAGGCGGGCTACATGGCGCGCATCTCCTACGTGTTCGACCACACCATGGCGCGCTTCGGGTTGCAGGGCAAGTCGCTCATGCCCTTCCTCATGTGCCTCGGCTGCACGATGGGCGGCGTGTCGGGTTCGCGCGTCATCGACTCGTGGGGTCAGCGCATGCTCACGGTGATGATGGCCTGGGCCATCCCGTGCGGCTCGACCTGGGGCGTGGTTCCGGTGCTCGCCGTGGCGTTCTTCGGCGTGGCCGGCGCGCCGCTCGTGATCGTGGGCATCTTCGCCGTGACGATTCTCATCATGTGGCTCGTGGGCAGGGTGTTCGGCCCGCGCTTGGTGGCGGAGGGCGAGCGTGCGGGCATGGTCATGGAGCTTCCGCCGTACCATCGGCCGCATCTGGGCAACGTCGCGCGCGGCGCCCTGCTCAAGAGTCGACAGATGTTCGTGCGAGCCATCCGGGTCGTCGCCCTCTTCGCCTTCGCGATTTGGGCGCTTACCTACACCGCGACCGGCAGCGTCGAGGGGTCGGTGCTCTACGCGCTCGGTACCGCCATCGAGCCGGTCACGCGCTTCTTCGGCATGGGTTGGCAGACGTTCACCGCGTGGTTGTGCGCCCTCGTGCTCAAGGAGTCCGCGCTCGGGGTGCTCTCGGGGCTCTTCACGGGTGCCGCGACGCCCAACGCCGTGCTCGTGGGCGTCATGACCGGCGCCGCCGCCGCGGCGTCGAACATCGGCGAGGTCATGGCGCAGGCCATCTCGGCTCCCGAGGCGCTCGCGTTCATCTTCGCGTTCACGTTCAACATGCCGTGCGCGGCGAGCGTGTCGGCGACCTGGGGTGAGGTGCACTCGACCAAGTGGACTGTCATCACGGCGCTCTTCTACATCTGCTGCTCTCTGCTATTGGGGTACGTCGTCTACCACGTGAGCGCGCTGTTCTTGTAGCGGGTTGTGCCTGAGGGGAAGGGCTGGTGCGATAGGGCGAGCAAAGTGTGGCGCGCCGCGGCATCCGAGGGGTTCCGATTACCGGATGTGCCTGCGGTCGCCTGCTTGAAGAGGCTTTTGAACCTGGTAACTCCCATGCCGGCGACCGATGTCGCCTCCTCCTGGCTCGCGCCATCGCGCCAACGTGAGTTCGCGAGCTCCATGGCGGCGAGGATCCCGACCCGCGCCCGGCGGTCCTCGGGCAGGGTCACGGCGGCGGTGCCGACGAGGGAGCCGAGCAGTATCCTCGCCGCCCCCTCGTAGACGAACCCCGCCCGCGGGGCGCAGGGTTCGTGCGCGCGATCTCGTTGAGCGCCCCATCGTGGTGCTCGACGACGGCCGCGTGGCCGAGCGGGGCACGCACGACGAGCTCATGGCCGCGGGCGGCCTCTACGCCCGCCTCGTCCGCATCCAGGCCGAGAGCCTCGGCTGGAGCATCTCCCAGCGCGCAACGGGCGCATAGCACACGGTCTTCGTGGGGAGACGCGGGCCGGGGCGCACCGCCCCGGCCCACATAGCCCCTGGCCAGCGCCCCAGCTAGGGGATGGTATCGCCGGCATGCTCCCGAGGCGTTTTCCACGCGTTCCGGCTCTGCCCGGTTAGGCCAATTCACTCAAAAAGCGGTGCCGGCAGGCTTCCCCTGAGCGGCCCTTTTTGTCCGTAAAGGCAAGAGGGGCCGTCTTTTTGTGTCCCGTGCCTCTCTTCAAAGAAAGAGGGGCAGGATGGAGCACTCCCACGATTCCGTCCGACGTGGTGCATGCGGCGCCTCCGTCACCGTGGCCTTCCCCGGCGGAGCGAGAGTCTCCGTCGAGGTGACGGATGAGGTCGCCAGCGCCCTCAGGGACATGCAGCGCGAGACATGGCGGATCGAGCGCAGGGAGGCCAGGCACACGCTCAGCCTCGACGCGATGGATTCATTTGTCCCATCCGCCGGCCCGAAGTCGGAGCCGGGATTCGACCTCCTGAGCAAGTGCCGGAAGGGCGAGCTCGTTGCGGCTTTGGCCCAGCTTCCCGCCGTGCAGCTCCGCCGCCTCCTCATGCACGCGGTCGCCCAGCTCCCCGTCAGGGAGATCGCCCTGACGGGGAGTGCTCCGAGCGCGCCGTCAAGTGCAGCCTCGCGAAGGCGAGGAGAAAGATGAAAGAAATCCTCCCCGAGGGCTTCCCCTCCTGAGCGCCCCCTGTCCGTATGGATGAGGGGGCGCTCCCCTCACGGACCTTGAGAACCGCATACCCGTCCGCAACGGAAAGGGCATGAGCGCGCCACGCGATGAGGGCCCTCGGGGGCGGACGGGAGCCGCGTTGCGCGGCGTTGTCGGTCGCGGGCGCGATTGCCCCGCGACCGTACATACATCTTCAGACAGAAAGGGGCGGAGGTGGTTACTTGTGGATGGGATTCAGCGCGGCCAGATGTACCTCGCGGGCCTCGATCCCGTGGTGGGCTGCGAGCAAGGGGGTGTGCGACCGGTGCTCGTAATCCAGAACAACGCCGGCAACCGGCACGCGGGGACGGTCATCGTCGCGGCGCTCACGAGCAGGTGCAAGCCGGGACTGCCGACGCACGTCGCGCTTCCCGCGGGCGTCGGCGCGACGGCGGGGTCGACGGTGATGCTCGAGCAGATCAGGACGATCGACAAGTCCCGGCTCCTGCGGTCGATCGGCACGCTCGACCGGGCGCTCATGCGGCGCGTGGACGCGGCGATCGCGGTGAGCCTCGGCCTTAGGGGGACGGCCGACGTCATGACCCTCTGCGGGCGGTGCGCCCGAACGTTCCGCAGCGACGGCGGGTACGAGGTCACGCGCGTGGACCCGGGGCAGAAGTCGGGGGAGTCGTGCGCGTACTGCGGTTCCCGTGCCGGATACGACTACTTCGTCGAGAAGGGGGCGGGCGCGTAGCCCTGTCAAGGGTGCGACCGGCGCGGTCGCACCGTGGCGACCGCGCGCCCCCGCCCGCACCATGTACCTCGTCGACCGGCGAGGCCGAGAGAGAAGGGAGCGGATATGGCCAGCTCGATGTTCGTGACAGTCGAGGAAGTCCAGAGCGACCTCGACGTTTCGAGGTCCCACGCCTACCGGATCATCAGGGACATGAACGAGGAGCTCAGGAAAAGGGGATACCTCACCATCGCCGGGCGCGTCAGCAGGAAGTACTACGAGGAGCGGCTCTACGGGGAGCCGCGAACGTCCGAGAGGGGTGCGTGAGATGTCCGCCTACAAGGATAAGAAGACGGGGAAGTGGTGCGCCCACGTCCGCTACACCGACTGGCAGGGGGAGGCGAGGCGCAAGCTGAAGAGGGGCTTCAAGACGAAGAGGGAGGCGCTCGCGTGGGAGCGGGAGTTCCTCGCGAGCGCGTCCGGAGACCTCACGATGACGCTGGGTGAGTTCGTCCGCGCCTACGAGGAGGACAGGAGGCCGAGGCTCAAGCTCAACACGTGGATCACCAAGGACTACATAATCAAGGACAAGATCCTCCCGTACTTCGCCAACAAGCCCATGAACGAGATAGGGCCGAGGGACATCGTGAAGTGGCAGAACGCCGTCATGCGGGAGGGGGAGAGGTCGGGGAGGCCGTACTCCCAGACCTACCTCAAGACCATACAGAACCAGCTCACCGCCATCTTCTCCCATGCGGTGCGGTACTACGGGCTCAAGGTCAACCCGGCGGCGAAGGCGGGGAGCATGGGGAGGAGGCGCGCGAACGAGATGCGATTCTGGACGCTCGAGCAGTACAGTCGGTTCGCCGAGGAGGCAATGGAGGAGCCCCGCGCCTGTATTTGATAGTCTCCGTCTTGCGGGTTTGGGCGCGGTGATCTTTCGGGAATGAGCGCGAAAAAGTTTCGGGTCTGAGCGCGGGCACGCCGACCGTCCCGTTCGGCCTACCGTTGTCGTTGCTTCGGTTACGACGATTG
>NZ_LR597548.1 GCF_902150035.1 Enorma burkinafasonensis
TGCGTGTCGCTCGGCTTCGGCAGCGCGGTCGGGGCGGCGGCCTTCGTCCACCTGGGCCTGCACGCCGACGTCGCGGACGCGGCCTTCCCGATCATGCTCTGCAGCATGCCGTTCTGGCTCGCCGGGTTCTGGCGGCCCTTCGGCATGCGCGCCGAGGAGCTGCTGCCTCTCCTGGCGGCACACGAGCTTTCCCCGCAGCTGCTCGCGTACGAGCCCTGCCTCGCCGCGAGCCTCCCCGAGGGCTCGCCGCGCCCGGGCCGCCCGGGGCGGCGCGCGAGGCGCAGGGCAAGGAAGAAAGGAGCCGAGCTCTATGAGCCGAGCAAGAACCAACAAGGAGAATAGGCCGAAGCGCCCGAGCACCCTCGGGCTGCTCCTCGGCGGCACGGGCGGGCGCAAGGACGCCTCGAAGGGCGCGGAGGCCGAGCGGCAGAGGCGCCGCCGGGAGCGCGACCGCTCGAGCGAGATGGCCGCCTACGTCGGCTACGACGCCATGTACAGGGACGGCATCGCCCAGGTGATGCCCGGGGTGTTCAGCCAGACGGTCGAGTTCTCCGACATCAGCTACCAGTCCGCGCGCAAGGAGGCGCGCGAGACGGCCTTCACCGTGATGAGCTCGCTGTTCAACTACTTCCCGGCGGACTCCCACGTGCAGCTCCAGGTAGTGAACGCGCCCATCCCCGCCGACGAGGTCGGCCGCAAGGTCTTCTTCGAGCCCGGGGAGCGCGCCACCGCCGGGCTCGCCGAAGAGTACAACCGGATCCTCAACGACAAGATGCGCGAGGGCGTCTCGAACCTCGTGCGCCACCGCTA
>NZ_LR597505.1 GCF_902150035.1 Enorma burkinafasonensis
TCGTCTCTTCCCTGGCGAGGAGGGCGCGCTCCCGCGCATTCTCCCTCTCCCGCCTCGCGGTATCCGGTTCCCAAGGTACCCGCCTGCGCGGCTCGGCGCCGCGCGGCAAGGAGATATATTGCCAGAAATCCTGAGGGCTGCAAGTGTCGATTGATGCCTTCACATTTCCGTCACATATCCTCTTCTTTGGGCTTTTCCTCCGCT
This sequence comes from Enorma burkinafasonensis, assembly GCF_902150035.1. Classification (GTDB taxonomy): domain Bacteria; phylum Actinomycetota; class Coriobacteriia; order Coriobacteriales; family Coriobacteriaceae; genus Enorma; species Enorma burkinafasonensis. The sequence continues at coordinate 205 of NZ_LR597505.1, forward strand.
CGAACGTCTCTCTATATATGTTCGATCGTCTTGGCGGTGGCTCTTCGCTTCGCCCTCTTATATCTCTATGAGACCGATCTGCGATGAGCTGCACTTTTCGCGGCTTTGCCCTTGCGGCAGACGAGTAACGCCCCACTCACCCACCGCCAAGAGACGCGAGGCCTTCTTCTTTCGGCCGCTTCAGGGCCCTCGATATGAAGGTCGCCGGTTCCGGGAGGCGTTCCGCCCTGATCAGCCCTCTTTTGCGGCTGCGTGCCGCTGCAATAAAAAAGGCACCGGATCCCGGTGCCTTTTGAATCGGCCGCCCCACGGGGGCGCCGACGATACGCTGAGCGGAGCCTTAGGCCTCGAGCGCCTTCTTGGCGATGGCGGCGAGCTCGTTGAAGCTCTCGATGTCCTCGTAGGCCATCTGGGAGAGCACCTTGCGGTCGAGCTCGATGCCGGCGAGCTTCAGGCCGTGCATGAACTGGGAGTAGGAGATGTCGTTCATGCGGGCGGCGGCGTTGATGCGGGTGATCCAGAGGCTGCGGATCTCGCGCTTCTTGTTGCGGCGATCGCGATACTGGTACTGGAGCGAGTGCTGGACCTGCTCCTTGGCGTGCTTGTACGTACGGGAGGCAGCGCCGTAGTAGCCCTTGGCCTGCTTCATGATGGTGCGATGGTGCTTACGGGCGTTGAGAGCGCGCTTCACACGTGCCATATCTGATCAACTCCTAGTCTTGGTATCTAAAGGTCGGCGGGAGGTCGCGTTACGCGAGGCGCGAAGCGACGGTCTTGCGGTCAGCGGCGGAAACGGTGGTCTCCTGGCGGAAGCCGCGCTTGCGCTTGGTGGTCTTCTTGGTGAGGATGTGGCTCTTGTAGGCCTTGCCGCGGACCAGCTTGCCGGTACCGGTGAGACGGAAGCGCTTCTTGGTTCCGCTGTGCGACTTCATCTTGGGCATGTTCTTCTCCTTAATCGCTTATACGACGTTTCGTTAGTCGTTCTTGCTCTCGTCGTTTTCGGGCTTCTCGTCGAAGGCGCCCTTGATCGGGGCGAGCAGCATGAGCATGTTGCGGCCCTCGAGCTTGGGCTGCGACTCGACGGTGGCGTAGGGCTTCAGGTCCTCGGCGAGGCGCTCGAGCACGTTGAGACCCTGCTCGGGATGCGCCATCTCGCGGCCGCGGAACATGATCGTGATCTTCACGCGCGCGCCCTTCTTGAGGAAGCGCAGCACATGCCCCTTCTTGGTCTCGTAATCGCCCACGTCGATCTTCGGCCGGAACTTCATCTCCTTGACCTCGACCTTGGACTGGTTCTTACGAGCCTGCTTGGCCTTCATCGCCTGCTGGTACTTGAACTTACCGTAGTCCATGACCTTGCAGACCGGCGGGTTCGCGTTCGGCGCGATCTCGACCAGGTCGAGACCCTGCTCGTCAGCGACACGCTGCGCATCGCGGATGCCGAAAAGGCCCAGCTGGGAGCCATCGACACCGATCAGGCGGCACGTGGTCGCGGTGATCTCGTCATTGATGCGGGTGTCATCGTGCTTAGCTATTTTCGGTACCTCCTTCGTAACGAAAAGCCCGGTGCCTCAACAGCGACCGGGCTCATCAACCTCAAACCGGGAGCGGCGATGCCCTCCCGAACGTTCAGTTGTGATGACCAGACAGCTGCCGAAGCGCCGAAAGGTGGGGGCTTGCGCCCCACTTTGGCATCGCTTGCGCGACGCGGAGTGCATGTTACCACACTTCGCATGCGTCCATGACATCATCATGGAATGGTGCCCGAGGCGAGGATCGAACTCGCACGCTGTTGCCAGCGGCAGATTTTGAGTCTGCTGCGTCTGCCAATTCCGCCACTCGGGCATTATCGCGACACGACGATGCGCGGATTGCCGGGATATCGTATCACAAGGGCCTAGGGAAGCCAACGGCGATCGTCGTCGGCGTCGTCCCCTCGGCGGATGCTGATCTTGAGCTTGCCCATGGCGACGAGCACCACGAGCGCGATGAGGACGAACGGGATCAGACGGAGCGCGCCGACGATCACCACGCCGAGGAACGACAGCACGAGCGAGATGACCGCAGCCGCGACGAGCATGACGATGAGCAGGTAGAACCAGTTCATGTGGAGCCTTCCTGGGACCGGTATGAAAAAGGCCCCGAGACCGGGGCCCTATCATGCTATGGTGCGGGCGAAAGGACTTGAACCTTCACGGGGTTGCCCCCATATGGACCTGAACCATACGCGTCTGCCAATTCCGCCACGCCCGCGTAGCTTCGACTTCCGTCGAGAGCGCAGTTATCTTACCCTAGCATCGCCCGTCGCGCAAGTGCCAATCTCGCGATTCTTGGCGACAGGTGCGGGGCTACTGCGCCATGACGGCGAGGATCTCCTGCTCGGCGGCGGGACGGCCCACGCCCGTGAGGAACGGCACGCCGCTCACGTAGGGGCAGGCGAGACCCTCGGGCGCGACGGTCGTGGCGACCAGCAGGTCGGCGTCGGCGCAGGTCTCCTTGGCCTCGGAGATCGCGCACTGGACGATCTCGTACTGGCCCTCGTAACCGTTATCGTTCAGCAGGGTGGACACCTTCTGCGCCACGGCGGTCGAGGTGGCGATACCGGAACCGCACGCAAGAACGATCTTCTTCATGGGACAAGTCTCCTTTCGGGGATGCGAACCCGTTTAGTTTACTTCCCCGCCGCTGAATTTCCAAAGAGAAAATCGCGCGTTAAGAAAATGATGTTTGCTAGACTGTCCCATGGACGGGGGCGTGGCGGAATTGGCATACGCAGGAGACTTAAAATCTCTCGCCTTCGGGATTGTGGGTTCGAGTCCCACCGCCCCTACCAGTCCTTACGCCAGCCGGATTGCTACCGCGACAGCTCCGGCACCCAGCCGACCGTGGTCCGCGTGCCCGCAAGTACCTCGGCGACGGTCGCGCCGAGCCCCGCGAGGATGCTGTTCTCGCTCACGGTGAGCCGGTCGTAGCCCGCGGCGCGCATGAGCTCGCGCACGATGACGGCGCCCGCCAGGATCACATGGGCCCGCTTGGGCTGGATCCCCTCAAGCTGCTTGATCTCCTCAACACGAAGGCCGCGCATCCGCTCGATGCAGCGGTCGATCTCTGCCGCGCGGAGCTCGTGGAGATGGACGAAGGCGGGGTCGTAGACCTGAAGCCCGTTCGCCATCGCGACGAGCGTGGTCACCGTACCGCCCACCGCGAGGAGCTTGGCGCCGCTCTGGGCGAGCGAGCCCCACACGGGCGCGAACTGGTCGTAGGCCCAGGCGGCCGCGCGGGCGATGTCGTCTGCCGAGGGCGGGTCGCCGTGCAGGAAGCGCTCGGTGACGCGGCGGCACCCGATATCGAGCGAGCGCGTGCGCTCGAGCTTGAGCAGGCCCGCCGCGGCGTCATAGCATCCGACCGCGACCTCGGTCGAGCCGCCGCCCGAGTCGACGACGGCGATATGCTCGCCGGGAAGGTCGCGCGCCACGCCGAGAAACGTCAGGCGCGCCTCCACCTCACCCGGGATGACCTGCGGCACGAGGCCGATGCCGCGCAACCGCCCGAGCAGGACCTCGCCGTTCGCCGCATCGCGCGCGGCACTCGTGAGGGTCGTGCACACCGCGACCGCGCCGAACGCGCGGATCTCCTCCGCGAACCCCTCGCAGGCGGCGGCTACGCGCTCGATCGCACCGGGACTCAAGAGCCCCGTCGCGTCGACCCCCTCGCCCAGGTCGGTGATGACGGTGTGCTTGCGGACGGCGACGACGCGGTCCCCCTCGACCTCGGCGAGGGAGAGGCGCGACGACACCGTCCCCAGGTCGATGGCCGCGATCGGGATGCCGCGCCCGGCTGCGCCAACGGAATCGGCCATCATGCGGTCCTCTCGCCTATTCGCCGGTCGAGGCGACCGACTGCCCTTCGGCACCCTGGTAGAAGAAGAGCGCATCGAGCATCCTGATGTACCACGGCGCGTCCTCGACCACCGCCTGCTCGGCAGCCTCGACATCGGCCGAGGTCATCGGCTCGTCCTCGCCATCCTCGGCAGGCTGCTCCGCGGGGGCGGCGTCCTCTGCGGCATCGGCGTCCTGCGCCGCCTGGCCCTCCGCATCCGCGTCCGTGTCCGCGGCGTCATCGCCCGCGGCGGCATCCTCCGCCGGGGCGTCCGACGTGTCCGCAGAGCCCTCGGCTGCGTTCGGCGCCGCATCGTCCTCGAGCCCCACGACATCGATGACGCGCTCGCCCGGCATGACGAGCCCCAGGTCCTCGCGCGCCGCGCGCTCGATGCCCTCGGTCGAGAGCAGGCCGTCGACATGGGACTCGAGCCGCTCGTTGTACTCGTTGCGGATCTCGAGCTGCTGGTCGAGCACCATGCCCGTACGGTAGGCGGCATAGAGGTCGCGCACCGGGAAGTAGATGCTCACCAGCACGACCGCCGCGACCGCGGCATAGAAGATGGGCTTCGTGGAGCCGGTGGTGAGCGAGTAGATGAACTGGACGACGCGGTTGTCCGCCGCGTACCTCATGAACGAGGAGCGCTTGGCGGAAGATTTGGCCGCGGTGCCTCGCTTCGCGCCCGACGCGCCGCGCCCGGCGGCACCCGCCCGGCGCGCGCCGCCCGCGCCCAGCCTCGACGCGGCGGCGGAAAGGTCGCCCGTCGCGGCGGCGGAGCCGGCGCGCTCGCCCGCGCGCCCGCGAGAGGTCCGGTTGTCTCGATAGGTTCCCATAAGCGCCTTGTACGATTGAGGTGTGGTTATGCGCAGCCCTATCTTATACCAAGCGCAAGGCGGGCGGCGCCCTGAAGGGTCACCGCCCACCCAAAGATGCACCGCTTGCGCACAACCGGCTCCGAGCGGAGCCGTTAGCGCAGGTTGTAGAACGCGTCGCGGCCGGCGTACTCGGCAGAGGTGTACAGCCCGTCCTCGATGCGGAGCAGCTGGTTGTACTTCGCGATGCGGTCGCTGCGGCAGGGCGCGCCGGTCTTGATCTGGCCGGCGTTCGTGGCCACCGCGAGGTCGGCGATCGTGGAGTCCTCGGTCTCGCCGGAGCGATGCGAGACGATGCACGCGTAGCCGGCGCGCTTGGCCATCTCGATGGCCTCGAGGCTCTCGGTGAGCGTGCCGATCTGGTTCACCTTGACGAGGATGGCGTTCGCGGCGCCGAGCTCGATGCCCTTCTTCAGGCGCTCGGTGTTGGTGACGAACAGGTCGTCGCCGACGAGCTGGACCTTCTTGCCCAGGCGCTCGGTGAGCTTCACCCAGCCGTCCCAGTCCTCCTCGGCCAGGCCGTCCTCGATCGAGATGATGGGGTACTTCTCGACGAGCGCGGCCCAGTAGTCGATCATCTCGTCCGTGGTGAGCTCGCGGCCCTCGCCCTTGAGCACGTACACGCCGCGCTCGGCGTCGTAGCACTCGGTCGTGGCGGGATCCATGGCGATCATGAAGTCCTCACCCGGCTTGTAGCCGGCGGCCTCGATGGCGCGCACGATGTACTGGAGCGGCTCCTCGTTGTTGGCCAGGTCGGGGGCGAAACCGCCCTCGTCGCCCACGCCCGTCGCGTGGCCGGACTCCTTGAGGACGGCCTTGAGCGTATGGTAGACCTCGGCGCACCAGCGCAGGCCCTCGGCGAAGTTCGGAGCGCCGACGGGCATGATCATGAACTCCTGGAAGTCGACGTTGTTGTCGGCGTGCACGCCGCCGTTCAGGATGTTCATCATCGGGGTGGGGAGCGTGTGACCGTTGACGCCGCCCAGATAGCTGTAGAGCTCGAGCCCCGCGGACTGCGCGGCGGCGCGGGCGACGGCGAGCGAGACGCCCAGGATGGCGTTCGCGCCGAGGTTGCCCTTGTTGGAGGTGCCGTCGGCCGCCATGAGGTGCGCGTCCACGGCGCGCTGGTCGAAGGCGTCCATGCCGATCACGGCGTCCGCGCACTCCTTGTTCACGTGGTCGACGGCCTTGGTGACGCCCTTGCCCAGATAGCGCTCCTTGTCGCCGTCACGCAGCTCGACCGCCTCGAACGCGCCGGTCGAGGCGCCCGAGGGCACCATGGCGCGGCCGAACGAGCCGTCGTCGAGCACGACCTCGACCTCGACCGTCGGGTTGCCGCGCGAGTCGAGCACCTCGCGGCCGTAGACATCCAGAATCTCGCTCATGGGGATACCTCTCTTTCGGATCGCGGCAGTCGCCGGGCTCGGAACGCGGGCAGAGGCAGACCTTTGCTCCGGAACCCGAACGATTAGCCTCCGTAAACTTTTGAGAGTATGCCCATTTTCCCTCGTCACTAACCCGCGACTTTCTCCGACCGGATCCGGGCTCAGGCCTCGGAGGCGCTCCATGTCGGTCAAGCGCCCCTTCCGGGTAAAGGGGAGGTGCCGAGAGGCCCTCGATAGCTACGCGATTCCGGTCATGAGCAGTACGACCCCACCTGCCGCCATGGCGCAAACCGCGGCGACCAGCAGGCGGTCCACACCCGAGAACACGCGGGTCTCGCCTGCGCTCCTATGCGCCCTGTAGTAGAACGGGATGCCGACCACCCACAGGATGCTGCAGAGCATGATGTAGGAGAAGCCGGAGACGAACATGGCGAACAGGTAGTATGCGAGGCCCACAATCCCCAAGACCAGATTCCTGGTCCGTCCAGGCGCCTCGGGATGGTCGAGAGTGTACCTGATCTGATACAGGTTGATGAACACCCACACGATCAGGATGGCAGACGAGCTCAGACGGTAACCAAACTCATACGCATCGCTGGTGAAGTGCATCGAGATGTAGAGCAGCTGGCAGAGGAGCACGGTGATGAACAGCGAGAACGTCGCGACACCGTGCTTGTTCTTCCTCGCGAAGATCTCGGGCAGCGAGTGCTGGTCGGCAAGATAGGTTATGGACTCCGTCGGCATGAGGGTGTAGGCGATCCAGCAGCCGAATATCGAGATGATGAGGGCCGCCTGCACGAACGAGGCGCCGATCGGCCCTATGAAGTGAACGTAGAGCTGCCCGACCGACGGCTGGCCCAGCGCGACAAACTCCTCGGCCGGCATGATGCCGTAGGGCAGCACGGCGATGAGGAACTTCATGAGCGTCATGAGCGTGAGGCCCACGACCGTAGCGCTGCCCGCGACCTTGCGGTTCACCGCATGGCGCGAGAGCAGAGCGACGCTCTCGACCCCGATGAAGACCCAGATCAGGGAAAGCATGGAGTTGTTGACCTGGGATGCCACGGAGCGAATATCGAAACCGCCTTCCGCCGCGGCCATGTTGCCGGCGTAGTTCGTCCAGAACCCCGTCGTGAAGACGCCGAAGTTGAAGCACGTGACGGCAAGGACGATGAACAGGAGCAGCGGCACGATCTTTATGATGGTGATGACCGTGTTGACGCGCACGCTCTTCTCAACGCCCCGGCTCACCAGCGCGTAAAGCGTCCACATCACGATGCTCGCAACGATGATGGAAGGCCAGTTCGTACCGGTGTCGCCGAACACCTCGGGGAAGAACGTGCCCAGGGCGATCATCATCATGGCGGCGAACGACACGTTCCCGACCCAGCCGCTGATCCAGTAGCCCCATGCGCTCATGTACTCCGCGAAGCCGCCGAGCGCGCGACGGGCGTAGCAGAACAGGCCGTCGCCCTCGGGATCGCGCTCGAGCAGGTTCTTCAAACTGAAAGCGGATACGAGCGTCCCCACATAGCAGATGGCGAAGGCGATGATTGCGGCACCCGGGGACGCGACCGTGCCGAGCTGGTAGGAGATGTCGTACACACCCGACCCGATCATCGATCCGAAGATGGTAAGCACAAGCGTCCAAAAGCCCAAGCCCCCTTGGCGGGATTCGCTCGCGGCAGGTGCAGCGGATTTGCCCATTGCAACCATCCTTTCTGGGGAGTCGCCACCCTGAGGCGGGCGACGCACCGCGCCGCCCGCCTACGTGTTGCCGGCGCTATTTCTGGATGTTCTTCGTAGCGCAGTGGATGCCGCCACCGCGGATGTTGAGCGCCATGGAGTTGATGGGGACCACGGTACGGTCGGGGTAGGCCTCGCGCAGCACCGCCATGGCCTCCTCGTCACGCTGACGGATCGCATCGGGCTTTCCGGGGGCCCAGTAGCTCTGCGCCACCACGACGTCGTTGCACACGAGATAGTTGATGTAGCTCATGGCGGGCATCATGACGATCTCGCCTTCCGGCATCGGCGTGCCGTCATCGAGGAGGGGCTCCTCGTTCTCGGCGAATCGCTTGCCCCACGTGCGGTTCGTCCAGTCCTCGGGCGTGGTCACCACATACTCGGGAACGGGGGCGGGGATGCGGATGATCTTGATGGGGTTCCCCTCAGCATCCGTCTCGTTCTTGAGTACCTCGTACGCGGCGTCGCAGCGCTCCTTAGTGATGCGGGCGCTCTCGAGCTCGGCCGCCTCCTCGTCGCTCACCTCGAGAAGCAGGACCGTGTTCTTGTCCACGAAGCGCGCGAGCTCATCGATATGCCCGTTCGCGGACCCGGAGCGATACACCGGCTTGCCGTCGATGTAGTCGAGCACGCCGAGCGTCGAGGGCTCCTCCTCGTAATGGCACTGCGGGAGCCAGATGATCTTCTCGAGGTTGAAGACACGCTTGAACTCCTCCTCGACCTCTTCCTTGGTCATGGAGCCGTTACGCTTCGCGACCTCCGTCTCCTCGATGGCCATCATCACGCCGGCGCCGTTGAACTCCTTGTCACCGCCCTCGGAGATGAGGCAGGACTCGACGATGTCGTAGCAGCCCAGCTCTACCGCAGCATGCGGGGCGAACTTCTTGCAGAGGAGCGACATGTCGCTGTCCTCCTCGCCCATGCCGTACATGTCGAAACGGAAATGGACCAGGCGCTTCTCGCCCTCCTCGTTCTTGATGATGTCCGGGCCGTAATCGCGCATCCAGTGCATCATGTCCGGGATCTGGGTGATGGTGACCTGATCGAGGTCGATCCCGCCTTCGGTCAGGATCTCACGGCAGCGGTCATAGGTTCCCGGCCAACCGCAATTGATGACCAGGTTGTCCACATGGCCGAGCAGGGCTTTGACGACCTGGTGCATGACGGCCTCGGTGTACATGCCCTTGACCGGCTCGATGATGCGCGGCCAGCCGACGATGACGGTTTCCTGCGGCTCGAACTCGCCGGCATAGCGATAGGTATTTGCTTCCATGATGTCCTCCAAGTTCAAATGACGTTACGGATGCCCGCCAGCTCGTCGATCAGGCGACGACGAAGCCGAGCGCCAGGTAGAAGACGAGCGTGATGGCGCCCGCGATGAGCGCATAGGGGCGCGCGCTCTTGGTGAGGTCCACGGCGTTCGTGCCGAGCTCCTCGCCGATGAACATCACCAGCGCGCCGCGCGGCGACAGCACCGTGCCGAAGGTCGCGGCCGAGAAGAGCACGGCCGAGAGCACGAACGGGCTGATGCCGAGTGCATCGGTCACGGGCAGGCATGCCGCCATGAACAGCGAGGTGGCAGGCCAGAACATGCCCGTAAGGGTGCCGATGGCGGTCGCCGCGATGAAGAAGAACGCGAGCACCGCGCCGGGAACCAGGATGCCGGCGATGGCCTGGATGAGCTCGGGGAAGCCGATGAGCTTCAAGATCGTGGTGAACGTGAAGCCGACCATGAGGTACACCGTGGGCTTGAACGTCCCGAACATGCCCTTCCAGAAGCTGTCCATGAACTCGCCGAAGCTCATGATGCGGCGCGCCATGAACCAGACGCCCTCGAACACGATGACCACGAGGCACCCCATCGCGAAGTCTCCGTTGAGGTAGATGCCGACCGCGAGGAGCACGATGAGCGGGATGATGAAGTCCATCGGACGGGCCTTGCTCGCTGAGCCGGCACCGGCGGTCTCCTCGCCGTAGCAGCCGAAGTCATACGTGCCGTCACTCTTCTTGGCGATGGCGCCCTTGATGGAACCGAACGCGGGGATGATGCCGAGCGCGAAGAGGACCACGACCACGAGCAGGATAATCGGGAACACGAGCAGGGGCATGACCTGGGTTATGAAATCCCACGTCCCGTTCTGCGTGAAGCCGGAGGACTCCATGAGCTGCACGAAATAGACCGACCAGGTCGCCATGGGCGTCCAGGTGACCAGCGGAATGCACAGCGCGACGATGAGCATGCCGACGGTCTCGACGGGGATCTTGTTCTTGCGCCCGATGGTCTTGCCGTACGAATCGAGCACGGCGGCCTTCAGGAACTCGTCCGCATACACCACGATGCCGAGGATGATGATCGAGATGATCGACTTCTTCTCGTTGTTCGCGAACCGCGCGGTCACCCAATCGGTGAAGGCTCCGGTCGCGCCCGCATCGAAGAGGATTTGCGTGACCGCGCCGATGGCGAGCGTGAAGATGATGACCCACATGTTGCCCGGGTCGCTCGAGGTCTCGGCGAGGAAGTTGTAGAACAAGACGGGGATGTTCCAGTCGCCCGTCTGGGCCGAGTAGATCACGATCGCCGTCACGATGCCCAGGATGCACGATTCGAACGCGCGCTTGGACACCATGATCGCCACGAAGGCGACGACGATGGGGATAAGGCTTACGGCAAACATATTGACCTCCTATCAGTGGCCCACTTGGCGCCTACTCGACGTCATCGCCCATGACCGCGTACGTCACGGCCTTGATGGTGTGCTGGCGGTTGCCGGCCTCCTGGAAGATGTAGCGCGCGTTCTGCTCGAACACCTCATCGGTGACCTCGAATCCCTTCGCGAGATACGCCCGAAACTCGGGATCGTCGATCTGGGCGATGAGGTTGCGCGCCGCGCTGTGCCCATCGTTATGGGTGGCGGGAAGCATATGGATGAAGATGGCGTTCGGGTTGCCGGTCCGCTCCATGAGCTCGCGGTTGACCTGGTAGGGCCGGTACTTGATGATGCCGGGCAGCCACGTGATGGCGCTGTTGGTGAAAAAGCCCCAGTTCTCAGTGGAGACGACATCCGTCCCCTCGATGGCGTCGACATCCTCGGTCTCGAGGAACGAGCAGTCCGGGTTGTACTTCGCATAGAGGTCCTGGATGACCTGCTTCTGCTCGTCGGGCAGCGCGCCCGACCAACCGTCGATCGTCGAGCCGGCGGGCACCTCGCGGCGGAAGAGCTCCTGCTCCTCCGGGGTGAGCTTGGAGACGGCCTCGTCGAGGGTCATGTAGGAGGTGATGAAGCGGAAGTTCATGCCGAGCATCGCGCACGCGACGGCATAGGAATACGCGCAGCACGCCCCGCCGCGGCCGATATAGGTGAACGTCTTACCGCGATAGCCCTCGCGGCCGAACACCTCGTCGAGGGTCATGAAGTCGGCGAGCATCTGGGTCGGATGCTCATGCATCGTGTAGCCGTTGATGATGGGGATGTCGGACTCCGCCGCCATCTGGACGAGCTGCTCATGCTCCTTGCCCCGATAGGCGATCACGTCGTACATCTCCGAGAAGACGCGCATGGAGTCCTTGATGGTCTCCTTGGCCCCGAAATGCGAGTTGGACAGGTAGGTGGTGCCCATTCCCAAGTCCTGGGCAGAAGTCTCGAACGAGCAGCGGGTGCGGGTCGATTCCATCTCGAACAGCATCAGCATGTTCTGGCCGATGTTCTTCTGCTGGTTCACGCGCTCGCGCTTCTCCTTCTTGAGGCGGGCAGAGAGATCCAGCAGGTAGCGAAGCTCTTCGGGCGTGAAGTCCTCGAGCTGCAGGAAATGCCTCCCCTTAAACGACCCTTCCAACATAAGCACTCCTTTCATATTTCTAAACATACATGTATGTATGTTTTTCGGTAAGAGCAACGCCCAGCCTGGACACTTGGCTAGACCAGGCGCTGGAGCAGCAGATCGACTAGTATTTTGATTTCGTCTTCGGTGAAGAACGTGCCGTCGGGCCGAGGCGTCTCGGCAACGTTGTAGTTATCGAACCCGAGCAGGGTCATATACAGCGAGAGTGTGAGCATACGCGAGCTGATGTCGGTCCTGAACTCCCCCCGCTCCTGCCCGCGGCGGATCTCGCCCTCGATAATCGCGGTGAAGTCGCGGTCGAGCCTCGATTGGATCTCGGTGAGCTCCGGGAGGCCATCGCTGAGCTCTACCTTGTAGAGCACGATCTTGATATAGGGGTTGTCGGCGTTCTTCTTTCCCAAGTCGACCTCAAGGAAGCTCTTGAGGGTCTCATACGCCGAGTCGTAGTGCGTGTAGCTCGTGTAGATATCCCGATAGAACGCCTCGTAGCGGCGAAGGATCTCCTCGAGGATATCCTTCTTGCTGTTGAAGTTCCAATAGAAGGCGCCGCGCGTGAGGCCCACGCGCTTCACGATATCCTCGAGGGTCGTGTGGCTGTAGCCTTTCTCGATAAACGTATCGATCGCCGAGGAGATGATGAGCTCGCGCGTCTCCGCGGAATTGTGCTGCCGTGCCATCTCCCCTCCTCTCGTCGCGAACGGCTCCGACCAGGCCCTCGTTGCCGCGAAGAGCGATAGCCCGTGCCGATCGCGATCGCCGATGACTTCTGGTAGTTTGTACTATAGTCGAACCTAGGATTAAATACATACGTGTATGTATTTTACTGGCGAACGGTAGGAATGCCGCGGCGAACGTACGGCATCCCACGCATCCGGACATCGGGCCCGCATGCCCTACTCCCCTGCCTTGACCTCGTTCCAGAGGCGGTTGAGCTCCTCGGTCGACAGGTCCTCGACAGCGCGGCCTGCCCGATGGGCCAGCTCCTCCATCGCGCTCCAGCGGGCGCGGAACTTGCGCGTGCTCGCCCGGAGCGCGCTCTCGGCGTCGATCCCCTCCCGGCGCGCGACGTTCACGAGCGCGAAGAGCAGGTCACCGAACTCGAGCTCGCGCTCCGGGCTGCCCGGGGCCTCCGCCTCGAACTCGGCGCGCTCCTCGGCGACCTGGCGCCAGATATCGTCGACGGTCTCCCACTCGAACCCGGCTTTCGCGGCGCGCTTGGAGACTTTCTCGGCCTGCATGAGCGCGGGAAGCGAATGCGGGACGGAATCGAGCAGGCCCGCGGGGCGCTCGGGAGCGGCAGCGGCGCCCTCGCCGTCCGCTGACGCGCGCCCCTCGCGCTCGGCGCGCTTCACCTGGTCCCAGATGTCGAGCACCTGGGCGGCGTCCTTGGCGCCCGTGACGTCGCCGAACACATGAGGGTGCCGGCGGATGAGCTTCTCGTCGAGGTCGCTCACCACATCGGCGATCGTGAACTCGCCCGCGTCCGCGGCGATCTGGGCATGGAGCATGACCTGCATGAGCACGTCGCCGAGCTCCTCGCGCAGATGCGCGCTCTCCCCCGCCTCGATGCACTCGACCGCCTCGTAGGCCTCCTCGAGCATGTTCTTCGCGATGGACCCATGCGTCTGCACGCGGTCCCACGGGCAGCCGTCGGGCTGGCGCAGCCGCCAGATCGTCTCGGTGAGGCGGTCGAAGGCGTCGCGCGCGTCGGGGCGGGTCGAGCGGTCGCGCGCCGGCTCCGTGCCCTCCCCGGCGCGCATCCCGGAAACGTCGGCCATCGCCTACGCCTCCTCGAGCACGACGTGGCGGAACGCCTCGGCGAGCGGCAGGCCGCTCTCGTAGATGCCGTAGCTGTGCGTCCCGTCCTTGGGGATGCTCGCGCTGCCGGGGTTGAACGCCCAGATCCCCGGATGACCCGGGACCGCCTCGTTCACCTTGACGTGCGTGTGCCCGTAGACGATCGCCGACCCCTCCGCGAGCGGGGGCAGGTTGTCGACGCTGTTGTGGAAGCCGGCGCCGAAGATGTGCCCGTGCGTGAGGAAGAGCGCGCGGCCGCCCTCGTCCATAAGCACGGCGTAGTCGGCCATGCACGGGAAGTCGAGCACCATCTGGTCGACCTCCGCCTCGCAGTTGCCGCGCACGGCGATGAGCCTACCCGTCTCGGCAAGCCCGTTCACCAGCGGGATCACGCGCTTGGGATCGTAGTCGCGCGGCAGGTCGTTGCGCGGGCCGTGGTAGAGCACGTCACCCAGCAGCACGATGCGGTCGGGCTGCTCGCGGTCGATGGCGTCCGCGAGACGCCCCGCCCAGTACGCCGACCCGTGGATATCCGATGCGATGAGGACCTTCATGGCTAGTTCCCTTCCTTGTCGAACAGCCCCGCGGCATCGCGGAGCACCTCGATGATGGGCAGATGCTGCGGGCAGGCGGCCTCGCACTGGCCGCACGCGATGCACGCGGACGCCCGGGCCGAGCCCGCGTCGAGCGCGTGCGTGTACATGATATCGGAGCGGCCGTCCTGGTAGCGGCGCTGGGTGTTGAGCGCGGCGATGATGGCGGGGATGTCGATGCCCTGGGGGCAGCCGGGCGTGCAGTAGCGGCAGGCGGTGCACCCCACGGTCTCGACCGAGGTGAAGACCTCGGCGACCCGGACGAGCAGCGCGCGGTCAGTGTCGTCGAGCGACTTGAATCCGGCGGGGTCCAGAAGGTCGAGGTTCTCGGCCATCTGCGCCTCGTCGGACATGCCCGAGAGCACGACCTTCACATTGGGCAGCGACGCCGCGAAGCGCAGCGCCCACGACGCCTGCGTGGCCGCGGGGTCCGCCTCGGCAAGGAGGGCTGCCGCGTCATCCGGCAGCTTGGCGAGCGTGCCGCCCTTGACGGGCTCCATCACCACCACGGGCACGCCGTGGCGCTCGGCCGTCTCGTAGCATGCCCGCGCCTGCACCGCCTCGTGCTCCCAGTCGAGGTAGTTGAGCTGCAGCTGCACGAACTCCGCCTCGGGGTGCTCGGTAAGCAGCCGATCAAGCACGTCGGCGGTATCGTGGCACGAGAAGCCCAGGTGGCGGATGAGGCCCTCGTCCTTCATGCGGCGCGCCCACTCCCAGCAGCCGAAGTCCTCGTACATCTTGATCTGGTCGCCGGCGACGTTGTGCATGAGGTAGTAGTCGAAGTACCCCGCGCCCGTGCGCTCGAGCTGCTCGGCGAAGATGCGCTCCACATCGCCCGGCTCCTTGAGCAGCCAGCCCGGCATCTTGGTGGCGAGCGTGAAGCTGTCGCGCGGGTAGTGGTCGACCAGCGCCTCCTTGGCGATGCGCTCCGAGGCCCCGTCATGGTAGACGTAGGCCGTGTCGAAATAGGTGAAGCCGCGGGCCATGAAGGCGTCGACCATGCCCTTCACGCGCTCGACATCGACCGGCGCCCCCTCGCCCTCGCCCGCTAGCGGCAGACGCATGAGCCCGAAGCCCAGCTTGCCCTCTACCTCATCGAATGCAGCCATGCGACCACGCTCCCCTCGGCATGCGAAAACCGGCACCCGCAGGCGCCCTCTCCCCGCTTGTACCCCAACGCGACGCAAAACGACACGGCCCCGGGAGTCCCGTCGGGGCCGTGCCGTCGGTATCCGCCGTGCCACCGCGTGACTTGTCGCACGGCTCCTTGCAACAGCTGCGCGATTCGGGGAGAGAGGTTCCGGCGGCAGCGGCTGTAGGGCTATGAGGCCCCTGCGGCAGCGGAGTGCGTGCCCCCGCAGGGGAGGTACAAGGAGGGACGATGGATCGGCGCTACGCCTCCATGTGCTTCTTGGCGAGATCCGCCTCCATCTCGTCCATGGTCTTCTTGTCCAGGTTGTAGATGAACTTGATCGACACGTACTCGAGCAGGGCGGCGACCAGATAGCCGGCGGCGACCATGTAGCGCATGTTGAGCGCGACGTCGACGGGCTGGGCGGCGCCGAGCGCCTCGTTGTACCCGAGCCAGACCATGATCACGAGGCCGAGCGACGGGGCGAGGCCGTTGGTGAGCTTGCGGAAGAAGACGTAGAGCGAGTACGTGGTGCCCTCGTCGCGGCGGCCGCTCTTCCACTCGCTGTAGTCGATCGCGTCGGCGATGAGCGCGTACATGGTGCACATGAAGATGCCGAGGCCGGCGCCGTAGATGATCATGAGCACGAAGAAGATCGCGATACCCGTGGCATCCGGCGTGATGGGGGCGATAAGCATGATGGCGCTCGCGGCGATGCTCACGAGAATGCCCGCGGCGGCGCTCTCCTTCTTGCCCCAACGCGCCACGATCTTGCCGACGAAGGGGATGAACAGGAACATGGGGACCTGCGTGCACAGGTTCAGCAGGCCGGAGACCTGGGCGTTGTGGAAGTACGACTGGAACATCACGGTGCCGGCGGTCGACACGCCGAACATGCCGAGGAACATGGCGACGGCGGGCAGGGTGGCGCCGATGGCGGCGCGGTTGTGGATGAAGTTCTTGAGCGCCGCGAGATAGTTGAACTTCTGCTGCTTCTCGGCGGGCGCGGTCTGCACGCGCTCCACCGTGGTGGCGATGCAGAACTGGATCACGACGAAGCCGATGGCACCGAGCACGAGCGCGGCGATGAAGAGCCTTTCGCCCATGAGCTCGTTGTTGGCGTCATAGATGATGATGGGCAGCAGCGAGCCGGCGATGAGCGTCGCGAGGAAGGAGCCCACCTGGCGCGCGGACGAGAGCGTGGTGCGCTTGCCCGGGTCGGACGTGATGGCGGCAAGGAGCGAGCCGTACGGTACGTTCACGAGCGTGTAGGCGCAGTCGTAGAGCATGTAGCCCACGATGCAGAGGATGATCTTCGCCATATCGGGCGCACCGGGCACCGGCAGGAAGCACAGCAGGCCGGAAATGAACAGAAGGAAGCTGCCGTAGAACATGAAGGTGCGGAACTTGCCGCGCTTGAAGTCGCGGTGCGTGGAGTCCATGATGCCGCCGATGAGCGGGTCGTTCACGGCGTCCCAGATCTTCAGGAACACCATGATGCCCGCGAAGACGAGCGAGTTGATGCCCATGTACTGGGTGAAGAAGATCGTGAAGTACGAGCCGGCGAGCGTGAAGGCCATGTTGCAGCCGAAGTCGCCCGCGGCATAGGAGATGTAGTCGAGAAAGCCGACCTTCTCGCGGTTTTTCGGTATCGTTGTCGTTGCCATATCCGTGTCCTTTCTCATCGGTATGGTAGCCCGGGGCGGCCGCTACCCGCTCCGGGCGCGATCGCTGATGCTAGGCGACGGTCACCGTCGCGGTGTAGGAGCGCTTGCCCATGACGTCGACGGCGTCGCCCGCGAGCTCCGCCTGGCCGGCGAGCGGTAGGTCGTGCGCGCTCGTGCCCACCATGACGCGCAGGGTACCCGGCTCCACCACGAAGCGCATGTCCTCGTTGTAGTAGGCGAGCTGCGAGAGCTCGACCTCGAAGGAGACACGCTTCTCCTCGCCCGGGGCGAGCTCGACGCGCTTGAAGGCCGCAAGCTGCTTGTTCGGACGGGTCACGTGCGCACCGTCGAAGCGCGTGTAGAGCTGCACGACCTCGGCACCCGCCATCTCACCCGTGTTCCTCACGGTGCAGCTCGCGCGGAGCGTCCCGCCGCACGGCAGCTCGGCGTCCTCGATCTTGAGGTCAGAGACCTCGAAGGTCGTGTAGGACAGGCCGTGGCCGAAGGGGAAGAGCGGGTCTGCCGGGCAGTTGGTGTAGCCACCGGAGAAGATCGCCGCCGCGGTCCCCGCATCGGCACCGTCCGTGTAGCCGCTTCCGGTCTTATGGTTGTAGTAGATGGGGATCTGGCCCGTCTCGCGCGGGATGGTGACGGGGAGCTTGCCCGAGGGGTTGAGCTCGCCCGCGAGGATGCGCGCGACGACGTCGCCTGCGTACTGGCCGGGCATCCACGCTTCGAGGATGGCCGCGGTGTGCTCCGCCGCCCACGAGGTCGAGAAGATCCCGGGACCGTAGAGCACCACGATGACCGGCTTGCCCGTGGCGGCGACCGCCTCGAGCAGCTGCTCCTGCACGCCCGGGAGCTCCAGGCTCGCGCGGTCCTTGCCCTCGCCGCCGGTCACGTTGAACCAGCCGCAGTTGCCGCCGAGCGCCATTACGACCACATCGGCGCCCTCGGCCGCCTGGACGGCGTCGTCGAAGCCCGAGGTGTCGGGATCCACGATCTTGCAGCCCTCGACGCAGGTGACATCGAAACGGCGTTCGAGCTCCTCGGCGAGCGTCGTCGCGCCCATGCCGCGCAGGACCTCGTTCATGTTGGAGACCTTGGCGAGCGACGTGGGCGAGACCGCGGTGAACATGGCGTCGAACGGACCGGCGGGCTTCTTCTGAGCCGCCTCGTCGCCGATACCGCCGAAGGTGCCGGCGTCGCCCGCCATGAGGCCCTCGGCCATCTCGATGTACGCGGGATAGGTATAGCCGCTCACGGGATACCTAAGGCTCTGGGCGTGCGGGCCGATGAGCGCAACCTTGGAACCAGAGCGCAGCGGCAGGACTCCGTCGTTCTTGAGCAGGACGACGGAACGCTCGGCGATGTGGTGGCTGAGCCCCTGCTTTTCCGCGTTCGTCAGAGCGGCGCGCACGCCGTCGACGTCGACATAGGGGTGCTCGAACAGGCCGTAGGCGAACTTGATCGTAAGGATGCGGCGCACCGACTCGTCGATGCACGCCTCGTCGAGCTTGCCGGCACGGACGTACTCGGGCAGTTGGCGGAAGCCCGCGCCAACGGGGATCTCGGTGTCGCAGCCGGCCTTCTTGGCGAGGTAGGCAGCCTCCCCGTAGCTGTTCGCGACATGATAGAAGCCGAAGAGGCGCTGCACGCCGCCGCCATCGGAGGTGAGCATGCCCTTGAAGCCCATGGCGTCGCGCAAGAGCGTCTTGGAGATCTTGGGGTTCACGAGGACGTTCTGGCCGTCGATCTCGCCGTAGTTGGCCATGACGCCGGACACGTCGGCGAGCTTCGCCGCCGCCTCGAACGGGGTCGCGAAGACCTCGTAGAGCTCGCGGTCGTTGATGCGCGCAGCCGCGCAGTTGAGGCCGCCCTGGGTCTCGGAGTAGCCGAGGAAGTGCTTGGCGATGCACGCCGTGCCCTCCTTGTGCTCGCCCTGCATACCCTGGATGTAGTTCACGCCCATCTGGGTCACCAGGTAGGTGTCCTCGCCGAACGTCTCGTACGTGCGGCCCCAGCGCGGATCGCGCGAGACGTCGATCACCGGGCTCATGGACGAGCTGATGCCGACGGCGCGCGCCTCCTGCCCGATGACGCCCGCCATGTTCTTGGCGAGCTCGGGCTCCCACGTCGCCGCTACGTTCGTCATCGACGGGAAGAGCGTGCCGCCCGCCGCAGGGTACCCGCACAGGTCCTCCGACTGGAGCGCGACCGGGATGCCCAGCCGCGTCTCCTCCACGAAGTAGTGCTGGATCTCGTTGGTGATGTTCGCGATG
Organism: Enorma burkinafasonensis; assembly: GCF_902150035.1. GTDB lineage: Bacteria > Actinomycetota > Coriobacteriia > Coriobacteriales > Coriobacteriaceae > Enorma > Enorma burkinafasonensis. The sequence goes on from NZ_LR597505.1 coordinate 19,398, forward strand.
TCCTCGGGGTCGGCGATACCGAGCAGGGAGTACTGCGTGAACCGCCCGTGCCCGTCAGGGAACCTCTCCTTCAGCGCTTCTCGGTCGACCTTGCCGGCATGCACGACGCTGAACGGCAGGTCGCCGCAGAGCTGGGCGACCTTCTCCTCGAGCGTCATGCGCCCGAGCAGGTCCTCCACGCGCTCCTCGATCGGCGCGTTTGCGTCCTTGTAGAGCTCCATCGTCTGTATCCCTCCTTCTCCGCAATAGCGCGGTGGTCAATCGTGTCCTGCAGAAATGGTCGTTGCGAGTGAGCTTGCACCCTTGTTTTAATCGATTAAGTTCTGTTACCCTGCCATTCTCTCGCCCTCTGCCTTCCTGGATTGCTCATTGGTTCATCGCGAATAATTAATCGATTAAGTTCTTGATCGAAATCGCCTTATCTTCTCTTGCCGTGATCGCTAGATGTCGCTGAGGAACTCTGATGGCTGGCAACGCAGCGGAAGCACGGTCGCCTCAGGCGGACGTCCCCCGATCTGCCCGACCAGCTGGGTGACGCATGCCTCGCCCGCCTCGTAGTTGGGCATGACGGCATAGGCGTCCGCGGAAAACGCACTCGAGGTGCTGCTCGCGAGGTCACCAAACAGTGAGAGCAGGTAGCCGCTTACCTGGCGCATGATGCCCGACCAGCCCGCCCAGCTGCATATGATCAGGTCTCCGTCGCGCACCCCATCGGCTAACGACGCATGCACCATATAGGCAAGCTGGGAGTAATCGGTGCGCGTGATGTCGGCGGTGGTGACCTGCCCGGCGGCATCCTGTGCAGGGCGGTCGGCGTCGTAGCTCGCAAGTGCGCTGCGCCCGATCGGCACATACCCGACGAACGGCTCGGGAGCACCGAGATCGGTGCATGCGGCGCGCACACCCTCCTCGCGCAGGCGCTCCTGGGCGGTATCCACCTCGGGTCGGATATAGGCGACGCAGCCGGCCTTGCGCTTGAGCAGATACTCCGTGACCGCATACGCTCCGCCGCGGTAGTCGAAATCGACGGTTCCGAACGGCGCTTCATCGAGCTGGCAATCGAGCGCGACGAACGGGATCCGGTCGCGCTCGACGCGCTGGACGGTCTCGGCATCGGGACCCACGTTATCGGTACCGACGAACACGATGCCGTCCACCAAACGCTCGTAGTACATGGATAGGTATTCCATCATGCCGTTATCGGCCATGCGATCGCGGCAGATGGTGATGTGGTATCCAAGCCGGGCGGCCGCCTGTACCATGCCCTGCAGCGCCCATGCGTAGCGCGGCGTGGCGAGGTTCTTCTCGATGGCGACACCGATAGTCTTGCTCTCCCGGCGACGAAGGGATTTCGCCGCCATATCGGGAACGTACCCGAGCTCGCGGGCCGCGTCGAGGACGCGCTGGCGCGTCGCATCGGAAACGGACACCTTGTCGGAACCGGAGAGCACATAGGAAACGGTCGCGGCGGTTACGCCCGCGCGCGCGGCGACGTCCTTGCCGGTAACCCGCTTCATGCGCCCTCCTCTCGTCATCTTCTAACGATACTTAAACGATTAAGTTAATCGTTTAAGTAGATTGTGCTCCTATCCTGCTCCGCATGCAATATAAACCCGAGCGTTTGCCATTCGCCCGGCCAATCCGACCGTTCACCGCCATCCCAAGGCCCGTTCACCATAATTCTTCAACGCTTCTACGATGACCGACATGGGGTGCACGCTCGAATGCGTTGAGTGCAGGCTCGAATGCGTTAGGTGCATCCTCAAACACGTTAGGTGCATACCCACTGGGAAACGCCGAATAGAACTCGTCTATTTCGCAGGGATTTTGCACCTAACACGAAATGCACCGCACCTAACGTCTGGGCCCCGCTCGATGAAGCACGCGCGGCACCTATCGCCCAATCAAGCGGGTTTTCACCTTGGCCTTTGGTCGCTCGCGCTGCCGCTGGCGGGGCGTGCCGTGCCCTATGTCCGGCGGGCGGATATGTATATCGAATGGTCTCTGACGGGCGCCCGCCGCGAACTTGTTCACCGCGAGGCAGCCCCCTCCCCCTCTACCCTCGGGCGGTGCAAATGCGGGGAGACCGCCGTGAGCAACCGGTTGGAACGCCGTGAGGTTTCGGGCAGCGATCGGCAAGACGTTGCGTCTACGCTGGAGCCGCATCGACGAAAGGAGGTCTCGATGCCGGCGAGAAGACTGTCAACCGAATCATACCTCGACGAATGCGAGCGGGCGGGGCGCCTCGCGACGCCACGCACGAGACGCGAGAACGAGCTGCTCAGGCGCCATCTGGCAACCGGGCGTCTCAGCATGCCCTTCGAGGGGTTCTTCTTGCGCACATCCGCGCTTGAGCAACTCGACCCGACGACGATCTACCTACATCTCATCAGGGCGGTGGCGCATCTCCATCCCCACTGGACGTTCTGCTCCTTCACGGCGGCGGTGCTCTATGGCCTCCAGGTGCCGCGCCCGCTCCTGAAACGTCTCCATATCGCCGTCCCGCCCAACGGAAACCGACGCCGATTGCCCGGGATTGCCGTCTGCCATCCCGTGCCGGACAACAGCCATACGTGGCAGCTGGGCATCAACGTCTGCCCCATACTCCCCACTCTTCTATCCTGCATGTGCCAGGCCGACTTCCGGTACGGTCTCGCCATCGTCGACTCGGCGCTTCGATGGCAGCTCGTCGACCGCGAGGAGCTCCGCGCGTATCTCCGCGAACACGGGAGGGGCCGGCACGGGATCGCGAGAGCCCGCAGAACCGTGGCCTATGCCGATGGACGGAGCGAGAACGGAGGGGAATCGATTGCGCGCGGCATCATGATCGATCTGGGCTTCGCCCTCCCCGAGCTCCAGGCGGAGATCGAGGACCCCCTCTGTCCTGGAGCCATGAAGCGCGTCGACTACCTCTGGCGGAGGGACGATGGGAAGGTCATCATCGCCGAGCTGGATGGTATGGGGAAATATCAACCTCAGAATTCCAGAGGTGGCGGGGGCCTCGACCATGCGGTCAGCGTACTCGCCGCGGAGCGGCGGCGCGAGTCGCGTATCAACCTGACCGGCGCCACCGTCGTCAGGTTCTCCCTCGCCGAAGCGCTGGATGAAGGCTACTTCTTCCGGCTTCTCTCGGAAGCCGGGGTGCCCCTGGACGCGATGGGCGCACGAAGCTGATGAAGGGCCTTGGATGACACCGCCGCTTGTAGACAAAAGACGCCGCATGCGGCCTCGCCTAAGCGAGCACGTTGACGTTGCGTGCACAAAAAAGAGCGTTAGGTGCAGAGCGGCAGGGAAATAGAATTCGGCGTTCCGCCATCCCCCTGCGGTTCTGCACCTAACGATAAAACGGATGCACCTAACAGCGCGAGCGCACCCGGTTACGCGACGATGCGGGGCGGCTACCGTCCCAGCGCCGCCGCGGCGGCGTCCTGCACGGCGCGCAGACTGATGCCCTCGCGCTCGGCGAGCGCGGCGCAATCGTCGAACTCCGGCTTCTCGTGACGGGTCCCGTCGGGGAGGGTGACCGCCTTGGTCCGGACGGTGCCCCACGGCGTCTCGGCCGTCCCCGTCTCGCGCCGGAGCACGCTGCGCTCGCACGGCCAGCGGCGGATGCCGATGGTAGCGGTCTCCGCGAAGATGATGGCCTCCAGGCGGTCGACGTCCTCGGCCGTGCAGATGACCTGGAGCTGCCAAGCGGGACGCCCCTTCTTGGTGAAGACGGGGACCCAATGCACCTCGCGCGCACCGGCGGCGCGCAGGGCGTCGGCGGCATAGCCGAGCTGCTCGCCCGTCGCGTCGTCGATGTCGCACTCCAGGCGCACGATGCGGTCCTGGGGGACCGGGGTGGCGTCCTCGATCACGAGCGCGCGCAGGACAGACGGCGTCTCGTAGGCGCGCTTGCCCGCGCCGAGCCCGACGGCCTTCACCGTGAAGCGCGCCGGCAGCTCGCGCTCGGCGTCGAGCGCGGCGACGATGGCGGCGCCGGTGGGCGTGACGAGCTCGCCCTCGGTGTCACCGATCGTGAGCGGCAGCCCCTGCTGCTCGACGATGTTGAGCGTGGCAGGCACCGGCACCGGGATGATGCCGTGCTGGCAGCGAATGGTCCCGTGCCCGTCGACGAGGCGCGGCACGATCACGCGGTCGATATCGAGGTCGTCGATGAGCACCGCCACCGAGACGATGTCGACGATCGAGTCGACGGCGCCGACCTCGTGGAAATGCACCTCGTCGAGGGGGACGCCGTGGGCCTTGGCCTCGGCCGCGGCGATGATGGCGACCATGCGGTGCGCGAGATCGCGGGCACGCGGGGCGAGCTGCCCCGCATCGATGATGCGGTCGATGTCCGCCGGGCCGCGGTGCTCGTGATGGTGGTGGCCATGGGTATGCCCATGATCGTGGTCGTGCTCGTGGACATGATCGTGGTCGTGCACGTGGTCGTGGCCGTGCCCATGCTCGTGGGCGTGCTCGTGGTCGTGGCGATGCCCGCCATCGTAGGCGTGCCCATGGCCGTGCACGTGCCCCTCATGGCAGCTTCCCGCCCCGGCGTCCATCCCGTGCAGGTAGGCCATGTCGTGGTCGTGGTTCTCGTGCGCGGGGTCGAGCACCACGTCGAAGTCGCAGCAATCGAGGCCGGCTTTCGCGACGCGCGACACCCGCACCTCGTACCCGTCGACCGGAAGCGACGCCAGCGCATCGCGCAGGCGCGCCTCGTTGCCCCCGAGGTCGAGCAGGGCGGCAACGGTCATGTCACCGCTGATGCCGCAGGTGCAGTCCAGATAGAGCGTCTTGCTCATGGTGGTATCCCTCTCCCGCGACCCAGCCGAGCGCCGGCCAGTCGCCCTGTAACGAAAAGCGGGGACGCACCAGGCGCCCCCGCGATCGTGCGTATCGTCCCGTCGCTAGGCGAGCTCGCGGTTGATCTGCGCGATGATGGCCTCGGCGTCCATGTTGGCGAACGCGTCGGCGGAGAGCACCGCGATCTTGGTGTCGGGGCAGCTCATCTTCACGACATCGAGCTTGAACTCGACCTGCGGGGTCAGAAGCAGCAGGTCGGCGTCGTTCGCAGCCTCCTCGAGCGACGAGATCGCGGCGGCGGAGACCTTCATCTCAAGGCCGAGGCGGTCGGCGGTCTCCTGGACCTTGGCGGCCAGCATCGTCGTCGACGTACCGGCAGCGCACAGCAGCTTTACATTCTTCATGTGGGGGTTTCCTCTCTCTACTTTCCCAGAGCCTGGAACATCAGGCGCTTATATGCCTCCACGCCGGGCTGGTCAAACGGGTTGACGCCCAGCAGCTCGCCCGAAAGATAGCAGGCGAACGCGAACCAGTAGAACATCATACCCATATGTTCCGCATCGAGGTGGTCCAACTCCAAGGTCATCACAGGAAGTACCTCAGCGTGCGCGGCGCGCGTCGCCGAGAAGCTCGCCTTATTGATGTCCCAGAAGTCCTTGCCGTCCAGATACCCGAAGGCATCGGCGACGTCGGTCCCGCCGAGCACGAGGCTGTCGCCCTCGCCGGGGTTCAAAAGGTCGATGAAGGTCTCGAACAGCTGGTGGGTGCCGTCCTGGGCGTACTGGCCGAGCGAGTGCATCTCCTCGGAGCACTCGATGGACGACGGGAAGATGCCGCGCCCGTCCTTGCCCTCGCTCTCGGCGAAGAGCTGCTCCCACCACTTCGAGAACCAGCGGAAGCGCGGCTCGAAGAAGCCGAGCAGCTCGACGCGATACCCGCGGTCCCACAGGATGTTGCGCAGGCACGCGTAGCGCCAGGCGGAGTTCGCCGTGCCCGAGATGCCGCGGCAGATGCCCTGCATCTCCTTGGCGCCCGCGACGAGGCCGCGGATGTCCGCGCCGGCGACGGCGAGCGGCAGCAGGTGCACCTCGGTGAGCGCGGTGTAGCGGCCGCCCACGTTGGTCGCGAACGGCACGAAGGTGTAGCCCTCCGCGCGGCAGAGGTCCTCGAGCGGCGAGCCGATGGTGCCGGTGCACACGATGCGGCGCGCCGCCTCCTCGGTGCCGTAGCGCTCGACGAGGTACTGGCGGAGCAGGCGGAACGAGGAGCCGGGCTCCAGGGTCTCGAAGTTCTTGGCGATGCAGTCGATCACGACGTCGTGCCCGTCGAGCTCGCGCAGGACGCGGTTGAGCTCGAAGGCGGACAGGGTGTTGCCCGCGTAGACGATGCGCGCGCCCTCGGGCGCCAGGGCCTTGATGACGGCGCGTGCCGAGTTGTTCGAGCCGCCGACGCCGATGATCACGAACGTGTCGGCGATGCCGCGGATCTTGCGCGCGAGCTCCTCGATGCGCGCGAGGGTCTCCTCCCCCGCCCACTCATCGACATCGAGCCATCCCTGCGAGTCGGCATAGCGCTCCTCGCCCGCTTGGCAGCGCGCGAGCACGTCCGCGTGCGCGGCGGCATAGGCCTCGAGCTCGTCGCGCGCGACGAACTTCTCGGCGAAGGTGATATTCAGGTCGAGCATAAATCAGCTCCCATCGGGATAGCAAAAGCCCGGGCAGGGCGCGAGCCCCGCCCGGGTGCCGGGATCGCTAGCAGCCGCAGGGATGCGCCGGGGCGTCATCCATGAAGGTGCTGTTCTGGGACGGGTCCTTCATGCACAGGTGCGGCACGGCGCGGTTGTACGCGTGCGGCAGCGCCAGGATATTGGGGTTGCCGTCGGTGTACTTGCGCGTGGCGTCGGCGATGGCCTCCTCGAAGGTCGGACGCGTCTTGAGGCCCATGGTGCGGGCGATACCGGGCTTCTGGGCGCCCACGATGTAGGTGGCCGCGAGGTACTTCTCGGCGAGGTTGCCGCAGGTCATCATGCTGAAGCCGTGGAACGGGTGGAAGGCGTTGGCGAAGCGGTACTTGCGGATGTACTCCTCGTTGGTGGCGAAGTACTCGCCGTACTTGATCATCTCGTCGAGGGTGTTCATCTTGTCGGACTGCCACAGCTCCCACTGCTCGCGCAGGTACGGCCAGCGCTCGTCGTGGAACCAGCCGTTGCAGTAGCTCGCGATCACGAAGACACAGTGGTCGGAGAGGATGCGCTTGTGGCGGATGACCTGGGCCGAGACGGCCTGCATCATCTGGATGGGGTTCGTGCCCATACCGTCGCCGTAGTGGAAGTTCGTGGGCATGCCCATGACCACGATGTCGTACTTCTTCTCGGCCCAGTGCACGTAGGTGCGCTTGTCGGCCACGGCCCAGGAGACGGGCTGCATCTCGGCGGCGTAGCCCGAGAAGATGGCGATCTGGCGGCTCCAGGTGTCGAGCACCGCATCGCAGCAGAAGAACTTCTTGCCCATCTTCTCTTCCATGAACATGCCCTGCTGGTCGAACTTGTCGCGCATGAGCGAGGACGTGGACACGGGCACGAAGTCGGGGCGGCTCATGACGCGCGGCACGTGGTGCGCGCTGATGGAGCGCCAGTGGGTGATGCCGGTGGCGCAGTGCTTGTAGCCGCCCGAGTAGCCGCCGTAGGGGTTGCCCTGCGTGTGGCCGATGAGGATGGCGATGTCGGCGTCGTAGACGTACTTGTTCATGATCACGTGGTCGCCCTGCGGCGTGAAGCCGAGGTCGACGAGGTGGTCGTAGTCCTCGGAGTCGTGGCTCGTGATCTGGCCGGTGCCCTCGAACTCGTTGTAGAGCTCCTCGCCGAGGATCTGCTTGGCCTCGGCGGTGGAGGTGCGGGGGTGCAGGCCGTTGGAGAACAGCAGCAGCACGTCATCGTGCTTGACGCCCTGGGCGAAGAGCTCGTCCAGGCAGGCGCGGATGGCGACCTTGCGGTGCGCGGTGGGCTGCGTGCCGCCCTTCACGATGTCGGGGATGACGATGACGACCTTCGCGCCCGGGTGCGCGTAGGAGGCCAGCGGGTCCATGCCGATGGGGTTGCGGATGCTCTCGAGCGTCGCGTTGTAGAGGCTGTCCCAGTCCTGCGGCAGGCACTCGGGGTCCTTGACGGTCTCGCCGGTGACGAAGACGTCGGTCGTGTCGGGGAGCTCGGCTCCCATCATGCCGGTGCCCCACTCGAAATCAAGATGCATTGCGGTTCCTTTCTGTCAAACCGTATGGTGCCCTGCGTTGCGGCTTTCGATCTACACGCCCAGGTACAGGCGGACGATCTCGAAGTACTCCTCCGGGTAGAAGCCGATCTCGCCGGTGAAGCGCGTGAGCGCGATGAGGCCGCCGTCGATCGCGTCGATGCTGGCGAGCATCTCGGCGTTGTCGCTCTTGAGGCCGCCGCCGTAGACGACGGGCAGGCCGCCCGATGCCTGCTTGGCGAGCTCGGCCACACGCGTGATGTGCTCCTTGCCCGCCGGCGTCTTGCCCGGGCCGATGCTCCACACCGGCTCGTAGGCGAGGGCGACCTTGGAGGTGTCGACGCCCGCCAGTCCGCGCTCGATCTGCGCCGAGATCACGTCGTGCCACGCGTCGGCCTCCTCCTCGCGCTCGCCGATGCAGAACAGCACGTCGAGCCCGGCGTCCACGGCGCATTTGAGCTCCTCGTTGAGCAGGCGGTCGACCGCGGGCGCGGCGTCGGTGCCCTCGACGCCCACGGCGGCCATGACCTCGCGCAGGGCGTTGCGCTCCTCGCAGTGGCCGACGAGCACGCTGTCGACGCCCAGCTGCACCATGGCGGAGGCGGGGCGCAGGCTCGTGAAGGCGCCGAAGTTGCCGCCCGGGGCGGTCGTGGCGCGGTGGATGCCCTGGCAGCCCACGTGCAGCGCCGAGCCCTCCTTGAGCGCGCCGGTCGCCGGGATCAGATGGGACTCGGGCAGAAACGCCGCGAAATGCGCCTTGTCGGCGAGCTCCGTCACGCCGTCCTGCAGCGCCTCGACGACGGCGGTACCCCACGTGCGCGGGTCGGCGAGGCGGTTGACGCCGCCGAGCTCGGGCTTCACGTCGAAGCGCTTGAGGTTGAGGTAGATCCGTTTCATATGCATCGCTCCTTCTAGGTCGCTTGAAGCCTTACGGGTGGCAGGCGCCGGGCGCGCGCTACGCGAAGCTCACGAGGCGCGGCAGGGGCTCGCCGATGAGCGGGCGGCACCAGGTGCGGAAGGCCTCGGTGACGCCGTTGCCCCGCTCGTTGATGAACTCGTCGGGCAGGTGCTGCTCGTCGAGCATCACCTGCTCGATGGGGATGCGCACGCAGCGGACAGCGTAGTCCGCGCCGCCCTCGCGCTCGAAGCCGATCATCTTGCCCGAGTCGCCCTCGAGCGCCGCGCGCACGGCCTCGCTGCCGGCGCGGATGGCCTCGTCGCGGTCGACCGAGCTCTGGTAGGCGATCGAGGCGCGGCCCACGAGGCCCGGCTTCTCGGAGCGCGCCTTGTAGCCGAGCTTCTTGATGATGAGGTTCGCGAGGTGCGCGGAGACGTCGCCGAAGTACGTCGCGCGGCCGACCGTCATGACCGGCTCGACGATGGGCGTGCCGTCGGCGTAGTGCAGGCCCTCGCTCGCCACCACCACGCCGGAGCGCTTCTCGTCGATGAGCGCCTGGACGTCTGCCAAAAACTCGTCCTCGTTGAAGGCGCGCTCGGGCATGTAGATGAGGTCGGGCCCGGCGATGCCCGCGTCGGCGGCGAGCGCGGACGACGCCGCTACCCAGCCCGCCGAGCGGCCCATGACCTCGAGGACCACGATATGGATGGGAAGGCCCTTCACGTCGCAGCAGACCTCGGAGGTCGTCTGCGCCACGAAGCGCGCGGCGCTGCCGAAGCCCGGCGCGTGGTCGGTCACGGCGATGTCGTTGTCCATCGTCTTGGGGATGCCCATGACGCCCACGTCGACGCCCGCCTCGCAGCACGCGTGGTAGATCTTGCCGCAGGTGTCCATCGAGCCGTTGCCGCCCGTCATGAGCACCCAGCGGATGCCGTGCCGGGCGATTGCCTCAGCGAGGCGGCGGTACCCCTCCTCGTCCACGGCGTCGCGCCCGGTGCCGATCGCCGAGGACGGCGTGGACGGCAGCAGGGCGAGGTCGCTCTCGGGCACCGCGCGGAAATCGACGAAGTCGCCCGCGGCAAGTCCCGCCACGCCCCCGCGGGCGCCGAGGACCGCACCCACGCCGGGCGCGCCGAGCGCGGTGCGCACCGCGCCGTAGAGCGACGCGTTGATGACCGCCGTCGGCCCCCCTCCGTGGATGACCAGCAGGTTATCGCCTTGCGTTGCCATGTTCGACCACCTTACCTGAGACGTGCCCCGAAGGGCTCCCTACCGTACCTGGCTGCTTCCCCCGTCATAGCACCTCGCCCGCGGGCCCCGCGTCGCGGCGCGGTCGGCGCCCCGCCGAGGGGCTCATGATATTGGTGAGGCGCATCAGCCGCGCCGAGGCGGGCTTGCCCTCGATGCGCGACAGGATCTCATCCGCGCAGGCGACGCCCGCGTCGAAGTTGGGCATGCGCGTGTAGTAATCGGGATGGAACTGGCTCTCGCCGTTGTTCGCGAGCTCGGCGGTGATCACGCCGCGGTAGCGGAACAGGTGCCTGATGGGCTCGGTCCACCCCGACCAGCTCGCTATGAAGGCGTCGCCGGGCTCCAAGGGCTCGCTCGCGCGGCGCAGCGTGTCCATGAAGGCGTCGGTCAGCCGCTCGCCCTCGTCGGTGATGCCCACCGAGTAGCGCAGATCCCAGGTGTCGAGGTTGCCGAGCGTGATGGGCGCCTCGACCTCGATGAGCTCGATGGCGGGATAGCCGTCGAAGACGTCGTGCAGACCGGCGCTTCGCTGCTCCTCCTGCGCGGTCGCCATCTGCGGCTTGACGTAGAGGACGCGGCGCGGGGCGCGCGCGGCGACCCGCTCGGCAAGCAGGCGCGCGCCGCCGCGGTAGTCGAAGTCCACCGAGCTGAAGGCGTCGGAGGACTGCTGGCAGTCGAAGGTGACGAAGGGAATCCCGTCGCGCTCGATGCGCTCGACGCTCGCCTCGTCCGGGCCGACGTTGTCCTTGCCCAGAAAGATCACGCCGTCGACGCGGCCCTCGTAGTAGGCGAGCAGGTAGTCCGAGAGCCCTCCGTCCTTCATCTTGTTGGTGCAGAGCAGGACCATGAGGCCGTTGCGCTCGAGTTCGCTCTGGATGCCCTGGATCGTCTGGCTGAAGCGGGGCACCGCGAGGTTCTTCTTCGCGACCACGCCCACGCACCCCGTGCGCTTGCGCCTGAGGGCGCGGGCGGCGCTGCTGGGGATGTAGTGGAGCTCGCGCGCGGCGCGCAGGACGCGCTTGCGCGTCTCGGGCGCGATCTTCTGCCCGGGGGTGTCGTTGATGACATACGAGACGGTCGCGGTGGTCACGTTCGCGGCCTGAGCGATGTCCTTGAGCGTGACGCGCTTGCCCATCTCCACTCCTTCCCCAGCCCGATGATGCCCGCACACAGGCATCCACGTTTCGCGATACCACCCATAGCATATAACTTATACGTTTAAGTAAGAAGCACCATTTTCATATTCCTCAACACAGGCTGACGAGAGCTGGAATTTGACCGTTTGCCCCCCGTTCTCAACCGTTCGCGGATTGCAGCCCCCGCGGCAAGGGTAGCGTCCAATGCTATCTACCTGCTGATTGAGGTTTGAACGGTCGTTCTCGCCCGCTGAACGGTAGGTCAACACCCCTACCAATTCGTTTTACAGAACTTTAAACTTTGGTTACCTGAGTTTTGCGCGTCCACTTAAACGTATAAGTGAACACGGAGACACTCTGGAACCGCGTGAGGAAGGAGTCCCATACGATGGATCAAAAGAAAGTGCCAATCTGGGCGAAGATCCCCAACATGGTTTGGGTGCTGATCTCATTCGCCTGCGCCATCGCGCTCTGGCTGGTCGCCTCCAGCCAGATGCCCGCGGTGTTCGCGCCTCCCGCCGAGGTCCTGGATGCCCTCGTGACCCAGTGGAACAGCGGCCGCCTCGTGCAGCACATCGCCGCGTCCCTCTCGCGCGTGCTCATCGGCTTCGGCATCGCCTTCGTGACCTCCATCCCGGTCGCGTTCCTCATGGCGTGGTACGAGCCCATCCGCCACATCATCGAGCCGTGGATCCAGTTCGTGCGCAACATCCCGCCGCTGGCCTACGTCTTCCTGCTCATCGCCTGGCTGGGCATCGGCAACGAGTCCAAGATCGCGGTCATCTTCATCGCGGCCTTCCTCGTGCAGGTGGTCACCATCTACCAGGGCGTCAAGGGTGTCGACACCACGCTCATCAAGGCCGCCCGCGTGCTCGGCGCCAAGCAGCGTGACATCTTCTTCAAGGTCACCATCCCCGCGACGACCCCGTTCATCCTCGTCGCCGCGCGCCTGGGCCTGTCCACCTCGCTCACGACGCTCATGGCTTCCGAGATCGTCGGCGGCGACCGCGGCCTCGGCATGATGATCCAGCAGGCGAGCGGTTACTACGACATGGCTACCGTGCTGCTGGGCATCATCCTGCTCGGCGTCATCGGCATCTGCTTCGAGAAGATCGTTCGCTTCCTTGAAAGGAGGTTCACCGGATGGCAGGAAACGATGCAGTAAAGGTCAAGATCGACCATGTGGTGAAGAAGTTCCAGACGCGCAAGGGCGAGATGACCGCGCTCAACGGCGTCGACCTCGATATCCACGAGAACGAGTTCATCACGGTCGTCGGCCCGTCCGGCTGCGGCAAATCCACGCTTCTGAACATCATCGGCGGCCTCGAGACCCCCACCGAGGGTCAGGTCCTCGTCGACGGCAAGCCCGTCGACGGCCCGAGCCCCGAGCGCGGTATCGTGTTCCAGCAGTACGCGCTCTTCCCGTGGCTCACGGTCATCAAGAACGTCATGTTCGGCCTGAAGCTCCAGGGCAAGTCCAAGGAGGAGGCCGAGGAGATCGCCCACAAGTACCTCAAGATGGTCGAGCTCGAGGACTTCGCCAACCACTACCCCAAGGAGCTCTCGGGCGGCATGAAGCAGCGCGTCGCCATCGCCCGCGCCTACGCCACCAACCCCAAGGTCCTGCTCATGGACGAGCCCTTCGGCGCCCTCGACGCCCAGACCCGCACCCAGCTCCAGCAGGAGCTCATCGAGACCTGGGAGAAGGAGCGCAAGACCTGCTTCTTCATCACCCATGACGTCGAGGAGGCCATCATCCTGGGCCAGCGCTGCGTGATCATGAGCGCGCGTCCCGGCCGCGTGAAGGACATCATCGACATCGACATCCCCTACCCGCGCGACCAGGCCACCAAGATGAGCCCGCGCTTCCTGGAGCTCAAGAACGAGATCTGGAGCCAGGTCTACCAGGAGTACCTGTCCGTCCGCAAGTAACGGATGAGACCCGTCCCGCATCGCATCGCCCCGGTGCGATGCGGGTATCACTAAGGTAATCATGCGTTCCCGATCCGCGGGACGCACGAAGAGAAGGAGTGCCTTATGAAGTACCTCAACGATCTCATGGTCAGCCGCCGCGGCATGCTCGCCGGCACCGCCGGTCTCGGCGTCGCCGCCGCGCTCGCCGGCTGCACCGGTGGCACCACGACCGGCGGCAGCACCGCCGGCAGCGCCGCCGCCGAGTCGAGCTACGAGCCCGTCACCCTGCGCGTGGCCTACATGCCCAACCTCGGTTCCGCCTCCTCCCTCTTCACGGCCATCGACCAGGGCTACTTCGAGGAGGTCGGCATCACCGTCGAGCCGCAGCAGTTCGAGGCCGGCCCGGCCGAGATCACCGCTATGCAGTCCGGTGACATCGACATCGCCCAGATCGGCCACGGCGCCCACTCGCTGTGCATCGGCGGCGACGCCGTCGTGTTCCAGTTCGACCAGCTCTCCCAGGCCGACGCCGTCGTCGTCGACAAGAGCCGCGTCGCCTCCGCCGAGGAGCTCGCCGGCAAGACCGTCGGCGTGTCCTCCGGCACCTCGTCCGAGATCATCCTGCAGTACGTGCTGCGTGACGCCGGCCTGACCATGGACGACATCAACCCCGTCGAGATGCAGGTCTCCGGCATGACCACCGCTCTGCTCTCCGGCCAGATCGACGCCGCCGCCACCTGGTCGCCCAACACCGTGACCATCGCCAACGAGCTCGGCGACAACTACCTCGTCCTCGGCACCAACACCGACTACTCCGACGAGGTCGCCTTCCCCTCGAGCTTCGTCTGCCTGCCCGACTACGCCGAGGAGAACGCCGAGGTCCTGGCCCGCTTCGGCGCCGCCATCGAGAAGGCGCAGGTCTACCGCGCCGAGAACATCGAGGAAGTCGCCACGCTGCTCGCTGACGAGCTCGGCGTGCCCGAGGACACCCTCCAGCAGGCCACGGGCGAGGGCGACTGGCAGGGTGCCGCCGACGCCATCGGCGACAACGAGACCATCCTCGGCTACTACAGCGCCCAGCAGAAGGTCTTCCTCGACAACGGCACCGTCGAGGCGGAGGTCCCCGTCGAGGACTACGTCAAGACCGATGTCATGGACCAGGCCTACGAGATCTACCAGACCATCGCGTAACGCCCACGCGTACAACCTGGTGGCTCAGGTCTGACCTGTAGCGACGAACGACAGCCGGACCATGCGACCAACGCAGCGTCCGGCTGTCTTATATCGAGAGGAGAACCCATGATCCACGACTACTACCGCATCCCGGCCGACAAGCTCGGCGAGGGTGCGAAGATCCCGCTGATGGTGCTCGGCGACTCCGGCGAGGTGTTCTACGAGATGGCCCTCGAGATGGTGAACGCCATCGAGGAGCACAACGCCCGCGGCGAGAAGACCGTCTTCATCTGCCCGGTGGGCCCCACGGGCCACTACCCCATCTTCGTCCGCCTCGTGAACGAGCGGAAGCTCTCGCTCAAGGACTGCTGGTTCATCAACATGGACGAGTACCTGACCGATGACGGCGAATGGATCGACCACGACGACCCGCTGTCGTTCCGCGGCTTCATGGACCGCGAGGTCTACGGCAAGATCGCGCCCGAGCTGCTCATGCCCGAGAGCCAGCGCGTCTTCCCCGACCCCAACGACCCCGCCCACGTGCCCGCCCTCATCGACGAGCTCGGCGGCGTCGACATCGCCTTCGGCGGCATCGGCATCACGGGGCACCTGGCCTTCAACGAGCCGCAGCCCGAGCTTTCGGCCGACGAGTTCGCCGAGCTCAAGACCCGCGCCCGCGAGATCCTCCCCGAGACCCGCGCCGTCAACGCCATGAACGACTCGGGCGGCGTCCTCGAGGATATGCCGAGCCGCTGCGTGACCATCGGCATGCACGAGATCCTGCATGCCCGCAAGGTGCGCTTGGGCGTCTTCCGCGTGCTGCACCGCGCCGTCGTGCGCCGCGCGGCCTACGGCGACGTCACGGCCGCCTTCCCCGTCACCATCCTGCAGAACCACCCCGACGCGCTCATCTACGTGAACGCCGTCGCCGCCGAGCAGCCGCTCTAGCCACCGCGTGAAAGGACGTTTCCATGGATAGGTCCCTGTACATCACCGGTGGCAACGTGCTCACGCCCGACGGCATCGAGCGGCGCGACGTGGTGGTCGAGGACGGCCGCATCGTCGGCCTCCCCTGCTCCTACGCGAACCTCCACGGCCTGCCCGAACTCGACGCCTCGGGCCTCACAGTGCTCCCCGGCTTCATCGACGTGCACACGCACGGCGCCGCAAACGTCGACGTCAACGCCGCCGACGAGGAGGGCCTGCGCACCATCGGCCGCTTCTTCGCGAGCCAGGGCGTGACCGGCTGGCTGTGCTCGGTGCTCACCGACACGCCCGAGCAGACGCTCTGGTGCATGGAGCAGGCCCGCAAGGTCATCGAGGGCGGCCCGTACGACGGCGCCGCGCTCCTGGGCATCCACCTGGAGGGCCCGTGCCTCTCGAGCGAGTACAAGGGCGCCATGCCCGAGCACCTGCTCATGCACGAGGCGAGCGTGGAGCTCTTCCGCCAGTACCAGGAGGCCTCGGGCGGGCACGTGCGCTACACGACCCTCGCGCCCGAGGTCCCCGGCGTCGAGAAGCTCATCCCCGAGCTCAACGCCATGGGCATCACCTGCGCGATCGGCCACAGCGGCGCGGGCTACGACCAGTCGATGGCCTGCGTGAGGGCCGGTGCCGCGAGCGCCACGCACCTCGGCAACGCCATGCGCCTCTTCCACCAGCACGACCCCGCCATCTGGGGCGTCGCGCTCGAGACCGACCTCTTCGTCGAGGCGATCTGCGACGGGCGCCATCTGCATCCGGGCAGCGTGCGCCTCTACCTCAAGGCGAAGGGCTTCGACCGCGTCGTGGCGATCACCGACTCCATCATGGCGGCCGGCCTCCCCGACGGCAACTACAAGCTCGGCGTGAACGACGTCGTGGTGGAGGACGGCGACGCCAAGCTCGCCACCACCGGCGTGCGCGCCGGCTCCACGCTGACGCTCGCCCAGGCGCTCCGCAACATCGTGAAGTTCGCCGACACGGATGTCGAGCACGCAGCGCGCCTCATGACCGCCAACCCCGCGAAGCTCATCGGCCTGCCCACCAAGGGCAGCGTCGCCCGCGGCTTCGACGCCGACCTCACGCTCGTCGACGGCGACCTCGAGGTCGCGCGCACGATCGTGGGCGGCCAGACGGTCTACACGCGCTAGAAGCGCGCGGGCGCCGGGCACGCGGCCGGCGCTCAGACGCATGGGACGGCCCCACGGACCGGCACGCCTCGAAGAGGCTGCGGTATCGTGGGGCCGTCCCCCGTTTCATTCGGTGCGGGAGCGACGGGGCCCATCCGGTATCCGCCGGGGGCGGGGGCGTCGCGACATCCCACGGGCGGCCGCGGCGCCAAGACGCCTAGGCTTGCCTGCCCGGCAGATGGTTGATGAGCGACGCCTGGAAGGCCGCCCCGAAGCCGTTGTCGATGTTCACGACCGAGATGCCGCTCGCGCAGCTGTTCACCATCGCAAGCAGCGTGGTGAGCCCGCCGAGGTTCGCGCCGTAGCCCACGCTCGTGGGCACCGCGATCACGGGGCACGAGGCGAGCCCGCCCACCACGCTCGGCAGCGCGCCCTCCATGCCGGCGATCGCGATGATCACCTGGGCGCGTGCGATCTCGTCGCCGTGCCTGAGCAGGCGGTGGATGCCTGCCACGCCCGCGTCGTGCACGCAGGTCACGCGGTTGCCCAAAAAGCGCGCCGTGAGCGCGGCCTCCTCGGCGACCGGGACATCGCTCGTGCCCGCCGTGAGCACCAGGATCTCGCCGTTGCCGTCCGGCTCGGGGAGCTCCCCCACCACGCCGGCGCGCGCGACCGCGTGGTAGGTGAAGGCGCAGCCGAGCCGCTCGAGCTCGGCGGCCTTGTCGGCATCGAGGCGGGTGATGAGCACGCGCCGCTGGCCGGCTTCGCGCATGGCGCCCACGATGCCCGCGATCTGCTGGGCCGTCTTGCCCGCGCCGTAGATGATCTCCGAGACGCCGCAGCGCACGCCGCGCTCGGTATCCACCTGGGCGTATTCCAGCTCGGCCACGGAATCGATGCGCACCCGCTCGACGAGCTCGCGCGGGGCGAGCCTCCCGTCGGCCACCGCCTGCGCCAGCTGCTCCAACTCGGTCGCGTCCATGTCCCGCCTTTCCGTTCGTTTTCCGACTTCTATGGTACCCGCTTTGCGCGCGAGAGGGGATGCACTATCCTGAGGGGAACTGGAGCGCCCGCCGCGCGCGGGCAGGACGGAAGGCGGTTCGCATGGGCGAGCTCGACAGGAACACGGCAGACGGGACCTATGAGGGCACGGGTGCCAGGCACCGCGCCGCCACCCCGGCAGGGCCCGCCCTCCCCATCGCCGCGCTCGCGCTCTGCGTCGTCGGGGCGGCGGTCGGCTACTTCGCCAGCTGGCCGGTCGGCGCCGTCCTCGTCATCGCGAGCATCGTCTGCGCGATCCTGGCCATCCGCAAGCGCGCCGCGCTGCGCTGGCTCGCCATCCTGGC
The DNA here is from genome assembly GCF_902150035.1 of Enorma burkinafasonensis. GTDB lineage: Bacteria > Actinomycetota > Coriobacteriia > Coriobacteriales > Coriobacteriaceae > Enorma > Enorma burkinafasonensis. Next base: position 37,266 of record NZ_LR597505.1, read on the forward strand.
GCTCGCGCTCGACATAGCGTGCATCGTCGCCGTGGGCGCCGTCATCGCGATGCTCCTGAACCAGATCAACCAGATGAACGAGCTCATGGGGACGATCTCGTAGCAGCCCCGATGCGCGGGCGCGCCGGCGTCGGCGAGCCCGGTGCGCGCTCGCTAGAGCAGCGCCGCCTCCCATTCCTTCTCGCGAAAGCCCACGAGCACCGTGTCGCCCGCGACGACGATCGGGCGCTTGACGAGCATGCCGTCGGTCGAGAGCAGGGCGCGCGCGTCGTCCTCTGACATGCCGGCATCGAGCTGTGCCTTAACGCCGAGTTCGCGGTACTTGACCCCGCTCGTGTTGAAGAAGCGGCGCAGGGGCAGGCCGGATGCCCGCTGCCAGGCGGCGATCTCGTCTGCGCGGGGATGGTCCTCGACGATATGGCGGTCGGTGTGGGCGATGCCGTGGTCGTCGAGCCAGCGCTTGGCCTTCTTGCAGGTCGAGCAGGGCGGGTACTCGATGAAGAGCACCGAATCGCTTGTGGCCATGGGGTCCTCCTTCGGAATCGGTCGACGATGCCAGTATGCCCAAAAGCGCCCGCGCATGACACGCGCCGGCGCGGTACCATACCGTCATGCCCAGCACTGCGAAGGAGCGCCCATGAGCGACCGCACGCCGCCCCTCATCGACTGCCACACCCACACGGGCTTCTCGGACGGCACCTCCACGTTCGAGGAGAACGTCCGGGCCGCCGCCGCGCGCGGCTGCCGCGTCATGGTCGCGAGCGACCACCTCACGCTGCCCGCCTCCATGGACCCGCTCTGCGAGGCGTCGGTCGCCGAGGCGGACCTTCCCGCCCACCGCGCCGCGTTCGAGGCGGCACGCGCGCTCGCCGCCGAGCTCCAGCCCGCGCTCGAGCTCGTCTACGGCTTCGAGTGCGACTGGTACGAGGGCTGCGAGGGGTACGTCGAGCGCTGGGCCGCGGGAGCCGCGGTGCGCCTGGGGAGCGTGCACTGGCTCGGCCCGGCGGGCATCGGCGGAGCCACCGGCGCCCCCGCGGGCGACATGGCGGGCGCGCCGCACGGCTGGATCGACGACAGCGGTGACATGCATCTCTGGGAGGAGCTGGGCGCGGACGGCATCTGGCGCCGCTATGCCGCCACGTGGTGCCGCGCGTGCGAGAGCCCGCTCGCCTTCGACGTCATGGCCCACCCCGACCTGCCCGCCCGCTTCTCCCGCGAGGGATGGGCGCCCACGGGCGACCTCGCGCCCCTCTGGGACGAGATGGCCGCCTGCGCGCGCGATACCGGCCGGCGCATCGAGCTCTCGACGGCGGCGCTGCGCAAGGGTATTGGCGACTACTACCCCTCCGCGGGGCTGCTCGAGCGCTTCGTCCGCGCCGGGGTGCCCGTCACCTTCGGGTCCGACGCGCACCGTGCCCAGGATGTCTGCCACGGCATCGAGGAGGCGCGGCGGCACGCGTGGCGCGCGGGCTACCGCACATTCGACATGCCGCACGCGGACGGCTCGTGGGAGACGGTCGCGCTCGGTTGATTGAACTCAGGCTCGCCCGACTGATCGCGCCCGGGCTACCTCATGCGCGCGTCGAGCTCGCCCGCGAGCTCCTCGACCGTGACGCCGTAGCGCTCGAGCACCACGAGCAGGTGGTAGACGAGGTCCGCCGCCTCGTAGCGGATATGGTCGTGGTCGCGGTCCTTGGCCGCCATGACCACCTCGCCCGCCTCCTCGATGACCTTCTTGAGGAGGCTGTCCTCCTTGCCCGTGAGCAGGCGCGCCGTGTAGCTCCGCTCGGGCGACGCGTCGCGGCGCGCATGGATCGTCGCGGCCAGGCCGCCTATGGTGGCGCCGATGTCCCCGTCGTGCACGTGGGCGGTTCTCTCCCCCATGGTTCCCCCTTGCTGATGGCGGCGCGGTGAGGGCCCTGTCGAGCGGCCCCGGCGCGCCGGGATGTGACATGTCCTTAAGCGTCGAGCCGCCTGAAGAAGCAGCTGCGGTTGCCGGTATGGCAGGCAGGGCCCGGCGAGTCGACCTTCACGAGCAGCGTGTCGCCGTCGCAGTCGGCCCAAAGCTCGACCACCCGCTGCATGTTGCCGCTCGTCGCCCCCTTGTTCCAGAGCTCCTGGCGGCTGCGGCTCCAGAACCATGTGGTCCCGGTCTCGAGCGTGAGGCGGAGCGATTCGGCGTTCATCCAGGCGACCATGAGTACCTCGCCGGTGTCGTGCTGCTGGACCACCGCCGGGATGAGGCCGGCCGCGTCGAACGTGAGCTTGTCGAGATCCATCGGCGTCCTTTCGACCGGGGCGGGCGCCATTCGGCGGCCCCGCGCGCTGAAAGCTAGAAATCGAGGCGCATGGGGATGCCCTGCGCCGCCATGTACTCCTTGACCTGGCGGATGCTGAACGTGCCGAAGTGGAACACGCTCGCGGCGAGCACCGCGTCCGCCTCGCCCTCGATGATGCCCTCGGCGAAGTGCTCGAGTGTGCCCACGCCGCCGGAGGCGATGACCGGGATGCCCACCGCGCGGGCGACCGAGCGGGTGAGCGCGAGGTCGAACCCCTCCTTGGTGCCGTCGCGGTCCATGCTCGTGAGCAGAATCTCGCCGGCGCCGCGGCGCGCGGCCTCCTCGGCCCAGGCGACGGCGTCGATGCCCGTCGGCGTGCGGCCACCCGCGACGTAGACCTCCCAGCGGTCGGCACCGGGCGCACCGGGCGCGCCCACGCGCTTGGCATCGATGGCGCAGATGACCGCCTGGCTGCCGAAGGCCTGGGCCGCAAGGGTGATGAGGCCCGGATCGCGCACCGCCGCGGAGTTGAGCGAGATCTTGTCGGCGCCGGCGGCGACCATGCGGCGCATGCCCGCCAGGTCGCGAAAGCCGCCGCCCACGGTGTAGGGGATCGAGAGCTCCTCCGCCGCGTGCGCGGCCATGTCGATGGTCGTCGCGCGGTCGTCGCTCGTCGCCGTGATGTCGAGGAACACGACCTCGTCGGCGCCCGCGGCATCGTAGGCCGCGGCGAGCTCGACCGGGTCGCCCGCGTCGCGCAGCTCGACGAAGTTCACGCCCTTCACGACGCGCCCGTTCTTCACGTCAAGGCAGGGTATGACCCGTTTGGTAAGCATGGGGCTCCTTTCAGCGCGCGGCGGCCGCGAGCGCGGCGGCAAGGGTGAAGGCGCCCTCGTAGAGGGCTCGCCCGGTGATGGCGCCCTCGATCGCCTGGGGGCCCGCCGCGGCGAGCGCGCGGATGTCGGCGAGCGACGAGATGCCGCCCGATGCGACCACGGGGAAGCCGGCGACCTCGGCGATGTGGCGGTAGGCGTCCACATCGATACCCGTCTGCATGCCGTCGCGCGAGATGTCGGTGAAGACCAGGTGCTTAAAGCCCAGGCCGGCGAGCTCGCCGACCACGTCGTCGGCCGAGCGCGAGACCCCCTCGCGCCAGCCGTTGACCTTCACCTCGCCGTCGCGCGCGGCGACGTCGGCCACGAGCAGCTCGCCGAACGCGCGGGCGGCCACCTCGGCGAAGCCCGGCTCGCGCACGAGCACCGTGCCGAGGGCGATGCGCTCGGCGCCGAGCGCGGCGAGCTCGTCGATGCGCGCGAGCGAGCGCACGCCGCCGCCGACATCGACCCGGATGCCCTCCACGTCGCAGATCGCGCGGATGGCGGCCGTGTTCGCCGCCCGGGCGTCATCGTCTTCCTCGAGCGCGGCAGAGAGGTCCACGACGTGGACCCACGTGGCGCCTTGCTCGGCGAAGCCGCGCGCGACGGCCGCCGGGTCGTCCGCGTAGACCTTCATGCGGGCGCGCTCGCCCCGCTCGAGGCGGACGACCCTGCCGCCCACGAGGTCGATGGCCGGAAAGAGTATCATGCGCGCAACCCCCTCTTGCGCTCGACGATGCCCACGAAGTTCCTCAGGATCTCATGGCCATGATGCGAAGACTTCTCCGGGTGGAACTGGCAGCCGTAGATGTCGCCGTGCCACACCACCGACCCGAAGTTGCGCCCGTAGTGCGTGAGGGCGGCGATATCGCCGGGAGCGACATCGTCGTCCAGGGCGTACGAGTGGGTGAAGTACACGTTCGTGCCCTCGGCGAAGCCCTGAAGCAGCGGGCACGAGCGGCCGCGCTCGGTCAGGTGCACCTGGTCCCAGCCCACGTGCGGGACCTTGAGGCGGCGCGCGGGCAAAACCGTGCAGGAGCCGGGAAGCACCCCGAGGCCGCGGACCCACATGCGCCCGTCCGCGGAGAACACCTCCCCGGGGGCGCCGGTAACACCGGCAGGGGCCGCCTCGTCGGCGGGCACGCCCTCGTCGCCGCGCTCGAACAGGAGCTGGAGTCCCAGGCAGATACCCAAAAAGGGCGTCCCCTCGCCGGCAGCCACGGCGTCTCTCACCGCGACGTCCTGCCCATGGTCGCGCATGAACGCGATGGCGTCGTAGAACGAGCCCACGCCCGGCAGCACGATGCCGTCCGCGGCGCGGATGCGCTCCGGGTCGTCGGTGACAAGCGCCGTGGCACCCGCGCGCGCGAGGCCGCGCGCCACGCTCGACAGGTTGCCCTTGTGGTAGTCGACCACCGCGACGACGGGACGGTCCATACCAGCCTCCCTTGCGCCCATGCTAGAGCGACCCCTTGGTCGAGGGGACGCCCGTCACGCGCGGGTCGAGCTCGCAGGCGTAGCGCATCGCGCGGCCCACGGCCTTGAACGCCGCCTCGATGATGTGGTGCGAGTTGGCGCCCGCGAGCTCGCGCACGTGGAGCGTGATGCCCGCGTCGCGCGCGAAGGCGTAGAAGAACTCGACGGCGAGCTCGGTATCGAAGGCGCCGACGCGCTCGGTGGGGCACGGCAGGTCGCAATACGCCTGGCCGCGGCCGGAGATGTCGATGGCCGCCATCACGAGCGTCTCGTCCATGGGCACCGCCACGTCGGCGAAGCGCGTGATGCCGCGCTTGTCGCCGAGCGCCTGGGCGAAAGCCTGACCGAGCACGATGCCCGTGTCCTCGACCGTGTGGTGGGCGTCGACCTCGGTGTCGCCTAGGGCCTCGACCTTGAGGTCGAAGAGGCCGTGGCGCCCGAAGGCGTTCAGCATGTGATCGAAGAAGGGCACGTCGGTCGCGATGTCGCAGTGACCGGTGCCGTCGAGCCCGAGCGTGAGCGAGATGTCGGTCTCGCCGGTCACGCGGTGCACGCTCGCCGTGCGCGGCTCGCCGATGGACAGGCTCGACCCCTTGAAGAGCGAGGTCAAGCCGGCGCTCTGGCGCGCGGTGCTCTCCGCCACCGTGGCCTGCGACGTCTCCTCGAGGTTGCGGGGCTGCTTCTTGTAGATGGTCATCGTGCCTCCTCCTCGATCAGGGCCGCAAGCGCGGCGATGACCTCGTCGTTCTCCTCAGGTGTGCCCACGGTGATGCGCAGGCAGTCCGCAAGGCCGGGCGCGTAGCTGAAGTCACGCACGAGGATCGAGCGCTCGTCGCGCAGGCGCTCGCGGATGCGGCTCGCGTGCGGAAGGCGCACCAGGATGAAGTTGCCCTCGCTCGGCCAGGTGCGCGCGGGCGCGGGGAGCCCGGCGACCAGCCTGGAGACGACCTCGTGCAGCCGCGCGCGCTCGCGCCGAATCGTCTCGATGACGGGCGCGAAGTCGTCGCGGTGCCTGAGCGCGGCAAGCGCCGCCGCCTGGGTGAGCGCGCCCACCGAGTAGATCTGGCGCACGGCGGCGTAGACGTCGATGATGTCGGGTGCCGCCACCACGTAGCCGCAGCGCACGCCCGCCTCGGCGAAGGCCTTGGAGAACGTCCGCAGCACGACGAGGTTGTCGTGCTCGGGCAGCAGCGCGAGCGCCGAGGTGCCGGGTTCGGCGAACTCCATGTACGCCTCGTCGATCATGACGAGGCCCGGGCACGCGTCGCAGAGCCGACCGACGAGCTCGAGCGGCATGAGGTCGCCCGTGGGGTTGTTGGGCGAGGTGAGGATCGCGAGGTCGGCGCGCGCGACGGCGGCGACAAGCGCGTCCGCGTCGGGAAGCATCGTGTCGGGATCGCGGAACACCTGCTCGACCGCCGTCTGGGTGAGGCCGGCGAACTGGGCGTACTCGCTGAAGTCGGGCGGGCAGGTGACGAGCGTGCGGCCCGCCCCGCCGAAGGCGAACAGGAAGTTGAAGATCCCCTCGTCGCCGCCGTTGCCCACGCAGATCTGCGCGCGGTCGAGCCCCAACCAGGACGCGAGCTCATCGCGGAGCGGGTTGGCCATGGCATCCGGGTAGCGGTTGAGCACGGACGCGGAGAGCGCCTCGTCCACGGCGCCGCGGGCCGCGGGCGGCAGGCCGTAGGTGTTCTCGTTCGCGGACAGGTTGATGCGCGTGGGCGAGAACATGGGGTCGTAGGGCTCGGTATCCACCAGATGCGCCTGGACGAGGGCGCGCATGCGATCGGAGAGCTGCATCGTTACGCCTCACCGCCTTCCGCGCTGCCCCGTTGGGCGTCGCTCGCGGGGCCCGCGGGCGCACCCGCCCCGATGGTCCGTGCGTCGTCTGAGGGCCAGGCGATCGCCGTGAGGTCGGCGTCGGCGAGGCGCGCGGCATCGAGCGGCTCCCCGGGCCTCTCAAGCATGCGGCGGCGCAGCCCGGCCGAGAGGGCGTGCGCCCAGAGCCCCTCGCCCTGGGCGAGCGTCTGGGTCGCCGGGGCATCGGCCATGAGGCCCTCCGGGGTGTAGCAGATCACCGACGAGCGCTTCTGGAAATCGGATACCGAAAGCGGGCTCGAGAAGCGCGCCGTGCCGCCGGTCGGCAGGGTGTGGTTGGGCCCGGCGACGTAGTCGCCGAGCGGCTCGGAGCTCCAGGCGCCCACGAAGATGGCGCCGGCGTTGCGGATCTGCCCCAGAAGGCCGATCGCGTCGGCGCAGTGGAGCTCCAGGTGCTCCGGCGCGACGGTGTTCACGGCATCCACAGCGCAGGAGAGGTCGGGGGCGATGACGATCGTGCCCTCGTTATCCAGCGAGGCGCGCGTGATGTCCGCGCGCGGGCTCTGGGCGCAGAAGAGCGCGAGCGCCCGCTCGACCTCGGCGGCGAGGCCCGCATCGCAGGTGATGAGGTAGCATGCGGCGAGCGGGTCGTGCTCCGCCTGCGCCATGAGGTCGGCGGCGACCACGGCGGGCTCGGCCGAGGCGTCGGCGAGCACGCAGACCTCGGACGGCCCGGCGATCATGTCGATGCCCACGTCGCCCGACACGAGCTGCTTGGCCGCCGCCACGTAGGCGTTGCCGGGCCCGGTGATGACGTCCACCGGGGCGATCGACTCGGTGCCGTAGGCGAGCGCGGCGACCGACTGCGCGCCGCCCACGGTGTAGATCTCGTCCACGCCCGCCACGGCCGCGGCGGCGAGCGTGTAGGGCGAGAGCCCGCCCGTCTCGCTCGCCTGGGCGTCCTTCTGGGGCGGCGTGACCATGACGATGCGCTCCACGCCCGCGACCTTGGCCGGCAGGGCGTTCATGAGCACGGTCGAGGGGTACTGCGCGCGCCCACCGGGCACGTAGATGCCCGCGGCGGCCACGGGTGTGACCTTCACGCCGAGGAGCGTCCCGTCGGCGCGCGTGGTGAACCAGGACTGCTCGAGCTCGCGCTCGTGGAAGGCGCGGATCTGGCGCGCGGCGCGCTCGAGGGCTGCGCGGAAGGCGTCGTCGACGAGGTCGAGGGCGCGTTCCAGCACCGTGCGCGGCAGGCGCAGGCTCGAGAGCTCGACGCCGTCGAAGCGGGCGCTGTAGTCGCGCAGGGCCGCGTCGCCGCGGGCGCGGACGTCGGCCACGATCTCGCGCGCCGAGGCGACGACGGCCTCGGGCAGCACGCCCTTGCGGATGAGCTGCGCGCTCCGGAGCCGCTCGCCGGGTTCGAGGACGATGGTCTTCATGCGGGAGGTCTCCCCTCTAGGATGGCCGGCGGGCGCCGCGGGCGCGCCCGCAACATCCACTCAGCCCGAAAGGGCGCACGGCGAAACCGTACGCCCCAAGCTGCGATTCTCGGGTCAACTTTAGCATGATAAAGCGTCCCGCACAAACCGCGGGGGCTCCCGTAACACGCCCGTCACCGTCCGGGCCGGGTGCGCGGGCCGGCGCGCGCCTGCGGTCTAGCGGCCGTCGAGCGCGGCCTCCAGGCGCCGTGCGAGCGCGAGCACGCGTGGGTCCAGGCGCGCGCGGCCGGGGTTGGCGAAGAAGCGCGCCGTGCACTCCATGATCTCGCCGGTGACGACCAGGTCGTTCTCGGCGAGCGTCGTGCCCGTCGCCGTGATGTCGACGATGCGGTCGGTCATCCCCACGATGGGGCCGAGCTCGATGTTGCCGTGGAGCGTCACGATATCGGCGGCGACACCGCGCCGCTCGTACCACGCGCGCGCGATGCGCGGGTACTTCGTGGCCACGCGCAGCGTCCCGCGGCGGTCGTCGGCGCGCTCGGCGGCGCCCGCGCGCCCCGCCGGCTCCGCCTCGATGAAGCGGCAGGCGCCGTAGCCCATGTCGATGAGCTCGAGCAGCTTGAGGTCCGCCTCGATGAGCGAGTCCCTCCCGCAGAAGCCGCAGTCCGCCCCGCCGCCGGCGACGAAGGCGGGCGCGTCGGTCGCGCGGACGATGACGAACTCGACGTCGCCCACCGCGTCCGGCCCCATGCCGTCGCGCCTGTCGGCACCGCGCACGATGAGCCGCCTGCCGGGATCGCGCAGCTCGGACGCATCGAAGCCCGCGGCCTCGAGCGCCTCGACGGTCCCGCCCTTGAGCGAGCCCTTGGGCACCGCGATGCGCAGCAGCGCACGCGGGGCCGTGCCCGCGGCCGCGCCCACCGCCGTACCCGCGTCCCCGCCGGACGTGCAGGCGTCGGCCAGCCGCTCGAGCGAGAACGCGAAACCGGCTGCCGGCACGCACGGCGCGGCGGCGAGCGCGCCGTCGAAGGTGGCGTCGTAGCGGCCGCCCGAGCCCACCGGGTCGGCGGACCCGGCCGCATAGGCCTTGAACACGAGGCCGGTGTAGTAGTCGAACGAGTTCATGAGAGAGAAGTCGAAGCGGATCGCCTCGTCCACGGCGGGCGCGCCGGCAGAAGAGCGGGCCGCCGCGGACGACATCCCGTCCAGAAGCGCGCGGAGCTCGGCGGTCTGCGACTCCTCGATACCGGCCCCGGCCGTGAGCTCGTCCACCCGATCGAGCGTCTCCCGGCCGCCCGAGAGGCGCGGCAGCGCGGAGAGCGCGCGGCGCAGCGGTTCGGGCACGGCGCTCTTCGCGAGGCGGGCATCCAGGTCGACGAAGTTGTTGGCGTGCACGAGCGCGAGCGCGTCGCGCGCGAGGGCGTCGTCCGCGCAGCGCGCCAAGAGCTCCAGAAACGGGCGGACGCTCCCGCACACGATGCGCCACGAGGGCAGCTCGAGCGCGCGGAGCACGTCGGCGACGAGCGAGACCATCTCCACATCGCCCGCGGCGCCGCCGCACCCGATGAGCTCGAACCCGAGCTGCGTGAACTGGCGGGCGGCCCCGCTGTCGCGCGCCTGCGCGCGCACCACGGGGGCCTCGTAGCGCAAGCGGAGCGGAAGCTCGGCGGCGCTGAGGCGCGTCGCGACCAGGCGCGCGATCGGCGGCGTGTTGTCGGGCCTCACCACGAGCAGGCGCCCGTCGTCGTCGAACAGCTTGAAGGGCGCATCCACCTCGCGGCCCTCGGTGTCCAGAGATGAGGGGTCCTCGATGAGCGGCGTCTCGACGGGAAGGTAGCCATGGTCCCGCATGTGCGCGCGGAACGCCTCCTGGATCCGCTCGCGCACGAGCGCCTCTTCCGGCAGGATGTCCCTGAAACCCCACGGCGTCGCCTTCATCCGGCATGCCCCTTCCCTCGCGGCCGCTCTTCCGCGCCATCGCCGTCCCGGCGATGGCGGGCCCACCCAGTTGGCAGTCGAACTACTTTACCACAGTGGAGTGTTCCGTCGGCGGCAACGGACCGTTCCGTTCATCGAGATACAGCGGGATGGACGGTTCTCGAAAAATGATCATGATCAGTGTCCATATCCATGTACCTCGATGAATCGGCTGACGCAGAGGGAGGGCTCGATGCGGCCACAGGTCGCCGCCTACGAAAACGGGCCCCGAAGTCGCCTTCGGGGCCCGTTCCAAAGCCGGGTGGCTATCGGTCGACCGCGAGAGCGGCAACGTGCTCTACGCCTTGTTGACGGAGCCGAACTCCTCCATGAGGGCCTTGGTCTTCTCGACGATGGCGTCACGACCGGGCTTGAGCACCTTGCGCGGGTCGAAGCCCTTGCCCTCGAGGTCCTTGCCGGCCTCGATGTAGGCGCGGGTGGCGGCGGAGAAGACGAGCTGGAGGTCGGTGTTCACGTTGATCTTCGCGACACCCTGCGAGATGGCCTTCTTGATCTGGTCCTCGGGGATGCCCGAGCCGCCGTGGAGCACGAGCGGCAGGTCGCCGACCTCGGCCTTGATCTCGGCGAGGCGCTCGAAGGAGAGACCCTGCCAGTCGGCCGGGTACACGCCGTGGATGTTGCCGATGCCGCAGGCCAGGAAGTCGACGCCGAGCTCGGCGATCTGCTTGCACTCGGCGGGGTCGGCGAGCTCGCCCGCGGAGGTCACGCCGTCCTCGGTGCCGCCGATGCCGCCGACCTCGGCCTCGATGGAGAGGCCCTTGGCGTGGGCGAGCTCCACGAGCTCCTTGGTGCGGTCGAGGTTGAGCTGGAAGGTCTCCTCATGGGAGCCGTCGTACATGATGGAGGTGAAGCCCGCCTCGATGGCCTTGAAGCAGTCCTCGTACGAGCCGTGATCGAGGTGCAGCGCCACGGGGACGGTCACGCCGCTGGCCTCGACGCAGGCCTTGACCATGTCGGCCACGACCTTGAAGTTGCCCATCCACTTGGCGGCGCCGGCGGTCGCCTGGATGATGAGCGGGGACTTGGCCTCCTCGGCGGCCTGGAGCAGCGCGAGGGTCCATTCCAGGTTGTTGGTGTTGAAGGCACCGAGGGCGTAGTGGCCGGCCTCGGCCTTCTTGAGCATGTCGGCAGCGTTGACGAGCATGTGAACCTCCAAGCGATTGGATGTGCCGATTACGCCATAAGGATACCACGCCAGGCGTCGGCGGGGCTAAACGTTGGCGCAAGCGCCCGGCACGTGCCGGGGATATGCCGCAGGGGCGAGGCTAGCCGTTCTTGAGCGCGAGCTGCATGAACGGGTTGGTCTCGCGCTCGCGGGCAATGGTCGTCACCGGGCCGTGCCCCGCGCAGACGAGGGTGTCCACCGGGAGCATCCGGCCGAGCTTGCCGAGCGACGCCATGATGGCGGTGTCGTCGCCGCCGTCGAGGTCGGTGCGGCCGTGGCTCCCCGGGAAGAGCGTGTCGCCCACGAAGGCGGTGTCGCCGTCTCGCGTGGCCGCGAAGAGCACGATGCCGCCGCGCGTGTGCCCGGGCGTCTCGATGACCTGGAGCCGGACCGAGCCGACCTCCACCACGTCGCCCTCATGGAGCAGGCGGTCGGGCGCGGGCGGCTGCTCGACGTTGAGCCCCCAGCCCCGCATGTGGGTCACCGCGGCCTCGAGGTAGGGCGCGTCGATGGCCGAGATGACGAAGGGCACCCCGTCGCCGAGCTCGCGGCGCATGCCGGCCACACCGCCCACATGGTCGCCGTGGCAGTGCGTGCACACGATGGCGCGGATACGCACGTCGGGGTGCTCCTCGGCGATGCGGGCGCAGATCCGCTCGCCCTTCCAGGCGGGGTCGATCACGATGGCCTCGCCCTCGGACATGACGAGGTAGGTGTTCGTGGAGAGCGGGCCCTCCTCATGGCTCTCGACCTGCATGGAGCCGGTCGGCGTGAGATCGAGTTCAAACGGCATGCGTCTTCCTTTCCAGCACGCGGCGCCCGCGCGGCCGCGAGCGGCAGGCGGGACCCGCGGCGTCTACGCGATGGGTTTCAGGGTCTTGTTGCCCTCGCCCGGCATGAGGCGGCGCGCGTCGTAGACGCTCTCCACCCTGCCGATCGTCGCGAGCAGCGGGTCGAGGCCGCTCGCGTCGGAGATCTCGACCAGGAAGCGCAGGATGGCCCCGCCCTCGCCGTCGGTCGAGGTGCTCGCCGAGAGGATGTTGCCGCCCGCGTCGCCGATCGCGATGGTCACGTCCTTGAGCAGGCCCATGCGGTCGAGGCACTCGACGACGATCTCGACCTGGAAGGTCGCGTCGGCGGCGTTGTCCCACTCGACGTCGATCATACGCTCGGCATGCTCCATGAGGCCCTTCACGTTGGGGCAGTTCGCCCGGTGCACCGAGACGCCGCGGCCGCGCGTGATGAAGCCCACGATCTCGTCGCCCGCGACCGGGTTGCAGCAGTGGGCCAGGCGCACGAGCAGGCCGTCGCCCGACTGCCCCTTGACGATGACGCCCGAGTTGCGGCGCTGCCGGCGCTGCGGCTTGCGGTTCGAGCCGCGGGCGGGCTGCTGCGGGGCCTCAGCGGGCTGCGGGCGGGGCGCGTCGATCGGCTTGGGGTCGAGGATCTGCTCCACGCGGTTGCCCACCATGCGCGGCGGCACCCTGCCCGAGCCGATCGCGGCGAACAGGTCCTCGATCGTGCGGTAGTTGAGCTGCTCGCACACGGTGCCGAGAGCGCGCGTGGACCGGGGCGTGGAGATGCCGTACCCGCGCTTGCGCAGGTCCTTGGCCAGGATGTCGCGGCCCGCGGCGGCGTCCTCGTCCTTGGTCGCGGCTGAGAAGTAGCGCTTGATCTTGGAGCGCGCGGACGGCGTCTTCACGATGTTCAGCCAGTCGCGCGACGGCTTGGCGTTCTTGTTGGTGAGGATCTGCACCTGGTCGCCCGTGAGCAGCACGTGGGTGAGCGGCGCCACCGCGCCGTTGACCTTGGCGCCGATGCAGTGGTTGCCCACCTCGGTATGGACGGCGTAGGCGAAGTCGAGCGGCGTAGCGCCGGCGCGCAGGCTCATGACCTCGCCCTTGGGCGTGAAGACGAAGATCTCCTGATCGTAGAGGTCGACCTTGAGGGAGTGGAGGAACTCCTTGGGGTCGTCGATCTCGTCGGAGGCTGCCCAGTCGAGCGAGTGCTTGAGCATGTTGATCTGGTCGTCCAGGCGCTGGGCGTCCGTGGACTTGGTGGCGGTGGAGCCGCCGGACTTCTTGTACAGCCAGTGCGCGGCGATGCCGTACTCGGCCTGCTCGTGCATCTCGTACGTGCGGATCTGGATCTCGAGCGGGCGCGCCGTGGGGCCGATGACCGTCGTGTGGAGCGACTGGTAGTTGTTGGACTTGGGCATGGCGATGTAGTCCTTGAAGCGCCCCGGCATGGGGTGCCACAGCGAGTGGACCGCGCCGAGCGCCGAGTAGCAGTCGCCCACGGACCGGCAGATGACGCGGAGCGCCACCAGGTCGTAGATCTCGGAGAACTCCTTGCCCTTGCGCTTCATCTTCTGGTAGATGGACCAGTAGTGCTTGGAGCGGCCGTTGACTTGGAAGCCCTCCATGCCCAGGTCGTGAAGCTCGTCGGTGAGCACGCGGATCGTCTCGGCGAGGAAGCGCTCGCGGACCTCGCGGCTCTCGGCGACCATGCGCGCGATGCGCTGGTACGCCTCGGGCTCGAGGTAGAAGAACGAGAGGTCCTCGAGTTCCCACTTGATGGAGCTCATGCCCAGGCGGTCGGCGAGCGGCGCGTAGACATCCATGGTCTCGCGGGCCTTGAACAGGCGCCGGTCCTCGCGCAGCGCCGCGAGCGTGCGCATGTTGTGCAGGCGGTCGGCGAGCTTGACGATGATGACGCGCATGTCCTTCGACATGGCGAGGAACATCTTGCGCAGGTTCAGCGCCTGCTTCTCGTCCATGTTGTCGACTTCGATGTTGGTGAGCTTCGTGACGCCGTCGACGAGCTCGGCGACCGTCTCGCCGAAGATCCCAGCCACGTCGGCGAGCGAGGTCTCGGTGTCCTCGACGGTGTCGTGCAGAAGGGCCGCGCACACCACGTCGCAGTCCATGTTGAGCTCCGCCAGGATGATGGCAACCTCGACCGGGTGGTTGATGTAGAGCTCGCCCGAGCGGCGCTTCTGGGCCGAGTGCTTCTCGGCGGCGAAGCAGTACGCGCGCTCGACCATGGCGCTGTCGGCGTCGCTCATGTACTTGCCGCACAGCTGCTGCAGGCGGTCGAAGTTGTCGGCGCAGATCTCGGGCGGGAGGTCGTCGGCAGAGGTGTAGTGCACCATCTGCGAGAACGAGGTGAGCGACGCGTCGTGCGCCGCGCGAGTTGCAGCATCCATCGAGATCCCTACCCTTCACGACCTTCCGCGAGCCGCCCCGGCCGCGGGACGATCGGACGGTTTACCTGTGCAAGCATATCACGAGCGGACGCGGTGAGCGCCCAGCTGCGGAACGACGTGAACGCCGAGCGCGTGCGCAGGCCCTCGAGGTACCTGATCGAGCGCGTGAGCGCCATGTGCCCCGGCTGCTCGGCCATGCTGATGCGCCGGGTGCCCGAGCGGTCGCGCACCTCGGCGAAGCCGAGCTCCTCGAAGATCGCGATGCCGCTCGAGACCGACCGCTCGTCCACCGGCGTGCGCGCGTCGATGGCGAGGCACATGTTCGCGATGTCCACATCGCTCGCCGGGAAGCTCTGCTCGCCGGTCTTGCCGCGGTGCGCGCGCCACATGGTCTGCAGCGCCCGGTAGAGCGTCACGAGCTCCTCGCGCTCGGGGGCGGCCGCATCGAGCATGCGCTCGTTGATGCGCGCGTCGCGCGTGGAGTAGAGCAGGTGTATGCACGCGGGCTCGCCGTCGCGGCCGGCGCGGCCGCTCATCTGGTTGAACTCGGTCGCCGAGAACGGCATGTGGTAGAGGACCACGTGCCTGATGTCGGGCAGGTTCACGCCCTCGCCGAACGCTGAGGTCGACACGATGCAGGTGAGCGCGCTCGCGCGGAAGGCCTCCTCGACGCGGGAGCGCTCCTCGCGCGAGAGCCCGGCGTGGTAGAAGGCGATGCGCCCGGCGAGCTCGGGCACGCGCTTGCGCAGGGTCCTGACGAGCGCCACCGACTGGTCGCGCGAGTTCACGTACACGACGCACTTCTCGCAGGTCGCCACGATCGACACGAGGCGCATCTCGCGCGCCGCGGAATCGCGGTCGTCCTCGAGCTCGAGGTTCTCGCGCACCGTGCCGTCGACGACCGTCCGCTCGATGCCGAGCAGCCGGCCGATCTCGTCGGCGCAGGCCGCGTCGGCCGTCGCCGTGACGGCGAGGACGGTCGGGTTCCTGAGGGCGCGGATCACCTCGGGCAGGTCGAGGTAGGCGGAGCGCTCGCCGGCGCGGGCGCGTGCGGCGTGGTGCGCCTCGTCGATGACGAGGAAGCCCGTGCGCCCCGCGCCCACGAAGCGGACGCGGTGGATCGAGAGGAACTCCGGCGTGGTGAGCACGATGTCGAGCTTGCCGGCGGCATAGGCCGAGAAGGCCCGCTCGCGGGCGGCGTCGACCGTCTCGCCAGTGAGCACGGCCGCCCGGATCCCCAGGCGCGCGCACGACGAGACGAGGTGGAACGCCTGGTCCGCCACGAGCGCGCGCAGCGGGTAGACGAGGATGCTCCCCCGATGGCGCGCGATGGCCTCGCGCGCGGCGTGCACCTGGAAGATAAGCGACTTGCCGCGCCCGGTCCCCATGACCGCGAGCGTGCTCTCGCCCGCCGCGAGCGCGTCGAGCGCCTCGCGCTGGGCGGGATGCGGGGAGGCCTGGCCTATGAACTCATGGAGCAGGGTGCGGGTGAGCTCGTCGTAGGAGAGCGTCTCGAGGAGCGCGCGACGGCGTGCCGCGGCATCGGGGCCGTCTGCAGCCGACGGCGGGAGCGGGGCGTCCTCGAGCACGGGGTCGCCGCCGTCGGCGCCAAGCGGGGCGCCGTCGGATTCGGCGAAGGCGTCGCGGTCGGACGCCGCCCCGTCGTCCCCGGGGTCCGTCGGGGCGCCGTCGCCGGCGGTACGGCAGAGGATGTCCCTCACCATGAGCTTGGGCTTGACGCGGCCCTGCCAGTGCTCGGCGACCGCCTCGAACACGAGGTCGACCACCGAGTCGCACGCGCAGAGCGCATCGACGTCGGGGGCGCGGAACATGATGGCCGCCACGCTCGCCACCCCGTCCGTCGCCGTGAAGCGCATGTGGTCGCCGGTCTTGCCCACGCAGAACCGGTCGGTCATCGAAACGCCCGTCGCCGCGAGCAGGGGCACCTTGTTCCCCTGGCCGAAGGGCTCGAGCAGCGAGATCTTCTCGATGGTCTCGACATCGAGCTCGGAGAGCCTCACCGTCGCGGCGACCTCGCCGGTGTCCTCGAACGCCTCCTCGGGAAGCTCCGAGAGCACCGCGTCGAGCCGCGAGCGCAGCTCGTCGAGGCGGTCGGCGGGCAACGTGACGCCCACGGCGTCCGCGTGCCCGCCGAAGCGCGTGAGCAGATCCGAGCAGCGCTCGACGGCATCGAACAGGTTGACGGCGCCCACCGAGCGCCCCGAGCCGCGCGCGACACCGTCCTCGATCGAGAAGAGGAGCGCCGGCACGTGGTAGCGGTTGACGAGCCTGCTCGCGACGATGCCCTTCACGCCCTCGTGCCAGCCCTCGCCGCCCACCACGATCACGCGGCCGCCGGTATAGGTCTCCTCCACGCGGCGGGCGGCGTCCTCGGTGAGAGCCGCCTCGATGTCGCGCCGCTCCTGGTTGATGGCCTCGAGCTCGGAGGCGAGCCGTCCCGCCTCGATGGGGTCGCGCTCGAGCAGGAGGTCGAGCGCCAGGGTGGGGTCGGCCATGCGGCCCGCGGCGTTGAGGCGCGGGATGAGCGAGAACGAGAGCGCATCGGCCGTGATGGTCGCGAGGTCGGTGCGGGTGAGCGCCGCGAGCGCGATGAAGCCGGGCCGCTCGGTCGCGCGCATCTGCGCGATGCCCTCGGCCACGAGCGCCCGGTTCTCGGGCGTGAGCAGCATCATGTCGGACACGGTGCCGAGCGCCGCCACCTCGAGGTAGCGCCGCCACAGGTCCGGAGCGCCCAGCGCGGCGCCGAGCGCCTGCACGAGCTTGAGCGCCACGCCCGCGCCCGCGAGCTCGTGCGAGGGGCCGTCGGCGACGAGCTTGGGGTCGGTCAAGGGAATGCCCTCGGGGACCATGTCCGCCGGCTCGTGATGGTCGGTCACCACCAGGTCGACCCCGCGCTCGCGCAGATGCGCCACCTCGTCGCGGGCCGCGATGCCGTTGTCCACGGTCACCACGAGCGACGGGTCGCACTCCGCCGTCACGCGGTCGAGCGCCGCCGCGGAGAGGCCGTAGCCCTCATCGAAACGGTGCGGGATGATGGGATGGACCGAGGCCCCGAGCTCCCGGAGCGCCTCGGTGAGCAGGCAGGTCGAGGTGATGCCGTCCACGTCGAAATCGCCGAACACCGCAATGCGCTCGCCGTCGCGCACGGCCCGCGCCACGCGCTCGACCACCTGGGGCATGCCCGGGATGGCGAGCGGGTCCGCCCAGTCGCGCTCGAGCGAGGGGGTGAGGAAGGCGCGCCCCTCCTCCACCGAGGAGATGCCGTGCGCGACCATGATGCGCGCCACAAGCGAGGGCACGCCGAGCCCCACGGCGAGGTCGTCGGCGAGACGGGGGTTCTCGGGCGCCACAGCCCAACGGTGACTCGTCCTAAGCGATGCCATGGCGCATCACCTCGACGGGCGTAAGGCTTACGGGTACGGGAGATAGGGGTGCACGGGCACGGTCGCGAACACGGCGACCGCACGCACCGGGGATGCGTTTCATGGCGACGTCCTTGTGAGATGCGCCCGCTGCGGCGGGCTAGGCTGTTGTCCGCTATCCAGTATACGCGGCGCGCGGACAAAGAAGGCGGACGCATCGGCCGACGGTCATACGGCCCGGTCGCGCATGTCCCTAGGAGCGCGCCTGAAGATAGCGAACCCCGTACGGGGGGAGCTCGAGCGCACCCGTGAGCTCCACCGGCGCGCCCCCGTCGAAAAGATCGGCAAAGACGCCCACAAGCTCGGCCGCCTCGATACGCGCCGGCTCCCGCGAGGCGTTCACCGCGATGAGCACCCGCACGCCGTCCAGAGCGCGCTCGAAGAGCAGCTGCTCGCTCGCGATGACCACGTTGCGGTAGCCGCCATACGCAAGCGCGGCGGCCGCCGGCGCAAGGGCGCCCGTCTGGGGATCGCGCGCGGTGCGCGCCGCGATGAGGCGCTCGATGAAGGCGGTGAGGTCGGTGCGTTCCGGCATGTCGAGCGCCGGCCTGAGCGACCAGTCACTGCCCGCGCCCTTGACGCCTTCCATGCCCCACTCGCTGCCGTAATACAGGCAAGGGATCCCCGGCATGCCGAAGAGCGCGCCGTATGCGCAGGGTATGTGCCCGGGGTCCGCGAGGATGCTCGCGAGGCGGGTCACGTCGTGGTTGTCGGCGAACGAGAGCAGGTGCAGCCCCCGGTAGATGCACCAGGGGTCGCTCCCGAACTGCCGATGCAGCGAATGGGCGATCTCGAACATGTTATGGGAGTTGAAGCTCGAGTACAGGCCCTTATAGCACTCGTAGTTCGTGCACGAGTGCAGCATGCCGTCGCGCACGAGCTGGCTGTAGTCGCCGTGGAGCGTCTCGCCGATGAGCGCGAACTCCCGGCCGGGGCCGCCTTGGGCGCCGAACTCGTCGGCAAGGCCGCGCAGGCGCCCCATGAAGCCTCGGTCGAGCGAATAGGCCACGTCGAGCCTGAGGCCGTCGATATCGAAGGCCTCACGCCAGAAGCGCACACAATCCAGCAGGTAACCGGCCACCTCGGGGTTGGCGAGGTTGAGCTTCACGAGCTCGAAGTGCCCCTCCCAGCCCTCGTACCAGAACCCGTCGCCATACGGGGAGTCGCCATCGAAGTTCGTGATGAACCACTCGCGGTAGCGCGCGTCCCACCCGTGGGCCTTAAGGTCCTGGAACGCCCAGAAGCCGCGGCCCACATGGTTGAAGACCGCATCGAGGACCACGCGGATCCCCCGGTCATGCAGGGCGCGCACCACATACGCCAGATCCTCGTTCGTGCCGAGGCGGCAATCGACGCGCCGCAGGTCGCAGGTGTCGTAACCGTGCGTCCCCGACTCGAAGACGGGGTTGAGCAGCACCGCGCCGATCCCCAGCTCATGCAGATAGTCCGCCCAGTCGGCGATATGGCGCACGCGCGGCACGCAAACGCCGTCGTTTACCTGCGGTGCCCCGCACATACCGAGCGGGAAGATCTGGTAGAAAACGCTCTCATATGCCCACATGGCGCCCCCTCGCGACCGCATCCAAGACGCTCCGCCTCCCCCGCCGGGCTCCGCACCCGCGGCTCCCCGGATCGGACGGTTCGTGCGCCCTATTTTGACGCTTCATCAACAAGGTCTCAAGCGCCCGCATCGACCGCGCCCCGACGGCACAATCGGAGCCGTGATCCATGTATGCCGTTCCCCCTACGGACGCTCAAGAGACCGCAACGGTCCTGCGCCCCCAAATCCACCGTCGTATCATGCGGATTATGCCTACCGCATTACTATCGTAAGATTTCTTCATTCTCAAAAAAAGATTCGCACTGTTTCTGCATTCTGAATTTCACTATCGTAATGTTTATGCATTCATGAAATTCTATCGTACGATTAATGCATTCTGAGATTGACTATCGTACATTTTCTGCATTTCTACCAATCCTATCGTAAGATAAATTCAGAAGTTTATTAGATTTTACATATTAATTACGATGATACTGATGGAATGCAGAATTCGTACGATACCAGTGGTTCATCTGCATGATTCGTACGACGATGCGCGTTCTTACGACACCAACCCCGGGATGCATCATCCACCTGGCCGCCAGCACCTCTCCCCATGCCATCGATAGACCGCCCCAGAAGGTAAACCGACATATCGCACCGCTTCGCCCGGGCGCGAGACGAACAAGGGCCGCGAGCGAACTCGCGGCCCTTCGCTAGACAGCCGATCCTTCGTGGATGCGGAGCGATCTACTCCTCGACCAGCTCGAACTGATCGGGACCGACGCCGCAGACGGGGCACACGAAGTCCTCGGGCAGCTCGGGCGTATCGACCTCGACCTCGTAGCCGCAGACGACGCACACGAACTTGTAGGTCTTCTCGTCAGCCATGGGGACCATCCTTTCATAGGCGATGAACTTACCGGTAGTATATCCACCCCGACCGTTCTCAAACCTATCGAGCGCCGATCAGGGAATCTTAAACATTTAGGACACATTCTCGATAAGATATGCGCGGAGCAGCTCCGAGACGGCCTACGATGCCTGGTACGAGGATGCCTTGGGCGGTGTCTTCCCCTTGAGCACGGCATGGTAGTAGCCGTACGTGAGGGGCTCCTCGTCCGAGAGCACCTGCGCGTCGGCGACCTCGCCGATGAAGAGGTAGTGCGTGCCCACATCGACGGTATCGATGAGACGGCAGGCGAGCAGGGCGCAGACGTGCTCGGGCGAGTAGGGGCTGCCCACCGTCGACGTCTCGCAGCCGTACTTCTCGAACTTGTCGTAGGTGTCGCTCGAACGGAAGCCGAAGTTGCCGATATAGGGCATGTCGGCCGTCTTGTCGATGACCGTGACCGTGAAGGCGCCCGCCGCGGCGATCACACCCGCGGTGACGTTCTCCTTGTTCACCGCCACCGAGACGCGCGGCGGCTCCGCCGTGACCTGGACGGCCGTGTTCACCACGCAGCCGGCGCGCCTGCCGTCGGCCTCGGCCGAGACGACGTACAGGCCGTAGCTCATCTTGAAGAATGCTGTGAGGTCCATGGGGCTCCTTCCCATCGGGTGGGACCGGGTAGTTGCCCGTATGGTACCCATTGCGGCCCCCTACGCGCAGGGGGATTCTGCGAACGCGACGCGCCGAGCCGCGGAACATGCCGGCTAGCGGTTGCGCTCCTTGAGGGCGCGCTCGATCTCGCGCTGCATGTCGCGCTTGGCCATGTCCTCGCGCTTGTCGTAGAGCTTCTTGCCGCGGCCGAGGCCCAGCAGGAGCTTCACCCGGCCGTTCGCGTCGAAGTAGAGCTCAAGCGGCACGAGCGCGTAGCCGCGCGTGCGCAGCTTGGCGTCGAGATGGTCGATCTCCTTGCGGTGCAGCAATAGCTTGCGGCGCCGGTCGGGATCGCGGTTGAAGATGGTGCCGTGGCTGTAGGGATGGATGTGCACCCCCACGAGCCAGCACTCGCCGCCGCGGATGAGGGCGAAGGTGTCGGTGATCTGGCAGGCGCGCTCGCGCAGGCTCTTCACCTCGGTGCCGGTGAGCGACACGCCGCACTCGTAGGTCTCCTCGATGAAGTACTCGTGCCGGGCGGAGCGGTTCTTGGCGATGGTCTTGCGCTCCCTACGCGTGGGCATCGGCGCTCGCCTCCTCGGGGTCGTCGCCGCGCTCGGCGGCGAGCTCGGCATCGGATTCGCGGACGAGCTGGATGAGCGCCCGCACGGCGTCCTCCCCCACCAGGTCGCGAGCGCGGAGCGTCAGGCGCGCCGCCTCGTCGCGGTCGCCCGCCTGCGAGGCATCGGTCGCGCACATGATGAGGCAGATGGCGATCTCGGCATTGGGGTCGGTCGGGACGCCCTGGGCGGCGAGAGCCGAGGTCGCCTCGTCGTCGGAGAGCTCGGCGGCGTCGGGCGCCTCGTCCATGAGGCGGGCGAGCAGCCGGCGCGTATGGCCGTCCGTGGGCGCGAAGCGGGCGGCACGGCGCGCGCATCCGGCAGCCGCGGCGCCCTCTCCCTCGTCGAGGAAGAACTCACCGAGCGCGGCGTAGGCGCGGCCGACATGCGCGGCGTCCGCGGCGCGCTCGAGCACCGAGAACGACAGCGACGCCCACTCCTGCCGGTCGCCGAGCATATGGAAGAGCTCCGCCAGGTCGAGCCTGTACGCGCAGTTCATGGGGTCCCAGCGCACCGCCTGCATGAGGGCGTCGCGCGCGAGCGCGTGCTCCTGCTGGCTGATGTAGGCGAAGGCCAGATCGGCGTACACGCGGTCGAAGGGTGCCCCCACCTGCACGAGCGTGCGCGGGTCGCCCTCGACGCGCCGGTACGCGAGGCGCTCGAAGGCGTCGGCGAAGCAGAAGTACTGCACCTCATCGCTCGCCGGGCACGCGGTGGCGGCATAGTCCTCGACGGCGTCGCGCAGCTCCAGCAGGGCGGGAAGGGCGGCCTCGGTGTCCCCTTGCCCCAGGAAGTTCTCTATGCGGTTGAGGTCGTTCTCGTCGAACGGCAGGTCCATGGCCCCTCCTATCGTCAAGGCTATCAGTGTAGCGTACGCGGGCCCGCGACGAGCGCGAGATCGAGATGCCCGCGCAGGACGTCGCAACGCCGCACCTCGACGATCACCCGATCGCCCGGGCGGACCGTACGGCCGGTCGCCGCCCCGGTGTAGGTGAGGGCGCGCTCGTCGAGCTCGAACCATTCGTCGCCCAGGTCGCGCACGTGGATGAGGCCCTCTGCCTCCGACCCCTCCAGGCGCACGAACGCGCCGAGCTGGTCCACCCAAGTCACGGTGCCCCTCAGGCGCTCGCCCACGCGGCGGGAGAAGTAGCGCGCCACCTCGACCTTCTGGGAGGCGCGGCCCGCCGCGTCCGCGATGCGCTCGCGGTCGCTCGAGGAGCGGCAGAGGGCGGGCGCGATGCGCTCCAGGCACTCGCGGCCCTGGCCGGTGAGCGCGCGCATGCGCTCGCGGGCCGCCCGCTCGCCCAGGCGCTCACGGGCGAGCGCGACCTTGAGGGCACGGTGCACAAGGAGGTCCGGATAGCGGCGGATCGGGCTCGTGAAATGGCAGTACGCACTCGCCGCGAGCGCGTAGTGGCCCGCGTTCTCCGGCCGGTAGACCGCCCGCTGCATCGCGCGCAGGAGCAGCGCGTTCACGAGCTCGGCAGACGGCGTGCCGGCAGCGCGCGCGAGCACGGCGCGCATGGCCGCCTGACTGCCGAGCGAGATCTCCGCTGCCTCCTGCCGGCTCACGATACCGAGCTCCGCGAGGGTCGCCGCCGCGTCGTGCAGATGGTCCGGCGAGGGACGGTCGTGGACGCGGTACGCGCAGACGATGTCGCGCGCGGAGAGCCACTCCGCCACGAACTCGTTGGCGGCGAGCATGGCCTCCTCGATGAGGCCGGTGGCCTCGGTGCGGTGCCGGCTCGCGAGCTCGTAGGGCCAGCCCTCCTCGTCGAGCAGGGCATGGACCTCGACGGTGTCGAAGTCGACCGCGCCGCGCTCGAACCGCAGCCGCCTGCGCAAGCGCGCGAGCTCGGCGGCGTCCGCAAGGAAGGCCGCGAGGTCGACGCCCGCGGCCGCCGCGGTGCGCAGCTCCTCGGTCGCCGTAGAGGCATCCCCCTCGAGCACGGCATCGGCCTGGTCGTAGGAGAGGCGCACCCGCGAGCGCATGGCGCTCGGGAAGGCCTCGCCCCCGCGCAGGCGCCCCCGCCCATCGAAGCGCATCGCGACCGTGAACGCCAGGCGGTCCTCGCCGGGCCGCAGCGAGCAGAGGTCGCACGAGAGCCTCTCGGGCAGCATGGGCAGCACGCGGTCCGCAAGGTAGACCGAGGTCGCCCGGCGGCGCGCCTCGAGGTCAATCGCGTCCTCCCAGGCGACGAAGTGCGACACGTCCGCGATATGGACCATGAGGTCGAAGCCGCCGTCCGCGCGGCGCGCGATCGATATGGCGTCGTCGAAGTCGCGCGCGTCGACGGGGTCGATGGTCAGGGCGAACGCGTCGCGGACGTCGCGGCGGAGCGGGTCCGCGAGCGCGCCCTCGATATCGAGCGCGAGGCCCTCCGCCGCGCGGAGCGCTGGCTCGGGATAGCCGTCCTCGAGGTCGTAGCGCGCCATGATGCAGCGGATGCCCAAATCGGGCGCATCGGCGTCGCCCAGCCGCCGCTCGATGGTCACCACGCCCGACTCGTAGCGCGAAGGGTAGCTCTCGATGCGCGCGCTCACCACGTCGCCCTCGCGCACGCCGAGCTCCTGGGCGGAGCGGTCGCGCGGAAGAACGAAGAAATCGGCCTTGAGGCGCGTGTCCAGGGGGCGCACGCAACCCAAGGGGCCCGCCGGCGCGAAGGTGCCCACGACTGTGGTCGCCGCGCGCTCGATGACGCCCTCGACGACCGCGCGCCGCTCGCCGCGGTTGCCGCGGTGCGTGCTGATGGCGACGGTATCGCCCGCCATGACCTCGCGGAGCGACCTGCCCGCGAGCCTGAAGGTCCCCTCGGCCGTCTCGACCGTACCGCCCGCCTCGGTGAGCCGCACGGTGCCGGTGAGGCTCGGCCGGCGCTGGCCGCGGGTCGGCTTGCGGCGGTTCGCCGCATGTCGCTTGCGTCCCATGGAGCCCTCCTTCTCGCAATCCTCGTACCCATCTGGTGTCGTGCCCCACCGCTCGCAGGGCCCGCGCATCTCACGCCCCGCCGCCTCGACACCCCGCCCATCGCCCCGATAGAGCAAAGGGCCGGCCACCCCCGCCTGCGCGCGACCGGGTCGCGGGAATCGCAGCACCGAGGATGGCCGGCCCCTGACGAGGTCAGCGGTACGCTACACCTTGAGGTAGCGCCTCATGGCGATCGCGGAGCCGAACAGGCCGATCACGATGCCCACGACCACGAGCGCGCCGTACGTCATGAGGAAGATGTCGAGCGGCACGTCGAACGACAGCCAGCTCACCATCGTATGCAGGCGCGGCATGAGCAGGTTGCGGATGAGCTCGAGCACGCCGATGGAGAGGGCGGCACCGAGCAGGGCCTGCAGCACGCCCTCCGTGATGAACGGCCCGCGAATGAAGCCGTTCGAGGCGCCCACGAGGCGCATGATGGCGATCTCGCGGCGACGCGCCGTGATGGAGAGGCGGATGGTGTTGTTGATGAAGATGAAGGCGATGAAGGTCAAGAGCGCCACGAGCACGATGAGCGCGACGCGGATGTAGCCGGTGATCTGGAAGAGGCGGCCGACCTCCTCCTGGCTGTAGAGGACGCTGCCGTCGACGTCGCCGCCGTCGGCGATCGCCTGGAAGCCGGGGTCCTCCTTGATGCGGTCGGCCATGGCCTCGACCTGCGAGGAGTCCTCCATCTCGATCACGAACGAGCGCGGCAGCGGGTTCTCGCCGTCGAGCGCGGAGAGCGTGGAGTCGGCGTTATCGGTCATGCCCTGCCAGGCCTCGAGCGCCTCATCCTTGGAGCGGAAGTCGACGTTCGCGACGTTGTCCCAGCTCTCAAGCGTGGCGCGGAACGCCTCGACGTCCTCGTCGGACGCCTCGTCCGAGATGAACGCGTTGATGGTGACCGAGTCCTCGATCGTGCCGATGGCCGAGGTGATCATGGCGGAGCCGATGATGAACAGGCCGATGATGAACAGCGACAGGAAGATGGTGATGACCGCGCCGACCGACGTGGTCCAGTTGCGGCCGAAGTGGCTGAAGGCCTCGCGCAGCGAGTAGCCGAGGTTAGAAGGCGCCATAGTTACCGTAGCCTCCCCTCTCCTGGTCGCGGATGACATGGCCTGCCTCGAGCGCGATCACGCGCCGGTGCATGGAGTCGACCATCTCGCGGTCATGGGTGGCCACGATGACCGTGGTACCCGTACGGTTGATGCGCTCCAAGAGCTTCATGATGCCCAGCGAGATCGCCGGGTCGAGGTTGCCCGTGGGCTCGTCGCAGATGAGCAGCGGCGGTCGGTTGACCATCGCGCGCGCGACGTTCACGCGCTGCTGCTCGCCGCCGGAGAGCTGGTCGGGGCGCGACTTCATCTGGTCACCGAGACCCACGAGGCGCAGCACCTCGGGCACCTGGGAGCGGATGACGCCGCGCGGCTTGCCGATGCACTCGAGGGCGAAGGCCACGTTCTCGTACGCGGTCTTGTTGGGCAGCAGGCGGAAGTCCTGGAACACGATGCCCATCTGGCGGCGCAGGTAGGGCACCTTGCGGTTGCGGATGCGGGTGAGGTCCTGGCCCGCCACGATCACGCGGCCGGACGTGGGCTTGACCTCGCGCATGATGGTGCGCAGCAGGGTCGACTTGCCGGAGCCGGAATGGCCCACCAAAAAGACGAACTCACCCGGGTAGATCTCGATGTTGACGTCCTCGAGCGCGGGCTTGTTCGGCTGCGCCGGGTAGACCTTGGTCACGTGCTCCATGAGGATGACGGGCTCGACGCCGGCCTCGCGCGCCATCTTCTTGCGCGAGTCGCCGACCGGCGCGAACACGGACGTGAAGTCCGAGCTCTCGAGCGCGCTGTCGAGGGAGGCGACCTCGTCGGCCTGGTCGGCGGTCACCGCGGGCACCGCGGGCGCGGTGACGTCCGGCACGCGGACGCCGGCGCTCGCCATGAACGCGCCGGTGTCGCTCGGCGACACGGCAGGCGCCGCGGGCGCGGGCACGTTGAGGATGGGGTTGAGCGGCGCCTGGGCCGCCGCATCGTCAATGGATGGGTGATAGGCGAACGGATCCTGCGCCGCATCGGCGTCGAGGGACGGTGCCGCAGACGACGGGTTCAGCGAAGGCTGCTGAGCCGGTTCCGAGGAGTACGCGAAGTGCGAAGCAGGCTGCGTTTCCTGATGCAGCGGAGCATCCTGCCCGTCACTCGGCTTGCGAAAGTGGCTTCCCACAGAGGCTCCTTCAAGTCGTGCGATTGAACTACAGACCTGCCTATTGTAGCAGGAACGACCCATATGCACAGAAACAGCAACGGACGCCGCCGCCCGCTCGGGGCGACGGCGTCCGACGGTCGCATGTATACGCGATGTCCTAGCGTCCGAGCACCTCGCGCACGCGGCGCGCGATGCCCGCCGCGTCGATGCCGTAGTGGGCGAGCAGCTCCGCGGCGCCGCCCGACTGGCCGAAGGTGGTGAGGCCGAGGCGGGTCACCTGGACGGGGTGCTTCTCGGAGAGGAGCTCAGCCACGGCGGAACCCATGCCGCCGTAGACGCTGTGCTCCTCCACCGTGAGCACACGCCCGCACTTGGCGGCGGAGGCGATGATGGTCTCCTCGTCGAGGGGCTTCACGCTCATGATATCCACGACCTCGGCGGAGACGCCCTCGGCTGCGAGCTCCTCGGCGGCCTTGAGGGCATGCGCGACCTCGACGCCGCACGCCATGATCGAGATGTCCGCGCCCTCGCGGAGCACCCGCGCGAACGGCAGCTCGCAGGAGAAGTCGTCACCGTAGACCTCGGGCAGCGGCTCGCGGCCCAATCGCACGTAGAAGGGGCCGGGGGTCTTCGCGGCCAGGCGGATCGCCGCCTTGGCGCTCGCGTAGTCGGCGGGCACGAGCACGCGCATGCCGGGGAGCACGCGCATGAGCGCGATGTCCTCGAGCATCTGGTGCGTGGCGCCGTCGGCGCCCACGGTGATGCCCGCGTGCGTGGGGCAGACCTTCACGTCGAGGCCGGAGTCGCACACGGTGTTGCGGATCTGCTCGTAGCAGCGGCCGGAGCCGAACACGGCGAACGAGCCCGTGAAGACCGTGCGCCCGGTGAGCGCGAGGCCCGAGGCCACGCCGATCATGTTCTGCTCGGCGATACCCACGTCGACCAGGCGGTCGGGGTAGGCGGCACCGAACTTGGCCGTGGTGGTCGAGCCGCACAGGTCGGCGTCGACCGCCATGATATCCATGCCCGCCTCGACGAGCTCGATGAGTGTCTCGCCGAACGCGGCACGCGTCGCCTTCGCCATCGCTTACGCCTCCTTAACGGCGCGGGCGAGCTCATCGCCGGCCGCATCGATCTCTGCCAGGGCGGTCTTCGCCTGCTCGGCGCTCGGCGCGTTGCCGTGCCAGCCCACCTGGTCCTCCATGAACGAGACGCCCTTGCCCTTGACGGTGGCGCAGACGATGGCCGTGGGCGCGCCCTCGTGCGCGACGGCGGCCTCGAGCGCGGCGCGCACCGCCGGCACGCTGTGGCCGTCGGTGACGGTGATGACGTTCCAGCCGAACGCCTCGAAGCGCGCGTCGAGCGGCTGCACGGCGCACACGTCGCTCACGTGGCCGTCGATCTGCAGGTTGTTGCTGTCGACGATGGCGACGAGGTTGTCGAGGCCCTGATGCGACGCGAACATCGCGGCCTCCCAGTTCTGGCCCTCCTGCAGCTCGCCGCCGCCGAGCAGGACGAACGCGCGGCGGGGCGCGGCGCCCTCGCGGGCGGCGTCGAGCTTCATGCCGAGCGCCATGCCGGAGGCGACGGACAGGCCCTGGCCGAGCGAGCCGGTGCAGACCTCGACGCCGGGGCAGGCGTGGCAGTCGGGATGGCCCTGCAGGCGCGAACCGAACTTGCGCAGGGTGGCGAGCTCCTCATGCGGCAGGTAGCCCACCTGCGCGAGCACGGCGTAGAGCGCCGGCGCCGCGTGCCCCTTGGAGAGCACGAAGCGGTCGCGCTCGGCGCACTCCGGGTCGGCGGGGTCGTAGCCCATCACGCCGGAGAAGAAGAGCGTCGCCATGATGTCGGTCGCCGAAAGCGACCCACCCGGGTGCCCGCTGCCCGCCGCCGCGAGCATCTCGATCTCGTCGCGGCGCATGCGGTTGGCGATGAGGGCGATCTCCTCGTCGCTCCGCGCGCAGGCACGCCTGAGCTGTTCAGTTGCCATGTCCATCCCTTCGAAGTAGGAAGTCGCCAAAGACGGGTTCATCATAGCAGCTACAACCCGCCCCGCAGGACCGGCGCGCCCCTGCACCATCTTTTCGCAACGTGCAGGAAACCTTATGCGGACAAAGCCGCCTTGCCGCCCGCGGCGGCCCTTACTTACTTCCCAAGCTCCTTGAAACCCTCACCCATCGCCTCGTTGACGTCGGTGATGATCACGATGGCGTCGGGGTCGCGCTCGAGCACGATGGCCTTGAGGTAGGAGACCTCGCGTGGGCTCAGCACCACCATGAGCACGGGGCGCTTCTCGCCGCTCCACATGCCGATGGCGTCCAGGCAGGTCACGCCACGCACCATGCCGTGCATGATGTCGTGAGAGATCTCGTCGTAGCGGCGCGAGATGATGAAGGCCGCGCGCTCGCGGTTGCCTCCGTCGACCACCATGTCGATCACGTAGCCGGCGAGCACCATCGAGAGCGCCGCGTAGAGCGCGTTCGTGAGCGAGAAGACCGGGATGGACGCCGCGCACACGGCCACGTCGAGCGCCATGACCGTGCCGCCCACGGGAAACGAGGTCTTGCGCGAGATGATCTGCGCGATGGTGTCCGAGCCGCCGGTGTTGCCGCCCGCGCGGAACACGAGCCCGTAGCCGATGCCCGAGATGATGCCGCCCCACAAGGCCGAGAGCACGAGCTCGCCCTGCTCGATCATGTCGGCGAGCGGCATGAAGAGGTCGCAGAAGAAGCCGAAGAGCACGAACCCGGTGACGGTCTGGACCACGTAGCGGACCCCTCCCGTACGGAGCACCAGCAAGAGCAGCAGCGCGTTCATCACGATGGTCTGAAGACCAATGGGCAGGTAGAACCCGTAGCTGTTCGCCACCGCGGAGAGGATGGTCGCGAGACCCGTGAGGCCGCCCGCCGCGAGCCCGTTGGGGACCATGAAGAGGTCGACCGCGAGCGCGGCGATCGCGCAGCCGGCGACCACGATGGGCAGGTCGCGCACGAAACGAGAACGGATGAGGCGCTTGATGCGCTCCCTGGTTTGGCTAGGCCTGGTCGCCATGGCCCGCTCCTCTCTGCGCACGGCCGCCGCTACGCGGCGCACCGCCGTACCCTAACAGGCGCATGACGTCGGATGATATGCATCTGGAGGCCGTGGCGGGCAGCAGCCGCCATCCGGCCAGAAGGATTGTAGCACGCGCGGGCGCGCCCCGTAACCCCACCTGTATTACGTTGTCTGGTCTACGTCACTCCGCGGCCGTCTCGGCGTTGCCGGTCGCCCACCGGTGGTAGCCGATGATGAACGGGTCCAGGTCGCCGTCCTCGAGCACCGCGTCGACGTTGCCCGTCTCCACGCCCGTGCGCAGGTCCTTGACCATCTGGTAGGGATACAGCACGTAGCTGCGGATCTGGTTGCCGAACCCGATATCGGTCTTGGGGCCGCGGATCTCGTCCAGGGCCTCCTCGCGCTTCTGGAGCTCGAGCTCGAAGAGGCGCGCCTTCAGGATCTGCATGCACGCCGCCTTGTTCTGGATCTGGCTGCGCTCGTTCTGGCAGGTGACGACGATGCCCGTGGGCAGGTGCGTCACGCGGACCGCCGAGTCGGTGGTGTTGACGCCCTGGCCGCCGGGACCGCTCGCGTGGTAGACGTCCACGCGGATGTCGTCCGGGGCGATCTCGATCTCGATGTCGTCGGGCAGAACCGGGATGACCTCGACGCCAGCGAACGTCGTCTGGCGGCGCTTCTTGAGGTCCGTGGGGCTGATGCGCACGAGGCGGTGCACGCCGGCTTCGGCGCGGAGCATGCCGAACGCGTCCTTGCCCTCGACCGTGAAGGTCGCGCGGTCGATGCCGATGACCTCGGCGGCGGGGCAGTCGTTCACCGTGACCTTCCAGCCGCGGCGCTCGCAGTACTTCATGTACATCTTGAAGAGCATGAAGGTCCAGTCCTGGGCCTCCAGGCCGCCCTGGCCGGGCTTGATGGTCACGATGGCGTCGCCGTGGTCGAACTCCCCGGTGAACCAGCTGGAGAGCTCCATCTGGTCGATCCCCTGCTTGAGCGCGGCGACGGTCGACGCCGCCTCGCCCAGGAACTCGGCCGCCTCGTCGGCATCGTCCATCTCGGAGGCGAGCTCGAAGGCGGCGCGCACGTCGGCGAGCTGGCCCTCGGCGCGCGCGAAGGACTCGACATCGTCTTTCGCCGCCGAGAGCTCGGCCATGGTGGCGCGGGCGCGGTCGGCGTCGTCCCAGAAGCCCGGCTGCGCGCTCAGGCGCTCGAGCTCGGCCACGCGGCCGCGCTTCTCATCGAGGTGCAGGTAGGTCTCGACCTCGGCGAGCCGGGCGGCGAGCACGTCGAGCGCCTCGGGCGTGATGTCGCTGATCTCGGCCATTAGCGGTTCCTGCCGTGGCAGTTCTTGAACTTCTTGCCGCTGCCGCAGGGGCAGGGGTCGTTTCTGCCCACGTTCGCGAAGGGGTCGCCGCTCTCGGCCTTGACGAAGGTCTTGACCTTGCCTTGGGCCGGTGCGGGCGCGCGCCCGACGGCGTTCGCCGCCTGCGCCGCGGCCTCGCGACGGAACGTCGAGGAGCCACCCGCCCCGTCGACGTCGGCGGGGCCCGAGAAGTGGGCGCCGCGCAGCGGGGCGTCGTCCTCGGTGCGCTGCGTCGCGCGCGGGGCCTGCTTGACCTCGATGCGCAGCACGGTGCGCAGGTAGTCCTCGTACATCGTGTCGACGAGGATGTGGAACGCGTGGTGCGCCTCGGCCTTGTACTCGGTGAGCGGGTCGCGCTGGCCGAAGCCGCGAAGCCCGATGCCCTGCTTGAGGTAGTCCATCTCCTGCAGGTAGCTCATCCAGCGGGTGTCGATGACGCGGAGCATGACCTGGGTGTTGAGGTCGCGCATGAGCTCCTCGCCCAGGCGGGCGGCCTTCGCGTCGTAGCGCTCGGTCACGTAGGCGTGGACGCGCTCGACGAGCTCGTCGTAGGAGGCGTCCTCGAACTCGGGGGCGTCGTGGTCGCCGGTGAGCTCAACGACCCACTTGCGCAGGCCCTCGAGGTCGCGCTCGCCCTCGCGGGAGTCCTTCGGGCAGAACTCCGCGACGCAGCGCGCCACCGTGTCCGCGATGACCGTATCGATGTGCTCGGTGAGGTCCTTGCCGTCCAGGATCTTGTTGCGCTCGGCGTAGATCTCCTTGCGCTGCGTGTTCATGACGTCGTCGTACTCGAGGACGTTCTTGCGCATGGAGAAGTTGATGTTCTCGACCTTGCGCTGGGCGCCCTCGACGGCCTTCGAGATCCACTTGTGCTGGAGCGGCAGGTCCTCCATGTCGGCGCCCTGCATGAGACCGGAGATCTTGTCCATGCGATCGCCGCCGAACAGGCGCATGAGGTCGTCCTCGAGCGAGAGGTAGAACTGCGTCTCGCCGGGGTCGCCCTGGCGGCCGGAGCGGCCGCGCAGCTGGTTGTCGATACGGCGGCTCTCGTGCCGCTCGGTGCCGATCACCACAAGGCCGCCCGCGGCGACGACCTGCTCGTGCTCCTTCTTGCAGATCTCCTCGGCCTCGAGGCCGGCGCGCTCGAGCTCCGCGGCGTGGCGCTCCTCGAAGCCCTCGGCCTCCGGGTCGAGACCGAGCGCGTCGACCATCTCGTGCGCGAGCTCCTCGGGGTTGCCGCCGAGCAGGATGTCCGTGCCGCGGCCGGCCATGTTGGTCGCGATGGTCACCGCGCCCAGGCGGCCCGCCTGCGCGACGATGTGCGCCTCGCGCTCGTGGTACTTGGCATTCAGGACCTCGTGCTTGATGCCGCGCTTGTCGAGCAGGCGCGAGAGCTTCTCGGAGCTCTCGATCGAGACGGTGCCCACGAGCACCGGCTGGCCCGCCGCATGGCGCTCGGCCACCTCGTCGGCGACGGCGCGGTACTTGGACTCGACGGTGCGGTAGACGAGGTCGTCGTGGTCGATGCGGATGACCGGCTTGTTGGGCGGGATGACCTGGACCGGCAGGTTGTAGATCTGGCGGAACTCGGCGTCCTCGGTGAGCGCGGTACCCGTCATGCCCGAGAGCTTGTCGTAGAGGCGGAAGTAGTTCTGCAGGGTGATGGTGGCAAGGGTCTGGTTCTCCTCGCGCACGAGCACGCCCTCTTTGGCCTCGATGGCCTGGTGCAGGCCCTCGGAGTAGCGCCTGCCCTCCATGATGCGGCCCGTGAACTCGTCGACGATCTTGACCTCGCCGTTCACGACCACGTACTGCTTGTCGCGGTGGAACATGTACTGGGCCTTGAGCGCCTGCTGCAGGTGGTTCACGAGCTGGCCGGAGAGGTCGGCGTAGATGTCGTCGATGCCGAGGCGCTGCTCGATCTTCTTGAGGCCGCGCTCGGTGGCGGCGATCGTGTGCTTCGCCTCGTCCATCACGAAGTCGCCGTCGGGCTCGGGCGCGGGCTCGGGGCTGAGCGGGTCGCGCACGACCTCGGGCGCGCGCTTGAGGCCGCGCACGGCGCGGGCGAAGTCCTTGTAGGTGCTCGCCGACTTGGTGCCCTGGCCGGAGATGATGAGCGGGGTGCGCGCCTCGTCGATCAAGATCGAGTCGACCTCGTCGACGATGGCGTAGACGTGCCCGCGCTGGACGCGCTGCTCGGGCCGGACGACCATGTTGTCGCGCAGGTAGTCGAAGCCGAACTCCGAGTTGGTGCCGTAGGTGACGTCGGCCGCGTAGGCCGGGCGCTTGGCGTCGAGCCGCATGCCGTTCTGCAGCAGGCCGACCTCCATGCCCAGGAAGCGGTAGATGCGCCCCATCCACTCGGAGTCACGCTTGGCGAGGTAGTCGTTCACGGTGACGATGTGCACGCCCGTGCCGGGGATGGCGTTCAGGTAGCCGGCGAGCGTGGAGACGAGCGTCTTGCCCTCGCCGGTCTTCATCTCGGCGATCTGCCCCTCATGGAGCGCCATGCCGCCGATGAGCTGCACGTCGAAGTGGCGGAGCCCCGTGGTGCGGCGGCTCGCCTCGCGCACGACGGCGAAGGCCTCGGGCAGAAGGTCGTCGAGCGTCTCCCCCGCCTCGTAGCGCTCGCGGAAGAGCTCGGTCTGGCGGGCGAGCTCGGCGTCGTCCATCTTCTCGTACGTCGGCTCGAGCTCGTTGATGCGCTGGACGGTCTTCTGGTAGCGCTTGAGCTCCTTGTCGGCACCGACGGAAAGGATTTTAGAGAACAGTCCCATGCGATGACCCTTCTGCATTGCAAGAGGTCGCGGCACCGCCCGCGCGGCTTCGCGCGCGAACCCGATATGCCGCCCCTCCGATGGGCATACTCAGACTGCTTAACTCTAGCCGTTTGCCGTGCGCGCTGCATGCAGGTTGCGTATGCGCACGGAGAAACCATGCGAGGGCGCCCGGCGCGGGAGACGCGCCGTCGCAGGCGCACTGGCCAAACGCGTGCGCGATGCGCATACTAAAGGGAGCCCGCACCGCGGTCGCCACCCTACCCGGAAAGGACCGACATGAAACCCATGAGGCTACACAAACGCGAGGTCACCGATATCGACGAGCTCAAGTCGATCGTGGAGGCGTGCCGGACCGTGCGCATCGGCGCCGCGGACGGAGAGGGCATGTTCATCGTGCCCATGAGCTTCGGCTTCGAATGGGACGCCGAGGACGCGGGCAGCGGCGCCCCGCATCTCACCCTCTGGCTCCATTCCGCCGCCGAGGGCCGCAAGAGCGAGGCGTTCAGCGCTGGCGGCGCTGACGGGGTGCCGGTCGCCATCGAGATGGACTGCGAGGACGGGGTCATCACCGGCCCGTACGCCTGCCAGTATTCCTTCGCCTTCCGCAGCATCATGGGCTCGGGCCGCATCTACCCGGTCGCGAGCGGCGAGGACAAGGTCTTCGGCCTCACCAAGATCATGGAGCACCTGGCGCCTAAGGCGCCCGTCGCGTTCGGCCCCGGGATCATCGAGCGCACGAGCGTCTGGCGCATCGAGGTCGACCGCTTCACGGGCAAGCGCCGCGCGCCCAAGGCGGCAGCCGTCGAGCCCACGACCGCCCCGAAGCAACCGTAGCCCCGCGACAGAGCGCGCATGCGCCCCGCCGCGCGACGGGCATCGTGCCTTGCAAACGAGAGACCCCCGCACCGCAGTTCAGATGCGGTACGGGGGTCCTGACGTTCCTATGACGGAAGCGCTACTCGGCAGCGGTCTCCTCGGCGGCGGGAGCCTCCTCGGCTGCGGCCTCAACCGGAGCCTCGGCGGCCTTGGCGGCCTCCTCCTCGGCCTTCTTGGCGGCCTCGGCCTCGAACTTGGCGGCGCGCTTGGCCTTCTCGGCGGCCTTGGCCTCGCGCTCGGCGGCACGACGGGCGGCCTCCTCCTCGGCCTTCTTGGCGCGCTCGGCCTTCTTGGCGGCCTCGCGCTCGAGGGCGGCCTGGGCGGCGCCACCGAACTTGTCGGCGAAGCGCTGGACGCGTCCGCCGGTGTCGACGAACTTCTGCTGGCCCGTGTAGAACGGGTGGCACTCGTTGCAGAGCTCGACGCGGATCTCGGGGACGGTGGCACGGGTCACGAAGGTGTTGCCGCAGGAGCAGCGCACCGTGCACTCCATGTACTCG
This sequence comes from Enorma burkinafasonensis, assembly GCF_902150035.1. Lineage (GTDB taxonomy): Bacteria > Actinomycetota > Coriobacteriia > Coriobacteriales > Coriobacteriaceae > Enorma > Enorma burkinafasonensis. Next base: position 72,425 of record NZ_LR597505.1, read on the forward strand.
GGATGGATTCCAGGTTTCATGCAGGGACTCCTTATACTCGTGTCCTGGTTTCCGACCAGGACGTATAGGCGCCTTGGTTTCCGACCAAGGCAAGACAACTCGCTAAGGATAGCACAGCCCACCAAAGGCCGTGCGAATCGGCACCGGCCCACAAAGGCTCCACGCCCCCGCAGCCGGCCCGTAACAAAGCCGCCCGGACGGCCGCGCGCGCAAGGCGTCCGCTAGAATGGGTAGAACGCCGCTACAGGCACCGGCCGGATCGACCCGGAAGAAAGGCATCCGATGGCAGACACCGATTCCAACCGCATCGTCATCATCGTCTTGGGCAAGAACCGCCCCGGCATCGTCGCGGACATCTCGAAGGTGCTCGGCGACGAGCACGTGGACATCCGCGAGATCACGCAGAGCATCATCGACGACATCTTCACGATGACCATGATCGCCGACATGGGCGCGTGCGCCTCGGACTTCACCACGCTGCAGGGGAAGCTCGCGGACGAGGGCGCCCGCCTGGGCATCGACGTGCGCATCCAACGCGAGGATGTCTTCAACTACATGTACCGGCTGTAAGCCGGGCAGTCTGGGCGACGCATCTGGAAGAACCGACAAGGCCCGAGCCGCATCGGGGGGCGGGCCAGCGCGGAATGGCACGCGCGGCCGCGGCGGACTCCACCATGCGAACCGGAGGTAACGCGCCATGAAGATGACCGAGATCGACACCAACCACCTGAGCCTCGCCGAGCGATCCGTGATCGACTTCGCCTCGACGCGCGAGATCGGCCCCGCCACCGAGCGGCTCTACGCCGGCGCGGCGACCGCCCCGTACAACGAGGCCCTCTTCCGCGAGCACGACGTCAAGCGCGGCCTGCGCAACGCCGACGGCTCCGGCGTGGTGGCCGGCCTCACGCGCATCTCCGACGTGCACGGCTACCGCAAGGTCGACGGCGCGGTCGTGCCCGACGAGGGCAAGCTCACCATCTGGGGCTACGACATCCAGGAGCTCGTGGACCACGCCCAGCAGGAGCAGCGCTTCGGCTACGAGGAGGTCGTGTTCCTCCTGCTCACCGGCCAGCTCCCCCGCGCCGACGAGCTCGAGGCCCTACGCGCGCGCATCGGCGGGCTGCGCCTGCTGCCGACCGACTACATCCACGAATTCCCGATGACCACCGCCTCGAAGAGCATCATGAACGTGCTCGCGCGCGCCGTGCTCCTGCTCTACGCCTTCGACGAGACGCCCGACGACACGAGCCCCAACCACGAGGTCGACGTCGCGCTCTCGCTTCTCGCGCGCCTGCCGCGCATCGCCGCCATCGCGCACACCACCCGCCAGGCTGAGCTCGAGGGCCGGCGCGCCCACATCCCGCGGCCCGTCGAGACCTATTCCATGGCCGAGACCATCCTGCAGATCCTGCGCGAGGGCGACGACTTCACCCGCGACGAGGCGATGCTGCTCGACGTCATGCTCATGCTCCATGCCGAGCACGGCGGCGGCAACAACTCCACGTTCGCCTGCCGCGTGCTCTCCAGCTCCGCGACCGACGCCTACTCCGCCTACGCGGCGGCGATCGGCTCGCTCAAGGGCCCGCGCCACGGCGGCGCCAACTCCAAGGTCATGGCCATGCACGAGGACATCCGCTCCCACGTGCGCCGCTGGGACGACGACGGCGAGGTGGCCGGCTACCTCATGAAGATCCTGAACCGCGAGGCCTTCGACGGGGCGGGGCTCATATACGGCATGGGGCACGCGGTCTACACGCTCTCTGACCCGCGCGCGCAGCTGTGCCGCCGCTACGCCAGAAACCTCGCCGAGCAGAAGGGACTCGGCGAGGAGTTCGCGCTCATCGAGCGCATCGAGCGGCTCGCCCCGCAGGTCATGCGCGAGGAGCGCGGCACCACGAAGCCCATCTGCGCGAACATCGACCTCTACACCGGCTTCATCTACAGCATGCTCGGCGTGCCGGAGGACCTCTTCACCCCCATCTTCGCCGTCGCGCGCACGGCCGGTTGGGCGGCGCACCGCATGGAGGAGCTCTACGGCGCGAACCGCATCATCCGCCCGGCGTACAACTCGGTGATGGAGGACGTGACCTACGTCCCGCTCGCCGAGCGCTAGGACGGCCCGGCACCGGGCAGCGCAGCAGACCCCGAGAGCGCCGGGGCCGGTTCACGCCGGTCCCGGTCTTTTCATGCAGCCGACCGTTCACCGGCCGATTCCGCCCGCTCGCGCGAACCCCTCCCCCGGCGTCACGCTAGAGTAAAGGTTCGGACGTCGGCCCGCCGTATCGCCCACGGGGGCCGAAGTGCAGAGAGGGGAACCGTATGCTGTTTGAGAACGACAGCTCATATGGCGCGCTCGGCGAGATGTGCGCCAACACGAGCCGCCGCCTGGGCGCGAACGCCCGCGGCACCTGCCCCGTCGACATGACACGGGCGCTCGTGGGCGTGGCGCACGCCCAGAGCTGCGGCAAGTGCACGCCGTGCCGCGTGGGCCTGGGCGCCATGACCGACATGCTCGAGGAGATCATCGGCGGCACCGCCGAGGCGGGCACCATCGAGCGGCTCGAGGACCTCGCGGAGCAGATCCGCGTGAGCTCCGACTGCGCGGTGGGCTACCAGGCGGCCGAGCAGGTGCTCATGTCCATCAAGGCGTTCCGCGACGACTTCGAGTACCATGCCGAGACGGGCCGCTGCCTGCGCAGCTCGAGCCAGGGCGTGCCCTGCGTGGTGAGCTGCCCCGCGCACGTGGACATCCCGGGCTACATCGCGCTCACCGCGGCCGGCCGCTTCGAGGAGGCCGTCGAGCTCATCCGCAAGGACAACCCGTTCCCCTCGGCCTGCGCGTACGTGTGCGAGCACCCCTGCGAGGAGACCTGCCGCCGCACCATGGTGGACGACGCCGTGAACATCCGCGGCATCAAGCGCTACGCCGTCGACCACGCGACCGCGCCGCGCGCCTCGGACCGGGGCCCCGCCACCGGCAAGCGCGTCGCCGTCGTGGGCGCCGGCCCCTCGGGCCTCACCTGCGGCTACTTCCTCGCCCGCATGGGGCACGAGGTCGTGGCCTTCGAGCAGCGCGAGAAGGCGGGCGGGATGCTTCGCTACGGCATCCCCAACTACCGCCTGCCCAAGACCATCCTGGATGACGAGATCGCCTCCATCGAGGCCGCCGGCGTCGAGATCCGCTGCGGCGTCACCGTGGGCGAGGACGTGACGCTCGACGAGCTCGAGCGCGACTTCGACGTCGTCTACATCGCCATGGGCGCGCACGGCGACAAGAAGCTCCGCATGCCCGGCGAGGACGCCGAGGGCGTCGTGCCCGCGGTCGAGATGCTCCGCGAGATCGGCCTCGGGCACACGCCCGACTACACCGGTCTCGAGGTGTGCGTGGTGGGCGGCGGCAACGTCGCCATGGACGCCGCGCGCTCCGCGGTGCGCTGCGGCGCCAAGCGCGTCACCGTGGTCTACCGTCGCCGCACGGCCGATATGACCGCCCTCGCCGAGGAGATCGAGGGCACGATCGCCGACGGCTGCGAGATCGCCGACCTCATGGCGCCGCTCGAGATCCTGACCGACGATGCCGGCCGCGTGCGCGCGCTCAAGGCGCAGCCGCAGATCATCGGCCCGGTGAAGCGCGGCCGTCCCGCGCCCGTCGAGGCCGAGCGCCCGGCGCACGAGTTCCCCTGCCAGGTGGTCATCATCGCCATCGGCCAGGACATCCAGTCCGACTACTTCGCCGATGCGGGCCTGCCCACCAGCTGGAAGCAGTTCGATGTCGACGACACGCTCGCGGTGCCCGGGCATCCCGGCATCTTCAGCGGCGGCGACTGCATGCGCGGGCCGGCGACCGTGATCCTCGCCATCGCCGACGGCAAGAAGGCGGCCCGCTCGATCGACACCTACCTTGGCTTCCATCATGCCGTCTCCGTGGACATCGACCTGCCCACGCCGCGCCTCGACGACCGCGTCCCCTGCGGCCGCTCGGTGCTCGGCGAGCGCCCGACCGAGGAGCGCGTGCACGACTTCGACCTGGTCGAATACGGCCTCTCCGAGCAGGAGATCCGCCAAGAGACGCTCAGGTGCCTGAACTGCGACCACTTCGGCTGCGGCATCCTGCATGAGGAAGGACGTATGTCATGGTAACCGTAACTATCGACGGCACGCCCTTCGAGGCGTGCGAGGACGCGACCATCCTCGAGGTCGCCCGCGACCACCGCATCGAGATCCCGACGCTTTGCTACCTGCGCGACATCAACGAGATCGGCGCCTGCCGCGTATGCCTCGTCGAAGTCGAGGGGATCGACCACCTGGTGGCAGCCTGCAACAACAGGGTCGCCGACGGCATGGTCGTGCACACCGACACCCCGCGCGTGCGCCGCGCCCGCGCCGCCAACCTGCAGCTCATCCTCTCGCGCCATGACCGGCGCTGCCCCACATGCTTCCGCAACGGCACCTGCCAGCTGCAGGCGCTCGCCGACCGCATGAACGTGCACGAGGTCCCCTACACCACGTTCTTCGAGACCAAGCCCATCGACGCGCGCTTCCCGCTCGTCCGCGAGCCCGAGAAGTGCGTGAACTGCCTGCGCTGCGTCTCGACCTGCCAGAAGGTCCAGGCGCTCGGCGTGTGGGACCTCGTGGACTCCGGCAGCCGCGCGCACGTCGACGCTATCGCCGAGGACGAGTGCGCCTACTGCGGCCAGTGCATCGCCAACTGCCCCACGGGTGCCCTGCACGAGCGCGACGACACCGACGAGGTCTTCGCCGCCATCAACGATCCCGACAAGATCGTCATCGCGCAGGTCGCGCCCGCCGTGCGTTCCTCGTGGGCGGAGTACCTCGACCTGCACGGCAAGCGCGCCACGACCGGCCGCATGGTCGCCGCCATCCGCCGCCTGGGCTTCGACTACGTCTTCGACACCGACTTCGCCGCCGACGTCACCATCATGGAGGAGGGCAGCGAGCTCATCGAGCATCTCAAGGAGGGCGCCGAGGGCCCGATGTTCACCTCCTGCTGCCCCGGCTGGGTCCGCTTCGTGAAGACGCGCTACCCCAAGCTCGCCGCCAAGCTCTCGAGCACCAAGTCGCCGCAGCAGATCTTCGGCGCCCTCGCCAAGACCTACTACGCACAGCTGCTCGACGTCGACCCGTCCCGCATCTACGTGGTCTCCTACATGCCGTGCGTCGCCAAGAAGATGGAGGCCGCCTACCCCGGCATGGACTCCACGGGCATCGGCCCCGACGTCGACGCCGTCCTCACCGTGCGCGAGCTCACGCGCCAGCTGCGGTCGCGCTTCGTGAACGTCGACCTGCTCGACGAGGAGGAGTTCGACACGCCGCTCGGCATCGCGACGGGCGCGGGCCACATCTTCGGCGTGACGGGCGGCGTCATGGAGGCGGCGCTCCGCTCGGCCTACTACTTGGTCACCGGTGAGAACCCCGATGCGGACGCCTTCCGCGACGTGCGCTCCGAGGGCCCGGAGCGCGGCTGGCGCGAGCGCGAGTTCGACCTCGACGGGCGCACGCTCAAGGTCGCCGTGGCGAGCGGCCTCGCGAACGCCGACGCCCTCTGCCGCGCGCTCGAGCGCGGCGAGGTCGCCTACGACTTCGTCGAGATCATGGCGTGCCCGGGCGGCTGCGTGGGCGGCGGCGGGCAGCCCATCATCGAGGGTTTCAACCTCTCCGCCGACCGCGGCTGCACGCTGCGCATCATCGACGAGCAGAGCGAGCTGCGCTTCAGCCACGAGAACCCGGCGGTCCAGGCCTGCTACCGGGACTTCCTGGGCTCCCCGCTCTCCGAGCGCGCCGAGGAGCTCCTGCACTCCGACCACGCGGACTGGAAGATGCCCTTCCGCGTTGACCGCGCGGGCGCGCCCGCCTAGCGAACCGGACGCGGCGCCCGAGGCAGGCTCGCGCCCGGGCACCGCGCACGCGGCACAAGGCCCCTTGGGAGCACCGGTGGCACCGGGCGGCCGTCGGCGGCGCGCCGAGGCCGCACCGGACCGCGCGCTATACTGGCTTGAAGACACCTCCACCACGGTAAGGAGCCCCCATGCGTATGGATTCCCAGATGGTCACGATCAGCCGCCGCACCCTCATGGGCGCCGCGGGCGCCACCCTCGCCGGACTCGGCCTCGCCGCCTGCACCGGCGAGCCCGCAGGCACCGGCAGCGCCGGCTCCGCCTCCGGCAGCGCACCCGCCGCGGGCGAGGTCGTGACCACCATGCGCGTGGGCGCGCTCCAGGGCCCCACCGGCATGGGGCTCATCGGCCTCATGGACGGCACCGGCGCGGTCGAGGAGCTCGCCGCGGCGAACGGCACCGAGCTTACCGAGGACTCCCCCGTGGGCAAGAACCCCGCCGGGCTCGATGCGCTCGCCAACAGCTACGAGTTCACGCTCGCCGGTTCAGCCGACGAGCTCGCCCCGCAGCTCATCCAAGGCGACCTCGACGTGCTCTGCGTGCCCGCCAACCTCGCGGCGACCCTCTACCAGAAGACCGAGGGCGCGCTCACGGTGCTCTGCGTGAACACGCTCGGCGTGCTCGACATCGTCGAGGCGGGCGATACCGTGCACGAGATCGCCGACCTCGCCGGCCGCACCATCTACTCGGCCGGGCGCGGATCCACCCCGCAGTACGCCCTCGAGTACCTGCTCCGCGAGAACGGGGTCGATCCCGAGGCGGATGTCACCATCCAGTGGGTGAGCGAGCACGCCGAGTGCCTCGCGGCGCTCCAGACGGACCCGAGTATCGTGTGCATGCTGCCCCAGCCGTTCGCCACGAGCGCCCTCGCGCAGGTGGAAGGCGCGCGCATCGCGCTCGACCTCACCGAGGCGTGGAACGAGACGGCGCAGGCGAACGGCTCCGACTCGCAGCTCATCACCGGCGTCGCCGTGGCCCGCCGCGCGTTCACCGACGAGTTCCCCTCCACGGTCTCCGAGTTCTTGGACGCCTACGCCGCCTCTGTGGACTTCGTGAACGACGACCCCGCCACGGCGGCTCAGCTCATCGGTGCCGCGGGGATCATCGCCGCCCCGGTCGCCGAGAAGGCGATCCCCTACTGCAACATCGTCTGCATGACGGGCGACGAGATGCGCTCCGGCCTCGAGGGCTATCTCGAGACGCTCTACGACGCCGATCCCGAGTCCGTCGGCGGCGCGCTGCCCGCAGACGACTTCTACTACGAGGCGTAAGGGCGAGCCCATGCGCCGCACCCGCAAGCGCCTCGCCCCCTGGGCCGTCGTTGCCTGGGTCGCGCTTTGGCAGGTCGCCTCGATGGCCTGGGACAGCCCGCTGCTGCTCCCCGGCCCCCTCGAGGTCGGAGCGCGCCTCGCCGCGCTCGTGCCCGACCCCGCGTTCTGGCGGCGCGTCGCCTTCTCGCTCGCGCGCATCGCCGCGGGCTTCGCGGCGGGGGCGGTCGCGGGCGGCATCGGGGCGCTCGCCGCGTCGCGCTGGCGCGCCGTCGAGGACCTGCTCGCCCCGCCCATGGCGCTCGCGAAAAGCGTTCCGGTCGCCTCGATCACGGTGCTCGCGCTCGTGTGGCTGCGCGCCGCGAACCTCGCGGTGCTCGTCGTCATGCTCGTCGTCGTGCCCTTGGTGTACGAGAGCATGCTGGGCGGCCTGCGCTCGACCGACCCCGCGCTCGATGAGGCGGCGGCTCTGTTCGGCATCGGAGGCGGGCGGCGCCTGCGCTTTCTCGTCATGCCGCGGCTCTACCCCCACCTCGAGGCGGCACTCGGCACCGCCCTCGGCATGGCCTGGAAGGCCGGCGTCGCGGCCGAGGTCATCGGCATCCCCGCGGGCTCGCTCGGCGAGGCCGTCTACGACGCGAAGGTCTACTTCGACACCGCCGGGCTCTTCGCCGTGACGATCGCCGTCGTCGCGGCGAGCTCGCTCACCACGTGGCTCGTGCGCTCGGCGCTCCGCGCGCTCGAGCCGGTCGCCTGCGGCGGCGCGGGGCATGCGCGGCGCTTCGAGGCGGTTGACGGGCGGGGCGTCGATTCCGCCGCGGCGTCGATGGGGGGCACCGACGCCCAGGCGGGGCTCGCGCTCGAGGGCATCTCCAAATCCTATGGCGCGCGCACCGTGCTCGAGGATGTCGCGTTCTCCGTGCGGCCGGGAACCCCCGCCTGCCTCATGGCGCCCTCCGGCTCGGGCAAGACGACGCTTCTGCGCATCGTCGCGGGCCTGGAGCGAGCCGATCGCGGCACGGTGATCATGGATGACGAGCCGCGCTGGTTGCCGCGGGTCTCGATGGCGTTCCAAGACGACCGCCTGGCCGACCAGGCGAGCGCGCTTGCCAACGTGCGCCTGCCGCTCGAGCCGGGCGGCACGGCGTGGAACCGGGCGCCCGAGCTGCTGCGCGCCCTCGGCATCGGCGCGCGCATGCACTCCCCCGCCGGCACCTGCTCGGGTGGCGAACGCAAGCGCATCGCGCTCGCCCGGGCGCTCCTCGCTCCCCATGACATCCTGCTGCTCGACGAGGCCTTCTCGGGTCTCGACGACGATGCGCGCGCGAAGGCCGCAGCCGTCGTCCGCGAGCGTGAGGGCTCCTCGGTCGTGATCGCCGCCACGCACGACCGGCGCGATGCCGAGTTGCTCGGTGCGCGCATCGTCACGTTGCCCGCTGCCGAGCGAGCGAACGAGGCGCCGGCATAGCGCTACGATGCCAAACGATCAACGATCGTAGAAACTTGAAGTACCCTATCGTAATTATTCTGCATTTTTATATATAATTTTGCATTATTTTTACGATAGTAGCTGTCGATGAGGGCGATTCACGGTTCATTTTTTCATCGAATGGTCGGCCAACGCGGCGCGGGGAATGACAAGCCGGCACGGCTCGACCGGCACGGTGCGGGGAATCACGAGCCGGCATGGCCCGACAGGCACGAAGCGACGAGAGACGGGCAGGCGACGGCGGCGATTCCCTATCCCAGCTCCTCCAGCAGCTTGCGCATCTCGTTTTGCACGGCGTGCTCGCGGTTGGAGCCCACGACGCGGTTCGCCACCGCCTTGAGCGCCGGGCGCGCGTTCTCCATGGCGCAGCCGCAGCCCGCGAAGCGGATGATCTCGTAGTCGTTCATGGAGTCGCCGAACGCCATGACCTCATCGGGGGTGAGCCCATAGCGGTTCATGATCTGCTCGATGCCCGTCGCCTTGGAGACGCCGCGCTGCATGGGGTCGACCCAGGCGCTGCCGGAGGGCGCGAAGACGAACTCGTCGCCGAGCTCGCGCGAGAGCGCGTAGGCGTAGTCCATGACGTGCCCGTCGTCGCAGAAGATCGAGGCCTTCAGGATGTTCACGTCGGGCGTGGGCAGAAACCAGATGCGCTCGGCGTTGGGCAGGTCCTTGTCCACCTCACGCACGAACTTGTCCTCGTCGTCGAGCAGAAACGACTTGGTGCGGTCGAAGAGCACCAGGTGCAGGTGCTCGAACATGCCGACCGTCTTGGCCAGCCGCCTGATGGCGAGGTGCGAGAACACCTCGCGGTCGATGAGCTCGCCCGATGCCACGACCTGCGCGCCGTTGGCCGCGACGAAATCCATCTCGTCCACGACCGGCGAGAAGAACTCGCAGAGCTTGTCGAGGCGGCGGCCCGAGGAGGCGGCGAAGTGCACGCCCTTCGCGCGGAGCGCGCGGATGAGGTCGAAGGTCTCGGGCGGTACCTGGCTGTTCTCGTCGAGCAGCGTGCCGTCCATGTCCGATGCGATGAGCTTGATCATACGGGTCCCTTCCGGTATCTGAGCCCGCCCGCAAAGGTAGCGGGCGGGATCGGTCATCCACATGGGCGCTACCCTTATCGAGCGTAGCGCACAATTATTAAGGCGGCGTCACGAAACGAACGAGAACTTGGTGACGTCGAAGATCCCCTCCGGCCTGATGCGCGCCTCGGGGATCACGGGCAGCGGCAAAAAGATCATGCCCATGATGGGGTCGAGCGGCGGCTCGATGCCCATGGACCGGGCCTCGCGCACGAACGCGTCGTGCTCGCGTGCCACCTCCTCCGCCGCGCCATCGCTCATGAGGCCGCCGAGCGGCAGGTCGAGCTTCGAGACCACCGCCCCGTCGCGCACGAGCACGAAACCGCCCTGGCCGACATGCTCGACGGCAACCTGCATATCGCGCGGATTGTCGCCGACCACGCAGACGTTGTGCGAGTCGTGCCCGATCGTGGAGGCGATGGCGCCTCCCGTGATGGTGAAGCCGCGCACCCAGCCGCGACCGACGTGCGCGCCCACCAGGCCGCTGCCCGCCGGGCCCGTCCCGTCGACACCGGCATCCTGCGCGGCGACGCCGCGGCCGTAGCGCTCGATGAGCATGATGCGGCGAAGCCCCTCGGCGGAGGCGGGCCGCACGAGCCGCGTGATGGCGTTGCCCGGCACGACCTCGATCGCGGCCGATCCCGGCGCGAAGGGGTAGTCGAACACCTCGGGCGCGAGGCGCGGCAGGCGCACCGAGCCGCGCAGGCGCTCCTCGAGGGCGCGCACCCGCTCGCCCGCCGGAGCGATCGAACCCACGAAGCGCCCGTCCTCCGCCACGAGCTCGCCGGCGGCGAAGACCTGGTGCGGCGGCCGCTCGAACGCGAGGTCGTCGAGGACGAGCAGGTCGGCGCGCTTGCCCGGCGCCACGGCGCCGCGACGCTCGAGCGGGTCCGCCGTGCCGTGGTCGAGCCCGAAGCACTCGGCCGTGGACAGCGTCCCCATGGAGACGGCGAGCACCGCATCGATGCCGAGCGAGATCGCAAGACGGCAGGCGTTGTCGATGGTCCCGATGGCGATGGCATCCGACGGCGCGCGGTCGTCCGTGGCGAAGCAGCAGCGCCGCGCCCGACGCGGGTCGTCGAGCACGAGGGGGCCGAGCGCCTCGAGGTCGTGGCTGCAGGTCCCCTCGCGGAGCATGATGTACATGCCGCGCGAGAGCTTGTCGAGCGCCTCGGCTGGGTTCGTGCACTCGTGGTCGGCGATGATCCCGCAGGCGGCGTAGGCGTTGAGGTCGCCGCCGGCGACGAGCGGCGCGTGCCCGTCCACGAGCCCCGAAACCGTCCCCCGCGCGGCATCAATGCGCGCGAGCGTCTCGGAATCCGCCGCCTCGACGCCCGGGTAGTTCATCATCTCGCCCAGGCCGAAGACCTCGCCCGGGTGCTCCGCCATGAAGGCGCGCATGTCCTCGGCGGTGATATCCGCGCCCGCCTGCTCGTCGGGGAGCGCCGGCACGCAGGAGGGCATCATGAACTTGAAGTCGAGCGGGGCGCGGCGGGCGTCCTCGATCATGAAGGAGAGGCCGTCGAGCCCGCAGACGTTCGCGATCTCGTGGGAGTCCGCGATGGCCGTGGTGGTGCCGTGGGCGAGCGCCATGCGCGCGTACTCCGCCGGCCGCACGTTGGATGACTCGATGTGCATGTGCCCGTCGATGAAGCCGGGCGCGAGATAGCGCCCGCCGCAGTCGATGACCTGGGCCGCAGGCGGGTCCGGCACGGCGGCGTCCCGGTCGTCGAGGAGCACGCCCACGATGACGCCGTCCTTCACGGCGACGCGACCGGGCACCACGCGCAGGCCGTACACGTCGACAATCCGCGCGTTCACGAAGAGCGTATCCACCGGCACGCGTCCCTCCGCCGCATCGACCAAGGTCTTCAACATCGCCGTCTGGGATCCCTGCGCCATACGAGCCCCTTTCGCCGTAGCCTTGCCCTCCATCGTACCCATCCGCCGGCGCGTCTTGCGCGGGGCGGGCCGGTTCAAAGCGGCAGGGCGATTCGGTCCGGGAGACGCTATTGTCAATTCCACGTTGATTATCGGCGCCCGCGCTTTGACACGCGCTGCACATACCGCATATACTGCGCCGGTTGTCAATTCGCCATAGGCGGCACCCGCCGCGCATCGGCGACACACGAGACCACGCATAGCGAAAGGAACACCTATGTCCAAGAATCGCAGGGGCGTCCAGGGTATCGGCCTGTTCTTCCTCCTCCTCGGCATCGTCGCCATCGCCACCGCCGCCATCATGTTCTTCGGCGCGAACGACGTCGACCTCCATATCGAGGACGGCGTCCAGATCGCCCAGATGTACGCCATCATCCTCGGCGTCATCGGCCTGTTCCAGGTCGTCGTCGGCATCGTCGGCCTGCGCGCCGCCAAGCACGACAACCTGCTCAAGCCGTTCATGTACCTCTGCACGTTCGTGGCCATCGTCAACATCGCACAGATCGGCATGACCCTCGGCACGGGCGAGGGCGAGATCTGGCAGAACCTCATCCACACCGCCACCGCCATCACCGGCGCGGCCTTCGCCGCCAAGGCGGCTCAGGAGCAGAGCGCCCAGTAGCGCCCGGCCCTATCGCCGCCGTCGGGTTACACGGCCCGACAGCGCGCATCGGATGCGGCCCTCGCCATGCGGGGGCCGTTTTATTTTGCCCCTCGATTATCAACCGGACATTGAGAATCTTCTTCACGCGCGCTCGCGCCCGTGACCTCTATGCTGTTGTGGAACCATCTCGATGCGCGACCCGGCAGCAGGCCGGGGCCCGCAAGGTTAGGACCGGCACGTGAACATCCGTCAATTGCGCTACTTCTACCTCTCCGCCACGCTGGGGAGCCTCACCGACGCCGCGCGCGCCGAGAACGTCTCGGTCCAGGCGGTGTCGAAATCCCTCATGGAACTCGAGGAGGAACTCGGCGGCAAGCTGTTCGAGCGCAAAGGCCGCGGCATCGTCCTCACCCCGCTCGGGGACTCCCTCGTCGACCATGCGCGCTCTGCGGTCGAGAGCTTCGACGCCGTATCCGTCGTCGCCAAGCAGTTCCTGAAGACCGATCGAGCCGAAGGAGACGACGGCTACCGCCTCGCGCTCATCACCCCGCCCTTCGCCAAGCACGACCTCATCTGCGCCGCACTCTCGCGCCTGTTCTCGCGCATGATGCGCACCGACGTGAAGCTCGACATCGCGCTTGGGGCCCAGGCGATGGACGCGCTCGAGCGCGGGGACCTCGATGCCGCGTTCACCGTCGGCAACCTCGACGACCCGCGCTGCACCTGCCTGCCGATCGGCAGCGTGTCCGTGGGCATGTTCGTGGGCCGCCAGCATCCGCTCCGCAAGAAGCGCCTGGTCACCTTCGAGGATCTCGCACCCTATCCCGTCCTCCACAACCAGGAGATCGATGGGTTCAACGAGACCATCCTCGGGAGCTGCCTCAAGCGCGGGCTCGCCTCCCCCGTAGTCGAGATCTCGACCGATGAGGAGGTGGCCGATTTCCTGGAGCAGCAACAGGGCTACATCCTCGGCGTCTACCTCAAGGCACTCGACGTCAAGCCGCTCGCCTTCATGCACAAGATCGATCCCGCGGACGCCCCTGCGGTGCCCGTCTGCATGGTGACCTTGAAGAGCAAGCAGGGTCCTACGACGGAGCGCCTCAACCATTTCGTCTGCCACGAGTTCAGGCACCTTAAGCGCCTCCTGAGCGAGTAGGCCCGTATCGTCAACTCACCATTGATAATCAGGGTGATTCGTTTCGTCTCGTGGTTTCCCGCCGGAATTGTGGTAATGGAGCGCCCTCATGGGCTACCATCTCTAGGGCGGATTCCCGCGAGCCGGGCTACGCCCCTTCCGTTCGTCCAACATGCTGCATTGGATACCATCATGACTACTGCCCCGACGCCCCAGCACGCCGCTGCCGAGCCCGCGGTCAAGAAGGTGCCGTTCATCATCAAGGTGTACGGCCTGCTCTGCCTGATCGACGGCATCGTCACCATCCCCATGATCGCGATCTTCGCCGCCATGGTCGCCTGGGCGCTCCAGACGGACCCCTCGCTCATCACGCTCGGCACCGACCCCACGCTGCCGGTCGTGCTCGCGGCCATCTCGGTCATCGTGACCGGTGCCAACGCCGTCGCGCTCATCGTCTTCGGCCGCTCGCTCATGAAGAGCCGCCGGCGCAACGCGGTGCGCTGGTCCTATGCGCTTATCGCCGCCTCGATCGTGCAGCTCCTCATCACGATCATGCTGCAGGGCATCGGCACCCACCTCGCCGCCCCGCTCATCCAGCTCGGCATCCTCGTCGCGCTCTCCGTCACCGTGGACCCGTCGCTTCGCCAGGAGCGCGAGCTTGAGCGCAAGCTCCGCGACCAGGAGGACCGCGAGGCGGCCGAGGAGGGCATGCTCGGGCGCGACCTCGAGGGCAAGGGCTATATCGAGCTCAACTTCTTCAACCTGTTCTGGGTCTTCGTGGTCTGCTGCATCCTCGGCCTCATCATCGAGACCATCTACCACTTCGCCGTCGTGGTGCCCGGCGAGATCCAGGACCGCGCAGGGCTCCTCTTCGGGCCCTTCTCGCCCATCTACGGCTTCGGCGCCGTGCTCATGACCGTGGCGCTCAACCGCTTCTACAAGGCGAACCCCGTGATCATCTTCGTGGTCTCGGCTGTCATCGGCGGCCTCTTCGAGGCGGCGACCGCCTGGTTCATGCAGGTCGGCTTCGGCGCCGTCGCATGGGACTACACCGGCTCCACCATCTTCGGGCTCTTCCCCGACCCCATTGCCCAGATCTTCGGCGGCCGCACGAGCGCGCTGTTCATGTGCATGTGGGGTGCCCTCGGCTTCGTGTGGATCAAGTTCTGCCTGCCGTGGCTCCTGAAGCTCATCAACATCATCCCCTGGAACCTGCGCTACTCGCTCACCACGGTCTGCGCCGTCCTCATGCTCGTGAACGGCGTCATGACGCTCGAGGCCCTCGACTGCTGGTTCGAGCGCGTCTCGGGCATCGAGCCCACCTCGCCGGTCGAGGAGTTCTATGCCGAGCACTTCGATGACGCGTACATGGCGCACCGCTTCGAGAGCATGACCATCACGCCCGAGGACTCCGGCCGTGTCGACACCGCGGCGCAAGTCGCCGCCGACGAGGTCGCGGAGTCGCTCGTGGCATAGCGCACCGCACCATACCGTTCCGACCAGGGCCGCGTCCCCCTATGGGTGCGCGGCCCTGTTGTTTGGCGCGGGGCATCGGGTGCGCCGCGGGCCGCGCACGGAAGCCCTCCCGAGCGGTGCGGCCATCTCCCATCAGGCGTACTTGCGGCCCAGACGCATCAGGTGCATCTGGCGTTTGCGCAGGTCCCGGTCACCGAACCGCTCCCGTGCCGTGGTGGCGACATCGCGCAACTTCGCCTCGGTCATCAGCGGCTTGAGCTCACGCTCGACCTGCTCTATGGCGTCGGCGCACGAGAGCTCGCACCCGCAGATCCTGGCCACCATCACGTTGTCGACGACGATGCCGCTCACCGAGAACGCCCCATGACAATGGGGACAGACTGCCTCGTGATCTTCCGGCTCGATGAAGGCCGGTCCGACCGGCTGCATGCGATAGTTCTTCTTCCGAGCGGGCCGTACCTTCTTGCCCATGTGCACCACGCCCCCGATGCCGATTCCCAAACGCGATTCCTCGCTATGCTCGGGTACAGGCTATTCCCCCGTGCGGACAAAACCCGCAGCGCCGGGGAGAGGGACATCGTGTGGGTCGCAAACCTCTGAACCCTCCATACAACGTACGAACCCTATACCGACATCTTCGCCGAGGAAACATGTCGATATAGGGTTCGCAGGATCCGGAGAGGGTTCACAGCTTTCAGCGGCTGCTCAGGAACGCGCGGGAAGTCGGGGGCAGGAAGGCCCGACGAGATCCGGTCGGCCACATGGTCGCTCGGTCACCCGGCCGCCCGCGCGGCTCACGCGCCCCGATGGTACGGGCAGGAGCCCTTCAGACAGGCGGAGTTCCTATCGGAGACCGCGCAGACCGGCACCGTGTCCGCAAGCTCGAAACCGGCGTCGAGCTCGCGGTTGAACCACGCCGCCGCCTCGCGCACGGCGATGCGCGTGTCGCGCTTGCAGCAACGCGGCGCGCCGGCGCGCGCGATCTTCTCGAGGATCGCGGCGACCATGAGCTGAGCCTCGCTCCAGCCCTCGGCACGCAGCGGCGCGTTGCCCGCCGCGATGGCGAACGCCATGCCGCACGACGCCGCGGCGCCGCACACGCCCCACTGGGCGCACGACGCCCCCGGCACGAGCGAGCCGCGCTCGCACATGAGCTCGAGCTGCTCGTCGAGGTCGGCTCCATCCGGCCGGCGCATGCACGCGAGCAGCGCCGCACCGGTGAGCACGTGGTGCACCGGGCCGAACGCCGGGCACTCGTCCTGCGCCATGAGGTGCTCCAGGAGCTCAGCGGGGTCGCTGCCCTCCCACGTGCGGCAGATGTCCGTTATCCATGCGTACGATCCCAAGGTGGCCTCCCTCGCTTCCTATCGGTTCCTATCGCGGTCGCGGTGCCGGCCGCCTCGGCTCCCGTCGAAGCTCAGCCACCCGCGCCGGTGGAACACCCAGATCTCGGCGAGCGCCACCACGAGGCACAGCGCCGCAGCGACAGGATAACCCCACGGCACCGAGATGAGCGGGATGTCCGTGAAATTCATGCCGTACCAGCTCGTGATGAAGGTAAGCGGCATGGCGATGGTGGCCACCACGGTGAGCCACTGCATGATGCTGTTCTGGCGCACGTCGATGCTCTCCTGGTAGAGGCTGTGCACCTGCAGGCTGTAATCCTGCAGCGACTCGAGCCGTGCCGAGAGCCGCTCGAGCTGGCGCGCGAGGCCCGAGAACCGGCCGCGGTCCTCCTTTGGGACGAAGCCGCGCGCATCGTCCGCCAGTACGGTCGCCATATCGAGAAGCCCCTGGTAGTAGACGTCGAGACCGAGCAGGCGGCGCGTGTCCGCCATCATGCGGGCGCGGTCGATGCGCTCCCGCCCGGCGAGGATCCGCTCCTCCAGCTGCTCGTAGTCGTCGCGCACGCGCGATAGCGTCGCGGGATGGTCGTGGAGCGGCAGGCGGAGCAGGGCGCAGAGCGTGCCGGCAGCGCTCGAGACGGGCGCCGCGTCCTCGACCAGCTGCTCGAGCAGGGGCTCGCAGACGCCGCAGCCGTCGACGAGGACCAGCCGCTCCTCCGTGAGCACGAAAGCGAACCGCTTGGCCCGGGATGCCGGGTGCGCACCGGCAGGCAGGACCACGATGCCCGCGGCACCGTCCCCGTCGTGTTCCACGAAGGGCATCGCCGCGTGCTCAGCCTGCTCGAGGACCTCCTCGGCAAGCCGGCCGTGCGCGTAGCGCCTCGCATGGGCGAAACCCGTGAGCAGCACCTCCCCTTCCGCGCACCGCGGGCTCCCGTCCCCCGCCATGGCATCCGCCCGGGGCAGAAGCCTTCCTTCCTCGATCGTCCATCCACGGCTCATCGGCGTCGCCTCCTCGCATCTTCACCAGATATACCCAAACCGCGGTAGCGCCCACCCGGCAGGTCCGGCACCTGACGTGGTAGCATGGCGGGAACCGACCCGTGGCACCGCCGCCGCACAAGGGGGCCCTATGCTGGACATCAAGCGGGCGCTCGCCGCCCTGAACGTTCCCGAGCGGACCGAGACCTTCCCGCTCGCGACACCCTGGGGAGCCGAGCTCTCGGCACGGCTCGCGCGCGACCCCGCAACGGTCCCGCTCCCCGAGCATCCCCGGCCCACGCTCGCGCGCGACCGCTTCACGGTGCTCAACGGCCACTGGGACTACGCCATCGTCCCCATCCCCGGCATGCGGGACGCCGCGCCGCTCGATGCGGAGCGCGCGCTCGAGACCCTGCGCGCCGCCCCGATACCCGCCGCCTTCGACGGCCAGATCACGGTCCCCTTTTCGCCCGAGACCGCCCTTTCCGGCGCGGGCCGCACGGTGGGGCCCTCCGAGCTGCTCTGGTACCGCCGCACCGTGGGTGCACCGGAGCGAGAGCCGGGCGAGCGGCTGGTCCTACACTTCGATGCCGTCGACTGGGCGTGCGCGCTCAGGGTGAACGGGCGGCTCGCCGCGACGCACGTGGGCGGCTACCTCCCCTTCGACATCGACATCACCCCGTATGCGGACGAGGGGGAGGGCGGCGCGCTCGAGCTCGTGCTCGGCGTCTACGACCCCTCCGATGCGGGCGTGCAGCCGCGCGGCAAGCAGCGGCTCGAGCCGGGCGGCATCTGGTACACCGCGCAGAGCGGCATCTGGCAGACGGCATGGCTCGAGGTCACAGGTGCCGCCTACATCGGCGGGCTCGCCCTGAACGGCGCGGCCGACGGCACGCTCGAGGTCGAGGCGACGGTGCGCGACCCCGCGGGCCTGCTGCCGGCCGATACCGTTCTCGAGATCGTGGCCGAGGGCGCCGGCGATGCGCCCTTCCGCGCCGCCATCCCCCTCGACGCGCCCGCGGCCGGGGCAGACGGCGCGCACCTCGTCCATGCGCGCGTCAAGGTCGGAAGCCCCCGGCTCTGGAGCCCGGACGACCCCTATCTGCACGAGGTGGCCGCGACGCTTTCCGCGGGCGGTCACGCGGTCGATACGGCCCGCTCCTACTGCGCCTTCCGCACCGTCGAGATTGCGCGCGACCGGGCGGGCACCCCGCGGATGCATCTCAACGGCGAGCCCGTCTTCCTCAAGGGCGTGCTCGACCAGGGCTACTGGCCCGAGAGCCTCATGACCGCGCCCGCCGACGAGGCCCTCGTCCACGATATCGAGGCCATGCGCGCCGCCGGCTTCACCATGATGCGCAAGCACCTCAAGGTGGAGAGCGCCCGGTGGTACCACCACTGCGACCGCCTGGGGATGCTCGTCTGGCAGGACGCGGTCCAGGGCGCGGGCTCCTACGACCCCTTCTTCACGAGCAAGCTCCCCACCGCCTTCAAGCCCAGCTGGGGCATGCTGCGCGACGACACGCCGCGGGGGCGCGCCGCGCTCTCGGGCGATGACGAGGCGTACCGCGCGGAGTGGCTGGCCACCTGCGAGGGCATGGTGCGCCTGCTGAAGGGCCATCCCTCCATCGTTACCTGGGTGCTCTTCAACGAGGGCTTCGGGCAGTTCGACGCCTGCGCCGTGACCGAGCGCATCCACGCGCTCGACCCGAGCCGCCCCATCGACGCCGTGAGCGGCTGGTACGACCAGCACTGCGGCGACTACCTCTCGCACCACAACTACTTCAGGCCGCTTGCGGTCTGCCGCGACCGGGGCAGGCTCTCCGGCTACGCCGCGGCGCGCGGGTACCGCGCCTACGTGATATCGGAGTTCGGCGGGTGGTCGCAGCCCATCTGGGGCCACACGCTCACCTCAAGCGTCTACGGCTACGGCAACTTCGGCACCGTCGGGGAATGGCGCGCGTTCGTGCGGGGGCTCCTCGGCCAGGCGGACGCGCTCGGGGCCCGGGGCCTTGCGGGCTACGTCTACACGCAGCTCTCGGATGTGGAGGACGAGCTCAACGGCATCCTCACCTACGACCGGCGCGTGAACAAGCTCGCGGACGGGTCGTAGGCGACCGCCGCGCGCGGCGCTCAGCGCCCCCTGAACGGCGGGCGGCGACGCACGCTCACGCGCTCCCAGGGGACGAGCGCGAGCGCCACGCCGAGCACGGAGATCACGATGAGGGCGACGCCCGCGAGGTTCGACGCGGCCATGACGTGCACGCCCACGCCGATGCCCGCCCACGCGACCACAAGGCCGAACACGACGTCGTCGAAGAGCCGGCGCGCCAGGAAGGATGCGAGCACGAACACGATGAGCACGGCGAACGTGGTCACCGCGGGCACCGGGCCCGTGTCAGCCGTGACGGTGCGCGTGAGCACATGCGCGATGTTCGCCACCGCGGCGATGGAGAGCCACGAGGCGTAGAGCGAGAGCGGCGTCCAGTCCCACCGAGCGTTCGAGCGCTTGCGCGTGACCACGTAGAGCGCCACCACGACCGCGAGCAGCACCACGATCACCGGTACCGTGAGGGCGAAGACGCGCAGGTGCCACAGGATGAGCCATGCGATGTTGAGGGCACACGACAGCGCGAAGAGCGCTGCCTCCGCGCCCACCGGCAGCACCGAGAGCCGCCGCGCATGCCGGCGGTCGCGCGCGAGGCGCACCGCCCAGACCGCGAGCCCCAGATAGATGACCGCCCAGATCGTGAAGACGTAGCCGGCGGGCGCGAACCAGGCGAAAACCTCGCCCGACACGTCGGCGGCCGTCACGCCGTTCAAGCGCAGGATCTCGGTGAGCGCGTTGACCGCGACCATGGCCGCGAAGCTCACGCCGACGACGATCGTCTCGATATCGAGAGGTTTCTTCTCCATAGGGGTCCCTTCGCCAGGAGCCGCGAACGCCTTGGTTCCAGTATTCCCCAGCCGGGGCGCCAGGCGGGCTCGGCGGGCGCGGGTGCCCCGAACGGGGCGTTTCGCACGGTGCACGGTCGACGGGTGCCGGCGGGACCTGCCTGCCGACACCCGCCGCGCGCACGCGGACCCGGTTACGCCCTGCTCCCCGCGGCACGCTCCCCGCCGTGTCCCTCGGCCTTGGAGGTCACCTTGATCGCCGGGGTCGTCGCCAGGCCCAGAAGCACGATCGCCGCGCCCACCGCGTAGGCGATGCGCGTCGACTCGAAGCGCGCCTCGGCATCGATGCGCACGAGCTCGCGGCGCTCGGCCTCCGTCATGGGGATACCCGCGATCTGCGTGGCGAACTCGCGGTCGCTGCCCAGATCGACGTTCACGCGTTCCAGCTCGGCGCGGACGCCCTCGGAGATGGCATCGCTTTCCGCCGCGCGCGTGCGCACGCCGTTCGTGATCCCGAACAGGAGGATGGCGCCCAGAAGCGCCACGCCGATGGCCTGGCCGACGTTGCGCATGGTGCTCTGGATGCCGCCGGACTGCGAGGCGTCGCGCTCGTTCACGGCGAGGGCGACGATGTTGCTCGCATGTGAGGACACGGTGCCGGCACCCACGCCCGCGGTGAAGGCGCCCAGGTAGACGCCGGCGGCGCTACACCCGTCGATCGTGACGGAGAAGGCCATGATGCCGAGGGCGGCCGCCATCGCCAGGTAGCCCACCTGGATGACGTGGCGCGGGTTGGCATGCGGCAGGAGCTTGGGGATTCCGAGCGCGCAGGCGAAGGTGGGAACGCCCGTCACGATGGAGATCACGCCCACGTCGACCGGCGACCATCCGGCGACGAGCTGCAGGTAGGGCGCCATGAGAATGGACTGCGCGCCCATGAAGAAGAACGCGAGCGCGTTGGCGACGAGCCCGGCGCGCACCTGCGGCGTGGTGAGGAACGAACGCGGCAGGAGCGCGATGCCGTGCGCGCGCTCCACGCCCTGCTCGACCTTGACGAGCACGCCGAGCACCACGATACCGACAAGCGCCATCGGCAGCGCCGGCGAGATGCCGAGCACGGTGAACGGGCAGGTCTCGAGCGGCTCGATCAGCCCCCACGTGGAGACGTTCGAAAGGCCCATGAGCATGAGGAAGAGGCCTGCCGCCGCGAGCGCCACGCCCGCGCCGTCGAAGTGCAGGTGTCCATCGGGCTGCGCGATGGCGGGCAGGCACAGCGAGAGGATGAGCACCATGACGAAGTAGACCGAGAGGATCGCGAAGGTGATGCGCATGCCACCCGTCTCCATGACGACGCCGAGCATGAGCGGCAGCACGGCCGAGAGCCCGGAGGCGGCGCCGATGCAACCGAATGCCACCATGCGGTTGGCGCCGCGGTACATCATGGGGATGAGCCCCAGGACCGAGGGGATCATGAAGCTCGCGCCGAAGCCCACGAGCACGCGGCCCACCCAGATGAAGACCGTCATGTTGGGGGCGAAGGCGAGCGCCATCTCGCCGGCGGCGCACAGGAGCGTGCCGATGCGGAAGCTCTTCTTCCACCCGATGATGGTACCCACGAGGCCTCCCGCGATCATGAACGCGCCGCCCACGAGCGGGTAGACCATGTTCGCGAGCTGGATCTCCTGCGTGGTGGCGCCGAGCTCGTGGGTGAGCGCCGCGGTGGCGAGCGAGAGGGCGCCGTTGTCGCCGGTGGCGCCCATCTGCGCGAGGATGAGGATGACGATCGGGATGACGAGGAACTTCTCCCGAGTCGCGGGAGCGGCGCCGGCGCTCGCGCCGGCGGCGGGAGCGACCGTCCCGCCTGTGGATGCGGTGTGCATGAGTGCCCCTTTCAGGCAGCGGATTGTGCAATCGGGTTGGTAGATGCCGGCAGGCGGACGCGGGCCCGCCCGCCGGCGCGCGGCTCCGCTAGGCGGCGGCCTCCATCACGAAGGGCTCGTTCCCGCTCAGGTCGCACGACGAGAGCGGATAGGCCCTGATCGTCGGGTCGTCGTAGGTCGCGTGGTAGTACGTGAGGGTCGCCGCCGAGAAGCAGCTCGTGTAGAGCGTGACCTCCTCGGAGCCGTCGGCCATGGCGGCGCAGCCCATCGGCACGCCCACCGAGCCGAGCGTGCGGAACAGGCGCGTGACGTTATCGGCCTCGGAGCCCTGGACCGGGTAGTGACCGTTCACGAACGCCGCCTTGACGAAGCGCGCGGGGCCGCTGTAGTCGCCGGGCATGCCGTGCAGACCCATGCCGGACCCGAACGGCGCGAGCTCGGCCGCGCCCCACGCCGCCTTGCTCGGGGTGTCGCCCGAAAGGACGAGGTAGTTCCTCAGGTTCTGGCGGTGCCAGCCGAAATCGGGCTCGTTGGTGAGGACGTCGACGTCATCCTCCCAGACCTTGAGGCCGCCCTCGAGGCACTCGACCACGATGCTGCCCGTCGCGTCGCCGACGATCCAGTGCAGGTTGGCCACCGGGAGCTGCTCGTTCACCGCCTTCGCGACGACGGTCACCCGCCCGAGCGCGGCGCGCGCCTCATCGACGCTC
Organism: Enorma burkinafasonensis; assembly: GCF_902150035.1. Taxonomy (GTDB): domain Bacteria; phylum Actinomycetota; class Coriobacteriia; order Coriobacteriales; family Coriobacteriaceae; genus Enorma; species Enorma burkinafasonensis. Next base: position 95,150 of record NZ_LR597505.1, read on the forward strand.
GCGAAGTTGCGGGCGACCCAAAAGGGGAACTCGTATGCCGCGACGTTGACGGCGCCCTCCGCGGGGGCGGCGGCGTAGCGGGCGCTCTGGGGGAAGTTGAGTCCGGCGACCGCGAGGCCGGCGTCGTTGCCGCAGTCGAAGTACAGAGGCACGCCGCCCACCACGATGCCCATGCCGATGACCGTATGGCCGGCGCCGGCGGCGAGGTCACTTGCCCGCTCGAAGGCCGGCGGGACCTCAGCCGCAGAGGGCGTCACCACCACGCGCTCACCGTATCCCTGGGTCCAATCGAGGTTGCGGCCGAAGAACATGTTCCCCGCCGCATCGGTGAAGCGGATACCCGTACACATGAGGCAGCCCCTTTCCACCCGCGCGATCGCACGCGGGCATGCTGGAAGTAGATACCGTTCTCGTACCCCATCCAACGCCGCAAACCCTGAAGGCGGACTTAACATTCCTTACGAAGGGGCGACGGCGGCTGCCGCGGTGCCCCTTCCCGCCGCGCTCCGCACGGGTTGCCCTTCCCGCCTCGCTACCGGCATAATCTCGGTAGGCCCTAAGGGAGGAGGTCCATCGTGGAGGCCGTGACGCTTGCCACAGGTATCGCGCTCGCCGCCTACGGGCTCGCCATCTTCCGGCCGCGCTCGGGGTCGTCTTGCCATGTCGGCTGGCTGGCGGCAGGCGCGCTCCTCGGGCTGGCGGGCGCCGCCGCGCTCATGTTGCCCCATGCACGCGCGCTCAGCGCACTCGCGACCGTCCTCGGCACCATCGCCGCGCTCGCCCTCGGTACGGCCGCGGTGCTCGGAGCCCGCATCATGGCGGAGGCGCGCACGGTGCCGCCGGCAGGCCTCCCCTGCATCATCGTGCTCGGCGCCCACGTGCACCCGGACGGCACGCCCTCGCGCGCCCTGCGCCAGCGTCTCGAGGCGGCGCGCGCCTACCTTGACGCGAACCCCGCCACGGTCGCGGTCGTCTCGGGCGGACAGGGCCCGGACGAGACCTCCACCGAGGCCGACGCCATGGCGGCATGGCTCATCGCGCACGGCATCCGCCCGGGACGTATCCTGCGCGAGGACCGCTCAACCACCACGGCCGAGAACCTCCGCTACGCCCGGCGGCTCCTGGGCGGCACCGAGCCGGTGGGTATCGTCACCAACGACTTCCACCTCTGGCGGGCGCTGCGCATCGCGCACCGGGCGGGCCTCGCGGGCGCCCGCGGCATCCCCGCGCCCTCGACCCGGCTCTACCTGCCCAACAACCTCATGCGCGAGTGCCTCGCGGTGTGCAAGAACCTGCTCGCCAAGACGATGTGACGCGCGCCGCTAGCGTCAGCGCGCCGCTAGCGCCAGCGCGCCGCCGACGCTAGCGCCTCGCCGCCAGCTCCTTGATGCGCTCGAACTGGCGCATCAGGTAGTCGTAGTTCTCGCGCCGGTGCGGCAGCGTGCAGCGGCTGCAGTCCTTGATGTCATGGTTCTCGCCCACGTAGGTGGGATTGCCCCCGCAGTCGGGACCCAGGGCGTAGAGCGGGCAGAAGCAGAACAGGCAGTTGAGCTCGTCTGCCGGCATGTCGTGGCATGGGTAGAACTCGCAGGAGCTGTGGTTGAAGAACTTGTAGCGCTCGGTCCGGGGACCCGCTTGCTCGGACATGGGGAACCTCCCGAAAACATGCGCGCCCAGGTGGGCGCGGAAGATCAGCGCTCGACGCGCCAGGAACCGTCCGCGAGGCCCGCGCGGACGAGATGGACCGCCATCACGGCGAACACAATCGTCCCCACGATACCGATCGGGATACCGGCCCGTTGGATGACCATGACGTAGCAGGTGGAAACGGCGAACCAAGCGAGCAGCGCGGCGCCGGCGAAGCAGATCGCCCGCTTGAGCCAGACGGGCATGCGCGGCGCGGGCTTGGCCTCCCGCGGTGCATCTTCCCGCCGTGTGCGCCCCTTCGCCATCCGAACCTCCTCATGTCCGCCTCTCCGCCGCATTATAGAGCAAGCGAGCCCCGCCCGCCGAGACGGCGGACGGGGCTCCAAGATCGGGTGCTAAGCTGGCCGCTCGGCCATGCTCCTACGCGGCGAGACGGCGCAGGCAGTCGACGAGCAGCTGGTAGAAGCGTTCGGAGGACGCGAGCTCCATGCACTCGTCGGGCGTGTGCACGTTCGCGAGCGTGGGGCCGACGGCGATCGCGTCGAGACCGGGCAGCGCCTCGGCGAACAGGCCGCACTCCAGGCCGGCGTGGATCGACTCGATGCGCAGCTCGGTACCGAAGAGCTCACGGTAGCTCTCCTGGAAGATCTCGCGCACGGGCGAGTGCTCGACGTAGCTCCAGCCGGGGTACTCGTTCTCGAAGGCCGCGTCGAAGCCGAAGGCGTCGGCGAGGGTCTGCATGCGCTCCTTGACGTCCTCCTGCAGCGAAGTGATCGAAGAGCGCGGCGACATCAGGAACAGGACCTGGTCGTCGGAGGTCTGCACGACGCCGATGTTCGAGGAGACCTCGACGAAGCCGTCGGCGGCGACGTTGCGGCGCATCACGCCGTTGGGGGCGAGGCGCAGCGCGCTGATGAGCGCGTGGGCGGAGGCGTCGTCGATCGCGTCGGCCTCGACGCTGTCGGCGACCTCGATGGTGCAGGTGAAGCCGGGGTCGAAGACCTCGAGCTCAGCGGTGATCTCGTCGACGACGGCCTGGGCGGTCTCGGCAGCGGCCTGGGCGGCAGCGGCGTCGGCGTAGATGAGGACGGCCGTGCACTCGCGGTTGATCGCGTTGTCCTTCGTGCCGCCGTTCATGCTCACCAGGCGCGGCTCGCCGGTGCGCATGAGCTTCTCGATGATGCGGGCCATGAGCAGGTCGCCGTTGCCGCGCTCGAGGTCGATGTCCTGGCCGGAGTGGCCGCCCATGAGGCCCGAGATCTCCATCGTGAGGGTCGAGCCCTTGACGTGCTCGCGGGTCACCGGGCGCGTGAGCGTGACCACGACGCCGCCGGCGCAGCTCACCGTGGCGACGCCCTCCTCCTCGGAGTCGAGGTTCACCATGATGCGCGCGTCGATCTGCGACTTGTCGAGCGTCTCGGCGCCGATGAGGCCGGTCTCCTCGTCCGTGGTGAACACGCACTCGAGCGCCGGATGGACGAGCGAGTCGTCGTCGAGCACCGTCATCATGAGGGCGACAGCGATGCCGTTGTCGGCGCCGAGCGTGGTGCCGTTGGCCGTGAGGACGCCGTCGGTCACCACGAGGTCGATGCCGTCGCGCTCGAAGTCGTGCTCGACGCCGGCGCGCTTGTCGCACACCATGTCGATGTGGCCCTGTAGCATGACCGCCGGGGCACCCTCGGCGCCGGCGCTCGCGGGCTTCTTGATGATGACGTTGTTGACCTCGTCCTGGTAGACCCAAAGGCCGCGCTCCTTGGCGAACGCGACGAGGAAGTCGCTGATGCCCTTCTCGTTGCCCGACCCGCGCGGGATGGCGCTGATGTCCTCGAAGAAGTGGTAGAGCTTCTCGGGCTCGTAGCCGGTGATCTTGTAGTCCATGCGAACCTCCTTGCATCTACCGCGCCGGGACCTCCGCGCGCGGCTTCTTACCCGGAACCATCATCGCAGATTCATGCCGACGCGAAGCGGTCGATTACGCAAGCAGCCGCCCGGCGTCTGGGAGCGGCAGGTTATATGCGCTTCTGCGCAGAATCTATACACTTCCCGCCGGCTCAACCATGCGTTCACGACTTCCTTCCACGTGCTGCAAGGGACCCGCCCTCGCGATACCGGCACACGCGGCATGCGTCGCCTCCTTGGCGGCCCCGTTTGCGGCGAATACCGCGCGGACATCGGGCCGCTCGACAAACTCGTTTCGGTATTCGGTGCGAAAAACGCGACCCTGCGCGATACACGGATTTTCAATTATTAAAACCGCAGGTCACGGAAGTGCATCTCTGACATCTCCACGTCCATAGGAAAAGTTCGCACCGAATACCGCAACGAGTTGCACAACCCCCCGTCTTGAGGACCTATCTGCTGCCCTATTTCGCGTTCGGGTTCGTGGTGCCCGCAAGCGGCTTCTCGCCGGGGCGCGCCGCCGGGCCCACGAGTTCATGCGCCACATACGGTTCCTCGAGGTAGGCGACCTCATCCGGCGTGAGCGCAACATCGAGCGCCGCCACCGCGTCATCCACGCGTTCGGGCGTGGAGCAGCCCACGATGGGCGCCGCCACACCGCGCGACCACTGCCAGGCGAGCGCGACGCGCGCCATCGGCACGCCATGGTGCCCCGCCACCTCGGAGACGCGCTCGACGATGGGCATGTCGCGCTCGCGGTCGGCGTCGTACTTGTTGCGCATCGCGGCATCGGTCGTCGAGCGCGTGCTCGCGGAATCCCAGGTGGGGCGGCACAGGTGCCCCGAGGCGAGCGGGCTGTACGGCGTGAGCGCCATCCCGAACTGGCGGCACACGGGGATCATCTCGCGCTCGTCCTCGCGGTAGAGCAGATTGTAATGGCACTGCATGCTCGTGAACTTGGTCCAGCCGTTCCGCTCGGCCGCGACCTGCATGTTGTGGAGCTGGTAGGCGTACATGGCGCTCGTGCCGATCGCACGCACCTTGCCGGCGCGCACGAGGGAGTCCAGCGCCTCCATGGTCTCCTCGATGGGCGACTCGTAATCGAAGCGGTGGATGATGTAGAGATCCAGATAGTCCGTGCCCAGACGCGCGAGCGTGCCGTCGATCTCGCGCTCGATCGCCCCGCGCGAGAGCCCGCCCTCGTTGAAGAACACCTTGCTGGCAAGGACCACCCGATCGCGCGCCACGCCCAGCTCGCGCAGAGCCCGACCGATGTACTCCTCGCTCGTGCCGTGCGCGTAGCAGTTGGCCGTGTCGATGAAGTTCACACCCAGCTCGAGGGCGCGTTTGATCACGGCCCGCGTCTCGTCCGGACCGATGGTCCACTGGTGGAAGTCCGCCGATGCCTGCCCGAAGCTCATGCCGCCTATACACAAACGCGGGATCTTGATGTCGGAGTGGCCGAGCGTCGTATCGCTCATATTCGCCATCGTTCACCTTTCTCGCTGTTCACAAAATGGTACGGATCGGGCATCGCGTGCCAACCCGACACGCGATGCCCCAGAGGAAGAGCCGGAGCGGGCGCGTTTACGCAGGATACTGCTCGTCCGTGACGGGCTCGAGCCACTCGTTCGAGCAGTTCTCGCCCGGTGCCTCGAAGGCGATGTGGGAGAACCAGCTGTCGCGCGCGGCGCCGTGCCAGTGCTTCACGCCGGCGGAGATAACCACGACGGTGCCCGGCATGAGCTCCTGAGGATCCCTGCCCCACTCCTGGTACCAGCCGCGACCGTCGGTGCAGATGAGAATCTGCCCGCCGCCCCTATCGGCGTGGTGGACGTGCCAGTTGTTGCGGCACCCCGGCTCGAAGGTCACGTTGGACATGCCGACGCCGCACTCCGCGGCGTCGGTCAACGGGTTCAGGTACGAGTTGCCGATGAAGTACCGGGCGTAGCCGTCGTTGGGGTCGCCCAGGCCGAACATGGGGGTGAAGGCGTTCTCTGACATGATTATCCTCCTTTACTCGATGGGTCGAAGGGGCTGTCCCTGCAACTACTTGGCGGCGTTATCGATGCAGGACAGCGCGTTCAGGCTACGCGGATAGCCGATATAGGGCAGGATCTGCATGACCACGCGGTAGAGGAAATCCTTCGTGCGCCCTAGGTTGAGGTTCGCCCCGGCGTGCGCGGTGGCCTGCGGCTCGCAGCCGCCCTGCGCCACGAGGTAGCAGAACGTGACCATCTCGCGATCGAGGTCCGAGAGGCCGCCGCGCGTGTAGTAGTCGCCGAAGCAGTTCTCGGCGAGCCACAGGTTCACGTTGGCACGCTCGGCGGGACCGGTCTTCCAGTTCTCGCGCATGTGCTCGCCGAAATAGTCGATCTGCTTCTGATTGCCCGCGACACCGCGCGTCTCGAGCGTCGTGGTGCCCTGCGCGGGCGGCGGAAGCTCCACGCCCTTCTGGGCAAACACCTCGTTCATAGCCGAGAAGAACGGGCGGGTCCGGCCGATACCCAGGTACGCCGTGCCCTGGTAGACGACCTCGCGAGCCTCGATGGGCGTCACGGCCTCGAGATCGAGGGCCTCGGCAAGCGTGACGCGGAACTGCTCGGCACCCTGGCAGCCGAGCAGCGCCGCCAGGATCGCGAGGTAGCGCTCACGCGCCGGAAGCGCGGCCGCGGGCTCGCCGGGGACCTCCTCGCCCGCGAAGTACGCGAAGCGCTCCGCGAACTCCGGGTCGGTCATCTCGAATTCAGTCATGCCTGCAGATAGTGACATCGTTTCTCCTCTCTCAACCAGCTAATTGCTCAGCTCGATGCGAACGTCGCGGGTTCCCGAGAGGCCGTGCAGCATGTCGAGCGGACCCACCGCGTAACCCAGCGTGACCTGGCCGCCGTAGCGCGCGGAGTTGCGTTCGTCGTCGAAGAAGAGCGCGAGCCAGTCGCCCTCGGGCTTGTAGTTGAGGTCGCCGTCGGACCAGCCGGGATGGACGTCGGCGGCATCGTGCGGCAGCGGGAAACCCAACTGCCCACAGCATCCCACGCTCGAGACGCTCATAGGGAGCACCTGCGGAAGCCGCGCCGCGAGCGCGCGGGCGGCGGGGGACCCGTTCAGCTCGATGGGCACCATGATCTCGCCTATCCTGAGCTCGATCCCCATAGCCAACCCTTCAGCCTGGTGAAGTTCCTCCTTGGCTCCATTCTCTACCGGAGATAGTTTCACTACAATTGCTTATATCTCATATCGTGGTATTCCATTCTCTTATGGGAGCACACATGGAACTCAGAACCCTTCGCTACTTCCTCGCTGTCTGCGAGCACGGCACGATGTCGCGCGCCGCCGAGGCGCTGCACGTGACGCAGCCCGCGCTCTCCCGGCAGATCGCGGCCCTCGAGCGCGAGCTCGGCACCCCGCTCCTCGAGCGCCACAGCCGCAGCGTCACGCCCACCGAACGGGGCCTCTACCTGCAACGGCGCGCGCAGGAGATCGTCGGCCTCGCGGACCAGACCGCCTCGGACCTCGTGCGTGGCGAAGACATCGTGGAGGGCGATGTCTTCATCGGCGCGGGCGAGTCGGAGGGCCTGCGCGTGATCGCCAGCCACGTGCGCGCCTTTCGCGAAAGGTATCCCGGCGTTCGCTTCCATCTGCACAGCGGCAACGCGCCGGACCTCATCGAGCGCTTGGAGCACGGCGTCGACGACTTCTCCGTGCTCATGAGCTACCCCGACGTAGACCGCTACGCCCACCTGCGCCTCTCCCCCACCGACGCCTGGGGCGTCCTCATGCGCGACGACGACCCGCTGGTCGCGCACGAGGCCATAAGCCCCGCCGACCTTCTCGACGCGCCGCTCGTCGTGCCGGAGCGCCACGCCAGGGGCGCCCGCCTCACCGGCCTTCTCGCCACGTGGTTCGGCGAGCGAGCCGCCGAAACCAGCATCGCCGCGACGTACAACCTCGCCTTCAACGGCGCGCTGCTCGCGCGTGAGGGCGTTGGCCGCATGGTCTCCTTCGACGGGCTCACGACAGTGGGCCCGGGTACGGGGCTGGAGTTCCGCCTGCTCTTCCCGCCGCTCGTCTCGGTCATCGATCTCGCCTGGAAGCGCGATGTCGCACTCTCCCACCCTGCGCGCCTTTTCCTCGATAGCCTGCAATAATTGAGGAAGACAATCCTCGAACCACTTCCGTCGTCAAAAGGAGGAGCCATGAAGGTCATGCTCGTGAACGGCAGCCCGCACAGGGCGGGAAGCACCAACCGCGCGCTCGAGGAGGTGGCGCGCACGCTCGAGTCGGAGGGCATCGGGGCGGAGGTCTTCTGGATCGGCGCGCGGCCCGTGGGCGGGTGCGTGGCCTGCGGCGGCTGCGCCAGGCTGGGCCGCTGCGCGTTCGACGACGTGGTGAACGAGTTTAGGCCCAAGGCCGCCGAGACCGACGGCTTTGTCTTTGGCGCTCCGGTACACTACGCGCACGCTGCGGCGTCGCTTCTGGGCTTCATGGACCGCCTCTTCTACAGCAACGGCCGCGCGGGCGAGCCGGATGTGCTCGCCTACAAGCCGGCGGCCGCCGTGGCGAGCGCCCGGCGCGCCGGCACCACCTCGGCCTTCGACGACATCAACAAGTTCTTCACCATCGCTCAGATGCCGGTGGTGAGTTCGCGCTACTGGAACAACGTGCACGGCAATGCCGCCGAAGAGACCAAGCAGGATGCCGAGGGCCTCTGGACCATGCGCCAGCTCGGGCGCAACATGGCCTGGATGCTCAGGTGCCTCGAGGCGGGGCGCGCCGCGGGCGTGGAGCCGCCGACGCAGGAGGCCGGCGAGACGACGAACTTCATCCGGTAGGGGTGACGGCGGCGAGCGCCTCGTCACTCGCGAATGAAGGCCTGGTCGCGAGCGGGCATGCCGGCGTCGTCGGTCACATAGCGCTCCGCAGTCATGTGCAGGTCGTACTTGTCGCGCAGCTCCGCGATCTTGCCCATCATGGGCGAGGCGTGGTGCGCGTCGAGCGCCGCCTGGTCTGACCAGGCGTCAACGAGCAGCACCGTCTCGGGGTCGTCGAGCGGCTGGAAGTAGCGGTATCGGACGTTGCCCTCCTCCGCGCGGATGAATCTACCCCGATTTCGTTTACACCCTGATCTGTCTCAACATATCGGACAGGGAGCGGTCGGTTCTAGGCGGCCAGCGGCACCTCCCCTCCGGTCTCCCCGTCGCCCGCTAGGGCGGCCTCGATGCGCCCCATGAAGGCGTCCATGCGCTCGGCCGGGATCTGGTAGCCGATCGTCGAGTGGGGGCGCTGCCTGTTGTAGTAGCCCTCGATGTACTCGAAGACGGCGCGCCGCGCCTCGTCGCGGGTCGCCCGGCTCCCGAGCGAGTACATCTCGTTCTTGAGCGTGGCGGAGAACGACTCGGCGACGGCGTTGTCGTGGCAGCTGCCCGTGCGGCCCACCGACAGCCTCACGTCGTTGGCGGCGGCCCAGTCGGCGAGTGCCCTCGAGGTGTACCGGGAGCCGCGGTCGGAGTGGAAGATCGCGCCGCCGGCCACGTAGCCGCGCGAGCGGGCCATCTCCAGCGCCGAGACGGCGAGCGCGGCCGCCATGCGCTCCGACATCGACCAGCCGACGACCATCCTGGTCGCGAGGTCGATGACCACGGCCAGGTAGAGCCACCCCCGGCCCGTGCGCAGGTAGGTGATGTCGCCCACGGGCACGGTGGTGGGCACCGGCGGGCGGAACCGCCTGCGCACCAGGTCGGGGCGCCCGGGCGCGCCCGGGTCGGGCACGGTCGTCACCTTCCTCGCGTTCTGCACGACGCCGCGTATGCCCAGCTCGCGCATGAGCTTCCGCACGCGGTAGAGCGCGAGGCCCATGCCCCGGGCGGCGGGCCGCACGCGCACCGTCCGGGCGCCGAGCCGGCCGCCGGAGGCCTCCCGGCGCGCCATGACCGCGTCGCGCGCGTCGGCCCACGGGTCCGAGCGCCCGCGCTTCAGCCAGTCGTAGAAGCCGGACCTGCTCGCGCCGAGCAGCCTCGCCATCATGCCGATCGGGTGGTCCGCCCTCTCCGCCTCCATCAGCAGGTAGTGCTCGGCTACCCCTGGGTCCCGGCGAAGAAGGCCGCGGCTTTTTTCAGGAACTCGTTCTCCATCTCCAGCTCGCGCACCCTCTTCTTGAGCTGCCTGAGCTCGGCGTCGGGGTCCCCGGTCGGGGCGCCGGCGCCCCCCCCCAGCTCGCGCCTGCGCTTGACGACCCACGCGTTGACCGTCTTGGAGTTCGGGCCGAGCTCCTTGCAGCACTCGGTTATCGGCCTGCCGGAGGAGATGATGTAGTCCGCGGTCTCCCGGCGGAACTCCTCGGTGTACTTGGTGGCGGGGTTCTGTCCCATGTCTGCCTGCACCTTCTCTCGGAAACTTATAGATAGGTATTATCCGGGGTTACGGGCACCTCGGACTCCCTGTCCGATAAAAGAGTACAGCTCACTCACGGGGACGGGAGAGCTGCGGTGCGGCTACTGCGACTCGAGCTTTACGGTGGCGGAGGTCGAGGCGGCCTTCGCGCCTCGCCTTGAGCGCGCCGATTCCCGGATGACGGATACTTTGCCCCCGACGGGGCCGACACATGACGTCGCGCCCATGAGGACCTACACCTGCGCCTCATGCGCCGCCGAGCTCGTGTGTGACGCCACGGCCGCGATCACGGAGTGCCCGTACTGCGGCAACCAGGCTTCCTGGGTTTGCTGCCAATCGCTTCGACTTGGGTCAGGAGGAGTGCCGGGATCGAGCCGAGCGACGCATCATCTCGACCATGGAGGACGTTCTTCGGGACACTGTGACCGGATACGACTCGGTTTGCACGGAGAGTTGCGACGCGAAAGCGTCTTGGCAGGAGGCTACATTTGCGTTGCTGCCAGTGTGGGTGCTATACACCACGTGGGGTGGCAGGGGATTTCTCTTTGCCATGAACGGCCAGACCGGGAAGCTCGTCGGCGACCTTCCGATTGCTGCGAGTAAGGTCGCCGCGTGGTTCGTGGGCATTTTCGCTGTTGCGCTTGGTATGATGATCGCCGCAACCTCGGTGTTTGATTTGTTCGAGGACGACAAGACACTGAGACTTGCAGCCCAATTTGGCGTTCCCGCGCTAGTGGCTATCGTCACCTGCCTCTATTTCTATTCCGAGATGAGAACCGCCCGAGAGGCGACGCAGGCGAATGGGTTCATGAGGCGCGAGACGTTTGATCTGACGGACAAGGCCGACATCTTCACGTCCACGAGCGTGACGAGGCGTAGGATCGAGAGGACCGACAAGTAGAGGCGGCGTCTCGGTCGGTGCCAGAGCGAGGCCGTCCCGCCACCGGAGGAGTTGGTGGGCGGGACGGCCTCTAACTGACTAGGGATTACTGGAAGATGGAACCGGGCGCCCCTCCGGATGCCTTGCTACTGGAAGGGCGCCCAGACCGATGCGGGCTTCAGGCGCGCGTATGGAAGGCCGTATGCCAGCGCCTATGCGGCGAATGAGTACGTCGCGATGGTCTCGTAGGTGTTCGCGTCATAGACCTCAAGCTCGCCCTCAACGGAAACGAGGGACGCGAGGTCGGGGACGTCGCTCTGTCCGAACCACATGAATGTCTCGGCGGTGCAGCCGGGCTTGATGGTCTCGCTCAGCACCGGGTCGGCCATGATGCCGTTTACGGAGAAGGTGCCCCACGAGGCGTCTACCGAGATGTCAGAGGCGGAGTTGTTGGTAATCCTCAGGGTGTAGCCGGAGTCGCCCGCCCAGTCGGTCTTCTTGTTTACGATCTCGATAGTGCAGGTGTCATCGTTCACGATCTGCTGATTGACCTCCTCGACGATCTCCTCATCGTCACCCCAGGAGCTTCCGGCATCCTCTCCTTCCTCGGACTCCGCGAGCCAATCGAGGGCACTCGCGGCGTCTTCCTTGAGCTTGGTCGCGTCTTCGTCGCTGAGTTTCTTGAAGGACATCACCTCACCGTCCAAGTCGAGACTGAGAAGATCGTCCTCCAGAGTGGCTGTGACGGTCTCGCCCTCGAAGGTGATGTCGCACTCGCTCGCGCTCTTCGCCTCCCACGTGCCTTCGAGAAGCTCTCCCATGAGATTGAGCTCTGCCCTGCCCTCATCCTGCAGGTCAACATAGCAATAGATGCCTAACGCCTTCATGAGGTCGATGTCTTCTGAGGTAAGATCCGGGGCTTCGGTCAATTCCCAGGTACCTAGGAAAGCCTTTGTCGGGTCTCCGCCCCCGCCGCTTCCGCTGCAGCCCACCAAGGCAAGACAAATCGCTACCACGGTGGCAAGCGCCAAGACAAACCGATTTCTCTTCATGATACCCTCCTTGCTCGTACGCTACCGTCAAGAGTGTGGCCTTCCGCACTCCATGCAGAACTTGCCCGTGTTGACTGCCCCGCAGCTGCATGTCCATTCGGCGGTCTCCGGTCTCGGGGATCCGCACTCGGGGCAGAAGCGGCCTGTGTTTACGGACCCGCAGCTACAGGTCCATGAGCCAGCGGTACTCGGCTTGGGCGCTCCGCACTCCATGCAGAACTTGCCCACGTTGACTGCGCCGCAGCCGCAGGCCCAGGTGTTTGGTGAGGCAGGTGCGGCGTCAGGGGCGGGCGGGGTCGCCTGCTGCTGGGCTCCCATCTGAAATAGGTTGCCTGCTCCCATGCCGCCGGCCATGCCGGCGAGGCCCAGCCCCATGAATCCCGCCATGGCCCCTCCCTCGTTGGAGGCGGCGGTACGCATGGCATCGGACTGCGCGGCTGCCAGGTTCGCGGCTGCCATGGTGGGATCGCGCATGACCGCGGCCTTCTGCAGCTCCTTAATCATCGCCTCGTCCTCGGGCGACGCCGAGATGGTGTTTACCCCGAAGGCCGCGACCTGAATGCCGCGCGTCTCCGCCCAGCTGTCACTCAGAACCTCATTGAGGGCGCGAGAGAGCTCCATGGTGTGCCCGGGCACGGCGCTGTACCTGATGCCCATCTCCGAAATCTTCGCGAAGGCGGGCTGCAGGGCGGTGAGCAGCTCGCTCTTGAGCTGGGAGTCAATCCTGTCGCGGGTGTAGACGTCCTGGATGTTGCCGCACACGTTCTTGTAGAACAGCAGCGGGTCGGTGAGGCGGTAGGAGTACTCGCCGTTGCAGCGCACCGCGATGTCCACGTCCAGGCCGATGTTTCTGTCGACCACGCGGAAGGGGACCGGGGATGCCGTACCGTACTTGTTGCCGACGATCTCCTTGGTGTTGAAGAAATAGATGCGCTGGTCACGGCCTGTGTCTCCGCCAAAGGTGAAGCGGCGGCCCAGCGTCTCGAACGAACGCCTGATGCTGTCGCCGAGGTTGCCGGCAAATACGCTCGGCTCGCTGGAGCTCTCGAAGACGAACTCGCCAGGCTCGGCGCAGGCCTCGACCACGGCACCCTGCTCGACGATGATCATGCACTGGCCCTCATTGACGGCGACGATTGACCCATCGGAGATGACGTTGTCCTCGCCCTTGGTATTTGAGCTGCGCCCGTGTGCTGAGGTCCTCTTCTGGCCCTTCGCGGCGAGGACGTTGGCGTCCAACGAGTCGCAGTAGAAGAACTCACGCCACTGATCGGCGAGAACGCCGCCGACGGCTCCGGTGCCAGCCTTGAGAAGTCCCATGGTTGCCTCCAATGACGGTGTCGGAAGGACGGGATGGTGAGTCTCGGCTGCCCCTAAGCCGAGCCCATGGCTCCTCCGCAGTACTCGCAGCGGCCATTGGCGTCGGGGAAGGTCGTGGCTCCACAGAACGGGCAGGTACGCGCCTCCTTGGGAGCGGCGGCGGCAACGGCCTCGTCGCGAACCGCGTCACGAGCGCCGAGGAGCGCCTCGCGAATCTCCTCGGCTATGCGCACGGCCTCGCGGTAGTCGGGGGAGCCCTGGGTCTCTATGCGAGAGGTGTTTGCCTTGACGGTGATCTCATCGAAATACGGGGCGTTGACCTGAACGATTGCGTATACGTCGTAGTCGATGTCGTAGCGCGGCGGGTCGTAGCTCACGCTCGTCCCATCCTCGAGTTCGCGCTCGATTTCGGTGCGCGTCTCTCGTACGTCGACGATGCAGCCTGTGACCTGGCTGAAGTCGATGATGTCGGGGTTGGCCTCGCGCCAGCCGGACCCAGCGGGCACGACGGCAAATGCGCGCGCGTCATCATCGATGAGCACGCGGGTTCGCTGGCCGAGCGTGCGCGTGGGCGTGAAGGAGGAGACGCGTGCCTTGTTTTCCTCGCGATAGGCAAGCTGCTCCCTGATGTCCTGTACCGTGGAGCTGCGGCGTTCGCTGAAGAAGGGGGAGAGCTTCCCGGCGCAGTCCTTGCAGAGATAGCCGTCCTCCAGCTTGCGCTTTCCCAGCAGGCCGAGCTCCTTGCCGCAGATGTCACATGACTTCTTTTCGAAGAGGCTTCCAAAGAGTCCCATGGCAATCCCTTCTCCTAGGGCGCCACCGATGCGCTGGCGCTTCGGCTTGCCGCCTTTGTGGCGTTGACCTTACAATAGAGCGCGTCGCGTTTGCGGGCGATGCCCCTGCGGCCCAGGCTTGGCGGGTATTGCGCGCCTGATGTCCCATGTTCGGGGGGCGGCGTTGCGTACAATGGACTAGGATCGGGTCGAGCGGGGGTGTCGCGATGTCAGGGATTGCGTCGATGGTTCGAAAGGCCGCCGCACGCGTGCGAGCTGCCGACAGGCGTCAGGTCCTCGTCGCCTGCGCCGCATGTGCCCTTGCGATCATCGTGCTGCTGCTCTTGTCGGAGGGTCTTCTCGACCACGATATCTGGCGTTCGGCCGACCGGGACGCGTTCTATCCCCTTGGGCACTACAACACGACGCCTCACATGGCAGCGACGGTCGCCATCCTGTCGATATGGGGTCCCTTTTCGTGCTGGCGGTGCTTCGATCCTCTGGTTCGTAGGTACATGGCCGGCTGCTTCATGTTGTTTGCCGGCTGGATGCTCGTCGTCATCGTTAAATACGCCGTGGTTTGGGACCCCGCCGTCGAGCTCCTGTGGTACTGCTTCTACGTTCCTATCCTGCTCGTCCCCATGCTGTGCGTGTTCACGGCGTTTCGGGCTGCCGGCGTGGATGGCCGCCCTGCCGTCGTGAGGTGCGGGAGGGCACTCCTCGCGATCAACGCCTTGCTTCTGGTGGTGGTGTTCACCAACGGGATCCACCACGCGGTCTTCTCCTTTGATGCCACAGACCCCGACTGGTCTGAGAATTACGAGTACGCGCCTCTGTACTACGTGGTGTATGCGATGGCCGTCGGTCAGTTCGTCGCGTTCTTTGCCTTGCTTTTTGCAAACGCGTATCGGCAGCTCAGGGGCGCAATCGTCACCGTGTCGCTCGTCTGCGCGCTGGCGGTCGTGTACGGATTGGCCTACGTGCTGCGCGTCCCGTTCTTCTTCTCGGGCAACTTCTCTCTCAGCTATACGTGGTTCGTATGCGTGGCAATCGAGCTGTGCTTCGACTTCGGCATCATTCCGGCCTTCGCTCACTACGGGCGCCTGTTCCAGACCCTCCCCATGGACGTGAAGGTGTTCTCCCTCTCTGCCGAGAGGGGGGATGGTCCCATCTACGCGACGTTTCAGGCCGGCCCCGTCTCGCCCCAGGGGCGGTCCTGCGTCGAGGCGTGCGTGACGGGGCCCGTACGGCTCATCTCTGACGCGACCCCCGATGTCGTGTATCACGCCCAGAGGGTCTCGGGCGGCATCACGCTGGTCACCGAGGACATCTCGGCCGTCTCCTCGCGCCGACGCGTGCTCGAGCAACGGCACGCGGCCCTTCGCTCAAGCTGTGCACTGCTCGAGCAGGAGCGCCTGATGCGCGAGCGCCTCCGCAAGCAGGAGAGCGAAAGGGCGCTCTACGACGAGGTTGACCAGTCCATCTCCGAGGCGCTTGGGAGGGCCCGGGAGCTCATGTGCCAGGTTGAGGGCCTGCCGGGTGACGAGGCGGTCTTCAAGCTGACGATTGCCAAGATGCTCATCTCGTATTGCAAGCGCAAGGGCGGCATCGTGCTCGCGTGTCGAAGCGACTGCGACTTCGAGCGCGAGAAGCTCCAACTCATCGTGGGTGAGCTCGTTACCGACCTCCAGACCGCGGGGGTGAGCTGCGGAGCGCTCGTCGAGACCGGCGAGATGATCCCGGTCGATGCCGTGAGCGTGCTGTACGACTGCCTGTACGACTTCTCGATCGCGTCGCTGTACTGCGTGGACCCCGTTCTCATGATGTACTTCTCCGACTACAGCGACGGCGCGATAGAGATGCGGCTCGCGCTCTCCACGGGGGAGCTTTGCAACCTCGCCGAATCCGAGGAGATGCAGGAGCTGCGCGTGTTGCTCGATGGGAGGGACGTGGCCTATCGCCTCACGGGGGAAGAGGGGTCGCTTGTGCTCGTTGTGGTCGTGAGGAAGGAGAGGTAGCGTGGAGGTCCTGTTTCACCTCAACGACGTCTCATTGCTGCTGCTGGGTACCGCCTGCCTCTTTGCAATGGCCTTGCAGGGGGCGCATCTCTTCGTTCTGGCGCTCTGGCGAGAGAGCCCGATGCACGTCGGCACGCTGGTGTACGAGGCCCTGCTGATGGTGCACCTGCTGCTCGCCTCTGTGATTCTTCGCGAGGCCTGCGCGAACTACGCCTACGTGTCGCTGTGGTCGCGCTCGTTTTGCGTGCCGGCGATCGATGCGAGCTGGGTGAACGTCGCGCCCGTTCTCTGGGGGACGATTCTGGCGCTCGTGGCGCGGCGCCCCATCATGGTCGCGGAGCTTGTGGTCATGGCATGCTGGCTCCCTCCCTTCGTATGGCTTCTCGGGAGTGCATGGCCCTGGGTCGTGGCGATTGGCGTGGCATTCATGACGTCTCGCTCGCTTGCCTGCGTCGCGCTTGACTACCGACGTGGTGGCGAGCTCGTCACGCGATTCTCGCTCGCCGAAGTCGTGAACACGGCTCAGGAGGGGATACTCTGCTACAAGGCGGATGGCAGGATTCTCGTGATGAACGACGCCATGCGCGGCCTTCTCGAGACGCTGGGGTGTCGGAGCGTGCTCGTCGACGCGTGCGAGGTGCGTCGGATATTGCTGTCAGATGCGCGAGAGATTCACGAGTGCATGCTGGATGCAAATGGTGACGTGGGCGAGGCGTGGATAACGGCCCCCAACTCGACCAGATGGCGTCTCGTGTTCGATGTGGTCCGGTTGGGGATGGGGCATTGCGGGCGCGTGATCGCGACGGACGTAACGGAGCTCATGAAGCTCAACGAGGAGCTTGACGCGACCAACGCCGAGCTTGCGCTCGTGGAGGACCACCTGCGCGCGTCTCTTGCGGTTGTCGATGCGACGGCGGAGCTCGACGCGCTCGCCCACATGCGTGCGCGAGTGCATGACGTCATCGGACAGCGTCTGTCGATTCTTCACCGCGCGCTCGAAGACGGGGACCTCTCTCGTAGCCATCTGGGCAATCTCCGAGAGATGGTTGACACCATCATGGCCGACTTGGCCATTCGCGAGCAGGCCGACCCCAAGGCAGACCTGATGTCGGTCATCGAGGCGTTCGAGCTGATTGGTGTCGGCATAGACGTTTCCGGCTCTCTTCCCGACCGCGACGAGGTGGCGGATGCGTTTGTTCGCGTCGTGAGGGAGGCGGTGACGAACGCCGTGCGCCACGCGCGCGCGACTTCGGTCGAGGTGAGGCTCGAATCGACGGACGAGGGTGCGGATTCGGGCGGGAGGGACGGGCAGCACGGGCGTCGGGCATGCTGGTCTCTGTCGATTTGCGACAACGGGACGCCGCTCAAAGCGGCCGAGGCGTGTGGGTCGGGCATCCCGGGAATGCGTCTGGCGGTGGAGGAGGTGGGCGGGGTCCTGTACGTGGAGCCGACCCCCACGTTTACGGTACGCGCGGTCGTGCCCCGCCACGCTTTTGGTGCCGTGGGCCAGGCCGTCGAGGAAGGAGAGCGATGAGGGTGATTCGCGTTGTGGTCGTGGAAGACCAGACCATGCTGAGGGACTCTTTGGTTGCCGCCATCAATCGCGAGCTCGACATGGAGGTCGTCGCCTCGCTCGCCGATGCGGCGGACGTGCTCGACCTCGATGCTGGCCGTGAGATTGACGTGGCGCTGCTCGACGTGTGCACGGAGAACAATTCGAGCGGCATCATTGCCGCGAGGAAGCTCAGGGAGGCTCGCCCGCAGGTGAAGACGGTCATCATGACGGGCATGTCGGACGTGACCTTTGTCCGCCAGGCGCGTGAGGCGGGCGTTGACAGCTTTATCTATAAGAACGTCAGGACGGACGACCTGCTGTCGGTGATTCGATCCACCGTAGAGGGGTACTCGACCTTTCCCTCATCTCGGAAGGGTGATGCCCCCGAAGTCGAGCTGCTGGACGAGCTCGAGCTCAAGATCTTGTATCTCACCTGTCAGGCGAAGAGCCGCAGGGAGATAGCGGCGGCGCTGTACATGAGCGAAGGCACGGTAAAGCGGCACATTTCCGAGATGCTCGCGAAGACGGGCTATGACAACCTGCTCAAGCTGGCAGTTCGCGCGGTGTCAAGCGGAAGCATCGCGGTCAACGTCGAGCGCTGACCTGTCTTCCCGAAGACCCTACATTCAACCGACAAGCCCCCAACGGATTTGGGTTCGTCGTGAGGTCCTCTAGGAGCGAGCGATAAGAGGCCGCACGCGTACTGCCTGCGGAAACGCTGAAAGTGCTCTGCTGCGGAGACTCTTGAGGTCCCTGCAGCGAACCCAAATCCGAACAGGGCCGCGCGCTGGCGCCCGCGCGGGGGGCTACTCCGTGCGGAGGGCGTCGATGAGCGGTGCGGCCCGCAGGCGGCGCAGCGCGTGGGCGCAGCTGGCGAGAAGGGCGAGCGCCACCAGTGCCACGGCGCCTACGACGTGCGCCCACGGCACCTCGAGCCCCAGGCTCCGCATGGTGAGGCCGCCCTGCGTGCCGATCCAGGCGCCGAGCGCGAGCGCGGCGGCGAGTCCCAGCGCGAGGCCCCATGCTGCCGTGCGCGCGCACTCGAGCGCGGGCATCCTCCTCAGGTCGCGCTCACCCATCCCGACGGAGCGCAGCACGGCGAAGTCGTGCGCGCGCAAAAGCACGCTCGCGGCCGAGGAGTTGAACGCGCTCGCCACGCCGACGGCGGCGGCAGCCACGCCAAAGGTCGACAGGAGCGCCCGTATGGCGCCGTAGAGCGCCTCAGACCGGTGCGCCTCGGCCCGCTCGTCGACGACGCCGTCCCAGGTGGCGAGCGCAGGGTTCTCCTCGAGAAGCCGATCCACGTCGGCCGCCGCCGCAGACGAGTCATCTGCCGTCGCGTAGAGCGTGGTCATGAATCTGAATCTACCCCGATTTCGTTTACACCCCTACGCCGCCTTCAGGCGGCGATCGTCCTCGGGCCGGTTGGCCCGCTCGAACTCCTCGGGGCTGAGGTTCCCCAGCGCCGAGTGCGTCCTGGCCCTGTTGCAGGAGCACTCGATGTACTCGAAGATCTCGAGCGCCGCCTGGTCGCGGCTCTCGAAGGTGCGCGCGTGCACGCACTCGGCCTTGATGATGCCCATGAGCGACTTCATGGCCGCGTTGTCCCACAGCGACGATATCGATCCCATCGACGGCTCGATCCCGGCCTCCCGCATCGTCTTGCCGAGCAGCAGCGAGGCGTACTGCGAGCCGTGGTCGCTGTGATGGATGCAGCCCTCGGGAGGGCGCCTGCGGGCGATCGCCATCCTGAGCGCGTCGTCGGCCAGTTCCGCCGTCATGCGCGCCGACATCGACCAGCCGACGACCCTCCTCGACCACACGTCCATCAAGACGGCCAGGCAGGGCCATCCCTGGTGGGTCCTCGCGTAGGTGATGTCCGCGAACCACGCGCGGTTCGGGCCGCCCGCGGCGAAGTCGCGGCGCACCAGGTCGGGCGCGGTGTTGGCCTGCGGGGCGGCCGGTTTGGCCGCGCTCCTCGGGCGCCTGGCGCCGCCCCTGGTGGTGCCGGCCCACCCGTTGTCGCGCATGATGCGCGCCACGCGCTTGCGCGACGTGCGCTCGCCGGAGCGCCTGAGCTCGGCGAAGACCTTGGGGGCGCCGTAGGTGCCGCGGCTGGCGGCGCATATCTCGGAGATCGCCGCGGCCAGCTCGGCGTCGCGCAGGTCGTGCGCGCTCGGCGGCCGCTTTCTCCATGCGCGGTGGCCCTGCCTGGTGACATGGAGGGCCGCGCGCATCTCGGATATGCTCCAGGCGCCCTCGTTGAGCAGGACGAAAGCGAACCTCGCCCCCTCCGCCTGCGAGCCTACAGCCGCCTGCTGGCGAAGAAGGCGCTCGCTTTCAAAGGTATCCCGTTCTCGCGCCTGAGCCGCTCGTTCTCGTGCCTCGGCCCGCGGAGGTCCTCCGCCATCTGGGAGGGGTTGTCCCCTGCCGGCGCCTGCGCGGCGTCGGCCCTCTTGACCCGGTCCGACAGGCTCCCCGGGTCGACGCCGGGCTCGCGGGCGGTCTCCGCGTAGGTACCGCCCCGCTCCCCGTGCAGCCTCACCGCCTGCTGCTCGAGCTCTGCCGGATACCTGGGCGACGGATGCCCCGTCCCATGCCCCCTCTCCCCGTTTACGGCATCATGCCCAAACGGAACTCGATGTGTCAACGGAAACGGGGGAGATTCAAACTACTCGTTGGCGGCCTCGGCCGCACGGACCCTGGAAAAGCTCAGGCAGTCGGCGATCTTCTCGCCCGTGCGCAGGTAGGTGTACGTGGGCATCTCGAAGAGCACGGGGCGGAGCGCCGCCACGTCGACCTTGCCGTCCTCGGTCAGGACCGCGTCGTCCGCATAGATACCGGCCACCGAGCAGACGAAGTTCTCGAAGCGATCCACCTCGTAGACGTCCTCCACGCGGCACTCCATGGAGAGCTTGGCGTCGTCGACGAGCGGCGCGCCGGCCTCGCCCGCCGTCCAGGCGAAGACCTCGGCCTTGCTCTCGCGTGCGCCGCTCACGCTGCCGCAGAAGTCCGCGCGGTCGAGCCAGGACTCGTCGACCACGTTCACGGAGAGCACGCCGGCCCGCTTGATGTGTTGGTTGATGAAGTGCGCGCCGGCAAGGCTCACCATGATCTTGCTGTGGCTCAGGATGCCCGTGTGCGCGACGAGCGTCCAGGTGGGCTCGTCGCCGTTCATGGCGCCCACCACGATCACGGGCACGGGATAGAGCGCGGGCTTGGTTCCGATATTGCTCTTCATAAGACAGCACTCCTTCGACCCGCTCACAGGGTCAATCAATCTGAGTCGCGACGCACCGCCGCGTCAGCACTCCACGAGCTCGTAGTCGCGCGTACCGTATCCCAGCTGCGCGGCCGCGGCGATGGTGCGGATGCCGTTGCGGCTCACCACGCGCTCCAGGAAATGGCCCACGCCGGGGTCCTCGGAGCCCATGATGAGGTCCATGCACGCCTGGTCGATTGCCACCGGGTCCGTCGAGACCAGGATGCCGATATCCGCCATGCAGGGGTCCTCGGCGACCACGCAGCAGTCGCAGTCGACCGAGAGGTTCTTCATCACGTTCACGTACGCGATCTTGCCCGCGAAGTGCTCGTGCACGGTCATCGCGGCGTCGGCCATGGCCTCGGGGAACGCGCTCTTGCTGGAATGCTTCTCCCAGCACGCGTAGCGGTCGTCCGTCACGCCGGCGGAATGGATGAGCGCCTTGCCCGCACGGCTCGCGCAGCCGATGGAGAGCTGCTTCAAGGCGCCGCCGTACCCGCCCATGGGGTGCCCCTTGAAGTGCGCGAGCACGAGCATCGAGTCGTAGTCGAGGATGTGCTTGCCCACGTGGTTCTCCTTGAGCTGGAGCCCGCCCACGATGGGCCAGACCACGTCCGGACCCTCCGCGTCCATGATGTCGACGTCGAAGAGCTCAGCCCAGCCGTGCTCCTCCATGAGCTTCCAGTGCGCCTCGGTATGGTCGCGCACCCCGCCCGCGGCGTCGCCATAGGCGGTGTTGCACTCGACGATGGTGCCATGGACCGCCTCGACCATGGGCTTCCAGAACTCCGGCGTGAGGTAGTTCTGGTTGCCCTGCTCGCCGGAGTGCACCTTGACGGCGACCTTCCCGGGAAGCTCGACCCCGAGCATGCGGTAGAGCCTGACCACGTTCTCCGGTGTGATGTCGCGTGTGAAGTAGACCTTTGCTGTCATCTCAACCCCTTTGCTGTCGATATCGTTCCGCGAGCGCAACGGCGCGGCTACGCGCGGGCCTCGCGTGCCCACGCGGCCGCCCCGCTACCGTTGAGCAGCCGGCCGGGCATCCACGTCGCGTCGGGGCGCAGGGACGCCAGGCGCCGCTCAGCCTGCGCGATGCCGCTCCCGCCCGAGGTCGCGAATGGGATGACCGTCTTGCCCGCAAGGCCCGCACCCTCGACGAAGGTGTCGACGGCGCGCGGCTCCACGTACCACCAGATGGGAAAGCCCAGAAAGGCCGTGTCGTAGGCCTCCATCCCGGGGAGCTCGCCGGCGAGCGCGGGGCGGGATGCATCATCCGCCATCTCCTGCGAGCTGCGGCTCCCCTTGTCCGTCCAATCGAGGTCCGCCGCGGTATAGCGCTCCGCGGGAGCAATCTCGTACAGGTCCGCGGCGAGCGCCTCGGCGATCTCGTGCGCCACGCGCGCCGTCGATCCGCTCGCGGAGAAGTACGCCACCAACGTCTTGCCCATCGCCCATCCTTTCATCAGGCTGTTCCATCCGGTTCGGCGCGGCGCCCCACCCTCGCGGACGGGCAGAACCCGTTGCCGGCCGGTTCTTGGCTCCTACTATAAGCAACGTTATGTCACTTGTAAACTGTTTTGTTATCGTATCGTCGCTAGTTTTTCGATTATCCGTCTATCCGTCGCCTATGGTATAGTGCTGCCAGGAGAAGACGTTGGAGACGACATGACCGAATTCATCCGAGCGCGGAGCGACGAGCAGAAGGCCCAGCGCATAGCCGAGGTCAAGGCGGCTGCGGCGCGCCAGTTCGAGACGCGCCCCTATCACGAGATCACCCTCACCACCATCGCCGACGAGCTCGGCTGGTCGCGCGCGAACCTGTACAAGTACGTCGCCACCAAGGAGGAGATCTTCCTGCTCGTCGATGCCGACGAGTACGGAGCGTACTTCGAGGCGCTGCTCGCTGCGCTCCCCGAGGGCTGCGGCCTCGCCGCGGATGTCGTCGCCGAGGTCTGGGCGGGTATCGCCAACGCGCACCAGCGCTACTTCCGCTTGGGTGAGATCCTCTCCGCGATCATCGAGACGAACGTCACGCTCGAGCGGCTCATCGAGTTCAAGCGCGGCTACCTCGCCTACGTCGAGGCCCTGGCCGAGCGTCTCCCGCTTCTGCTCCCCATCGACCGCGCACAGGTCCAGCCGCTCATCGAGAGCGTGTACTTCCATGCCGTCGGGGCGGCGGGTATATGCCACAGCAACCCCCTCGTCGTGCAGGCGCTCCGCGAGCTCGGCGCCGAGGCCGAGCACGATTTCCGCGCAGAGATGCGCGATTTCATCGGGATGTGCCTCAGGCACTACGCCGGCTGATGCACCGCTCGCAGCACCCGACGGCCGCTTGGCGCCCTGCCCGCGCGAACGGGCATGCCGCAATCGCCTGCCCTATGCCGGGCGCTTGACCCAGCAGTAGCGAGGTGGCGCTATCGTGAGGCCCAAGCGCTCCTGGAGCGCGCGGGAGGCCACGTTGCCGGGAGCCACGTGCCCGTAGGGCACGCGCCCCTCGGAGAGGATCCTGTTGGCGAGGGCCGCCTCGAGCGCGCGGGCGTACCCGCGGCGTCGATGCTCCGGGAAGATCTCGAGCATCCCCATGGACGCCTCGGTGTGCTCGCCGATGAAGCCCACGAGCTCGCCGGTGCCGTTGAAGCCCCCGTATACCCAGCCGCACTCCAGATGGTCGACGATGACCTCGTGATCAAGCATGTGGTAGCGGCGCTCGATCGCATCGAGGTCCGCCACGTCGAGCGGGCGGATGGAGATCTCCGCCGCCCCTCCGTCGACGGGCCCTGCCCCCTCATAGACCCACAGGTCGTAGCACGACGGCTCGATATCGGGCTCGAGGAGCGGCGCGTAGCCGGCGCCGGCGATCGACACCAGGGCGCCGGCGGGGATCCGCCCGAAGAGCTCGCGGGCGCCCTCCTCGCTAAACGGCGCGGCGAAGTAGCAGCCGCCGATCTTGAGCTGCGTGAGCACGCCGTGGGCGGGGTCGGCATAGCGCAGCTCCGAGCGACCGAGGCGCAGCGGCTCCGAGACCGGCAGCAGACCGCGCCGCTCGGGCCGCGCGTCCATGAGCGCGAGCGCCGCCGCGACCGCCTCTTGGTATCCCGTGTCCATAGAACCCCCTCCGTCGACGCGTCCGTCCCCTATCTTAGGACTTCGGAGGACACCTGCGAGGCGTCGAAGCGGTAATGCGCGGTCGGCAGCATGCTGAACGGGTAGGCGAGGTAATCCTCCTCGCGACGGGGCTGGCCCATGTTGTGGATGATGAAGGGCGTGCCGTTCGCGTCGCGCAGGTCAGACACGATCCCGATATGCCGGCCGCCGCCGAAGACCACGATGTCGCCCGCCTGCCACGCCGCGACATCCGAGGTATCGGTCGTGAGCACCCGGGCATACCGCGAGAAGAAGACGTCGAGCACGCGCACGCGCCTGAAATCGATGTTGGGGTCGGGATCGGGCGCCACCTGCGCATAGGCGGCGGGGTCGCGCGCGATGTCCGCGTCGACCATCGCCTTGAGGTCGTAGCCGGCCCGAGCGAACGCGCGCCACACGGTATCGGTGCACGCGCCCCGCCCCTCCGGCGGGTAGCCGCCCTCGTAGTAGCCGTCGTCGTAGGCGGGGGCCGCGACGGCGTCGGCGCGGGCGCCCGCGAGGATGTCCGCGTAGTCGTCCACGCCATCGCCATCGAAATCGACCGGCGCGGGCTCGAGGGGATAGCGCGCCGTCATCGCCTCATCCGGCACCATGACGAGGCGCGGCACCGCGTAGACGAGCCCCGCGCCCGCGGCGACGCAGAGTGCCGCCACCAGGACGGCGAGCGCAATGCGGCGGCGCACTCTCACGCCCGCCCGCGCGCACCGGCGATGTCGACGATCTTGGTGCCGTGCACCTCCCGCACCCCGAGGGCGCACGCGATGCGCTCGGCGTTCGCGTAGGTGATGCCGGCACCGGGGAGGATGATGATCCGGCCCGCGGCATAGGCGATGAGCTCGCGCAGGCGCTCGAGGTTGGCGTCGATCGGCGTGCCGGCCGTACCCCCATGCGTGAGAATGCGCGTGGCGCCGAGGCGGACGAGGGTATCGATCGCGTCCTCCTGGCGCGCGGCGGGAAGGGCGTCGAACGCCATATGGAAGGTGACGTCGAGCAGCTCCTCCCGGCCCGAGACGCACGCGCGGGCGCGCCCGACCAGGCGCTCGAGGGCGGCCACGTCGAGCCCGAAGGCCCCGCCGGCGTCGACCAGGCAGCCGAGCACGATACCATCCGCGCCAAACCCCAAGGCCACCTCGATGTCGCGCTCCATGATCGCGAGCTCCGCCTCGGAGCACACGAAGTCGCCGCCGCGCGGGCGGATCATGCTCATGACGCGCGCGCCGTGCGCGTGCGCGTAGGCGACCGCGGCCTCGATGACGCCGGCGGACGGCGTCGTGCCGCCGACGGCGAGGTTGTCGCAGAGCTCGATGCGCGCCGCGAGCGCGGCGATCGCGGCGGGAACGTTCTCGAAGTTCTCCGCGCAGAACTCCCGTATCAGCTGGGTACCCATGCTGCCTCCTCCTAGCCGGCGACGACCCATCGTCGCCCGCCCCGTCGCGGCTTCATCCTCTCCAGAGAGTCTAGCATCGCGCCAGCGGGCCCGGCGCCCGCGGTGCATACGGATTCGGCCCCCAACGATGCTGACAATCGCATCGCCGGGGGCCGAGCCGGTGCAAGATCGCGTCAAGCGGGGTCGCTACCCGCCCAGGTACGCCTTGCGGACGTCGTCGTTATGGAGCAGCTCCTGGCCGGTGCCGGTGAGCGTGATGCGGCCCGTCTCCATGACGTAGCCGCGGCTGGCGATCGAGAGCGCCGCCTGGGCGTTCTGCTCAACCAGCAGGATGGTCGTGCCGGCCTCGTGCAGGGCCTCGATGATCTCGAAGATCTGCTCGACGAGGATCGGCGCCAGGCCCATCGAGGGCTCGTCGAGCATGAGCAGCTTGGGGTTGGCCATAAGTCCGCGTCCCATGGCGAGCATCTGCTGCTCGCCGCCCGAAAGCGTCCCCGCCACCTGGCGGCGGCGCTCCTTGAGGCGCGGGAAGTGCGCGTAGACGCGCTCGAGGTTGCCCGCGATGGTGTCATGCGGCTGGGTGTAGGCGCCCATGTCGAGGTTCTCCTCGACCGTCATCTGCTGGAAGATGCGCCTGCCCTCGGGCACGTGCACGAGCCCGTGCTCGACGATGCGCTCCGCCGACATATGGGTGATGTCCTCGCCCATGAACTCGATGGAGCCGGTGCGCGTGCGCAGCAGGCCCGAGAGGGTCTTCAGGCTGGTCGACTTGCCGGCGCCGTTCGCGCCGATGAGGGCCACGACCTCGCCGTCGTTCACCTCGAAGGAGATGTCCTTGATGGCATGGATCGCCCCGTACCACACGTTGATGTTGCTAACGGACAGCATCGTTTAAGCCTCAACCTCCTTCTGCTTGCCCAGATACGCCTCGATCACGGCGTCGTTCCGCTGGATCTCCTCCGGCGTGCCCTTGGCGATGATCTTGCCGAAGTTGAGCACGCAGATGCCCTCGCAGATGTTCATGACGAGGTTCATGTCGTGCTCGATGAGCATGATCGCGATCTGGAACCGGTCGCGGATCTTGACGATGTTCTCCATGAGCTCGGCGGTCTCCGACGGGTTCATGCCGGCGGCAGGCTCGTCGAGCAGGAGCAGCTTGGGGTTCGTGGCGAGCGCGCGCACGATCTCGAGGCGGCGCTGGGCGCCGTAGGGCAAAGAGCCCGCCTCGTGGTCCGCGAGCCCGGCCATGTCGAAGATGTCCAGAAGCTCGAGCGCCCGGTCATGGTAGAGCTTCTCGCTCTTCCAGTGGTGGGGCAGGCGCAGGATGCTCGTGGCCATGCCGCAGTGGTGCTGGTTGTGCAGGCCCACCGCGACGTTCTCCTCGACGGTGAGGGTGTTGAACAGGCGGATGTTCTGGAACGTGCGCGCCACGCCCAGGCGGTTCACGCGCGCCGGGTCGAGCCCGGCCGTATCCTGGCCGTCGACCATGATCGTGCCGCGCGTGGGCTGGTACACCTTGGTGAGCAGGTTGAACACCGTGGTCTTGCCCGCGCCGTTGGGGCCGATGAGGCCGCAGATCTCGGTGCGGCCGACGGTGATGTTGAAGTCGTCCACGGCCTTGAGGCCACCGAAGTCGATGCCGAGGTGCAGGCACTCGAGCGCAGGCGCCTTGCCCAGGTCGCGCTCGGGCATGATCGAGACGCTCGGCACCGGCACCATCTTGGTGCTCTCGCGGCGTCGCTGGGCGAAATCGGTGAACTTACTCATCCGCCTCACCCCCCTCGGCGGCGACGGCCGGCTCCGGCGCGTCCCTGTGGAAGCGCCGGCGCAGCGACTCGGCCGCGCGCTGGTAGACCTTGAGGTGCGGGACGACCATCACGAGAATGAGCACGATCGCGTAGAGGAGCATGCGGTACTGGTTGATGGGACGCAGCACCTCGGGCAGCACCGTGAGGAAGGCCGCCGACACGATCGAGCCCGAGATGTTGCCCATGCCGCCAAGCACCACGTACACGAGGATGAGGATCGACTGGTTGAAGTCGAACTGCGACGGCACGACCGTCGAGTAGTTCATGGCGTAGAGCACGCCCGCGGCGCCGGCGAGGGCGGAGGCGACGGTGAACGCCATGAGGCGGTACTTGGTGACGTTGATGCCGATGCTCTCGGCGGCGATGCGGTTGTCGCGCACGGCCATGATGGCGCGGCCGTCGCGGCTGTGCATGAGGTTCAGGACCACGGCGACGGTGATGAGCACGAGCACGATGCCGAGCATGAACGTCGAGATCTTGTCGATGCCCACCGCACCCTTGGGACCGTTGATGAGGATCGTGCCCTGGCTCATGCCGAGCGAGCCGGAGTCGCGCATCGAGAAGTGCAGGCCCGCGTCGTCCACGCCGACATAGAGGATGTTCAGCAGGTTCTTGATGATCTCGCCGAAGGCGAGGGTCACGATGGCGAGGTAGTCGCCGCGCAGGCGCATGACCGGGATGCCCACCAGAAAGCCGATGAGACCGGCTGCGGCCGCGCCCACCACGGCGGAGAGCACGAAGAGCACGAGCTCGGACTCGATCCCGAAGCGGGTGAGGCACCCGGCGACCACGACGCCCGTGAACGCGCCCACGCTCATGAAGCCCGCGTGCCCGAGCGAGAGCTCGC
Organism: Enorma burkinafasonensis; assembly: GCF_902150035.1. GTDB lineage: Bacteria > Actinomycetota > Coriobacteriia > Coriobacteriales > Coriobacteriaceae > Enorma > Enorma burkinafasonensis. Next base: position 123,132 of record NZ_LR597505.1, read on the forward strand.
CCGAGACGCCGACCACGAGGTTGAGCGACACGGCCAGGCTCACGTACGCGCAGATGGGCACGAGCTGGCCCGAGAGCGAGTGCGAGATGAGACCCATGGCGTCGAGCAGGGTCACGGCGACGAACGCGACGATGACGATCGCGTAGGTGATGATGGTGGACCGCGTCTGCGGCTTAAGCATGTTGATACCCATGACGCTCACCTACACCTTCTCGTGGACGGGCTTGCCGAGCAGGCCCGCGGGACGAATGAGCAGGATCACGATGAGCACGCCGAACACGACGGCGTCGGCGAGCTGCGTCGAGATGTAGGCGCGCGCGAAGATCTCGATGACGCCCAGGAGGATGCCGCCGAGCGCCGCGCCCGGGATGGAGCCGATGCCGCCGAGCACCGCCGCGGTGAACGCCTTGATGCCGGGCATGGAGCCCGTGGTGGGCATGATCGTGGGGTACGCGAGGCACATGAGCACGCCCGCGATCGCGGCGAGGCCCGAGCCGATCGCGAACACCATCGAGATGGTGGAGTTCACGTTGATGCCCATGAGCTGGGCGGCGTCGCGGTCCTCGGAGCAGGCGCGCATGGCCTTGCCCATCTTGGTCTTGCCCGTGAACATGGTGAGCGCCACCATGATGGCCACGCAGGCGAGGATCGTGAGGACGGCGGTGGCGCTGATGGTGAGCGCGCCGTCGAAAAGCCTAAGCGCGGGCAGGCTGATGACCGACGAGAACGACTTGGGGTCGGAGCCCATGATGAGCAGGGCGGCGTTCTGCAAAAAGTAGCTCACGCCGATGGCGGTGATGAGCACGTTCAGCGAGGGCGCGTTGCGCAGGGGCTTGTAGGCGAGCCGCTCGACGACGATGCCGAGCACCGTGCACCCCACGACGGAGAGCGCCACGCCGGCGATCGCGGGGAGCCCCAGGTAGCTCACGGCGCAGAAGCAGATGTAGGCGCCCACCATGATGACGTCGCCGTGCGCGAAGTTGAGCATCTTGGCGATGCCGTACACCATGGTGTAGCCGAGCGCGATGATGGCGTAGACGCTGCCCAGGCTCATGCCGTTGATGAGGTTGGCGAGAAACTCCATGTCCCCCTCCTTTCATGTGAAAAGCGGAGACCACCGGGTACGGGTGGCCTCCGCACAGGACCGTAGTGCTAACGGACACGTCGCCTACGCATCGAGCGGCATGTAGACGCCGTCCTGGATGACCATGCCCATGGGCTGCTTGGAGATCTCGCCCGTCTCGGACCAGGTAGCGGCCTCGCCGGCCGTGGTGAGGCCGGTGAAGGAGAAGTCCGGGGAGGTGAAGGTCTCGACGAGGCCGTCGCAGATCTCGGAGAAGTCCGCGTCAGGCGTGAGGCCGGCGGTCTCGATGGCCTGCTTGATGGCATAGATGCAGTCGTAGGCGTCGGCGGCGAACTGGTTGGGGGTCTCGCCGTCGCCGTAGTCGGCGCCCTTGTAGGTCTCGACGAAGGCCTGCGTGGCCTCGTCGGTCGCGGTGGCGACGAACGGGGTCAGGAGCATGCAGCCCTCGGCGAGCGAGGTGTCGAAGCCCTCGACCGTGAGGAGGCCGTCCATGCCGTCCACGCCGAACCACTTGGGGGCGTAGCCCATCTGGTTGGCCTGGGTGAGGATGAGCGAGATCGGGGTGTAGTAGATCGGCAGGAACACGAGGTCGGCCCCGTTGTTCTTGGCGTCGTTCAGCTGCACCGTGAAGTCGGTCTGGTTGTCCTCGGTGAACGAGGTCTCGCTCACGATCTCGAGGCCGAGCTCGGCCGCCTCGGCGAGGAAGCTGTCGTAGATGCCCGTGGAGTAGGTGTCGGACATGTTGTAGATGATGGCGATCTTCGTGCCCAGACCCTGCTCGGCGATGTACTGCGCGGACGCGGCGCCCTGGTTGGGGTCGGTGAAGCACATCTGGAAGACGTTCTCCTTGCGGGGGATGGAGATGTTGCCGTCGGCATCCTCGAAGCCGCCGATGACGTCGGTCGACGAGCCGGACGGGGTGAGCTGGAACATGTTGTCGGCGTTGGTCTCGGCGGACACGGCGACGCAGGGCGTCGTGGTGACGGTGCCCACGAGGATCTGCATGCCCCAGTCCTTGAGGTTGTTGTAGGCGTTGACGGACTTCTCGGCGTCGCCCTCGTCGTCCTGGAAGTTGAGCGCGAACTGGATGTCGCCGCCCTCGGCGTTGATCTCGTCGACGGCGATCTGGGCGCCGTTCTTGACCGCCTGGCCGTAGATGGCCGCGGCGCCGGTGGTGGGCCCGATGCCGCCGATCATGAACGCGGTGCCCGGGGCGGGAGCGCTACCGGAACCGGCGGTGGAGCCGCCGTCGCCGCCGGTGCACCCGGCGAGAATGCCAGCCGCCCCCAGACCTGCTGCGCCTGCGATGAGGCTCCTGCGGCTCACGGACGGATTGAGATTCAAGCTCGACATACGGCTCTCCTTTCACGGTGATGCCGGGCGGCGCCCGGCGGGACTGCATCCACCCCAGGCATAAGGCCGCGCGGCACGTCCCCCGAACGACATTACGAGACTGGTGGTTCTAGTCACGATACCGTTTTTTTGGGTAAAAGGTAAGGTACTGTCGCTAGACCGCGGGCGCCGATACGCACCCCTTCCAGGGGCCACCCCATCTACCAGCGCATTCTCCACAGCCTGATACGTTTTAGGACATGTTACATCTGTGTTTCGCCTATCGGCCTCATAGACCGGTAGAATAGCAGGCAGATATGGTCGTTACCCGACCGGGCCCGCGCGATGAGCCGGGCGCCACGCGACGCATGCGAAGGAGCCGTCATGAGCAACGCCAACCGCACCGTGAGAATCGGCCTCATCGGCCTGGGTACCGTCGGCGGCGGCACCGCACGCGTCATCCTGGAGCACCACGACGCGTACCTCGACGCCTTCGGGGTCGACCTCGTCATCGGGCGCGCCTGCGCGCTCGAGCCCGAGCGGGCGCGCGAGCTGGAGCTCCCCGAGGGGGCCTTCACCCCCGACTGGCGCAAGGTCGCAGAAGACCCCGACATCGACATCGTCGTCGAGCTCATCGGCGGGGAGCACCCCGCGACCGACATGATCGAGGCCGCGCTCGAGCACGGCAAGCACGTCGTCACCGCCAACAAGGCGCTGCTCGGCCGCAACATGGAGCGCCTGGCGCGCCTCGCGCGCGAGCACGGCGTCCAGCTGCGCTGCGAGGCGTCCGCCGGCGGCGGCATCCCCATCGTGAACGCCCTCGAGCACGCGCTCGTCGCGAACGACGCGCTCGCCATCGCCGGCATCCTGAACGGCACCACGAACTACATCCTCACCCGCATGGCGGACGAGGGCTCCGAGTTCGCCGACGTGCTCGCCGACGCGCAGCGCCTGGGCTACGCGGAGGCCGACCCCACCGCCGACGTCGACGGCTTCGACGCCGCATCGAAGGTCGCCATCCTCGCCTCCATCGCCTTCCGCAGCCGCGTCACCACCGATGACGTCTTCATGCAGGGCATCCGCGACATCTCGCCCGCAGACATCGAGGAGGCGGGGCGCATCGGCTGCACCATCAAGCTCCTCGGCATCGCGCGGCGCCGCGACGGCGGCCTCGACGTGCGCGTGCACCCCGCGATGGTGCCGGCGACGCATATGCTCGCAGGCGTCGCGGGCGCCATGAACGCCGTCTACGCCGTGGGCGACGCCGTGGGCGAGACGATGTTCTACGGCGCCGGGGCGGGCGCCTTCCCCACCGCGAGCGCGGTGGTGGGCGACATCCTCGCGCTCGCCAGGCCCCTCGCGCGCGGCGCCGCGCTCGACGCCGCGGCCGAGCCGTTCGCGCGCGTGCTCCCCATCTGCCCGATCGATGAGCTCGAGACGCGGTACTACCTGCGCCTCGAGGATGCGGCCGAGGCAGCCGCCGAGGATATCGCCGCCGCCTTCGCCGAGGCGGGCGTCCCCGTCTCGTCGCTCGCGCCGCACGCCGCGAGCCCGCGCACGCTCATCGTGCTCACCGAGCGGGCCCGCGAGGATGCCGTGAGGCGCGCCATCGCGGCCATCACCGCCGCGGGAGAGGCCCGGCTCGGCAGCCTCATCCGCATCGAGGACGTCGCCGCCTGGGCGGAAGGCGCGAAGGAGAACTAGCCGGAGGGCCGGGCCTTGCCCTCTTGAACGTTCCGCAAGAAAAAGCCCCCGTGAGGGGGCTTTTCCATACCCGTTTCGAGCCGGGGGCTCAGCTGCACACGGGCCCGGCTACACGTAGAACAGGATGTCGTCGTAGGTGGGCACGGGCCAGTAGTCCGCGGCCACGATCTCCTCCATGGCGTCGACGGCGCCGCGCAGCTCGGCCATGGCGGGCACGACCTCGTGCGCGTAGCAGTCGGCCTGGCCCTGGCCGTCGACGATCGCCTCCGCCTTCTGGTGCAGGGCGTCGAGGGCCTTGATTGCCTCGTTGATCTGGGTGATGCCGTCGCAGAGCTTGTTGAGCGTGTTCTGCTCGCAGGTCATCGCCGCCTCGGCGCCGGCGGCGCGGATGATCTCCAGGCCCTTGGCGACCTTCGTGGCGTACGCGCTGATCGCCGGCCGGTAGGTGCGGCGCGCCTCGCGGATCATCGTTGTGGCCTCGATGTTCATGAGCTTGTTGTACTTCTCAAGCTTCACCTCGTAGCGGCTGAAGGCCTCGGTCTCGGTGAGCACGCCCATGCGCTCCCACAGCGCGATGTTCTTGGGCGCGACCATCGCGGGCAGGGCGTCGGCCGTGGTGCGCAGGTTGGCGAGGCCGCGGGCCTCTGCCTCGGCCTGCCACTGATCGGAGTAGCCGTCGCCCGAGAACAGGATGCGGCGGTGCTCGTTCAGGGTCTTCTTGCAGTACTCGAGCGCGGCGTCGGCGAACTGCTCCTCGGGCGTGCCCTCGAGGGCATCGGCGAACTCCATGAGCGCCTCGGCGACGGCGGTGTCGAGCACGAGGTTCGCGTCGCTCGGGTTGGCCTCGGAGCCCACGGCGCGGAACTCGAACTTGTTGTTCGTGAAGGCGAAGGGGCTCGTGCGGTTGCGGTCGGTGTTGTCCTGCTCGAGGTTGGGCAGTACGTCCGCGCCCAGGTCGAGCACGCCGTGCGTCGCGTGCACGCTGGCCTTGCCGTCCATGATTTTCTGCACGACCTCGGTGAGCTGGTCGCCCAGAAAGATCGAGATGATCGCCGGCGGCGCCTCGTTGGCGCCCAGGCGATGGTCGTTGCCGCACGAGGCCGTGGACATGCGCAGCAGGTCCTGGTAGCGGTCGACCGCGGCGATGACCGCCGTGAGGAAGACCACGAACTGCAGGTTCTCGAGCGGGGTGTCGCCCGGGTCGAGCAGGTTCTCGCCGTCGGCCGTGAGCGACCAGTTATCGTGCTTGCCCGAGCCGTTGATGCCCTCGAAGGGCTTCTCGTGAAGCAGGCAGGTGAGGTCGTGGCGCGAGGCGATGAGCTTCATCTTCTCCATAATGAGCATGTTGTTGTCGGTCGCCTCGTTAAGCTCGGAGTAGACGGGCGCGAGCTCGTGCTGGCAGGGGGCGACCTCGTTGTGCTTGGTCTTCGCGGGGATGCCGAGCGCCCAGAGCTCGTCATCGAGATCCTTCATGTAGCGCGAGACCGAGGGGCGGATGGCACCGAAGTAGTGCTCCTCGAGCTCCTGGCCCTTGCAGGGCGGCGCGCCGAAGAGCGTGCGCCCGCAGATCACGAGGTCGCGGCGGCGGCGGTAGGCGTCCTTCTTGATGAGGAAGTACTCCTGCTCGTAGCCGGCGCTGGGGACCACGCGGCGCGGGGTCTCGCCGAAGAGCGCCAGCACGCGCTTGGCCTGCACGTCGAGGGCGTTCATCGAACGGAGCAGCGGCGTCTTCTTATCGAGCGCCTCGCCGTTGTACGAGCAGAACGCCGTGGGAATGCAGAGCACCTCGTCCTTGATGAAGGCAGGGCTCGTGGCGTCCCACACGGTGTAGCCGCGCGCCTCGAACGTCGCGCGCAGGCCGCCGTTGGGGAAGCTCGACGCGTCCGGCTCGCCCTGTATGAGCGCCTTGCCGGTGAACTTGGTGATGGCGGTGCCGTCGCCCACGGGCTCGAGGAAGCTGTCGTGCTTCTCGCTCGTGATGCCCGAAAGCGGCTGGAACCAGTGCGCGTAGTGCGTGGCGCCGTGGCTGAGCGCCCACTCCTTCATGGCGTGCGCGACCGCGTTCGCGACGTCGAGGTCGAGCGGCTTGCCCCCCTCGATGGTGGCGGAGAGCTTCTTGTAGACGTCTCTGGGAAGCCACTGCTTCATGACGCGCTCCGAGAAGACCTCCGTCCCGAAACGATCGGTTAGTTCAGCCATGGGCCTGCCCCTTTCTTGTGGACCGCCGGCGGCAAACCCCTCGACCGCCGACAGACAGCAGGTTAGTCGCGCCTTGTTGCGATGCCATTACAAGCGCATTGCCATCAGGAAACATATCCGAGGGTACCGCAGCGCCCCGGACGACGCGTCCGCGCGCGGACATCCCCGACAAAAACATCGGTCACCATTCAGTTTCCGGCAGCCGCCAACGCCCGCCCGCGCCCCCGGGCAGGTATGATAGAGCGACCGAGGCCGGCTGCCTGGCGCCTCGGGCACGAGCAAGGGGGAGCACCATGCGCATCGACTCGATCTTCACGGCCGCACGCGACACGGGCGGGATGCCCGTCTCCTTCGAGATGTTCCCGCCCAAAGGCGAGCTCACGCTCGACCGCGTGCGCGAGGCCGCGGGCGAGCTGTGCGCGCTCGCTCCCGACTTCATCAGCGTCACCTGCTCGGCGGGGGGCGGCGGCAACTTCGGGCAGACGGCCGCCATCGCGTCGATGATCCAAGACGAGTTCGGCGTGAGCTCCGTGGCGCACCTCACCTGCATGTCGCTCACCCGCGAGCAGCTCGGCGCCCGCATCGCCGACTACCGCGCCGCCGGCGTGGAGAACGTGCTCGCGCTGCGCGGCGACCGGCCCCAGCCCGGGAGCCCCGCCTACGGGGCGCCGAGCGACTACGCCTACGCCGTCGATATCATTCCGCTACTCGTGGAGGCGGGGTTCTGCGTGGGCGCTGCCGCCTACCCCGAAGGCCACATCGAGTGCGACGACCTCGAGCTGAGCGTCGCGCACCTGAAGCTCAAGCAGGACGCCGGCGCGACCTTCCTCGTGACGCAGCTCTTCTTCGACAACGAGTGCTTCTACCGTTTCGCCGACCTCGCCGAGAAGGCGGGTATCACCGTGCCCATCACCTGCGGCATCATGCCGTTCATGAGCCGGCAGCAGATCTCGCGCATGGTCTTCATGTGCGGGGCGTCGCTGCCTTCGCCGGTCATCAAGCTGCTCGCGAAGTACGAGGACGACCCGGTGAGCCTGCGCCAGGCGGGCATCGACTACGCCTGCCGCCAGCTTGCCGACCTCGCCGAGCACGGCGTGGACGGCTGCCACGTCTACACCATGAACCGCGTCGACGTCGCCCGCGCGGCGACCGAGGCGCTCGGGCGGTAGCGATGGCGGACGGGGCCTCGGCACCGGCGGCGCCGGAGACGGGCATCGCACGCCCCTGGCGCCCCGAGCCCGGTGCCATCGCGGTCGACCGCGCCGAGATGCTGCGCTACCTCGGCTACCGCGGGCAGGAGCTCGAGCCGGCGCTCGCCCACCGCATCGACGCCGTCGTCGAGGAGCTCGAGCGCCGCTGCACCCCGCGCGGCTCCTGGGCGCTCTTCCCGCTCGGGGAGCCCCAAGTGGCCGAAGACGGCACGCCGCGGCTCGCCCTCGAGGGCTCTACGGTCGTGCTCGAGGGGCTCGACATCTTCCGACACCTGAGGGGCGCCCGCTACGCGGCGGTGCTCGCCTGCACACTCGGCCTCGAGAACGAGCGGATGCTGCGCACCGTCGGCAGCCAGCGGCCCCTCGAGGGGGCCGTGCTCGACACGGCGTGCTCGTCTTTCATCGAGGAGGCCGTCTCCGCGCTCGACGCGCTCGTCGCCGAGCACGCTCGGGCCCGGGGCTTCTCGACCAACCGGCGCTTCAGCCCCGGGTACGGCGACCTGCCGCTCGCCTGCCAGCCGCAGCTGCTCGCGGCCGCGAACGCCACGAGGCTCGCCGGCATCAGCGCGACCGCGACGGACCTGTTGGTGCCTACTAAGAGCGTGACCGCCCTTATCGGCTGGTTCGCGGGCGAGCCTGCCGATGCGGACGAGGGGCCGCGCTGCGGCAGCTGCCCCGCGCGCGGCGGCTGCCCCTTCTTCGCCCGCGGCGAGACCTGCGCGCCACGCGGCGCCTGACGCAGCGCCTGGCGCTACCCCGCCCCGCACGGGCCGCCGGCGCGAGGCCCGTACGGCCCCGCGCGCGGTACAATGTGCCGAGCCCGCCATCAAGACCCACCGGAAGGAATCACATGGCCGTCGTGACCTCACCTGAGCGCATCCGCGAGCTCGCGCCCCTCACCTCCCGCCTCGCCGAGGGCGCCCGCTTCGAGGCGCGGAGCCTGGAGCGCCTGCGCATCGCGGACGACAACCTCCGCGCAGTGCTCGAGGGTACGCGGCACCTGCTCTTCGACGGGGGCATGGGGACCATGCTCCAGGCGGCCGGGCTCGCCGCCGGCGCGGCACCCGAGCTTTTGAACCTCACCGACCCCGATGCGATCGCGGGCATCCACCGCGCCTACGTCGAGGCCGGATGCGACGTGGTCACCACGAACACCTTCGGCGCGAGCGCGCTCAAGCTCGGCGGCGCGGCCGCGGTCGACGAGGTCTTCTCCGCCGCGGTCGCCGCGGCGCGGGCCTCCGGCGCACGCTACGTCGCCGGTGACATCGGCCCGCTCGGTGCGCTGCTGCGCCCCTTGGGCACCCTCTCCTTCGACGAGGCCTACGGCTACTTCGCCGAGGAGGTCCGCGCGGCCGCGGCGGCCGGCGCCGACCTCATCGTCATCGAGACGATGACCGACCTCGCCGAGATGAAGGCTGCCGTCCTCGCCGCCAAGGAATGCTGCGACCTCCCCATCTTCGCCACGATGACCTTCGAGGCGGACGGCCGCACGTTTCTGGGCACCTCGCCCGAGATCGCGGCCTGCACCCTCGATGCCCTCGGGGTCGACGCGCTCGGCATCAACTGCTCGCTCGGCCCCGCAGAGATCCGCCCGTTCGCCCGGCGCATGCTCGCCGTTACCGCGAAGCCGGTCATCGTCCAGGCGAACGCCGGCCTGCCGCGCGTCGAGGACGGCCGCACGGTCTTCGACATCGCGCCGGACACCTACGCCGAGGCGGTCCGCGGCATGATCGAAGACGGGGTGGGCATCGTGGGCGGCTGCTGCGGCACCACGCCCGCCTACATCGAGCGCCTCGCGCGTGCGCTCGCAGGGCACAGCCCCGCCCCGAGACCGCGTCCCGACCGCTTCGTCGCCGCGAGCTCCCAGCGCCTCGTCTCGCTCGACCGGCGCTCCATCGCCGTGATCGGCGAGCGCATCAACCCCACGGGCAAGAAGCGCCTGCAGGCGGCGCTCCGCGCGGGAGACATGGCCTATGTCGTGGGCCAGGGCATCGCGCAGCAGGAGCAGGGGGCCGACATCCTCGACGTCAACGTGGGCCTGCCCGGCATCGACGAGCCGGCGACGATGCTCAGGGCCGCCGAGGAGCTCGCCGCCGCGACGGTGCTCCCCCTCGAGATCGACTCGACCGACCCGGTCGCCATCGAGGCCGCCGTCCGCCGCTGCACCGGCATCCCGCTCATCAACTCCGTGAACGGCAAGCGCGAGAGCCTGGACGCCGTGCTGCCCATCGCGGCGCACTACGGATGCGGCATCGTCGCGCTCACGCTCGACGAGGACGGCATCCCCGAGACCGCCGACGAGCGCGTGCGCATCGCGCGCCGCATCATCGACGAGGCCGCCTCCTACGGCATCGGCCGCGACCGCATCCTCGTCGACTGCCTCGTCATGACCGCGTCGACCAACCAGCGCCAGGTCGCCGAGATCCTGGAGGCCGTCACGCGCTGCCGGCGCGAGCTCGACGTCCGCTGCTCGCTCGGCGTCTCCAACGTGAGCTTCGGGTTGCCCGCGCGCGAGCTCCTCAACGCGACGTTCCTCGCCGCGGCCCTCGGCGCCGGCCTCAACGCGGCGATCATGAACCCGGGCTCGGAGCGCTACATGGACACGGTGCGCAGCTTCCGCGTGCTCAACGCCGAGGACGAGGGCTCCCAGGCCTTCATCGAGCGCTATGCGGCGGCGCCCGACCCCTACCGCATCGCCGCCGGCGGGCAGGCACCGACCGGGGCCGCGAACACGGCAGCTGCACCTGGAGCCGTGACGCATGCCCCGGAGGGCGGCGCGGCCGAGGCAGGCGACGACCTCGCCTGCATCCGCCGCCTCATCATCAGCGGGCGCCGGGGCGAGATGCCCGAGGCGATCGAGCGGGCGCTCGCGGGGCACGCGCCGCTCGAGCTCATCGACGGCTGCCTCGTCCCGGCACTCGACGAGGTGGGCGAGCGCTTCGACCGTGGGGAGTTCTTCCTACCCCAGCTCATGGCCTCGGCCGAGGCCGCGCGCGCCGGCTTCGACACCATCCGCGCCGCACTCCCCGCCGACACCCTCGACGACAAGGGCGGCATCTGCCTCGCCACCGTGAAGGGCGACATCCACGACATCGGTAAGAACATCGTGAGGATGCTGCTCGAGAACTACGGCTACACGGTCTTCGACCTGGGGCGCGACGTCGACCCGCAGGAGATCCTCGCCGCGGTGCGCGAGCGCGGCGTGCGCCTCGTGGGGCTCTCGGCGCTCATGACGACCACGGTCGCGAGCATGGAGGAGACCATCGAGCTCCTCCATCGCGAGGCGCCCGGCGTGAAGGTCGTCGTGGGCGGCGCGGTGCTCACACCCGACTACGCCCGCTCCATCGGCGCGGACTACTACGCCAAGGATGCGGCCGAGGCGGCGCGCATCGTCGAGAGCGTCCTGTAGGATCGCCGTTCCGCGCTCCATCGACGTGGACGGTTCGTCTGCATCGATGGAGCGCATGCCGGCGTGCCCCTCTCGCATGCAGGCATCACACGCTTCCAGCTTTATCGTAAGAAGAATGCACTCCTGCCATCTTGATCGTAAGATTTATGCATTCTTGTCAACCTCATCGTACATATAATGCAGAACTCAATAAGATTCTGCATTATATGTACGATACCACTGGTTCTTCTGCATCATTCATACGATACCAGTGGTTCTTTTGCAGAATCCGTACGATACCACCGGTACAGATGCATCATCCGCACGGGATGGCCGGGCCGAGCAGAGGAATCCGCGGCCCCGCCTCCATTCGACGGGCGCGGGACCCGAGGAAACGCGCGGCCCGGCCGAGCGAGCACTCGGTCGGGCCGTATCTTCTACGTCCGGACGCGCAGGTCCGGCACCATGAAAACCGCCGTGTCCCGCTAGTTCTTGAGCGAGTTGAGCGGGGCCGGGAAGCGGCCGCCGCGGTGCGCGAAGACCGTGCCCGCGAACCGGTTCACCGGCATGACGGGCGCGCGGCCGAACAGCCCGCCGTACTCGACGGCGTCGCCCACGCCCTTGCCGATGGCGGGGATGATGCGCACGGCCGTCGTCTTGTTGTTGATGACGCCGATGGCCATCTCGTCGGCGATGATGCCGGCGATCGCCTCGACGGGGGTGTCGCCGGGGATGGCGATCATGTCGAGGCCCACGGAGCACACGCAGGTCATGGCCTCGAGCTTCTCGAGCGAGAGCGCCCCGGCCTCCACGGCGGCGATCATGCCCGCATCCTCCGAGACGGGGATGAAGGCGCCCGAAAGACCGCCCACGCTCGAGGTCGCCATGACGCCGCCCTTCTTGACGGCATCGTTCAGCAGGGCGAGCGCGCAGGTGGTCCCGGGACCGCCGCAGGTGCCCACGCCGATGATCTCCAGGATGCGCGCGACCGAGTCGCCGACGGCCGGCGTCGGGGCGAGCGACAGGTCGACGATGCCCTTCTCGACGCCCAGGCGGCGCGCCGCCTCGCGGCTCATGAGCTCGCCGGCGCGCGTGATCTTGAAGGCGGTCTGCTTGATCTTCTCGGCGACCTCCATCATGCTCGCGGTCTCGGGGAGCTGCTCGAGCGCGGCGGCCATGACGCCGGGGCCGGAGACGCCCACGTTGATGACGGCATCCGCCTCGCCGGAGCCGTGCACGGCACCGGCCATGAAGGGCGAGTCCTCGACCATGTTGGCGAAGACGACGAACTTCGATGCGCCCACGGCGTCGCGGTCGGCCGTGAGCTCGGCGGCGCGGCGGACGACGTGCGCGGCCTTGAGGACGGCATCCATGTTGATGCCGGCGCGCAGGCTCGCCACGTTCAGGCTCGAGCAGACGCGGCTCGTCTGCGCGAGCGCCTCGGGGATGCTCTCGATGAGGCGGCGGTCGGCGTCGCCCATCCCCTTCTGCACCAGGGCGGAGAAACCGCCCAGGTAGTCGATGCCGAGCGTCTCGGCGGCGCGGTCGAGCGCATGGGCGAGCGGCGTGAGGTCCTCGTCGGGGCAGGCCGCGGCGATCTGCGCGACGGGGGTGACCGACACGCGCTTGTTGACGATGGGGATGCCGTACTCGCGCTCGAGCCCCTCCGCGGTCTCGACCAGATGCTCGGCGGTCGAGGTGATGCGGTCGTACACCTTGGTGCACATGCGGTCGAGACTCTCGTCGGCGCAGCCCATGAGCGAGATGCCCATGGTGATGGTCCTGATGTCCAGGTGCTGCTCGGCGACCATGTCGCGCGTCTCGACGATCTCCGCTGCTGTGATGGCCATGGATGCTCCTTACTCTCCCCCGTTGGGTGCACACGGTCGGTGCGGCTATTGTACCGCGACCGCGGGCGGCGCCGCATGCCCCTGAGGGCCCGCCGCCGGGCCGACATCGCGCGTCACCATCGGTCCTGCACAACGACCCGGTAGGATATCCTCACCACCCCACCGACCGAAAGGGCACCCATGAGGACGTTCACCCGCGCCATCGCCGGCACGCTCGCCGCAGCCGTCATCCTGCTGGGAATCGTCTCCGCGGTCTGGACCTTCGCGCTCGACGGCCCGCCCGTGGGCGACGCCCTCGGCGCGGGCGCCACGAACGCCCTCATCGACGCGACCGGCATCAAGGGGCGCGTCGACGAGGCCCTGCGCGACAGCGCCGCCGACATCGCCGCCGCCACCGGCCTCAGCGAGGGCCAGGTGAACTCCATGATCGACCAGCTCGACATCTCGTCCTGGTCCGTCGTGGCGCTCCCCGACGACGCGGTCGCGACCGGCAGCTTCGAGACCACCTACCAGGGTGCCGCGGCGACGGTCACGACCTACCGCGACCCCTCCTACGTGACGGTCTCCGCCCTCGGCCAGGACCTGACGTTCGCCGTCCCCGCGAGCGCGCAGGGCTACGTCGGCTACCTCGCGTACCTGTAGCGAATCCGGACGGAGCCCGCGGACCCCGAAAAGGCATCGGGGTGCGACCCGCGAACGCGCGGACCGCACCCCGGAGATCGCCTTGGGCGGCTCCCGTCGAGCTGCCTATCAGCTGCAGCCGGTCGTGGTGCCGCAGTCCATGCAGACCTTGCAGGTGCCGTTCTGCACCATGCGCGAGCTGCCGCAGTTGGGGCAGACGCTGCCGTCGTAGAGGCGCTCGCCGTGGATCGCCGTGTCATGCACCGCCTCGTTCACGAAGGCCGCCGTGAAGAAGTCGCCGGTATCGACCGCGCCGGTCTCCTCCTCGAGCTCCTGCGCCTTCGCGGCCGCGATGCGGCTGAGCTCCTCCTCGGACGCTACCGGCTCCTCGTCGAAGGCGGGCTCCACCTGGACGGGCGCGCTTGCGGGCGCGGGCGTCGCGCCGGCGATCTGGCTCCAGCCCTCGGGCTTCACCTGGACGCGCGTGTAGTCGCCGAGCTCGATGTCGATCACCTTGGAGATGAGGTCCGAGATCGAGGTGACGTACTTGATGTTGGGATGGCTCTGCACAAAGCCGTAGGGCTCGTACATCTGGCCGCGCAGCATCTTGGAGATGCGCTCCGCGGGGATGCCGTACTGCAGCATCACCGAGATGGTCTTCGACAGCGAGTTGAGCAGGCCCATGATCGTGGTGCCCTCGCGGTCCGTCGTCACGAAGAGCTCGGAGATCTTGCCCTCCTCGTTGCGGTTCACCGTGGTGTAGATCTTCACGCCGTCGATCTGCGCCAGGTGCGTGTGGCCGCTCCTGATGCCCACGATGCGGCGGCGGCGCGCCGGCGTCTCGGCGGCCGCGAGCTGCTGCTGGGCGCCTCGCGCGTACTCGAGCAGGGCGGCATAGGAGAGGTCGCCGAGGTCCTTTTCAGCCGACTCGTCGCTCAGGGTGTTGTTGAGCGGCTGCGCGTTCTTGGAGCCGTCGCGGTAGAGCGTGATGCCCTTGCAACCCGTCTGCCAGGCGAGCAGGATGACGTCCTTGAAGTCCTGGACGGTCGCCTCGCGCGGGAGGTTCACGGTCTTGGAGATCGCGCCCGACACGAGCGGCGTGAGCGCGGCCACCATGAGCACGTGACCGCGCGGGTCGATGTAGCGCTCGCCCGAGCCGCACACGTTCGCGGTGTCGAAGACCGCGAGGTCGGCCGGGTCGAGATGCGGCGCGCCCTCGATCTTGCCGTCCTTGATCATGCCGTTCTCGTCGGTCGCCTGCACGTAGGCGAGGATGTCGTCGATGTCTCCCTGGGCGTACCCGAGCCGGTGCAGCGCATCGCCGATGACGGGGTTCGCGATGGTCATGAACCCGCCGCCCGAGAGCTTCTTGTAGATCATGTGGCTGAAGAACGGCTCGATCGAGGTCGCCGCGCAGTCCATGGCAAACGAGATGGTGCCCGTGGGCGCCATGACGGAGACCTGCGCGTTGCGGTAGCCGTAGCGCTCGCCGAGCTCCCCGGCGAAGGTCCAGCTCTCGATGAGGGCGCTCGCGAGCGCGGTCTCTCCCGCGTCGTTCAGCAGGTCGAAGTCGACGATGGGCGGCTCCACCGTGAGGTCCTCGAAGGCGTCGTTGCGCGAGCCCGCCACGCGGGCGTGGTTGCGGATCACCCGGGCCATGTGGCGCTTGTTGATGTCGTAGCAGTCGAAGGGGCCGATCTTGCGCGCCATGATGGCCGAGGTCGCGTAGCTGCGGCCGGTGAGCGTGCCCACGATCGCCGACGCAAGCGCGCGGGCCTGGGGCGAGTCGTAGGGCATGCCCTTGGCCATGAGCAGGCTCGCGAGGTTCGAGATGCCGAGTCCCGTCGCGCGGAAGCGGTAGGTCTTGCGCGCGATGTCCCTCGTGGGGAACTGCCCCCAGGCGATCGAGGCCTCGAGCGCCAGCTGCACCACGTCGACCGTGTGCTCGAAGCCCTCGACGTCGAAGGTGTCGGTCGCGGGGTCGTAGTAGCGGTAGACGTTGATGGACGCGAGGTTGCAGCTCGAGTCGTCGAGGAAGGCGTACTCGCCGCAGGGGTTCGTGGAGTTGAGGCGGTTGTAAGTCGCACCCACCACGCCGTCCTCGCCGCCCGGGCAGGTGTGCCACTCGTTGAAGGTGTCGCTGAACTGCGGGGCGGGGTCGGCGCAGCGCCAGGCGCACTCGTTGAACGTGTCCCAGATGTGCTTGACGGACACATCGTGGTTGAAGGACGCGTCCACGCGGCCCTTGAGCTCGTAGGTGGCGTCCGGCTCCTCGTCGAGGCCCATGACCTTGGTCATGAACTCGTTGTCGATGCGCAGCGAGTTGTTGGAGTTCTGGCCGGAGACGGTGGAGTACGCCTCGCCGTTGATGTCGCCGTCGTAGCCCATCTTCATGAGGGCCAGCGCCTTGTCCTCCTCCTTGGCCTTCCAGGTGATGAACTTCTCGATATCCGGGTGGTCGATGTCGAGGCAGACCATCTTGGCCGCGCGGCGCGTGGTGCCGCCGCTCTTGATGGCGTCGGCGTTGCGGTCGAGGCCGCGCAGGAAGCTCATCACGCCGCTCGACACGCCGCCGCCGGAGAGCTTCTCGCCCTCGGCACGCAGGGCGCTGAAGTTGGAGCCGGTGCCCGAGCCGCCCTTGAACAGCTTGGTCTCGGTCACGAACTCGTCCGAGATGGAGTGGTCGCCCAAGAGCTTGTCCTCGACGCTCACGATGAAGCAGGCGCTCGCCTGGGTGCGCGTGTACTGGTCGACCGACTCGGTGACCTCGCCGGTCGCCGGGTCGACGTAGTACATGCCCTGCGGCTCGCCGGCGATGCCGTAGGAACGCTTGAGGCCGGTGTTGAACCACTGGGGCGAGTTGGGGGCGAAGCGCTGGTCGAGGATGAGGTAGACGAGCTCGTCGTAGAGGACCTGTGCCTGCTCGCCCTCCTCGATCATGCCCTCGTCGACGAGGGCGGCCACCCAGAAGTCGACCATGCGGTGCGCGACCTGGGCGAGCGAGACCTCGTGCCCCGTCTCGGGGACGCCCGCGCGCCTGAAGTACTTCGAGGCGATGATGTCCACGGCGTTCTGCGAGTAGCCGACCGGGAACTCCAGGTCGTGCATCTCGCAGAGGACCTTGCCGGTCTTGTAGTCGGTGAGCATGACGTCGCGGCGCGACCACTCGAAGAGGTCGTAGACCGTCTTGTCGGCGTTCTCGGGTTCGGCGAGCGCGGCCGTGAAGCGGCGCTCCAGGAGCTCCTCGATCGTGGTTGCCATTGCCGGGCCTCGCTTTCATGGAGTGACGGGTGCCTGCGAAGATGAGCTTAGGCCCCCGTGCGGACAGGGCGCCCGCTTTGCCTCACGTGGGGCACAAGCGGGCAGCGCATCCGATTCTAGCAAGTCGCCGTTGTTCAGGCACACTATATGTAGTGGCATTCCGCGAACGGTAGCACTAGATATGGGAACGACTAAAGCTGCAGCTCACGTGCGCTCAATGGCCGCTTGAACGGCCCCGCAAACAGGAAGGGGCGGGGGATTTCCCCCGCCCCTTCCCTAGCGGTTGTGGCGCTCCGTCAGGCTTCAGCGATTCTTCAGTAGCGCGAGCCCACGATGTTGAACAGCCAGTCGATCTCGACGTCCCAGGTGTCCTCGTCGAGCTCCCACTCGCCGTCGCCGTCCTCCTCGAGCGTGAGGGTGAAGCTGTTGTCGCTCGAGAGCTCGGCGTTGTTCGCCGCCTCGATGAGCATGGTGCCGTAGCGCTCGAGATCCTGGTCGATCGTCGTGTAGGAGTACTCATCGGAGGACTGGTAGGCATCGAGCATGTACTCGAAGTTGTCGATGACCTCGAACACGTCGCGCGAGGTGACCGTGACCTCGACCTCGGCGGTGCCGGCGGACTCGTCAACATCGACGCCGTCGATCGTGTAGTCGAAGCCGTCGAGCATCACTCGGGCGTACTCGGTGGAATCGGTGCCGCAGTCCTCGAGGGTGCTGCCGTAGGCGAGGTCCATCCAGCCGTCGTTGATGATGTCGGCGACCTCCTCGATGGCGTCGTCGTCACCGTTCTTGAACGCGTCGAGGCGCTCGGTGACGATGGCCTCCACGGCCTGGTCGGCGGAGCCGCCGCCCAAGCCGGGCACGACGAAGGTCACGACCAGGAAGATCGCGACGACCGCGAGCGCGGCGAGCGCGATGCCCACGACGAGGCCGGACTTGGACTTCTTGGGCTGCTGGGGCACGACCGGCGCGCCCGTGTTGGGATCGAAGCCGTACTGCGGCTGCGGCGCATAGCCCTGCGGGGCACCCGCCTGGGGCGCCTGCCAGGAACCGGTGCTCGCGGGCTGCTGGGCGATGGGCTGGCCCGTCTGCGGGTCGAAGTTCTGCTGCGGCTGCGCCGGCGGCTGGTTCAGCGGCTGACCGGTCTGCGGGTCGAAGTTCTGCTGCGGAGCGGCCGGCTCAGGGGCCGGCGGCTCGTTCAGGGGCTGGCCCGTCTGCGGGTCGAAGTTCACCTGCTGGGGCTCGCTCGGCTGCGGGGCTGCCGGCTCGGGCGCCTGCGGCACCGGGGGCATCCCTTCGGGCGCCGCTTGCGGGGCGCTGTCCTGCGCGGCCTGGTCCATGCCGTTCTTCTGCTCGTCCATCTGGCCTTCCTTCCAACGTATATCGAACCGTGCCCGATATATCCTCCAGATTGTGACCATTATAGAGGGACGCCCGCGCCGCGGCCGCAGAAGGCCCCCGCTCGTCGGCGAACGTAACCGTAGGGCACGCCTGCGCTTGCCTCTTACCCGCAGCTTACGGTATCGTTAGACGGTTCTGACACCACCCACCACAGAAGGACGCATCCATGGCGCTCACCGGAAAGCAGGTCAGGCAGCTCAGGAGCCTGGCACACCATCTCAACCCGGTCATCATCATCGGCAAGGCCGACGTCACGGACGGCACCGTTGAGCAGGCGAACGAGGCCCTCGAGGCCCACGAGCTCATCAAGTGCTCGGTGCTCGACACCGCGAGCATGGACGTCCGCGAGGCCGCCGAGGAGCTCGCCGGGCGCTGCCACGCCGAGATCGTCCAGGTCATCGGCAGGAAGTTCTCGATCTACCGCGAGACCAGCCGTGACGACGTCGAGAAGATCGAGCTGGTCTAGGCCTTCAGGATCCCCCGGCTCCGGTACTTGCCGATGATGCTCTCGTAGAGCCGGCGCGTCTCCGGCTCGGGCATGCCCCGCGCCTCCTCCTCGAGGCGGTTCGCGTGCGCGCCGTAGAGCTCGACCACCTCGCGCCGGCGGCCGGTCCGGTCGTAGACGCGCATGGCGGCGCGGACCACGTCCTCGCGGAGCGGATCCTCGCGCAGCACCGCCTCGACCATCCACATCGCGGCATCGTAGTCCTCCTCGTCGAGGGCCGCCTCGATGCCGCGCACCATGCAATCGCTGAACTTCCCCCGGAGCAGGCCCCTCATGCGCATGAAGAACGCGGGCGACCCCTGGTCGGGCACGTACAGCGGGCCCGTGTAGACCTCCTCGACCTTGAGGCAGCGCTCGATGAGCTCCGGCACGCTGAGCCCCGAGTGGGAGAGCAGCACCTCCCGCGCGAGCATCTCGAAGCGCGCCACGTCCGAGGTCACGTATTCCGGGTTGACCGCGATGCCGTCGCCCTGCTTGAGCAGGTACTGGGGTCCCGCATCCCCCTGCCCCATCGCGCGCCTGAGGGTCGAGAGGGTGGTGTACAGGCAGCGCCTCGAGCGCGCGTAGTCGTACGCCGGCCAGAGCTCCTCGGTGATGGTGCGGCGGTCGACGAAGGCGCCGCGTGCGAGCACCAGGCGGGCGGCCACGATACCCGCCTTCTTGCGGTGCCACATCGAGTCCGTGAGCACGTGCCCGTTGCGCTCGACGGAAAAGCCACCCAGCAGCTTGAACGTCAGCTGACCGACCTCGACGTCGCGCAGGCCCACGAACGTGCCGACGAGCTCGGGCACCGAGGCGGGGGCGCCCTCCTCGTCCGAGATGCGGTAGCGCCGTGCGATATAGGAGGGCATGAGCCGCCGCAGGCTGTCGGCACGGGCGCCGAGAACGCTCATGGCGAGCCGCGCCGGCAACCGGAATGCCGCATCGAGCAGGGTCTCCTTGTGCAGCGAGTACCAAGCGGAGAGTTCGGCGTCGTCGCGCGCCGCCGAGAGGGTGAGGGCGGTCCCCCAGGCCTCCTCGACCGAGGGGTCCTCGCACCCGAGGTCCACGAGCTCTGCCTCCTCCCTGATCGAGAGCCTGGAGGCGCTCACCAGATGCGCCGCCCGCTCGAGCAGCGACGCCCAGGCGGCGATAAGCGGGCGCTCCCCGCCGACGAGCCTGAGCGCCTGCTGCGCCCGGAAGCGTGCGTTCGCGCTCTGGCCGACCACGAGGTTCTGCCAGCCCTCGAGCACCATGGACAGCAGCTGCATGGCGAGGTCGGACGCCCTGATCGCCTCGGTGCCCACGTCGACGAACGCCCGCTCGTCGACGGGCGCCTCGCCGGCGACGAGGCGGCGCAGCGCGAGCACGCACCGCACATAGCAGAGCGCGGGCACGAGCTTCCTCGTCTGGAGCTCGGCGACGGTCGCGGTAAGTTCGGCGTCGCGCTCATCCGTCCGGTCGATGGACCCCTCCAGGACCTCGAGCAGAAGGCCGTCGCAGCGCACCATGATGGCCGGGATGTCGATCCTCGCGTGGCGCTCCACCTCCCCCAGAAGCTCGCGCTCCCCGGGAGCCACACCCTGCGCGCCGCGCTCGATGAGGGCGGTCCGCACGCGGGCATGGAGCCCCAGAAGGGCCGCCTGCCCCTGCTCCCGGTGCACTTCGCCCGCGCACGGAAGATCGGGCAGCGCGATCCCCGGGCAGCCGTCGGCAGCTCGGGCGAGCGCTTGGGCGCAGCGCCAGTCCTCGGCGCGCACCTCGCCCGCCGCCTCCTCGAGGCGCCTTCCCAGATCGGCGGCGACCGAGCGCGCCAGGCGGTAGTCCCCGACCGTCAGCGCCGAGGCATAGACCGCGAGCAGGGCGGGCGCATCGGTCACCGGGGCGTCGTGCTCCCGCTCGGCGACCGCCTCGCCCGTAAAGGTGGCGTACCCGGCGAGCGCGACGGCCATCGGCGCGTGGCGGATGAGCACGAGGCGATCCGCCGCCGTGAGGTAGCGCCCGGCGAAGGCGACCGCCTCGTCGATGCGCCCCGCCTTGAGGTGCGCCCGCGCGGCGCGCGCGGCGATCCCCGCGTCGGCGCCCACGATGTCCTCGCAGAGCCGCTCATGCGCCGCTCCATCGCTCGACACGCACGCGAAGCGCTGCGTCGCCGGGTCGAAGCCGAACATCGGGTACTCGTGGAACAGCCGGTGACGCTGCCGGGCGTCCACCGCCACCCCGACCGCCTCCAGGTCCGCGAGCGAGCCCGCGCCCATAAGGACGAGCAGGCACGCGATGCGGTAGAGCGCGGCGTCCCCGCGCCGGAGCTCCAGGAGCGCCGAGCGGTAAAGGTCCGCCGCCGCCAGGTCCAGCGGGGCGGTCTGGCCCGCCGGGCGTTCCGTGAGCTGCGCCAGCGACGCGACGAGGACCGGAATACCCTGCGTCAGGGCGTAGAGGTCGAGCGCCGGCGCGATGGAGAAGACGCGCGCCCATTCCGGGTACTCGCGCGGCTGCACCCGGAGCTGCTGGGCCGTCACCTTCG
The DNA here is from genome assembly GCF_902150035.1 of Enorma burkinafasonensis. Classification (GTDB taxonomy): domain Bacteria; phylum Actinomycetota; class Coriobacteriia; order Coriobacteriales; family Coriobacteriaceae; genus Enorma; species Enorma burkinafasonensis. The sequence goes on from NZ_LR597505.1 coordinate 144,191, forward strand.
CCGAGTCGCCGAGCAGGCGCACGACCTCGCCCGTGGCGGGCGTGCACGCGACCGCGAGCTCGAACCCCCGCTCGCGCAAGGCCCGCAGGCGCCCTACGAGCTCGCGCGCCTCATTCCCCGCAAACGGCGGCAGGCTGTCGATGGCGATGAGCGGCCCGACCGCCGCCCCCAGGCGCTCCTCCGCGAAATCGAGCTGCAGCATGAGCTCCTCCAGGAGCGCCTCCTCGGCATCGATGAGCTCCGCCCTGCCGCGGGCGGGGTCCTCGCGCACCTCCTGGACGTACTGGAGCAAAAGCGCGGTCTTCCCGAACCCCTTCGGCGCGCACACGAGCACGATCCCCGCGCTTTGCCCCGCCCGGACGGCCGTCTGGACCAGCTTCGCCCGGTTCACCAGGAACGCCGGGCTCATCGGCAGCGCCTGGACGGCCCCGCGCACCGGGCTCACCCGCGTCGTGGATTCAGCTTTTCCCATAGTGCCTCACCTTCCCCATGTACGGAACCATAGAGAAGCCGGGCGCGCTTTCCGTCGGGATCGCCTTCGATTGGACGATCCTCGGCAGACGGCCTGAAGCCCTTGTTGGATAGCCGTGAACGCATGCGGGTGCAGCTCCCGCCCTGCCATCTCCCCTTCTCCACAGCTCAGAGGCACATCCATTGTTCCATAGGCACGTGCGCTCAACCAAGGGTGTCACCTCGGCGGCTATCTGCTGTTTTATCATCGCCGTTCACGGAAAACCCGTGGGATGGCGCCGGGCGATATGGTAGGCCCCCCTCCGCTTTTCGAGCGCGTGCGCCGTTGGAAATCGGAAAGGTTCCGGTTGGATTTCGCGCGCAGGACGCACCCAAGATCAGGGGAGTGCGACGGCGCACCCGAGGGCGCGCGACCCGCGGCAGAAGCCTCGCCGCGGGGGCGAGGCATGGAAAACGGGGCGCGCGGCATCGCCGCGCACCCCGTCGTCGCGCTCTCCCAAGCCTCCCGCTCGAGGCGGGCCCTGCCGCCCAGGCTATGCGTACACGCCGTAGAGCGTCACGTCGGCATCGGCATAGAGGCCGTTGGTGAACTCGGCCCACGCATTCGAGAGGTCGGTCGCCTCGGCCAGGAAGTTCTGGTAGGCCACGTAGTAGGCGGTGATGGCCTGCTCGTAGGTCGCCGAACCCGACGCGAGGTCGATGTCGCCGAGCGCCACCGAGTAGGAGTTGTCGCTCTCCGACCAGGTGCCCGCCTCGGCATCCCACGCGTCGCCCGCGAGGTCGAGGATGTACTGGGCGTACTCGGGAGAGGAGGCCTGCGTGTCGCCGTTCTCGGGCGAGGTGGGCTCGCTCGGCCCCGTGAGGGTGGTGTAGCCGGGGACGATCTGCTCCTGCAGCTTCTGGATCATCGCGCTCTCGCGCAGGATCTGGCGCGCCTGGTCCTCGGTCACCCCGTACTGGTCGGCGATCGCCGTGAAGTCGGTCGTCTGGAGCATCGACTGCGCCAGGGCCTCGAGGTCGTCGTCGGTGACCTCGATGCCGCGCGCCTCCGCCTCGTCGAGCAGGATCGTGTTGCGCACATAGGAGATGACCGTCTCGGCCGAGGGGGTCGGGTAGGCCCCGTCCTCGTTCTGGATGGCCTCGAGGCTGAACTCGCTCTCGATGGCCTCCTGCGCGGACACGTCGTGGCGCGCGCCGCCGAAGGTGTAGCTCGCGACGGTGTCGCCGAGCTCGTCCTCGGCAAGCACCGCCGAGGTCACGGCGCTCGGAGCGAACCCGCCGCTGCCGATGAAGTAGCCCAGGATGCCGGCGATCACGATCGCGGCGGCGATGCCCGCGATGATGAGCGGGCGGCGGGGCACGCTCGGGTGACCCTGTGCCGCCGGGACGTCGCCGTCACCGCCGTCGGAAAGCGCCTCGTACCAATCCCCGTCGGCGCCGTCGGCCGCCTCGGCGTCCTCCGGCTCGTCCCCATCGCCCGCTGCGGCGATGTCCTCGGCGGAACGTCCGTCGACGAGGTCGACCTCGACCTCGGGAAGGTCGTCGGGCGTGTCCGTGCGCTCGATGATCTCGATGCCATCGATGTAGTCGCGCTCGTCGCCGTCCTTCTTCACGATCAGGCCCATGGGCCGACCTCCTTTTCCCTGCCGCGCGCCTCGATGGCGCGGATTCGTCACAGCTTAGCCCCCGATGACGCGCAGGGACCCTTACGACTTGCTTAAGCACCCAATCCCCGAAAGGGGCGCGGTAGCTGGCACCCTACTCCATATGCGCGATCACCGCGTCGGCATAGGCCTGCGTCCCCACGGCGCCCTCGGCAGAACCCGTGAGCGCCCGGCGAACGTCTGCCGTCACCTGCGCGCCCTCATCGAGCGTCGCGGAGACGGCGGCGCGGATGCGCGCCGCGGCCTCCTGCTCGCCCAGGTGGTCGAGCATCATCGCGGCGGAGAGGATCTCTGCCGTGGGGTTCGCCAGGTCGCGGCCGGCGATATCCGGCGCGGAGCCGTGGGTCGCCTCGAAGACCGCGTGCGCGCGCCCGATGTTCGCGCCCGGCGCCATGCCGAGCCCGCCGATGAGGCCGGCGCACAGGTCGGACACGATGTCGCCGTAGAGGTTGGGGAGCACGAGCACGTCGAACGCGGCGGGGTCCTGGACGAGTCCCATGCAGCAGGCGTCGACGATCTTGTCCTCGAAGGCGATGTCGGGATAGCCCGCGGCGACCTCGCGCGCGCAGGCGAGGAAGAGCCCGTCGGTGTCCTTCATGATGTTCGCCTTGTGGACCGCCGTCACCTTGCGGCGCCCCTGCGCGCGGGCGTACTCGAAGGCGGCCGTCACGATCGCCGTCGAGGCCGTGCGCGAAATGGGCTTGAGCGAGAGCGCCGCGTCCTCGCGGAAGGGGCGCCTGCCGCTCGCGCCGACGAGCTCGCGGATGCGCGCGACCTCGGGCGAGCCCGGCTCGAACTCGACGCCCGCGTAGAGGTCCTCGGTGTTCTCGCGGAAGATGACGAGGTCGACGTCGCGGTAGCGCGAGCCGTCGCCGGGAAGCGAGCGGCACGGCCTCACGCAGGCGTTGAGGTCGAGCTCCTGGCGCAGCGCGACGTTGACGCTGCGGAAGCCCGTGCCCACCGGCGTGGTGATGGGGCCCTTGATGGCCACGCCCGTCTCGCGCACGGCCTCGAGCACGTGGGCGGGCAGCGGCGTGCCGTAGGCGTCCATGACCCCCGCGCCCGCCTCGACGACCTTCCAGGAGATCTCAACACCTGAGACATCGACCACGCGCCGCATGGCGCTCGTGATCTCAGGGCCGATACCGTCGCCAGGGATGAGGACGACCTCGTGCATCATGGGACTACTCCTCTTCGTCCTCCGCCTCGTCGTCAGCCTTGGCGACGCGGGCGCGCTTCTTGGGTGCATCCAGCTTGAAGCGCTTCACCAACATGTTGTAGATCTCGCTCGAACGCGCCTTGAGATAGGTGCCCTTGCCGCCCTCGGCATCGAACTGCAGGCGCCCGGCGAGCTCCTCGGCCACGTCGCCTGCGATCTTGCCCTGCGCGAACGCGTGCAGGCAGCCGAGCATCTCGCGGTACTCGAGGTCGCCGTGGTAGCACTGGATCGCCTCGTCGATGATGGGCCACACCTTCTTGGAGCGGCCGCGCTCGGTGGCGCCCCAGGCGCAGAGCATGCGGAACGCCGAGAGGCGCAGCGTCGCGGAGAGCTCGTCGAAAAGCGCCGCCTCGGCGCCCTCGTACGCCGCGCCGACCTCCTTGGCGTGCCCGTCGACGAGCGCGGTGAGCGCGTCGAGGATCTCCCAGCGGGTCTGCGCCTCGGGGCGGTAGAGCGCGTCGATGAGCTCGGGGATGCGCCCGCACAGGAGCTCGGGGCCGCGCGACGCCAGAAGCGCGATCACGCGCGCGGAGAACTGGCGGCGGCGCCTGCTCGAGCAGGACAGGTCCTCGATGAGCGCGTCGAGGGCGGCGTTGTCGCGCTCGACCTCCTCGACCTTCTCGAGCTCGGGCGCCAGGGCCTCGGTGTCTTCGGTGGTAGTCGCCATGTCGCCTCACTACTCCCCATGGTGGCCGCAGCAGCAGCCGTCGCCGTGGTCATGATGGTGGCCGTGGCCCTCGCCGTGGCAGCACTCGTGGTCGCCGTCGTGGTGATGGCCCTCGCCGTGGCAGCACTCGTGCTCGCCCTCGCCGTGGTCGTGCCCGCAGCCGCAGCCGTCGCCGTGCTCGTGCTGCGCGGTGTAGAGCGACCAGTCGAGACCGGCGGCCACGGCCTCGCCCTCCTCCTGGTAGAGCAGGGCGATCGCCTGCGTGCCGAGCGAGCCGCCGCCGATGGCGTCGAGCATGTCGTAGAGGGCGAAGGCGGTGTCGGCGCCGGGCAGCGCGATCTCGCGCTCCTCGGCCTCCTGGAGCGCAAGACCGATGTCCTTGAGGAAGTGCTTGACCATGAAGCCGGGCTTCCAGTCGCCCACGAGCACCTTCGGGGCGAGCGCGTCCATGGCGCCGCTCGCACCCGTGCCGCCCATGATCATCGCGCGCGTCTGCTCGAGGTCGAGCCCGCTCTGCTCGGCGAAGGAGAGCGCGTCGGCCATGCCCACCATGGACGAGGCGAGCGCCACCTGGTTGGCGAGCTTGGCGGACTGGCCCTTGCCGGCGCCGCCGAAGCAGCAGATGCGGCCGCAGAAGGTCTCGAGCAGGGCGCGGACGGGCTCGATGTCGCGCTCGGTGGCGCCCACGATGGCGGTGAGCGTGCCGGCGATCGCGCCGGCCTCGCCGCCCGTCACGGGGCAGTCGAAGGCGAGGCGGCCGTCGACCTGCGCCGCCTCGGCGATGTCGCGGGCGAGCGCGGGCGAGCTCGTGGTGAGGTCGATGAGCACGCAGCCGGGCTTGGTCGCGGTGAGCAGGCCGTCGCCGGCGAGGTAGAGCTCCTCGACGTCCTCGGGGTAGCCCACCATGGTGAAGACCACGTCGGCGTCCGCGGCGGCCTCGGCGGGCGAGGCGGCGCGCGCAGCACCCCGGTCGACGAGCGGCTGGGCCTTCTCGGGGGTGCGGTTGTACACCGTGAGGGGGTAGCCGGCATCGAGGATGTGGCCCGCGATGGGGGCGCCCATGATGCCGGTTCCGATGAATGCTACCTTCTGCATATGCGTCTCCTTAGACGAAGGTTCGTTGACTAGCTAGCCGCGGACGCGCTTGGCGATGCGGTCGGTGAGCGAGATCTTCTCGGAGCGGTTCTTGCCCCAGAAGATGACGGCGACCATGCCCGGGCCCACGTGCGCACCGATGGTCGGGCCCACGGAGCCGCGGATGATCGTCAGGTCGGCGCAGCCCTCCTCCTTGCGGATGGCGTTCTCGAGCCAGTCGCCGTCCTTCTCGGCGTCGGCGGTCACCACGGTGAGCGGCATCGACGGGTCGAGGACGTAGTTCTCCTTGAAGGCCTTGACGAGCGACTTGAGCGCCTTCTTGCGACCGCGGTTCACGCCGGTGAGCGTGAGGGAGCCGGCGAGGTCGAACGAGAGGTTGGGCTTGATGTCGAGCTTGCTCGAGATCTGCGCCGCCGCGGGCGGGATGCGGCCGCCGGCCGCGAGCGAGTCGAGGCTGTCGAGGGTGAAGTAGCCGTGCACGTAGGTCTTCGCCTCGTCGGCCCACGCCGCGAGCTGGGCGGCCGTGAGGCCGGCCGCGCGCTGGCGCACCGCCTCGAGGGCCAGAAGCTCGCCGCACGAGCAGGGCAGGGCGTTGTCGACCACGTAGAGCTCGAAGTCGGGGTACTTCTCGCGAATCTCGTCGGCGGCGATGCAGGCGTGCTCGTAGCTCGACGAGAGAGCCGAGGTGAAGGCGAGGTAGACCGTCGGCGTCCCCTCCTCGGCGCACTCGGTGAAGTACTCCAGGTACCGCCCGACCGAGATGGCCGCAGTCGATGCCTTCACGCCCGCGCGGATCTGGTCGTAGAACCACTTGGGCGCCATCGAGGACCAGATGTCATCCGAGCGCTCCTCCCCGTCGAGGATGTAGGGGAAGCCGAGGATATCGATGTCCAGGGTCGCGGCGATCTCGGGCGTGAAATCGCAGCACGTGTCGACCGCGATGCGGCAGCGGTGCGCGTGGCCGGACGTTGCGGTGGTGGTCATCTGGCAGGTCCCTTTCTCATCAAAACGGGCGGTCACCCGCGAGGATGGCCGCCCACCTGTACGCATGTGCATGCGCTATTTTACTCGTCCAGGCTCTCGATCTTGGGCTTGATGATGCCATATCCACCATTCTTACGGTGATAGACCACATTGATGAGGCCGGTGGTGGCGTTCTCGAAGACGTAGAAGTCATGCCCGATGAGGTCGGTCTGCACGAGCGCCTGCTCCTCGGTCATGGGCGTGATCTCGATGATCTTCTCGCGGACGAGCTGGTCGTCCTCCTCCTCGGGGATGAGCAGGTCCGCCAGGTCGTCGACGCGCTCGGCGGGCGCGACCTCGGCCGCCGAGGCGCCCTGCTGGCGGTTGTCGACGACCTTCGTCTTGAACTTGCGCAGCTGGCGGGTCACCTTGTCGGCCGCCAGGTCGATCGCCGCGTACATGTCGGCGCCGTGCTCGGCCACGCGGATCACCGAGCCGCGCGCTCTCACCGTGACCTCGACGATCGCCGGCTCGGGGATCGAGGGGTTCTTCTCGTAGCGCAAAACGACGTCAGCGGTCATGGGCTCGATATCGAAAACCTTCAGGGCCTCTCCGACCTTCTCTTCCACACGCGCGCGCAGAGCATCGGTTACCGTGGTCTTGCGTCCGGAGACCTTGATATCCATGAGCGCTCCTATCTATCCGGGGACAGTACTCGTATGTAGGTTGTACCCAATCCCGCAGCGGGCATCACCGCGCGCGGTATCTCCCCGTTCGCGAAAAGGAACGGACCGGACGCCGAAGTCTGCGCCCGGTCCGTCGCGCTCTGCGCTAGAAGCCCGCCTGCGATCAGTCGATGCTGTTCATGTCCCCTTCGACCTGCTCGGCATCCCCCTCGGGCGCGGCGGCGGTGTCGACCCCGCTCACGACGGCGTCCGACACGCTCAGCGGCACGGTGCCGTACCAGAGGGCGTGGATCGCGTCGAGCGTCCCGTCGGAGGCCATCTCCTCGAAGACGGTGGCGACCTCGTCGGCGAGGTCGGTGGCGCCCGAGGCGTAGCCGATGCCGTAGGAGACAGGCATGCTCAGGATGCCCGCGAAGTTGATGTCATCGTAGGTGCGCGCGAGGTAGGCGCCGGCCGTGACGTCGCACACCACGTAGTCGACCTCGCCGGCGTCGAGCGCCTCGAAGCACTCGTTGACGTTCGTGTAGGTGTTGCTCGCCACGATGCCCACCTGGGCGAGCGCCTCCTGCGAGGAGGAGCCGTCCTGGGCGCCGATCGGGGCGTCCTTGAGGTCGTCGGCCGTGACGGTCGCGTCGGCGTCGCCATGGGCGAAGACCGCCGTGGCGTTCTGCAGGTACTCGCCGTGGACCACCACAGCGTCGCCCTCGTCATCGGTCGTGGCGCCCAGGTAGATATCGGCCTCGTTAGTCGAGAGGGCCTCCTCCGCCGAGGGCGCGCCCACGAAGGCGACCTCGAGGCCGAGGCGGTCGGCGAGCGCGCGGGCCACATCGACCGCGTAGCCGTCGAGCGTGCCGTCCGAGCCGGTCATGGCCTGCGGCGCGTCGGTGGTGTCGAGCGCGACCGTGAGGGTGCCCGGCGTGACGAGCAGGTCGTCATCGACCAGCTGCTCGGCGGCGACGTCCTCGGCCTCGTCGAGCGACGGCGTCGTGAAGGAGCACGCCCCGAGTCCAAGCACGCATGCGACCGCAAGGGCCCCCGCCATCGTGGACGCCGCCCATCGCCTCAAACCAGCTACCATGTCCATCCCATCCGTGCCGTGGCACCGGGCCTGCCGGCGCCTTCCCGTTATGCCCACCGCCCGTCGGGCGGAGCTTGGTCGTCGTCTCCTCGCTGACCTGGTCTTTTCCCCCACACCTGCGCACTGGGACGTTTGCTCGGCCGCCGCGGCGACCTCACGACTAGCCCGCTCGCCCGCGAGGCCGATTGCCTCTGAGGAAACGGGCGGTGCGACTTACCTCTAGGACGCGCCATGATCGCGCGCACGCGCACGCACGCGCTTACGTGGGTCCTTTCGACCGCGTCTGTCATGGACTAGGGCGCGAGCGCCCGCAACCACAGCCTGAGGAGACGAGAGGATTATACAACAGGCGCGCTACCTGCAACCTATCGATAACGCTCGCGCGGCATCGACATGAGACGGCGAGGGGGTTCCCTCACCAGACCCGCGCGAGGGCGAGCGCGTCGATATGGGCGGCGCCGGCGGAGGCGAGCGAGGAGGCCGCCGCGCGGACGGTCGAGCCCGTGGTCACCACGTCGTCGAGCAGAAGCAGGCGCATGCCCGCCACGTCCGCGACCGGCACGTAGGCGCCGCGCGCCGAGCGGGCGCGCTCCTCACGGCCGAGAACGCGCTGGTCGGACGCGCCCCGCTTGGCGAGCGCGTCCAGATACGGCACGCCCGTGAGACGGGAGAACGAGCGGGCTATCTCCTCCATGTGGTCGAAGCCGCGCCGCGCGAAGGCCGCGGCGGTCGCGGGCACGAACGTCACCGCGTCGGCGCCGCGCACGATCCCGCCGAAGCGCCCGGGCGCCGCCTCCTCGGCGTGGAGGGCCGCATCGGCCATGAGCTCGGCCAGAAGCGGCGCGAGCCGGCGCTCGCCGGCGTCCTTGTAGGCGTGGATGATGCGGGGCAGCGGCCCCTCGAAGACCGCGGCCGCAAGGCAGCGGTCGGGCGCAGGGGCGATGTCGCCTTCCGCCGAGCCCGTTCCGCCCGACGGGTCGCCACCGTGCCCGCACTCCGTGCAGAGCAGGTCGCCGAACGGCGCCCCGCAGCGGGTGCACGCATGGACCGGGTCGATGGGAACGAGCTCCGTAAGACAGCGCGGGCAGATGAGCGCGCCGGGCCGCTCGCAACCCGCGCAGCGCGTGGGCGCCATGGCCTCGAGTGCGACCGCGCCCGCGCGGCGCGCGCGATCTGCCCAGCGGGCACGGCAGTCGCGAGCGCGCGGGGCGTCCATGGCCCTATTCCGATGGGCTCGGCGCGCCGTCGCCGCGCGGCGAGCCGCCCTCAGGGCCGGCGGAACCCTCGCCGCCCTGCTTGCGCTTGCGCGGTCTCCTGCGGCGACGCTTGCGCGGTGCCTGGGCTGCATCGTCCGCGCCGGCATCGGCGGCGTCCTTGCGCGCGCCGCCCCCGTCGCCGGGCCTGCGGCGCGACACCTTCACATCGCCCTCGGCGACCTGGCTCGCAACCGAGGGGACCTCGGGCTTCTGCGAGGCGCCCTGGGGTGCCTGCACATGGCGGCGGCGCCTGCGGGAGCGGCCCTCGCCGGCCTCGCCGCCATCGGCGTCCTCGCCGGGCCGGGCGGCACCGCCGCGCGCCTCCTCGCGCCGGGCGGCGGCACGGAACGCGTCGTCGCGCTCCTCGCTCGAGAGGTGCCTGCGGCGCCTGCGCCCGGGCGCCTGCTGCTGGGGTGCGGCCTGGGCGTCCTCGCTCGCAGCCCCGCCGGAGGAGCGCTTGCGGCGCCTGCGGCCCGAGCCCGCCTGGGACGCGCCGTCCGCCTCGCCCTTGGAGGAGCGCTGGCCGCGGCCGCCGCGCTCGCCCGAGGCGCCGCCGCGCTTGCGGCCGCGCGGCGTGGGCCCGCTCACCACGAGGCGGTCGTCGCTGCTCAGGCCGTCGCCCACGTCGACGCCGTTCTCGCGGTCGAGCTCCATGAGGGCGAGCGCGATATCGGCCGACTCGATCTTCTCGAGGACGTCGCGCGTCACGCAGTCGGGGCGGCAGGCGCACTTCTGCTCCTCAGCCTTCTTCTTGCAGGCATCGGAGCAGGTCATGTCCGCGAGGTCGACGCGGAACACCTTGCCGCTCTCGAGGCGCAGCACCAGCTGCTCGCGCGGGGTGTCGTACTCCTGGATACGGGCCTTGCCGAGCGGCGTGTCGATGAGCGCCTTCTTCTTGGGCGCGCGGCTCTTGAAGTCCTTGTAGGCCTCGAACTCGTAGCGCAGGCAGCACATGAGACGTCCGCACACGCCCGAGATCTTGGCCGAGTTGAGCGGCAGGTCCTGCTCCTTGGCCATACGAATCGAGACCGGCTCGAACTGCCCGCCGAAGCGCGTGCAGCACAGCTCCTGGCCGCAGTGGGCGTAGCCGCCCACGAGGCGCGTCTCGTCGCGCACGCCGATCTGGCGCATGTCGACGCGGGTGTGCAGGCTCGACGAGAGGTCCTTCACGAGCTGGCGGAAGTCGACGCGCTCCTCGGCCGCGAAGTAGAAGACGGCCTTCTCGCCGCCGAAGAGGTACTCGACCCCCACGGGCTTCATGTCGAGGCCGGCGCGCTTCACGAGCGCGCGGAACTCGGCCAGGGCGTCCTCGCCCTTGCGGGCGAGCTCGTCCGCGCGGTCGAGGTCCTCCTCCGTCGCGACGCGCAGGACCGGCTTCAGGGGCGCCGAGAGCTCGCGCTCGGGGACCTCGAAGGGGTCGGCCGTGACCAGGCCGATCTCGGTGCCGCGCTCGGTCGAGCAGATGGCGTGGTCCGCCTCGAGGATGTCGAGGCCTTGTGGGTCGAACCACAGGTCGCGCGAGGCGAAGGCGAATTTGACGGGAACTACGACGGGCATGTGAGGGCCTTCCTGATATCGAAGAGCATGACCTCGAGGGCCAGCTGCGGTGTGACGTTGCGGCGCACGGCGCGCTCGGCCGCCGTGACGGCGTCGAGGGCGCGGAGCGCGCCGGCGGGATCGGTCGCGTTGACGAGGCGGTCGACGACGGGGCGCGCGTCGACGTTGACGATGCCGCCCGGCGCCTGCTCGAGCGTGATGAGCACATCGCGGATGAGCGAGCGGGCGGCCGCCAGCACCTCCATGATACCCGAACGCTCGCGGGCGGTGAGCTCGCGGCGGTTGCGCTCCTCGAGCTGCTTGAGCGCCCCGCGCGAGAGGTAGTCGGCATCGCGCTCGAGGACGGCCTTCTGCGTGCTCTCGACCTCGGCGAGCGGCGCCTTCACGGCCTTGACGAGCTCTTTCGCGGAGGCGAGGACATCGGCCTCGTCGGCATGGGGCATAGCGTCGATCGCGCGGACGAGGGCACGGCGCGCCTCCTGGCGCTCGGCGCTCTTCAGGAACTCCATCGCGCGGGCGGGGCTGCCCGCCACCGAGACGGCCATGCGGCAGCGCTCCTGGGGAAGCCCGGTCGCCTGCGCGACTGAGCGGGCGGCATCGAGCGGCGAGACCATGCGGAAGGGCACGCACTGGCAGCGCGAGACGATTGTGGGCAGGATCGTGTCGGACGAGGTGCCCAGCAGGATGAAGGTCACGTCGTCGGGCGGCTCCTCGAGCGTCTTGAGCAGGGCGTTGGCGGAGTTCGCCCGCAGCTGCTCGGCGCGGTCGAGGATATAGACCTTGTGAGCGGCGCGGATGGGCGAGAGCGCCACCTCGTCGATGAGGTCGCGCGTCTGGCCGATGAGGTAGCCCGTGGCGCTCTCGGGCGCGAGGTAGTGCACATCGGGATGGGTGTGGCGCGCGACGCGCACGCAGGCGTCGCAGGCCCCGCAGCCGCCGCGCTCGCAGATGAGGGCCTGGGCGAGCGCCCACGCGGCATCGAGCTTGCCCGAGCCGGGCGCGCCGACGAAGAGGTAGGCATGGGAGGCGCGGCCGCTCTCAACGGCGCGCTCGAGGAAGGCGCGCACGCGGGGCTGCGTATCGAGCCGCGCGAGCAGGGCCCGCGACGCCGAGCCTGCCGTCCCCTCGTGTCCAGCCATCGTCTCACCCCTTGCCGTCTCGCCACCGGGCGGCCCCGGGCCGCCGAATCGTGCGCTCTATGATACCCCCTCGGCGCGGCGGGGCGCTCGCCGGGCGCCGCGTCGTGGAGACGGCATGGCGAACGCGCGGGCGGACGTCGCGGCCGCGCGGCCGGGCTACACGATGTCGAGCGGGACGGGGTGCCCGGGCGCGGGGAACGATGCCGAGAGCAGCGAGAGGTCGTCTGAGGAGAGCTCAATAGCGCAGGCGGCGCGGTTCTCGAGGACGTGGGCGGCGCTACCGCTGCGCGGGATCGCCACGACGAGCGGGTCGCGCAGCACGAAGGCGAGCAGCACCTGCAGCGGGGTCGCGTCGTGCCGGCGCGCGACCTCGACCACGGCCGGGTCGCCCAGAAGGCCCCGCCTGAGGTCGCCCGCCTGGGCGAGCGGGCAGTAGGCCATAAGCGGCATGCCCACCGAGCGCATCCAGGGCAGGATGTCGTACTCCACGCCGCGGGAACCCAGGTGGTAGAGGTCCTGGTTCACCGCGCACCGGTCGCCCCGGTACACGCCGAAGAGCTCCTCGAGGTCGTCCGCGTCGAAGTTCGACACGCCCCAGTGGCGGATGACGCCGTCCTCCACGAGCTCCTCCATGCACTCGACCGTCTCCGCGAGCGGCACCGAGCCGCGCCAGTGGAGCAGGTACATGTCGAGGTAGTCGGTGCCCAGGCGCTCGAGCGACGCCTCGACGCTCTCGAAGATCTCGGGCCTGCCGGCGTTATGCGGGTAGACCTTCGACACCAGGAAGAGGCGGTCGCGGTCGTAGCCGCGGATGGCCTCCCCCACCAGGCGCTCGGCGGCGCCCTCACCGTACATCTCGGCGGTGTCGATGAGCGTGACGCCCGCGTCGAGGCCCGCGCGCAGGGCGGCGAGCTCGCGGTCGTGCGCGGCGGCGCTCTCCCCCAGATACCACGTCCCCATGCCGAAGCGGGGCATGGGCGTGCCGTCGGGGAGCGTCACGGTTTCCTGGAAGGCCATGGTTCCTCCTCATGGGACATCTAGAACGGGCGGGTCGCCCCGGGAGCCGGCGCGTCCCGGCCCTCGGGCGCCCGGCGCCGGCGCGGCGGGCGCGCTCGCCCCCAGTGTACCCGGATAGGGCGAGCGGCCGCGCCGGGAGACAATCGACGCGGCCGCTCTTGCGTAGGGTAGGTAAGCTACGGTGCGCCGGCGATAGGGCGCCGGCGCACCCGTGCCGGCAGAGCCGGCTTGGAGGGAGCGGGTACTAGCCCTGGAGCTTCATGTCGTTGATGAGCTCGTAGTACTCGGCGATGGCGGAGTGGTCCTCCTTCTCATGGCCGTGTGCCTTGAGCGACTGCATGATCTCCATGGCGAGCGAGCTGAACGGAGCGCTCACGTTGATCTGGTGCGAGGTGTCCATGACGTTCTGCAGGTCCTTGATGTGCAGCTCGATGCGGAAGCCCGGCTCGAAGTTGCCGTCGAAGATCTTCTGCGACTTCTGGTCCATGACCGTGGAGCCGGCGAGGCCGCTGCGGATGGCCTCGTAGACGCGGGCCGGGTCGACGCCGGCCTTCTTGGCGAGCGAGTAGGCCTCGGAGATGGCGGCGATGTTGATCGCGACGATCATCTGGTTGGCGAGCTTGGTGATGTTGCCGGCGCCGACTCCCCGCACGCGGGGAATGCTTTCCGGCGCGCTACAGGATGCCTGTTGCGAAATGGGTGTTCCATGGTCTGTGGGCCATGGTTTCACGAGCCGTCCACACCTATGGACGCCTCGTGTACGGCTTAGCTCTTTCACAAACCTTATGGGTAGGGCCTACAAACAGGAGAAGTTAGGTTAAATTTACCTTACAGCGGCAAATTCCAACCGTTCACGGAGAATCACCTCTGTAACATGCAGGCAACGGAAAAAGGTCCGCCGTTCCTAGTTCGCGGACCATAGGGCGACGCGGCCCGTGCCCATACGCTATTGCAAAGCCGACAAGGAGGGCGCATGAACCTCGACCCCCAGATCGCCGAGACGATCGTCAACAACCTGAAAGACGTCATCAACCACGAGATCAACCTGTTCGACACGACGGGCACCATCATCGCGAGCACCGATCGCTCGCGCATCGGAACCACGCATGAGGGCGCACGATTGGCGGCGGAGAGCCAGTTACCTGTTCCCATCGACAGCGAGCACCAGTTCAAGGGCGCGCACAACGGCATCAACGTGCCCGTCATGTTCCAGGACGCCGCCGTCGCCGTCATCGGCATCACCGGCGAGCGCGCCGAGGTCGAGCCGTTCGGCAACGTCATCAAGAAGATGACCGAGATCTTGATCCGCGAGAACTGGGACCACGTGGTCCAGTACGACCAGCGCGTGCGCGTGTCGAACCTCGCCAACATGCTCAAGCTCCGCAACTACGACGAGAGCCTCGCGGGCTACTACGCGTCGATCCTGCAGATCGACCTGGACGTCCCGCGCGTCGTCGTGGTGGGGCGCTTCGAGGGGGCGGACGACGACACGCCCGACTACAACGACCTCTACGCCATGTTCCATGCCCGGTTCCAGTCGCTCAAGACGAGCTTCTTCGCCTTCCTCGAGCGCGATATCTGCATGTTCGTGGACGCGCGCGACCTGCGGCGCCTCCCGTCGCTTCTGGAGGGGCTCCGCGCCGACGCCGAGCACGCCGGCGGGCACCCCCTCATCTTCGGCATCGGGCGCGCGGCGATGGCGGGCGGCGACTACTGGCGCAGCTACGACGAGGCGTGCCGGGCCATCGAGTGGCTCTCGTTCGAGGGGTGCGGCCACACCATGCGCTTCGAGGACATGGACCTGGGGCTCATGGTCTCCTCCGTCCCGCGCGACAGCGCGCTGCAGCTCGTGAACCACGTGTTCGAGGGCCTCTCCGAGCGCGAGGTCGAGGAGTACCGCGAGATCTTCGACGCCTACGTACGCCACAACGGCAGCATCGTCCATTGCGCCGAGGAGCTCTACCTGCACAAGAACACGCTGCAGAACCGCCTCAACAAGATCGCCGCCAAGACCGGCTACAACCCCCGCAACCTCGCCGACCATACCGTCCTGACCATCGCGTTCATGCTGCACAGCTACTACGGGAGAGGAACCGACCATGGCGATACGCGTACTCGATGAGGCGGACCGCTGCCTGGGGTGCAAGAACCCCCAGTGCCGGAAAGGCTGCCCCATCTCCACGCCCATCCCCACCGCCATCAAGCTCCTGCGCGAGGGGCGCGTGGACGAGGCCGGCGAGCTCCTGTTCGAGAACAACCCGCTCACGACCGTCTGCAGCCGCATCTGCAACCACGAGTCGCAGTGCGAGGGGCACTGCGTCCTCGGGCGCAAGGGCGCACCGGTGCACTTCAGCGCCATCGAGGAGTACATCTCGGACCTCTACGGCGCGCGCGTGCCCGACCGTCGCGCCGAGCCCCGCGACAAGCGGGTGGCCATCATCGGCGCCGGCCCCGCGGGCCTCACCATCGCGGTGGTCCTCGCGCGGCGCGGCTACGACGTCACCATCTTCGAGGAGCACGATGCCATAGGCGGCGTGCTGCGCTACGGCATCCCCGAGTTCCGCCTGCCCAAGACCGTGCTCGACGACTTCCAGCGGCGCCACCTCGAGGCGAACGGGGTCAAGCTGCGCTTCAACACCACCATCGGCCAGGCGATCTCGATCGACGACATGTTCGAGGACGGGTACAGCGCCGTGTTCGCCGGAACGGGCGTGTGGCGCCCGCACGCGCTGCGCATCCCGGGCGAGACGCTCGGGCACGTGCACTACGGCATCAACTACCTCGCGAACCCCGACAGCTTCAAGCTGGGCCGGCGTGTGGCCGTGATCGGCGTGGGCAACGCGGCCATGGATGTGGCCCGCACCGCGCTGCGCCATGGGGCGGAGCGCGTGACCTGCTTCGCGCAGTCCTCGCACGTGGCGGCGAGCAACCACGAACGCAGCTACGCCGAGCTCGAGGGCGTCGATTTCGTGCTCAACCGCGCGCCCGTGCGCATCGAGCCCGAGGGCGTGGTGTTCATCGAGACCGAGGGCTCCGAGATCAGCGAGAACGGCGAGCCGCCGACGCTTCGCGCCCTGCCGGGGACCGAGCGGCTCTTCGAGGCGGACAGCGTGATCATCTCCGCCGGCCAGCGCCCGCTCGACCGCCTGGTGAACACCACCGAGGGCCTCGAGACCAACGCGCGCGGCCTGCTGCGCGCCGACGGGACGGGCCACACCACGCGTCCCGGCGTCTTCGCCTGCGGTGACGTCTCGATCGGCGCGCGCACCGTGGTCGAGGCCGTGGCGGACGCGAAGCGCGTCGCCGACGCCATGGATGCCTACATGCAGGGGCTCGAGCCCCCGGAGCGCTGAGGGCAGGCGGCACGGGGCGAGGACCGGCTGCACCGTGCGTCCGGCAGAGACGCTAGAACCTGACGCCCGTCCGCTCGACGGCCGCACGCACGTCCGCGGCCACGGCCTCGACCGGGCGCGCCGCGTCGATGAGCTTGACGCGCTCGGGCTCGGCCGCGGCGATGGCCCGGAAGCCCTCGGCGACGCGGTCCTGGTACGCGAGGCCGCGCGCCTCGATGCGGTCGGCCGCGCGCGAGGCCGTGCGCTTCGCGGCGATGGCGGGGTCGATGTCGAACACCAGGGTGAGCCGCGGACGGAACGCGCCGACGGCGAGGTCGTTCGCCTGCCGCACGGCCTCGAGCGAAAGGCCGCCCGCGTACCCCTGGTAGGCGGTCGTCGAGTCAAAGAACCGGTCGCACACCACGACGCGCCCCGCGGCGAGCGCCGGCGCGATCACCTCGTGCACCAGCTGCGCGCGCGCCGCCTCGTAGAGCAGGAGCTCGCATTCCATGCCCATCGCGTCGTTCTCGGGGTCGAGCAGGATGGCGCGGATCTTCTCGGATATGCGCACGCCGCCCGGCTCACGCAGCAGGAGCACGTCGCGGCCGGCGCGCTCGAGGGCGTCCGCGAGCAGCCGCGCCTGGGTCGACTTGCCGCAGCCATCGATGCCCTCGACGGTGATGAAGGTTCCCGGTAGCTTGTCCTCAGGCGCCATGGCTCCCCTAACGTCTCGTGTTCGCACCGCATCATGATACCCGAACGCCTCGGTGGCGGCGCCCCTACGGCACAGGGCACGGGGCACGGGGAGCGACCCCTTGATTATCAACTTTATCCGAACACCTCCCACATTCATCCGCACATGTGCGGATGAATGTGGGAACCCGATACCCTGAGGGCCGGATCGGCCGGCCCCGGGAGATCGGAGGACGGCATGTCCGGA
>NZ_LR597527.1 GCF_902150035.1 Enorma burkinafasonensis
GCTGCTGGACGCCTACGGCGTGGAGGACGTGCCGCTCGGCGATCTCGACCTGACGCCGGGGCTCATCGAGAGGGCGCGCGCAGAGAGGGGCGATGCCCCGCTGGCCTAGCCTAGGAGAAAAACGGAATAGACGGACCGACCGTCCGGCTGAGTCTGGGAAGAGGTGCCGGGCGGCGGGCGGAGCATGGCCACCGGACCCATCGAAACACATCTCCACCATTCCTTCAACTGGGAAAATGCCGCCCCCGGGGCCCGGATAGGACCTCGGGGGCGTTCGGTTAACTGCGGGAGCGTGCCGTCAGCTCAATGTGTTCGGTTGGGATCGGAAATCAACCCTTTGAATCATTCGTTGAGGGGTCGTCGAAACGCGCGACATACGAGGTACACAGCGGTTTTTCCATACCCCCTACCCGCTTCTTGCCCGGAGCGAGACGGCGAGGCAAAGGGCACGGGCCGCATTCGATGGCTGGACGGGCGATCCGGTCCTATACGGATCGCATCCGATGCTATGCGTCCCGGCGGGCGTACGCGTACCAGTAGAGCGCCCCGATAAGCACGCCGCCCACGATATTGCCGGCCGTCACGACCACGAGGTTCGCGGCCACGCCTCCAAGGCCCAGCGCGCCTGCGCCGGCGACCCCAGCTGCCTGGGCGATGAGCCCGAGCGGCAGGAAGAAGAGGTTCGCGATGCTGTGCTCGAACCCGAGGGCGACGAACGCCGTGACGGGCAGGATCGCCGCCGCGAGCTTGTCGGTGACGGTCTGCCCGGAGAAGCCCATCCAGACGGCAAGGCAGACGAGCATGTTGCAGAGGACGGCCTTGGTGAAGGCCGCAAGGGGCGCGAGGGACGCCTTGGAGAGCGCCACGCTCACCGCCGCAGCCCCCACGGCGCCGCTGCCGGCATCGAAGAAGCCGGAGAGCCAAAGCAGGCAGGCGACAGAGACGGCGCCCACGGCGTTGCCGGCGTAGACCGCGCACCAGTTGCGCAGCACCCGGTCCGCACCGTAGCGACCGGAGAGCAGCCCGCACACCATGAGGCAGTTGCCGGTGAAGAGCTCGGCCCCCGCGACGAGCACGAGAAAGAGGCCGAGGCAGAACACCAGGCCGCCGAGCACCTGTGACGCCGCGAAGGGCAGCGACGCGTCGGCGCGCACGACGAGCATGAACGCCCCGCCGAGGGCGATGAAGGCGCCGGCAAGCACCGCCAGCGCGAACGTGCGGCCGAGCGGGAGCGCGGCCTTCGCGAACCCCGCCTCCTCGGCCCTGCCCTCGATCTCGGCCGGAGCGAGCAGCGGCCGCATCCCATTGTGACCCATGACCTTCCCCCCTTGGTCCCGCGGTCCCTATCTGCGCCTTACAGCCCGAGCAGGCGCAAAGCCTCCTCGCGTGTCCTGATGTCGCTGCGGAACACGCCGCGCACGGCCGAGGTCATGGTGACCGCGCCCGCGCTCTTGACACCGCGCATCGTCATGCACATGTGCTCGGCCTCGAGCACCACGAGCACACCCTGCGGGTCGAGCTCGGCCATCATGGCGTCGGCGATCTGTGCCGTCAGGCGCTCCTGCAGCTGGAGCCTCCGCGCGTAGCCGTTAACGCAGCGCCCGATCTTCGAGAGGCCGGTGATGCGGCCAGCGCGCGGGATGTAGGCGACGTGCGCCTTGCCCGTGAAGGGCAGGATATGGTGCTCGCACAGCGACGAGAACGGGATGTCACGGACGATCACCATCTCCTCGTTGTCGCTTTCCTTGAACTGCTTGCGCAGGTGGTGGGCCGGGTCCTCGTCGTAGCCGCCGAGGACCTCCTGGGCGGCGCGGGCGACGCGGTCGGGCGTCTCGAGGAGGCCGGGACGGTCCGGGTCCTCCCCCACCGCCAACAGAAACTCCCTGATCGCCGCCATGGCGCGCGGTTTATCGACTGCCATCGTCATCCTTTCGCATGGATCGTTCGCACGCCTCGACGACGTGCGCCATGAGCACCGCGGTGGTCACGGAGCCCACGCCGCCGGGTACCGGGGTGATCGCCGCCACGATGGGCTCCACCTCGTCGAAGGCGACGTCGCCCACGAGCCTGCCCTGGGCGTCGTCCCAGTTGATACCCACGTCGACCACCGTCTGGCCAGGCGCCACAGCGTCGGCGCCAACCGTACCCGCATGCCCGCAGGCGACGACGAGCACCTCGGCCGCGCGGCAGGCGGCGGCGAGGTCGCGCGTGCGGGTGTGGCAGGTCGTGACCGTGGCATCACGGGCGATAAGCATTTGCGCGACCGGCCTGCCGATCACGAGCGAGCGCCCGACGACCGTCACGCGCGCGCCGGAAAGCGGGGTGCCCGAGCGCTCCAGGAGCTCGATGACCGCCTCGGCCGTGCACGGCGGAAACCCAACCGGGCGGTCGGCGAAGACGCCGTAGAGCGCGCCCGGCGTGATGCCGTCGACGTCCTTGGCGGGGTCGAGGGCGGCGCAGGCGGCGTCCTCGTCGAGATGCGCGGGCAGCGGCCTGAAGAGCAGGCAGCCGTGGACGGCAGAGTCGCCGTTCACCGCCTCGATCACGGCCATGAGGTCGGCCTGCGCGCAGTCGGCGGGAAGCACGTGCCGCTCGACCTCGACGCCCACCTTCTCGGCCCGCTTCAGGGCACCGCGCTCGTAGGCGAGGTCGTCCTCGCGCTCGCCCACGCGAACGAGGGCGAGCCGGGGAGCCGCGCCGCGCGCCTTGAGGGCGTCCACGCGACGCGAGAGCTCCTCGGTGATCCGGGCGGCGACCGGCGCGCCGCGCAGCAGCTCCGCCACGGCTCACGCCCTCCCGCGGATGCGGGCGCCCACGCGGCGCGCGAGCGTGTCGGCACGGGGCACGTAGGTGTCGAGCAGGCGGTCGCACTCGTCGTTGATGTCGGATGCGTGCTCGGCATCGCTCATCATGTTCGTGTTCACGAACACGTTGAGGCTCGCCGCCGTGAGCGCAGCCGAGGCGAGCGCCGCGCCGCACCCCACGTCCGAGATGAGCAGGCGCGTCGAATAGGTCTCCATCTCCTCAAGGAGCTCGACCGAGCGGGCGACCGTGCGCATGGTCTCGATGGGGACGAAGGCCGCCTGCGTCGCGGCTGCCTCGATGAGCTGGCCGCGGAGCGGATCGTCCTTGGGGAAGGCGTAGGCGTGCGAGAAGGCGGCGAACGCGTCGGCATCCGTATCGATGAGCCCGACGAGCTTCACGCGAATCGCCTCCGCCTCGTCGATGACCCGCCGGATGTCGTCCTCGACCTCCGCGCGCGACGGCTTGCCCGCCGAGAAGCGCGCCGCCATGGAGCAGAGCGCGACCCCGAGCGCGCCCGCGAGCCCCCCCGCGCCGCCGCCGCCGGGCGTCGAGGTCCGCGCCGCGAGGGCACAGGCGAACTCCCCGCAGGAGAGGCTCGAGGGTTTGGGGATTCTCTCGTCCAAGATGCTCCTCGTTTCCAGCGCATCCGTATGCGCGAAGGCACGCCCCGCCCGCCGGCGCCGCGCGATGCGCGTGCGGCCGGGCGCTGCGGGGCGCGTTCGGTCAGGTTAGAACAGGCCCGTGATCTTGCCGTCGGCGGTGACGTCGATCTTCTCGGCGGCGGGGACCTTGGGCAGGCCCGGCATCGTCATGATGTCGCCGGTGAGCGCCACGACGAACCCGGCACCGGCCGACACGCGGAGGTTGCGCACGGTGATGCGGAAGCCCTCGGGGGCGCCCAACTTGTGCTGGTCGTCCGTGAAGGAATACTGGGTCTTGGCGACGCACACAGGCAGGTTGCCGAAGCCGTTCTCCTTGAGCTGGGCGAGCTGCCGCTTGGCCGCGGGCGTGTAGTCCACGCCGTCCGCATGGTAGACCTTGGTCGCGATGGCCTCGAGCGCCTCGTCGATGGGTGTGCCGGTCTCATAGGAGAACCGGAAGTCGTGCGGCTCCTCACACAGGCGCATGACCTCCTGCGCGAGCGCCTCGCCGCCCTCGCCGCCCTTGGCCCAGACCTCGGAGAGCGCGACGTTCACGCCGAGCTCGCGGCACTTGCGCTCGACGAGCTCGAGCTCGGAGGCGGTGTCCGTCGGGAAGGCATTGATGGCCACGACGCAGGGCAGGCCGTAGACGTCCTTGATGTTCGAGACGTGGCGCAGAAGGTTCGGCAGACCCGCCTCGAGCGCCTCGAGGTTCTCGCTCGTGAGCTCGGCCTTGGGCACGCCGCCGTTGTACTTGAGCGCGCGCACGGTCGCGACCACGACCACGGCATCCGGGTCGAGGTCCGCGTAGCGGCACTTGATGTCGAGGAACTTCTCGGCACCCAGGTCGGCACCGAAGCCGGCCTCGGTCACGACGTACTCGCCGAGCTTGAGGGCGCACTCGGTGGCCTGCACGGAGTTGCAGCCGTGCGCGATGTTGGCGAAGGGCCCGCCGTGCACGAACGCGGGGGTGTGCTCGAGCGTCTGCACCAGGTTGGGCTTGATGGCGTCCTTCAAGAGCGCCGCCATGGCGCCCTCGGCATGGAGGTCGGAGGCGGTGACGGGCTTGCCGGCGTAGGTGTAGGCCACGACCATGCGGCCCAGGCGCGCCTTCAGGTCCATGAGGTCGGCGGCGAGGCAGAACGCGGCCATGACCTCGGAGGCGACGGTGATGTCGAAGCCGTCCTCGCGGGGCACGCCCTGGGCCTTGCCGCCCAGACCGTCCACGATATGGCGGAGCTGGCGGTCGTTCATGTCGACGGCGCGCTTCCAGACGACCTGCTTGGGATCGATGCCGAGGGCGTTGCCCTGCTGGATGTGGTTGTCGAGCATCGCGGCGAGCAGGTTGTTGGCCGCGCCGATCGCGTGGAAGTCACCGGTGAAGTGCAGGTTGATGTCCTCCATGGGCACGACCTGCGCGTAGCCGCCGCCCGCGGCGCCGCCCTTCACGCCGAACACGGGGCCGAGCGAGGGCTCGCGGAGCGCGAGCACGGCCTTCTTGCCCAGGCGCGAGAGCGCGTCGGCGAGGCCGACCGAGGTGGTGGTCTTGCCCTCGCCCGCCGGCGTGGGGTTGATGGCGGTCACGAGCACGAGCTTGGCCTTGCGGGGCAGGTCCTTGAGCGCATGGATGTCGACCTTGGCCTTGTACGTGCCGTAGTGCTCGAGCTGCTCGTCGGAAAGGCCCACGCGCTCGGCGATCCTGGAGATGGGCAGCATCTCCGCTTCCTGGGCGATCTCGATATCGGTCTTGTACTCCGCCATATGCACTCCCCTCATCGCTGTGGCATGGCCCATCCATCGTAGCGCGTGGGCACGCGTTTCTCCTCGGCAATCGAGAGGGATTCGGCCCGGCGAGGTGAAACGGGCCGCACGCGGGCGCCTATCCATACAATCCGCATGAACGCCGGCGTCCGCCCGCGCGGACCCTCATGAAGCGGCGGTGACGCGCACCGCACGCCACCGCCATCAGGACCCACTGTCGGGGTTCTCCCGCCCCGTATGCGCGCGGCCCCTACGCGAGGTCCGCGAGCTGGCCCGCGAGCGAATCCAGACGGGCGCGCAGTTCGTCTGCGCGCTCGCGCTTCTTCGCCACGACCTCGGGGGCCGCCTTGGCGATGAAGCCCTCGTTGGCGAGCGTGCGCTCGGCGGCGGCGAGCTCCTTCTCGTCCTTGGCGATCTCCTTCTCGATGCGGGCGCGCTCGGCGGCGAAGTCCACGAAATCGCCTACGACCACGAAGGCGTCGAAATCGGGGCCGGCAAGCGCGATCGAACCCTCGGGCTTGTCGAGCGCATCCGCATGCGTGATGGCAAGCGAGCGAACGTTGGCGAAGCTCGCGATGAAGTCGCGCATGCCCTCGATGGCCCGCGCGGCGCCCTCGCTGTGCGCAAGGATGGCGACATCGAGCCCTTCCTTGGGCGAGATGCGGTAGCGGGCGCGGGTGGAGCGCACGTCGGTCACGACGGCGCGGGCGAGCTCGAAGGCGCGCTCGCCGTCCTCGTCGATATAGCGCTCGAAGGCGGCGGGCTCGGGCCAGGCGGCGACCATGAGCGCCTCGGCGCGGCGGGTCTCCCCCGTCTCCGCGTCGACGTCGAGCCAGCTTTCGGGCATGGCGTCCCAGATGGCCTCGGTCACGAACGGCATGAGCGGGTGCATGAGGCGCAGGCTCGTGTCGAGCACGAAGATGAGGTTGCGCTGGGCCTGGAGGCGCGCGCCGTCCTCGCGCAGGCGGGTCTTAGTGACCTCGACGTACCAGTCGCAGACCTCGTTCCAGAAAAAGGTCTGGATGCTGCGTGCCGCGTCGCCGAACGTGTAGCCCTCGATGCCCTCGGTGACGCCCTTAACCATCTTGGCGAGGCGGCTCATCATCCACGCGTCGGCCGGCGTCTCGACGCGCGGCTCGCCGGGCGTGTAGCCCTCCATGTTCATGAGGAGGAAGCGGCTCGCGTTCCAGATCTTGGTCACGAAGGCGCGCGCCTGCTCGGTGCGCGGGCTCCCCTTGAACTCATGCGTCTTCTTGTCGATGTCGGCATCGAACTTGACGTCCTGGTTGTTGGTGAAGAGCGACAGCAAGTTGAAGCGCATGGCGTCGGCGCCGTACATGTCGATGAGGTCCATGGGGTCCACGCCGTTGCCCTTCGACTTGGACATGCGGCTGCCGTCCTTGGCGAGGATCGTCGGGTAGATGACAACGTCGCGGAACGGCACCTCGTCCAGGAAGTACAGCGAGCTCATGATCATGCGGGCGACCCACAGCGCGATGATGTCGCGCGCCGTGACGAGCGCCGTGGTGGGATGGTGCCCCTCGAGCTGCTCGGGATGCTGCGGCCAGCCCTGCGTGGCGAAGGTCCACAGCTGCGAGCTGAACCAGGTGTCGAGGACGTTGTCATCCTGGTGGACGTGGGTGGAGCCGCAGACGGGGCACACGTGCGCGTCCTCCATGAGCGCGTCCCCCCAGCCGCAGTCCTCGCAGTAGAAGACCGGGATGCGGTGGCCCCACCACAGCTGGCGCGAGATGCACCAGTCCTTGAGGTTCTCCATCCAGGTGAGGTAGGACTGCTTCCAGCGCTCGGCGTTGAAGCGGATGGCACCCGAGGTGACGGCCTCGGTCGCCGGCCCCTTGAGCTTGTCGACGGCGACGAACCACTGCTCGGAGAGCCAGGGCTCGAGCGTGTTGTCGCAGCGGTAGCAGTGCATGACGGAGTGGTCGTGGTCCTCGATATGGTCGAGCAGGCCGTGCTCCTCGAACCAGGCGACGACCTTCTCGCGGCACTCGTCGCGGGTGAGCCCACTGAACTCGCCGTAGCCCTCGACCACGACGGCGTGCTCGTCGAAGATGTTCACCTGCGGCAGGTCGTGGGCCTGGCCCATGGCGTAGTCGTTGGGGTCGTGCGCGGGCGTGACCTTCACGAAGCCCGAGCCGAAGCCCGCGTCGACATGCCAGTCGGCGAAGATGGGGATCTCGCGGTCGACGATGGGGAGCCTGACGGTCTTGCCGACGAAGGCGGCCTTCTCGGGATCCTTCGGCGAGACGGCCACGCCCGTGTCGCCGAGCATGGTCTCGGGGCGCGTCGTCGCGACCACGATGTAGTCCTGGCCGTTCACGGGCTCGGTGAGCGGGTAGCGCAGGTGCCAGAGGTGGCCGTGCTCCTCCTTGTACTCCGCCTCGTCGTCCGAGATCGCGGTGGTGCAGCTGGGGCACCAGTTCACGATGCGCTTGCCGCGGTAGATGAGGCCGGCATGGTACCAGTCGCAGAAGACGCGGCGCACGGCCTCGGCGTACTCGGCGTCCATGGTGAAGCGCTCGTCGTCGAAATCGACCGAGCAGCCCATGCGGCGGATCTGGTTCTGGATGATGCCGCCGTACTCGTGCGTCCAGTCCCAGCAGGCGTCGATGAAGGCCTCGCGGCCCATCTCCAGGCGGTTTCTGCCCTCGCTTTTAAGCTTCTTGTCGACCTTGGTCTGGGTGGCGATGCCGGCGTGGTCGGTGCCGAGGATCCAACGCGTGGAGCGGCCGCGCATGCGGGCCTCGCGCACGATGGCGTCCTGGATCGAGTCGTCGAGCGCGTGGCCCATGTGGAGCATGCCCGTGACGTTCGGCGGCGGGATCACGACGGTGCAGTCGCCCACGCCGGGACGACGCTGGTAGTAGCCGCCATCGAGCCACTTCTGGAGGATCTGGGGCTCGGTAGACGCCGGATCGTAGGTCTTTGGCATCTCTTCCACGTGTGCCACCTTCCGCTGGGATGTTCGAGCCGGGGCCGTGCCCGGCGTTTACGTGCACTGATTCAAGAGGATAGCATAGAGGGGTCGGCACCCGCCCGCGAACGGGCGGCGTCGCTAGCCCTTCACCTGGGGCAGCCCGATGGTCACGCGCGAGCCCGCGCCCTCGAGCACAAGGCCCTCGCACGCGGCGGGGACGAGCGCCCCGCTCCCCTGGCGCAGGATGCGCCGCGCGCCGTCGCGCGTGACGAGCGCCGTGTCGCCGTCGACGGCGACGAGCACGCGGTGGCCGTCGAACGCGGGCAGCTCATAGGCGCCGGTGAGGTCGACCGCCTGGACCTCGAAGCCCTCGGCCCGGTCGGGCCCGATGAGCGCGCGCAGGCGGTACTCCCCCGTCTGCTCGAGCAGGCGCGGCACCATGACGCAGCGCTCGCGGATGGCCGCGTCGTCGTAGGTGGTGTAGTCGAAGAGCGCCAGGCCCTCGTCCGCCGAGAGGCCATGGAAGAGCTCGGCGTCATCGATGCGCTGGCCGCCGATCACGCGCTCGGCGCGGATGGTCACGTCGTTGCACTCGTGGTACTCGACGAACAGGCAGCCGGGCCCCATGCAGTGCGGCATGCCCGCGGGGATGAGGATCTCGTCGCCCTCGCGGACCCGGATCATGTGCAGGCACCCGACCATGGCGTCGATATCCTGGCGCTCGAAGAGCTCGCGCCACAGCTCGGGCGTGACATGGGGCTTGAAGCCCGCGTAGACGTAGCGCTCGTCCACGCCGCCGCGGAGCCGCGCGATGTACCAGGCCTCGGCCTTGCCGCGCGCCATGCCGAAGTAGCGCCGGGCGTTCTCGTCGGTGAGGTGGCACTGCATGACGATGCGCACCGTGGTGTCGCCGGCGCGCACGAGCACGGCGAGCTGCCCGGGGTTGAACGCCTGGAAGCGCGGGCCCAGAATCTCGTCCGGGTAGGCGGCGATGAGCTCGTCGAGCGGCACCCCGCCCTGCTCGGGGATGGTGCGGCTCACGCCGTAGCCCGCCGGCTTGCCCGCCCGGATCGCGCCGTCGGAGGTCACGAGCAGCTCCTCGCAGGCATGGCTGTCCTCGACGGGCGGCATGCCGCGCCATTCGTTGAGGAGCCTGCCGCCCGTGTAGAACCGCTCGACGCGGTTGTCCTGGAAGAGCAGCGGCTGGGTGGTGAGGGCGCGGTCGATCTCCATGGTGGGCCTCTCGGTGGTCTCGGTGGCGGATATCCCTGCCAGCATCATACGCCATGCGCGCCGCGCGCACGAGGCGCACACCGTCGGCCCACGTCAGCGGTGGTCGTCCTCGTCCGCGCGCTCGAGCTCGGACCCGTGCCGCTCGATCGCCGCCTCGACCGTGTCGCCCTGGTCCTCGCCGAGCGAGCGCCACTTGGGCGTGACGATGCGCTGCGCGGGGTACACGCCGCGGTGCCCCGCCACGATGTAGCCCACGAACGAGACGATGACGTAGTAGGGCGCCGCGTACCCGCCGAAGAGGTCGACCCCGAGCATGATCGTGGTGATGGGCACGTTGAGCGCCGAGCCGAAGATCCCGATGAGCCCGAGGCCCGCCATGAAGGACGGCTGCGCGCCGAGCACCTGGCCCAGCCAGCCGCCGAGCGCCGCGCCGATGCCGAACAGCGGCGTCACCTCACCGCCCTGGAAGCCCGCCCCGAGCGTGAGCGCCGTCACGACGAGCTTGACCGCGGCGTCGAGGGGCGTGGTCTCCCCCGCAAACCCGGCTTCGATGAGCCAGGAGGAGAGCCCCGCGTACCGGTAGAGCCCGAAGGCCACGTAGACGAGGAGAAGCGCGAGCGCGCCCGCGAGGGCGGCGGTGAGGTAGCCGGTGATGCGGCTGCTGTAGAAGCGCCGCACCGCGCGGATGGCGGCCGAGAAGAGCCGCGCCGCGATACCGCACGCGAGCCCGACGATGACGGCGTACACGATGCCGCGCGCGTCGAGCTCGGGGATGAGGCCGATGGGATAGGCCTCGCGCGGCGCCCCGAGCGCCGTCGCGACGAGGTCGCCCGCAAACGAGGCGACGAGGCAGTAGATGCCCGCGCCGTAGTGGAGCTTGCCGATGTAGCACATCTCCATGCCGAAGAACGCGCCCGCGAGCGGCGTGCCGAACACCCCGCCGAACGCGGCGGAGATGCCGGCCATCATGAGGTCCTGGTCGTCATGCGGCTCGAGCCTGCAGAGCTTCGAGACCACGTCGGCGATGGTGCCGCCGATCTGGACCGCCGTGCCCTCGCGTCCCGCCGAGCCGCCCGCGAGGTGCGTCGCGACCGAGCACACGAACGTGAACGGCGCCATGACCCACGGGATGCGCCTCCCGGTGACGGCGGAATCGATGACGAGGTTGTTGCCGCGCGCGGCCTCGCCGCCGTAGGTGCGGTAGAGCCACGCCGTGAAGACCCCCACGGCGGGGAGCAGCGCGAACGAGGCGAGATGCTCCGCGCGAAACGCCGTGACGGCGTCGAGGCACGTGAGGAAGAGCCAGGCCACCGCCCCCATCGAGACCGAGACGATGACGACGAGCGCCATGAGCCGCGCGCTCTCGCCCACGTTGCGCAGGCTCCGCCGGGCGTCCATGGACACCATGCGCCGCTGGTCCTTGAGCGGGATCTCGGGGTGAATCTTGCGTCTCTCGTGCTCCATCGCGCGTCGCCTACAGGATGGTGTAGCGCGCGAAGTTGTACACGCAGATGAGCACGATGACGATCATGAGCCCGCTGAAGAGCTTGTCGACGTGCTGCTCGTCGATGCGCTTGTTGATGGAGCGGCCGCAGATGCCGCCCATGATGCCGCAGGCGATCATGCCGGCGATGAGCAGCGGGTTGATGCTCCCCAGATCGACGGTGGGCAGGCTCGTGACGGTGCTCGCCGCCTGCGAGCACAGGCTGATGAAGAGCGAGTTCTGCGCGGCGAGCTTGGTCGCCATGCTGAAGAAATAGAAGAGCACCACGAGGTTGATGGGGCCGCCGCCGATGCCCAGAAACGACGACATGACGCCGAGCGCGAACCCGATCACGAGGCAGGCGACGGTGCCGTCGACCTCAAGCGTCTTGATCTTGGGCTTGTTCAGGTTGTAGACGAGCGTGCCGAGCGTGATGATCCCGAGCGCGACCGCCTGGACCGCTCCGGCCATCTCGGGCGCTGCGAAAAGCCCTTCGACGATGTCGAACAGCTGCTTGCCCGCAAGACCGCCCACCGTGGCGCCGATCGCGAGCGGAAGCGTGTGCTTCGTGTCGATCGAGGTGGAACCCGAGAGGCGGTTGCGCAGCACCGAGTAGCACGTCATGGCGAGCACCGTGCAGCCCGAGAGGAAGTTGATGGTGCCGGGGGGCAGGGTTCCCGAGGCGTCGAGGACGGGCTTGATGATGACACCGCCGCCGATGCCGCAGATCGCGCCGATGATCGACGCGCCGAAGCTGATGATGAAGAACAGAACGTACATCGTGCCCCCTCAACGGGAATGGGATGGACCACGCGGGCCCATCCCATGGTAGCGCAATATCGCGGATGCATCCCGACGCGATGGGAGCGCATCCACATCTTGGAGCCGGGCGCAGACGCTAGGCGGCCTCGCGGCGGGGCTGCTCCTCGCCGCGCACGGAGGCGGCGGTCACGACCACGCGCGCGACCCCCTCCTCGCTCGGCAGATCGAACATAGTCTGCTGGAGCACGTCCTCGCAGATCGAGCGCAGGCCGCGCGCACCGGTCTTGCGGGCGAGCGCGAGCTTGGCGATCTCGTGGAGCGCCTCGGGCTCGAAGGCGAGGTCGGCGCCCTCGAGCTGGAACATGCGCCGGTACTGCTTGGCGATGGCGTTGCGCGGCTCGGTGAGGATGCGCACGAGGTCGTCCTCGTCGAGCGCCTGCGTGCGCGTGATGACCGGCGTGCGGCCGATGAACTCGGGGATCATGCCGAAGGAGTTGAGGTCCTGGGGCAGCACCTGGCGGAGCAGGTCGTTCTCGTCGGTCGAGGTGGGGCCGGCGATCTCGGAGTTGAAGCCCACGCCCTTGTTGCCCACGCGGTCGGCGACGATCTTGTCGAGCCCCACGAAGGCGCCGCCGCAGATGAACAGGATGTTCGTCGTGTCGATCTGCAGGAGCTCCTGCTGCGGGTGCTTGCGGCCGCCCTGGGGCGGGACGCTCGCCACGGTGCCCTCGAGGATCTTCAGGAGCGCCTGCTGGACGCCCTCGCCGGACACGTCGCGCGTGATGGAGAGGTTCTCGGCCTTGCGGGCGATCTTGTCGATCTCGTCGATGTAGATGATGCCCACCTGGGCGCGCTCGATGTCGCCATCGGCGGCGGTGATGAGCTTCAGGAGGATGTTCTCGACGTCCTCGCCCACGTAGCCCGCCTCGGTGAGCGCCGTGGCGTCGGCGATGGCGAAGGGCACCTCGAGGATGCGCGCGAGCGTCTGCGCGAGAAGCGTCTTGCCCGTGCCCGTGGGGCCGAGCAGAAGGATGTTCGACTTGGCGAGCTCGACGTCGGCGAGGTTGTCGACAGCGTGCTTGCCCGCCGGCTTCGCGGCGCGGCGGCCGTCGCTCTCGTCGTGGGCGCCCTCGGCGGCGCCGCCCTCGATCACGCGGCGGTAGTGGTTGTAGACCGCGACCGACATCGCGCGCTTGGCGTCCTCCTGGCCCATCACGTACTGCGAGAGCTCGTCGTAGATCTCGTGCGGGGTGGGCACGTGCGTGATGACCTGCCTGCTGCCCGCCTCCTCGGCATCATCTGCCGCCTCCTCGGGCTCGAGCTCGTAGCCCATGCTCGCGAGCATCTCGGGCGTGACGCCGGGGTTCGCGGCCATGAAGTCGTTCGCGAGCGACTCCTCGAGGATGTCGACGCAGGCCGCGACGCACTCGTCGCAGATGAACGTGTTGTTGGGACCCTTCACGAGCTTGCGGACCTGGCCCTGCTCCTTGCCGCAGAACGAGCAGCGGATGGTGCCGTCCATCATGTCGCCGTGGTAGGTGGGGGGCAGCTCCCCCCTGCCGCTGCCGGGCATCACGCGCCCGCCTTGGCGGCGTCGGAGCGCGAGGCGATGATGCGGTCCACGAGGCCGTACTCGAGCGCCTCGGTCGCGCGCATGTAGTGGTCGCGCTCGGTGTCGAGCTCGACCTTCTCGAACGGCTGGCCCGTCGCGTCGGCGAGGATCTGGTTGAGGTTGCGGCGGTTCTCCTTGATCTCCTGGGCCGCGATCTCGATCTCGGTCTGCTGGCCCTGGGCGCCGCCGCTCGGCTGGTGGATCATGACCATCGAGTTGGGCAGGCAGAAGCGCTTGCCCTTGGCGCCGTTCGCGAGCAGCACCGCGGCCATCGACGCGGCCATGCCGATGCAGATGGTCGAGACGTCGGGCTTGATGAAGTTCATGGTGTCCAGGATGGCGAGCCCGGAGTAGACCTCGCCGCCCGGCGAGTTGATGTAGAGCGAGATGTCCTTCTCGGCGTCCTGGCTCTCGAGGTGAAGCAGCTGCGCGACGACGAGGTTCGCCGTCACCGAGTTGATCTCCTCGCCCAGAAAGACGATGCGGTCGTTCAGGAGGCGCGAGTAGATGTCGTAGCTGCGCTCGCCGCGCGGCGTCTGCTCGATCACGTAGGGCACGAGCGCCGAATCGATCCTGTCGATCATGCGATTCCCTTCCATCGTTCCAAAAACGCGTACGGTGCCCGACCGCTCGGCCAGCCACCGTACGCTCAACCGGTTACCCGGTATCATACTCTACCCGTTTCGCGCGCATTCACACACGCGGGAGCGGCATCGCCTACTCGGCGTCATCCTCGGTCTTGGCGGTCTGATCGACCTCGGTGACCTGGGCGTTCTCCACGAGCCAATCGCACGCCTTGGAGCGGCGGATGGAGTCGCGCACGGCGGGCATGCGGCCCTCGGCGATGAAGCTCGCCTTGGAGGCCTCGGCATCCTCGACGCCGGCGTTCTCGAACTCCTTGTCAACATCCTCCTCGGTGACCTCGATCTCGAGGTGACGCGCGAGGGCGTCGAGGGCGAGGGACTCGCGGGCGACGTCGTCGGCCTGCTGGTGCAGGTCGGCGAGGAACTGCTCGGAGGTGATGCGGTTGGCCTGGAGCCACTGGTCGAGGCTCATGCCGCGCGCGGCGAGGTTCTGCAGGAAGGTCTGGCCGAGCTCCTTGAAGACGGTCTCGGCGTAGTCGGCGTCCATCTCCTCGAGCTCGAGGCGCTTCGCGAGCTCGGCGACGGCGCGGTTCTCCTTGAGACCGGGGAGCTGCGCGTTCTTGTCCTGCTCGATCTCGATCTTCACGGCGTCGCGCATGGCGGTGATGTCGTCGAAGCCGAAGGCGGTCTTGGCGAGCTCGTCGGTGAGCTCGGGCATGACGCGGGTCTTGAGGCTCGTGACGGTGACCTCGACGGTCTTCTCCTCAGCGCCCTCCTCCTCGGGCGTCCAGGAGATCTCCTTGGCCTCGTCCTTCTTCATGCCGCGGATGCCCTCATCGATGGCGGCGGGGACGCTGCCGGAGCCGACCATGACGTAGCGGCTCTCGGAGGCGAGGTCCTCGGCGCCCTTGACGTTTTGGATGGCGAGCGTCACGAAGTCGTCCTGCTCGATGCCGCGGTCCTCGACGTCCTCGAAGCGCGCCTGGTAGCCCAGGAGCATCTCGATCTGGGCGTCGATCTCGGACTCGGTGACCTCGGCGGGCGGCATCTCGATGGAGACAGCGTCGTAGCTCGAGAGCTCCGCGGCGGGACGCAGCTTGAAGGCGACGGTGTAGACGTAGTCCTCGTGGTCCTTGGCGAGCTCGATGTCCTGGTAGTCGCCGTCCTTGACGGGGACGATGTCGAGCTCGTTCAGCACGGCGGCCTCGTTGCCGGCGATGAGGGAGTTCGTCGCGTCGGCGTGGACGGCCTCGGCGCCGAGCGCGCTGTCGATGACCGGACGCGGAGCCTTGCCGGGGCGGAAGCCGGGGAAGCGATACTTCTTGGCGGCCTCGCGGTAGGCCTTCTTGATCGCGGCGTCGACGTCGGCCGCGGGGATGGTGACCGTGGCGGTGAGCTGCTGGTTTTCGACGTCAGAAGCGGTGATGTTCAACGTTCCTCCTCTTGCATGCCCGGCGAATCCTCGGGCGCCGGGTACCCCTTGTCCTTAGGTCGGCGGAAGCCCGAGCCGCGCCTGCGGGCGGGATGGGGCGACCGCGGTGCGATGGTGCGGGCGAAAGGACTCGAACCTTCACGGGAAGCCCACTGGAACCTAAATCCAGCGCGTCTACCAATTCCGCCACGCCCGCACAAGGCGCACAGTTCTAGCATGATAGCAGATAATCCCAGCGTGCCAACGCGGACGGCACATTCATCACCCAACCAACCCGCCGCCCTTGATTATCAACTTTATCCGAACACCTCCCACATTCATCCGCACATGTGCGGATGAATGTGGGAACCCGATACCCTGAGGGCCGGATCGGCCGGCCCCGGGAGATCGGAGGACGGCATGTCCGGA
>NZ_LR597506.1 GCF_902150035.1 Enorma burkinafasonensis
GCCCCCGAGCCCCCCCCCCCCCCCGCCGCGGCCACGTCGAGCGCCCCTGCCGGCGCGCACGTGCAGACGGCCGCCATGCCCGGCAAGATCCTCGACATCCACCTCAACGTGGGCGACACCGTCGAGGTGAACCAGCCCGTCATGGTGCTCGAGGCCATGAAGATGGAGAACGAGATCGTGGCCGAGCAGGCCGGCACCATCGCCTCCATCAACGTCGCCAAGGGCGACATGGTGAACCCCGGCGACGAGCTGTTCTCCATCGCCTAGCGGCCCGGCAGCGCACAACGTGTAGAGGAGAGACCATTGGAGATCCTAGTTACGGCAGCAGACGTGCTGACCGCGGGCGTGGTGGCGCTCGCGGCCGAGCCCGGTCGCATCGTCATGATGCTCGTCGGCTGCATCCTCATGTACCTCGGCATCAAGAAGGAGTACGAGCCCACGCTGCTCGTGCCCATGGGCCTCGGTACCATCCTCGTGAACATCCCGTTCTCGGGCGTCATCGGTGAGACGGGCCCGTTCACGGTGCTCTTCAACATGGGCATCGAGACCGAGCTCTTCCCGCTTCTGCTCTTCATCGGCATCGGCGCGATGATCGACTTCGGGCCCCTGCTCTCGAGCCCGTTCCTGCTCATCTTCGGTGCCGCCGCGCAGTTCGGCATCTTCTTCGTCATCATCATCGCGACGCTTCTGGGCTTCGACATGGCCGACGCCGCCTCCACGGGCATCATCGCCGCGGCCGACGGCCCGACCTCGATCTTCGTGGCGAACAGCCTGGGCTCCAAGTACATGGGCGCCATCATGGTCGCCGCGTACTCCTACATGGCGCTCGTGCCCATCATCCAGCCCATCGCCATCAAGATGTGCACCACCAAGAAGGAGCGCCAGATCCGCATGAGCTACAACCCGCTCGCGGTGTCCAAGACGGCGAAGATCCTCTTCCCCATCATCATCTGCGTCATCGCCGGCCTCATCGCCCCGGCGTCGCTGCCGCTCGTGGGCTTCCTCATGTTCGGCAACCTGCTACGCGAGTGCGGCGTGCTCGACTCGCTCTCCAAGTCCGCGCAAAACGAGCTCGTGAACCTCATCTCGATCCTTTTGGGCCTCTGCGTCTCGGTGAAGATGGAGTACAGCGAGTTCCTGCAGTTCGACACCCTCATCGTCATGGGGCTCGGTCTCGTGGGCTTCATCATGGACTCCGTGGGCGGCATCATGTTCGCCAAGCTCCTGAACATCTTCCGCAAGGAGCCAATCAACCCCATGGTCGGCTCCGCCGGCATCTCCGCCTTCCCCATGGCCTCGCGCGTCGTCCAGCGCATCGCCACGGAGGAGGACCCGCAGAACTTCGTCCTCATGCAGGCCAGCGCCGCGAACGTCGCCGGGCAGATCGCATCGGTCGTCGCCGGCGGCCTCGTGCTCGGCCTTTTGATGTAGGGAGGCAGCTCGTATGTCTGAGAACCTGATTACCGCCATCGAGCTACTCGGCATCGGCTGGGGCGGCATCTTCGTCGTCATGATCGTCATCTACCTCGTCTCGCTCGCGCTGTCGAAGATCTTCAGCCCGAAGAGCGAGTCGTAGCGTCGAAGCGCGAAAGGAGAACCGCATGGGACGTACCATCCGCTTCATGGAAACCATCCTGCGTGACGGCCAGCAGAGCCAGATCGCCACGCGCATGCCCATCGAGGACATGCTGCCCGTGCTCGAGGACCTCGACAGCTGCGGCCTCTACGCCCTCGAGGTGTGGGGCGGCGCGACCTTCGACTCGTGCCTGCGCTACCTGAACGAGGACCCCTGGGAGCGCCTGCGCACCATCCGCGCTCACGTGAAGAACGCGAAGCTCCAGATGCTGCTGCGCGGCCAGAACCTCCTGGGGTACCGCAACTACGCCGACGACGTCGTGGAGGAGTTCGTCAAGAAGTCCGTCGAGAACGGCATCGACGTGCTGCGCATCTTCGACGCCCTAAACGACACGCGCAACCTCCAGACCTCGATCTGCGCGGCCAAGGAGGCCGGCGGCGAGGTGCAGGCCGCCATCTGCTACACCACGAGCGACGTGCACACGGTGCGCTACTTCACCTCGCTCGCCGTCGAGATGGAGCGCGCCGGCGCCGACAGCATCTGCATCAAGGACATGGCGGGCGTGCTCACCCCCGAGGTCGCCTACGAGCTCGTGACCGAGATCAAGGGCGCGACCGACCTGCCGCTGCAGGTGCACACGCACGGCACGGCGGGCATCGGCCAGATGACCTACCTGAAGGCCGTCGAGGCCGGCGCCGACATCATCGACACCTGCCTCTCCCCGCTCGCCGAGGGCACGAGCCAGCCCTGCACCGAGTCGATGGCCATCGCGCTCGACGGGCTCGGCTACGACACCGACCTCGACGTCGACAAGCTCGATGGCATCGCCAAGCACTTCGCCGGCGTGCGCGACCGCTTCGTCGCCGACGGCGGCCTGAACCCCAAGGTGCTTGAGGTCGAGCCCAAGGCGCTCCTGTACAAGGTGCCCGGCGGCATGCTCTCGAACATGATCAGCAACCTCGCCGACCTGGGCGCGAGCGACCGCTACAGCGAGGTCCTCGCCGAGGTCCCGCGGGTGCGCGCCGAGCTGGGCTACCCGCCGCTCGTGACGCCGCTGTCGCAGATGGTGGGCTCGCAGGCCCTTATGAACGTGCTCTCCGGCGAGCGCTACAAGGTCGTGCCCAAGGAGATCAAGGACTACGTGCACGGCATGTACGGCCGGCCGCCCGTGACCATCTCCAAGGAGATCCGCGAGAAGATCATCGGCGACGACGAGGTCATCACCTGCCGCCCTGCCGACCTGCTCGAGCCCGAGCTGCCCCGCGCGCGCGAGGAGATCGCGCAGTACGCCAAGACCGAGGAGGACGTGCTCGCCTACGCGCTCTTCCCCGAGCAGGCGCGCGACTTCCTGGGACGGCGCGAGGACCCGTTCTACGACGTGCCCGTGCAGGAGGTCGAGGTCACCATCGACGTGGCGTAAGCGCGAAGGTGCACGCTCATGACTCAGAACCGGCGTCTGCCCGCATCGGCGGCGCCGGTTTTCTCTTGCCGGTCGTTTGTACCGGCTCGACGCTGTTTGCAGCGCACCCTCTGGCTTCTCCGTCCATCCGGCCATCCTCTGAACCCTCGGGGAAACCTGCGAACCCCTATCCGCCATCTCTTTAGAGCAAAGATGGCTCTATAGGGTTCACAGGTTATCCCGAGGGTTCACAGGTTATCCCGAGGGTTCACAAGTTATATCGAGGGTTCAGAGGATCGAATCAGGGTTCACAAGCTCGCGGAGGCATCACGCGCGCGGCGACGTGCCTAGCACGCAGGGCGAATCGACACGATCGCGGCGTCGAAGGCCTGCACGGTGCCGTCCGCGAGCTCGACGAGGGCGCGTCCCCAGGAATCCACGCCGGCGAGCACGCCGTGGGCCGAGACGCTTCCATCGGGCGCACCCGCGCGCACGCGCTCGCCGCGGTAGGCCAGAAGGGCGTTGTACGCATCCTCGATGCCGGTGAGCGGCGCCGCGCCCTCACCGGCGGCATCGACCGCAGCGGTCCACATGTCGATTGCCTTGAGCGCGGAGGCGCGGACCGCCGCGGCGAGGTCGTCCAGTGTCGGCATGGGAGCCGCGGCGGGAAGGCAGTCCGCGACGCCGGCACCCGGCAGCGCGGTCGCGTCACTCGGCTCGAAGGGGACCGACCTCAGGTTGAGTCCCAGCCCGCACACAGCGAGCGCCTCGCCCGAGGAGCGCTTGAGCTCGACCAGGATGCCGCCGAGCTTGCCCCGCCCGCAGATGACGTCGTTGGGCCATTTGAGCGCGATGCCGCAGCACCCGAGCCCCTCGAGCGCGCGCACCACGCCCAGGCCGAATGCCACCGGCAGGCCCGGCAGCGCACGGTCGGGAACCGTCGGCTTGATGAGCATGGAGAAGTAGAGCCCGCCTGCGGGCGACGCCCAGTTGTGGGTGCGCCTGCCGCGGCCGGCGGTCTGCACGCGCGCCCGGATCGCCGTGCCGTGCGGCGCCCCGGCGAGCGCGCGCTCCATGAGCACGGCGTTGGTGGAGCCCACCTCGTCGAGCACCTCGATGGGGCCGCATCCTTTCGCGGAACCCTCGTCCATGGCTCATCCCCCTCCCGATTTCAAACGCGCGCGGAGTCCGGCGCGCCGCGACGCCCGGGCCCACGGCGGCGCCTCGCGCCGGCCCGAGCCCTTAGACCACGGCCACGCGGCCCTGGTCGCCGACGATCGCCTTGGTCTCGGCGATGAGCGGGATCGAGCGGGCGTTCACGCGCGCGGGGATCTCGGCGCGCATGGTCTGGCCGTCGCTTTGCTCCACGAAGATCTCGACGCGGTCGCCGCCGGGGTTGCTCGCGAGGATCGCCGCGAGGCGCGCCATGCTCCCCTGCGAGAAGCGCGAGCTGGGGATCATGACCTCGAACACCTTGGGCCGGTTGGTCTCCTCGTTGAGCTCGAGCGGCAGCACCTCCTGCGCGATGATCTGGTCGCCGCGGTCGCTGCGCTCCAGCTTGCCGTGGACGCGGATGAACGAGTCCGCGAGCACGGCGCCGGTCTCGGGGTCGGTCTCGCCGTAGAGGAAGCTCTCGCACTCCTTGTAGACCTTGGGGAACATGACCACGGTGGCCTCGCCCTCCATGTCCTCCAGGCGGACGATGGCCATGGGGTCGCCCTTCTTGGTCACGCGCTTGGAGACCTCGGCCACCATGCCGGCGAACCAGAACGCCTTCCCCTCCGGGATCGCCTTGTTCACCGTCGTGTCGCTCCCGGGGACGACCTGCTCCACGCCCGTGTCGATCTGGCTCAGCGTGAACTCGCGGGCCTTGCCGAGCGCGTACTCGAAGGGGCGCAGCGGGTGGTCCGAGACGTAGATGCCCAGCACGTCGCGCTCCGCGGAGAGCTTCATGTGGCGGTCCCATTCCTGGCCGTCGGGCTCGGGCACGTTGACCTCGAAGCCGGAACCCTCGATATCGCCGAACAGGTCGAAGAACGAGGTCTGGCCGCCCACGCGGTCCTTCTGGCGCTTGGTCGCGGCGTCGATGATGTTCTCGGGGTTCGCCTTGTCGACGAAGCTCATGAGCTGGCGGCGCGGGTAGCCCGTCGAGTCGAAGGCGCCGGCCTTGATGAGCGCCTCGATGACGCGGCGGTTGGCCTGGCTCGAGTCGACGCGGTCGACGAAGTCGTGCAGGTTCTTGAAGGCGCCGCCCCGGGCGCGCTCCTCGATGATGGCATCGGCCACGCCCTCGCCCACGCCGCGGATGCCCGCGAGCCCGAAGCGCACGCCCTCGGAGGTAGCCGTGAACTCACGGCCCGATTCGTTCACGTCGGGCGGCAGCACCGGGATGCCGTCGTGGCGACAGGCCGAGACGTAGTGCGTGATCTTCTCAGTCTTGCCGGTGTAGCTCGTCAGCACGGCCGCCATGTACTCGTGCGGGTAGTGGGCCTTCAGCCACGCGGTCTGCATGACCAGGATGGCGTAGCCGGCGGAGTGCGACTTGTTGAACGCGTAGGAGGCGAACTCGAGCACGTCGTCCCAGATGCGCTGGGCGGTCTCGCGCGAGTAGTCGTTGCGCTCGGCGCCGTTCATCCAGTGGTCGTAGATGGTCTCCTCGTGGCCGTCCTCCCAGCTGAAGACCTGCTCGGTGAGCATCTTGATCTTCTTCTTGGCCACGGGCTTGCGGATGCGCGAGTCACTCTCGCCCTTGGAGAAGCCGCACATCTCGACCGAGATGTTCATGACCTGCTCCTGGTAGACCATGGTGCCGTAGGTCTCGTTCAGAATGTCGTCCAGGCGCGGGTCGTAGGAGACGGCGGGCTCCTTGCCGTTCATGCGGTTGATGTAGCTCGCGACCATGCCCGCGCCCAGAGGGCCGGGGCGGTAGAGGGCGATGAGGGCGACGACGTGCTTGTATTCCGTAGGCTTCATGTTCTTGATCGTCGCCGTCATGCCGGCGGACTCGATCTGGAACACGCCCGCGGTGTGGCCGCCCTGCATGAGCTTGAAGATCTCGGGGTCGTCGAAGGGGATTGCGTCGACGTCGATGTCGATGCCGTGGTTCGCCTTGATGTTCGCCTTGGCCTTCGAGATGACCGTGAGCGTGCGGAGCCCCAGGAAGTCCATCTTGAGCAGGCCCATGTCCGCGACCGTATGGCCTTCGTACTGGGTGATCTCCACGCCGCCCTTGGTGTCGAGCTTGGTCGGGACGTGCTCGTTCACCGGGTCGCGGCAGATGAGCACGGCGCAGGCGTGCACGCCCTCGCCGCGGGTGAGGCCCTCGATGGAGAGCGCCGCGTCGATGATGCGGTGCGCGTCCTCGTCCTTGGCGTAGGCCTCGGCGAAGTCGGGGTTGTAGAGGTCCTCCTTGCCCTCGACGCGCGTGAGCACCTGCTTGAGCTTCACGGACGGGTCGCTCGAGATCATCTTCGAGAGCTGCTGGCCCTTGAAGACGGGATAGTCGAGTACGCGCGCGGCGTCGTTGATGGCCTGCTTGGCCTTGATGGTCGAGTACGTGATGACGTGCGTGACCTTCTCGGGGCCGTAGAGCTGGCGGACGTGCTCGATCACCTCGAGCCGCCGCTCATCGTCGAAGTCCATATCGATATCGGGCATCTCGGTGCGCTCGGGCGAGAGGAATCGCTCGAACATGAGGCCGTTCTCGAGGGGGTCGAAGGTGGTGATGTCCATGGCGTAGGCAACGATGGCGCCGGCGGCCGAGCCGCGGCCGGGGCCCACGCCGATGCCGTTCTGCTTGGCCCAGCGTACGTACTCGGCCACGATGAGGAAGTACGCCGCGAAGCCCTTGTCGCAGATGACCTTGTACTCGAACTCGAAGCGCTCCTTGACGGAGACGCCGCCC
Source organism: Enorma burkinafasonensis (assembly GCF_902150035.1). GTDB lineage: Bacteria > Actinomycetota > Coriobacteriia > Coriobacteriales > Coriobacteriaceae > Enorma > Enorma burkinafasonensis. The sequence goes on from NZ_LR597506.1 coordinate 6,880, forward strand.
ACGACCTTGGTCTCCCAGTCCGCGCCGTAGCGCTTCGCGAGACCCTCCTCGCACTCGCGGCGGAACTGGCTCTCGTGGGTCTCGCCCTCGTCGAGCAGCGGGTAACGGGGCAGGATGATCTTGCCCCACTCGAGCTCGACGTCGCACTTGTCGGCGATCTCGACCGTGTTGTCGCAGGCCTCCGGGCAGTACGGGAAGAGCGCGCGCATCTCCTCCTCGGTCTTCATGTAGAACTCGCTGCCCTGCATGCGCATGCGGTTGGGGTCGTCGACCTTGGAGTTCATGCCGATGCACATCATGATGTCCTGCACCGGCGCGTCCTCGCGCGTGAGGTAGTGGAAGTCGTTCGTGGCGATGACCTTCACGCCGACCTGGCGGGCGATCTCGATGAGCTGGCGGTCGAGCTGCTCGTCGGTGAGGCCCGAGTCGGTCGTGATGCCGTGGTCCTGGATCTCGATGTAGAAGCTGCCCGGCTCGAACGTGTCGCGGAAGGTCTCCGCCCAGCGGAGCGCGTTGTCCATCTCGCCGCGGTCGATGCACTTGGGGATGATGCCCGCGATGCACGCCGAGGTGGCGATGAGGCCCTCGCTATGGCGGCGCAGGTTGTCGAGCGTCACGCGGGGCTTGTAGTAGAAGCCGTTGACCGCGGCCTCGGACACCGTCTGCATGAGGTTCACGTAGCCACGCTCGTTCCGGGCGATGAGGATCATGTGGTAGAGCTCGGGCTTGCGGTCGCGGGCGAGCGTCTCGTCGGGCGTGAAGTAGACCTCGCACCCGAAGATGGGCTTGATCACGTAGGGCTTGACGGCGTCGATCGAGCCCGTGCGCCCCCATTCGGCGAGGTCGCGGGCATGCTGCGCGGCGCCGCGCGGGTCCTCTTCGGGATCGGGCGCCACGAGCTCGGCGGCGCGGCCGGCCTCGAGCATCTTCTTGTCGTTGTTCCACACGCGGCGCTCGGGCGACTTCTTGTTGTAGGCGTCGCACGCCAGGCCGAGCTCGGGGATGCCGTACATGTAGCCGTGGTCCGTGAGCGCCACGGCGGGCATGCCCAGCTCGACCGCGCGGTCGACCATGTCGCCCACGCGCGTCGCGCCGTCGAGCATGGAGTATTCGGAGTGGTTGTGCAGGTGAACGAAGGCCACGGTCGTCTCCTCGAAATGTGCTGGTACGGCTGATGTGCAAAGCTGCGGAAACGAGGACGGGCTGTGATTGTGGGGTGGCTCCTCTGTTCCGGTACCCGATTCTACCGCAGCGGGCGGACCCCTTGGCGGGTGCCGCGACGGCTCGCGGAAGCACCACAGGGTGTTCGATGGCGCCGCCCAGGTCGCCCCGATCGCGGCAAAACGCCTCCCCCGCTGCCGCAGCTCGTCGCTCGAGCGGGAGGCGGGCACGTTCGATCAAGAATACTGTGGGTGCACGGAGGCACTCCGGTCCCACGGCTCTTGGGACCGATGCAATCCTGCGCTTTCTCGCCACCGGAGCCCGGTCCCGACCGCAGGATCGAAATAAGACACAGTATTCTTGATCGAACGGAAGGCTCCGGGGACTCCCGGAGGCGACTTGAGCGCCTTGGCGGTGGTTGGCGCCGGAGCTGCCGGGGCCAATCCCCCATCTCGTTTTTTATGCAAGCCTTTTACCTGCGTAAATGCATCAGCCCGAGACCTGTATGTCTGAGGTTCCGCGGACAACCCACCGCCAAGACGCACGAACGACGTCGAGCCCCAAGAAAAGGCGGGCGCACTCCATAAGGAATGCGCCCGCCGCGCTGCCGGATATGGTGTGAGCACCCGCCGGGCACCGGTTACTACGAGTAGGTGACGACCTGGGGCTCGCCGGGGTCGGCGGGGTCGTCGACCTCGACGCGCACGAACATCAGGGTCACCCGCTCGAACCCCGCCTTGTGAAGCACGTCGGCGTACACGCTCGCCTGGAGCGCGTGCTTCTCCTGCAGCTGCTCGGGCGTCTCGGCGGGGGAACCGCCCGTCTTGTAGTCGAGGACGAGCGCCTCGCGGGGACGGCCGGGGTCGGTGCAGAGCACGTCGATCGCTCCCTCGGCGTAGGCGCCGTACTGCTCCCGGAAGTCTTCCATCCCCAGGGAGAAGAAGGGGACCTCGGCCCGCACCTGCGCCCAAGAGCGCATGAGGGCGCGCGCCTTGGAGCGCTCCCAGCGCGCGAGGGCGTCCTCGAGGCGCACCCGCTGCGCGGAGGTGACGCCCCAGTAGCGGCACAGCGCGTCGACGCGCGACGCGGGCACGGACTCCTCCCCGGTCTCGATGAGCCATTGGGCGGCGGCATGGAAGGCGGAGCCGAGCGCCGTGGGGTCGCCGTCGCCGCGACGCGCTGCGTCGGGAGCGCCGCCGTCCCGCCCTGCCGAAAGAGCGCTCGGGGCACAAAGGGCGTCATCCTCCGCAGGCTCGACGGGGGCGCTGCGGTCCTCGAGCTCGGCGTGGGAGGCGGCGGCCACCGAGGAGTAGCTGTACGAGTCGCGCGGTGGAACGGGGGCCGGGACCATGGAGACCTCCACCCGAGCTGGCCTCACCAGCAGCACGGAGCGCTCCTCGCAGACGGGGCCGTCTGCGGCGCCGCACGCCGCGGCGGGCGCGGGCGGGGGCGGGTAATCCGCTGCAGCGAAGGCGGCCTGGGGCCGCTTCAGGCCCTTCTTCTTCGCCGGGTACGCCACGTCGTCCAGAAGGATCATCTGGAAGTCGCCGGCATGGGCATCGGGGAAGGCGAGCCGGTCGCTGGTCAGGTCGGGCAGGCCGCCCAGGTCCTCATCAGGCGGCAGGATCCGTGCGAGGACCTCGCCCACCAGCGAGGTCGCGTGCCCGGGCTCGAGCTCGGATGCGTAGCGCGCCCCGAGCGCGAGGATCGCGACCTCCCGGGCGCGCGTGATGGCGACGTAGAGCAGGCGCGCCGCCTCCTCGTAGTCGAGCTGCGCGTTCTCGCGCTTCATGTATGCGAAGGCCGGGGCGGCGGAAGCGGGGACCTCGGGGCCGTGCTCGCCGGCGTCGACGGCCTGCTTCTCCAGGTCGTTCAGCGCACCCATGGCATCCTTGAGCAGGCTCTCGTCTGCCGCGAGCCCGAAGCGGTTGGGCAGGGCGGCCCACAGCGTGCACCCATCGCGGTCGAGCATCTGGATCCGGTCCGTACCCGCCTTGATGCCGTCGCACTCCGCGACGGCGACGACCGGGAACTCGAGGCCCTTCGACGCGTGCACCGTCATGATGCGCACCGCGTCCTCGTCGGCGCCCGAAAGCGTCGCAGGCGACTCCTTCACGTGCTCGATATGCGCGTCGAAGGCCTCCGAGACGAGACGCGGCGAGAACGCGCGCCCGGCTTCCTCCTGCTCGACGATCGAGATCGCCTTCAGCAGGTTCGCGGCGACGGCGCGCTCCTGGGCGCCGCCCCGCTCGAGGCGGGCGAGCCAGCCCGACTCGGCGACCGCGTCGCGCACGATGGCGGACATGGGGTCGCGCCCGACGCGCGCCTGGGCGCCTCCGAGCACCTCCCGCATGCGGTCGACGAGCGGCAAGGGGCCGAACGCATCGAGGATCTCGGCGGAGAGGAGCACGTCCCCGGTGATGGTCCTGCTGTCGACCGCCCCGGTCTCGGCGTCCACGCAGGTGGAGAGCGCGAGGAGCTCAGTCGCGCCCAGGCAGAACATCGGCGAGGTGACCAGCGGCGTGATGCCGCGCTCGCCGTCGTCGGGGTTGGCGAGAAACGCCAGCAGCGCGGAGACGACCCCGACCTCGGGCGCCCGACGGTAGACCGAGGTGCCGCCCGACACCACGCACGGCATGCCCGCCGCGCGGATGGCGTCGGCGTAGACGTCCGCCTTGGTGAGGCGCGCCATGAGGATGACCATCTCGCTCGGCTTGAAGCCCTCCGCGTCGCGCAGGTGCCGGAAGCGCTCCGCGATCGCCGCCGCCTTGGCCGCGGCGCGGTCGTCCGAGGTCCCCGCCACCGCGAGCACGGCCTGGCGGCGCGACGTCTTCGCGGAGACCCGGCGCGCGCCCTTGCGCTTGCCCTCCCCGCACGAGACGAGATGGAGGAAATCGCGGCCCAGCGGGTTTTCCGCGCCGCCCTCGAAGATGCGGTCGGCAAACGACAGGATGTCCGCATGGCTTCGGTAGTTCACGTCGAGGTCCAAGACCGTGCCCGTGCGCTCGACCTCGTCCTTCTTGCCGCGGAAGACCGACACGTCCGCGCCGCGGAACCGGTAGATGGACTGCTGCGCGTCGCCCACCGTGCACAGCTCGCGCCCGTCGGGGCTGCAGAGCAGGCGCACGAGCTCGACCTGCTGCTGAGCGGTGTCCTGGAACTCGTCGACCATGACCATCTTGAAGCGGCCGGAGAACTCCCGGCGGATCCGCTCGTCGTGGTTGAGCGCATCGAACGCCCGTGTGAGCAGGTCGTCGTTGTCGAGCACCGCCTGGTCCGCCTTGAGCGCGTCGTATTCGGCGCGCACCAGCTCGACGAGGGGAACGAGCTCGTCGAGGGCGCCGGCGCAGGTCGCGAGGTAGGCGTCGGCGAAAAACGCCGGGCGCGCGGCGCGCACCTCCCCCACCGCCGTCTTCTCGTCCTTGCCCATGCCCTTGCCGCGCAGCGAGAGCTCGCCGGCGGCATCGAAGCAGGCACGCAGGTCGTCACGGGTGCGCGGCGACGCCAGATAGGTTTCGAGCGCATCGAGGGCGACGCGCGCCGCGGCGGCGTTCGCGTATGAGGGGGTCTCCGCGATGTCGCGATAGACTTCCAGGATACGGCGCGGGGAGGGCACGGGCGCGACCTGCTGGAATGCGGAGAGCCCGCCCACCGTGGCGGAAACCCGCCCCAGGATGGCGACGAGGATCGAAAGCAGGCTGTCCAGGCCCTGGGAGGGGCCCCCGGCGCCCTCGAGCGCGAAGGCGCCGAGGATCTCCCTGAACGCGCCGTCGCCCTGCGCGTCGTCGGCGGCGATGCGGCGCACCACGTGCTCGACGGCGAGCCGCTTGAGGTCGTCGGCGTACCCGACGACGGAGAACGCCGGGTCCACGTCCACGTCGAGCGCATGCGCGCGGATGATGCGCGAGCACATGCCGTGGATGGTCGAGATCCAGGCGTCGTCGACCTTCTCCGCCTCGGCGGCCATGCCCTCCTCGACGAGCGCCGCGCGGATGCGCTGCTTGAGCTCGGCGGCGGCCTTGTCGGTGAAGGTGATGGCGAGCACCTGGTCGATGCTGTCCAAAAACGGCTCGGGACGGCTGGGGTCGCGCCAGAGCTCGCGCGGCTTGGAGCCCGGCCGCAGGGCGTGCATGATGCGCTGCGTGAGCGTGAACGTCTTGCCGGACCCGGCGCCGGCCGACACGAAGAGCGGGCCCTCGAGGGTGCGGACGATCCGCTCCTGCTTGGGCTCGAGCTGGATGCGCGCCATCAGCGCCTCCTCTCGCACATGGTAAGCGGGCAGTACGTGCAGGAATCCGAGGCGGGAGCCGGCGCGATGCGGCCCTGCTCGAGCTTGTCGAGCTCGCCGGTGATCGCGCGCTCGACCTGGTCGAGCAGCTCGGTGAGGGCCATGGTGCCGTCATGCAGGGCGCTGCGCGAGCGCGGCGGCTTGACGCCGGGGAAGCCCGAGACCCTGTCGTGCGGGAACGACGGAGGCTCGGTATCCGCCAGCGTATCGGTCACCTGGCCGGCGACCTGGGGCCCGCGCGTCCCCAGGTAGAGCGCGCCCTGGGCGGAGCCGAACCCCATGCGCGCCAGCGCCTGGGCGTAGATGAGCGTCTGGACCTTGGGCGCGCGGTCAGCATCGCGCCCCGGGAGCCACGCGGGGTCGAGCCCCTCGCCCTCCTCGAGCGCCATGGTGGGGTCGGCGCAGGAGAGCGACGCGACCGAGGCGCGGTTCTTGTAGTCGATCACGACGAAGCGGTCGCGCTCGCAGCGCTCGGGCACGTGGCCCGCGGGCGCGCCCGCCGCCGGGGCGACGTCGATGCGGTCGATGCGCCCCCCGAGGGGACGGCCCGCGTAGGCGACGCCCTCCTTGTCGAAGGCGTACTCGAACCAGGCGGGGATGAAGCCGGGCATGAGGTCGCTCTCGTGGCGCACCACGTCGCGCAGCTTGGGCAGGATGGCGTCGAGCTGGTCGCGCTCGAGCTCGTCGAGGGCGACGAGCGGGCCGCGGATGGGGCGCGGGCGCTCCTCGCGCGCGTACTTGCCATGGGTGTACTTGCCGCGCGCATGGTCCGCGCGCACCTCGGCGTACGCCAGGTCCATCTGCTCGAGGCAGGCGTCCAGGTTGGCCGCGTCGACGCGCTGCAGGCCCTCCTCCTGCAGGCGCTCGTGGAAGCGCTGCATCACGTCATGGACGAAGTTTCCCATCTCGATGGGGCCGAAGCCCACATCGAGCCGGCGCGTGGACGCGCGGTTGCCCACGAGCCAGCTGTACGGGCAGGCGAGGTAGGCCTCGATCTGCGAGGCGGAGAGGGTGCGCGGCACCTCCGTCCCGCCCATGCTGCGCGTGGGCGGCAGCAGGAAGCGCTCGAGCCCGGACGGGAGCACGTGGGCGCCGGGGATCTTCGCCTCGGTGAGCACGACGTCGCGTCCGGCGGCGACATCGAGATTGGAGAGGAGCGCCCCCTCGTGGGGAAGCTCGGGGGCGGCCGGGGCGGCGTCGCCGAAGGCGGCCTTGAGCTCGTCGTAGGCGAGCGCGGCGTAGCGCTCGTCGCCCTGGCGGTCGCGGGCCGTATGCGCGAGGACCGCGCGGCGGCCGGCCTCGCAGGCGCGGCGCACCTGGATGCGGTGGCGCTCGACCGCCGGGACCTTGGCGCCGGGGCAGCCGAGCTTGGCGGCGAGCAGGTCGTGCGGGGTCTCGCGGCGGGCGAGCGGGTAGGCGTCGGCATCCAGGTCGATGAGGACGACGGCGTCGAACGACCCCTCGGCGCGGCGGGCGAGCTCCTCGCACGTGATGAAGAGCACCCTGGCCGCAGGGGCCACCGATGCGGACGGGACGGCGTCAGCGGTGAGGCGGGTGGCCAGGCCGGGCAGGGCGAGGACCGCCTGCTCCTCTGAGACGCCCAGGCGATGGGCCGTCTCCATCAGGCCGGAGGCCTCTTCGAGCGCGGCGAGCTCGGCCTCGCGGGCGGCGAGGCCCTCCGCACCGAACGCGTGCGGCGCGGCCGCCGAGGCCGCCTCGGCCATGAGCGCGAGCGCACGGGCGAGGCGGCCGCCGGCGAGCGCACGGGGGACCGCGGCGGCCACGATGGGCCTCCGGTCGCGGCCGTCCTCCTCGGCGAGCTTGCGCTCGCGGTTGAGCTCCCTGCTCTCGAGGCTCGTGAGCTCCGCCATTAAACCCTCAGCGTCGAGCTTGCGGGTCTTGCGCAGGCGCGCGTCGAGCATGCGAGAGATGCGCGGCGCCACATGGGACAGGCCCGAGAAGGGGCTGCGGATCCAGTCGGGCACCTCGGGCGCGGGCCACCAGGCGCTCGGCTCCTCCGCCTCCATGCGGCGGAGCAGGTCCCGGAGCATGAAGAACGCCTGGCCGGCACGCGCGTCCTCGAAGGGGACCCGCACGGAGAGCTCTGCCTCCAACCCCCTGGCGGCGAGCCGGGGGGCGAGCGCGCGAAAGGCGGCGACGGGGTCGGGCGCGGCGACGGCGAGCGTGGCGCCCGCGGCCGCATGGGAGGCGTCGGAGATGAGCTCGGCATGCGCCGCGTCGCGGGCAGAGGGACCGGAGATCTCGGCGAACTGGAGACGGGACGCGGCGAGGCCCGCGCAGGCGCCCCCGTCGTCCTCGAGCACGAGCAGCGGCACGCGGCAGGCGCACGCGTCGAGCAGCCGCACTAGGTACTCCGGCCGGTCGTCCAGGGCGCGCGCCACCACCGCGTGGACGCCGGGAACGCCGTCTGCGCCCATCGCGGCGAGCGAGACGGCGGCGCAGGAGGGCTCCACGGCGCCCAGCCGGTCGAGGGCGCGCGCGTAGCGCTCGAGCACATCGACCACGGCGCGCTCGGAGGGCGTGAGCGACTCCCGCCGCGCTGCGGTGATGAACGGCTGGTAGAGGCGGGCGGCGGTGGCGAGCATGGCGAGCGTGCCGGTGGTCCGGGGCAGCGCGGCGGCATCGGCGGGGCGCGTGGGGTCGGCGGCGGCCTCGTCAATCGAGCGCGCCAAGAGGAGCCGACGCTCGGCCGGCTCGACGATGCGGCGGCCGTCGCCGGAGAGCTCCCAGAGCGCGGACACCCAGGCCGCGGGCGTCAGCACGTCGATGCCCACGCCCAGCCCCACGTCGGCGAGCGCGCGGCGGCAGGCATCGCGCATGCCCGCATGGGGCACCAGAAGCGTCACGCGGCCATGTGCCCGGGCAAGGTCGCCGATGAGCTCGATCTCCCGGGCGTCCGGACGGTTCCCCATGGCCTTTCTGATGACTTGAGTCGCCATATCCCTCCCATTCTCCGTCCCCACCATCCTACACGCCCGTGCGGACAGGCGGGGCGAGAGCCGGGAGACGGGTCGCGGGCCGGGGGCGCGGGGCTACCCGACGGGGCGCTCCATGATGTAGTCGTCCATGACGAAGCCCGCGCCGATATCGGTCACCGCGGCGTCGACGGTCGTGAAGCCGTTGCCCTCGTATGCGCGGATGCCGAGCTCGTTGCCCTTGTTCACCGTGAGGTACATGGCGCTAAGTCCCCGCTCGCGGCAGAGCGCGTCGTAGAAGCGCACGATGGCGCTCGCGAAATGCCTGCCGCGCTCGGCGGCGCTGAGGTAGATCTTCGAGATGAAGAAGCGGCCCGTCTCGGGCTCGACGCAGCCGCCCGTGTACCCCACGACCCGGCCGTCGTCCGCGGCGCGGACGAACCAGTATTCGTAGGCGTGCTCGCGCATGTCGCGCTCGATGGCCGCGCGCGACTGGAAGCGCTCGATCATGTACTCGGTCTGTGCGCGCCCCAATCGACCGGTCCAGAACTCGCGCCAGATGGCACCCGCGAGCTCGGCGAGGGCGTCGACGTCGGCGGGCCCGACCGCCTCGAAGGAAACCGGCTCCGAACTCACTCGCCGTCCTCCAGCTTGATGAGCACCCGGCGGTAGCCGCCGTACTCGCCGTTTAGGGCCTTGGAGACGCGGCTCACCGTGGTGGACGAGGCGCCCGTCTGCGCCTGCACCTCGAGGTAGGACTCCCCCTCGTCGAGGCAGCGCGCCACGTGCAGGCGCTGCGCGAAATCGCAGAACTCACGCGGCGTCAGCAGGTCGACGAGGAACTCCTCGACCTCGCGCTCGCCCTCGAGCAGCGTGAACGCATGGACGAGCTGATGCACGTCCTCGCGCGCGAGCATCGTCTCGATATTCATGGGCACCACCAAACATCCGGGTTCCAACGAAGCGCCGGAAGGCGCAGCGAGAGCAGTGTAGCACACCACCACACTAAAGTGGCGCCCCTATGCGAGCGTCACGCGCCCGGCAAGGCCGCTCGTCCAGCGCACGCGCCCGCACTCGTCCACCGTGAGCGCCTCGATGCCCGGGACGCCCTCGGCGAACGCGATCCCGTCGCGCGCGCCGAGCATGAGCACCGTCGTCGACCAGCCGTCGCAGTCGAGCGAGCGCCGTGCCACGACGGTCGCGCTCGCGGCGTCGGTCGCGGCGGGCATGCCCGTGCGCGGGTCGAGGATATGGTGGTAGACGGTCCCTCCCCGCGAGAAGCGGCGCTCGTGCGTGCCGCTCGTCACCACCGAGCCCTGGTCGAGCTCGATGACCGCGCGGCTGCGCCCCGGGCGGAACGGGTCGGCGACGCCTATGCGCCACGGGCCCGAACAGCCGTCACCGCCGGGCGCCCGCCCGCGCACAAGCACGTTACCGCCCAGGTTGAGCGCGAAACGGCCGACACCCCGGCCACAGAGGAGTTCTGCGAGGTCGTCGGCGATGTAGCCCTTCGCGATGCCGCCGAGGTCGAGCACCGTCTGAGGGTCGCGGATGGCGAGCCACGGCGCGCCCCCGGGGGCGCCGCCGTCCCCGGGCGAGACCTCGATAAGGTTCATCCCCACGTGGAGCAGCGCCTCGGCGAGCCCGGGACGCGCGGGGACGGCGCCCGCGTGGAAGTCCCAAAGCGACGTCACAGTGCCCATCGTGATGTCGAAGCAGCCCCGGCTCCCGGCGCAGTAGGTGCGCGCCGCGCGCACGAGCTCGGCGGTCTCGCGCGCGACCGGCACCGGCTCGGGCGCCGCCGCATGCGCGCGCGAGATGTCGGAGGCGGGATCGGTGCGCGAGAGCAAGCGCTCGAAGTGCCGGCACCGCTCGACGCATGCGTCGAGGGCCCGGGCGGCGCCGTCGAGCGCGCCTTTCGCGCACCCGGGTGCCGCATCGGGGTAGACGCGCAGGTCGACCACCGTATCGAAGCAGATGAAGCGCACGGAGAGCGCGCCGTCCGCCTCCCTCTGAACCCGCTTCCCGCTGCCTGCGCCCATGCGCTCCCCCATATCTCCACACGCCCGCGCGCCGCGTGCCGAAGCGGCGGGTTAGGGCATAATCTTCAGGACACCGGCCAGCCTGGCCGGGGCCGGGCGCGCCACGCGGCCACCCCGGACCAGGGACCCGCCCATCATCCATAGGACACCGTACCGTCTACCCCGTTTGCGAGGAATCCATGACCTTCGTGCTCAACTGGCTCTTCACCTCGATCGCCATCGCGATCGCCGACTACATCGTCCCCGGCATCTTCGTCATCGGCCCGGTCGAGGTCTGGCTGTGCTACGTCTTCTGCGGCCTCACCCTCTCGCTCGTGAACTCGTTCGTGAAGCCGATCGTGAGCCTCCTCTCCCTGCCCATCACGATCGTGACCCTCGGCATCTTCCAGCTCGTGGTGAACGGCCTCATGCTCCAGTTCGCCAGCCAGCTCTCGCTCAACCTGTTCCACGCGGGCATCGTCATCGACGGCTTCGGGGCGGCGTTCGGCGGCGCGATCATCGTGAGCATCATGTGCACGCTGCTCGGCGTGCGCAAATCTTAAGGCCCGCGGTCGCCCGCGTGCGCGGCGAGCGTCATAGCGGGGCCGCGCGATGGGTACAGACCCCACAGGCACAACCCGGCGGGCGCCGTGCCCGCCACTCATAAGGAGGTTTTCCATGGCCAAGATCTACACCTCGATCGACCAGCTCATCGGCAGGACGCCCCTGCTCGAGCTCAGCAACATCGAGCGCGAGGACGCCCTCGGCGCCCGTGTGCTCGCCAAGCTGGAGAGCATGAACCCCGCGGGGTCCGCCAAGGACCGCATCGCGCTCGGCATGATCGATGCCGCGGAGCGCGCCGGCGCCATACGCCCGCACGAGGGCTACACGATCATCGAGCCCACCTCGGGCAACACGGGCGTGGGGCTTTCCGCCGTCGCGGCGGCGCGCGGCTACCGCGTCATCATCACCATGCCCGACACGATGAGCGTCGAGCGCCGCCAGCTCATGGCCGCCTACGGCGCCGAGCTCGTGCTCACCCCGGGCGCGCGCGGCATGGCCGGCGCGATCGAGCGCGCCGAGGAGCTCGCGCGCGAGGTGCCCAAGAGCATCATGGCCGGCCAGTTCACCAACCCGGCGAACCCGGCGGCCCACCGCGCCACCACCGGCCCCGAGATCTGGGAGGATACCGACGGCGCGGTCGACATCTTCGTCGCGGGCGTGGGCACCGGCGGCACCATCACCGGCGTGGGCTCCTATCTGAAGGAGCGCAACCCCGACGTGCGCGTAGTCGCCGTCGAGCCGGCGGACTCCCCCGTCCTCTCGGGTGGCGCGGCCGGCCCGCACAAGATCCAGGGCATCGGCGCGGGCTTCGTGCCCGAGGTGCTCGACACCGGCATCTACGACGAGATCATGACGGTCACCAGCGAGGACGCCTTCGCGACCGGCAGGCGCCTCGGCGCGACCGAAGGGGTGCTCGCCGGCATCTCGTCGGGCGCCGCGGCCTGGGCCGCGCTCGAGCTCGCGCGCAAGCCTGAGAACGCCGGCAAGACCATCGTGGTCATGCTCGTCGACACCGGGGAGCGCTACCTCTCGACCCCGCTCTTCGCGTAAGGGCGAGGAGGTATCCGGGTCATGGAGCGCGGGCGCGTCCTCGTGGCGCTGAGCGGCGGCGTCGACTCGAGCGTCGCGGCATACCTGCTCAAGCGGCAGGGCTATGAGTGCATCGGCGTGACCATGCGCCTCTTCGACGAGGACACGCCGGGCCGCGGGCGCGCCTGCGGCAACAGCGCCGACATCGAGGACGCCCGCGCGCTCGCTGGCCGCCTGGGCATCCCCTTCCATGTGCTCGACCGCCGCGCGGCCTTCGAGCGCGACGTGATCGAGCGATTCGTCGACGCCTACGAGCAGGGCCTCACGCCCAACCCGTGCGCGGTCTGCAACCGCGCGATCAAGTTCGGCACGCTGCTCGAGCACGCGCGCGAGGAGGGCTGCGCCTATCTCGCCACCGGCCACTACGCGCGCGTCGCCGAACGAGCGGATGCAGAGGGCAGGCGCACGTTCGACCTGCTCAGGGCGCACGACCGCACCAAGGACCAGAGCTACTTCCTCTACGGCCTCACCCAGGGCGCCCTCGCGCGCGTCATCTTCCCCCTGGGCGGGCTCACCAAGGAGGGCGACGTGCGGCGCATCGCCGCCGAGCAGGGGTTCGAGAACGCCCGCAAGCGCGACAGCCAGGGCATCTGCTTCGTGCCCGGCAACGACTTCGCCACGTTCATCGAGCGGCGGCGCGGCAAGACGCTCGAGCCGGGGCCCGTCGTAGATACCGCCGGCAACCTCCTCGGCGAGCACCGCGGCGCCATCCGCTACACCGTGGGCCAGCGCAAGGGCCTCGGCGTGGCGGCGGCGCGCCCGCTCTACGTGACCCGTGTGGACGCCCGCACGGGGACCGTCACCCTAGGAGACGAGCGCGACCTGTACGCCCCGGCCCTCGTCGCCGACTCGTGGACCTGGTGCGTCCCCGCCGCGGAGGCCGAGGCCATCCGCGCGGCGTCCGCCAGCGGGACGGGGATGGCCGTCCAGGCGCGCATACGCTACCACCAGGAGGGCCAGGAGGCGCGCATCTTCGCGCCGGCACCCGACGAGGCGGCCGGCTGCACGGGTGAGGCCCTGCGCATCGCCTTCAGCGAGCCGCAGCGCGCCATCGCCCCCGGGCAGTCCGTGGTCGCCTACGACGGGGACCGGGTGCTCGGCGGCGGGCGCATCGTCCGCGCGCTCTAGCGCGCTCGGGTGCCGACAGGCCGCTCACGCCGACGACGCGCGACGCCGCCGCTCGGGCGGCCTAGTTGCAGTGGCGCCACGCGGGGTCGGTGAGCGCCCGCGCGAGGCCGAGGCCCAAGGGCAGAAACAGGATGATCATGACCGCGCGGAAGATCCACTCCATGGAGCCCACCACGTCGACGGTGCCCATGAAGTACACCGCGCGGTACAGGTAGAGGCCGGGCACCATGATCACGATCGAGGGGACCGTGATCGAGATCCGCGGGAAGCCCGCCCCGCGCACCGCCACGGAGGCCAGGAGTCCCGCCGCGAGCGCACCGGCGAAAGCGGCCGCCTCGGGCGTCACGCCCGCGTCGACGAGCGTGAGGCGCAGCGTGTTGGCGACCGCGCCCACCCCCGCCGCCGTCGCCGCCATGGGCGCCGGCGAGTTGAAGAGCACCGAGAACCCAAAGACGCCCACGAAGCTCATGAGAACGCGCAGCGCCGTGAGCGCGACGGGGCCGAGCCCGAGCGGCTGGAACTCATCGGGCCTGAGTCCCACGAACGACGAGATGAGCCATGCGACGAGCGTCGCCGTCACGATGATCGAGACCGCGTAGACGAGCCGCTCGCCGCCGGAGCGCAGGTCGAGCTTGGCGATGTCGAGGCCGCTGCTGATGAGCGGGAAGCCGGGGATGACGAAGAGCATCGCGCCGATGTAGCCCGCGTTGTAATCGAGCGCCGCGGGCACGACGAGGCCCACGACGTGCTGCACGGCGAGGTAGACCATACACGCCGCCGCCACGCCGCAGCCGACGCACCCCAGGTGCGTGAGGTGCCGGTCAAGCATGATGCGGCGCACGTAGCCGCCCACGCCCGCGCCCGCGAAGGCGCAGAGCATCTCGATGGGGCCCCCGCCGAGCAGAAAGACGAAGGCGGCGCAGGCCGCCGCGGCGCCGAGCGCCGCCTGCCAGGGGGCGTAACGGCCCTTGACGTGCTCGATCTCGTCCATGAGCTCATGGAACCTGCCCGCCGTGAACGTCTTGCCCTCCGCCTCGATGCGGCGCACGAGCCGCTCCATGTTCCAGATGCGCTCGGTGTTCACGCCGGTCGTGGGCAGCGAGACGACCTCGGAGAACGAACCCGTCTCGTCGAAGCAGCTGCACTCGATGGAAGTGAGGCTCACGTCCGAGGAGCACGTGATGCCGAGCACCCCGGCCGTGGCGTTCATGGCCTCGCGCACGCGCCAGGCGCCCGCGCCGCCCGCGAGGAGCAGCAGCCCCACGCGGCACACGATCGACGACTTGTCCGGCAGGCTCGCCTCGGTGGCGAGGCTGTCGTGCTCATCGAGCACCTCGTGCCAGTGGACGGTCATGTGGTTGCGGTGCGAGAGCCGGGTATGGCGCGTGCGGTGCACGACGGCATGGCGCGCCGGGCGGGCAGCGCCGGCGCTGCGGGCGTTCTCTTCCTCACGGGGCATGGCCGCTCCTAACCCTCGGATACGGACGGGGCGCCGGCAGATGCCATGCCGGGCGCAAGCTCCCCTTGAGCATACGACATCGCGGGGCCGTCCGCCCCGAAGACGCCCGCGGGCGTTATATCGAACGGGAAGGTGCCGCATCGGTTGAAGGCGGCGATGAACATGCGTATCGCGTTGGACGGCGTGGTGCCGACCTGCTGGGTCGCTGCCGCGAAGGCCGCCTTCTCCTCAGGCAAGACCTTCGCGACAACTGGGGTCATGTGCTCTGCCATGGAACTACCTCTGTAGAGCGAATGGGCTGCGTTTGCTTGGACACGGCGGCATGTGCCGACGTTGCACTACCACCTGCCCTACGGCGCCATGCCGCCGTGCCCAAGCGTGCTGTGTTTCTGCTATGTTGGTATTACTAAGTATTACTAAGTATTACCCCTGAAGGTAGGATAGCGCATCCTGCCCGTTCCCGCAACGGCCTATCGAAGAATTCCCGCGCTGCGTGTAGAATGTGGGCGGCGACGCGAACGCCCGCGTGGGCCGGTCGCCCCCAAGGACCGCCCGGCCCCGTGCGCGGCCTCCGCGCGCAAGCGGCCACCGACCGGAATGAGGCCCCATGCCCAGCAAGCGACCGCTCATCCTCGTCACGAGCTCCGCCACCGAGTACCTCGGCGAGCCCGCGCTGCGTCTCTCGGAGAACTATGCCGACGCCGTCGTCATGGCGGGCGGCCTGCCGGTCGTCACCCCGCTCTCGGACGACCTCTCCATCTTTGACGACCTGCTCGACCGCGCCGACGGCCTCATGCTCACCGGCGGCTCCGACATCGACCCCGCCCGCTATCGCGATGCGCTCTCCCTCGGTGCGGACGAGCTCGATGCCGGCGAGCGCACCGTGCACGAGGTCACGCCCGGACGCGACGCCATCGAGCTCTACCTGCTCGAGGGCGCCGAGCGCCGCGGCATGCCCGTGCTCGGCATCTGCCGCGGCCTGCAGATCATGAACATCGCGCACGGCGGCTCGCTCTACCACGACCTACCCGCGCAGCACCCGGCCGACCCCGGCACGCTCGCCATCGCGCACGACGCCTACATGGACGGCCGCATCTCGCACCGGATCTCGCTCGAGGAGGGGTCGCTCCTCGCCCGCACGGTCGGCGCCACGGAGCTCGAGGTGAACTCCCTGCACCATCAGGCCATCCGCGACCTCGCGCCCGGCTTCGTCTGCACGGCGCGCGCCACCGACGGCGTCATCGAGGCGATCGAAGACCCCGCTCGCCCCAATATGCTCGGCGTGCAGTGGCACCCCGAGTACTTCGCGGCGACCGAGCCCATGGCGCTCATCTTCCGCTCGTTTATCGATGCGTGCCGCGAACCGCGGGCGTGAGCGGGCACGATGCCCGGCTCCTGCGCACCTGAGCGCACGAAACCCGAGAAAGACGAGCGCCCGACACGGTCCGTACCGCGTCGGGCGCTCGTCGCATGTCCCTGTTCTTAAGATCGCGAGCCGGCGGGGTTACGCCTGCCTGCCGCCATGGTCGCCTGGGCGCCGGCGGGCACGGGGCCGCTCGGCCTGCTCGGGCCGGCGCGTGTGCCCGGCTCCCCGCGCTCGCTTGCCCGCGCGATCGCCCTCGGCGCGTCGCGTCCGCTCGCGCGTGCGCGCGCCACCGGCACCGCGGCCGCCCTCGGCACTGCCGCCTTCGGCCGCGCGCACGCGCACCCTACCCGCGCGCTTGGGACGGGCGGGACGGGGCGCGGCGTCCTCGCGGGCGGCCGATGCCGGGGCGCGCTTCTTGCGCGACGTCGACTTGCCGCGCTTGGTCTTCTTCTTGCGGCCCGCGCGCGGCTCGCGCGCGGGGTCGAGCGCCGGCGGGTTCTCGCCCGTGTCGAGCCCGGCGGTGTCGAAGAGGCGCGCGGTCTTGCCCATCAGGCCCTCGATGGCGTAGAACTCAGTCACATCCTGCTCCGTCACGAACGTGACCGACCAGCCCGCCTCGCCGGCGCGCCCGGTGCGGCCGATGCGGTGGATGTAGTCGGTCGGCTCACTCGGCACGTCGAAATTGACCACGTAGCGCACATCGGTGATGTCGATGCCGCGGGCGAGGACGTCGGTCGCCACGAGCACGTCGACCTTCCCCTCGCGAAACGCCCTGAGCGCGCGCTCGCGCTGGGCCTGGCTCCGGTCGCCGTGGATGGCGAGGGCCGAGATCTCGCGCCGCGCGAGGCGCTTGCAGCAGGTGTCGGCACGGCGCTTGGTGCGCACGAACACGATGACGCGCTCGGTGCCCTCGCGCTTGAGCACCTGGGAGAGCAGGCCGTTCTTCGCCTCGAGCGAGACGGGCAGCACGTACTGGTCGACGGTGTCGGCCGTGGACGCGGGCGGGGCGATCTCGACGCGGGCGGGGTCGCGCACCAGGTCCGCGATACCCTTGAGTGCCTGGTCATCCAGGGTGGCCGAGAAGAGCAGCGTCTGGCGCTCGGCGGGCGTGCGCTCCACGATCTTGCGGACCGAGGGCAGAAAGCCCATGTCGAGCATGCGGTCCGCCTCGTCGAGCACGAGCGTGCGCACCTCGCCGAGGTCGCAGGCGCCCTGGTCGATGAGGTCGATGAGGCGGCCGGGCGTGGCGACGAGGACGTCGCACCCCCGCTTGAGGGCGCTGCGCTGCGGGTTGTAGCCCACGCCGCCCACCACGGTCACGGCGCTGTGGCGCGTGCGGCGGGCGATCGTGGTGCACACCTCGTCGATCTGCTGCGCGAGCTCGCGCGTGGGCGTGATGACGAGCATGAGGGGGCCGCGGCCCCGGCCGCGCTTTCGCTCCGTGGCAACATGGCCGAGCCGGTCGAGCGCGGGCAGCAGGAACGCCGCCGTCTTGCCCGTCCCGGTCTGCGCGGCGGCGAGCAGGTCGCGGCCGGCGAGGACCTCGGGGATGGCGGCCGCCTGCACGGGCGTCGGCTCCTCGTAGCCCATATCATGCACGGCGGCGAGCACCGTGTCCGAGAGACCGAGGTCCTCGAAGCGGACGGCTCGGTTATCTGATTCCCTGTTCATAGAGGTACGTTCCGTTCCATCGATTTGACAAGCAAGCGCCGGCGCATCCGCGTGGGCGCGCCGGCGCGAGGTCGCAAGGTTTTGCGCCCCGCATCTGCAGAAGGGCGCGAGATGCCGCACCCGCTGGCCGCGGGTGCCCTGTGCAGTATAGGGGCTTCCGCCGCCCGGGGGCCGACATCGCGCGGCCGCGCACGCAAACCCCATGAACCGCGTGGCGCGCGGGCTCCCCCGCGCCGCCGTCGAGACGGGAGAAGGCAACGATCGTTGCGATTGCTGAATACCCATACCCCGTGGGGGTATATGATGGTGCATGGGAACGCGCCGCCGGGAAGGCATCCCGGCGCCGCGGACCGGAAAGGAAGCCATCATGGCACATGAATCTTTCGATGTGGGCGGTATGACCTGCGCGGCATGCCAGGCCCATGTGGAGCGGGCGGTCTTGGGGCTCGACGGCGTCGAGGACGTCGCCGTGAACCTGCTCTCGGGGTCCATGACCGTGGATTTCGACGAAGACGCCCTGACCGAGCAGGACATCTGCGACGCCGTCGACCGCGCGGGCTACTCCGCGGCGCCCGTGGCCGAACCCGGCTCGGCGCCGGCCGCGACGGGCTCCGCCCGCGCCCGGCCCGAGTCGCCCACCAAGAAGCTCGAGGCCACGGCCCGCGCCATGCGGGCGCGGCTCGCCGCCTCGTTCGCGTTCTGGATTCCGCTGTTCTACCTGGGCATGGGGCACATGTTCGGCTGGCCGCTGCCCGCGGTCTTCACCGACCCGCGCTACTCGATGACGCTCGCGCTCGCCGAGCTCGCCCTCACCCTGCCAATCATCTACGTGAACCGCGCGTACTTCGAGAGCGGCTTCAAGTCGCTCGCGCACGGCGCGCCCACCATGGACGCGCTCATCGCCATCGGCGCCGCGGCGAGCGTGGGCTGGTCCGTCTACGCCATGTTCCTCATGGCGGCCTCGCTCGCCACGGGCGATACCGCGAGCGCGCATCGCATCGCCATGGACAACCTGTTCCTGGAGAGCGCGGGCACGATCCTCACGCTGGTTACCGTGGGCAAGTACCTCGAGACGCGCAGCAAGTCCAAGACGGGCGGCGCCATCGAGAAACTCATCGACCTCGCGCCCAAGACCGCGACGCGCGTCGGCGCCGACGGTAGCGAGGAGACGGTCCCCGTCGAGGCGATCCGCCCCGGCGACGTCATCGCGGTGCGTCCGGGCGCGTCGATCCCGGTGGACGGCGTGGTGCTCGAGGGCGCGTCCGCCGTGGACGAGAGCGCGCTCACCGGCGAGTCGATCCCCGTCGAGAAGGGGCCGGGTGCGACGGTGAGCGCCGCGACCGTCAACCGCACGGGATCGTTCACCTTCCGCGCCACGCGCGTGGGGGCCGACACGGCACTCGCCAGGATCATCAGGCTCGTGGAGGACGCCAACGCGACCAAGGCGCCGATCGCGCGGCTCGCCGACAAGGTCGCCGGCGTCTTCGTGCCGGTGGTGCTCGGCATCGCGGCCGTCACATTCGTCGCCTGGCTCGTCGCGGGCGGCTCCGTGAGCGAGGCTCTCACCTCGGCCGTCGCCGTCGTGGTGATCAGCTGCCCGTGCGCGCTCGGCCTCGCCACGCCCGTCGCCATCATGGTGGGCACGGGAAAGGGAGCCGAACTGGGCGTGCTCTTCAAGAGCGCCGAGGCGCTCGAGACCCTGCACAAGGTCGACACCGTGGTGCTCGACAAGACGGGCACCGTCACGAAGGGCGCGCCCGCCGTGACCGACGTGCTCCCCGCCGTGCGCGCGGACGGCACGCCGGCTATGAGCGCCAAGGCGCTCATGAAGCTCGCCTGCGCGCTGGAGAAGAACAGCGAGCACCCGCTCGCGGAGGCCATCATGGCGCGCGCCGGCGAGCTGGGCATCGCCGCCCGACCCGTCGAGGACTTCCAGGCGCTGCCCGGGCGCGGCGTCACGGCGCGCGAGGGCGCGAGCACCGTCGCCGCGGGCAACGCGGCCCTCATGGCGGAGCTCGGCATCGAGGTGCCGGCAGAGGAGCTCGAGCGCTTCGCCCGCGCGGGCAAGACGCCGCTCTTCTTCGCGCGCAACGGCCAGCTCGCGGGCACCATCGCCGTCGCCGACGAGGTGAAGCCCACGAGCGCGGCCGCCCTGCGCGCGCTCGCCTCGCTCGGCGTCAAGACCGTCATGCTCACGGGCGACAACCGCCTCACGGCGTCGGCGATCGCCGATGAGGTCGGGCTCGACGCCTCCGATGTCGTCGCCGACGTCATGCCGGCCGACAAGGAGCGCCACGTGCGCGCGCTCCAGGAGGCCGGCCGCTGCGTCGCCATGGTGGGCGACGGGATCAACGACTCCCCCGCCCTCGCGCGCGCCGACGTGGGCATCGCGATCGGCACGGGCGCCGATATCGCCAAGGAGGGCGCCGACGTGGTCCTCATGCACAGCGACCTCGTCGACGTCGCGCGCGCCATCGAGCTCTCGCGCGCCGTAATCAGAAACATCAAGGAGGACCTGTTCTGGGCCCTCTTCTACAACGCGTGCGGCATCCCGCTCGCGGCGGGCGCGTTCTTCCCGCTGCTCGGCTGGCAGCTCTCGCCCATGTTCGGCGCGGCGGCCATGAGCCTGTCGAGCATCTGCGTCGTGACGAACGCGCTGCGCCTGCGCGGGTTCCGCCCCAGGGCAACCGACCGCGTCATCGCGGAGGGATAAGGTAGGTACCGACGAAAGGACCGGACATGAACTACACCATCCACACCGAGGGGCTCCACTGCGGGCACTGCGAGGCCGCCGTCGAGGCCGAGCTCATGAAGGTCGCCGGCGTGACCGACGCCGACGCCGACCACGAGGCGAACACCGTCGCGGTCGAGACGTCGGGCGAGGTCGATCCCGCCGCGCTCGCCGCCGCCGTCGAGGCAGCCGGCTTCACGGCGCGCTCGGTCGAGGCGGCCTAGGATGCAGGCCGACCGCGGCAAGACGCTCCGCCTGCTCAAGACCGCGCGCGGCCAGATCGACGGGATCATGCGCATGGTCGAGGAGGACCGCTACTGCATCGACATCTCGACCCAGCTCATGGCCACGCAGTCCATGCTCGCGCGCATCAACGCCGACGTGCTGAAGGCGCATGTCGAGCACTGCGTGCGCACCGCCGTGGAAAGCGGGACCGAGGCCGAGAAGGAGCGCAAGCTCGCCGAGGTGGAGCAGGTCATCGACAAGCTCGCGCGGTAGGCGCACGGAAGGCTCGCGGAAGCGGCGGCTCCCGGGCGGTGTCCATACCCGGGAATCGCCGCGACGCGGCGTTTACCGCCCGGCTCGCGGGGTACAACCGGACGTGTGCCGTCGACCCGCCCCGCGCGGGCGGCGCCGCGCTCCATCGACTCTCGACGGGATAGGAAACCATGAAGGACTTCATGAAGGGACGCTACGGCGTCGACGACCTCTCCGCCTCGCTCGGCGCCTGCGGCGTGGTGCTCACGCTCATCGCGACCATCTTCTCGCTCCGCCCGCTCTCGTGGATCGCGCTCGCGATCCTCGCGCTCGCGCTCATGCGGGCCCTCTCGCGGGATTTCGGGACGCGCCGCGAGGAGAACGAGGCGTTCCGCTCCTTCATCGCCAAGGTCCCGGGAATCGGCTCCCTCCTGTCGAGGGCTCCCGGCGCGCGCGGCGCGGCGGGCTCGGTCGACTTCGAGCGCACCAAGCGCACCGCGAGCACCATGTGGAAGAACCGCAAGACGACGCGCTACCTCAAGTGCAAGAGCTGCGGGCAGCTCATGTCCGTGCCGCGCGGCAAGGGGCACATCCGCGTGACCTGCCCCAAGTGCGGCACCAAGGTGGACATCCGCTCGTAGCGCCCCCTCCACCGTAACTCCACAGACAGCCCCCTCACGCCCGTGAAGGTTCCATGGATTGCGGGCGCGACCCGCGCCCGGCGTGCGCATCGGGAGGCGGTTCCCCACGCGGGCGAGCTCGCCCGGGAAGAACCGGGGAAGGTCGCCGTGACATCCGCGTGAGCTTTCGGACAGGTTCCGGCCAGGTTCCCGTTTGATATGCCGTACCCGGACCGAGCCGAGCCCGGTACACTCCCCCCAAAGACGTGCCGACCGTTTGGAGGGACCATGGACCGATTTGACGTCGTGCAGGCGGATATCAACGCGATGGCCCGTTACTGGGAAGACCGCAAGCTCGAGTTTCTGGAACCCGCCAACGAGCTCTTCATGGCCTTCGTCGACCCGGCCTTCCGCTACGGCGAGGAACCGTATGTGGGGCACGACGAGTTCTCGATGTTCTTCACCGAGTGGGTGCTCTTCGAGTTCGCGTTCCTCGAGCGGAGGACCCCGCTCGAGGAGTACGCCGCGCACCCTCCCGCGGGCACGGAGCCGGCGCGGGTCGCCAGACTCGGCGAGATCGCACGCAGCCAGTTCTTCTCGCGCTTCGCGATCCTCGACAAGGACCCCGCGACGGATACGGTCGTCCTCTCCGACGTGGTCACGAGGCGGCGCTACGACGTATGCGACCCCGTCACCTGCCTCCAGCCCCGCTGGCGGGACGGGACCATCGGCGTCAGGATCGCCTGTGTAGAGGGAACATGGCACGCCGTCGGCCAGGCGCATCTCTACGACCGCGCCCTGCCCGAGCACACCGACCGCGACGGCCCGGGGTTCTTCCACGACGAGGATCGCCTCATCCGGCCCGAGGCCGAGCACATGGGCTTCTACCTGAGGCTTCTGCGCGACACCGTCGGCATCGAGGGGCGCTACCGGCACACCGCCTCCATACGCCGCGACGATCCCGCCGGCGCGCGACACGCCTCGCCGTGACGTCCCGCCGGGCGCGTGCTACCATGCGAACGATACGCACCTGAAACCCTGAGGAGATGAGGCAGCATGGAACGCCCCAACGCCTGGAAGGCCTACACCGATGAGGACCGCGCCGCGCTCGAGGAGCTCTGCGGCGCCTACCGCGCGTTCATCTCGGCCCACAAGACCGAGCGCGAGTGCGTGACGGGGGCCGTCGAGCTCGCGCGCGCCGCCGGTTACATCGACCTCGCCGAGGCCGTGCGCGAGGGCCGTGCCCTCAAGCCCGGCGACAAGGTCTACGCCGTGAGCCACCTGAAGACGCTCATGCTCGTGAACCTCGGCACGCGGCCTATCGAGGAGGGCATGAACATCCTGGGCGCCCACATCGACAGCCCGCGCCTCGACCTCAAGCAGAACCCGCTCTACGAGGACGGCGACATGGCCTACCTCGACACGCACTACTACGGCGGCGTGAAGGCCTACCACTGGGTGGCCACCCCGCTCGCGCTCCACGGCGTGGTGTGCAAGAAGGACGGCACGACGGTCGACGTCTGCGTGGGCGAGGACGCCGCCGACCCGGTGTTCTGCGTGAGCGACCTGCTCATCCACCTCGCCGCCGACCAGCTCAAGAAGCCCGCCGCCGAGGCGGTCGAGCACGAGAAGCTCGACGTGATCGTGGGCGGCAGGCCCGTTGCGCTCTCGGGCGGCGAGGATCAGCCCGCGGAGCCCGTCAAGCGGCTTTTGCTCGACATCCTCTCCGAGCGCTACGGGATCGACGAGGAGGACTTCCTCTCGGCCGAGATCGAGGTCGTGCCGGCGGGGCCGGCGCGCGACATGGGTCTCGACCGCTCGATGATCTTAGGCTACGGCCAGGACGACCGCGTGTGCGCCTACACGTCGCTCGCCGCCCAGCTCGAGGTCGAGCGGATCGAGCGCACCTCCTGCACGCTCCTCGTCGACAAGGAGGAGATCGGCTCCGTGGGCGCCTCGGGCATGACGAGCCGCTTCTTCGAGAACGCCGTCGCCGAGATCATGGAGCTCGCCGGCGAGGGCGGCCCGCTCAAGCTGCGCCGCGCGCTCGACGCCTCGCGCATGCTCTCCTCCGACGTCTCCGCCGGGTTCGACACGCTCTACGCCGACCGCTTCGAGAAGAAGAACGCCGCCATCATGGGGCACGGCCTGTGCTTCAACAAGTACACGGGCAGCCGCGGCAAGGCCGGCTCGAACGACGCCGACGCCGAGTACCTCGCGCTCGTCCGCGACATCATGGACGAGGCGGGCGTGGCGTTCCAGACCTGCGAGCTCGGGCGCATCGGCGCGGGCGGCGGCGGCACGATCGCCTACGTCCTCGCCGAGTACGGCATGGACGTGATCGACTCGGGCGTGCCCGTGCTCTCCATGCACGCGCTCTGGGAGGTCGCGAACAAGGCCGATATCTACGAGGCCTACAAGGGCTACAAGGCGTTCATCAGCCGCGCGTAGAAAGTCCGGGAGGGCGCCGATGCAGGTCATCATATCCCCCGCCAAGCAGATGCGCGTGGAGCGCGACGCGTTCGCGCCGCGCGGCATCCCGCCCTTCCCGGAAGAGACGGCGCGCCTCGTCCGCGAGCTGCGCCGCATCGAGCGGACGGGGGGCGCCGAGGGGCTCCGCGCGCTCTGGCGCGTGAACGACAAGCTCCTCGCGCAGAACATCGAGCTTTTGGACCGCTTCGAGGTGCTCCGCGACGAGCGCGACCTCGACGACCCCGCGCTCGCCGCCCTCGTCTCCCCCGCCGTCTTCTCCTACGTGGGCATCCAGTACCGAAGCCTCGCGCCCGAGGTGCTCGACCTCGACGCGCTCGATTGGCTTCAGGGGCACCTGTGGGTCGTCTCGGGCCTCTACGGCTGTGCCCGCCCCTTCGACGCGGTCGAGCCGTACCGCCTCGAGATGGGCGCCAAGCTCGCGCTCGACGGGACGCGGGACCTCTACGCCTTCTGGGGCGAGCGCATCGCCCGCAGGATCGAGCAGGCCGATGCCGAGGGTGTCCGAGGACCCTTGGAGACGGGGCCGAATGGCGCGCCGACGAGCGGGGCGGCGGCCGCTACCACGGTCGTGAACCTCGCGAGCGTCGAGTACGCCAAAGCGGTGCTCCCGCACCTAGGTGCGGAAACGCAGGTCACAACGTGCATCTTCGGCGAGGAGGTGCGCGCGGGCAGGCCCGTGCAGCGCGCGACGGCATCGAAGATCGCCCGCGGCTCGATGGTACGCTGGATGGCGGAACGCGGCTGCGACGACCCACGGGAACTCACGGCGTTCGATGTGAGCTACCGCTTCGCCCCGGAGCTCTCCGGGACCTGCAGCCACGCCACGACGCTCGTGTTCCTGCGGGCGTGACCCGCACGGAGCGGGCGCCGCCCAACGAGAAAGCGCCTGCCAAACGGCAGGCGCCTTGCAGCTAGACCATAATGGGTGAGCAGCTTCAGGTCTTACTGGGGATTGTTGTCCAAAGCGAGCTGCCTGGCCTCATCCGCGGTCGGAATAACCGTCGAACGGTATTCGTAGAGCGTCTGGTTACCGTACAGACCGGTTTTGATGACAAAGGCTTCACCATCGACATCTACACGGATGGTGCCCTCATCGTAAACGGCAGAGGCACCGCCCTCAAGGGGGCCTAGGCCAGGTAGCGCTCGCGCAGCGCCTCGAGCTCGGCCGGCTCGATGCCGAGCGCCTGCTGGATGTAGCCCAGAAGGCTGCCGTAGCGCTCCTCCGCCGCGGCGCGCGCGGCCAGAAGCGCGCTCTCGCGCGCCGGGTAGCTGAAGGTCTGCTCGTCGGTGGCGAAGATGTTCGTGGCGAGGTAGTCCGAGGTGATGTCGTCCCACGAGACGCCGAGCACGCACTCGATGAGCACGGACGCCAGGCCGCAGCGGTCGCGCCCCACCGAGCAGTGCCAGAGCGCGGCGCCCTCGTCGCAGGCGATGAGCGTGCGCAGAAACGCGCGGTAGCCGATCATGCCCGTCTCGCTCATGAGCAGGTAGCGGTACATCTCCTCGAGGCCGTCGGTCTTATCGCTGCGCATGGCGCGCTCGAACTCCCGGCGCTCGCGCATGATCTTGTCCTGCGTGGCGCGCTCCTGGGTGATGCCCTCGGCGCTGCGGGCGAGGATGTCGGCATGCACGTAGCGGGCGCCGGGGAAGGCGTCCATGGGGTCCGGGACCTCGATGATCTCCTCGCCGTTGCGCAGGTCCACCACCGCGGCGAGGTGGTACTCGTCGCGCAGGCGCACGAGGTCGGCGTCGCTGCCGAAGCCGAGCGCGCCGGAGCGCAGCAGCAGCCCCGGCTTCACGCGGCTCCCCTCCGCGCCCGCGAGCCCGCCCAGGTCGCGCGTGTTGGGCAGGTGGCCGAAGTCGATCCACCCGTAGGTCTCGCGCTCAGCGGGGCCCGTGGCCGCGGGGACCTCGACGGGGATGGGCGAGCGCGCGGCGATGTCGTCGATGCGGCGCGCTATGCGCCCGTGCACCTCCTCGATGCCGCCCGGAGCGGCACCGGCGATGCTCCCGTCCATCGGATATCGTTCGCGTGCAGTCGACATGATCTTCCGCCTTCCCGGTTTGCAACCTCTCAACAGCCGATGCACCATTGTGCCACCGCGTCGGCGGGCGCGCATCAAGAACCGGTAAAGAGCCGGCGGAAACCACCGTTTTTCGGAAACGCGCTATGCCGCGAACGGCCGGTCGAGGAGCTTCACCAGGCGGACCATCGTACCCCGGGCGTCGACGCGGCGACGGACCTCGACGCTGTCGACGAGCAGGCGCATGAGGCGGATGCCGCGGCCGCGTTCCTCCGACTCGTCCGGCTCCTCGTCCGGCGCGATCTCGAAGCCCTCCCCGGAGTCGCACACCTCGATGACCACGCGGTCGCGGTAGGCGCGCACGTTCATGACGCAGCCGGCGCCCGCAGCGTGGTCGTAGGCGTTGCCGAGGGCCTCGCTCGCGGCGAGCGCGACGTCGAAGCGCGCCTCGTCGGTGAGCGGCAGGTCCTCCAGGAGCTCGACGACCCGGTGGCGATAGCCCCCCAGGTGCTCGATGCCCTCCTGGATCGCGACGGCCTTGCTCCAGCGCGGGAGCTCGTCCGGGGCGAGCACCGGCAGCGGCGGCTTGTCGGCGGCGCTCACGTGGAGGATATCGAGCAGGCGGGCGATCTGCAGGAACCGGGAGACGCCCGCCGATACGTTGACGAGCGAGAGCAGGCCGTCCGCGCGCATGAGCGCCCGGGCGCGCGACAGCAGGAACGCGAGGCCGGTCGAGTCGATGAAGCCCACGTGCGCGCAGTTGACCACCACGCGCCGCACGCCCCCGTCGATGAGCGCATCGACCTCCGCGCGCAGCGCGGGCACCGTGGCGATGTCGATATCGCCGGGAGGGGCAAGCACGGCTATGTCGTTCCATTCACGCATACGCAGATGGTTCCCCGCGCGCGGCGCCGCTATACCGCGATGCCGCCGGCAGGCGACGCGTCTTCGCGGAGCGGTGCGGGCACGTCCGCGGGCGGCACGGCGGCGTCGGGCGAGCCGAACTGCAGGGCCACGAGCGCGATGTCGTCCTCGAGCACCGAGCCCGTGAACGCATCGAGCTCGTCGAGGACGCGCTGGCAGAGCCCCTCGACGGGAGCGCCCGCCTGCTCGAGTAGAATCGTGCGCAGCCGCTGCTCGCCGAAGAAGCCGCCCTCCGCATCGCGCGCCTCGATGGCGCCGTCCGTGTACATGAACAGGATGTCGCCGGGACCGAACGAGAACGACCCACTCTCGAAGGCCATGCTCTCGAAGGCGCCCACCACGCCGGACTGGATGCTCAAGAGCTCGACCTCGCCGCCCGGCTCGGCATCCCCGCCGCCGGCGCGCACGAGCATCGAGGGCGGGTGCCCGGCGGAGCAGTAGACGGCCTCGCTGCGCCTGAGGTCGAGATGCGCGACGAACATGGTCGCGAAGGTCTCGACGCGCGAGAAGCCCATGAGCATCGAGTTGAGCGAGCGCACCATGGCGACCGGCGAGGCGCCCTCCCAGGCGTAGGCGGAAAGCGCGGTCTTGACGAGCGCCGACATGGACGCCGCCTCGACGCCCTTGCCCGAGACGTCGCCCAAGATCATGACCGCGCAGTCGTCGGGCAGGCGGATGAGCGTGTAGAAGTCGCCGCCCACGAGCGCCTGGCGCGTCGCCGACGAGTACAGGGAGTCCGTGACGATGCCCGGCACCGCGCCGAGCGAGCTCCTCATGCCCGCCTGCAGGGTCTGCGCGATACGGCGCTCCTCGGTATGCCGCTGGACGTCGTGCGCGCGGAGCTCGTACTCGTGCGCGAGGCGCACCAGGTAGTCGTACTCCATGTCATCGATCGGCTCCTGGGAGGCGTCGCGCAAAAGCAGGAAGAACCGCGCCGGACGCGCCGCGGCGGGTTCAGCGGAGGGCTCGCCGGCCTGGCCGGGCAGCGCCGCCACGGCGTCCGCTGCGGGCGCCACCATGTCGCCCATGTCGAACACCACGCCCTGGCAGGGAAGCCCGTGCGCGTCGAGCCACTCCCCCATGCGCGAGAAGCGCTCGACGCGCGTCAGGCGCACGCGCTCCAGGTCGGCCCCGGAATCGGCCTGCGCCGGCACCGCCGCAGCGAAGTAGTCGCGCGCCGAGGCGCCCACGCGGGCCGCGGGCGCCGTCGTCGAGAAGAACAGCTGCTCGGCATCGCCCGGAAGCGCCACCTGGCTCCCGCCCTCGAAATCGATCGCGAGCGCGCCGTCGGCGCCCACGGGCACGAGCGGGCACACATGGCAGCCGAGGACCCGCCCGATCTCGCGCGACGCCTCACCCCAGGCCTCGGAGGGCTCGACATCGAACATGAGGTCGCGCACCCGGTTGAGGGAGCGCGTGAGCTCGGCGGTGCGGCGCGAGCGCATGCCCGACACGAGGCTCATGAGCTCGATCGAGAGGTACTCGCAGACGACCTCGATGACGTTCACGTCGTAGGTGCGCGGCGTCGTGGGGCGCTTCCAGCCGAGCTCGATCACGCCGAGCACCTGCGTGCCGAAGAACACCGGCACCGCGATAAGCGTCTTGTACGGCGGCATGAAGTGCGTGCGCAGGGTGCGCGTCTGACGGGCGTCGATGTCGTAGAACGAACCGCTGCGCGCGCCTGCAGCCTCGTCCGCGCGGACGATGGACAGGCGGCAGGAACGGCCCTGCCTGAGCACGTAGGTGGGGATGCCCACGCCGTAGGGCACGAACTCCGGCACGTAGTCGCGCTCGAGCCCCTTCGAGATCGAGCGCAGCTTGAAGCCGCCGTTCTCCGAGAAGTAGATCGCCGCGCCGTCGGCGTCGAGCGCGTCGACGAGTTTGTCGAGCACCGTCGTGAGCAGCGTCGGGAGGTCGTCGCCGCCCACGGTGGACATGATGACCGAGAGCGTGCCGGAAAGGCGCTTGTTCGCCGCCTGGAGCTCCGAGAGGACCCTCCGCATCTGCCGGTCGTAGGCGTAGCGCTCCTGGAGGCTCCGCAGGATGACGAGGATGCGGCCGCGCGGGGCGCCGCGCTTGAGCAGGCGCGAGCGGAGCCTCACCGACGCGGCGAGCTCGACGGCGCGCACGAGCACGGGCACGAACGAGCCGTCGGCGAGCTTGAGCATGAGGGTGGTGTCGGTCCCGTTGAGCGGGAACGGCACGCGGTGCCCCTCGGCCCGCTCGAACGAGTCGCTGTAGAGCAGGTCCTTGATGTCGGTGTCGACGATGCGCTCGCGCGGCTCGCCCGCGAGGTCGAGCAGCCGCCCGTTCACATGGCAGATCGTCCCGTCGCCCTCGCAGACGACCACGGCGTCGCTCGTGAGCTCTGTGAGCTTCGAGAGCTCCGAGACGAGCTCGTCGCGCGCGTACGATTCCACGATCCGCACCTCCATCCGACCGGCACACGCCCCTTGGTATACCCGCTGCAGCGGGCGCCGCATGCTTCTCGATAAGAATACCAGCTGTCGCGGAAGGGCTTGCAGCGCGGGCCTCCCTCTTGCACCGCGCTGCTCGTCAGCCAAACGGATGCTCCGCGGGCCCGTCCGTGCCCTCGTACGATGGCGTCCCGTGCAACCACTCAAATGTACGAAACCATCTGCTATGGGGCAATATGATCGCAATCCGGAGACCACAGTTAGTGTGCCCTCTAGCGAGATAAGGCCCCGTCTACCCCTGCTGAAAAGCGGGAATAGAGACGGGTAACCACAATATTCTCACCAAAGTTGACGACGGCAGCGAATGACTAATAGCGGTCACGCCTTCTGATGACATCTTTTCAAGATTCAGATAGGCATGCTCAACCTCTTGGTCTGACTCCGTCTCTGAGTTCCACTCACAACGTTCCCGAAATCATTTCCGAACGAACAGTGAACTTTTTGCAAAGAGCCCACCTTGCCAAACGTAGCTGGATCATTCCCGCGTCCGCGGGGAGCACGGATGGCAGAGCACCGCCACGAGGTGCGCCTCGGGATCATCCCCCCATGCGCGGGGAGCACCTCGGTGCGACATTCAACCAGCTCACGAACGGGGGATCATCCCCGCATGCGCGGGGAGCACGTGCCCTTGTTGAGCTCCACGATACCCAAGTGGGGATCATCCCCGCATGCGCGGGGAGCACACTCCATCCGTTCTCCTTTCGACGCCCACCATGGGATCTTCCCCGCATGCGCGGGGAGCACGGGGCACGGACGAGATAGTGCAGGCGCTGCCGGGATCATCCCCGCATGCGCGGGGAGCACTCTAGATCTCGGAGCGGCGCGGCGTGTCGACGGGGATCATCCCCGCGTGCGCGGAGAGCACAGCATCATGCGGCAGACCTCAAGCGACGTGACGGGATCATCCCCGCATGCGCGGGGAGCACGCGCCATGTAGGATTCGAACCTACGACCTTAAGGGATCATCCCCGCATGCGCGGGGAGCACTCGGAGTACGTTATAGGAGTACCTTCTTGCTCGGGATCATCCCCGCATGCGCGGGGAGCACTAGCTAAGCACAGTAATTCCGATATACGGCTAGGGATCATCCCCGCATGCGCGGGGAGCACCGGATCAGCAGGTCCTGCGGGGAGGTGCCGGCGGGATCATCCCCGCATGCGCGGGGAGCACAACGGCCCGATGCTCAAATACTACTGGAACCGGGGATCATCCCCGCATGCGCGGGGAGCACTGCGCCTCGAACATGCTTCCGACGATCATCCAGGGATCATCCCCGCATGCGCGGGGAGCACGCACGGCCCCGTTTCTGCCGCTGTTCTGGGCAGGGATCATCCCCGCATGCGCGGGGAGCACCTGTCGGACGGCCAGGCAGTCCTTATCGCATCGGGATCATCCCCGCATGCGCGGGGAGCACGTGAGCTGCAGGGCGATCATGGACAGTATGGTGGGATCATCCCCGCATGCGCGGGGAGCACTTTTTTGACTGCGAGCGCTTGGCGTGCTCGGTGGGATCATCCCCGCATGCGCGGGGAGCACTGGCGCTGTTCGAGTCGGGGCCCGCCTGCCACGGGATCATCCCCGCATGCGCGGGGAGCACAGCGTCGAGGTGCCGGGGACCGTGCCGGGGCCGGGATCATCCCCGCATGCGCGGGGAGCACGCATCCGCATCGGCAAGATAGTCCTTGCCGTCGGGATCATCCCCGCATGCGCGGGGAGCACGCGCTCAGGACCGCGCAGGAGGCGGCGCTGCCGGGATCATCCCCGCATGCGCGGGGAGCACAGCTTCGAGTTTGGGTACTGCTCCTACTCCGAGGGATCATCCCCGCATGCGCGGGGAGCACTCGCTATTGACAGTGGCGTGCACCTCGACGCCGGGATCATCCCCGCATGCGCGGGGAGCACTGGTGGGGGCCGCAGGACGCCTGATCGACGCCGGGATCATCCCCGCATGCGCGGGGAGCACTACGAGCAGCTCGTGGGCGGCATCGACACCCTGGGATCATCCCCGCATGCGCGGGGAGCACTCCTACTACTTCGAGGCGTCGAGCTACATCCCGGGATCATCCCCGCATGCGCGGGGAGCACCCCGTGGCCGGGCACACGATTTCCTGAACCATGGGATCATCCCCGCATGCGCGGGGAGCACATGATCTCGTCGTACATGTGGG
The DNA here is from genome assembly GCF_902150035.1 of Enorma burkinafasonensis. Taxonomy (GTDB): domain Bacteria; phylum Actinomycetota; class Coriobacteriia; order Coriobacteriales; family Coriobacteriaceae; genus Enorma; species Enorma burkinafasonensis. The sequence continues at coordinate 38,477 of NZ_LR597506.1, forward strand.
TACCGGGGCCGGGATCATCCCCGCATGCGCGGGGAGCACTTATCGGTGAGTACGGATATGTCCGCGTCCTCGGGATCATCCCCGCATGCGCGGGGAGCACTTGTCGTCGCCCCGGTAGTACACAACAACGTGGGGATCATCCCCGCATGCGCGGGGAGCACTTGACGTTCGTCCCGGCAGGCGTCCCGCCTATGGGATCATCCCCGCATGCGCGGGGAGCACCTTCTCCTCCTCTGGAACTGCCTGAACTCGGTGGGATCATCCCCGCATGCGCGGGGAGCACGTGACCGAGGTGAGGTGCGGGAGGACGTCCTCGGGATCATCCCCGCATGCGCGGGGAGCACCCATGTGGCCCTCCTTACCTGAACTTGCCCGCGGGATCATCCCCGCATGCGCGGGGAGCACGCGGCGCTGCTCTCCGCCAACCTCATGAGCGAGGGATCATCCCCGCATGCGCGGGGAGCACTTGCTGACGAACTGCGAGCCCGCGCTGACGGCGGGATCATCCCCGCATGCGCGGGGAGCACCGCAGGCCGCGCATGTTCTCGGCCAGGGCGCTGGGATCATCCCCGCATGCGCGGGGAGCACAATTCGCTCTGACTGAGCACCGTGACCACACCGGGATCATCCCCGCATGCGCGGGGAGCACACCTCCAGCCGGTAGCCCGCCGGTACGTCCATGGGATCATCCCCGCATGCGCGGGGAGCACTTGCTGGCGAACTGCGAGGCAGCGTTGGCGGCGGGATCATCCCCGCATGCGCGGGGAGCACTTGCTCTCGCTGATGTATGCAACCTCGGCGTTGGGATCATCCCCGCATGCGCGGGGAGCACTGCAGTCGGTCATCACGGCGGGGCAGAACGTCGGGATCATCCCCGCATGCGCGGGGAGCACTTATCGGTCAGGGCGGACATGTCCGCGTCCTCGGGATCATCCCCGCATGCGCGGGGAGCACCTGAACTTGCCCGCGTTGAGGGCGTTCTGGATGGGATCATCCCCGCATGCGCGGGGAGCACGGCCTCTTTGGAGATGTGGAAGTATTCGACGAGGGATCATCCCCGCATGCGCGGGGAGCACGGCCTCTTTGGAGATGTGGAAGTATTCGACGAGGGATCATCCCCGCATGCGCGGGGAGCACTAGTTTCGCATATTATGCACGCTGTTCTGCATAGGATCATCCCCGCATGCGCGGGGAGCACGGATTCCGCCAGCTCACCACTCAGGAGACGAAGGGATCATCCCCGCATGCGCGGGGAGCACCGATGAAAGCCAGCAGCAAGATCGCCGATATGGGGATCATCCCCGCATGCGCGGGGAGCACCTCATCGTCTCGGGCAACAGCATGAATCGCCTGGGATCATCCCCGCATGCGCGGGGAGCACTACGAGCAGCTCGTGGGCGGCATCGACACTCTGGGATCATCCCCGCATGCGCGGGGAGCACTGGTCGGTCAGGGCGGACATGTCCACGTCCCCGGGATCATCCCCGCATGCGCGGGGAGCACGAGATCGCCTCCGACGAGGAGGCCGTGGCGCTGGGATCATCCCCGCATGCGCGGGGAGCACCAGCTCGACAAGGTCGGGGACTTCCTCAACGAGGGATCATCCCCGCATGCGCGGGGAGCACTGTCGATGCGGACCTGGTTCGCCGTGACCATGGGGATCATCCCCGCATGCGCGGGGAGCACGCAATCGACGGCGAGCAGGTCGGCGCCATGCCGGGATCATCCCCGCATGCGCGGGGAGCACTGCTGAATGGCCGGTAGCGCGAGCGACTGCACGGGATCATCCCCGCATGCGCGGGGAGCACCCGACCTCCAGGGATACGTCCACCGAGTACTCGGGATCATCCCCGCATGCGCGGGGAGCACGGGCTCGCGAACGCGTCGACCGACATCGTGAGGGGATCATCCCCGCATGCGCGGGGAGCACTCGAGATCTCCCAGGGTCTCGGCCGTGGACTCGGGATCATCCCCGCATGCGCGGGGAGCACTGATGCGCACGGGCAACCCCGAGGACGGCACGGGGATCATCCCCGCATGCGCGGGGAGCACTTGTAAGTGGATGTGACGCTCACCCAAAAGACGGGATCATCCCCGCATGCGCGGGGAGCACACGATGTCGATCCGGTCGTATGAGGACGCCCCGGGATCATCCCCGCATGCGCGGGGAGCACCAGACGCTCGAGATCGAGATCAACCACATCCCGGGATCATCCCCGCATGCGCGGGGAGCACGCAGGGGGCGACGAGTGATGAAGCTCTCCGACGGGATCATCCCCGCATGCGCGGGGAGCACGCTACGTTGGTCCACGAGCTGGTGGTGACGATGGGATCATCCCCGCATGCGCGGGGAGCACTACGAGCAGCTCGTGGGCGGCATCGACACTTTGGGATCATCCCCGCATGCGCGGGGAGCACAGCTTGGTTCCCATGGTGTCGCTCCTCCCCCTGGGATCATCCCCGCATGCGCGGGGAGCACAGTTGTTTACCAGCGGTCCAGATTCTAACCCTACATCATCTGGTTCACTTTTCCAATCTAATCTAAACACTTAAACGATTGCATCGTTATGGGTGAGAACGATATTTCCTTGCCTTGTGATGTTTCGAAGCGCTACTCCAGCCTGTCGGAAGTGAACCCACCAGCGTTGCATCATCTGTCCCCGCCGGCCGCTTGATTAGTTTTAGTCCCTCGTTATCAACCGGCGTCCAGTCGGGTTGAAACACTTCGAAGTCCAAATGCTGTTCATTACGTGCCCCATACACCATAATTGCCCTGCCAGATTTGAGAAACGAGCAGACGCGTAGCCAGAGCCTTTCCCTCACGCGTGCCGATAATCGCCCAACAAATACTCCCGGAGCGATTTCTAAAAGCCATCTAGTCAAATCTCCCCGAGCGCCTGGAGGACACGCCGTTAGAACCATAACAACCATTCTTATTCATCCTTCCGGTCCGGCGAGATACAGTTTTCCAGCGGCAACTTCTCCTGTTTTTTCATCCCAAAGCTTAACTTCATCGTCCAAGGACTCTTCTACGCTGGATTCTGTCGAAAACAGAGCATCGATATCTTCAACCATACGCTTCATGATCGATAGATCATAAAGAGCATCCCGCATGTTCTTTCGGGTAGCAGAACCGATGTCATTTGGATGCGACGCGGCAGTTTTGAATGCCACCGGTATAGACAGTTCTGCCTTATATAGGTCTGCTATATCGTATACAAACGAACGCTCATGACCGGTATGAACAAAACCAAGGCCCGGAGAGCAACCTAGAGCAACGATAACGGCATGTGTTATTCCATATAAGCATGTATGAGCCGCAGATAGGGCCTTATTGATCTCTGAGCCAGCATCGAAATCATCGGGATCGAATTCCCTCCGCTTCCAGTCAACACCCGTTTCCCTCGACCAGTACCGATATACCCTGCGGATACGTGCTCCCTCTCGACCTCGCAGCTGCTGCATAGTCAGAGAGCTCACATCCTCTTCGGGGAATCGCATCTGATACATTTTCCTGGCCACCGCGAGCCGCATTCTCGTATTGGAAACAAGTTTCGCCTGGCTGATGAGAAGCCGACTTGAGTGTGTCAGCGGGCGCCCGGATGCGTACATTCTCACCCCGCGCTCGCCAACCCAAATCACACTGGCGCCGTTCTCCCCTATCGTCGCCATGGCTTTGTGGGAGATGCTCGTCCCGGGACCCAACATCAAAACTCCCAGCGTTGCCACCGGTATTCGAATTGTCCCCTCGTCATCGGTAATCGTGATGGCGTTCTCCGCTTGATTGACAACGCATCGCTCGAAGTAAACAAACGAGATGCGCTCGTCGGCGCGGACCAAATCGGATAAGACAGGCGGAACGGCCCCCGGCGTCGTCCCGCCCTCAGAACCCATATTCTTTTCCACCTCGGAGGTGCAGTCGTCAGTCATCGCCGAGCTCCCGAAGCGGAGCAACAGTCATAAGGCCGCATCCGAAGCCGCGGGCACGGCCCAGGCCGAAGCCGAGTGTGCGTCGAAATGAATCAGCGTCGATAACCTCAAGGACGCCATCGTATTGTGCAGTCGCAAGCGTGACCACGCCGCCCTGTCTCTTGAACCGCTCTCGACGACGATGAGACACGACCAGCCGCTCGAATCCTTCCTCCGTCTTGGCAACGCGAAATCCGTGAGCCTCGGAGCGATCCATGAGCCACTCGCGCTGCTGCGCCTCGGTAACGTGGCCTTGGAGCGTACCGACGACCCCTTCACGCTCCCTTCTCCCCTTGTCGACAAGAACCTTGCGCACCGGGTTCGCCTTAAGCCTGAACTGCCAAAGCTGCCCTTCAGATACCTGATTAAGTACAGGGCCGTAGTCCTTGGTCACCCAGGTGAGCGATGCCGCCGAAACCGCCCGATCACAAATATGGGCGAAGTCTGGCTTTTCGGGGCTCACGACGTAAAGCCATACTTCGCGCTCGTTTCCTGGAACCTCGTCCAAACGCCAGAGAATTCTTCCCTCTGCACCCTCGCGCACGGCATCGGGCGCAAATGCCCCCTCAATTGCCGCGTGAACCTTGTAGGGCGAGCTGACAAGCGCAATGGCATCCATGCACTCCAGGTTTAGAGGAACTCTTGATAGATACATAAGTCACCTCACTCCATCCATCCCAAAGGATCGTGAACGAGCACCTCTTTCAAATTCGGCTCCAAGACGGATGCCCCGCTACTGCTGGCGTCATCAAAACCGACGATGTCGGGATTAGGCACCCGCAGCCGAGTGACCGGCCTGCACGCGTAACGTCTTCCCGCGGGGCTGTACGTAAGCGGATAATCCGCCCAGCTCTCACAAGCTTCCCCATCACGTGCGTCAGCAACCATCTCTAGCACGAGCACATCCGGGTGCCGGGACTTATATCGCGCGGAAGCTCTCCAGGGCTCCTCGACAAGCACTTTCCGAACGTCTCGCGCCCCTTCGTCGATGCCCAAACAGAGCGGCATATCCGCCGGACAGGACCTTCTGCCCAGATAGAGCGGCCTGTGCGGCAGTCTCAAAGCTGACTCCACCTTCTCGAGCGTCTTCTTAGGCCCTCCTAGGGCAACGAGAAAGCAGGCGTCGGCAAGGTAGTAACGGTTCGAGAGCGGCATGGGCTTGCCGCCATTCATGGGACGCTCCGTCTGGAAGTCGCGCATGAGCTGACCAGGCTGTTCAACGCGAACGGCAAGCTCGAGCTGCGCCAAGTCGCCCACCGGGTCTTCGCGTGTTCGGCCGAGCGCGGAGGCGATAAGCCCTACGATCCCGCTTTTAGTCGGCTCGCGCCTTGTGGTTCTTCTCGCATAGCGCGACGAGTCCCCCCAAGACTGCATGGGCCCCGCAAGGCGAATGAGAAGAACGGCCATGATTACTCCTCGGACGCAAGGGCCGATTCGATTGCCTCACGCACGGCAGCCACGAGAGCGTCGAAAGACACGCCCTCCCCGAAATGCTCAAGAGCTGCCGCATCCACGCCATACGAGACATGCCAGCTCTTCGTTGCCGAGTGCGCGAAGGCACCTTCGACATCCTTGGCACATGCCGCAAGGCGCTCTGCGGCGACCTGCGTGATGGAGCGGTCACGCTCGGCATACGCGGGACGCTCGAACGCCGTAGCCAGGTTGATTGGCTGGTCGTCACGCAGCGAGACCGCCACCACATTGGGAAACGTGCGGTTGGCAAAGGTATTCTGCTTGCCGGTAGGCATGGACTTGACAAACGCCTCGACGAAGGCCGCCACTCCGCGCGCCGTCGCCTCGGCGCTCTCCAGCTGCTCCATGAGCGCGTCGACGTTCACGGTCGCATAGCGGTAGAGCGTTGAGGAGTTGAAGCTTACGGTACCCAGCATCCCGGCACCAGCGTTGTCATCTGCCGCGCAGTCATCCACGGCGGTGAAGTAGTCGTACTCCTGGGAGATCTCGTTGACCGAGATGGCGTGCGCGACCTGTGAGCACGCATCGACGTTGAAGTCGGACGCATCGGCGAGCATGCGACCGAACAGGGCGATGTCAACCGCCTGGATTCCCTTGAACGCCTTCTGGACGTCCTTCTTCGACTTGCTGTCAGGCTTCTTGGGATCGACTCCCCCGTCTGCCCAGGAAATGGCGATGTCCGCAAGATCGTCGAGTTCGCGATTGGCGATAAAGACGAGGTAGCCCGTAGCAAGCGTCCCCTCGTCGGAACCCTTCCTGTCGGTCTCGGACGACTTGATTCCCGTGGCGTCCAGTACCGCCTTAGCAAAATCGACGGACCGCTCGGCAAGATCTTCGCGCTTGGCAGCGATCCGCTCCGCAATCAGCGGCACAACGAACTTCGTGCGCACGCCCAGCTGGCCTTCCGGCAGGAAGTCCGAGAACATCTCGCGCATGGCACGCTTCCACGCCTGGCTGGAGACGCGGGCCCTAAGTGCACCGCCAAACATGGCAGTCTTAGGGCTCCCCGTATCGTCGCGGTTGATGTTGCTGGGCGGAACGCTCTGAAGGGCATAAAGATCAAGGTACATGAGGTGCCTCCTAGTTCTTCTCATCAGTCGCCGCGCCGGCGGCATCGCCTGTTGTCGTCTCGTCGGATGCAGTCGTAAAGTAATCCCGTCCCCAGCGCATAAACACGTCACCACGGGCACTCGGGAACTGCAAGAGAAAGAGGTCGCGGGTGAGCTGGTAGTAGTCCACGCGGACATCCTTGCCCTTCATGAGCAGGATGAGGGCATGCATGTAGTGCTCGATGCCCTCCATGTCCCGCACGCCCTCCAGTGCGGCCATCCGGCGACGGACCCCCTTCGCCTTGTCCTTGTCGTACTCGATGCACCGGCATGACCACCCAAAGGAGCGCCGCTGGGCACGCGCGCCTTCAGGGGAGCCCGTAATGGCCATGGGGACGTCCCTTGACTGCTGGTGATAGGCGTAGAGCCTCAGAGCGGTCGTTATGGCACGAAGGGCCTTCCTCTCGTCCGCCTCGGACAGGTTCAGGTCGAGAAGCCCCTCGAAGAGGTTCTCCCCCACGGAGACCCAAGACGCACCGCCGGGCATCCCCAGCTGGCGCAGGCGCGCAAGGGAGGCTCGTGCATCCGCGGCGTCAGAGCCCTTTCCTACATAGGCGCGCTGCAGCCGAGCGATCTTCTTCTGCGCGAACAAGGCTATCTCGTTCGCACGGTCGTAAATCGACGACATATACTTCCTCCCTTCCTAGAACAGTGCCTTGACGAGGTCACGCTCAAACCAAGCGAGCGCCTGACCAACGGAGACGTCATCATGTTCCGAGAAGCACGAGACGTGCCGACGAGACACGTACGCATTCGCCAGCCTTCGAAGCACAGAACGAGTCTCCTTGCGCCACGCGAGGCAATACTCGTCCACCCCCTCATCGGGAAACTCGGCAATCCGCGACCGATACAGAGCGTCGAGAGCATAATAAGCTCCCTCGCGGACGTCGTTCTTCGTGGCAACGTCGGGGAACTTCTTATTCTTTCCACGACGATCGCCTTGGGCCTGCTCAACGTGCCGGATAAACTTAACGAGAGCATCTACTGCCCTGTCGGTACGTTCAATGACATCGAGCAATCTGAGAACTGCCTCCGAATCCTTACGCAACAAGCCAGCTCGCAAGTCAACTGAGTCCGTCATAGCATCGTAAATGACGCTATTGTTGGGCCCGTAGCTGACTCCTTGACAAACAATGCGAACATTGAGACGCCAGTCATCAACGCTCTGAACGTCCTGAAGCTCCGACATCCAGCGAATGACGCCAGGACGAAGCTTTCCTCCATCTACAAGCGCGAGCAAGCTGGGAAGACCACGCCAAAGAGCGAAAGCCGTATCTGGAACCACGGGCATGAGCGGTACCGTGGCGGTACCCAGCTTCTTCTGCTGCCGCTCGCTCTCACGCCAGCAGGTCATCATCTCAAAGCGTTGCTTATTCGCTGGAATCAGAATGTCTCCGTAGCTGATGATGACGCCGCGGACGGAAGAGCCATCCGAGCCTGGAACCAGACGAATCCTTCGGCTCTGCCATGTGAGCAGGTCAATGGGCCCGGTCGGCTCTCGTCGGCATGTATCCGTCGGAGATGCCTCACGCTCCCAAGGAGCATAATCGTTTGGAACGATAACGGAAGCGTTGTTCAGATACAGTACGAAATTCAGAAGCAGGGTCTCGAAGAGGCTCTGCCCCTCTAGGTAGATTCCGCCCAGCGCACCGCACCATCCCGTGCCCAACGCCCCCTTGGGCGCTCGCGCCTTGCCATCCACCACGGAAGTGTTTCCCTCGACAGGACTTTTAATCCCAGCTATATCGTACGCCTGCACAACAATAAGATAACGAGCTGCGAGATCAAACGGCAGCGAATCCAGGTGCTCCGGGCTCCTCATGGAAAAGAGAAACTTGCCCTTTTCTGGATTGGGGACGTCCAGCATGAACTCGCAGACGGGGTCAAACTCTTTCTCCCCCATGTAGGCAAGGTTGGGAACTTGATAGAATGGACGCTCGTTGTCAAAGAGGTCGAACTCGTGGGGATAGTCGGCAAGGTACTCATCAATTTGGTCCGGCCCAAAACACCCTTGGGACCGAAGTTTTTCCCAACGCCCCTTCTTCCCCTTCTCGCCCGCATCCTCGAGATCGGCATTGATGCAATAGACAAGCGCAAGCAAGAGACGCAGGAGGGCAATTCCCTCTCCGGGAATCTCGCCTGAGAGACGCCGAATCTGATGGGCGCCGGCCAAAGCCTCTCGTATCGAGACAACATCGGCAGTGCCGTCGAGCCGCTCGACAGGAATCCAGGGCTCGAATCTTAGATCGTAATGTGGTTTCTGTTGGGCCATTTCTTCCTCCTTTCGTTTGCCGCAATAATAAAGTGGGTACTGGAACCCCACATTTGTGGGGAACAAATCAAAAACAATCCTTTCTCAAGGTACATTCCGCCCGTTGGTGGAAACATCAATCTGCCTATTTCCCTGAATTATTAATTGGGATAGGAAAGTTTTAAGTTTCTCGACGAACGGTCGATAACCCTTCTTCTCTGGTATAACGCACGCGCTGATCGAGCACCGTCGCCTCGAGCACTCCCGGCTCAATCTCAACCCCTTCCATGGCAAGCACCAGCCTCCCCGCCAGAACGGGAACATCCTGCCACGCAGCAACCCAACGCTCGCAGCCATCCTCAAGCTCACCAATGAGCCTGTCGAGCTGCTGTGGTCGACATAGAGAGAGCGGCAGCCTCACCGCGCACTGAGCGAGCACCATGGACAGAGCCCGATCCGGCTCATATGCAGTAGGGACCTCTTGTCCCCGCTCGACACCGCTCCCTTCGTCCCCCACCCAAGGAAGCAGGTGAACATGGCCGTCTCTTCTTCTAACAAGAAGAACCTCGACGGTCTCCTGCGTATCTCTGACCGCACGCTGCCCCGCATCTTCGCTCATCTTCGAATTCGAGCTGTCCTCAACTGCCCGGGCGAAGAGCCCAGTAAGTGTTTTCTCGTTCTCCGCAAGATACTTCGCCGACGGAAGGAGGAAATCTCCAGCACGACACTTCTTGTCTTGAACCGCGTTTATCCGTTCTTCACAAGCATCGAGATACGATGAGAGCCAACCCTCTGGAATCCTCCCCTCAATCGTCGAGGAATACGCCAAGCGCACCAGCCTAGCGATGTCTTGCGGCAGGCAAAGCCTAGCGCTCGCATCCATGTCGCCAAGCCCGCTTACCGCAAGTGCCTCCATGAGAGATGCCTTGTCATAGACCTTTGAGACCCCGGGCGCGAATACTGGGCCTTCAGGACCGATTTCCTCAATGCCACGGAGAAAACAGCGAGCCTTACGCAAGCGGACTGGACGGTCCTTTTCGCCCTCGCCGCGAACATGACGATGGGCCCTTCCCAAGCGCTGCATCAAAAGGTCGATGGGCGCAATGTCGGTGACGAGAAGGTCGAAGTCTATGTCGAGCGACTGCTCGAGCACCTGTGTTCCCACCACGATCATTCGCTCAGGACGCTTACCGTTGGACCGCGTCGCATCGGGGCCAAGCAGGTTGCGGAGCACGGTCTCGTTTTCCATGCGGTCTAAGTCCATGAAGCGAGCATGGGCCAGCATAACCTCGCCGCTATCAAAGCAACCCCGCAAGGCGCGATACGCCATCTGTGCGCGCGTTACCGTATCGCATACGACCCCCGCGATACCGCCCTCGCTCAGCTTCTCCTTCATAAGGGCAACGAGAGCATCAGGCTCATCTTGCAGAATCGATACGTCGATCTGGGCACTTCGCGATGTCGCCGGACAATCAAGTCTCTCAATGCCCCGCTCGGAAGCAATCGTGATGAGTGGATAGGATTCATCTACGGGCGTCTGTACCTCCCTCAGCTTTCTTCCCCTTGACCTTGCCCTCTCTTTTCGAGTGAGCTTTCGAGAGGAGGTGGTGGGCATGTCACCGAAGCCGGCTGTAGATACGGGGCAGGCCCCCTGGGCAGCACGCCCTTCTCGATAGGCATCGATCAGACTGTCTCGTACCGACGTCGGCAGCGTGGCGGACAGAAGGATAACGGGGCAGCCCCATGCCGCGAGCCACTCCAGCACACGCAACAGATATTGCTGCATGTAGCTGTCGTAGGCATGACACTCGTCGACGATAACCACCTTGCCGGCCAAGGCGAGCTGCCTCAGCGAGAGGTGCCGCATGTCGAGCGCACCCATGAGCACTTGGTCGACCGTGCAAACAACGAAATTGGCCAGCATGCCCTTCTTGCGACCCTGCATCCAGTCGGACACCACAACACGATCGTCTCTTGGGGTTTCTTCGTCTAGGTCAACACCCATAGAGCTCAGAGAACGATATGTGCGGGAAGAACGAACGATTCCCTGATACTCTTCGTTAAGCTGCGCCTTTCCATGTGCGAGATAGATGCTCGAGGAGTCATGCGCAGCAAGGTGATCGAGCCATCGGCGGACACGACCGAACATGGCGTCTGTCGTCGCCATGGTGGGAAGAGCAACGCACACACCCCCACAGCCAAACTGCGCTCCAACGATTTCCGCCGCTGCAAGCGCCGCCTCGGTCTTCCCCTCGCCCATAGGAGCTTCGATAACCATAAGGGAAGGCTCCGTCATCTGCGCAGCGGCTTCCATCACCGCCTTCTGGACAGAACGTGGCGCACAGCCCTCGGACAGGCCGAAACGCTCGCAAAACCAACTGTCGGACACAACGGGCTTCTCACCGCTCCAGCTGGATGGAAGGTCGAGCTCGAGCCATGCTCGATCTGCACGCGCATCAAGCGACGCGCCGTCTCTCTTCATCATGAAACTGCGCGTCGATCCCTCTCCGGGTATCAGCGGGACCAACGGGAATAGATCTTGGTTGCTCGCAATCCAGTCCGCCATGATGAGAAGGCCGCAGGCGACTGAATCAGTCGACGCGTCCCATGCGCAGAGCGCAAGCGAGGCCATATCCTCATTCGACAACCCCGCTTCATGGAAAGCATAGTCAAGGAGCTCTCGTTGGACACCGCGCCAGCCCTTGCCCACATCGTCCGGCGCGTCGCCCATTGCCGTCTTCAGGATAAAGCCCTTATGGACCCGCTCTTTATCCGGAACGTTCCCATGATGAGCCCCCACTATGGAACCCCAAGCATCAGCCTGATTAGAAGACCAGCCGAACATGTCCTGGAGATAACGAGTAACGAGCACCTGACCGGCAATAGGATGAGTAGGATCCCTAGTCGTAGAGAGGCTAGCCTCGATGAACAGACCAGCCTTCTCCGGCTTCCATGCGAGGTTCACCCGCTCCCCGCCCCGTCCACGGCCGCACGGCTTAGCCTGGAAAATGGGAGTGGCCTTACCTATGTCATGAGCGCCGGCAAGGAAAACAAGAGCCTTGCGAGCGAGCACCTCACTCCCATGGCAATGGCGTGCAAATAGGTTCTTTACGTTTTTCGAAACCCATCCATCCCAAAGTCTAACCATGGTGCGAGCTGTATCGCTCAGGTGAATATGGAGAGGCAGCCAAAGAGAATCGTCCTCGGGGTCAGTCTTCGCCCAGAGAGCGCGAGCTTGTCTAGAAAGCTCATCAATTCCGTTCGCCGGCATTCCGACTCGAGTCGTGAGCTCACTCATCTTTCCCGCCTCTCCCGTGTCTTCATTCGAGAATAACGTGCCACGACGTCCAGGTAGGCTGTAGACGACGGGAATCCGCATCTAGCGGGATCTTTCCCAATCATGGCGCAGAAGCACTCTAGCGTCGCTCGCGCATCCTCGAGCGCATCATGGGCTCGAAAGGAGACGCCGTAGAATTGTGCACAATAGGCTAGGGAGACCCAGGCGTATCTCTGTCGGTCGGCATCCCAGCGCCCCACAACGGGGGCAAACTCGCGCATCACATCAAAAACTGCAGCGTTTCCGAAAGAAATGTCTGCCGCCTGGAGGAACGAGAGATCGAAAGGAGCGTTGTAACCAACAATGAGGCCAGCGCCCTCGAAAGCCCTCTCAATTTCCGGTTTCAACGAAGCCAACAAGGGACAGCTTTCCACCATTGAAGGAGAGATGCCATGCACACGCTGCGCAGAAGGCCAACTCGAGCGGCGTTCGGGCCGCACATAGCGAGATAGCATGGGCTCTCCGTCGCCGCGAACGAGGGCGACCTGAAGCACTTCATCAGCACACGGGTCGAAACCCGTAGTCTCAATATCCAGACACACGACCTTACGATGCGAAAGCTCCCTCAGAGCCGTGATATCCCCCGTTTTGTACCACAGCCTCATCGCGTCCCCGACTGTAGCGACCTCTATTTCCTAGACCATAACAGACAGACCGGACAACAATAACTCACGGCGCAGAATCGAGAACCATTGAGCGAATGCGCCTCTTAGCCCTCTAGCATCGGAACAGCAAGCCGCGTGTGACTATCCCTCGACCCCATAACGAGCAAGCAATGCCTCGCGATTCTCAACCAGGTACTCCCTCATGAACGGGATGGAGAAGCCAACGTAGCCGCGAGCTGTCGACTCAATGACCTGACGGGAGACGAGCAGCTTTCGGGTGGTGGAGAGCGAGGATGCGGAAACGCCCAGTCGATTGGCGATTTCCCCTGTTGAAGACGCCAGCTTATCCTCCGCCATCGCAAGCAGGTACTCCATAGCCGTCTTGGGAAGATGGGCTATCGCCGTCTCGAGCACCGTCCGCTCGAATTCCCGTCGTGCAGCGACCACGCCCTTTTCTACATCCTCCATTGTGATGGCATCGAGCTCCGCACCCGCTCGGACCTGCGCAGCGCGCCAGACATAATATCCCACCAGCTGAATGAGGTAGGCATATCCCGCAGTCGAATGCGCAGCCAAGGAGAGTTCGTCCTCACCGATACGGACCTCGCTCTTTTCGAATGTAGCCCCGAGCGCCGTCTCGACCTCATTGACCGGAATCGTGTCCAGCTCCTCAGGATATGCGCGCCTCAGAAACGTCGGGCCATCCTCCCCCAGCAGGTTCATCACTCCCGCCGTCAGTCCCGCAAAGACAAAGGCGATGTTGCGACGCTCTCGTATGAGGTGCTGAATGGCAACGGCAACCTCACGAACATCCTCAATGCTGGCATCCTGGATCTCATCAACCGTCACAAGCAGGCCATAACCCTTCTCGGTCAGCTTGCCAACAACGCGCTCAAGCACTTCGTAGATATCCTCGGTCTTATGGAAGTCGTCCTTTTGAGCCCTCGCCTTGATCACCTTGAGGTCAAGCTCGACCGAGTAATCGGCTCTTTTTTCTTTCTCAAGCCTGCGGCAGATCAGCTCGGGAAGATGCCCCGCTGCCGTCACGTCCACCACGCGCCATCCATGTTGGCGAGCGATGTCACCCAATTCAGTTAGCAGGACCGTCTTTCCTGAGCCTCTCGGACCAGTAATGCGCATGAGCCTTCCGGGCGCACCGACACCCTCCTCTAGCCCTATCTCAAAATCGCTGAGAACCGCATCGCGACCCGCCAGAACCGGAGGCTCCGCGCCCGCAGTCGGCTTGAACGGATTGACCTTCTTCATGGCGCCTCCTCACTTGATGGCTCCTTTTCGTTATTTTATCCATTTTCGTTTTTTTATAAATTTTCGTTTTTTTATTTTGCAGCCGATTCGAAGGGCGTGGGGAGCAAGCGCAGCGCACCTCTTTGTACCGGGAGCCTAAGACCAGCGCCCAACTTAGTTCATAAGCGCGCTGTATGCTCCAGTTGGACGCATCGGAAAACCCGTTGGGTGCAAACCGCCTGGGAAACCGCGAGCGATTCGAGATTGTTCCCCTGGGGATATGCACCTAACTCAGAATCAAGCGCACCGAACTGCGAAGTCGCTCCGCGAGGGGAAGGGCGAGGGCGTGGGCCCTGGCTCACTCGCCGGCCGTACCGTGCACCTTGGTGACGATCCTGCCGGCATCGACGTTCTCCAAGATGAACTCCTCGAACCGTTCGCTCCCCTGCATGAGGGTCTCGACGGACACGCGGCGCTCGCGGGCGCAGACGGTCATCTTGGTCATCACGCCCACGGTCTTGTTCCGGTTGATATGGCGTACCACCCGGGTGATGTCGCCCGCGGTGAAACTCCACGGCCTGCCGATGAGCCCGGGACGCACGGATACGAGCCCCTGGCGCACCGCGACCCTGAACCGCCGCGCCCAGACGGCGGCGAGCAGGAACGGGGCGATGATCAGCGCGAACATGACCGCACCGATGAGAGGGAGCTCCCCCGCGAGCGCGAACCCCGCCGGGACGAGCGCCAGCAGCGCGACGCCGCCCAGCATGAGCGCAGAGAAGCCGCGCGGCGGCACGACGTCGAAATCCCGGTCCATGGCGGCTCCAATCGCGTTATGGCAAGCGCTCCGTCTGGCGCACTGCATTCAGGATACATCGAGAGCGCCGGAGCGTGCGGCCGCGGGCGAACGAGGCCTTCCGCGCTGAAAAATAGATATACTGGTCCAGACATCTGCCCCACCTCGAGGAGGATCCATGGACAAGCACGTCATCGCATCCGAGAACGCGCCCGCGGCGCTCGGCCCCTACTCTGCCGGCATCACGACCGGCAACCTTGCCTTCCTTTCCGGCCAGCTGGGGCTCGACCCCACGACCGGCGAGCTCGCCCAGGGCGTCGTCGCCCAGGCGGAGCAGGCGCTCAAGAACATCGAGGCGCTGCTCGCCGCCGCCGGCGCGACGTTCGGCAACGTCGTGAAGACCACCGTCTTCCTCGCCGACATCGCCGACTTCAACGCCGTGAACGAGGTCTACGGCGCGCACTTCACCGAGCCCTACCCTGCGCGCAGCGCCGTGCAGGTCGCCGCGCTGCCCAAGGGCGCGCTCGTCGAAATCGAGTGCATCGTCGCGCTGTAGCCGCGCGGTGCATGGCCGTGGCGGCCGGTCAAGCCGTCGCGGCCACGCACCGAGTCGCTGAAACCGTTCGAAACCCGCCGGACTACTCGCAGAACACGTACCGGTCGAGGCGCTCGAACGCCTCGTGTACGCGCGCCTCGGGCAGCGCGAGGTTCACGCGGATGTGGTGCTCGCCCAGGAAGGGGCGGCCGTCCTGCCATGCCACGCCCACGCGCCAGCTGCGCCGCAGGAGCTCGTCGACCTCGCAGCCGTGCTCCTCGCACCAGCCCGTGCAGTCGAGGAACAGCATGTAGGTGCCCTGGGGCTTGGCCGTGTGCACGCCCGCGGCCGCATAGCGCTCCGCGATGTGCGCGCACGCCCAGTCGACGTTACGCCCCAGCACCTCGCGGAGCTCGTCGACCCACACGCGGCCCGCATCGCCGTACGCGCCGATGAGCGCGTACATGGAGAGCACGTTCATCTCGTTGTAGTGGGGCTTGGTGCTCTGCGCCACCACGCGGTCGCGCAGGTAGCCGTCGTAGATGATGTGATAGCTGCCCACGAGCCCCGCCAGGTTGAAGGTCTTGCTCGGCGCATAGAGCGCCACGGTGCGCCGGCGGGCGTCCTCGCTCACGGACTGCGTGGGAACGTGCACGTGCCCGGGCAGGATGATGTCCGACCAGATCTCGTCCGAGACCACGACGCAGTCGTACTTCGCGTAGAGCTCCATGGCGCGCTCAATCTCGGCGCGCTCCCACACGCGGCCGCACGGGTTGTGCGGCGAGCAGAACACCGCGGCGTGAATGCGGTTCTCCGCAAGCTTGTTCTCCATATCCTCGAAGTCCATGCGCCACACGCCCCGCTCGTCGAGCTTGAGCGGCGAGTGGACGATCCTGAAGCCGGCGTTGCAGATCGCCTTGGTGAACCCGATGTAGGTGGGGCTGTGCACGAGCACGGCGTCGCCCGGCGCCATGAACGCCGCGAGCGTGGAGATGAGGCCGCCGAGCACGCCGTTCTCGTAGCCGATGTGCTCGGGCTCAAGCCCGCTCACACCGTTGCGGTCGCGGTGCCAGGCGATGATGCGCTCGAAGTACTCGTCGCGCGGCTCGAAGTACCCGAAGTGCGGCTTGCGCACGCGGCCGATGATGGCGTCCTGGATGTCGGGAAGCACGGGGAAGTTCATGTCCGCGACCCACATCGGGATGGGGTCGAAGCCCTCGTCGGGAGCACCGGGGACGCCAGGCGCGGTACCCAGGGCGTCGACGGCGATGGCGTCTTCCCCGTGACGGTCCATGATGGTCGTGAAGTCGTAGCGCATGGCAAGCCTCCTCGTGCGGCGGTGATCCTCAGGCTGCGGGCAACGCCGGCGCCCTTGCACCGGCACCGCTTCCCTTCCAAGTGTACTCCGCGGGCGCGGGCGAAGCGGCTGATAGGGCGAGCGGCGCCCGCAAGCGCGATTCGGGTGCCGACGCAGAGGCATCCAGCGCCGATTTTTCCGCTCGATCAAGAATACTGTGGGTTCACTTGCGCATTCGAGCGGCACCAGCGATCTCGACGTAGGAATACGCAGGAAAGCGTTGGGCGAGCACGTGGTCTAGTCGCCCATATGCTAATTACCCACAGTATTCTTACTCGAACTTATCGGGACCATGCCATCGTCCCGTCGGAAAACCCGACACCCGACGACGCCCCGGATCAAATCCCCGTCGGGCGACACAGCTGCTACGGGGCGCGCCGCGATGCCGCCTCCTGCCGGCCCTTTGGAGGGGACGTGAAGATACGCCTGATGACGATCGGCTTTTGCGCTCTTCGGCCGCTTTGGCAGACAATTGACACCACGAGGCAACATGCAAGGAGGACGATTGTGGGCAAAGACGGCCGATACGATGCGATAGATACCGCTAGCTGCACGACCCCCCGCATCGAGGATATCCCCCTGATCGTCCGGCGCGAGATCGAGGCGCGGGCCATCGCGCCCTTCTACGACGCGCTCGTCGAGGAGCTCGGACAGGAGCGCGCCGACCGGGTCGTGCGCACGGCCGTGGCGCGCCTGGGGGAAGAATCCGGCCGCGCGCTCGCCGCCGAGCGCCCCACTGACGCCGACCCGCTCGCCTACTACCGCGACGAGGTCATGCCGCGCTTCTCGGCAGGAGGCTCCATGACGTGGGAGGACGTCGAGCTCGATGCAGAGGCGGGCACGCTCGCCATGGATGCGACGCGTTGCGCCTTCGCCGAGATGTACCGGCGGCTCGGCCTCGAGCACCTGGGCCGGCTCCTCTCCTGCGAGCGCGACCCGCGCATGTTTTACGGCTACGATGAGCGGTTGGAGTTCACCCGCACCGAGACCCTCATGGAGGGCTGCGGCCGCTGCGACTTCCGCCTGCGCATGAGGCCGTCCGATACCGCGCCGACCGACCTCGAACGATAGGAACCGCCGTGCCCGCACGCACTGAAGACAACCTCATGACCACCGACGGCGCCGCCGCGCGCCGCGTCGAGCTCCTCTCCCCCGCCGGCGGGCCCGAGCCCTTCGCGGCGGCCCTCGCCGCGGGCGCCGACGCCATCTACTGCGGCATGGGCTCCTTCAACGCGCGCCGCAAGGCCGCGAACTTCGATGACGAGAGCTTCGCGGCGGCGTGCCGCGCGGCGCACCTCGCCGGTACGCGCGTCTACGTGACCGTGAACATCGTGATCAAGGATGCGGAGATGCGAGACGCCCTGGAGCTCGTGCGAAAGTGCGCCATGCTCGGCGCGGACGCCTTCATCATCCAGGACTGGGGGCTCTTCGCCGAGGTTCGCCGCCTCATGCCCTCGATCGAGACGCATATCTCCACCCAGGCGAACATCCATGACGCGCGCGGGACGGCGTTTTGCGCCGCGGCCGGCGCCGACCGCGTGACGCTCTCGCGCGAGCTCTCGATCGCCGAGATCGCCGCGATCCACGACGCGTGCCCCGGCATCGACCTCGAGGTCTTCGCGCACGGCTCTATCTGCTTCAGCTACTCGGGCGTCTGCCTGCTCTCGAGCTTCTGCCAGGCCGGGCGTTCCGCCAACCGCGGCATGTGCGCCCAGCCCTGCCGCCTGCCCTACGAGCTCATCGACGAGGACGGCCGCAACATCTCCGCCCCGGGGCGCGGGCGCCCGCTGTGCCCCCGCGACACCAACACGACGGACCTGCTCCCGCAGCTCATCGAAGCCGGCGCGGCGGCGCTCAAGCTCGAGGGGCGCATGAAGGCCGCCGACTACGTCTATGCCGTGACCGATGTCTACCGCCGCGACCTCGATGACCTCGCCCACGGCAGCGAGCCCGACGCCACCGAGCGCACGCGGCGCGCACGGCAGCTCAAGCGCTGCTTCAACCGCGACTTCACCCACGCCTACCAGGACGGACGCTCGGACGACGACATGATGAGCTACGAGCGGTCGAACAACCGCGGGCAGCTCGTGGGACGCGTGGCCGAGTTCATTCCCACCGAGCCCGTCACCAAGGGCGAGCGGCTCCGCGCCGCCATCAAGGGCCCCGCGGGCACGGCCGTCCTCGCGCTCGATGAGCCGGTGGGCGCGGGCGACCTCCTCGAGCTTCGCGACGACGAGAGTCCCGACGCCTTCCTCACCGCGCTCGCCCGCACGGACGGCGTCGGGGGCGGGACCATCTCGGTCGAGGTCCCCCGCCCCGTCGCGACCAGCTGCCGTGTGCGCGTGATCCGCAGCCAGGAGGCCATCGATATCGCCGACGCCGCGCTCAAGCGCGCGGTGCCCCGCAAGCGCGCGGTCGATGTGCGCGTGACGGCGCGGATCGGCGAGCCCTTCCGGGTCGAGCTCTCCTGCGCGGACGACCCCACCGTGCGTGCCGCCTCCACGGGCTTCACGGTGGAGGCAGCGCGCACGCGGCCGGTCACCGCCGACGACCTCATCGAGCACGTGGGCCGCATGGGCTCGACGCCCTTTGCGCCCGCCGCGTTCGACGTCGAGCTCGACGAGGGCTGCGGCATGGGCTTCTCCGCCGTGCACCGCGTGCGCGCCGAGGCGTGCGCCGCCCTCGAGGAGGCGCTGATCGGGCCCTGGAGGCGCCATGCCGATGAGCTCGCGCGCATCGAGATCGCCCCGCGCGCGGCGGAAGGCGCCGCCCCCGCGCGCGAGCCCGAGCTCTGCGCCATCGCCGCCACGCCCGAGGCCGCCGAGGCCGCACGCGAGGCGGGCGCGACGCGCGTCTACCTCTCCTCCGATGCACTCGCCGAGGCCGGGCTCGACGCCGCGGCTGCGCGCGAGCGCGGCTACATCCCCGTCCTCGACGAGGTCTGCCGCGCGCGCGACCGCGAGCGCCTCGATGCCTGGGTGGCCGCGGGCGCGCCCGTCGCCGTGGGCAACATCTCCGAGCTGGCGTACGCCCGAGAGCTCGGTGCCATGCCCGAGCTGCGCTCCTGCATCCCTGTGCACAACGCCGCCTGCCTCGCGTTCCTGCACAAGCAGGGAGCCGCGGCCGCGTGGCTCTCGCCCGAGATCTCGCTCGACGAGCTCGCCGCGCTCGCCGCCGGCGCCCCGGTGCCGCTCGGCCTTATGGTCTACGGCCGGCCGCGCGTGATGACGAGCGAGCACTGCATCCTGAAGGTCGCCGACGCCTGCATCGACGACTGCGCGCGCTGCGCGCTGCGGCGCCGCGAGCTCGTCCTGCACAACATCGACGACAAGCTCCTGCCGGTACGCACCGATATCCACGGGCGCTCGCGGCTCTACGAGGCCTATCCGCTCGACCTCGCGCCGCAGGTGCCGCAGCTCATCGAGGCCGGCATCTCGCGCTTCCTCGTGGACGGCACGCTGCTCGACGCGCGCGGCCTCGCGAGCCAGGTCGCCCGCGCGCGACGCGCCCTCGAGGCCGCACGCGAGGGCAGGCGCCCCGCACCGCGCCAGAAGGGCTGCTCGAGCGGCTGCCTCTTCGTGGGAGTCGACTGAGGGCGGCCGATAGCGCACGCGCCCGCCCGCCGGAAGCCGAACTCCCATGCGGACGGGCGCGACCATCGCGCGGCGCGCTTATGTCAGGCCGCCCCGCAGGGCGACCCGGGCGGGCGCCCCTGACGGAGCGCTCGCCGCATCGCTACTTCGCGACCGCGATCAGGGCGGGGCCCGCGGCGACCGTGGCGCCCGCCTCGACCGCGAGCTCCACGCCTGCCAGATCCGCCGTGTTCGACACGGCGACGACCACGCAGTCGGGATGGCTCGCGGCGGCGATGGCGGCGCGGTCCATCGTGATGAGCGGGTCGCCCGCCGCGACCGCATCGCCCTGCGCCACGTAGCCCGTGAAGCCCTTGCCCTGCATGTCGACCGTGTCGACGCCGATGTGCACGAGCACCTCGACCCCGTCGGGTGACACGATGCCCACGGCGTGCCCCATGGCCACGCTCACGGTGCCCGCGACCGGGGCGTACACGGTGTCCCCCTCGGGCCAGACGGCGCAGCCGCGACCGAGCGCCTCGCTGCTGAAGATCGGGTCGGGGACCTCGGTCATCGCGATCACGCGACCGGCGACGGGCGCGGCGAGCGTGCCCGCCTGCGCGGAAACCTGGATCGCCTCCGGCTTGGCCGGGGCGGCTTTCTTCTTGAAGGCATCGAAGAGACCCATGGTCAGCTCCTTAACGAATGGATGGCGGAATGCGGCCCGACCCAGGCGGGCGCCCGGTCGGACCTTATGATGCATGGGCGCTGGGCGATGGGGCGCGAAGGTGAGCCCCGTCAGTCGCCCGGCGTGAGGATCGGCACGTGCTTGATCAGGTGGTCGTCGGTCGCGTCCGAGATGATCGTGAGCCCCTCGAGGTCGAAGACCTTCACGTTGGACACGCGGTGGAACTTGCTGCTGTCGCAGAGCACGTAGGTCTTCTCGGAGTTCTGCCGGACGAGCTTCTTCTTGGCCGCCTCGTCGAAGCTCGGGTTCGTCACGCCGCGCTCGACGCTCACGGCGTTCACGCCCAGAAACGACTTGTCGAAGTAGAGCTCGCCCAAGATCCGCTCCGTGATGGGGCCGGTGACCGAGAGCGTCTGCGGGTTGTACTCCCCGCCCAGCATGAGCACGTGCGCCCGGATCGCGCCCGTCACGTAGCAGACGCTGCCGTTGCCGGTGTAGATCGTGACGTCGCGGTCGACCAGGTGCCGCAGCAGCGCGGTGCAGCTCGTGCCGGAATCGACGTAGACGGTGTCGCCGTCCTGCACCTCGCGCGCGGCGCGCTGCGCGATGGCCTCCTTCTCGGCGGCGTGCAGGGCGCTCGTCACCATGACCCCGAGCTCGTGCGAGACGGTCCTGAGCCGCACGGCCCCGCCGACGAGCAGCTCGACGCGCCCCTGCTTCTCGAGCTCCTTGAGGTCGCGCCTGATGGTCGAGACCGACGCCTCTGGCAGGAGCTCCTGGAGCTCCTCGAGCTTCAGGATGTTCGACTCGTCCAGGTGCCCGAGTATGGCCTGCTGCCGCTCATAGGGGATCATGCGCGCCTCCTTCTCGTCTTTCTCACGAGCATTGTACCGCGTCGCGCCGCGCAAGCGCCGACGGGGCGGCCGCCCGCAGACGACCGCCCCTGTCCGCTCGGGCGCGTTCGGACGATTGGGCATGGAACCTTACGCCAGCTGGTCGTCCTTGCCGGTGAAGATGAAGCCCAGCACCGCGCCGACCACGGTCGCGATGAGCATGCCGATCATAGCGAAGGCGAAGTTCATCGCATCCTGGCTCACGAAGGCCGGGAACGTGGTGACCGAACCGAAGACGAACGCCGTGCAGACCACGTGGGTGAGGCCGCAGAACGCGCCGCCGGCGGCACCGGCGATGATCTGGGCTCCCCAGAGCTTCTTGTTCTTGACGAGCATGCCGAAGAGCGTGGGCTCGATGATGGCCGAGAGCGCGATGGTGACCACGCCGGAGGCCGCGAAGCTCTTGAGCTTCTGGTTGCGGGCCTTGAGCAGCACGCCGAGGGCCACGCCGATCACGCCGAAGTTGCACGCGAAGGTGAACGGGCAGATGAAGTCGAAGCCGTTCTGGGCGATGTTGTTGATCATGATGGGGTTCACGGCCCAGTGGATGCCCATGGACACGAGCACCGACCAGCCGCCGCCGACCAGGATGCCGGCGAGCACGGAGCTGCGCTCGATGAGCCAGTTGACCACGAAGGCGACGCCCTCGCCGGCGTACACGCCGATGGGGCCGATGACCATCATCGTGAGCGGGACCATGATGATGAGCGAGACGGCGGGCAGGACCACGAGCTTCAGGGTCTCGGGGATCTTCTCGTCGAGGAACTTGTACAGGAACGAATAGGCCCACACGGCGAGGATGGCCGGCACGACCGTCGAGTTGTAGCTCATGAGCACGACGGGGATGCCGAAGAAGTCGGTCGTGGCGCCGTTACCGACCTCGCCCATGAGGTTGATGAAGTCGGGATAGAGCAGGCACGCGCCGATGAGCGCCGAGAGGTACGGGCTCGCGCCGAAGCGGCGGCCGGCCGAGAAGGCCAGAAGCACCGGCAGGAAGTAGAACACGCTCATGGAGAGGGTGTACCAGATCACGTAGGTGCCGCCGCCCTCGGTGATGACGCCGAGCTGCGTGAGCAGGATGAGGATGCCGCGCAGGATACCGGAGCCGGCCATGGCGGGCAGAAGCGGGGCGAAGATGCCCGAGACAGCGCCGAAGATCTTGGAGATGACGCCCTCGCCGCTCGAGGACGAGTCGGTGGAGAGCTCGGCACCGGCGCCCTCGACGAGCGCGAGGAACTTCTCGTAGAGCTTGGGTACCTCGGTGCCGATGAGGATCTGGTACTGGCCGGCGGAGTTGACCGTGTTGATCACGCCGTCGACCTCCTTCACGGCCGCGTCGTCGCACGCGGCGTCGTCCTTGAGGTTGATGCGCAGGCGCGTCGCGCAGTGCGTGAGGCCGGAGATGTTCTCCGCACCGCCCACCGCGGCGAGGATGCCCTGGGCCATCGCATCCCAATCGTGTTTTGCCATAGGGATTCCTTCCTTTCCATCTATCTTACGGTATAGCCGGCGTTCCGGCCCTGTCCCCTCTGATGCCGTCTCGGCGCCGCCCGGGGATCCCGGGGGATGCGGCTCGCGTCCGCAGCGCCGCCGCATGCGGGCGCGGGATCACTCCGAGCAGGCGCACAGCAGACGGCGCATGAGCGCTGCGGCCTCGGTGCCGCTGTTCGCGTCGATGACGCGCTGCACCTCGTCGGCTCCCACCGCGTCGAGCGCGCGGTCGAGCATCGAGATCATCGCGATGTTCTGCGCGCACTCCTCCTCCGCGTCCTCGATGACCGGGAACGTGTCGAAGTAGATCGCGCGGTCGTAGCCGTGCTTCTTGAGGTAGTAGAGGAACTCGAGCGTCTTCACGGGGGTGGCCGTGCCGATCATGAGGCCGTCATCGACCGCGCCGTAGCCGTCGTTCAGGTGCACGCCGAAGAGCTTCCCGCGCCCGCCGAAGAGGTCGCACGCGAAAGCGGGGTTCTCGTGCTTCATGAGCATGTGGCAGTAGTCGAGGGTGACGCCCAGGTTGGGGCGGTCCACCTCGGCGAGCATCATGCCCGTGATGCCCATGCTGTCGATGAAGGCGTAGGCGCGCTCCTCGTAGGGCTTGTACTCGATGCTGATCGAGAGGTCCGGCGCATAGTCGCACACGTCGCGGTACGCAGCGGCGATCTGCTTCCACACGCGGGTGTAATCGATCTGGAAGCTGTAGTCGAAGCCGTCGAACCCGAGCCAGATGGTCACGGTCGTGCCGCCCACGGCGCGGCAGTAGTCGCAGGCCTCATGGCAGAGCTCGAGTGCGCGCTGGGCGATCGCGGGATCCGCGTTGCCGAGCTCGCCGTTGATGAAGTCGCCGCGGAAGCGCAGCGCCACGCCGTTGAGCGCGAGCTTGTGCCGCTCGAGCAGGGCCTTCATCTCATCTGCGGGGATACCCCCCACATGCTCGGGATAGTTGAGGTCCACGTGCGTGAGCCCCACCTCCTCGAACTGCGCGAACACGCGGTCGAGGTCCTTGTCGCCCGCACGGAAATACGAGTTGATGCGGGTTGCAAACTTCATATCACTCCTCCTGTCCTGTCGCGTCCCCGAGGCGCCTTGGGCAACCTCTCTTCCATCGACAATCATTCTATTCCAGAGATTTTCATTTGCAATAGGATTTCTCAACAATTTGTCACTAGTTTTCAGTTTTTTGCAGAATGTATCTGCAAGTGCTCAGGCTTTCTAAATATTCTTGCAGGTATTTAAGGTAATGAGATGAATGGAATGTTTTGACACTCTCTGATTGATTTTTGCGCTAGGCGCGCTATCCTTGTTATGAGGAGTCGAAAACCACCCGGGAGGTACCCCTATGCTTCTCTGCCCCAGCATGATGTGCGCCGATTTCGGCAAGCTGCGCGACGAGATCGATGAGCTCGAGAGCGCCGGCATCGACATGTTCCACTGCGATGTCATGGACGGGTCGTTCGTCCCCAACTTCGCACTCGGCCTCACCGACGTGCGCGCCATCGCATCGCTCTCGCATGTACCGGTCGACTGCCACCTCATGATCGAGAACCCGGCATCCAAGGTCGACCTCTTCATCGACGCCGGTGTGGACCTCATCTACATCCATCCCGAGTCCGAGCGCTACACCGTGAAGACCCTCCAGGCGATCCGCTCCCGCGGGGCGAAAGCCGGTATCGCCATCAACCCCGACACCTCCATCGCCACCGTCGAGGAGATCCTCAACCTCTGCGACTACGTCATGGTGATGACCGTGAACCCCGGGTTTGCCGGACAGGCGTTCGTCGAGTTCACCAAGGACAAGATCGCTCGCCTCGCCAAACTCAAGGACCGCTACGGCTTCACGCTTACCATCGACGGCGCCTGCAGCCCCGAGCGCATCCGCGAGCTCTCCGCGCTCGGCGCAGACGGCTTCATCCTGGGCACGAGCGCGCTCTTCGGCAAGGAAGCGGGGTATGCCGCCTGCATCCGCGCGCTTCGTGAGGGCTCGGCAGCATAGGCTCCCGCGCGCGCAGCGCATGAACCGCATAACCCCGCACACCGCCTACCCGGCCTGCCGCTCTGGCAAGCGCCTGCAACGTGCGGGCACAGCATCGGTACCCACGCCCGGTCGCAAGAGGCGGCCGGGCGATTCGTTGGACCAAGGAGGCCTTCCATGAAGATCGGAATCGGAAACGACCATGTCGCCGTCGAGCTCAAGCAGGTAATCAAAGCGCACCTCGAGGACCGCGGCCTCAAGGTCGTCGACTTCGGCTGCGCGGGCACCGACCGTTTCGACTACCCCATCTCGGGCTATAAGGTCGGCCGCGCCGTGGCGGACGGAACCGTCGACCTCGGTGTGCTCATCTGCGGAACCGGTGTGGGCATCAGCCTCGCCGCGAACAAGGTCCACGGCATCCGCGCCTGCGCGTGCTCCGACCCCTATACGGCAAAGCTCAGCCGCGAGCACAACAACACGAACATCATCGCCTTCGGCGCGCGCGTGGTCGGCACGGAGCTCGCCAAGATGATCGTCGACGAATGGCTCGACGCCGAGTTCCAGGGCGGGCGTCACCAGCACCGCATCGACATGATCGCCGAAATCGAGCAGACGCAGGGTCTCGAGGCCGCCGAGTAGCGGTTTTCCGCCCTGTGCTTCCACGTTGCTCGCAGCTCTCTGCAACTCGAATGATTTCTGTAGAGAAATCCCCGTTCAATAAGTGCTCGAATTGCAATTCGAGTTGTAATCAGGAACATATATGCAGGTAGATTAATTGCTGATCATCCGGTCACACGCGGCCGTTTGTACAATAATTCATCGAATGGGCTTTCATGCAACTCGATGTTCATATGAACCCCGAATGGCGCGATTTCTGCAATTCGGGGTTCATTTGTATGCCGAGTTGCAGCAATGCGGAAAGGCGATCAGCCTGCACATCAGATCGCGGCGAAACAGCAAGAGGGCCTGCGATTCCATAGAAGAAAGGAGCCGGCCACCCGAAGGTGAACCGGCTCCCAAGATGCCTTGATGGCGTGCGCGGGCGCGCGATTAGAACTCGGCGCCGCACTTCTTGCAGACACGGATCGAGGTCTTGTGACCGTCGATCTCGCCCTGCTTGTGGCCGACGCGGGTGGCAGCGCCGCACTTGGGGCAGACGAGCTGCGCGTTGGAGGCGTCGATCTTGGCCTCCTGCGACACGATGCCGCCGGTCTGGTTCTGCTGGTTGGGGCGGACGGCCTTCTTGACGATGGCCACACCCTCGACCTTGATCTTGCCCTCGGCGGGGTACGCGTGCAGAACGGTGCCCTGCTTGCCGCGATCCTTGCCGGAGAGAATCTTGACGGTGTCGCCCTTCTTGATGGACATCTTAGCCATACGTGACCTCTCCTTTCCTTACAGGGTCTCGGGAGCAAGCGAGACGATCTTCATGTACTTCTTGTCACGAAGCTCGCGCGCCACGGGCCCGAAGATACGGGTGCCCACGGGCGAGCCGTCGTTGTTGATGACGACGCAGGCGTTGTCGTCGAAGCGGATGTAGGAACCGTCCTTGCGACGGACCTCCTTCACCGTGCGGACGACGACGCACTTCACGACGTCCTTCTTCTTGACGTTGGCGCCGGGAGTGGCCTCCTGGACGGCAGCCACGATCACGTCACCGATTCCCGCATAGCGGCGCTTGGAGCCACCGAGCACCTTGATGCAGCGAACCTTGCGCGCACCGGAGTTATCGGCGACGTTCAGCATGGTTTGCATTTGAATCATGGTAGTTCCTCCGAACCTAGGCCAGGGAGAGGTGCGCGGCCCTTATGCGGGCGGTTTGCCTCAAGCCGCGCACATCGCTGGCATGAACAGTCAAAGCAGCCTACTTGGCGCGCTCGATGATCTCGACGAGACGCCAGCGCTTCATCTTGGACAGAGGACGGGTCTCCATGACGCGAACCTTGTCGCCCACGCCTGCGGTGCACTCCTCATCGTGCGCATGAAGCTTCTTGGTGGTGGTCATCATCTTGCCGTACTTGGGATGGCGCTTGCGCTCCTCGGTCTGGACAACGATGGTCTTGTTGCCCGAGATGGAGATGACCGTTCCCTGACGGACCTTGCGCGTATTGCGCGTGGTGTCGCTCATGTTATCTCCTTAAGCTCTACTCTGCCGCAGCGGCCTTCTCAGCCGCGATCTCGCGGGCGCGCTGCTCAGTGAGAACACGCGCGATGTCCTTCTTGACGGTCTTGACGCGAGCGGTGTTGTCCAGCTGGCTGGTGGCCATCTGGAAACGAAGGTTGAAGAGCTCGGCGCGCATCTCCTTCAGCTTGTCGACAAGCTGGGCGTCCGAAAGCTCACGAATCTCTGCGGGCTTCATTACTTATCCTCCCCGTCCTGGTCAGCGCGGGACACGATCTTGGTCTTGATGGGCAGCTTGTGCTGGGCAAGACGCAGCGCCTCGCGGGCGATGGGCTCGGACACGCCGGAGATCTCGAACATGATGCGACCCGGCTTGACGACGGCCACCCACTCCTCGGGGTTGCCCTTACCGGAACCCATGCGGGTCTCGGCAGGCTTCTTGGTGATGGGCTTGTCGGGGAAGATCGTGATGAACACGCGGCCGCCACGACGCATATAACGGGTCATGGCAACACGAGCGGCCTCGATCTGGCGGTTGGTGATCCAATGGGCCTCGAGGGCCTTGATGCCGTAGTCACCGAAATGCAGCTCGGTATTACCCTTGGCCTGGCCCTTCATGGAGCCACGCTGCACCTTGCGGTGAAGGACACGCTTAGGGGCAAGCACTACTGACCCCTCCTCTCGGAGTTGCGACGACGCGGACGGCTGGAGCCCTCGAGCGCCGGGTTGGGAACGGGCTGACCGGGCAGCTTCTCGCCCAGGTAGATCCACACCTTCACGCCGCAGGCACCCATGGTGGTGTGAGCGACGGCGGTGCCGTAGTCGATCTTGGCGCGCAGGGTGTGCAGCGGCACGCGACCCTCGCGGTACCACTCGCGACGACCCATCTCGGCGCCGCCGAGACGACCGGAGCACTGGATACGGATGCCCTTGGCGCCGGCCTTGCGGGCCGACTGGACGGCCTTGCGCATGGCGCGACGGAAGGCGACACGGCCCTCGAGCTGCTCAGCGATGGACTGGGCGGTGAGGACGGCGTCGAGCTCGGGGCGCTTGATCTCGATCACGTCGACCGAGAGCTGGCCCTTGGCCACGCCGGCGACCTTCTCGAGCTCGGTGCGCAGGGCGTCGATCTCGGAGCCCTTCTTGCCGATGACGATGCCCGGGCGGGCGGTGTAGATGATGACCTTCACCTTGTCACCGGCGCGCTCGATCTCCACGCGGGAGACGGCAGCGCGACGGAGACGCTTGCCCAAAAACTTACGGATCTCGAGATCGTTGCCGAGCGTCTTGGCGTAATCCTTATCGGCGAACCAGCGGGAGCGCCAGTTCTCGGTGATGCCAAGACGGAAGCCGGTGGGATAGACTTTCTGACCCATAGCGCTTATGCCTCCTTTCGCGGAGCGACGACGATAGTGATGTGGCTCGTGCGCTTGAGGATGCGCGAAGCGGAGCCCTTGGCGCGCGGGCGGATGCGCTTGAGCGTGGGGCCCTCGTCCACGTAGGCCGCGGCGACCACGAGGTCATCGGCGCGCATGCCGTTGTTGTTCACGGCGTTGGCCACAGCGGAGCGGAGGCACTTCTCCACGTCGACCGCCACGGCGCGCTCGCAGAAATGCAGGATGTCGAAAGCCTGCGCGACAGACTTGCGACGGATGAGATCGACCACGAGGCGAGCCTTGAACGGCGAGACGCGCACGAACTTGGCGACGGCGCGGACCTCGCGGGTCTCGGTATCGGTAGCTTTAGTTGCCATTTACGTGAAACCCCCTACTTGGCCTTGTGACCGCGGAACGTACGGGTCGGCGCGAACTCGCCGAGCTTGTGGCCGACCATCGACTCGGTCACGTACACGGGGACGTGCTTGCGACCATCATGGACGGCGATGGTGTGACCCACCATCTCGGGGAAGATCGTGGACGCGCGGGACCAGGTCTTCACGACGTCCTTCTTGCCGGCCTCGTTCATCGCGACGATACGCGAGAGCAGGCGAGCTTCCACGAACGGCCCTTTTTTGAGACTTCTGCTCATAGGTGCTTAACTCCTTCTCGGTATCTCAGGCTACTTCTTGCGGCGACGGATGATGAGGCTGTTCGAAGCCTTCTTCTTCTTGCGCGTACGGTAGCCCTTGGTCGGCTTGCCCCACGGGGTCACGGACGGACGGCCGGAGGTGTGGTTCTTGCCCTCGCCGCCGCCGTGCGGGTGGTCGACGGGGTTCATGACCGTACCGCGGACGGTCGGGCGCACGTTCATGTGGCGCTTGCGACCGGCCTTGCCGATCACGATGTTGGCGTGGTCGGCGTTACCGACCTCGCCCACCGTGGCACGGCAGGTGATGAGCACGCGGCGCATCTCGGAGCTGGGCATGCGCAGGATGGCGTACTTGCCCTCCTTGCCCATGAGCTGGCAGGCGGTGCCGGCGGAACGCGCGATGGCAGCGCCCTTGCCGGGCTGGAACTCGATCGCGTGGATGAGGGTGCCCACGGGGATATCCGCGAGCGCGAGCGCGTTACCCGGCTTGATGTCGGCCTCGGGGCCGGACAGCACGGTGTCGCCGACCTTGAGGCCCTTCGGGGCCAGGATGTAGCGCTTCTCGCCGTCCACGTAGTGGAGCAGCGCGATGCGGGCGGAGCGGTTGGGGTCGTACTCGATCGTGGCAACCTTGGCGGGCACGCCGTCCTTGTTGCGCTTGAAATCGATGCGACGGTAACGACGCTTCACGCCGCCGCCCTGGTGACGGACGGTGATGCGTCCCTGGTTGTTACGACCGGCCTTCTTGGGCAGCGGCTCGAGAAGCGACTTCTCGGGCTTCGTCGTGGTGATCTCCGCGAAGTCGGAGATCGTCTGCCAACGACGACCCGCGCTGGTCGGCTTGAGGTGTTTGACAGCCATTACAATCCCTTTCGTCTCTCTCCGTTGGCCGATACATCAGGGATCCGGGTTCCCCCGGGGTGTATCGACACCGGATTACCACGGTACCGGGCGGCTCCATCTTGGGCGCCCGATACGACTTGCTCCCTTGCGGAAGCCGTACGGCGCCGGCCTTAGGCCTGGTTGCCGTAGATCTCGATCGAGTCGCCCTCGGCGAGCGTGACGATGGCCTTCTTCCACTGACGGGTCTTGCCGGCCACGTAGCGCACGCGCTTCGTCTTGGGCTTCACGTTGATGGTGTTCACCGAGGTGACCTTAACGTCGAAGAGCTCCTCGATGGCATCCTTGATCTGATACTTGTTCGCGTCGCGGGCGACCTCGAAGGTGTACTTGTTCTCCTCCATGAGGTCGAACGAGCGCTCGGACACGATCGGGCGGATGATGATCTCGTGGGCGGTCATTTATGCAAGCACCTCCCCGAAGTGAGCGGCAACATCGGCGGGCATCAGCAGGGCGCCGTTGTTGATGAGGTCGTAGGTGTTGGCCTCGTCCGGCGTGATGATGAACGTCTTGGGGATGTTGCGGAACGACAGGAACGCGTTGATGTCGTCCTCATGGACGATGATGGTGAGGCGCTTGCCCTCAAGGCCGAGAGCCTTGAGCATGGCGACGGCGGCCTTGGTGGACGGCTTCTCGAAACCGTAGTCGTCCACGAGCACGAGCTCGTTGTCGCGCACCTTCGCGGAGAGCGCGGAGCGCATGGCGAGCTTGACCTCCTTGCTGTTCATACGCTTGGCGTAGGAACGGGGCTTGGGCCCGTGGATGACGCCACCATGACGCCACTGGCCGGCGCGGATGGAGCCCTGGCGGGCACGGCCGGTGCCCTTCTGGCGCCACGGCTTGGCACCGCCACCGGAGACCTCGCTGCGGCCCTTGGTGGACTGGGTGCCGGCACGCCAGCTGGCCAGCTGGCACTTCACGATGTGATGCATCACGTGGGTGTTCGGCTCGATGCCGTACACCTCGGCAGCGAGCTCGGCCTCGGTGACCTTCTTGCCCTCGCTGTTCTTGACTTCAAACTTTGCCATTTGGTGTTCTCCTTGGTATGACGTTGGCTTATCGAACTAGAGCGATTACGCCATACGGATGGCGACCAGACCGTTCTTGGCACCCGGGACAGCGCCCTTGACCAGAATCAGGTTCTGCTCGGCATCGATGCGAACAACGGACAGGTTCTTCACGGTCACGCGCTCGTTGCCCATGTGGCCGGCCATCTTGACGCCCTTGAGGAC
Organism: Enorma burkinafasonensis; assembly: GCF_902150035.1. Lineage (GTDB taxonomy): Bacteria > Actinomycetota > Coriobacteriia > Coriobacteriales > Coriobacteriaceae > Enorma > Enorma burkinafasonensis. Next base: position 70,058 of record NZ_LR597506.1, read on the forward strand.
GCGCGCGGGGTAGGCGCACTGGCCGATGGAGCCCGGATGACGCTTGAAGTGGGAACCGTGGGTCATGGGACCGCGACGCTGACCCCAGCGCTTGATGCGACCCTGGAAGCCCTTACCCTTGGAGGTGCCGATAACGTCGACCTTGGCGACATCGGCGAAATCGGCGACGGTGACGACCTCGCCGACCTTGTGGTCCTCGCCGTTCTCGACGCGGACCTCGCGGAGGTAGCGGACGGGCTCGACGCCGGCCTTGGCGAAGTGACCAGCCATGGGCTTGTTCACGTTCTTGGCCTTGATCTCACCGAAACCGATCTGGACGGCATCGTAGCCGTCGGTGGCCTTGGTTTTAACCTGCGAGACCGCGCAGGGGCCAGCCTGGATGACCGTGACGGGCACGACGTTGTCGTCGTCATCCCATACCTGGGTCATGCCGATCTTGCGGCCGAGAATCATACTGATCATGCGATGATCCTAACCCTCGGTGGTCTTGGGACCCGCGAACGCCCCTTGCGTTCGCCCCCAGCGGACCACTACTGACATGTTGCGCCCCGGTTTGCACCCTGCCCCACCTGCCCGATCGCGCAACCCATTTGCGATGCGCGCCGGCGAGACAGAATACGCCCCATAAGCACAGCCTGTTCAGTATACACGCGCACGGGCGTATCCATACGTTTCCACAAAGTCTTCGCAATGGCCTTTCGCCTGCATAGAGACCCCACGCACCCCGTCGCGTCGCCGTGGCGCCAGATCAGTCCATCGCACCCGAAACCGCGTCGAGGATCTGGGCGCACCGCACGGTCGCCGCATGCGGCATCACCGGGCTCTCGGTCGCCCCCGCACGCATGAGACCGCAGAAATGGGCGATCTGGCCGTAGAAGTCGTCGACCTCGTAGGGCATCTCGATCGCGTGCTCCGAGCCATCCGCTGCGACGAGGCGCGCCCGCTGCGGACGGTGCAGGTCCTCGACCACCAGGGTCCCGTTGGTTCCCGTGACGCGCAGCTCGCGGGGCTTGGCCCGGTCGCAGGCGCACTCGAGCTCGGCCGAAACGCCGCCGATCGTAAGCTCGCCGTCGCAGTAGACGTCCGAGCCGTCCTCGTAGCGGGTGCACGCGGCGCCGGTCACGCCTATGGACCCGGGCAGCAGCTCCTCGAGCCAGCTCGCGCAGTAGATGCCGCAGTCGAGCAGCACGCCCGAGCCCGCTCCCCCGCCGAGCACGTAGACATCGGTCCCGATGTAGTGCCCGAGCGAATCGTTGCAGAGCGACGCCTCGACGCGCTCGATGCGCCCCAGCTCGCCCACATGGCGCACGACGGTATCATGCAGGGGCACGAAGCGCGTCTTCATGGCCTCCATGAAGAGGACTCCCGCATCATGCGCGGCAGCCGTGACCTCGCGGGCCTCCTCCGCCGTGAGCATGGCGGGCTTCTCGCAGAGCACTGCCTTGCCCGCCTCGATCGTGGCCAGCGCCCACGCGCGGTGGAACGCGTGCGGGGTCGCGAGGTACACCGCATCGACGTCCGGATCGGCGAGAAGGGCGGCATGGTCACCGTACGCGTTGGCGCCCTCGGCGCAGGGGACGGCGTCGAGGAACGCGTGCGCCTTCCCCTCGCTCCGGCAGCTTGCCGCCACGAGCTCCGCGCCCTCGACGTGCGCCAGGCTCGCCGCGAACCGATGCGCGATGTTTCCCGCACCCAAGATACCCCAGCGAATCATGTGCCCTCCTTGCGTTGGCTCCGCTGCGCCCCAGTATAGCAAGCGATAATCCCAGCAAACCATGCCATGGCTACGTTTTCGTATGCTCTAGGCCCCACGAGCATCCGGCTTTGGGCTTTTCCAGTTGCCGGCCCCATTCATTGCGCCGTGCGCGTGAAAAGATTCGCTCAGTAAAGCCTATACTCTCTACCGGCCGTTTTATTATTCTCGACTGCATGATACTTATGGCTGCTCCACATTGGCGCCCGCTTTTGGAAACAACGGTCTGAACTCTCCGGAACAAAATTCAACTAGTCGGTACCTTTTACGCCAACCATGGACTATCCGGTCCTCGGAAGGTTTATCGCATTCGTTTTACCTGCATATTCTTTATTTGTTCTATTCCTCTACCCAGAGGTTTTCGATAAAGGTACCAACTTCTTGAAAAAGCTTCGCGATCCGCTTCCTACTTACTTGTTCGGGCTAGAGAAACGCAAGGGGCGCCCCCGGATTCGTCCACAAAATCCCGCAACTCGCTAGAACAATGTGAGCGCCATAATTGCTACCGCGTCCATAACATTGGGTATAAGCACGTCAAGACATGGTAGGAGACACCTAAAGATCGGAGGATCAAATGGCAACCGCCTATGAGCTCTACATCATGAAGACCTGCCCGTTCTGCCGTAAGGTCATTCGTTTCATGTACCAGCACAACATCGACCTGCCGCTACGCGACATCAACGAGGATCCCGAAGCTCGTGCCACGCTCGAGCGCGTCGGCGGCAAGGTGCAGGTGCCCTGCCTCTTCATCGACGGGAAACCGCTGTACGAATCCGATGACATCATCGCCTACCTCGAGAAGGCCTTCGTCGTCGACGCTCCCCGCGAGCTCGTGGTCGAGGACCACGCGATCAGGTACCGCTCGGAGAACGGCGCGGTCCTCGCCGAGGTCACGTTTCCCGCTGATGGCGAGGGCACCGTCAACATCGACCACACCTTCGTCGACGAGGCGCTGCGCGGCCAGGGCATGGCGGGCAAGCTCATGGACGCGTGCGTGCAGGAACTTGAGCGCGCCGGTCTCAAGGCGCACCCCACCTGCAGCTACGCCGTGAGCTGGTTCGAGAAACATCCCGAGTGGCAGCAGCTGCTGGCATAAGGAGCTTCGACACGGTAATCATCCTGGGAGGTCTCACCTTGAGGAGGCGGTACCCAAAGCGACTGCAAATCTGACCGCTAAGGCGCTTTCGACTTGCACGCAGTCGAGACGCTCGCCACCCCAGATGGCAGCCCGAGCCACATATGATGCCTGTCCTCCCGCGCTTCAGCGAGGGGACGGGCATCATGAGCGTTCTGCTAAAAACTACTACCGTAAGGACAAACGAAAGAGGGCTCCCGAAGGAGCCCTCTTCACGTTCGAGCGTTATGCAGGAACCGAAAGCTTAGAGCTTGATCTCGATGTCCACACCGGCGGGCAGGTCGAGGCGCATGAGCGAGTCGACAGTGCCGGCCGTGGTGTCGAGGATGTCGATGAGGCGCTTGTGGGTGCGCATCTCGAACTGCTCACGGCTGTCCTTGTCCACGTGCGGCGAGCGGATGACCGTGTAGAGGTTGCGCTCGGTGGGCAGCGGGATGGGGCCGGACACGCGAGCGCCGGTCTTCTGCGCCGTCTCGACGATGAGCTTGGCGGACTGGTCCACGACCTCGTGATCATAGCCCTTGAGGCGGATCCTGATCTTCTGGCTAGACAACGTTACCTCCTTGATATGCGAGGGCATCCTCGCGATAGAACCTGAAAGCGAGCGATCGCGAGAACTTACGCGTTGCCGCCAGCCTTGCTGACGACCTCCTCTGCCACGGACTTGGGCGCCGGCTCGTAGGAATCGAACTGCATCGTGTAGGACGCGCGACCCTGGGTCTGCGAGCGCAGGTCGGTGGCGTAACCGAACATCTCGCCCAGCGGCACCTTGGCGCGGATGACCTTGTTGCCGGAGCGGTCGTCCATGCCCTCGATCTTGCCGCGACGGCCGGACAGGTTGCCCATGACGTCGCCCATGTACTGCTCGGGGGTCTCGACCTCGACGGCCATCATGGGCTCGAGGAGGATCGGGTCGGACTTCTTGAGGGCGTCCTTGATCGCCATGGAGCCGGCGATCTTGAAGGCGGCCTCGGAGGAGTCGACCTCGTGGTAGGAGCCGTCGAAGAGCGTCACCTTGACGTCGACCACCGGGTAGCCGGCGATGACGCCGGTCTCGAGGGCCTCCTGGATGCCCTTGTCGATGGAGGGGATGTACTCCTTCGGCACGACGCCGCCCACGATGCCGTTGACGAACTCGTAGCCGAAGCCCTCTTCCATCTTCTCGAGCTTGATGACGGAATGGCCGTACTGGCCGCGGCCGCCGGACTGGCGGACGAACTTACCCTCGGCGCGATCGACATCGTGGCCCGGGGCCTCACGGTAGGCGACCTGCGGCTTACCGACGTTGGCCTCGACCTTGAACTCGCGGAGCAGACGGTCGACGATGATCTCGAGGTGCAGCTCGCCCATGCCGGCGATGATGGTCTGGCCGGTCTCGTGGTTGGTGCGCACCTGGAAGGTCGGGTCCTCCTCGGCGAGCTTGGTGAGCGCGATCGACATCTTGTCCTGCTCGGCCTTGGTCTTGGGCTCCACGGCGACGTCGATGACGGGGTCGGGGAACTCCATGGACTCGAGGATGATCTCCTTGCCCTCCTCGCAGAGGGTGTCGCCGGTGGTGGTGTTCTTGAGGCCCACCGCGGCGAGGATGTCGCCCGTGGAGGCGCCGTCGACGTCCACGCGGTCATTGGCGTTCATCTCGAGGATGCGGCCGAAGCGCTCGCGCTGGCCGTTGGTGGCGTTCACCACGTAGGAGCCGGCGTCCACGTGACCGGAGTACACGCGGAAGAAGGTGAGCTTACCGACGTAGGGGTCGGTCGCGATCTTGAAGGCGAGCGCGGAGAACGGCTCGGCGTCGTCGGCCTTGCGGGAGTCGACCTCGCCGGTCTTGGGGTTGGTGCCCTCCACCGGGGGAACGTCGAGCGGGCTGGGGAGGTAGTCGACGACGGCGTCGAGCAGCTCCTGCACGCCCTTGTTCTTGTAGGCGGAACCCACGAGGACGGGGTTGAGCTCGTTGGCGAGCACGCCGGTGCGGATGGCGGCCTTGAGCTTCTCCACGGGGATCTCCTGCTCCTCGAGGATGAGCTCCATCAGCTCGTCATCGTAGTTGGCGGCGGCGTCGAGGAGCTCCTCGCGCTTCTCGGCGGCGATGTCCTCGAACTCGGCCGGGATCGCGTCCATCGGCTCGGGGTAGGTCATGCCCTTGTCGTCGGCCTTGAAGTCCCACGCGGTCATGGTGACGAGGTCGATGACGCCCCAGAACTGGTCCTCGGCGCCCATGGGCACCTGGATGGCGACGGCGTTGGCGTTCAGGCGCTCCTTCATGGTGTCGATCGCGTGCCAGAAGTCGGCGCCGACGCGGTCGTACTTGTTGATGAAGGCGATGCGCGGAACGTTGAAGTTGCGGGCCTGGCGCCACACGGTCTCGGACTGCGGCTGGACGCCGGCGACGGCGTCGAAGACGGCCACGGCGCCGTCGAGGACGCGCAGCGAGCGCTCGACCTCGGCCGTGAAGTCCACGTGGCCCGGGGTGTCGATGATCTGGATGCGGTACGCGGGGCCCTCGCCGGCCTTACCGCCCTTGTGCCAGAAGCACGTGGTGGCGGCGGAGGTGATGGTAACGCCGCGCTCCTGCTCCTGAATCATCCAGTCCATGGTGGCAGCGCCCTCGTGGACCTCGCCGATCTTGTGGGTCTTGCCCGTGTAGTACAGGATGCGCTCGGTCGTGGTGGTCTTGCCAGCATCGATGTGCGCCATAATGCCGATGTTGCGGGTATCGGCAAGGTTGTACTTCTTCTTAGCCACTTTCAATTCCTCCCAGAATTACCAGCGGTAGTGCGAGAAGGCACGGTTGGCCTCGGCCATCTTGAAGACGTCCTCGCGACGCTTCACGGAAGCGCCGACGCCGTTGGAGGCGTCGAGGATCTCGTTGGCCAGGCGCTCGGCCATGGTCTTCTCCTTGCGGGCACGCGAGAAGTTCACGATCCAGCGGATGGCGAGCTGCGTGGAGCGGCGGGAGTTGACCTCCATGGGCACCTGGTAGGTGGCGCCGCCGACGCGCTTGGGCTTGCACTCGAGCGTGGGCTTGACGTTCTCCATGGCCTTCTTGAAGACGGCGAGAGCGTCCTGCTCGGACTTCTTGGCGACGATATCGAAGGCACCGTAGACGATACGCTCGGCGGTAGCCTTCTTACCATCGAGCAGGACCTTGTTGATGAGCTGGGTCACGAGACGGTTGTTGTACACAGCGTCCGGCATGACCTCGCGACGATGATTCTTAGACGCACGACGCGGCATGGTGTATCTCCTCTTGGATCTGTTCGCCTAACGCACTCTCAGCACGCGGCGAAGCGTGACGATTGCGTTAGTTCTTGGGGCGCTTGGCGCCGTAGCGGGAGCGGGACTGCTTGCGGTTGTTGACGGCAGCGCAGTCGTAGGCACCGCGGATGATCTTGTAACGCACACCAGGGAGGTCGCGCACACGGCCGCCGCGCACGAGCACGATGGAGTGCTCCTGCAGGTTGTGGCCCTCGCCGGGGATGTAGGCCGTGACCTCGATACCGTTGACCAGGCGCACACGGGCGACCTTACGAAGAGCCGAGTTCGGCTTCTTGGGGGACGTGGTGAACACGCGGGTGCACACGCCGCGCTTCTGCGGGTTGTGCTGCAGCGCCGCGTTCTTGGACTTCGCGGGCTTGGACTTACGGCCCTGAAGGACCAGCTGGTTGATTGTAGGCAAAGCGTACTCCTTCTTCGATGATTCCAGCTTCACTTGGTGCAACGGCTTGAATCGAGGCGTCAGCATCCACCTTCGAAACACGCGACTCGCTACATTAGCTGTGCCGGGACCTCTTGTCAACAGACCACGCGCCCGGGCGTTTCCTCATTTTGGTCGATTCTCCCAAAATCTCCACAGTCCCGAGAGCGACTGCACTCGAGATGCCGGGATGACGCGAGGCGAGGCGCTGCGGGACGTTGCGGGCGCCTACGGCATCCGCGTGGGATCGGAAGGCGGAAGCGGCTGCTGCGGGGCGGAAGGGGCTTGCTGCTGAGTTGTGGGCTGCGCTTGCGGTGACGGCGCGGGCTGCGGCTGCTGCCAGCTCATAGGCTGCGGCTGAGGCGCCGCTTGGGCCTGCTGCCAGGCCGAGGGTTGCGGGGCACCGTAGGGTGCCTGCTGCTGCGGCGCCGTGGGATACGGGGGCTGCCAGGGCGCCCCATAGGTCGCCGGCTGCTGCGGCATGGCACCGTAGACGGGCTGCTGCGGCACCGCATACGGCTGCGGCCGGCTCCCCTCCCCCATGATGAGGCGGAACGCGAGCACCGGCAACGCGATGCCGAGCACGATGAACACGATGTCGGGGGCGCCGCCGATCAGCATGTTCTCGATGTCGGTGCCGAGCGTGCCCCAGATGTTGTAGACGCCGTGCATGACCATGGCGGGCGCGAGCGAGCGGTAGTGGTGCGCGAGGTAGCCCAGGACGAGCCCCAGGATGCCGGCGTAGATGCCCTGCACGATGTTCAGGTGGAAGACACCGAAGAGCACGGCCTGGATGAGGTTCGCCGCCCAGAAGGGGATTCCGGCCCGCCTGAGGTAGGTGAGCCCTAAGCCCCGGAAGCCCGTCTCCTCGACGAGCGGCGGCAGGATGACCGTCGAGAAGACCCACATGATGCCGTAATCGCTCATCCCCGACGATTCGACGAGGTCGGTGTACTGGTCCATGATATGCGGCAGCGCGATGGCGATCACGATCATGACGATCGTCGTGAAATGCGTCATGGCGAAGGCCAGGAAAGCGGATTTGAGCATCGGCATCCAGCCGAGCTCGCGCCAGCGGAACTCGGGGGCGAGCGCGTGCGTGCGGCGCGCGTTGTCCCTCATCACGTAGAGCCACGCGAGCATCGGCGCGCCGAAGGCCACGTACACGAGCGCCGTGAACAGGTTCGAGTTCGCCATCAGGAAATCCGCGGCGGCGTTGCCGGCCATGCTGCCGCCGAATATCGACGGGAGCAGGACGAAGCCGAACGCGAGCACGAAGCTCATCGCCGTGGGCAAAGCGCACATGAGGCCGAGCGCCAGCAGGGCGAGCACGACGTTGCGCACACGCGATTTCAAGACCGGATCCATCGTCATGGTGCCCCTCTCTTCCCGGCAGGCCTCACACCAGTGTAGCAATCGCCCGCACGGACGCGGGGTACGCCATATGACGTTTCTTCCCATGGGAGGCTTATTTCTTACACGCAGGGGAGCCGGCCTCAAGGGTGGCGGCCGGGCGCCAAGACGCGAAAACGGGCCCGCCTCCTCTCGGAAGCGGGCCCGTGAGCCTGGCAGCTATGCCGGCGAGCGCTACTCGTCGATCGAGTTGTGGCCGTTCGGGTCGTCGGGGTTGTCGCCGTCGTCCGAATCCACGAGCTGGTTCAGCAGCTCGTCGAGCGAGGCCATGTCCTCGTTGATGATGCCGGAGGAGGCGCCGTCCTTCGCGGTGCCCTCGACGGGGCCGCCGATCATCTCCTCGTCGGAGTCGAAGTGGTGGCGCGGCGCGCTCGTGCCCAGCAGGATGTCGTCCGGGCCGTCCGGGCTGAACACCATCTGGAGCAGCTGCGAGAGGTCCTCCTCGTCGGCGACGTCGTCGTTGTTGTCGAGGATGTAGAGCAGGTTGTGCTCCTCGAGGCCGTCGCGCAGCTCCTCGATCGCCTTGGCGCCGATGCCGTCGATGCGCAGCAGGTCCTCCTCGCTCTTGCCCACGAGGTCGCCCACGGTCTCGATGCCCACCTCGCTGAACTTGTTGGTCCAGCGCTGCGACACGCCCAGGTCGTCGAAGAGGTACAGGCGCGCGTCCTCGGCGGAGATGGTGCGGCCGTTGCGGGTGAACGAGCCGTCGGCACCGCCGAACTCGTCGTAGCTCGCCCACTCGAGCTGAGCCGGCACCTCGGCCTCGAGCTCCTTGAGCTCGGCCGGGGCCCAGTCGGGCAACGCGTTCGCGGCGGGGCCCTTCGGGCCGTCGATGGCCACGTAGCCCTCGGGCGTGCGGTAGGTCAGCGTCGCGTTGGCGTACGGCTTGAGACCGGTGCCCGCGGGGATCTTCTTGCCCACGATGACGTTGGACTTGAGGTCGAGCAGGTGGTCGACCTTGCCCTCGATGGCGGCCTCGGTGAGGACGCCCGCGGTGCGGATGAACGACGCGGAGCTGAGCCAGGAGTCGATGCTCGAGGCGACCTTGAGCGTACCCAGGATCGCGGGCTCGGCCGCGGGCGCGGCACCGCCCAGGCGGGCGACGCGCTCCACCTCGTCGGCGAACTCGTAGCGGTCGACGTACTGGCCGAGGAGGTACTTGGAGTCACCGGGGTTGGTGATCTGGACGCGGCGCAGCATCTGGCGCGCGATGACCTCGATGTGCTTGTCGTTCAGGTCGACGCCCTGCGAGGTGTAGACCTCCTTCACGCTCTGCACGAAGGTGTGCATGGTGCTCTCGATGTCCGTGAGCTTGCGGAGGTTGCGGAAGTTCACGAAGCCCTTGGTGATCTGGTCGCCGGCGCGCACGGTGCAGCCGTCCTTGATGCCGGGCATGAAGCGCACGGAACCGGGGACGCGCATCTCGTCGATGACGCGGCTCGGGTCGTCGGCGTCGGTGATGGTGAGCACGAACTCGGACTTCTCGGGCTTGACGGACAGCACGCCGGAGTGCGGCGCCAGGTCGGCCTCGCGACCGAGGATCTTCTCGTTCACGTTGCCGACGACGTCGAACATGCGGCCGACCGTGGGCAGGCCCTGGGTGATGTCCTCGACGCCCGCGACGCCACCGGAGTGGATGGTACGCATCGTCAGCTGCGTACCGGGCTCGCCGATGGACTGCGCGGCGATGATGCCCACCGCGGTGCCGATGGCGACCGGGCGACGGGTGGAGAGGTCCCAGCCGTAGCACTTCTGGCACACGCCGTACTTGGAGCGGCAGGTGAGCAGCGCGCGGAGCGTGACCTCGGTCAGGCCGGCGTCGAGCATGCGCTTGATGTCGTCGGTGCTCTCGATGTAGCCGTCGCGCTCGAAGAGCACGGTGCCGTCGGGCGCCACGACGTCCTCGATGAAGCAGCGGCCCACCAGGTCGGCGTTGATCTCGCCGCTCTCGGGGAGCGTGAGCTGGTAGGTCACGCCCTCGGTCGTGCCGCAGTCCTCCTCGCGGACGATGACGTCCTGCGCCACGTCGACGAGACGGCGGGTGAGGTAACCGGAGTCGGAGGTGTGCGACGCGGTGTCGACGAGGCCCTTGCGCGCGCCGTAGGTCGAGATGAAGTACTCGAGCGGCAGCAGGCCCTCGCGGAAGTTGGCCTTGATCGGCAGGTCGATGGTGTCGCCGGACATGTCGGCCATGAGGCCGCGCATGCCGCCGAGCTGGCGCAGCTGCGTCTTGGAACCACGGGCGCCGGAGTCGGCCATCATGTAGAGCGGGTTCTCCTCGTCGAACATGTCGAGCATGAGGGCGGCCACCTTGTCGGTCGCCTGGTTCCACGCCTTGACGACCTCGTTGTGGCGCTCCGCCTCGTTGATGAAGCCGTCCTCGAAGTACTCGTTGATCTGGTCGACGTCGGCCTGCGTCTTGGCCAGGATCTCGGGCTTCTCATCGGGGATGAGGGCGTCCCATAGCGAGATCGTGAGGCCGGCGCGGGTGGCGTAGTGGAAGCCGGTGTACTTGATGTTGTCGAGGATCGGCGCGACCTCGGCCTGCGGGTAGCGGTCGCAGCACTCGGCCACGAGGCGCTTCACGTCGCCGGAGCCCATCTTGTAGTTGATGAACTCGTAGTCGGCGGGCAGGCACTGCTGGTTGAAGATGATGCGGCCGATGGTGGTCTCGAAGCGCGCGGTCCTGTTGCCGGTGACGTCGAGCGTGAGGTAGTCGCCGCCGCCGTTGTTCACCACGAACTTCGCCGTGCCGTCCTCCTCGACGACGTTGGCGTCGGCGGCGGAGACGCGCACCTGGATCTTGGCCTGGAGGTCGATCTCGGCGCGGGCGTCGTAGGCGTTGAGCGCGTCATCGAAGCTCGCGAACACGTGGCCCTCGCCCGTGAGGCCGGAGCGCTCCTGGGTGAGGTAGTACACGCCGATGATCATGTCCTGGCGCGGGGTGTTGACGGGCTTGCCGGACGCCGGCGAGCGCAGGTTGTTGCTCGAGAGCATGAGCACGCGCGCTTCGGCCTGAGCCTGCTGCGAGAGCGGCACGTGGACCGACATCTGGTCGCCGTCGAAGTCCGCGTTGAAGGGCTCGCAGACGAGCGGGTGCAGGTGGATGGCCTTGCCCTCCACGAGCACGGGCTCGAAGGCCTGGATCGAGAGGCGGTGCAGGGTCGGTGCGCGGTTGAGCAGCACCAGACGGCCGTCGATGACCTCTTCGAGGATGTCCCAGACGAAGCTGGCGTTGCGGTCGATGGCGCGCTTGGCGCCCTTGATGTTCTCGACCTTGCCAAGCTCCACCAGGCGCTTCATGACGAACGGCTTGAAGAGCTCGAGCGCCATGGTCTTGGGCAGGCCGCACTGATGCAGCTTGAGCTTGGGGTCGGTGACGATGACCGAACGGCCGGAGTAGTCGACGCGCTTACCGAGCAGGTTCTGACGGAAGCGGCCCTGCTTGCCCTTGAGGGCCTCGGCGAGCGACTTGAGCGGGCGACCACCGCGGCCAGAGACCGGGCGGCCACGGCGACCGTTGTCGAACAGGGCGTCCACGGCCTCCTGCAGCATGCGCTTCTCGTTGTTCACGATGATCGCGGGCGCGTCGAGGTCGAGCAGGCGCTTCAGGCGGTTGTTGCGGTTAATCACGCGACGGTACAGGTCGTTCAGGTCGGACGCGGCGAAGCGGCCACCGTCGAGCTGCACCATGGGGCGCAGGTCGGGCGGGATCACGGGGATGACGTCCAGGATCATGTTCGCGGGGTCATTGCCGCCCTTGAGGAAGGCGTCGACCACCTCGAGGCGCTTGACGGCCTTCTCCTTCTTCTGCTTCTGGCCCTCCTCGTCGGCGATGATCGCCTTCAAGGTCTCGGCCTCCTGCTTGAGGTCGATGGCGGAGAGCAGGTCGCGGATGGCCTCGGCGCCCATGTCGCCCTGGAAGTACATGGAGTAGTAGCGCTTCATCTCGCGGAACAGCGGCTCATCGGAGATGAGGTCGCGCTCCTGGAGCTTCATGAAGGCGTCGAAGGCGTCGGAGCGCAGCTGCTTCTCGTCCTTCGTCTCCTCCTCGATGTCGATGATGCCGGCGGCGATCTCCTCGGGAGTCAGCGGCTCCTCGTCGCTGAACTCGTCGAAGTTCGCGGGGTCGCCCTGCTCCTTCAGGGCCTCGATCTGGCGGGCGCACTCGGCGTCCAGCTCCTCGAGGTCGGCGGCGAGCTCCTCGCGCAGGTCGTCGGCGTCGGCCTCGCGGGCCTCGTAGTCGACGTGGGTCACGATGTAGCTCGCGAAGTAGAGCACCTTCTCGAGGTCCTTGCTCTTGATGTCGAGCAGGCGGCTCATCGGGAAGCTCGTGGGGCTCTTGAAGAACCAGATGTGGCTCACCGGCGCGGCGAGCTCGATGTGGCCCATGCGCTCGCGGCGGACCTTCGAGGTGGTCACCTCGACGCCGCAGCGCTCGCAGACGATGCCCTTGAAGCGGATGCCCTTGTACTTGCCGCAGGAGCACTCCCAGTCCTTCGCGGGACCGAAGATCTTCTCGCAGAACAGGCCGTCCTTCTCGGGCTTGAGGGTACGGTAGTTGATGGTCTCCGGCTTCTTGACCTCACCCTTGGACCAGGAGCGGATCTGGTCGGCGCTGGCAAGGGAGATCTTCACCGCATCAAAATCGGTAGCTTCGAAATCTGCCACGGTCAACTACTCCTTATCAGTGGTGGTGGCGAACTCATCACCGAGGATGGCCTCGGCGGCCTCGGCCGTGGCCTCGGCGTCGGCGGCGTCCTCGTCGAGCACGGCGTAGTCGGCGAACGGGTCGACCTCGACCTCGTCGCCCTCGGAGACGGCCTCCGCCGGCGCGGGCGCGGGCTCGGCGTCGTGCAGCGGCTCGATGTCGAGCGCGAGCGAGCGGATCTCCTTGACGAGGACCTTGAAGGACTCGGGCAGGCCGGCCGTCGGGATGTTCTCGCCCTTGACGATGGACTCGTAGGCCTTGACGCGGCCGATCGTGTCGTCGGACTTGACGGTCAGGATCTCCTGGAGGACGTTGGCGGCGCCGTACGCGTAGAGCGCCCAGACCTCCATCTCGCCGAAGCGCTGGCCGCCGAACTGCGCCTTGCCGCCCAGCGGCTGCTGGGTCACGAGGCTGTAGGGGCCCGTCGAGCGCGCGTGGATCTTGTCGTCGACCATGTGGCCGAGCTTCAGGATGTAGCTCGTGCCCACGGTGATGGGCTCGCGGAACTCCTCGCCGGAGCGGCCGTCGAAGAGCGTGGTCTTGCCGCGCTCGTCGAGCTGCGTCACGAACTCGGGGCGCATGTGCTCGCCGTAGCGCTCGCTCGCGAGATTGAGGAGGTTCTTGTTGGCACGGCGGATGACCTCGGCGATCTCGTCCTCGCTCGCGCCGTCGAAGACGGGCGTGGAGACGAAGAACGGGCCGGGCACGTACTTCTTGGAGTCGGCGTCGTCCACGTCCCAGCCGGAGGCGGCGGCCCAGCCGAGGTGGCACTCGAGCAGCTGGCCCACGTTCATACGCGAGGGCACGCCGAGCGGGTTCAGGATGACGTCGACAGGCGTGCCGTCGGCCATGTAGGGCATGTCCTCGACGGGCAGGATCTCGGAGATGACGCCCTTGTTGCCGTGGCGGCCGGCGATCTTGTCGCCCTGCTGGATCTTGCGGCGCTGCGCCACGTAGACGCGCACCTGCTCGTTCACGCCGGGCGCGAGGTCGTCGCCGTTCTCGCGGCTGAAGCGCACCACGTCGATGACGCGGCCGTAGGCGCCGTGCGGCATCTTGAGCGAGGTGTCGCGCACGTCGTGGGCCTTAGCGCCGAAGATGGCCTTGAGCAGGCGCTCCTCGGCCGTCTGGGTGCTCTCGCCCTTGGGCGTGACCTTGCCCACCAGGATGTCGCCGGGGCCCACCTCGGCGCCGATGCGGATGATGCCGTCCTCGTCGAGGTTGGCGAGCATGTCCTCCGAGAGGTTCGGGACCTCGCGGGTGATCTCCTCGGGGCCGAGCTTGGTGTCGCGGGCGTCGATCTCGTGGCGCGAGATGTTGATGGTCGTGAGCAGGTCCTCGGCCACCACGCGCTCGGACACGACGATGGCGTCCTCGTAGTTGTAGCCCTCCCAGCTCATGTACGCGACGGTCAGGTTCTGGCCGAGCGCGAGCTCGCCGTGGTCGGTGCTGGGGCCGTCCGCGAGCGGCTGGCCCTCCTCCACCTCGTCGCCCACGCGCACGAGCGGGCGGTGGTTGATGCAGGTCGACTGGTTGGAACGCTGGTACTTGGGCAGCTTGTACTCGTCCATGCCGTCGGCGGTCTTCACCGTGATCTTGGAGGCGTCGGCGAAGATGACCTCGCCGGCGTGCTTGGCGAGCGTGACCTCACCGGAGTCGATGGCGGCGCGGCGCTCCATGCCGGTGCCCACGTAGGGCGCGGCGGGATGCACCAGCGGCACGGCCTGACGCTGCATGTTGGCGCCCATGAGGGTACGCTTGGCGTCGTCGTGCTCGAGGAACGGGATGAGCGTGGCCGCGACCGAGATCATCTGGCGCGGGCTCACGTCCATGTAGTCGACGTCGTCGACGGGCACGTCGGCGGGCGCGCCGAAGGAGCCGTCGAAGTCGCGGGTACGGGCGACCACGGTGTGCGGGCGCACGAGGTTGCCCTCGGCGTCGGTGGTCACGAACTCACCGGTCTTGGGGTCGATCGGCGTGTTCGCCGGCGCGATGATGTGGTCCTCTTCCTCGTCGGCCGTCATCCAGTCGATGATGTCGGTCACGCGTCCGTCGACGATGCGGCGGTACGGGGCCTCGATGAAGCCGTACTCGTTCACGCGCGCGTAGAGGGCGAGCGAGCCGATGAGGCCGATGTTGGGGCCTTCGGGCGTCTCGATCGGGCACATGCGGGCGTAGTGCGAGTTGTGGACGTCGCGGACGGCCGTGGGCACGTTGGTGCGGCGGCTGGAGCCCGACTTGTGACCGGCCAGACCGCCGGGGCCGAGCGCCGAGAGGCGGCGCTTGTGGGTGAGGCCGGTGAGCGGGTTGGCCTGGTCCATGAACTGCGACAGCTGGCTGGAGCCGAAGAACTCCTTGATCGCGGCCGTGATCGGGCGGATGTTGATGAGCGACTGCGGCGTGATCTCATCGATGTCCTGGGAGCTCATGCGCTCGCGGACCACGCGCTCCATGCGGCTCATGCCGATGCGGAACTGGTTCTGGACGAGCTCGCCCACGGTGCGCACGCGGCGGTTGCCGAAGTGGTCGATGTCGTCGGTCTTGAACCCGGGCTCGCCGGCGGCGAGGGCGAGGAGGTAGCGCAGGGTGGCGACGATGTCCTCGTCGGTCAGGATCTGCACCTCCTCGTCGGTGGTGAGGCCGAGCTTCTTGTTCACCTTGTAGCGGCCCACGCGCGCCAGATCGTAGCGCTGCGGGTTGAAGAGCAGGCCCTCGAGGAGGCTGCGCGAGGCGTCGACGGTGGGCGGCTCGCCCGGGCGCAGACGGCGGTAGATCTCGATGAGGGCGTCCTCGCGGGTGAGGGCGGCGTCGCGCTCGATGGAGCGGCGCACCACGTCGGAGTCGCCGAGGAGCTCGATGATCTCGTCGTTGGTGACGGCGATGCCGAGCGCGCGCAGGAGCATGGTCGCGCTCTGCTTGCGCTTACGGTCGATGGAGACCACGAGCTGGTCGCGCTTGTCGACCTCGAACTCGAGCCACGCGCCGCGCGCGGGGATGACCTGGGCCTTGTAGACCATCTTGTCGGTCTTGTTGCCGTCCTCGTCGGTGGCGGCGTCCTTCTCGACCTCGGAGCTGTAGTACACGCCCGGGCTGCGGACGAGCTGCGAGACGACGATGCGCTCGGTGCCGTTGATGATGAAGGTGCCCTGCTCGGTCATCATGGGGAAGTCGCCCATGAAGACGAGCTGCTCCTTGATCTCACCGGTCTCCTTGTTGGTGAGACGGACGTCGGTGAGCAGCGGCGCCTGGTAGGTCATGTCCTTCTCGCGGCACTCGTCGACGCTGTGCGCGGGATCGCCGAACTGATGCTCGCCGAAAGTGACCTCGAGGACATGGTTCTGGCTCTGGATGGGGCTTGACTCCTTGAAGGCCTCGCGAAGGCCCTCGTTCATGAAGCGGTCGAAGGACTGCTTCTGGACGGAGATGAGGTTGGGCAGCTCCATCGCCTGCGGGATCTTCCCGAAGTTCAGGCGCATGCGCTCGGTCGCCGTGATGTGCGGGGTGGGGGTTGCGTTTGGCACCAGCAGTTTCCTCCTTCTTGGAAAGGCGGCTTTCAGACCCTCGGCTTCTTTCAGCGAAGCGACGCCGAGGGCCATGTATCGCAACCTATTAGTTTATCAATCGACTACCGTTTAGCAAGAAAAGCCTTGACTTGCGTACGCATCTGAAGTAGCGGAATTCTTTTGTGCCTAAACTGCTGGTATCGGCTTTAAAACGAACGTATGTTCATGTGTTTTGTGTGGGCGGGCACCTACCGCTCACCGTGCCGCGCGCACCTGAGACCGTCGAGCGCGAGCCGCAGCATCTTGCGCGCCGAGTAGCGGGTGCTGCCGGCGGCGCGCTCGCCGCGCTCGTAGGCGACCGTGCACAGGCTGAAGCCCAGCCGGGGCACGAGCCCGCGCAGGTAGAGGTGCGCGTCGTCCAGCTCGGCCAGGCGGTCCAGCACGCATGCGGCCATGAGCCTGAAGTCGGCGTGGTCAAAGACCACCTGACCGCCCAGCAGGGAGAGCAGCCGGTAGAACCCGTGGGCCGTCGCGCGCTTCGCCAAGGAGTCCACCGGCCGCGCGCGGCGCACCCCGCACACGACGTCGAAGCCCTCGCGGTAGCGCGCCACCATCTCGCCGATCGCCGCCGGGTCGTCCTGCCCGTCGCAATCGAGCGTGACCGCCGCATCGACCTCGCCGCGCACCCGGGCGAGCCCCGCGGCGAGCGCGCGCTGCTGCCCCCGGTTGGCATCGAGCCGGACGCCCCGCACCCGCCCGGGATGCGCCGCGGCCGCCGCATCGATGCACGCCGCGGTGCCGTCCGTCGAACCGTCGTCCACGAGCAGAAGGAAGCTCGCCGGATGGATGGAACCAGCCGCGACCAGGCGCTCGAGCTCCGCGACGAAGCGCGGCACCGTGAGCAGGAGCACCTCCGCCTCGTCATAGCAGGGGGCGACGAGCGCCAGAAGAGGGGCGGGGCGCGAAGCGACGTGCGCTCCGCGCTCCCGCCCCTCGGGAGTATCGGTTGTAGATGCGCGCCGCGAGAAGGCGCTTCGCGGCGTGTCCCGTTCCGTCATGGGCAGGCGGCCTACCGCTTGAGTCCGCCGCGCTCCTCGATGGCGTCCCAGAAGGCGTCGCGGAAGCGCGGGTCCTCCGCGGCCATGAGGGCGTTGGTGGCCATCCAGCCGGAGGGCGTGCCCGTGTCGTAGCCCGACAGCGGGTCGATGACGACGGCGTACATGTTCTCGCGGTCGAGCGAGCGGGCCATCGCGTCGGTGAGCTGCACCTCGCCGCCGGCGCCGGGCTCCTGGTCGGCGAGCAGGTCCATCACGAGCGGGCTCAGCAGGTAGCGGCCGACGATGTAGAGGTTGGAGGGCGCCTCCTCGGGGGCGGGCTTCTCCACCAGGCCCGAGACGCGCCACACCGCGCCCGGCTCCCCGTCGCTGGCGCCCTCGGCGCCCTCGAGCGAGCCGGCGCGCTCGCCGGCGATGACGCCGTAGCGCGAGACCTCGTCGGGCGCGCAGGGCGCCACCGCGATCACGCTCGCGCCGCCGTGGGCGCGCGAGACCTCGAGCATGCGCGTGCAGATGTCGCGCCCGGGGACCACGTAGTCGCCGAGCAGCACCAGGAAGCTCTCGCCGGCGACGGCGTCGGCGGCCGAGCGGATCGCGTGGCCGAGGCCGCGCGGCTCGTACTGGTAGCGGAAGTCGACGGGCATGGAGCCCGCCGCGGCGACGGCGTCGGCGTAGGCCGCCTTGCCGCGCTCGCGCAGGAGGGTCTCGAGCGACCGGTCGGGCTGGAAGTAGCTCAGGAGCTCCGGCTTGCCCGGCGACGTGACGATGATCACGTCGTCGACGCCCTCGGGCTCGAGCGCCTCCTCCACCACGTACTGGATGACCGGCTTGTCGAGCACCGGGAGCATCTCCTTGGGGGTGCACTTCGTGGACGGCAGGAAGCGGGTGCCGAGGCCCGCTGCGGGGATGATGGCCTTCATGGGCGGGTGTTCCTTTCGACGCGCCGGGCGGCCCGGCCCGGCGTTGCCTTGCTGGCAGCATCTTAGCGCCGCAGCGCCCATCCGTCTCCCCCCGGTCTCCTTTTCCAGGTTTTCCGCACGAACGCGCTTGGCGCGCTCGCGCGATCCATATCACACCTGAGATCGCATCGCGACTGCTTAAGATGCGGAGCGAAAACGACGCCCGCCCTCCTCGCCGCGCATTGATCGACGCATGCCTGCCGCCCTGCGACCCCCGTTTCCACGGCGTGAACTCGGCTGCCTAGACACTTTTTTCGATTTTGCGCGACCGTACCTCGGGATTTACCGGTGCGGTTTCTCCACCCGGTGGATACCGGCCATCAAAATGCCAGTTGGCGTGAGCCCAACATGATGCCCAAAAGCACCCAATCGTGCAAAATCGAAAAATATGTCTAACGAAGCGGGCGGGATACCCCATCTGGGCGACCGTAAGGGCGGCAGCGGCCGTCGAGCGCGCTCCACAGCCGCGACCCGAACGAAAAACGGGGCCCGGTTGCCCGGACCCCGTCTGCGAACGGTGTTCGCGGCGGCTCATGCCGCCCTATGGTGCAGGCGCATGGCCTGCGCCGAGTTACTTGAGGGAGACGGCGGCGCCGGCAGCCTCGAGCTTCTCCTTGGCGGCCTCGGCCTCCTCCTTCTTGACACCCTCGAGAACGGCCTTGGGAGCGCCCTCGACGACCTCCTTGGCCTCCTTGAGGCCGAGGCTGGTGAGCTCACGGACGACCTTGATGACCTGGATCTTCTGATCGCCGAAGCCCTCGAGCACGACGTCGAACTCGGTCTTCTCCTCCTCGGCGGCACCAGCGCCGGCGGCAGCCGGGCCGGCCACGACGGCGGCGGGGGCGGCGGCGGAGACGCCGAAGGTCTCCTCGATGGCCTTCACGAGCTCGGAAGCCTCGAGCAGGGTCATTTCCTTAAGAGCCTCGATGATCTCTTCGTTGGTAAGCTTAGCCATGGTAAGCATTCCTTTCAGTTGCCGCGCGCATGCGCGGTAGTGAACTAATCATGCGGCGCGATCGCGCCAGGGTGCGCGGCGTCCAAGCCGCGCGGAGCGAAAGGCTAGGCAGCCTTCTGCTCGGAGATCTGCTGGACGGTGCGGGCGAGACCGCTCGAAACGCCGTTGACGCAGACCGCGATGTCGCGGGCGAAGCCGTTGATGAGGCCAGCGATCTGACCAAGAAGCTGATCCTTCGTGGGGAGCTCGGCGATGGCGTTGACCTCTTCAGCCGTGACCGCCTTGCCCTCGGAAATACCGCCCTTGATCTCGAGAACGCCCTTGGACTTCGTAGCGAACTCCTTGAGCGCCTTCGCAGCCTCGACGGGCTCGTTCTCATAGAACACGTAGGCCAGCGGGCCGGCGAGAATCTCGTCGATGGCAGGCTGTTCCTGGTTCTGGAGCGCGAGACGGACGAGGTTGTTCTTGTAGACCTTCATCTCGGCACCGGCCTCGCGAAGCTGGTGGCGCAGCTCCTGCGCCTGCTTCACGGTAAGGCCGTTGTAGCCGACGACGAACACGCCGTTGTTCGCCTCGATCTTGGATTCGATCTCGGCGACCTTGTCGATCTTGTACTGCTGTGGCATCTGTTGTTACACCTCCTCGTATTCTTTCCCAGGCACGACCCGCCAAAAGACCTGCGGGGATGTCTTGGAAAAGAAAACCCCCGCGCTGCGGTGAGCGACGGGGGCGAGAAGACATAGGAGCTATCTGCTCGACCACCTCGGCTGGCGGGTTTCCCCATTGAGCCTCGGCGACATGCGCCTTGGCACCGGCTGTCTCTGGCAGCGGGTTCGTGCGTGAACCGATGGATAGTATGACGCCCACGCATGCCCGCGTCAACCGCGGCGCGCATCGGATGCAGGAAATGTGTGCAAGCGGCACGTCCCGGCCCGCGCCGTGCGGGCGCTTCGTGCATGCGTCGGGCGATGCGGGGTATGCTGCTGAGCGATACCACGTCCCGCCGCCGTCGATGGGAGCCTCATGGCCGCGCGCAACCCCTCCACCACCCTGCGCACGCTCCATTACTTCTGGGGCGTCACCAAGATACAGCTGCCCATGTTCATCCTCGACGTCGCCGTCACACTCGGCTACGTATTCTTCCTCACGTTCGCGAGCCCGCTCATCGTCGGCATGATCGTCGACATGGTGGGCGCGGGCGGCGTCGGCGCACGCGACGTGCTCCCGGTGTTCGGTCCCTACATCGCCGCGCTCATCGCCGTGAACGTCGCCGGCCAGGTATGCAGCAAGCTACAGGACTACGCCTGCGCCAAGCTCGAGATCCGCGCCGGGTACGAGCTCGGGCGGCAGGCGTTCGATACGCTCTCCAACCAGTCGATGACCTTCCACACCAACCGCTTCGGCGGGTCGCTCGTGAGCTCCACCCAGAAGTTCATCTCGGCCTACAGCCTGCTCATGGACAACTTCACCTACTCGGCGCTGCCCACCGCGGCGACGGCGGTGCTCACCGTCGCCATGCTCGTCCCGCTCGCGCCCGCCTACGTCGCCGTGCTCGCCGTGGTGCTCGTCGCCTACGTGGCGATCGTCTTCAGGCTGTACCGCAAGATCCTGCCCATCAACGCCGCGGCGAGCGCCGCGCAGAACCGCCTCTCGGGCGAGCTGTCGGATTCCATCACCAACATCCTCGCCGTGAAAACCGCCGGCCGCGAGGCCTACGAGCAGGGGCTCTTCGAGCAGGCCAACCAGGAGGTGAAGGCGGCCGACAGCCGCCGCATGCAGCGCACCGTCAAAACCGGCGCCGTCACGAGTTCACTCATCGTGATGATGATGGGGCTCGTCGCGGTGTTCATCGCGGGCGGCAACGCGTGGTTCGGCATCTCGGCGGGCACGCTCGTCATGATGTTCACCTACACGAACTCGCTCACCGGCCGCTTCAACATGCTGTCGCAGATGTTCCAGCAGATCAACCGCTCGTTCGGCGAGGCGCACGACCTCACCGTCGCGCTCGACGAGCCGCGCCTGGTCGACGACGACCCGGACGCGCCGGCGCTCGAGGTCACCGCGGGCGCGATCGATTTCACGGACATCGACTTCCACTATGCCGACGCGAGCGCCGAGGACACGGTGTTCCGGGGCTTCAACCTGCACATCCCTGCGGGCCAGCGCGTGGGCCTGGTGGGCCGCTCCGGCTCGGGCAAGACGACGCTCACCACGCTCTTGCTGCGCCTCGCTGACCTCTCGGGCGGCAGCATCGAGATCGACGGGCAGGACATCGCGCACGTGAGCCAGGTGAGCCTGCGCCAGCACATCGCCTACGTGCCGCAGGAGCCACTGCTCTTCCATCGCACGGTGCGCGAGAACATCGCCTACGGCCGGCCGGACGCCACGGAGGACGAGATCTGGCGCGCCGCGCGCGAGGCCAACGCGCTCGAGTTCATCGAGCGCCTGCCTGCCGGCCTCGACACGCAGGTGGGCGAGCGCGGCGTGAAGCTCTCGGGCGGGCAGCGCCAGCGCATCGCCATCGCGCGCGCCATCCTCATGGACGCGCCGATCCTCGTGCTCGACGAGGCCACGAGCGCACTGGACTCCGAGAGCGAAAAGCTCATCCAGGACGCGCTCGAGAACCTCATGCGCGGACGCACGTCGCTCGTCATCGCGCACCGGCTCTCGACCGTCGCCGCGCTCGACCGCATCGTGGTCATCCGCGACGGCGAGATCGTCGAGGACGGCCGCCACGAGGAGCTGGTGAGCGCCGGCGGCGAGTACGCGCAGCTGTGGAGCCGGCAGTCCGGCGCGTTTTTGGGGAGCGAGTAGCCGTGGGCGGCCCTATGGCGGAGCCTGCGGAGCGCCGTGCCGAGCGTGACGGCGGGAAGCGTCTTGCGGGGAACCGTGCCGAGCGGGACGCTGCCGAGCGGGGCGGGGCGGGGCGCGCGCCTGGGCGGCGCATCGCCGTGCTCGAGCCGGGCGGGGACGCAGGCGCGCGCGGGCGCGCAGCGGGTCCCGGGCAGGCGGCAGGTCTCGGGCAGGCGGCGGCGCTGCTCTTGGCGGACCTCGAGGACGCCTATGCGGCCTACGAGCGCATGTCCTCCTACCGGGGCGACGATGCGGAACCGACCGCGTTCCTGGAAGCCGGCGGGGCCCCGTGCAACACGGCGATTGCGGCCTGCGCGGTAGGCGCCATGCCCCAAGCCGCCGCCATCGCCGCGGCCCTCGGCGCCTCACGCTCCGCTGCGAGCGCTCCTTCCCACGGCGCCTCCCCCGTCGCCGCGGACGGCGCGGCGCGCGCGTACCTGGTCGTCGTCTGCCCATCGGCGGACGGCTGCGAAGGGCTGCACGCGCTCGAGAGGCTCAGCGGTGAGCTCCTCCCCTACGGGATCGTCCTGTCGGGTGCCGTTATCGTCACGCACGGCGGGCAGATCCCCGCGCTGATGGGCACGCCACGGCTCGGTATGTGGCGCCGTCCGGTCGCGGAGGCCATCGACCGCCTCATCGGCGCCATGCGCATGGGAAGCGCGCTCGACGCGCCCATCATCGCCTCGCCTTCGCGGCTCTGGCTGCGGCTCCGCGGGCTCGCGCGCTAGCGGGCGCCGCGGCGAGGTCTACACCTGCAGCCGGGTGAGCTCCTCGCCCCAGCGCGCGATGAGCCGCTCCAAGCTCCATGCCGCGTTCGCCGGGCTCGTCGACGGCAGGGCCACCGCTTCGATACCCGTGCGCTCCCACAGGTAGCGGTTGTACAGGCGCGCGGCCGTGCCGCCGTTGCACACCACGGCCCCCACGGGCGCGGCGCCGGTCACGCGCTCGATGCGCGCCGGCACGACGTTTCTTATGCTCGCGTCCGAGGAGCCCTTGATGTCGCAGCTCTCGATCACGTCCCAGAGCGCGATGCCATGGCGCAGCAGAAGGTCGCGCTTCGCCGCGATCGACTCGCCGAGCGACGCGGCCGCACCCGAGCCGGGCAACGGCTCCCCCTCGTTCGGCGGCACCGGCTCGCCCGTGCACGCGGCGATCACGCGCCAGAAGCGGTTCTGGGGGTTGCCGTAGAAAAACGCGTTCGCCCGCGAGAGCACCGAGGGAAACGACCCCAGCACGAGCACGCGCGAGCGCTCGTCGAACACCGGCTCGAAGCCATGCGAAATGTGCTGGTAACCGGACGCCATCCTCGACCCTCCCCCGCGGGACCTGGTGCATAATCTGAAGGCATGAGACCCGCGGCGGCGCCTGCCGGCGGCGCGGGCACATCCATTATGCACCCCGGGGAGGAACCATGGGCAAGCGCTACCTGATCGTCATCGATATGCAGAACGACTTCGTCGACGGCACGCTCGGCACGCCGGAGGCCGCGGCCATCGCACCCGCGCTCGTCAAGGCGGCCCGCGCCTTCGACGGCGAGCTCATCTTCACGCTCGACACGCACAGCGAGAACTACCTCGCCACGCAGGAGGGCGCACACCTGCCCGTCCCCCACTGCATCAAGGGCACGCCGGGCTGGGAGCTCATCCCCGCGCTCGCCGAGCTCCAGCGCGAGCGCGACGCGCGCGTCTTCGAGAAGCCCACGTTCGGCTCGACGGAGCTCGCGCACTACCTCGTGCAGCGCAACGCCGCGGAGCCCATCGAGTCCATCGAGCTTGTGGGCGTGTGCACCGACATCTGCGTGGTCTCGAATGCGCTGCTCATCAAGGCGGCGCTGCCCGAGGTGCCCGTGAGCGTCGATCCCGCCCTCTGCGCCGGCGTCACGCCCGAGGCGCACGAGGCGGCGCTCGCCACGATGCGCAGCTGCCAGATCGAGATGGAACGCTAGGGGCGGAGCCGGCCGCCCCGCCCTAGGCGAGGCCCAGCAGCAACCCCGCCGCGTGCACGGCGAACGCCACGAGCCACGCCACGCCGCACTGCATGAGCACCACCGCGAACATCATGCGCGTCCCCAGCTCGTTGCGCACGGCGGAGACCGCCGCCACACACGGCGTGTAGAGCAGGACGAACGTGAGGAACGCGAACGCGGTGAGCGGCGTGAACAGCGTCGAGAGCGCCGCGACCGAGCCACCCATGAGCACCGTGAGCGTGGCCGCGACGTTCTCCTTCGCGCCGAAGCCCGCCACGACGGCCGCTGCCGCGATCCAGTTGCCGAAGCCGAGCGGCGCGAAGAGCGGCGCCACGAGCGTGCCGAGCGCGGCGAGCATGCTGTCGGCCTGGTCGGCGACGAGATTGAAGCGGATGTCGAACGTCTGCAGGAACCAGATGACCACGCTCGCCACGAAGATGATGGTGAACGCCTTGGTCGCGAAACCCTTGGCCTTATCCCATGCGAGGCGCACCGTGGTCTTCGCGCTCGGCAGGCGGTAGTTGGGCAGCTCCATCACGAACGGCACCGGGTCGCCCTTGAACGCCGTGCCCTTGAGCACGAGCGCCACGGCGACGCCCACGGCCATGCCCATGAGGTAGAGCGCGATCATGACGAGCGCCGCGTGCTCGGGGAAGAACGCCGCCGAGAAGAGCGCGTAGACCGGCAGCTTCGCCGAACAGCTCATGAACGGCGTGAGCATCACCGTCATCTTGCGGTCGTGCTCGGAGGGCAGCGTGCGCGTGGCCATGATGGCGGGCACGCTGCAGCCGAAGCCGATGAGCATGGGCACGAAGCTCCGGCCGGAAAGGCCCAGCTTGCGCAGGATCTTGTCCATCACGAACGCCACGCGCGCCATGTAGCCCGAGTCCTCGAGGATGGAGAGCAGCAAGAACAGCACCACGATGATGGGCAGAAACGAGAGCACGCTGCCCACGCCGGCGAAGATGCCGTCGATCACGAGCGAGTGCACCACGGGGTTCAGGCCGAACGACGTGAGCGCGGCGTCGACCGCGTCCGTGAAGGCGCCGATGCCGAGCTCGAGCAGGTCGGAGAGGCGCTGGCCCACCGCGTCGAAGGTGATCCAGAAGACGAGCGCCATGATGCCGAGGAACACCGGGATGGCGGTGTAGCGGCCGGTGAGTATGCGGTCGGCGGCGACGGAGCGCAGGTGCTCGCGGCTCTCGTGCGGCTTCACCACGCAGGCGCCGCAGACCCGCTCGATGAAGCCGAAGCGCATGTCCGCGAGTGCCGCCATGCGGTCGCGACCGGCCTCCTCCTCCATCTGGTGGATGATGTGCTCCACGGCGTCGAGCTCGTTTTCATCGAGCGCGAGCGCGTCCGTGACGAGCCGGTCGCCCTCGATGAGCTTCGTCGCGGCGAAGCGCACGGGCAGGTGCGCCGCCTCGGCGTGGTCGTCGATCAGGTGGATGATGCCGTGGATGCAGCGGTGGAGCGCGCCGCCGTCCGCGCCGTGCTCGTCGCAGAAGTCGACGCGCCCCGGGTGCTCGCGGTAGCGCGCGACGTGCAGCGCGTGCTCGGTGAGCTCGCCGATGCCCTCGTTCTTCGCGGCGGCGATGGGCACCACGGGGATGCCGAGCGCCGCCTCGAGGGCGTTCACGTCGACGGTGCCGCCGTTCTCGGTGAGCTCGTCCATCATGTTCAAGGCGAGCACCATCGGCCGGTCGAGCTCCATGAGCTGGAGCGTCAGGTAGAGGTTGCGCTCGATGTTCGTCGCGTCGACGATGTCGATGATCGCGTCGGGCCGCTCCTCCAGGATGAACTGGCGGCTCACGACCTCCTCGCTCGTGTAGGGCGAGAGCGAGTAGATGCCCGGCAGGTCGGTGATCGTGGCGTTGGGATGGCCCTTGATCTGGCCGTCCTTGCGGTCGACGGTCACGCCGGGGAAGTTGCCCACGTGCTGGTTCGAGCCGGTGAGCTGGTTGAAGAGGGTGGTCTTGCCGCAGTTCTGGTTGCCGGCGAGCGCGAACGTGAGGGGCGCGGACTCGGGCAGCGCCGCCCCCTCCCGCCGCGGGCGGCGGGCGTCCTCACCGAAGGCCGGGTGAGCGGTCGCGCGGACCTCGGGGTTCTTGCGCGGGCAGTTGTGCGCGTCGTGCACGTCGACGAGCCCGATGCGGGCGGCGTCGACGCGGCGCAACGTGAGCTCGTAGCCGCGCAGGCGGATCTCGAGCGGGTCGCCCATGGGGGCGTACTTCATCATGGTGACCTCGGTGCCCGGCGTGAGCCCCATGTCCATGATGTGCTGGCGCAGCGACGCGTCGTCCGACGCGACCGACGCGATGACGGCGTCCTTGCCTATCTCGAGCTCATCGAGCTTCATGCGTGTCCCCTCTGTTGGCAGGCGAATCTCCCCTGCATGGTTCCCTACGAGATTGTAGTGAAGTATCGCCGCACCGCCAGAGCGGCCGCCCCGGTCCCGCAAAAGCATCGCATGCCCGTCAAATCCGCCGGCAATTCCACCGGTTTTGACGATGGTGCGATGCTTTTGCGCCCGCCCGCGGCGGCGAGCGGCGGAGCGACCGCGACGGCGGGCGGCTGGCGTACAATCACATGGGATGCGAACCCCGGGCGCCCGCCCTGCATAAGGAGGGATCCATGCCGAACACACCCATCGCGAACGTCATCTTCGACATGGGCAACGTCCTCATGACGTTTGACGGAGCGCGCTTCGCCCGCGCCTTCACCGAGAACGAGGACGACGCCCGGCTGCTCCACGCCGCGCTCTTCGGCCGTACCGAGTGGGCGCTGCTCGACGCCGGGGTCATCGGCCACGACACCATGCGCCGGCTCGCCGAGGCCGCGCTTCCCGAGCGGCTGCACGCCGCCCTGCACGAGTGCATCGCGCGCTGGCCCGAGCGCTCCGAGCCCATCGGAGCGGTGAACGACCTGGCGGCGCGCCTCAAGCAGCGGGGGCTCGGGGTCTACCTGCTCTCGAACGCGAGCACGCGCATCCACGAGCAGCTCGACCGCATGCCCGCCTGGCCGCTCATGGACGGCTGCGTCGTCTCGGGCCTCGAGCGCATCATGAAGCCCGACCCGGCCATCTACCTGCTGCTGTGCGAGCGCTACGGACTCGACCCCGCGAGCTGTCTGTTCGTGGACGACAGCGCGGACAACTGCGCCGGCGCCGAGGCGGCGGGCATGCGCTCGTTCCACTTCACCGGCGTCGCTACAGGCGATATCGACGGCTGCACCGCCGCACTCGAGCGCGCGATCCTCGCGCGGTGACGGGCGCGGCGCTGCGAGCGGGCGGCTGCGCAGCCTGCTATCATGGTGAGCCGGTAGCACTCGGCGGCGGGCGCAGCGCCTGCCGCCCGCACGATAAAGGAGCACCACGTGAACCGCACCAAGATCGCCCAGCTCTATGCCGATTCCGAGAACCTCGGCGGCCAGAGCGTCACCGTCGCCGGCTGGATCAAGTCCGTCCGCGACATGAAGAACTTCGGCTTCGTCACCGTGAACGACGGCAGCTGCTTCAAGGACCTGCAGATCGTCATGAACCGCGACGCCCTCGCGAACTACGACGAGGTCGCCCACCAGAACGTGTCGGCCGCCATCACCGCCACGGGCACGCTCAAGCTCACGCCCGACGCACCGCAGCCCTTCGAGCTCGCAGCCGAGACCATCGAGGTCGTGGGCCCCTCCGCCCCGGACTATCCCCTCCAGAAGAAGCGCGCCACGGTCGAGTTCCTGCGCACGCAGCAGCACCTGCGCCCGCGCACGAACCTCTTCCGCGCCGTCTTCCGCGTGCGCTCGGTCGCCGCGGCGGCCATCCACCGTTTCTTCCAGGACCGCGGCTTCGTCTACGTGAACACGCCGATCATCACCACCTCG
Source organism: Enorma burkinafasonensis (assembly GCF_902150035.1). GTDB lineage: Bacteria > Actinomycetota > Coriobacteriia > Coriobacteriales > Coriobacteriaceae > Enorma > Enorma burkinafasonensis. Next base: position 97,928 of record NZ_LR597506.1, read on the forward strand.
GACTGCGAGGGCGCCGGCGAGATGTTCCGCGTGACCACCTTCGACCCCGCGACCGCACCGCGCGTGACCGAGGAGCAGGCGGCTGCCTCGATGGGCGCGCTCACCGCGGGCGAGGTCGACTGGAGCCGGGACTTCTTCGGCAAGCCGGCGTCGCTCACCGTCTCGGGCCAGCTCAACGCCGAGAACTTCGCCATGGCGTTCGGCGACGTCTACACCTTCGGGCCGACGTTCCGCGCCGAGAACTCCAACACCACGCGCCACGCCGCCGAGTTCTGGATGATCGAGCCCGAGATCGCCTTCGCCGACCTCGAGGACGACATGGACCTCGCCGAGGACATGCTCAAGTACGTCATCCGCGACGTGATGGAGCGCTGCCCGGACGAGCTCGCAATGCTCAACCGCTTCGTGGACAAGGGGCTCATCGAGCGCCTCGAGCACGTGGCGGGCTCCGACTTCGCGCGCGTGACCTACACCGAGGCGATTGACATCCTGGAGGCCGCCGTCGCCGCCGGGCAGAAGTTCGACTACCCCGTGAGCTGGGGCATCGACCTGCAGACCGAGCACGAGCGCTTCCTTACCGAGCAGCACTTCAAGCGGCCCACGTTCGTGACCGACTACCCCGTCGAGATCAAGGCGTTCTACATGCGCCTGAACGATGACGGCAAGACGGTGGCCGCGGCCGACTGCCTGGTGCCCGGCATCGGCGAGATCGTGGGCGGAAGCCAGCGCGAGGAGCGCCTCGACGTGCTCGAGCGCCGCATCGCGGAGCTCGGCATGGAACCGGAGCAGTACAAGTACTACTGCGACCTGCGCCGCTACGGCACCTGCCCGCACGCGGGCTTCGGCCTGGGCTTCGAGCGCCTCGTGATGTACCTCACCGGCGTGGGCAACATCCGCGACGTCATCCCGCACCCGCGCACCGTCGGCAACGCCGAGTTCTAAGGGGTTTGATTCCCGTTAGATTCCGGAACGGTTGACAACCGGGCCTACCGCCCGCCGCATGCACGCGACCGCATGCGGCGGGCTTTTCCGTTTGAGGTGCCCGCGCGCCTACCGTGATGGCAGCATCGGGCGGACCGGTGCCGTAGGCGGGCGCGGACGCGTGCCGCGGACGAACGGGGGATGCCATGGACGAGACGCGGGTGGGCACGGGCGCCGGAAGCAACGCGGGCGCGAAGCGGGTCATGGACGAGGGCGGCGCCTCCGACCCGCCCGCGTGCCGACGCGCACCCTCCGACCTGAGGACCCTCGCCGTCCTGCGCGCGCTCGAGCGCTACACCGACGAGCGCAACCATCTCTCGGCCCCGGACATCGCGCGGCTGCTCGCCGAGGGCAGGCCCGACCTCCCCCAGCCACTGACGGCGTCGCCCAGCTCGGTGCGCAACTCGGTCGCGACGCTGCGCGCGGCGGGGATCGACATCCGCTCGATGAAAAACCGCGGCTACGCGCTCGTGTCGCGCAGCGTCTCGTCCGCCGACCTGCAGGAGATCGTGCGGGCGCTTCTGGGAGGCTCGCTCGGCAACGCCCGCCGCCTGCATCTCGTCGAGGCGCTCCTCCCCCTCGCGGGGCCCGACCAGCGCGCGGAGCTCGAATCCCTCCTGCGTCGGGGCCGCGGGCGCGGCCTGCAGCGCCGGCGCGCCACCATGGAGTTCGTCACCGTGCCGGCGCAGGAGCTGCTGCGGCGCTGCATGCTCTCCGGCGCGCACGTCACGTTCGAGCTCGCCTCGGGCACGCGGCGCATGAGGCCGATCGCCGTCTTCACCGCAGGCGACGTGCCGTTCGTCGAGGGCGAGGTCGAGGGGTCCGGCGTCGAGCGGAGCGGCCTCAGGACCGTCCGCGTCGACCGGCTTTCGAACCTCGCGTGCCGGCACCCCTCGGGGACCGTCCTCATCGCCGCCGACACGCTTCGCGGACCAAGGTTAACAGTTGGTGAAGAGGCGCCGGAGGGCGCGGGCGCGTAGGTATGATGGAGGTCTCAGCCCGATACGGGCACGAGCACCATCCATCGCGGCCGACGGCGCGAGCGCGACCGGCGGCTGCACGACCTTCGGGGGACGCCCATGAACACACCCGTCCTGACCCGTCGCGGCCTCATCGCCTCGCTCGCCCTCGCGGGCGCCCTGCCGCTCACCGCCTGCGGCGGCACCTCGTCCGAAGGAGGTTCGGCGGCAGGCTCCGCACCGGCCGCCGGCTCGTATAAGATCGGCGTGCTCCAGCTCACGCAGCATGCCGCGCTCGACCAGACGAACGAGGGCTTCATCGCCGCGCTCGACGAGTCGGGCATCGCCTACGACGCCGACCAGCAGAACGCCTCGAACGACCAGAACGCCTGCCAGACCATCGCGCAGACCTTCGTGAACGGCGGCTGCGACCTCATCTTCGCCATCGGCACGCCGGCGGCGCAGGCCGTGGCCTCGGCGACGGACGAGATCCCCATCGTGGGTTCCGCCATCACCGACTTCGAGTCCGTCGGCCTCGTGGCGACCAACGACGCCCCCGGCGGCAACGTCACCGGTAGCTCGGACCTCACGCCCGTCGCCGACCAGATCGACCTCCTGCAGCAGCTCGTGCCCGACGTGGCGACCGTCGGTTTGCTCTACTGCACCGCCGAGAGCAACTCGACCGTCCAGATCGACCTCGCCAAGGAGGCGCTCGACGGGACCGGTATCGCCTACGAGGAGTACACCGTCTCGAGCTCGAACGAGATCCAGTCCGTCGTCGAGACGATGGTCGGCCAGGTCGACGCCGTCTACGCACCCACCGACAACACCATCGCGGCCGCGATGGCGCAGGTGTCCTCCATCGCCGACGAGGCGGGCGTCCCCGCGATCGTGGGCTGCGACACCATGGTGGAGGACGGCGGCACCGCGTCGTACAGCATCAACTACTTCGATTTGGGGCACCGCGCCGGCGAGATGGCCGTGCGCATCCTCACCGAGGGCGCCGACCCCGCCGAGATGCCCATCGAGTACCTCGACGCGAGCGAGTGCACGCTCATCGCCAACCAGGGCTCGGCCGATGCCTGCGGCATCGACCTCTCGGTTCTCGACAGCCCCGAGATCGTCTAAACCCCAGGCGATGGGGGAGCTCCCCCATCGCCGTCTCTCACGCTAGGAGAAGACCATGCACCGCTTCGAACTCACCCGCCGCTCATTCTCGGCCGGGCTCGCCGGCACGGCCGTCGCGGCCTTCGGCGGCATGATCGGCCTTGCCGGCTGCAGCGGCGGCGAGAGCGCCGGCTCCGGTTCCGCCGCCGCGTCCGGCACGTTCCGCATCGGCGTGCTCCAGCTCACGCAGCACGCCGCGCTCGACCAGGCCAACGAGGGCTTCATCGCCGCGCTCGACGACTCCGGCATCGCCTACGACGCCGACCAGCAGAACGCGTCGAACGACCAGAACGCCTGCCAGACCATCGCGCAGACCTTCGCGAACGACGGCTGCGACCTCATCCTCGCCATCGCGACGCCCGCCGCCCAGGCCGCCCTCGGCGCGACGAGCGACATCCCCATCATCGGCACCGCGATCACCGACTTCGCCGCCTCGGGCCTCGTCGACGCGAACGACGCGCCCGGCGGCAACCTCACCGGCACCTCCGACATGAACCCCGTCGCGGACCAGATCGCTCTGCTCCAGCAGCTCGTCCCCGACGCGGCGAACGTCGGCCTGCTCTTCTGCACCGCCGAGAGCAACTCCGAGATCCAGATCGCGCTCGCCGAGGAGGAGCTCGACGCCGCGGGCATCGCGCACGAGCGCTACACCGTCTCGAGCTCGAACGAGATCCAGAGCGTCGTCGAGGCGATGGTCAACCAGGTCGACGTCGTCTACACGCCCACCGACAACACCATCGCGTCCGCGATGACCCAGATCGCGAGCATCGCCAACGAAGCCGGCGTGCCCACGATCTGCGGCGAGGTCGGCCAGGTCGAGGCCGGCGGCCTCGCCTCGGTGAGCATCAACTACTACGAGCTCGGCTACCGCGCCGGCGAGATGGCCGTCCAGATCCTCGCCGAGGGCGCCGACCCCGCCGAGATGCCCGTCGAGACCATGACGGCCGACGAGTGCGACCTCGTCTACAACCAGGCCACGGCCGACGAGATCGGCGTCGACGTCTCCGCGCTCGCCGACGAGGGCGGCGAGGACGTCTCCGCGGCCTAACCTCCCGGCGTCGCGTTCCCATCAAGCGCACTCCGAGCGCCCCGTGTGGATCACCTCCGCACGGGGCGCTCTCTTGATGCGGCGCCGCCCGCACGGCAGACGGGCCGGCATCGGCGCCCTGTGCCGCTCCCCACCTCCCGCCTCCCTCGCGTGAAGCTGCCAACCCCTACATTTCGGCTCGATTACAACCCGCCGTTCAGCTCCCGGGCCCTGTCGCGGGCAGCGCGCCGGCATGCTAGACTGTAGAGTCGCTGTGATTGCACCGCATGCGCGCGGGAAGGCGCCCGCGCGTCAGGAATAGGTTGGAGGAGATTATGGGACTCGCCATGCTTGGCGCCGTCTCGCAGGGCATTCTCTGGGGCGTCATGGTCCTCGGCGTCTTCATCACGTACAAGCTGCTCGACATCGCCGACCTCACCGTCGACGGCAGCTTCGCGCTCGGCGGCTGCGTGTGCGCCGTGCTTGTCGTGGGAGGCATGGACCCCACGCTCGCCATCATCATGGCGATGCTCGCCGGCATGCTCGCCGGCGCCGTCACCGGCTTTCTGCACACGGTGTTCGAGATCCCGGCCATCCTCGCCGGCATCCTCACGCAGATCGCGCTCTGGTCGGTGAACCTGCGCATCATGGGCAAGTCGAACACGCCGCTCCTGCGCGTGGACACGCTCTTCTCCACGGTGACCGAGGCGACCGGCCTTGCGCAGAACGTCGCCTCCATCCTCGTGGGCCTTATCTTCGCCGTGCTCATCATCGTGGGCCTGTACTGGTTCTTCGGCACCGAGATCGGCTCGGCCTGCCGCGCCACGGGCAACAACGAGGCCATGGTGCGCGCGCTCGGCGTGAACACCAAGGTCACCAAGATGATCGCGCTCACGCTCTCGAACGGCCTCGTGGGCCTCTCGGGCGGCCTGGTGTGCGAGAGCCAGAGCTACGCCGACATCGGCATGGGCACGGGCGCCATCGTGATCGGCCTTGCCGCCATCGTGATCGGCGAGGTCCTGGGGCGCCTCACCCCCGGCAAGCTCCGCTCCTTCGGCAGCCGCCTCACCGCCGCCGTCGTGGGCTCGGTGGTCTACTTCCTCATCCGCGCCATCGTGCTGCAGCTGGGCATGGACGCCAACGACATGAAGCTCATCTCGGCCGTCATCGTGGCGCTCGCGCTCTGCGTGCCCGTGGTGTGGGAGAAGTACCAGCTCAGGCGCTCCTACGCACGCGCCTCGAAGGCGCTGGCCGCCTCGGGCGACACCACCACCGAAGGGGGGCGCTAACCATGCTCGACCTCGCACGCGTCAGCAAGACCTTCAACGCGGGCACCATCAACGAGAAGCGCGCGCTCGTGGACATCGACCTCAACCTCGCGCCCGGCGACTTCGTCACCGTCATCGGCGGCAACGGCGCCGGCAAGTCGACGCTCATGAACATCATCGCCGGCGTCTACCCCATGGACGCGGGCACCATCACGCTCGACGGCAAGAACATCTCGCGGCTCTCGGAGCCCGCGCGCGCCACGTACCTGGGCCGCGTCTTCCAGGACCCCATGATGGGCACCGCCGCCGACATGCAGATCATCGAGAACCTCGCCATGGCCAAGCGCCGCGGCAAGACCCGCACGCTCGCCTGGGGCGTCACCAAGGCCGAGAAGGACGAGTACGCCGAGCGCTTGAAGGAGCTCGGGCTCGGCCTCGAGCAGCGCCTCACCGCCAAGGTCGGCCTGCTCTCGGGCGGCCAGCGCCAGGCGCTGACCCTGCTCATGGCCACGCTCACCGACCCCAAGCTGCTGCTCCTCGACGAGCACACGGCGGCGCTCGACCCCAAGACCGCCGCGAAGGTGCTCGAGCTCACCGAGAAGATCGTCTCGGAGCGCAAGCTCACCACGCTCATGGTCACGCACAACATGAACGACGCGATCCGCCTCGGCAACCGCCTCATCATGATGCACGAGGGCCGCGTCATCTACGACGTCGCCGGTGCCGAGAAGGCCGCGCTCACCGTGGCCGACCTGCTGCAAAAGTTCGAGCAGGTTTCGGGCGGCGAGCTCGCGAACGACCGCATGCTGCTGAACTAGACGGCTGCAACTGTACCAAGCGCAGCTGCAACCGCTCCCATATGCACGCAGGGCCCTGTGGGATCCATCCCGCAGGGCCCTGTTCGCTATGCGCAGACGCTCCAAGCGCCCTGTCGCTTCGATCGCCGGCTGACTACCCCAGCTCGACCGACTCGGCGCCCTCGATGGCGAGGTCGGCCTCGAGGAAAGCCTTGAGCGCCGAGGCGACCTGGGCCACATCGCGCGTGCCCGCGGTCTCGTAGGACGAGTGCATCGCCAGCTGGGCGCAGCCCACGTCGATGGCATGCATGCTCGCCTGCATGTTGGACAGGTTGCCCAGTGTGGAGCCGCCGGCCATGTCGCTGCGGTTCGCGAACGTCTGGAACGACACGCCGGCGCGGCGGCACACGGCGATGAAGACGGCGCGGCTGAAGGCGTCGGTGCAGTAGTGCTGGTTCGCCGCCTCCTTGATCACGATGCCGCCGTTCAGGTGGCAGCGGTTCAGGCCATCGTACTTGTCGGCCTTGTTGGGGTGCAGCGCGTGCGCGTTGTCGCAGCTCACCATCATCGAGCGCGCGAGTGCGCGGCGGTAGTCCTCGGGCGTAAGGCCGAGCGCGCCGGTGAGGCGGGTGAGCGTATCGGGCAGGAAGGTCGACATCGCGCCCTGCTTGGTGTTGGAGCCCACCTCCTCGTTGTCGAAGCAGCAGTAGATGTTGACGCTCGCGGGGTTCTCGGCCGCAAGGAAGGCCTTGAGCGAGGTGAAGGCGCACATCAGGTCGTCGAGCTTGGGCGACGAGACGAACTCCCGCTCGGCGCCCCACACGCGCGCCGGAACGCGGCTCACGAGGAAGAGGTCGCGGGCGAGCACCTGCTCGGGCGCGACGCCGGCCTCGCGGGCGATGAGCGCGTCGAAGCCCTCGGCCGTGAGCTCGCCGGCGGAGACGAGCGGCACGACGTCCGTCGCGCGGTTGGGCGAGAAGCCGTCGTTCATGCCGCGGTCGAGGTGGATCGCGAGGCTCGGGATCATCGCGAGGTCGCGGTCGGGGGCGATAAGCCGGCTCTCGACGCGGCCGCCCGTCTCCACGAGCACGCGGCCCGCGATGGAGAGCGGCCGGTCGAACCAGGTGTAGTCGATCATGCCGCCGTAAGCCTCGACGTCCAGGCGGAGCATCCCGTCCGGGCCCTCGATGACAGGCAGCGCCTTCAGCTTGAAGGTGGGCGAGTCGCCGTGCGAGGCGGTGACCTGGAAGTGATAGCGCTCCGGCACCGCGGCGCGCTCCCCCACCTTGAAGGCGATGACGCTCGAGCCGTTACGGGTGGTGTAGTACCTACCGCCGGGCGCGAGCTCCCACGCGTCGCCCTCGGCGAGGCGGGTGAAGCCGGCCGCATCGAGGCGCTCGGCGATGGTCCGCGTCGTGTGGAACATGCTCGGACACGCCTGGATGAAGCCGATGAGCTCCTCGGCGGCCCTCACATCCTGCTCTTCAACCATGCTCTGGTCCTTTCGCTAGACGAGCTTGCCGGCGCAGTGGTCGATCGCGTGCTGCACGACCTCGGCGGTCCAGCCGCTGAAGCGCTTGGTGCGGCGCACGAGGTTGCCGTCCTGGGGCACCTGGTAGGCGACCGTGATCATGCGGAAGCGCTTGACCTCCGTGACCTCCTCGAGGGAGAGGCAGCTCTCCTGCGCGGTGTAGGGCTGCGCCGCGATCTTGATCTTGGGGTTCATCATCGTGTAGGTGCGGCCGCCGTCCTCGTAGGCGATGATGGCCTTCAGCGAGCCGATCTGGTTCGCCGCGAGGCACACGGCGTCCTCGAGCGACTCGAGGGTGTCGCGGAGGTCCTGCATGACCTCCATATCGTCGATGGTCGCGGGTTCCGCCGGCTTGGACAGGAACTCACGGTCTTTCACGATCTCCTTGATCATCTTCTTCCTCTCTTGTTGGTCGGGACGCCGGGCGGGGCCGATCGTCGCATGGCCATGGGGGCGGCCCATGGCCCGGGTCGGTTTCCCTTAGATCAGGCCTGGTAGAACTCGTGGAAGTCCTCGGTCATGCGGGCCAGCGTGGGCTCGTCGACGTAGCACATGTGCCCGCAGCCGTAGCGGCAGAACCGGATCTTGTCGCGCAGCTCGCGCGGCAGGTACAGCTGGGAGATGGTGTGCTCCATGTTCCACCAGGGCGTCGCCGCATCGAAGCGGCCGCCCATGATCATGAGCTTGGTCGTGGGGCTGCGGCGGAGCGCCACGGCGATGTCGAGCGCCACGTTGGGCGCGGCGACCGTCGTCTCGTCGACGCCGGGCTCGTCATGCACCCACCTCCAGCCGATGCCTATCTCGCTCCACACGTTCAGACGGTAGCCGGCAGGGCCGCGGTAGCCCAGCTCGTCGTGGAGGAAGGCGCGGAACGCCGCGTACCAGGCGCTCTCGATCGCGTGGCTCGCCGGGTCGTCGCAGGCGAAGTAGAACGAGGCGGTCTGCAGCGGCAGCAGGGCGCTGCCGGCGAACCGCATGTCGAGCCGGCCGATCACCTTGTCGTCTGAGGCCATGAGGTCGCGCCTGAACTCCTCGAGCGACACGCGGAGGTTGCGCTCGACGAGGTAGTCGGCAGGCAGCCCGATGAAGGCAGAGAGCTCCTCGGCCACCGCGCGCTGGCGCTCGGGGTCGATGCGGTCGCCCTGAAGCAGCGCCAGGGCGTACGTGCCGCCCGCGAACTCGGAGGCGCGGTCGAACCACTCGTCCTCGTCGACGCCTTCGCCCGCAAGGCCGAAGAACTGCGCCGTCGCCGCGAACGAGGGCATCATGCCCACGTAGTAGAGGTCGTTGCCCGGCAGGTTCTGCGTCCAGTCGAAGAGCGCCGACACCATGACCACGCCGGCGACGGGCACGCCCGCCTCGCCGAGGTAGCGCATGAGCACGGAGTTGCGCATGGTGCCGTACGACTCGCCCACCAGGTAGAGCGGCGAGCCCCAGCGGCCGTTGTCCTCGAGCCACTGGCAGATGGCGCGGCAGAACGCGTGCGCATCGCCCTCGAGGCCGTACACGCGCCCCTTGTCGTACCCCTCGGCGACGAACGACCAGCCTGTGCCGAGCGCATCGAGGAACACCAGGTCGCTCTCCGTGAGGAGCGTGCCCGGGTTGTCCTCCACCTCATAGGCCGCCGCATCGACGAAGCCGCAGCCGTTGGGCACCACGCGGCGGGGCCCGATGCCGCCGAAGTTGATGGGCACCGAGGCCGAGCCCGGGCCGCCGTTGAAGCAGAAGCTCACCGGGCGGCGCCGCGCGTCCACCGCGGCACCGTCCACGGTGTCCGCCAGGTAGGCGACGTTGAACATCTTGCCCTCGAGCACGCCGCCCGCATCGAAGACGTCCACGTGTCCCGCGCGGGCGGTATAGCCGATCTCGCGGCCGCCGGCGCTCCAGGTGAGGCGCGCCTCGGCGCTCTCGGGCACGGCGTTCGCCTGAGCCGCCGTCTCCATATCTGCCATGGGTAGCCTCCTTTACTCGATGCCGAGCATGTCGCAGAGCGTCAGCATGTAGATCTCGGCAGCGTGCACGACGTCGATCACGTCAACGTCCTCGTTGTAGCCGTGGATGCCGTCGTTGTTGCACGGCCCGAACTGGATCGTGGGGCACCCCAGCAGACGGTAGTTTGCCGCGTCGCTCGAGGCCCACTGGTAGGCCGGCAGGCACTCCTCGCCCCAGACCTCCTCGATGTTCTTCTTGAGGCTCGTGACGAGCGTGCAGGTGTCGGAAGTCACGTTGCCCTCGGTAATCCACTCGAAGGTGGGCTCGACGCCCTCGACGCCGCTCTCGGCGATCACGCGCTCCACGGCGGCGACGACCTCGTCGTGGTCCGTGCCATAGGGCAGGCGCACATCGATCTGCGCGGTCGCGAGGTCAGGCACCTGGTTGATCTTGCCGCCGCCCTGGATAATGCCGACGTTGCACGAGATGTGGTCCACGACGTTGCCCACGCCATCGGCGGGGATGGTCCGCTCGGCAACGATGCGCGAGTTCTCGACCGCGCGGGCGTGCTCGGGCAGGAAATGACCCGGCACGGAGATGATCTGGTCGATGTTCACGAGCACGCGGGCGAGCTTCACGATGGCGTTGTCGCCCTTGTAGTTGTTGGTCGAGCCGTGGCCGGGCACGCCGTGGGCGGTCAGCGTGAGGTGCAGGATGCCCTTCTGGCCGATCTCGATGGTCTCGTGCCCGGTGGGCTCGCCCACCATGACCGCGTCGGCGCCGTCCGCGTAGCCGTTCTCGCAGAACCACTTGGTGCCGCTGCCCGCGATCTCCTCGTCGCACACCATGTGCAGGCGGATGTCGCCCTTGAGCTTCGCGCCGGAGGCCCGGAGCATCTTCATGCTGAAGAGCAGCACCGCGAGGCCGCACTTCATATCGGACGCGCCTCGGCCGAAGATCTTGCCGTCGTGCATCTCGGCTCCGAAGGGGTCGAAGTCCCAGCCCGAGAGCTGGCCTACGGGCACCACGTCCACGTGCCCGTTCAGCACCACGCGGAAGCCCGACGGGTCGCCCATCTGCGCGTAGACGACCGGGTAGTCCTCGCCGCCGTCGCCGACGATCTCCTCACTCTCGATGCCGGCGCGCTCGAGGTAGTCGCGCACGAACGCGATAGCCGGCGCCTGGCTGTCGATGGGGCTCTGGTTCTTGATGCGGATCAGGTCGCGGCAGAGCTCGAGCAGCTCGTCCTGCTGGTCGAGCACCGCCTGATGCAGGGATTCCTTCGTTGGGGCCATAGGAGCACCCGCCTTTCTTGGTCGATGGACACCGGAGGCGTTACGCCTCCCATCATAGAACGGCCCGCCGCCAGCAAACGGCAGCGGGCCATACGATACGGACTAAGCACAAAGCCTACGCGAGCGTGCCGCGCGTGCGAAGCGCTGGCACGGAACCGCCGCACGGGATGAGCCCTATCGGCTCGGGGCTGCTACACCCCGCTAGATCCAGCGCGACTCCCCGCGCGCTACGCGGTCGCCGCGTCGTGGTAGCGGAAGCACGCGACCTGGTGCCCCGGCTCCACCTCGGTGAGGGCGGGGCGCTCCTTGCGGCAGCGCTCCTCGCAGTACGGGCAGCGGCCGGCGAGCGGGCAGCCCACCTGCTCCCCTACCGGGCTCGCGATCTCTCCCTTGAGCTTGAGCTCCTCGGTCTTCTGGAAGGGGCTCTCGGGCGGCACCGCCGAGAGCAGCGCCTGCGTGTAGGGGTGCATCGGGTTCTCGTAGACGCGATGCGCGGGGCAGAGCTCCACCACGCGGCCCAGGTACATAATCGCGATGCGGTCCGAGATGTGCTTGATGACCGAGAGGTCGTGGCTGATGAACAGATACGTGAGGCCGCGGTCGCGCTGCAGGCGGCGGAAGAGGTTCAGTACCTGCGCCTGAATCGACACGTCGAGGGCAGAGACGGGCTCGTCGCACACGATGATCTTGGGGTCGAGCACGAGCGCGCGCGCCACGTTGATGCGCTGGCGCTGGCCGCCCGAGAACTCATGCGGGTAGCGCTCCATATGCTGGATATCGAGGCCGACCTCTTTCATGAGGTCGAAGACGATCTTCTCGCGCTCGGCCTTGTCGGGCACGAGGTTGTAGATGCGCAGCGGCTCCTCGATGGCACGGGCGGCGGTGAAGCGCGGGTCGAGCGAGGAGTAGGAGTCCTGGAACACCATCTGGATGTTCTTGCGCATGGCCTTGAGCTCGGGGCCCTTGAGGCCGTTGATATCCTTGCCCTTGTAGCGGATCTCGCCGGCGGTCGCCTGGTGCAGCTGCACCACGCAGCGACCGAGCGTCGACTTGCCGCAGCCCGATTCGCCGATGATGCCGAGGGTCTCGCCCTCGTACACGTCGAGCGAGACGTCCGAGAGGGCATGGAGGGTCTTGGGCTTGTCGAACAGCCCCTCGCCACGCAGGCGGAAGTCCTTGCTCAGATGGCGGATGGAAAGGATCGGCTGGCGCTCCTCGGCCTGCTCGGCTGCGGGAGCCTGAGTCATCTCGCTCATCGATTCACCTCTCCTCTCACAAGACCGCCCTTGCCGTCCTGCAGGTGGCAGGCGACCAGGTGGCCGGGCGCGACCTCCTTCAAGGGCGGCACCTCGCGCTCGCAGATTTCCTTCGCGTACGGGCAGCGGTTGCAGAAGTTGCAGCACGTGCCGGTGAGCCTCAGATCGGGCGGGACGCCGGGGATGGTCTTGAGGTCGGCGTTCTCGTCATCCGAGAGCTTGGGCATGGAGTCCAGAAGGCCCCAGGTATAGGGATGCAGGGGGTTGGCGTAGAGCTCCGGCGTCGACGCGTGCTCGACGGTGCGGCCGGCGTACATGACCATGACGTCGTCGGCCATCTTCCACACGATGCCGAGGTTGTGGGTGATGAGCAGGATGGCGGTGCCGAACTTCTCCTGCAGGCCCTTGAGCAGGTCGAGCACCTGCGACTGCACCGTCACGTCGAGGGCCGTGGTGGGCTCGTCGGCGATGATGAACTTGGGGTGCAGGCTCATGGCCATGGCGATGATGACGCGCTGGCACATGCCGCCCGAGAGCTCGTACGGGTAGGAGTCCATGCGGCGCTCCGGCTCGGGGATGCCCACCAGGCGCAGCATCTCGATCGAACGCTTGCGGGCTTCCTCGCGGCTCACGTCCTCATGGGCGCGGATGAGCTCGATCATCTGGCTGCCGACCTTGAAGACCGGGTCGAGCGAGGTCATGGGGTCCTGGTAGATCATCGCGATGTCCTTGCCGCGGATCTCCAGCAGCTCCTTCATGTCGATCGTGACCATGTCCTTGCCGTCGAACTCGATCTCGCCGGATTCGATGGAGCCCGTCTTGGGCAGCAGGCGGATGACCGAGGAGGCGGTCACGCTCTTGCCCGAGCCCGACTCGCCCACGATACCGAGCGTCTTGCCACGGTCGAGCGTGAAGCTCACGCCGTCGACCGCCTTGGAGATTCCTGCGGAGGTGTGGAAGTACGTCTTGAGGTCCTTCACCGAGAGAAGGTGCTCACGGGCCCCGTCCTGTGCGATTTCAGCCATGCGGCACCCTCCTTACTGCTTCTGCTTGGGGTCGAACACGTCGCGGATACCATCGCCCAGAAGGTTGAACCCGAGCACCGTGACGAGGATGAAGATGCCCGAGATGGTGGCGATGTGCGGGGAGGTGCGCAGGCAGGTGCGCCCGCCCGAGAGAATATTGCCCCAGGACGCGGTGGGCGGGGTGATGCCCATGCCGAGGAACGACAGCGCCGCCTCGGAGATGATGGCGCTCGCGACGTTCAGCGTGAAGTACACGATGATGGGCGAGATCGCGTTGGGCAGGATGTGCGTGAACAGGATGCGCGCCGGCGAGGCCCCGAGCACGCGCTCGGCGTTGCAGTACTCCTCGTTCTTGACGATATGCACCTGGCCGCGGACCACGCGCGCGAAGTAGGGGATGTTCCCGATGCCGAGCGCGATGACTACGTTGATGGCACCCTGGCCCAGGATGGTCATGAGGATGAGCGCGAGCAGGACGAACGGGAAGGACATCATGCCGTCCATGATGCGCATGATGATCGAGTCGAGGAGCCCGCCGAAGAAGCCGGCGACAAGACCGATGAGGACTCCCACGAACGCTCCCACGAGCGTGCCGCCCACGGCGACGAAGATTGAGATCCGGGCTCCGTAGATGATGCGCGAGAGCAGGTCGCGCCCGTAGTTATCGGTCCCGAAGATATGGCCGGCGCTGCCCGGCGCCGCATAGGCGTTCGTCATGTCGATGGCGTTGGGGTCATACGGCGCGAGCTGGTTCGCGAAGACCGCCAAAAGCACCATCGCGACGACGATGATGAGGCCCACGACGGCCATCTTGTTGCGCGAGAGCTTGTGCCAGGCGTTGTTCGCCTTGCGCTCGCGGCGCACCATCTCGAGCTGGGCCTCGACGCCGAGTGCGCCGCCCTTGGTTTCGTTGGCTGCCATCAGTTCTGGCCACCTCCCTCGTAACTCACGCGTGGGTTGATCACGGCGTAGACGATGTCGACGATCAGGTTGACCACGACGAAGACCACGGCAGTGAAGAGCACCGTGCCCTGGATGAGCGAGTAGTCGCGGCCGTTCACGGCGTTCACGATCAGCGTGCCGAGACCCGGCCACGAAAAGATCGTCTCGGTGAGGATGGCGCCCGTGAAGGCGGAGGCGATCTGAAGGCCCAGGACCGTCACGATGGGCGGCAGAGCGTTCTTGAACGCGTGCTTCCAGATCACAAGCGTCTCGCGCACACCGCGCGAGCGCAGCGACTTGATGTAGTCGGTCCCGATCGTGTCCAGCATGCTCGAGCGCGAGATGCGCGCGAGCGTCGCGGCGGGGATGGTAGCAAGGCAGAACACCGGCAGGATCATATGGCTCACCACGTCCCAGACGCCGTTGGCGAACGAGCCCATGCCCATGGCGGGCAGAAGCCCCAGGTTCACGCTGAACGTGAGGACCAACATGAGGCCGAGCCAGAAGATCGGCATCGAGACGCCAACGAGCGCGACGACCATGAACACGTAGTCGAGCACCGAGTTCTGGTGCAGGGCGGACTCGACGCCGATGGGGATGCCCACGAGCGCCGCGATGACGAGGCCGGTCATGGTGATGGAGAGCGTGGCGGGAAGACGGCTCAAGATGAGGGGCATGACGTCGCTGTTATACGAGGTCGACCAGCCGAAGTCACCCTGCAGCACACCGAGCAGGTAGTCGATGTACTGCTTCCACATGGGTTCGTTGAGGCCCAGCTGCTCGCGCAGCTCGGCGACGGCATCGGGAGATGCCTGGGGTCCCAGCATGGTGACGGCGGGGTCACCGGGGACCATGCGCGTGAGGATGAACGTCGCAGTGATCACCACGAAGAGCACGGGGATCGCCTGCAGCACCCTCTTGAGAATCGTCTTAGCCACGAATCCCTACCTTTCTTAGCAAACGCCGCGCGCGGCAGGCTCTCGCCAAACCGCGCGCGGCGGCACACGCAGCGGTCGCTACGCGGTCTTCGAGATGTTGACCTCGGAGTTCACGACATAGACCAGGTTATCGGCGCGCTGCACGAAGCCCTGGACGTTCTTGGAGAGACCGTTCTTGGAGTTGGCCGTGCTGTACACGATCATGGGGCATTGTTCCACGATGATGCGCAGCGCCTGCTTGTAGAGGTCCGCGCGCTCATCCTGGTCGGTGACCTCGAGAGCCTGCTGGAGCAGGTCGTCGACCTCGGGCATGCTGAAGCGCCCGGAGTTCCCGTTGCCGCCGATCTCCGAGGTGCTGAACAGCTTGTTCAGGAAGAAGTACGGATCGGGGTACCACGTCCAGCTCATGCCGACCATGTCGCTCTCGCCGGACGAAGCGTTCGAGGAGAGCGTGGCCCAGTCGTTCTGATGGATCGTGAGGTCGATGTTCAGGGTCTCCTTAAGCTGCTGCTGGAGCACCGTGCCCACATCGAGGCTCGTCGTGGTGTTCCCCGTGTACAGATCGATCGCGAAACCGTCCGGATAGCCGGCGCTGGCAAGGAGCTCCTTGGCGCCCTCGGGGTCGTGCGCCGGGACGAGTTCCTCGATGGACTCATCGTAGCCCCAACTACCGCGCGGCAGCGGAACCGATGCCACGGTCGCTCCGCCGTAGGGGTAGGCGGCAGCGAGGATCTCCTCGCGGTCGATCGCCATGAGGATCGCACGGCGCACGTCGAGGCTGGCCGTGGGGCCATTGACCATGTTCATGTAGATGTAGTTGAAGTTCAGGCCCTCCTGCTGTTCCACGATGTAGTCAGAGTTCTCCGAAACGGTCTGCAGCGACTCGCCGCCCAGGTCGGTGACGAGATCGACCTCGCCGGTGAACAGGGCGTTTGCCTGCTGCGTGGAGTCGGTGATGACCTTCCAGACCACGCCGTCGAGGTTCGGGCGGTCGCCCCAGTAGCCCTCGTGGCGCTTGAGCTCGGTCTGCTGGTCGCGCGTGAACTGAACCATCTGGAAGGGGCCGGTGCCCACCAGGTGCTCGCCGAAGTTGTCGCCCCAGCCCTCGACCTCCTCCTTGGGGAGGATGGCGTTGCCGCCATCGGTGAGCGCCGTGAGGAAGGCGGAGTTCGGGGTCTTGAGGACGCACTCGATCTCGGTGTCGGAGATCACGTTGCAGTGATCGAGCATGTCGAGGCGGTTGTTGGTGGACTCGACGTTGGAGCGCTCGAGGGAGTACTTCACGTCATCGGCGGTCATGGCGCGGCCATCCTGGTATTCACCGGGCTGGAACTTCGCGTCGTCGCGCAGGGTGAAGGTATAGGTGAGACCGTCGTCGGAGATGGTCCACTCGGTCGCCAAGCAGGGCACGATCTCGGTGAGGTCCATGGAGTACTGGACGAGCGTGTCGCAGACGGTGTTGATGATCTGCGACTCATAGACGCCGGTGTACTTGACCGGGTCGAGAAGGGCCGGCGAGGCGGTGAGCGAGATGCTCAGGGTGCCGCCCTCGGCAACCTCCCCGCTGCCGGCGGAACCGGTGCCGCCCTCAGAGGAGCAGCCCGCGACGGAGAGCGCGGCGCCCGTGAGGCCCACGGCGCCCAGCCCGCTCAGGAAGCCGCGACGCGATACGGTCTTGCTGGTAAGTTTGCTCATGTTCCATTCCCTCCATTTCGAAAGGACCTATTGTCACAGGCCCGCGCGGAACGCCGCGGGCCCGTGAGATACCGTCGTTACCAGGCGCGGTAGTTGATGAAGCCGTCCCACGGGTCCACGTGATCCACAGGGAGCGTGTCGCGCAGCCTGAGCACCTCGTCCGGCACGAACCGGCGCTCCACCACGACGTCGCCGCCGTAGGTGCGCCACCAGTCGCGGCTGATGATGAGGTAGCCGTTCTTGCACTGCTCGGCACCCCAGCTGTTCTCCACGCGCCAGGCAACGGGCTCGCCCGCCTCGTCGAGCTGCACGCCCTGGAAGGCCATGCAGTGCGACATGCCGGTACCGTTGAGATCGAGGTTGTCGCCGCGGTCGATCGAGAGGTCGATGTCGAAGAGGCCCTCCAGGTCGAGCGAGTCGGTCGCGAGGACGCCCGCGAAGTCGGTGTCGCCGCGCAGGGTGCGCTTGCCCACGTCGCACATCATGTACGCGGGGACCCCGCCCTTGAGCGAGGCGATCACGGCCTGCTCCACCACGGGCATCTCCATGTTGAGGAGGCGCAGCGGACGGCCGCCCACCACCGCGTCGAACCAATCGACACCGTAGAGATGACCGAAGGGGCGCGTGTCGCCGGGCATGCTCACGAGCTCGATGTAGTCCTCGGGGTTGAAGCGCGCGTAGCGCTCCAGGAACTCGAGCGGGGTCACGCCGTGGTCGCGCAGGATGCGGCGACCGTCCGCGGTGACCTCGACCTTGGAGGCGTCCACGTCCGCATGTGCGCCCACCTCGAAATCGAAGTCGAACGCCAGCGGAGGCTCGCCCAGGCAGCAGCACAGGAAGCGATGGATCTCATCGAGCATGTCGGCCTTCGCGGCCTCGAGCTCGTCGGCGCCGGCGCCTTCGCCCGCACGGTCGCGCAGGATGGCAGCGTCGCGGATGAGGATATCGCCCAGCACCTCGTTCATGTACTTCGTATCGAGCGTGCAGGCCGTCTCGGGCATCGCGTCCTTGGGCACGGCGCCCCACTTCTCCAGGATGCTCGCGCAGAACATGAACTGGCCGCCATCCGATGCGGTGTGCAGGGTCAGGTGGTACACCAGCCGGTCGTTCGCCGAGCGGTCCGCCGTCTGGATGATGCGCTCCAGGAAGGAGTTCGACTTCTCGAGCTTCTCGTAGAACGTGGTGTAGGCCTGTGAGAACTCGAAGTCGTCGACGTCGAGGATCCCCAAGGTGCGCGCACGTACGACGTTGAGCGTCGAGAACATCCAGCAGCGACCGGACTTGTGCTGGTGCGTAACGGTCTTGGCGGCATCAAGCGAGACCCCGTAGGTATCCTTATAGGCACGGCACGCGCGCTGGTCTCGCGCCGCCGCGGCGATGCCCATCGAGGTCACGGCGTTGCGGGCGATACGGTTCGCGCGGCTCGAGGCGAACCCCTCC
This sequence comes from Enorma burkinafasonensis, assembly GCF_902150035.1. GTDB lineage: Bacteria > Actinomycetota > Coriobacteriia > Coriobacteriales > Coriobacteriaceae > Enorma > Enorma burkinafasonensis. Next base: position 116,181 of record NZ_LR597506.1, read on the forward strand.
GTGAGTGCATTGATGCGCTCAGGGTCGACCGCACCGCCCGGGACGCGGTCACAGAGGTCATTCTGGACGTTCGTGCTATCCATGCTCCACAGTCCTTTCCTGCACTCCACCTGCATATTTGCCGGCGCGGTATGGATATAGCTCCAGCAATTTACCAGTAAACTATAGGATGAATCGTGATGTCTGCATACCCCTTCGCCTCAATTCACCCATCGGTAACACTTTATTCCGGCAAAGCGACGGCGCCGCGCGGTGTTCCCGCACGGCGCCGCTTACATGCGCCCCCTTGTGCACGGCCGCGTGCTTCCAACCATCGCCCGTAGCGATAGCCGAAGCCACCTGGTCGCTAGGCGGACTTGGACATGTTCACCTCGGAGTTCACGACGTACACGAGCTGGTCGGCACGCTGGACGTAACCCTGGACCCCCTGCGTGAGGCCCGTGCAGACCTCCTCGGTCGCGTAGACCAGCATCGGGTCCTTCTCCACGATCTTCGCGAGCGCCTGCTTGTACAGGTCGGCGCGAGCATCCTGGTCGGTCACCTCCAGCGCCTGCTGGAGCAGGTCGTCGACCTCGGGGTCGTTGAAGCCCGCGCCGTTGCCCAAGGCCCCGATCTCGGAGCTTGCGAACAGCTTGTTCAGGAAGAAGTACGGGTCGGGATACCAGCTCCAGCCCATGGCGTAGATGTCGGCCTGACCGGCTGCGGCGATCTCGGAGAAGGCGCCCCAGTCGTTGGTGTTGATCTCGACGTCGACGTTCAGGTTCTCCTTGAGCTGCTGCTGGAAGACGGTGGCCACGTCGAGGCGCTGGGTCGTGTTGCTCGTGTAGTACTTGAGCGAGAAGCCATCGGGGTATCCCGCCTCGGCGAGCAGCTCGCGGGCACCCTCGGGATCGTAGGCCGGCACGGTCTCCTCGACGGCCGCGTCATAGCCCCAGCTCCCCTTGGGCAGCGGGAGCGTCGCCTCGGAGGCCCCGCCGTACGGGTAGCCGGCGGCGATGAGATCCTCGCGGTTCACGGCCATGAGGATAGCCTTGCGCACACGCTGGTCGGCGGTCGGGCCGTTCACCATGTTCATGTAGATGTAGGCGATGTTGAGGCCATCCATCTGGTCGACCACGTAGTTTGAGTCGCCTTCGACCGTCTGCAGCGACTCGCCCTTGAGGTCGGTGACCATGTCGACATCGCCGGTGAAGAGCGCGTTCGCCGACTGTGTGGCGTCGGTGATGACCTTGAAGACCACGCCATCGAGGTTAGGCTTCTCGCCCCAGTACCCGTCGTGACGGACGAGCTCGGTCTGCTGGTCGCGCGTGAACTGCTTGAGCGCGAACGGACCGGTGCCCACGAGGTGCTCGCCGAAGCTGTCGCCCCAGCCCTCGACCTCCTCCTTGGGGACGATCGCGTTGCCCGCGTCGGTGAGAGCCGTCAGGAACGACGCGTTCGGGCCGGTCAGCACGCATTCGATCTCGGTGTCGGAGATGACGTTGCAGTGGTCGAGCATGTCGAGGCGGTTCATGGAGGACTCGTTCGCGGAGCGCTCAAGCGAGTACTTGATGTCCTCAGCGGTCATGACGCGGCCCTCCTGGTACTCGCCAGCCTGGAAGACGGCGTCGTCGCGCAGGGTGAACGTGTAGGTGGCGCCGTCATCGGAGATGGCCCACTCGGTGGCGAGGCAGGGAACGATCTCGGTGAGGTCCATGGAGTACTGCACGACGGTGTCGCACACGTTGTTGATGATCTGCGACTCGTACACGCCGGTGTAGCGGGCGGGGTCGAGATAGGCAGGCGACGAGGCGAGCGAGATGCTGAGCGTGCCGCCCTCGGCGGCGCCGGAGCCGCTGCCCGACCCGCCCTGCTCGGACGAGCATCCGGCCATGCCTAGGACCGCTCCCGCCGCGCCGACGACACCCAGGCCGCCCAGAAGACCGCGGCGCGAGACGCACTTGCTGGTAAGAAGATCCATGTTGTCCTCCTTTGCTTTGCGCGGCGAGACGGCCCGGCAGAGCGCCGGCTTGCCGCGCCACTCCATGCCCCATGCATGTGAGGCGAATATAGGGTGCGAGCACCTCTGTGACCAACTCATTGCCAACAGTTCATCTGCCGGTAACACTCCAGCCCCAAAAAAGCATAACAAGTTCTTCGGAATACAAGAATGTTGAGATGAGGCGCGAGCGAGACCCATGACGTGCGCTCGACCCCATAGGATCGGGGGCTGAGGCCCCTATGGAACGGCGGTCCCATGAGACTCACCGTCGCCACCCCTGCGCACCTCGACGCGTATATAATGCTTCTGTACATCCGCAACGGGCGCACGCGCCCTCGAAAGGAGCCATTCCATGCTGTTCCGCCAACTGCTCGAGATCTACGACCTCATCGACAAGCCCCAGGCAAACGGCGAGGAGGTAGCTGAGCTGCTGCGCACCCGCGGAGCCACCGACGTAACGGTCCAGACCATCGACAACGAGCGCGGCTCGACTGACTGCATCAAGGTCCTCATCCCCGGCTCGAACGGCAAGAGCCAGGGCGGTGACGCTCCCACGCTCGGCGTGGTCGGCCGTCTCGGCGGCCTCGGCGCTCGCCCCGAGCTCATCGGTGCCGTCTCCGACGGCGATGGTGCGCTCGCCGCGCTCACCTGTGCGCTCAAGCTCGTCGAGATGCACGCTGCCGGCGACGTGCTCCCCGGCGACGTCATCGTGGCCACCCACATCTGCCCCGACGCGCCCACGCTCCCGCACGAGCCCGTGCCCTTCATGGACTCGCCCATCGACATGGAGACCATGAACCGCATGGAGGTTGACCCGCGCATGGAGGCCATCGTCTCCATCGACACCACCAAGGGCAACCGCATCATCAACGTGAACGGCATCGCCATCTCCCCCACCACCAAGGAGGGCTACATCCTTCCCGTCGCCAACGACCTCATGGACGTCATGACGCGCGTGACCGGCAAGATGCCGCAGGTGTTCGCCCTGTCCCAGCAGGACATCACCCCCTACGGTAACGACCTCTACCACCTGAACAGCATCCTGCAGCCCACCACCGCCACGACGGCCCCCGTCGTCGGCGTGGCCATCGCCACCGAGCAGATGGTCGCCGGCTGCGCCACGGGCGCGACGCATGGCTCCGACGTTGAGGAGGCGGCGCGCTTCGCCCTCGAGGTCGCCAAGCTCTTCGGCGCCGGGAGCTGCAAGTTCTACGACGAGGAGCAGTGGGCGCACCTCGTCGAGCTCTACGGCACCATGGAGCGCTACCAGACCATGGGCGACGCGAAGTAACGCATCGCCTCGATGAGAGGGGCCCGCACGCGGGCCCCTTCTGTTTTCCGCCCAGCCAGGGCGCGGGACACGCGAAAGGAAGGGCATATGAGGACCATCGCCGGGATCACCGTCGGCCAGGCGCCGCGGGTCGACATGACGGACGACATCCGCAGCAGGCTCGCGCCCGGGCTCGAGCTCGTTGAATACGGCGCGCTCGACGACATGACCCTCGAGGATGTCGAACGCGAGCTCAAGCCCCTCCCCGGCGAGGAGGTGCTCGTCTCGCGCATGCGCGACGGGCGGCAGGCGACGTTCTCGGGCACACGGATCGTCCCCCTCGTCCAGCAGCGCATCGACGAGGCGGAGGCCGCGGGCGCCGATGCGATCATCCTGCTCTGCACCGGGGGCTTTCCGCAGCTGCGCCACCGCGTCCCGCTGATCGTGCCGCAGCCCCTGTTCTACAGCGTCGCCCATGCCCTCGCGGGCGGACGGACCATCGCCGTCATGGTCCCCGATGCCGCCCAGGTCGAGCAGGCGCATGTCTGGTGGGGCAAGGCCGGCCTCACCATCAAGACGGTCCAGGCATCACCCTATGGTGACCTCGACGCCATCGCCCGCGCGGCGCGCTCCCTGCGCGACAGCGGCTGCGCGTTCCTCTGCCTCGATTGCATGGGTTTCTCGACGAAGATGCGCGAGGTCGCCCGCCGCGAATCGGGCCTCGACGTCCTTCTGCCCCGGACCTTGGTGGCAAGCACCGTCTCGGAGCTCCTGGGCTAGCCGCCGCGCCCTTATATAGGGCGCGCGGCGGCGTCTCTTTGGCATTATTTCAAGTAGTAGGTACCTTTTCGGAAACGCCTTGATATAACCGTCTTGCCGACCCATCATTTCGCAGGTATCGATCACGTTCTGCGCTCGGCTACTCGCGGGTATTCGAATAAGGTACCGACTACTTGAAAAAGAGTTTGGCAACCGCAAATTCCCACCTGAAAATGTCCGCTGCCCTTGGAAATCATCGGCGTTCAGCCGCCTCGTCGGCCCAGTGCACCCCAATTGCAGAACAGCTCATCGACCAAGTCGCGTTCGTACCGCTTCTGCCTGGCGGTCTTCTCCCTGTAGGTCACACCCAGTTTGGCAGCTACCATCTTTCTTACCTGCTCGAACCGGTAGTCGTCACGAAGCTGTTCATGGGTCAACAGCGCCATATCGATACCCATGATCTGCAAGCCGAGCAGCCTGTTCGCATCCGCTCCGGTCACCGCCCCTGGGCCGTGCACGGCTCTTCCCTGGCACTCCAGCCCGAAATCCCCGTGGTGCCCATCCGCCTCGAAAAACATATCAACGAACCCGCAGCTCCCGTCCGTGACGGCTCTCGCCGCCCGGCTGAACGCAACGCGGCGGTTGAGCTCAACCGGCCCGAATCCTTCTCCGCCGTAGAGACGGCTTCCGCACAGCCGCATGGCGGCGCGCGCTTCGAGGGGCGATGCGGCCACGCCCCTGATCTCGTCTATCGTGCGAGTAAAGGCTCGGTATCCCTTTCTGCCGTGCACCCGCCCAGCCATCGAGCACAGCTCCTCGACGGTAACGAGCGGCGGCCGTCGCCATAATTCGGTTATGTTGCCCCGTTCGTCGACGACCGGCCGCCATCCATCGGACAGTCTCTTCGGCAGCTGCACCAAGGTCCGGGCCAAATCAAAGTGCTGCGGCAGCGTCTTGAACACGGTGAATGAGCCACATAGCTCGTACATTGCCATCGCGAGCCTGTATCGGTTCATCCGGCTCGCAAGAAGGAAGAGCGTGAAAGCCGGGGAGGTGACCTTGAGGTAGGCATCGACCTCCCATACGGCACCCGACGGAAGGGCGCCTTCCCACAGGATGCGATTCATGCCGCGCGATCGGTGGCATTCGGAACGGCTGCGCACCAAGACGTCCAGCGGGGTATCTAGATAGAGGAGGAACTTCTCGCGGCGCCCCAACCCGATACGGCCGGATAGCGTGGAGATATCGAGCGGTTCGTCGAGCGCCTGCAAGATTCGAGGCGGGATTCGATGATATTGAAATACCGACAGCCCGGCGATAACGGTCTCCAAGGGCGGACCTCCATTCGATGGACGTGAACCCACCGATACCATCAAGATCTGCCCAAAATCCGCCCGGCATCCAACCGACTTCCTGCCGAAAGCTCACTCGCCTCGTTCCAGCTTCTTTCCATCCCAGTCAAATCGGGGTGCGCCGCACTCTCCCGTACGCACAATGACCCGCACCGCCTTGGACAATCCACGGACTATCCAGAGGGAACCTCAGGAATCCAAGCGACATCACGGCGACATCCTGGCGCGTGTCGCGCCCGCGCGTTACCGCCCAGCTCCTCGGCGATGTAGCGGCCGGTCACGCTCTCCGGGCAGGCCGCGACCTGCTCGGGGGTGCCCGCGCAGACGATGCGCCCGCCCGCGTCGCCACCGCCCGGACCAAGGTCGATCACGTAATCGGCGTTCGCGATCATATCGAGGTCGTGCTCGATGACGACGACCGTCGCCCTGTGATCGATCAGGCGCTGGAGCACGCCGAGCAGGAGCTCGACGTCGAGCGGATGCAGGCCGATGGTCGGCTCGTCGAACACGAAGAGGGTGCCGGCCTGATCGCGCGTGAGCTCGCTCGCGAGCTTGAGGCGCTGCGCCTCGCCGCCGGAGAGCGCCGGCGTCGCCTCGCCGAGGGTGAGGTAGCCGAGCCCCAGGTCGTGCAGGACCTCGAGCTTCGCCTTCACGCTGCGCAGCGATGTCTCGGCGAGGGCGTCGCGCGCCTGGTCGATGGTGTAGGACAGAAGCTCGGGCAGGCTGATGTCCCCCGCGAGCTTGACCTCGCGGGCGGCAGGCGCGTAGCGCGCGCCGCCGCAATCGGGGCACGGGATGTCCACGTCGGGCAGGAACTGCACATCGAGCGAGACCTGTCCCGTGCCGTCGCAGGTGGGGCACCGCAGCGCCCCCGTGTTGTACGAGAACGCGCCCGCCTTGAGCCCGCGCTCGCGCGCGAGCGGGAGCTTCGCGTAGGCGCGCCGCAGGTCGTCGAGGACGCCCGAGTAGGTCGCCACCGTGGAGCGGACGTTCGCGCCGATCGGCGTGGCGTCGATGAGGTTCGCGCGCCGGATGCCCGGGGCGTCGACCGCGCGCACGTGGGCGGGAAGGACCTCGCCCGCGATCGACGCGCGGAGCGCGGGGATCAGGCTCTCGAGCACCAGCGTCGTCTTGCCCGACCCGGACACGCCGGTCACCGCCGCGAGCATCCCGCGAGGCACCGCGACCGAAAGGGGCCTCACCGTGTGCAGAGCCTCGGTCTCGAGGCGTATGGCGCCCTGCGCGAACACCTCGTCCGCCCCCGCGCGCTCGCGGACGCGCACATGGCGCTTGCCGGCGAGGAAGGGCCCGATGCGCGTGGCGGGCGCGGACTCGACCTCGCGAACCGTGCCCTCCGCGATCACCCGGCCGCCGTCGGCGCCCGAGCCGGGCCCGATCTCGATCAGGTGGTCCGCATGCCTGAGCACGCGCACGTCATGGTCGACGAGCACCACGGAGTTGCCGTCCTCGAGCAGGTCGTCGACGACACCGAGCAGGCCCTCCACGTTGGACGGGTGCAGGCCGATCGACGGCTCGTCGAGCACGTAGAGCACCCCGCAGGTGCGGTTGCGCACGGCACGGGCGAGCTGCACGCGCTGGCGCTCGCCGGTGGAGAGCGTCGAGCTCGCGCGGTCGAGCGCGAGGTAGCCGAGCCCCAGCTGCTGCAGGCGCTCGATGGGCTCCGCCATCTCGGTGACTATGGCACGCGCCATGGGGCGCATGGCCTCGGGCACGAGCGCGGGCACGGTGGGCACCCAGGCGGCGAGCTCGTCCAGGGTCATGCGCGCGGCGTCGCCCAGGTTCATGCCGTCGAGCAGCGTGCCGCGCGCCCGGGCCGAGAGGCGCGTGCCGTGGCAATCGGGGCAGACGTCCTCGCGCAGGAACCGCGCCACGCGCGCGAGGCCCTTCTCGTCCTTGACCTTGGAAAGCGCGTTCTCGACGGTGTAGACCGCGTTGTAGTAGGTGAAGTCGAGCTCGGCGAAGTCGTCGCCCTTCTTGGACCGGTAGAGGATGTGCTTCTTCACGGCCGGGCCGTGGAAGACGATATCGCGCTCGGCGGGCGTGAGCTCGCAAAACGGCACGTCCGTGCGCACGCCCATGGCGCCGCAGACCTGCTTCATGAGGTCCCACATGAGGCTGCCCCACGGGGCGACGGCGCCCTCGTCGATGGTGAGCGACTCGTCCGGCACGAGCGTCGCCTCGTCCACCGTGCGCACGATCCCCGTGCCGCCGCACGTCGGGCAGGCGCCCCCGCTGTTGAAGGCGAGGTCCTCGGCTCCAGGGCCCATGAACTCGACGCCGCACACCGGGCAGGTGGTGGCAAGGCCGAGCGCCACGTCCATGCTCGGCGGCGCATGGTGACCGTTGGGGCACCTATGGCTGCCGAGGCGCGAGAACAAAAGGCGCAGGTAGTTCGACAGCTCGGTCGAGGTGCCGAAGGTCGAGTGCACGCCGGGCACCCCCGGGCGCTGACGCAGGGCGAGGGCAGCCGGCACGTGGAGCACCTCGTCGACCGTGGCGCGCGATCTCTGCGAGATGCGGCGGCGCGTGTAGGTGGAGAGCGCGTCGAGGTAGCGCCGCGACCCTTCAGCATAGAGCGTGCCCAGCGCGAGCGAGCTCTTGCCCGAGCCGGACACGCCCGCGATGGCGGTGAGGCAGCCGAGCGGCACGTCGACGTCGATGTTCTTGAGGTTGTGCACGCGCGCCCCGCGCACCTGGATGCACAAGGGCTGCTCCCTGAGCCGGACTCCGGTTTGCTCTGCCATGGCGACCTCCTGAAGCGTGTTCCTTACCCCAGCGTAGCGCATGCGCACCCGCCCTCCAGCCACAATCGGGACCGCGCGCGGCGGCCGCCCTCAATTCCGGGTTGAATGGAGTGGAATACATGCCGCACGCAGGGGATTCCCTGCTACCTTGGTAGGGTTGAACCGTCATGCGTACCTAAGGAGGACCAATGCTCATCGACGACGCCATCTGGATGGGCGTGGGCGCTGAGCCCGACTGCAATCACGTCAACCTGCTGCTCAACCAAGCCAACCGCCACGGACTCATCGCCGGCGCGTCCGGCACGGGCAAGACCGTGACGCTCAAGGTCATGGCCGAGGGCTTCTCCAAGGCGGGCGTCCCCGTCTTCATGGCCGACGTCAAGGGCGACATCACCGGCATGTGCTCGCCCGGCGAGGACACCGAGGACATGCAGAAGCGCATCAAGAAGTTCGGCATCGAGGGCTTCACCTACGAGGGCTGCCCCACGCGCGTGTGGGACATGACCGGCGGCGAGGGCATCCCCGTGCGCATCACCGTCTCCGACATGGGCCCCACGATGCTCGCGCGCCCACTCGAGCTCACCGAGGTGCAGGAGGGCGTGCTCGACATCGTCTTCCGCATCGCTGACGACAAGAACCTCCTGCTCATCGACCTCAAGGACCTGCGCTCGATGCTCAACTACGTGGCGGAGAACGCCAAGGAGTACGAGACCACCTACGGCAAGGTCTCGAGCCAGTCGATCGGCGCGATCCTGCGCCAGCTCATCTCCATCGAGGACCAGGGCGGCGAGACCTTCTTCGGCGAGCCCGCGCTCGACCTCGCGGACTGGTTCGCCTGCGCGGAGAACGGCCAGGGCTACGTGAACATCCTGAACGCCGCGAAGCTCATCCAGAGCCCGCAGATCTACGCGATGTTCCTGCTCTGGATGCTCTCCGAGCTCTTCGACACCCTGCCGGAGGAGGGCGACCTCGAGAAGCCCAAGTTCGTCTTCTTCTTCGACGAGGCGCACCTGCTGTTCAACGACATGCCGAGCGAGTTGCTCGACAAGATCGTCCAGGTCGTGAAGCTCATCCGCTCCAAGGGCGTGGGCGTCTACTTCATCACCCAGTCGCCGAGCGACATCCCCGACGAGGTGCTCGCGCAGCTCTCGAACCGCATCCAGCATGGCCTGCGCGCCTACACGCCCGCCGAGCAGAAGGCCGTGCGCGCCGCCGCCGAGTCGTTCCGCGAGAACCCGGCGTTCAAGAGCGAGGACGTGATCTTGGAGCTCGGCACCGGCGAGGCGCTCGTGAGCTTCCTGAACGAGGACGGCCAGCCCGAGGTCGTCGAGCGCGCCAAGATCCTCCCGCCGCAGTGCCTCATGGCCGCCGCACCCGAGGCCGACCTCAAGGCCGCGCTCGACGGCCAGGCCGACCTCATGAAGAAGTACGGCGAGGCCGTTGACCGCGAGAGCGCCTTCGAGCAGATCGACGAGCTCAAGGAGGAGGCCGAGAAGGCCGCCAAGGAAGAGGAGGAGCGCAAGAAGCGCGAGGAAGAGAAGGCGATCGAGGAGAAGGCCAAGGCGAAAGCCAAGGAGAAGGCCGCCATCCGCGCCGAGGAGCGCAAGCAGCGCGCCCGTGAGAAGCAGCAGGAGCAGGTCATGAAGGGTCTCGGCAAGGTCGCGACGACGCTGTTCAACACGTTCGGCCGCGAGGCGACCAAGCAGATCACCCGCAACCTCTTCGGCGGGCGTCGCCGCTAAGGCTGTTCCCGAGCCCGGCCCGAACGGGCGCGCATCACCCGCACGAGCGCTCCCCGGCACCTCGCCGGGGAGCGCTTTTCACGCTATAGTCATGTGCAGGCACGTGAAAGGCAGCCCATGCAAGACCCGCTCGCATCCATCCGCGACGTCATCGAGAACCAGCTCTTCCAGAGCATGTTCTGGGCCGTCGTCCTCGCGGTCGCGACCCATGTCGTGGCCAAGCTCGCCACCAAGGCGATGGCGCACCTCCTCCATCAGGATGCCAACCCCCTGCCCACCTCGAGCATCATCATCAACATCGTGCGCGCGGGCGTGTGGGCCGTGGGCGCGAGCATCATCCTCGACTCGTGCTTCAACGTGAACACCAGCTCGCTCGTCGCCGCTCTCGGCGTCGGCGGTATCGCCGTCTCGCTCGGCTTCCAGGACACGCTCTCCAACCTCATCGGCGGCCTGCAGATGACCTTCATGGGCATCGTGAAGCCCGGCGACAACATCCAGGTCGACGGAGAGATCGGCGTGGTTCAGGACGTCACCTGGCGGCACACCACCATCCGCGACGCGCTCGGCCAGACGATCGTCATCCCCAACTCCGTCATATCCACGACGGCGCTCACGCACCTGCTGCCCGCCACCCGCGTGGCGGTACCGTTCGCCATCCCGCTGCTGCCGGGCGCGGAACCGGGGCTCGCGGGCGGGCGCGCAGACGGCTCGAAGCTCGACATGGAGCGCGTGACCGACCGCATCATCGAGCTCGCGCGCGACGCCGCGGGCGCGGTGTCGCCCATCACGAGCGGGCCGAGCGTCTTCTACTCGGAGATCACGGAGTTCGGCATCAAGGGCAAGGTCATCATGAACGTCGAGGACGCGCTCAAGGTCTCCGCCGCGGGCGACGCCGTGGTGCGCGCGCTCGCGCGCGAGCTCAGGTAGCGCGGCGGGGCGCTCACTCCCCTGCCAGCTTGCGCAGGAACGCCGCACGCTCCTCGGGCGTGGAGGTATCCATGCCGCCGAGGTTCTCCCACGTGCCGCGCTCGATGCCCAACTGCCAGAGCGTGCCCTCGATGAACATGCGCTGGATGGCATCGCCCGTCTGCTCGCGGATGAACGACGTCGGGTTCGACGATGCGGTGTAGACCTCGGCGGACTCGATGTAGGTGAGCGTACCCTTGAGACCCGTGCCCGTCGCCTCCCACGAGAATCCCGCGAGCAGCACCTTGTCGAGCCAGCCCTTGAGCATGGCGGGGACGTCGTTCCACCAGATGGGGAAGATGAACACCAAGCGGTCGCTGCCGGCGATGAGCTGCTGGTAGCGCGTGACGAGCGGGTCGAGCGCCGTGCCCTCGTTGTACACGGCGAGCTCCGCGCGGGAGAGCACCGGGTCGAACCCGTCCGCGTACAGGTCGATGACCTCATACGGCGTGCCCTCGCGCTCGTAGCGCCTGCACAGGGCATCGAGCATGCCGTGGCAGAAGCTGTTCTCGTACGGATGGCAGTAGACGACGAGCGTGTGCATGGGGTCTCCTATCTCGATGTTCGTTGCGTTATCGGTCGATGGCACGGAAACGCGAGGGCATGCGGGGCGGCATCTCGCCCGTGCCTACTCCCAGCCCTTCCAGACGTCCGGCGCGTACCCCACCGTCGCCTGGCGTCCGTTGCGCACGATGGGCTCGCGCAGGACCTGCTGGTTCTCGAGCAGCTTGTCGAACTTCTGGCTCTTGGCCAGGTAGGTGATGAGCGCGAGTGCATCCTGGTCCTTCGCCTTGGGGTCGAGCACCGCGTCGATGCCGCCGACCGCCCGCAGCACGCTCTCGAGCTCGCCTTTGCTCATCCCCTTCTCCTTGAGGTCGATGAACTGGAACTTGATGCGGCGCTCCTTGAAGTAGCGCTGGGCCTTCTTGGTGTCGAAGCTCTTCTTGGTACCGAAAATCTGGATGTTCATGCTTGCGCCTTTCGAGGTATGGCTGCCGTTCTCGCCCTGCCTGAGATTACTTTTTCAAGAAGTAGGTACCTTTTACGGTCAGGTCATCGTATCAAATTCTCCATGCTCCGACAGCATGCCCGTTACCTGCGCATTCCCCATAACCGACCCACGCACCAATGGCGTCTACTCGAGGCTGCCGAGAAAACCCACCAACTACTTGAATTTCTTTCAGCCCAGCACCAAAACGCGGAGCGAGCGCCCGCAAAACGGGACGTCACAAAAACCGTCAGCGGTCTCCAGCGGGAGTCTGGCTGGACGTGCGCTTCCCCTCGCGACGAGGCCTGTCACCGGAGCCGCCGCGTCCCCCAAGGGAACGCGGTCCCAGCACCCGCATGGGCACCTCCACGCTGATACCGGTTATGAGGTTCGCCGCCCAGAGAAGGAACGCGAGCACGCCCAGCGGCACCACGCACGAGGTCACGATCATGACCGCGAAGCCGTCAATGAGGTTGCCCACCTGCCTGAGCACGCTGTCGGCGACGCTCGTCGCCGCGCTGCCGAGGATACTCGGCAGGTTGCCCAGGAACTCCAACCCCTGCTCCCACCATGAGCCGGCGGGCTCTTCCTCCTCGCCGTCGCCCGACTCCTCCTCGGACACCTGGTCTTGGGAGATCTCCTGGAGCTGCAGCGAGGTGCTGTAGGTGTGGTCGATGAAGTCGGTGACGAAAACCGAGATGGGAACCGTCACCACCAGCACGAGCCCCATGAGCGCGATCTTCGCCGCGAGCGCGTAGAGCCTTCCGCGCAGGCGGCTCGTGTCGTTGAGGAGGATTCCCGCGATAACGAACGCGCAGGCAAGGGGCACAAACAGACCGAACGTCGCCCAGCCGAAGACCGTGAGCAGATACTTCTCGATGTAGATCGCCGTGACCACCACGAGGAGGTCGCCGCTCAGATCCATGAGCTTCTCGGCGACCGGTGTGCCAACATCGTCGGGGATGGCGGTGATGGCGACCGATGACGCGGCGGCCGCGGCCGTGAGGCCCAGCACCGTGTCGCGCTTCTCATCGAGCTGCTGGATGGTGTGGAGATACGTATCTGGATCGGAGAAGATGTCCCTGAGAGGGAAGGCCGAGACGAGCGCCACCGCGATCAAAGCGACGACCACGACGAGCCGCCAACGCTCGACAGACAACCGCGAGGGCTTGCGCCGGCGATCGGGCTCGCGCGGCACGTCGGGCTCAGGGTCGGCAAGGCGCGGCATCGCCTGCGTCGCCCCGGCAGCCGCCAGCTCCGTTTGCCCGCCAGCCTCCGGTTCGAGCTCGTTGTCGTCAACCATAGCGGCCTCCCAACCCCTGCGGCGTCACCGAAAGATAATGTCGCTATAGTACTCGATAAACCCCCACTCCATCGCAGGCGCGGCACAAGCTTTCTTTATCAATTTGCGCGAGCGATCCCGAAGTGGCTTCTATTCCCGCGGGGCATCCGCTTCGATATGCCTAGCGGTCGGATGCCGAACAAAGCAAGGCGCCAGTTTATCCCCTTTGCCGCATGCTGCGGCCGAGCACCAAGGCGCCAAAGCCGACAAGACTCAGGGCCCCGATGCACCACGCAGCGGAATCGCCTGTTGCGAGAAGGACATCGGAATCCTGCGAGGAAGCATGCCCATTCCCAGCACCCGAGTGCCCCGAGTCGGAAGCGAGCCCGTCCGTCCCGTCGCCACCGGTACTTTGGCCCGCATCTCCTGCATCCGGGTCTGAGGGCGCGGTGAGCGCGGGCAGCACCACCTCGTCCGCCGAGAGCGGCTGCGTCCCCGCGGCATCGGAGAAGAACCTGCCGCAGTCTTCACAAACGTAGTACTCAATGTTGCCGGCGGATTCGGTGGTCGGGGCGACCGCCGGAACATGCACCAAGGATGCGTGGATGCTCGGATCCGGTCCATATGGCTCGCCGCAGATGCTGCAGATTCCCTGGTCCACACAAGTCGCCGCACCCCCGCTATGGGCCTCGGTTCTCTTGGTGCCGCACACATCGCAAACAATCGAGTGCCCGGCAGCGTCCTTGGCGGTGACCTCCCATCGGTGCGCGACGCCCAGTTGCTCGCAATCCAGCTGAACGCTCGCGAAGCCGTTGGCGGAATTCCATGCGTTGAACGCCTCGACAACCGAGCTGTACTGCGTGCCGTTTATCGTAACGGAATCGGCAAGCACACCGTTACCATCGACGAGCGAGCAATTCGCCTCCGTGTTGGAGTCCACGCTGTTGTAGAGGGGCAGCCCCGCCTGTCCATAGCAGTTCGTCAGCCCGGCGGCATTCGCGCTGCCGATCAAGCTGGCCTGCTCGGTCACGTTGCCTGCGTTGAACGTGACATCGCACGCGCAGCAATTCGCATACAGGTAATAGAACTGGTTCGAAAAGCCAACCAACCCGCCGCACGCGCTCGTGAACGGGTTGGGGTGATCGTGCTCGGCGGTAATGGAGATGCCTCGCGCGACGACACCCGTGCAGCTTCCCGTATCGAACGAGCCGCAGTTGTACGTGGCACCCGCGAGTCCACCGATCGACATCATGTCTGACTGCGAAAGCGAAACGCTCATCGAAGTGCCGGCGATAGCGCACTGAGAAAACGTCGTCCCATAAGCTTTGCCCGCAACGGTCCCGACCAGCAGCCCGTCCGTTGACGTACTCGGGATGTCTATGGAGCTATCGCTCATCGAGAGATTACGCACCGTCCCCTTGAAGATGCTCCCGAAGAGACCGTAGCATTCCATAGAGGTGTCGAGCGGTGCCGAGATGGTCATGTTGCAGATGGTGTGACCCGCCCCGTCGAAGGTGCCCTGGAACGAGCTGGGGGCGCTCGCCTCGAACGAATCGCCCTCGCCGTAACCGATGGGGTCCCACACATGACCCGCGAGGTCTATATCGTCCGCGAGGGTCAGGGTGTAGCCGGCGAACGTCTGCTTGTTGACGTTGACCTCGTACGCCAGAAGGGCGAGCTCCGCGGGCGTGGAGATCTCGATGGTCTTCGCCGCGTCATCGCGGCTGGCGAACGATGCCGCACGCACCCCGTCATCGGTCCAGAGGGTATCTGCCGGCTCCGCCAACGCCTGCAACGGGGTGAGGCAGGAAAGAACGAGCACGGCGGCAACAAGCGCGGCAAGCGTTCCCGCGCGATGAGACTTCTTCATGTAAGCTCCCAGCGTCATGGATTCGCGCTGAGCCTACCCCCTCCGTTACGGGATGTCAAGGGTGGGGACTACCGAGGATCTCGCCCTTTTGCAGGAGAGCGCAATCGACCCGAACACTCGATCAACTTCCTCAATACCCCAAACACTCCGAATCTCATTGAGGCGCAGCGCCTCTTGAGAGTTCACCCCCACGACAGCACGGAGTTGTTAATGTAGAAGAATGCGAGCACCGCAACAACGACTATGATGATCGCTGCGATTACCTTGCCGTTCATTACGTCCTCCAAAAGCTACTCAGCGGTTTCCGCCTGCTCTGCAGGCGCTTCGCGCCAGACGAATTCGACTGTATATTCATCAACGAGAGCTACGTAGAACAAATCGGTCAATCGGTCTTCGGTCTCTAGGCGAGCTTCGTCCAATAAACCGCCTTCTATGGCCTGCGCTTCACTCTGCTCTTCGCACCAACGTTGGAACTCATCGACATCTTCAACATGTATAGGATTGAGGATATTGTTGTTCTCTTCGAGCACACCGGAAACTTCCATGTCCGGATCATTGGAGATGATCCCCGGCGGATCAAGCGTTATGGTTATCGTATTGCCTTGGCAAGTGAAATCAGCGGTTTCCAGATCAACCCCCGCTTTAATCGTGCCCGCATAGCGATACCAGAAACTGTTCTGAGTTCCGGGGAGATCAAATAGACCGAAGAACGAATTCGAATCCCCGGCCTTATCGACTATGTTGTAGTCTTGCGAGACTGATACCAGCTCATTTTGCGAGACGATCCGCCCAAAGACCACCGACGCCTCCTGATGCGAGCTCTCGTCCGGCGGATTGTAATTCACCATGAACAGCGTTCCGATGACACCCAGAACAGCTCCCACGGCTGCGGCAACCGCCCCGACCTTCACGAGTCTGGCTTTCGCCTTCTCCAGTTTTAGAAATCCCACTTCTTCCCCTATCGCGTAGACTGTCCGAATGCTCATTACAGAGAGCACAATCTGATAATACCGCACGTATGCTTGCGGAATGGAGAACGTACGCGAAAAGAGGAGCCTGGGCTCCAACATCCGGGCCATCCGTACCGAGCACGGCATCACCCAGCAGAAGCTCGCCCTCATGACGGGCGTCAGCCGCTCCTACCTCTGGAAGATCGAGATCGGAACGGCCGACGTCGGCATCGATGTGCTCATCCGCATCGCCAGGGCGCTCGACATGCCTGTGCGGGACCTCATCCAGTTCTAGTGAGCCCCGCCGGCACCGAACACGATCGGCGCCTGCCTTCCCCACCGCACAGCATACCTAGCGTGCCTACTTCTTTGCGTCTTCGGCATCAGGCAGATCGAGGTTCGCGAACACTTCCCAATTGTCGATGAATCGCCGCTGGAACTCCCGATGCGTAAGCTGATTATCTGGCTTCGTCTCGATGTACAGCATGTACGCCGCCGCCATCACGCTCGCTCGGATGTCGTCGTGAATGTGAGCGATATCTTCCGAAACAGCCATTGATTTACCCCTCTCATTCCAACGCCGAACCAAGTCCTACCCATCGTTATTCCTGGACGTTCACAACGGACTCGCGGAAGATCTCATCGATAACGAACTCGTCGTCGTAATACGCGCTCCAAGCGTCAGAGCTGATGTCGTAGATTTCCGAGCGGGCATCTGAGATTGCCTCGTAGACGTCGGAGCGCGAGTCTGACCAGTTCTCGTACTCAGCAGAACGGGCATCCGAGACGACGCCGTACTCCTCGGTATCGAATGCATCGTTCAGGATGCCGTCGTGGTACTGATCGTAAATCGCTTTATAGATGTCCTCGTAGACGGCATCGTAATAGTCACCGTAGGCATCATCGTAAATCGCATCGTAGTACGCTTCGATGGCATCCGACAGAGCGTCGCGATCATTGGGATCGACGGTGTCGATGACCGACTGGAAATAGACCCGACTATTCGCCTGCGTACGCTCGCCCAGAGCCTCCGTCTCGCTTACGGCGAATGCGTACCACTCCTGAATGAGTTCGACGTTTGCGGAGTAATCTTCGAAGCTCTCGCCAACCTCTTTGAACAGAGCAACTTGCTCATCATGGATTGCTTGGGCCGTATCGTTGAAATCAGCCTGCATCGATGCGAGAACGTCCTCGGGATTACCCGATGAAACCGTAGCAACCTCCTCCGCCTTACCCTCCTGCTGGGAATTCCCGGACGCGTTCGCTCCGGAAGCCTGTCCGCCCCCGTTGCAACCGGCGATCGTCAGGGAAACGACACCCACGAGCACCGCCGTCAAAATCCGTTTCATCATCTTCCTCCTGTTCTCGTTTGGGCGCACTTATTGCCGCCCATTTACATCCTTTGTGATCCGCAAACGCTAGAGTGCCCGGCTCTCCGCATTCGCCGGTCCTCGCCCAGCGGCCTTCGCTTGACGCCTGAGTATGACGAGCCAGATCGCGAGCGCGACGACCGCGACGGTGGCAATGAGGTAGACCGTAGGCGCCGCGCCCCAGTCGTGCGTGGAGCTGGGGGCACACCACGGTCGCCGAAGTCCCATACGAGCAGGCGCGAGACGGCGCATGCGAGCACCGCGAAGACCGCCGTCCCTATGGGCTTGCCGAGCACCGCCAGCAGGAGCGCCACCACGGAAAGCGCTAGGCCGGCGTACATGACCACCATGTAGACCACCCATGCGGTCCCCTCCATGGACCCGTACACCTGCGCGTACTCGAGCAGCGAGATATCGCAGGCGTCGGCCACGGTCATGTCTGCTGGCTCATAGAACATGAAGTCCGGCAGGGCTGCCGCGCCCTCGCGGAACTCCTCGTCCGCCGACGCCCACGGCAGGAAGAACGCCGCGACGAGCAGTGCCGCCGCAACCGCAAGCGCTATGCGCGCGATGAGCATGACCGGTGCCTTCTTATCCGCTGGGTTGATAGTGTTGTTGGTCCCTTCCATAACTGGTCCTTCTCCTATCGTCTATTGATCGCTATCGAAATCTGCCAAGCACGCCGCGGTCGCCTTTCCCAGGAACGCGAACGACCCGTTGCCGAGCACGAGCTCTACCGGCACGCCGTTGCCCGCATCGCCGAGGAACGCCGCGAGGGCGCAAAGCGCAAGGCGGCGGCCCACCGTCTCCGTACCTTCGGCAGCCTCACCGGCGGCGAGATAGCGCACCAGCTGCCGCACCGTGCGCCGCGCCGCCGGGCAGCCAGGATCGCACCCGTCGGCAACGAGGTCGCGGATCTCGCGCGCAACCGTTGCAAGCGAGGCGCCGTCCTGCGTCGCCTCGTCCCTCTCGGTGGCGCCTTGCAGGGCCACGATCAGCGCTCCCACCAGGCCGAGGAACCGCGAGCGGAGATGCTCGGCAGCAAGCTCGCCCGCAACCCTCGAGCCGCCTGCGGTCTGCGTCCGCTCGACGGCCGCCACGATCGCCCGGTCGACGCTTTGCGCGAGCGCGGACGCCATCACGGCATAGAGGCGCTCGGACGGCTCGGCCGCCGCCGCGTCCTCAAGGCATTCGAGCGCCGTGAGCTGCCCGTCCAGGCCGGCGCGGCGCTCATGGATGGCATGCGCCTTCTTGCGAAGCGTCGATGCGAGTGCGCCGTCCTCCTCGAGGATGTCGAACACGGTCGCCTCGACCTCGGCGAGCGTGAAGCCCGCCCGCTTGAGCTGGCCGACGAGGAAGAACATCAAGAGGTCTCCCTCGTCGAAGCGCGAGTAGCCGGGTTTCGAAACCGCCGGCTCCCAGAACGCCAGGCCACCGCGCTTGGTGTCCTGGTAGCACAGGTCCTGGATCATGTGCCGGCTCAGGCCCGTCAGTTGTTCAACCTGCGAACGCTCCCACATCGTCGCCTCCTCCCCATCCCACGATGCACCGTCCGGTAACAGGACGGCAAGGAAGCGCATGCGACGCCCTCCGGCGGCGCCCGCCGTGCGGCGCGGCCCGCCGTCTCCTCGCGTCGGCTTGCGCCAGCGATGGTTTCCGCTCATATCTGCCCCCTTCTGGAGTGCCTCGGTCCAAGACCCGCTCGGACCCTTCCGGAAGAGCACTTGCGATATTCGCGAATCGGGGCGGCGAAGTATTCAGGTGGCACCGGAAAATGCCGCAGCACGCGGGAGCGCAAAGAGTTATTTCATTGTCATAAGGTGTCGCGCCGCGGGGCGGCACAGCGGCCCTAGTTGGGCATGACGTACACGTCGATGTCCGCGTAGTCGGGGGCGTTGAACAGCGGCACCGAAAACTCCTCGGTCTCGCCTTCCGCCGGTAAGGGAACCTGCCAGGTAATTCCGTACAGGATGTCGCCCTCATCGTCTCGCAGCACCACCGTCGCGAGCGCCCCCGCGTTGAGGTCCGCCTCGTGAGCGAGACATGTCGTGGTGACGGTGCCGGCGAGCAGGGGGTGGGACTCGGCGTCTTTCGCGACGGAGATGTCGGAGGCCTCGATAGCGGTCCTCTCGCCCGCATCGGTGCGTACCGAAGATCCCGCAGACGAGAACCCGATATCGAAATCGACCGAATCCGCGGCGGCGGAATCGTCGCCCGCGTAACCGCTGTAATAGCGCACCTCGCCCGGGCCGATCTCGGTGATGTCCTGCTCCGTGACCGAGATAACGGACCCCTGCTCGTCACGTGCCGTGATGAGGACCGCCGGATGCGACAGGATGAGGTCTCGGCTCGTGTTCCGGACGCCGACTACGTAGCGGAACGCCCCCTCGTCCCCCTCGCGCCACCATGTCTCGACGATCTGGAGCGATTCCTCGATCTGGGAAGCCTCGAGAACCGAAGGGCCCTCGTAGCCGAGCTCGTCGAGGATCATCTCGGCGCGCTCGTCCTCAGAAAGTCCCGAGGCGCCTTTGTCGCGCACCGCCTCCCACACGATGATGCCCGTGGCGGCAAGGGCCATGACCACGGCAAGAGCGAGCAGGGTGAACTTGATGACGCGCCGGTCGCGGGAGACCTTGCTGCTGCGTCCGCGCGCGCCAGCGGGCGCCGGAGCGGCATTTGCAGAGGCGTTTGGAGCAGGAGCACCTGGGACGGGGAACGCAGAAACCGTTGCGGGGCCCCGTCGCGCGCCCTCTTCCAGCTCAAGGCCGTCGAGCGCCTGCATCAGCTCGGCCGCACTTGCGAAGCGCTCGCCGCGCTCGTAAGCACTCGCCCGCTCGATGATGGTGCGCAGCGCCGGCGGCACCGCCGCGGTATCCGCGAGCGCGGGCGCGTACCCCTCGTCATCGGGACGCGCGCCCGTGACCATGAAACCGAGGATGCGCCCGATCGCGTAGACGTCCGAGCGCGCGTCGGGACGGTCGAAGAGCTGCTCCGGCGAGGCGAAGCCGCGCGTGCCCAGCCCTTCAGCCTGCGCGGGCGCGGGGTCCGACACCATACGGGCGATCCCCAGGTCGATGAGGTGCGCACCGTCGGCTGCCAGCACGATGTTCGACGGCGCGATGTCGCAGTGCGCGATGCCGCGCGCATGGAGCGCGCCCGCGGCCTCGCAGAGATCGCGCACGATGTGCAGCGCCTCCCGTATGGATAGGGCGCCTTGCTGGCGCACGCGTGCCGAGAGCGTCTCGCCCGGCACATAGGAGCACACGACGGCGAAGGCGTCCGGCAGCTCATAGGTCGCGACCAGCTGCGGCAGCCGCAGGCAGCCGCATGCCGGCAGCGCTGCCCATACGCCGCGGTTCACGCGATCGAGTGGGATCTTCTTGCGGACGAACGGGCCGGCGCCGTCGAGGGTCACGAGCTCCGTCTTGAACCCGCGATGCTCGGCGAGGACGCGCTCCACGCGATAGGCGTCATCGATGCCCATACCGTGCATCAACCGGTCGTCGTCCACGGCCCCTCCCCTCTGCCGACAGGCGCTCGCTCAGAATTGAGACGGGAGCGTACAGGATGCTCTCGTTATCGAGCATATCCAACGATACCAGATGCGAGCCGGAGGAAACCTCGCGCCAGGCACCGACGGCGCGCCCGTCCAGCGGCCGACGCAGCAGTCCGCTCAGGTGGCGGCACCGACGCAGCCCGTCACTCCTCCTTGAACAGCGGTTCCTCGCCGAGCCGGTAGAGCTCGTCATCGCATTCGACGCGCGACATGCCCCGGTCGATGCACCAGATAATCACGGCGTCGCGGTGACGTTTGGGCCACAGCTCGGACAGCCCGGCTATCTTGAGCAGGCGCTGGGTCTCCTTGAGGGTGCAGCCAAGCCCGAACGCGAGCATGATCGCGGTGTCGCGACGCGGTGCGCTCTTGCCCGCAAAGAGCTCGTAGAGAAAGGCGCTGGTGATGCCGCTCGCGCGCACGACCGCCGCCCGGGATATGTCCCGCTGGGCGAGCAGCTCGTTCAGGTAACCGGGAAGGGTCTCGTCGACCAGTACCTCATGCAGGAGGTAGTCCTCAGGGTGCTCGGTCTTGAGCAGCTCCTCGAGCAGGTCCTCGGTCAGGCGCTCTTCGACCCGTTTGCCTTCCCGCGCAACATCATCGGACATGGTTCCCCCCTTTCCGCACCCATGATAGCGAAAGCCGAGCGGGCGCGTGCCCGCCTCGCAAGTTCGACGTCGCGCGCAGCCCGTGCACGGGGGCGCATGTCGCGTCCCCGCCCCTTGCATTACGGGCGCGCAAGACTATACTTGCGTCGATTTCTATCGGCGCTTGGAAAGGGCGGTTTGGGATGGAATCGTTCATCTGCCTCGGAATCGGGGCGTGCATCGTCGCGATGGGCATCTACCAGATCGTGAGCGGCAACCCCCGCCTGCTGCACAGCTACCACTACGCGACCACGCCGGCTTCCGAGCTGCCCGCGCTCGCGCGCGAGACCGGCGTCGGGCTCGTGGCGTGCGGCATCGGCTGCATGCTCATCACGCCCGAGATGCTGCCCACCTGGTGTTTGGGCCTGGGCATCGCGCTCATGGTGCTCAGCGTCGCGGGAACCATCGTCTCGATCGTGAGGCACAACGGCGGCCTCATCACCGGCGGCGAAATGGGTTTCCTGAGCTCGATGGCGCCGGGCACGCGCCTCGCGGTCTGCGGCATCATCGGCGCGGCCCTCTCGCTCATCGGCATCGGCCCCGGCATCTACATGATCGCCACGGGCGACGTGAGCATGCTCCACAGCTACCATTACGCCGGCGTCGCGGCCGCCGACCTGCCGCGTCTCGCGACCTGCGAGGGCGTCGCGATGATCTTCCTCGGCATCAGCATCTTCATGTGCCTCATCGCCACCGCCGGCTTCGCGGGCGGGCGGCCGTTCAAGCGCTGGCCCAGGGCGCTCGTGATCTGCGGCATGTTGCTCTTCTGCGCGAGCATGGCCGCGCTGCTGCTCTTCATCCCCTATTTCGGCGGCTCGCTGAACCCCTAGAACCCGAATCTGGCGCCCGGAATCCGGCCTCCGCGCACGTTCGTTGCGGTATTCGGTGTGAAGAACCGGGAAGGCGCCGGAGACCGGGATATCGAGCTGATAAATCCCCAGGTAGAGCAATCGGGCCTTCCTTATGGAAGAAGGAGGGAGCGATTCTCACACCGAATACCGCAACGAACGTGCGCGCGGGCCCGGCAAGGGCGCGACCGCGATTCCGAGGCTCAGGCGAGAGCCCCCATGAAGGGGCTGGCAGGCGCCCGATCGCGCCGCCTACTCCACCGCGAGCACCGTCCGCGAGTAGGGCAGATAGGTCACGGTCGCATCGTCATCCGCGGGGTCCCATGCGTCGTGGAATCCCTCATCGACCGTGAAGACGAAGCGCGCGCCGGAAGCGTCCTCGCCCTTGAGCCGGTAATCCACGCCGAACTCCCCGGGATCGCTATACACCTCCACATCACGTAGCTCGACGACCGCAGGCGACGCCAAGCGCGGGATATCGAGGATGGGGCACAGCACGAACCGCCAGGCGAGGCATCCGAGTATCCCGATAGCGGCGAGCGCGCGCTTCACCGGTTGGCGCACGTCCATGACGGCCCCGGCGACCGGACGCGCGACCCAAGCGATGACGAGGGCGAACAGCACGGCGAGGGCGTACGTCCCCACGATGCCAGAAACCCCCATGATGAGCAGGCCGAACGAGCGCAGCATGATGCAGATGCCGAACGCGACGGCGAGAAGGACCGCCGCGCCGCAGCCGACGAGGCGCCGCACGGGCACGGGCTCCTGGACGGGGCTCTCGGCCTCCTCCTGCGCCACGCGCCTGCGGATGAGCTCGACGAGCTCCTCTTGGGACATGTCCTTGAGCTCCTCCTCGGTGGGCGGCTCCGCCCGCTCGTCATGCATGTCGCCCACCTCCCCGAGCTCGCCCTCAAGTACGACTGTAACACCCCGACCCGCGCACGCGGCGCACGGGGGCCGGCATGTCCCGAGTCCTTACACGCTCGACCCGGGGGCATGCCGGCCCCTTACCGTATCGAGCCCGAAACCTTACAGGCGGGCCACCACCGCGTCGCCCATGGCCGCGCAGCCGAGCACGCGGTCGGCGGGCGTCGCAGCGTCGGCGATGTCGCGCGTGCGCCACCCCTCGTCGAGGACCGCGGTCACCGCGCGGCGGATGTCGTCGGCCGCATCCCCCATGTCGAAGCTGTAGCGCAGCATCATCTCGACCGAGAGGATCTGCGCGAGCGGGTTCGCGATGCCCTGGCCCGCGATGTCGGGCGCGGAGCCGTGGCTCGGCTCGTAGAGCGCCACGCCGTCCCCCAGGCTCGCGGAGGCGAGCATGCCGAGCGATCCGGTGATCTGCGCCGCCTCGTCGGAGAGGATGTCGCCGAACATGTTCTCGGTCACCACGACATCGAAGGTCGCGGGGCGGTTGATGAGCTGCATGGCCGCGTTGTCCACGAGCACGTCCTCGAGTTCCACGTCCGCGTACTCCGCGTCGTGGACGCGGTGGACGACCTCGCGCCACATGCGACTCGTCTCGAGCACGTTCGCCTTGTCGACGCTCGACACCTTGCCCCGACGCTTGCGCGCGGCCTCGAATGCCTGGCGCGCGATGCGCTCGACCTCGTACTCGCGGTACTCGAGCGTGTCGTAGGCGCGCTGACCGGGACCTCCGTCCGCGCCGGCGCCCTCCTCGCCGTAGAAGCGCTCGCGGCGGCCGAAGTACAGGCCGCCCGTGAGCTCGCGCACGATCATCATGTCCACGCCGTCGATGACCTCAGGGCGCAGCGTCGAGGCGCCGGCGAGCGCAGCGAAGATCTGCACCGGCCGTAGGTTGGTGTAGAGGCCGAGCTCCTTGCGGATCTTCAGAAGCCCCTGCTCCGGGCGCGGGGCGGCCGGGTCGGTCGTGTCCCATTTGGGTCCGCCGACGGAGGCCAGAAGCACCGCATCCGAGGCGCGCGCGGCCTCGAGGGTGGCGTCGGGCAGCGCCGTGGGCTCCTCGCCCGCCGCGCGCGTGGCGTCGATCGCCGCGCCGCCGATCAGTGCGTCCTCGCAGGCGAACTCGACGCCGTACTTCTTCCCGACGGCGGCGAGCACCTTCTTGCCCTCCGCGATGATCTCGGGCCCGATGCCGTCACCGGGCAGGGTGCAGATCCTATAGCTCTTCTTCACGTTGCAGCTCCAACTCATCGACGACGGTCCCTTGGCGAACGGGTTATCCAACGGCACGGCGGCCTTCCTTTCTCACGGCGGGACGCGGGGCAGCCCGCACGCCGGCAGACGCGCGCGAACGGCCCCGCGCGGGGCGGCTACTTCGCCGCGGCCAGCTTGGCGCGCGTGCGCTCCACGAGGCCGCCGGCCTCGATGATCTCGGCGATGAACGGCGGGAACGGCTCCGCCGTGAAGACCGCGCCGGTATCGAGGTCGGTGATGGTCCCGGTCTCGGTATCGACCGACACGCGCTCGCCGTCAGCGATCGCGTCGGCGGCCTCCGGGCACTCCATGATGGCGAGACCCACGTTGATGGCGTTGCGGTAGAAGATGCGCGCGAAGCTCTTGGCGATCACGCAGGACACGCCGGCGGCCTTGAGAGCCACGGACGCGTGCTCGCGCGACGAGCCGCAGCCGAAGTTCTCCTCGGCGACGACGATGTCGCCGGGCTTCACGCGCTCATGGAACGTCGGGTCGAGGTCCTCCATCGCATGCGACGCCAGGTGCGCATGGTCGGAGCTGTTGAGGTAACGGGCCGGGATGATGACGTCCGTGTCGACGTCGCGCCCGTACTTGAAGACGGTTCCTTCGAAATGCATGGGTGTTCCTTTCTCGCGGGGACCGCGCGGCGGCGCGGGCTCCGGTATCGTTCGCCTGGGGCCGGGACGGCAGCGGGACGGCCTAGAGGTCGGAGGGCGCGCAGATGTGGCCGGCGACGGCGCTCGCCGCGGCGACGGCCGGGCTCGCGAGGTAGACCTCGCTCGTGGGATCGCCCATGCGGCCCACGAAGTTACGGTTCGTGGTCGACACGCAGCGCTCGCCCGCGGCGAGGATGCCCATGTAGCCGCCCAGGCACGGGCCGCACGTGGGCGTCGAGAACACGCAGCCGGCGTCGATGAACGCATCCGCCAGGCCCTCGGCGATGCACTGCTTGAAGACGGCCTGCGTCGCCGGGATCACGATGCAGCGCACGGTGTCGGCGACGCGGCGCCCGCGCAGCACCTCGGCGGCGGCGCGCATGTCCTCGATGCGCCCGTTGGTGCAGCTGCCGATGACCGCCTGGTCGATGGCGATATGCGTCGACTCGCGCACCGGGTGCGTGTTGCTCGGCAGGTGCGGCCACGAGACGCACGGCTCGATGTCGGCGGCGTCGATATGGATCACGCGCGCGTACTCGGCGTCCGGGTCGGCGTGGCACTCGACCGGCGAGCGCTGCGAGCGGCCCTCGCACCAGGCGCGGCAGACGTCGTCGACCTCCATGATGCCCGCCTTGCCGCCCGCCTCGATCGCCATGTTGGAGATGGTCATGCGCCCCTCCATCGACATCGAGCGGATGGTGGAACCGGCGAACTCGATCGCCTGGTAGAGGGCCCCGTCCACGCCGATGAGGCCGATCAGGTGCAGGATGACGTCCTTGGCGCTCGCGCCGTCGGCGAGCTCGCCGTCGATCTCGACGCAGATGGTGGGCGGCACCTTGAACCAGCCGCGGCCCGTGGCGATGCCCACGCCCGCGTCGGTGGAGCCCACGCCCGTCGAGAACGCGCCGAGCGCGCCGTAGGTGCAGGTGTGCGAGTCGGCGCCGATGATGAGGTCGCCGGGCACCACGACGCCCTGCTCGGGCAGGAGCGCGTGCTCGACGCCCATGCAGCCCTGCTCCCAGTAGTGGGTGACGTGCTGCTCGCGGGCGAACTCGCGCATCTTCTTGGTCTGCTCGGCGCTCTTGATGTCCTTGTTCGGCGCGTAGTGGTCGGGGACGAGGCAGACGCGGTCGCGGTCGAAGACGCGCTCGGCGCCCAGCTCGTGGAAGACATCGATCGCGATGGGCGCGGTGATGTCGTTCGCGAGCACGATGTCGAGGTCGCACTCGACGAGCTGGCCCGGGCGGACCTCATCCAGGCCGGCGTGCGCGGCCAGGATCTTCTCGGCTACGGTCATGGGACGTGGCATGGGGATCTTCCTTCCGTTCTCGTTCACAAGACACGCCCGCCACCTTGCGCGGCGGGCGCCTGCCTTTCGCATTTGCCTAGGCTACCTGCCCTGGTCGGAGATGAGGCGGTTGAGCGCGTTCAGGTAGGCCTTGGTCGACGACACGATGATGTCGCCGTCCGACCCGCGGCCGATGTAGACCTCGCCGTTCTCGGCGGTCACGCGCACGGTGACCTCGCCCAGCGCGTCGATGCCGCGCGTCACGGCCTTGACCGAGAACTCGGAGAGGTCGTTCGCCACGGCCACGATCTTGTCGACCGCCTTGTACGCCGCGTCGATGGGGCCGGTGCCGTAGGCGCACTCGGTGAAGGTCTCGCCGTCGACGTTGGTGAGGGTGATGGTCGCCGTCGGGGTGAGCGGGAAGCCGCAGGAGACCTGCACGGCGTCGAGATCCCACACCGCCGTGGAGACGCGCTCGCGCTCGTGCACGATGCTCTCGAGGTCCTCGTCGTAGACCTCCTTCTTCTTGTCCGCCACCTCGAGGAAGGACTGGTAGACGCCCTCGAACTCCTCGTCGGTGAAGGTGAAGCCGAGCTCGCCCATGCGGTGGCGCAGCGCCGCGTGGCCGGAGCGGGCGGTGAGGATGATCTGCGAGCCGCCGGCGCCCACGTCGGCGGGGTCGATGATCTCGTAGGTGTCGCGGGCCTTGAGCACGCCATCCTGGTGGATGCCCGAGGAGTGCGCGAAGGCGTTGGCGCCCACGATCGCCTTGTTGGCCTGCACGTTCATGCCGGTGATCGAGCTCACGAGCTTCGAGGCGCGGGTGAGTTCCTTGGTCACGATGTCGGTATGCGCGTCGAGCTCCTCGCCGTGCATGTGGATCGCCATGACGACCTCCTCGAGCGCCGTGTTGCCCGCGCGCTCGCCGAGGCCGTTCACGGTGCACTCGACCTGCGTGGCTCCGGCTCGCACGGCCTCGATGGCGAGCGCCGTGGCCATGCCCAGGTCGTTGTGCGTGTGCACAGAGATGGTCACGTCCTCGATGCCGTCGACGCGCTCGCGCAGGTCGGCGATGCGCGCGCCGAAGGCCCAGGGCATGTTGTAGCCCGTCGTGTCGGGGATGTTCACCACGGTGGCGCCCGCCTTGACGGCCGCCTCGATGATGCGCACGAGGAAGTCCTGGTCGGCGCGGCCGGCGTCCTCGGCGTAGAACTCGACGTCGTCGACGAAGTTGCGCGCGAGCTTCACCGCGTGGACCGCGCGCTCGATGGCCTCGTCCTCGCTCAGGCGCAGCTTGTCGCGCAGATGGCTCGGCGAGACGCCCAGGCCCGTGTGGATGCGCGGGCGCTTGGCGCTCTTGAGCGCCTCGGCGGCGACCTCGATGTCCCTGTCGACGGCGCGCGTGAGGCCGCAGACGGTGCACCTGTCGCCCGCGAGCATGCCGATCTCCTGGACGCTCTTGAAGTCGCCCGGGCTCGAAACGGGGAAGCCCGCCTCGATGACGTCGACGTTCATGCGGATGAGCTGGCGCGCGATGACGAGCTTCTCCTCGGTGTTCATGCTGGCGCCGGGCGACTGCTCGCCGTCGCGGAGCGTGGTGTCGAAGATGTTGATCTTGCGGGTCATGGTTCCTCCTGTCGGTTCGATCCGGTTCCGGATACGGTGCTGTGCAGGAGGCTGAACACGACCTCATACGGAAAACGAGAAGCACCCCGTTCGCGCAACGCCCTGCAAAGCGGGTCTGGTACGCGATGGGGTGCTTCCTCAGATGCTTACCTCAGCAGTTATCGAGACGAGCGGCCCTACCACGTACCGGTACGTAGTAGTAGGGCGCCTAGGTTCACGAGCGAGACGGCACAGCCGCGGGCGGGTGCCTGCATCTCGATGTGTGCCATGCGCTCCATAGGGCGGTCCTCTCGTCTACAGCCCCCAAGCCGGGGTTCACTGCATTGCGCTAAAGTCTACCAGAACATGCGCGCGGCGCAACCCTGAATTCCGTCACTGGACCTCGGCGTAGTCCACCTGGCGCTCGCAGAACTGCTCGCGGGCGGCACAGCTCCTCAGCGTGTTCAGCGCGTCCTGCGTGGAGATCTGCGTCGCATCGAGCTGCGCGATGGCGCCGTCCGTCGCGTTCGAGAACGCGTGCTCGAGCGTCGCGCGGTCGAAGGAGTAGATCTCGAGGTCCCAATCGCTCTCGAACTCCTCCCTGACCGTGAGGTTCAGTGTCTGGAGCTCCGGGTAGACGCAGAAGGCCACCGCGGCGTTGAACACGAGCGCGCGGTCCACGGCGTCCCCGTCGATATCCTCCGAGACGCCGTCGTAGTCGACGTTGAAGGACGCGTTGCTCTGCTGCTCCGCGCCCGTCGAGCGGATGGCGTCGCCGAGCGGGAGCGCCTGGAAGAACACGCGGTCCGGCGCGGCCTGGCCCACGGACTCGCCGAGCGTCTCGGCCGTCACCGTCACACGCGCGTCATCGAGCGCCTTGGTGGCCTCGTACTCGCGCCGGTCCTCGTCGTCCTCGAAGTGCGGGGTCGTCGCCGCGCCGTCTTGGGCGCCCTGACCGTTCGCGGCGTTGCCCTGGGCGCCTGCACCCTGGTTCTGCGCCTGGTTGCGCTGGCTCTCGTACTGGAGCTCCGCCGCATCCTCCGCCATGTCCTCCGCGTGGTCGAGCATGGGCTCGATCGCGATCTCGTACACGCCGACCGCCGCCACGAGCACCAGGATGACCGCCGCGGCGATGGTGGCGACCTTCTTCCACGGGCGGGTGCCGTCGCCGCCCTTCGCGGCGCCGCTTGCCGCTGGCACCGCCGGGGCCTGGGGCGCCCCCTCTGCAGCCGGGGCCACCGCGGCGGGCATCACGCGCGTCGGCTCGGTTCCCGCGGCCGCAGGCTCCGTGCCGGCGGGCTCCGCGGGGGCTGCTGCCGCCGATGCCTGAACCGGCTCCGCTGCGGCCCCGTCGTCCTCCTGCAGATCATCCAGGCTCGTGAAGCTCGCCTTGGTCTTCTCCAGCGCCTCGGCCTCGTCCATGCCCGAAGCCACGTAGTCCTCGTAGCGGGCGACGAGGTTCCCGTAGATCTCTTCCTTAAGCTCGATGTTCTCCGGCGTGAGCACCCGTCCCTCGAAGAGGTGCTCCACGTACATGCGCAGCTCGTTCATCGGTCTCCTCCGTCCTGCTTGAGCAAATGGTCGATGATGTCGCGCACGCGCACCCAGCGCTCGGTCGCCTCGCGCAGCTCGAGCTCGCCCGCCGGCGTCACGCGGTAGTACTTGCGGCGCGCGCCCTGGGTCTCGTCACCCCAATAGCTCTGCACGAACCCCTGGCCCTCCAGCCGCTTGAGGCTCGTGTAGAGCGAGGGTTCCTTCATCTCGTACTCCCCATGGCTGGCGGTCGCGATGTCCTTCAGGATCTCGTAGCCGTAGCTGTCGCCGTCTGCGAGCGTGCAGAGGATGATGGCGTCGATGTTCCCGCGAATCAGGTCGCTTACCGCATCTCTCGTGGCCATTGCGTCACCTCCTCGGGTGTCGGCTCCTCTTGGCGCTAATGTAACACACATTACTATGTGTGTCGATATACTATTTTGAGCACAGTGCCCCGAGAACGAAAAAAGCCGGCTCCCGAAGGAACCGGCTTTAGACAAGCTATGAGCTTGTGTTCAGAGGGCCCTGTCCTCAAAGGCACGATCGGCCCTGTCCCCTTGGCTCGATGCTACTCGGCCATGAAGTCGCGCTGGACGGCGGGGTCGACCTTGACGCCCGGGCCCATGGTCGAGGAGAGCGCGATGCTCTTCACGTAGCGGCCCTTGGCGGAAGACGGCTTCACGCGCAGGATCTCGGTGTAGAGCGCGGCGTAGTTCTCGACGAGCTTCTGGTCGTCGAAGGAGACGCGGCCCACCGGCACGTGGCAGATGCCGTAGCGGTCGGCGCGGTACTCAACGCGGCCGGCCTTGAGCTCGGAGACCATCTTGGCGACGTCCATGGTCACGGTGCCGAGCTTGGGGTTCGGCATGAGGCCACGGGGGCCGAGGATCTTACCGATGCGGCCGACCTTGGCCATCATGTTCGGCGTGGCGATCGCGGCGTCGAAGTTGATCTCGCCGCCCTGGATCGCGGCCACGAGCTCGTCGGAACCGACGATGTCGGCGCCGGCCTCTTCGGCCTCGCGGGCCTTCTCGCCCTCGGCGAAGACGGCGACGCGCACGGTCTTGCCGGTGCCGTGGGGCAGCGAGATGGAGCCGCGGATGTTCTGGTCGGCCTTACGGGTGTCGATACCCAGGCGGAAGTGAGCCTCGACGGTCTCGTCGAACTTGGCCGGTGCGACCTCCTTCACGAGGCGGACGGCCTCGAGCGGGCTGTAGAGCTTGAACTTCTCGACCTTCTCCGCGGCGGCGCGGAAATTCTTTCCATGCTTAGGCATGTTCTACCTCCTGTGGTCAACGGGCGGAAGCCCTCCCACATCGATGTGCGCCCCATTGCGCACGAACGGGCCCGCCCCTCTGGCGAGCCCGCAGGTGACGAAGTTACTCGGCGATGGTCACGCCCATGGAGCGGGCGGTACCGGCGACGATCTTCTTGGCGGCCTCGATGTCGTTGGCATTGAGGTCCGGCATCTTGATCTCGGCGATCTTGGTGAGCTGCTCGTCGGTGAGCTGGCCGACCTTGTCGCGCTGCGGCACGGCGGAACCGCTCTTGAGCTTGAGCTCCTTCTTGATGAGGTGCGCCGCGGGCGGCGTGTGGCACTCGAAGGAGAACGAGCGGTCCTCGAACACGGTGATGACGACGGGGATGACGTCACCGGCCTTGTCCTGCGTGGCGGCGTTGAACGCCTGGCAGAACTGCATGATGTTGACCTGGGCAGCACCGAGCGCGGGGCCCACGGGGGGCGCCGGGTTGGCCTGGCCGGCAGGAATCTGAAGCTTGATGACGGTAGCGACCTTCTTATCAGCCATCTTGAAACCTTCCTGAACCGTAACGGTACCTGACATGCTATATCGTCAGCGCCTGCTCGCTAGAAGCATCCCCGATGGTGAGCGGCCACGAGGGAAACGGGCACACGCGAACGGACGACCTTAGGCGATCACGGCCACCTGATCGAAGCCGAGCTCGACGGGGGTCTCGCGGCCGAAGATCATGAGGGTGACCTTGACCTTGCCGGCCTCGGCGTTGACCTCGGAGATCTGGCCATCGAAGTCGGCGAGCGGGCCGGAGGTCACGCGGACGGCGGTGCCGACCTCGAGGCCCACGGCGGTGCGCTTGGGCGCCTCGCCCTTCTTGGACTTGTGCATCATCTTGTTGTACTCGTCGCGCGAGAGCGGCGAGGGCTTGCCGTTGGCACCGAGGAACCCGGTGACGCCCTGGGTGTTGCGCACGCAGGTCCAGGCGTCGTCATCCATCTCCATGCGCACGAGCACGTAGCCCGGGAAGATCTTGACGTCCTTGGTCTCGCGCTTACCGCCCTCTTTGATCTCGGTCACACTCTCGATGGGAATCTCGATATCGAAGATGCGGTCCTGCATCCCCATGGTCTCGATACGATGCTCGAGGTCGGTCTTGACCTTCTTCTCGTATCCGGAGTAGGTGTGGACGACATACCAGCGCTTGGACATGTTACCCCCTCAGACCAGAGACGAAGAACAGCCCCTCGCCGATGATGAAGTCGAGGGCCGCGATGGCGATGCCCACGACGACCAGCGAGACGCACACGGCCATGGAGAAGTTCACGAGGTCCTTCTTGCTGGGCCACGTGACGCGGCGCATCTCGGTGCGCACCGAGGAGAAGTAGTTCTTGATGCGGGCGAAGATGCCTGGCTTGGCGCTCTTCTTCGCCTTCTCCTTGGCCTTGGCGGCCTTGGCCTTAGCCTGGGCCTCGGCCTTCTTGCGCTCGGCGGCGAGAGCCTTGCTCTGCTCCTTCTTCTCCGCGCGCGACATCTTGGCGGTAGAGGCCTCGGAAGCAGGAGCGCCCTGCGGCGTGTTCTGCTGGGCCTTCTTCTTGTGCTTCTTGTTGGCCATTCCACTACCTCCGCGCAAAAAGCGCTCTACACTAGAAACCGTAAGCCTCGTTCACGAGGCTTACGGATAAAAGACTGGCACGCCAGGAAGGACTCGAACCCTCAACACTCGGTTTTGGAGACCGATGCTCTACCAATTGAACTACTGGCGTGTGAATGCTAAGAGACTAGCGGGTCTCTTTGTGCACCGTGTGATGACGGCACCAGGGGCAATACTTCTTGATCTGCATACGATCCGGCATGTTCGCCTTGTTCTTGGTGGTCGTATAGTTGCGACGCTTGCACTCGGTGCATGCAAGGGTGACGAGAGTACGCATGAGTTGATTACCTCCAAATACCGCCCCGTACGGGCACGATGGGATACGATAGCATCTGCCTTCGACTTCTGTCAATGTAAAGTTGCGTTCCCGCATCTATCTGCAAAGACGTTTCATAAACGCCCTGCTTGGATGCTGCCGACAGCATGCCCCGTGCGCAGTGCGCGAAACCCCAATGCGCACGGGGCAGGGTGTCGGGCGGGAAGCACCTGAGAGAAAAACCCGGCTCCCCCGAAGAGGAGCCGGGTGAAGATCACGCGATCTGAGTCAGAGGCTCAGAGTTACTCGATGATCGTGGAGACGACGCCCGAGCCGACGGTGTGGCCACCCTCGCGGATAGCGAAGCGCAGGCCCTCCTCCATGGCGATCGGGTGGATGAGGTCGCCCTCGATGGTGATGTGGTCACCGGGCATGGCCATCTCGGTGCCCTCGGGGAGCTTGACGGTACCGGTCACGTCAGTGGTACGGAAGTAGAACTGCGGACGATAGCCATCGAAGAACGGCGTGTGGCGGCCGCCCTCCTCCTTGGTGAGGACGTAGACCTCGCCGGTGAACTTGGTGTGCGGGTGCACCGAGCCGGGCTTGCAGAGAACCTGGCCGCGCTCGATGTCCTCGCGCTTGATGCCGCGGAGCAGGATGCCGACGTTGTCGCCAGCCTCGCAGAAGTCCATGGTCTTGCGGAACATCTCGATGCCGGTGGCGACGGAGGACTGGGTCTCCTTGATGCCCACGATCTCGACGGGCTCGTTGAGCTTGAGCACGCCGCGCTCGACACGACCGGTGGCGACGGTACCACGGCCGGAGATGGTCATGGTGTCCTCGACGGCCATCAGGAACGGCTTGGCGTCGTCACGCTCGGGGGTCGGGATGTACTCGTCGACGGCCTTCATGAGCTCGCGGATGGAGTCGTACCACTTCTCCTCGCCGTTGAGGGCGCCGAGAGCGGAGCCGCGGATCACGGGGATGTCGTCGCCGGGGAAATCGTACTCGGAGAGGAGCTCACGGGTCTCCATCTCGACGAGGTCGATAAGCTCCTCGTCGTCAACCATGTCGCACTTGTTCAGGAACACGACGATGTAGGGCACGCCGACCTGACGGGCGAGCAGGATGTGCTCGCGGGTCTGGGCCATGGGGCCGTCGGTGGCGGCGATGACCAGGATAGCGCCGTCCATCTGGGCAGCACCGGAGATCATGTTCTTGATGTAGTCGGCGTGGCCGGGGCAGTCGACGTGAGCGTAGTGACGGGTCTCCGTCTCGTACTCGACGTGGGCGACGGAGATGGTGATGCCGCGCTCGCGCTCCTCGGGGGCCTTGTCGATGTTCTCGAAGGCGGTGAAGTCGGCCTTGCAGCCATCGGTCTCGGAGAGAACCTTGGTGATGGCGGCGGTCAGCGTGGTCTTACCGTGGTCCACGTGGCCGATGGTGCCGATGTTAACATGCGGCTTAGTACGCTCGAACTTTTCCTTGGCCATAAAGCCCTCCTCCTTGAGGTCGTCCCCGGCAGGGACATGCCCTTTAACTTAAGTGGCTCCCCCATGCGGGAAAGCCACCTTGTTACCTGGTAGCGGTGACTGGATTCGAACCAGTGACGCCACGGGTATGAACCGTGTGCTCTAACCAGCTGAGCTACACCGCCGTACTGGAGCCTGCAACCAGACTTGAACTGGTGACCTCTTCGTTACCAACGAAGTGCTCTACCGACTGAGCTATACAGGCACTTGCTTGCTGGTGGGAGCGCAAGGATTCGAACCTTGGTAGGCAGAGCCAACGGGTTTACAGCCCGTCCCCATTAACCACTCGGGCACACTCCCAGTCAAGCAAGACCCGCAAAGCTGTTTGTCCATGCCGGAGCAAGCACCTCCGCGAGCGAGAGAATAGTAGTACGGCCGACCTCCCTCTGTCAACCGTTTTGCTCTAATACACGCCACCGGGCGTATCCATCACGTGCACCCAAAGGTCTTGAGCTGCGGATTCGCCGCTCATCCCCCATGGATGTCCTGTGGAAACGCTATGGACGGAGCGCCTTTGCGAGCACGGCCCTCACCGCCTGCGCCCCACATCGAAGATGGCCCTCAATCCCATGGTGAAAAGGCCATCCCAATCTCGCATCTTGTCGCTCCGCAGGCCATTCAGTATTCTATAGGGGCTTCGCGCCTCGGCGCGGGCATGCCAGCGTGGCTCAACGGTAGAGCATCTGATTTGTAATCAGACGGTTGCGGGTTCGATTCCTGTCGCTGGCTCCATATATGTCGCAGGCTCGATGGGCATTTGCCGTCGAGCCTTTTTCTTCAGCCGACTGCCTTTCCTACTCCACAAGATCGCAGCGCTACCCGCGCGCGAAGAACGACTCGTCGGCCGCGCGCCACGGGCGCAGGCTCCCCTCCTCCACGGTCACGTGCGCGCGCTCCGGCACGTCCTGCCATTTCACGGTGTAGCCGGCGCCATGCGCGCAGAAGACCGAGTCGGGGGTGTTCGGCAGGTCCGCCTCCGGGTCGTAGGCGGCGCGCGCGACGATGTCGTCGGCGTCGTGGCAGGCATCGTAGCCCGAAAACTCCAGGCGCAGGCGCCCGCGGCCGCCGGTGTAGCCCGCCACGTCGAGGGCGTACTCCTGCATCTCGGAGGCCGGCGCGCGACCGGACAGCTCGGCCATATCGCCCGCGACCGCGGGCGGGTCGAACACGGCCGCCATGCGCTGGGCGTCGGCGAGCGCACGGCCGATCTTGTCCGCGGGGACCGCGAGGTCGAAGCGGTACCACGGCTCCAGGAGCGCGCACGCGCCCGCCGCGCGGGCCTCCATCAGGGCCTGGCGGATCGCCCGGTAGGTCGCCTGGCGGAAGTCCCCGCCCTCGGTGTGCTTGGCGTGCGCACACCCGCCCAGAAGCGTGATGCGCACGTCGGTGATGGGGGCGCCCGTCAGCACGCCGCGGTGCTCGCGCTCGAGCACGTGGGTGAGGATGAGGCGCTGCCAGTTGCGGTCGAGCGCGTCCTCAGCGCAGCGCGTGCCCACCTCGAGTCCCGCGCCACGCGGCAGGGGCTCGATGAGGAGCTGCGCCTCGGCGTAGTGCTTGAGCGGCTCGAAGTGCCCCACCCCGCGCACCGGCGCCGTCACCGTCTCGCGATAGAGGATGCCGCCCGGGCCGAACGACACCGCAAGGCCGTAGCGCTCGCGCAGGCGCTCCTCCAGCACCTCGCGCTGCACCGCGCCCATAAGCTGCACGCGCACCTCGCCGAGCTCCTCCTGCCACGAGGTGCCGAGCAGCGGGTCCTCGTCGGCGAGCTCGCGAAGCGCCCGCACGAGCGCGTGGACGTCGCATCCCTCGGGGATCACCTGGTACGCGAGGACCGGGGCGAGCGCCGGGGCGAGCCCGCGCGGCTCGGCGCCGAGCTCGCTTCCCGGCACCACATGCGCAAGGCCCGTCACCGTGCAGATGCGCCCCGCCGGGACCTCCGCGACCGTCCGGTACGCCTCCGCGTCGTAGAGGCGCACCTGGTCGATCTTCTCCTCCCACGGCTCGCCGCGCTCCACGCCCGAGACCACGGACTTGGCGCGCAGCACCCCGCCCGTCACCTTGATCCAGGCGAGCCGCTCGCCGCGCGCGTTGCGGCTCACCTTGAAGACGCGCGCCGCGAAGTCGCCCGGCCATGCCTTGGGCGCCACGAGCTCGCAGAGCCCCTCGAGGAACGCCCCCGTGCCCGCGCGTTTAAGCGCCGAGCCGAAGAACACCGGGAAGACGAGGCGCTCCGCCACGAGGCGCCGCACGGTCGCACGGGACAGCGAGCCCTGCTCCAGGTACTCGTCGAGCGCGCGCTCATCGGTCGCCGCCGCGTCCTCGAGCGCCGCGCCCGAACCCGCGAGCAGCTCCGCTCCGTCCACGACGGTCGCGCCGAACCGTGCGCGCATGCCCTCCAGCAGCTCCGCGCGGCGCGCCTCCTCGTCGCCGGCGGCGACGAGGTCCATCTTGTTCACGAACACCGCGACGGGCACGCCGTAGCGCCGGAGCAGCTCCCACATCGTCTCGGTATGCGCCTGCACGCCGTCGGACGCGCCGATGACCAGCACCGCGTAGTCGAGCGCCTGGAGCGTGCGCTCGGCCTCGGCGGAGAAGTCCACGTGGCCGGGCGCGTCGAGCAGCATGAGGTGCACGCCGCGCGCGTCGAAGGCGGTCTGCTGCGAGAAGATCGTGATGCCGCGCGAGCGCTCCATGGCGTCGGTGTCCAGGTGCGCGTCACCGTGGTCCACGCGGCCCGGCCGGCGGATGGCCCCCGCCGCGCCGAGCAGCGCCTCCGCAAGCGTCGTCTTGCCGGCATCGACATGGGCGACGAGCCCCACCACGGCCTGCCTCACGCGCTCCCCCTCGCTGTGTTTGATAGCCTCCGTCTTGCGGGTTTGGGCGCGGTGATCTTTCGGGAATGAGCGCGAAAAAGTTTCGGGTCTGAGCGCGGGCACGCCGACCGTCCCGTTCGGCCTAACGTTGTCGTTGCTTCGGTTACGACGATTGGGGGCCAGAGAGGAAATGATCGGCGTGGACAAGATCGACGATATCAGAAAGCTCGGGAGGAACGGGGCGACCGTCGCCTCGATCGCCCGGGACACCGG
>NZ_LR597528.1 GCF_902150035.1 Enorma burkinafasonensis
GCGCCGCGGGCTCGGGCGCGGGCATGTCGAAGGGCGGGAGGTCGTCCTCCTCGTACGCGGCGATCGCGGCGTCGTCGTAGGGCACCTGCTCGTTCTCCCAGGCGCGGCGCTGCTCGTCGATGTCGCCGGGCTCGGGCATGAAGGTCGGGCCGCTCGTCTGGTCGACGGCAGGCGCCGGGGCGGGTTCGGGCTTGGGGGTAGTCGGAACCGGAGCAGGCGTAGGCTCCGGCACCGCAGCCGCCTGGGGCGCCACGGCCTCGGGAGCGGCGGCCGACGGCGCCGTCTGGGCAGGAGCGGGGACGGGAGCAGGCACCGTCGGGGCAGGCGCCGCGGCAACTGGCGCCGGGGCAGGCGCCGAAGCAGGGGCGGCGGGCTTCGCCGGCGCGGAGGCCGGGACGTCGTCCATGACGTAGCGCACCGAGCGACCGCCGAAGACGGACGTCACCTGGGGCAGGACCACGCTCTGGGTATCCGGGCGGGCGACCATCATCATCGCGAAGTTCGACCCGGCCGGGAAGCTCACGGTAAGCGCGGCGCCGTCGTCCGCCGTGGCGCGGGCGCTCTGCAGCAGCGCGCCGCACGACGGCTTGGCGGCAACGACGCGCCGCACGACCTCCTGCCATTTGCGCTGGAGCTCGCCCTGGTCGGTGACGGCGGGCGTCGTCGGGCCAGCAGCGGCGGCAACCGAGGCGGCGGAGGCCGGCGGGACCGAGGTAGACGCCGCCGGCGCGGGAGCGGTCGGGGCGCTCGCGGGGGCGTCTTGGACAACCGCGGCGGGAGCCTTCTGTGCGGGAGCGGCAGCCGGGGCAGGAGCGGAGGCCGGCGTCTCGACCGGGCGCCGTGCCGCAGCGGGCGCGGGTGCAGAGGCGGGCGCCGCAGGCGCGGAAGCAGCGGGCTTCGGAGCGGCAGCGACCGGCTCGGGGGCGGATACCGGCGCGGACTCCACCGCCTGTGCAGACTCCGCCGCCGGAGCGGCCTCGACGGCCGCGGGCTTCGCCGCCGGGGCGGGAGCCGCCACGGGTACCGCCGCAGGAGCGGCCTTCGCCGAAGCGGCAGCGGCGCCGCCCGCGAGCGACTGCAGCCCCGCAGCGTCGAGCGGCGAGGCGGGCACACCGGACGCGAGCCGCGCCTCGAGCCGCTCGATGCGCTCCACGAGCGCCTCGAGGGTGAGGTCGGTCTCGGGCCGTGCGAGGCGCGTGAGCGCGATCTCGAGCACCAGGCGCGTGTCCGCCGCGGAGCGCATCTCCAGCGCCGCGTCGTCGAGCACCGTCAGCGCACGGGCGAGCCGGTCCGCGCTGCCGAAGAGCTCGGCCTCGCGCGCCAGCACGTCGACATCCGCCGTCCCGCCCTCGAACAGCTCCGGACGGGCGCCGGCCACGCGCACCATGTACACGTCACGGATGTGCGCGACCAGGTCGCGCGTGAGCTCCATGAGGTCGTTGCCCTCGTCCACCTGGGTGCGCACGAGCCCGAAGAGCCGCGCCACGTCGCGCTCGGCGACCGCCTCGCTGAACTGCTCGAGCACCGCACCCGACACCTCGCCCAAAAGCGAGCGCGCGTCGGCTGCCTGCACCGAGCCGTTGCCGAAGACCGACAGCTGCTCGAGCGTGGAGAGCGCGTCGCGCATGCCGCCGCGCGCGTGCTTGGCCACGATCTCGAGCGCCTCGGCGTCGTAGGCGAAGCCCTCCTGCTCGCAGATGTAGGCGAGCCGGCCCACGATGTCGGCGTTGCCGATGCGGTGGAAGTCGAAGCGCTGGCAGCGCGAGAGGATGGTCTCGGGGATCTTCTGCGGGTCGGTCGTGCACAGCACGAAAACCACGTGCGCGGGCGGCTCCTCGAGCGTCTTCAGCAGGGCGTTGAACGCCTGCGTGGTGAGCATGTGGACCTCGTCGATGATGTAGATCTTGAACGCGCCGCGCACCGGGGCGAAGTTCACCGAGCTGATGATCTCCTCGCGCACGTTATCGACGCCGGTGCGCGACGCGGCGTCGAGCTCGTAGACGTCCGGGTGCGTGCCCTCGGCGATGGCCGTGCACTCCGGGCAGGTGCCGTCGGGCATGCAGCCCGATCCGCCCTGGGCGCGCGCCTCCTCGGCCCCCTCGCAGAGCAGGGACTTCGCCAGGATGCGCGCCATGGTGGTCTTGCCCGTGCCGCGCGGGCCGCAGAACAGGTAGGCGTGGCTGAGCCTGCCCTCGCAGACCGCGTGCTCGAGCGTGGAGACGATATGCTGCTGCCCCACGACGCTCTCGAACGTGAGCGGGCGGTACTTCCTATACAGCGACTCCATGTGCCACTCCTCCTCGATGCGGGCGGTCGCGCGGGCGCGGCGCTACAGCCCGCGCTCCTGCAGGCGACGGTCGATATCCTTGAGCGTGATGCGCGCGGCGAAGAGCTGGCGGCAGGTCGCCGTCTTGACCTTGTCCTGCGCGCGCAGGTCGTCCATGCGCTCGCCGATCTGGACGAGCTCCTCGCGGACGCCCCGGGCGAACGCGTCGTAGGCGGCAAGCCGCTGCTCGTCGGTCATGCTGAGCGTCCTTCCATCCAAGGGTTCCGCGGGTTCCATCACGGCGCTGCCGAGGGCCTCGGCAGCGTCTCACTATGATACCCCGGCGCGCGGGCGCGGAGGGCATCTCCATCGCGAAGGGACGGGGCCGAGGCGCTCCTTCAAGGGAATGCCAAGCTGCCGAGCGGGCCGCTCGGACGCCTGCGGCTGCGGCGTGGTACCATAACCGGTAGGCATACCGAAACACACCACACACGCACGAAAGGCCATGCCGCCCATGCCGCTGTTCCCGCCGCACAACCCCTTCACTGGGCGCCAGCCCGTCTGGCGCGGGCCCGGTGCCGCCGCGAGCGCGCCCGCGGAGGGTGCCGCGCAGGGGCCCGAGGGCGCACGCACACAGCACGGCCCGCTCGGCCGCCGCGCCGCGTCCCGCCCGCAGGCGCCCGGCGCCACGGCGTCGTCGCTCCTCAAGCGCTACCGCCCGCTCGAGACCCGCGCCACAGGCGGCTTCGGCTCGGTCGAGGTGTGCCTCGACACCCGCCTGCAGCGGCGCGTGGCCATCAAGCGCATCCCGCTCTCCTCGCCGATGAGCACCGCGCCCGAGAGCACGCGCACCGCGGCGCTGGCCGAGGCGCGCACCGCGAGCCTGCTGCAGCACCCCAACATCGTCTCGGTCATCGACTTCACCTATGACGACGCGTACGCCTACCTGGTGATGGAGTACGTCGACGGCATGTCGCTCGAGGAGTTCCTCGCCGACGTCGAGGGCAACTCGCTCACCTACGACGAGGCCGCCGCCATCGCCGACGCGCTCGTCCAGGCGCTCTCCTTCGCGCACGAGAACGGCGTGCTGCACCTCGACATCAAGCCCGGCAACGTGCTCATCGACCGCAACGGCCACGTGAAGCTCACCGACTTCGGCATGGCGACGCTCACGAGCGCCGCCGGC
Organism: Enorma burkinafasonensis; assembly: GCF_902150035.1. Lineage (GTDB taxonomy): Bacteria > Actinomycetota > Coriobacteriia > Coriobacteriales > Coriobacteriaceae > Enorma > Enorma burkinafasonensis. The sequence continues at coordinate 3,453 of NZ_LR597528.1, forward strand.
TTCGGCGGGGCGCGCGGCGGCACGATCGGCTACATGGCCCCCGAGCAGCTAGCAGGCGATACCGTGGACGAGCGCAGCGACGTGTTCTCGCTCGCCGCCGTGCTCTACGAGGCGCTCTGCGCCACGGCGCCGTTTCGCGCCGGCACGCCCGCCGACTCGCTCAAGCGCATCGAGAAGGGCGTGCTCTACCCCTCGAGCCTGCTCGCCGACATCCCCGAGAACAGCGAGGACGCGCTGATCGGCGCCCTCGCGCCCGACGCGGACGACCGCTGGGCCGGCGTCGCGGAGTTCGGCGACCGGTTCCTGCCGCACCTGGGCAGCGTCCGCGAGGGGCGCCGCAGCCTCGCGCGCATCATCGCGCGCCTCACCGCCGACGACGTGGACGAGGAGGCGGGCGACGAGGCCGCCCCGGCGCGGCGCGACCGCGTGTGGGAGATCGACCCCGCGAAGGGCTGGCTGGGCAGCCGGACCGACCGCGCGCGGGCCGTCGTGACGGGCGCCGTCGCGGGCCTCTCCGTCGCCTGCGCGGCGGCTGGCCTGCTCGAGGCCATGGGGCTCGCCGAGGGTGTCGCACTCGTCGCGGCCTCGGCCGCCATCGGCGCGGCGGCGGCCATCGCCCCGGCGATCGGGTCGGCGCTCGTGGTCACCGGCTTCGCGATGCTCGTGCTCGGCGCCACGCCCATCGTCTCGGCGCTGGTACCCGTGGTGCTCACGATCGCCCTCGTCGCGGGCTGGTGGTACGCCTGGGGCCGCGTCATGCCGGCGAGCTCGGCCGTGTTCGCTGCGCTCGCGGCGCTTGCCGCAGCGACCGGAGACCCCGCGCTGCCGGCAGGCCCCGTCGCGGCCTTCGCCGCCTGCTCGCTCCCCGCCGCGCCCGCCGCCGCGACCTGCGCGCTCGGCATCCCGTTCGCGCGGCTCTTCCAGACGGCGCTCGCGGGCGCAGGCGAGCTCGGCCTCGATGCGGCCGCGAGCGCCCTCGCCGACCCGGCGCTCTGGGTCTCCACCGCGCTCGCCGCGGCCGCCGCGGCGGCGACGGCGCTCCTGCTCGACCGGCACGCGCGTGCCCGCGAGGAATCCCGCGGCAACGCCCTGCTCGCGGGCGCCTGCGCGCTCCCGGCGATTATGGTCGTTTTGCTGCTCTGTCTTGCAAACCCTGTGGAAATTGCCAGCGTGAAGACCGCGCGAATCGCCATAGCTCTCGGGCTGGGCGCGCTATCCTCTATAATCGTCTGCACGTATGTGTATGCGCTAGGTTATTCCAGAGACCTCCCGGAGGGTGATCGATCGTGAACTTCCTTAACCTCTTCGAGGACCGCGTGGCCGGAATCTTCGGGGCCGCCCGCGCGCCGTTCTCGTTCAAGAAGCTCGCCAAGCAGGCCGCGCACGAGATGGAGGACGCCACCCTCGTGGTGAACGGCGTCAACACGGCGCCCGCGCTCTACACGATCCTCATCTCCGGCGACGACGACTCCTTCATGGCCCCGTACTACCCCGAGCTCTCGCGCGAGGTGAGCGAGTTCGTGAAGGCCCAGGCCGAGAAGAAGCGCTACGTCTTCGTGGGCGAGCCGCTCGTCCGCTTCATGATCGACCCGGCGCTCAAGGCCGGCCGCTTCTCGGTCTTCGCCGAGAACGTCGACGCCCCCACGCTCGGCCGCCTCTACGAGGAGGAGCGCGCCTACCAGAAGGGGCTCGCCCAGAACTTCCACAGCAACGAGGCCATGAACCGCAGCAAGGAAGCACCCATGCCGCGCCAGCAGCCGCGGATGTCCGAGGCCCAGCCGCGTGCCGCGAGCGCCGCCGCGCGTCCCGCCATGCCCCAGATCCCGCTCGTGAACGCCAACCCCGCCGGCAGCGCCGCGGGCGTCGCCTGTGCCGCCATGGCCGCCGGCGCCGCGGCGGGCGTCGCCTCGAACCTGGCCGACGCCGTGCCCGACCCCTTCGCGCCGCTCGAGGCCGACCCGGCACAGCCCATCCCCGTGCCCAAGACCATGACCCGCGAGGCCATGGCCGGCGTGGGCGGGGCCGCCGCCACGGGTGCCGCGCTCGGCGTGGCGAGCGTCGCGGCCAACATGGCCGGCACCCGCGCCCCCTCGCCCGTCCAGGCGACGGCTCAGCTCGTCGACGTGGTCACCGGCGACACCTACGACGTCGCGGGCCCCGTGTGCATCGTCGGCCGCGAGCGCGCGGTCGCCAACGTCGCCCTGCGCGACCCCAACGTCTCGCGCCGCCACGCCCAGCTCATGGCCACGGGTAGCGACTGGTCCATCGAGGACCTCAACTCCACCAACGGCACCCTCGTGAACAACCGCCGCATCACGCGCTGCCCGCTGCGCGACGGCGACCTGCTCACCTTCGGCCTCTCCACCTTCGAGTTCAGGAGCTGAGGCCCATGATCGACATCATCCTGTTCATCGGGCGCATCGTCCTGGTGGTGCTGCTCTACATCTTCCTGTTCGCCGTCATGAAGACCGGCGTGGGGCTCGTGCGCGGCCAGCGCCGCGACTCCGCCATCTGGACCATCGACGTCGACAAGGGCCCCCGCGGCATCCGCGGCATCCACGTCGACATGCTCGGCCCCGTGATCGTGGGCCGCTCGCCCAGCTCGGACATCTGCATCAACGAGCCGTTCGTCTCGGCCTCGCACGCGCGCTTCTCGCTGCAGGGCCCGGCCCTCATCATCGAGGACCTGAACTCGCTTAACGGCACCCTCGTGAACGGGCGCCCGCTCGTCGAGCCCGCCACCCTGCGCGAGGGCGATGAGGTGCAGATCGGCGACGTCGTGATGAAAGTGAACCGCCGATGATGCCTGACGAGCACATCCACCCCCGGGGCGACGAGCCCCTGGCGCCGGACGCCCCGGGCGGGACGGCCATCGGGGCGCACGCCGCGCAGCCGGCGGACGCCGCCGCGGCGCCTGCCGGGGAGCCGCTTGCCGCGGCCCCGGAGGGACCCTCCTGCCCGCTCCCCCGCCCCGACACCACGGCCGAGATCGACGTCTCGCTCGTCGAGGCGCACCTCTCCGACCCCGGCTCCACGCAGAGCTTCGCGCCCATCACCGAGGAGCGCATCGACACCGACTCGACCTACGACGCCGGCACCACCACCTCGCTCATGTGGGGCGCCCGCTCCGACGTGGGCTGCGTGCGCAATCACAACGAGGACTCCTACCTGGTGCAGTCGCCGCTCTTCTGCGTATGCGACGGCATGGGGGGCCACGCCGCCGGCGAGGTCGCCTCGTCCATCGCGGTCGAGACCATCGCCAAGCTCGCGCCCAAGGAGGCCGACCCCGCGCGGCTCGCAGCCGCGATCGAGGCCGCGAACTCCGCCATCATCGAGGCCGCCGCGAACGGGCTCGGCAAGGCGGGCATGGGCTGCACCGCGACGGCCGCCTGCATCGAGGGCACCTCGATGGCCATCGCGCACGTGGGCGACTCGCGCGCCTACCTGCTGCACGAGGGCACGCTCATCCGCGTCACGCACGACCACTCCTATGTGGAGGAGCTCGTCGACGCCGGCGAGATCACGGCCGACGAGGCCCGCGTGCACCCCAACCGCTCGGTCATCACCCGCGCGCTCGGCTCGGACCCGGCCATGTACGCCGACCACTTCCAGCTGAACATCGTCGAGGGCGACCGGCTCATCCTGTGCTCGGACGGGCTCTCGAGCATGATCTCTGACGCCGAGATCGAGTCCATCGCCTCCCAGTCGCCGACCGCGCAGGTCGCGACCGACAACCTGGTCGACGCCGCGCTCAACGCGGGCGGCGGCGACAACGTGACGGTCGTCGTCGTGGACGTGGTCGACGACGGGCGCATGCGCGAGCTCGTGCGGCGCCGCAAGCGCAACGTGCTCATCGCCGGCGCGAGCCTGCTCGCCGCCGTGCTGCTCGCGGGCGCGATCGCGCTCTTCACCATCAGCAACTCGCTCTTTTTGGGCGTCTCCGACGGGTGCGTCGCCATCTACTCCGGCATACCGGGGAGCTTCATGGGCATCGACCTCTACCGGCTCTCCGACTCGACCACCATCGATATCGAGGACCTGCCCGAGGACACGCAGAACCGCCTGCGCGCGGGCATCCCGCAGGGCAGCATGGACGAGGCGCGCGAGACGCTCTCCAACTACCGCCAGCAGATCGACGCCGAGATGACGCGCCAGGCGCAGGACGCCGAGGCCCTGCGCAACAGCGCCGAAGCCGACGCGGCAGAGGCACCCGCCGAGACCCCGGCCGAGGGTGATGCCGCCGCGGCCGCCCCGGCGCCCGCCGAGGACCCGGCCGCGGGCGCTCCCGAAGGAGGCGATGCCTGATGGGTAGCCGCAGGAACACCGAGCTCATGCTCCTCATCGGCGCCGCGTTCCCCGTGACGCTGCTCTACGCCCTCTACGTGGTGACCACGGGCGCGGCCCTCTCGTTCACCACGCTCGCCGTGCCGCTCGGCCTCTTCGCGGGCTTCGCGGCGGCCCACATCGCCGTGCGCTTCCTGGCCCCCGGCGCCGACCCGGCGATCCTACCCATCGTGTTCGCGCTCTCGGGCACGGGCATCACCTTCATCACGCGGCTCGACTCGTCGGTGGCGATGAGCCAGATCGTCTACCTCTTCGTGGCGATCGCCCTCATGGTGGGCACGCTCGCGCTCGTGAAGAACCTCGACATCATCAAGCGCTACAAGTACACCTTAGGTCTCGTGGGCATCGTGCTTCTGCTCCTGCCGATCTTCGTGGGCGTCGACCGCTACGGCTCCAAGCTCTGGATCGAGATCGGCTCGTTCACCGTGCAGCCCGGCGAGTTCGCCAAGGTCTTCATCGTGCTCTTCCTCGCGGGCTATCTCGCCGAGAACCGCGAGCTGCTCTCCATCTCCAACCACAGCGTGCTGGGGCTCAAGGTCCCGCGCCTGAGGCTTCTGGCCCCGCTCTTCGTGGTGTGGGGCATCTGTCTCGCCGTGGTCGCCTTCGAGCGCGACCTGGGCAGCGCCCTGCTCTTCTACACGCTCTTCCTCATCATGCTCTACGTGGCGACGGGGCGCATCTCCTACGTCGTAATCGGCGTGCTGCTGCTCGCCATCGGCGGCTTCGGCATGTACCACCTCATGGGGCACGTACGCACGCGCTTCGCCATCTGGCTCGACCCGTTCTCGGACCCGCAGAACGCCGGCTACCAGCTCGTGCAGTCGCTCTACTCGCTCGCCGACGGCGGCCTCGTGGGCACGGGCATCGGCCGCGGCATGTCCACCACCATCCCCGTCGTGGAGAGCGACTTCATCTTCTCCGCCATCGGCGAGGAGATGGGGCTCCTCGGCGGCGCGGCGATCCTTCTGCTCTTCATGCTCTTCGCCGTGCGCGGCCTCACCACCGCGGCGCGCGCCAAGAGCGATCTGGCCGCCTTCAGCGCGACGGGCCTCACCGCCGCCATCTCGTTCCAGGCCTTCCTCATCGTGGGCGGCGTAACCCGCCTCATCCCGCTCACCGGCGTGACCCTGCCCTTCATGAGCGCGGGCGGTTCGTCGCTGCTCGCGAGCTTCATCATCGTCGCGCTGCTCATGCGCGCCGGCGACGAGGCGACCGGCCGCGAGACCGAGCTCACCGGCACGGGCATCATGACCGCCCTGCCCGACGCGCCCCAGATGCCCGCCGCGGGCTCGCCCGCGCTCAGCGCCGTGGGCACGCGCATCTTCGGCGGCCAGCGCACCCCGGGCTCCTCGGGCTCGCTCGGCGGCTCGCACGCGCGCCCCGGCTCGCGCATGCGCCGGCGCCTGCTCGACACGCCCGAGTCGGGCGTGCTCGGCCGCGTGGCCCTCGCCAAGCGCCTCACCAGCACCGTGTTCCTGTTCACCGCCGTGTTCGCGGTGCTCATCGGCAACCTCACCTACATCCAGGTGGTCAAGGCCGACGAGTACCGGACCATGCCGGGCAACAACCACACCATCGCGCGCCAGGCCTATATCCAGCGCGGCTCGATCATCACCTCGGACGGCGTGACGCTCGCCGAGTCCGTGGCGCAGGGCGACGGCACCTACGCGCGCTCCTACCCCAACGGCAACCTCGCCGCGCACACGGTGGGCTACTACTCCACGCGCTACGGCGCCTCCGGGGTCGAGAGCACCATGAACGACACGCTCACCGGCTCGGTCGACTACTCGAGCTGGGAGAACGCCTTCATGTCGCTCGCCGGCGTCGCCCAGCCGGGCAACTCGGTGGTGCTCACCATCGACTCGCGCATCCAGACGGCCGCCGAGCAGGCGCTCCAGGGCTACACGGGCGCCATCGTGGTGCTCGACCCCCGCACGGGCGCGGTCCTCGCCAAAGCGAGCTCGCCCACCTACGACAACACCGACATCGAGTCCGTGCGCTCGGGCGGGTCGTCCGACTCCTCCGAGTACGACCGCACCACCCAGGCGCTCTACACGCCCGGCTCGACCTTCAAGGCGGTCACGCTCGCCGCGGCGCTCGAGACGGGCACCACCACGCTCGACTCCGAGTACGACGCTCCCTCCGCGCTCGAGATCGGCGGCGCCGACGTGACCAACATCGACCGGCTGAACTTCGGCACGGTGAGCCTGCGCCGCGCATTCGAGCTCTCGGCCAACACGGCCTTCGGCCAGGTGGCGGTCGCCACCGGCGCGGACAGCATGGTGCAGTTCTCGCGCGCCTTCGGCTTCGGGCAGTCGCTCGGCCAGGACTTCACCACCACGCCCTCCATCATGCCCGAGCCCGACGAGATGACCGAGTGGGAGCTCGCCTGGGCGGGCGCCGGCCAGCCCGTCGGCCAGGGCCACACGCCCGGCCCGCAGGTCACCTGCATGCAGAACGCCGTGATCGCGGCCGCCATCGCCAACGACGGCATCGTGATGAACCCCTACGTGGTGCAGCAGGTGCTCTCGCCCGACGGCACCGTGGTCTCCACCACCGAGACCCGCTCGCTCGGCCAGGCCGTGAGCGCCGAGACCGCGAGCGAGGTCGCCGAGGCGATGCTCGGCGTGGTGCAGAACGGCACGGGCGGCGCCGCGAGCGTCTCGGGCGTGCAGGTCGCCGGCAAGACCGGTACCGCCGAGACCTCCTCGGAGCACACCAACTCGACCTTCATCGGCTTCGCGCCGTACGATACCCCGACCGTGGCCATCTCCGTGGTGATCGAGGACTACTCGGAGCACGGGCACTCGGCCGCCTCGGTCGCGGGCAAGGTCCTCGCCGCGGCGCTCGCCGCCCAGGGGCTCTGATGCGCATGACGGTGGGGAGCGCACACGCGACGGCACGGGCGCCGCTTCGCCCGAGCCCGGTGCCGGACGCGCCCGCGCCCTTCAGGGCGCACGGCGCGCATCGGGGATACGAGGTAATCACGTCCGCCTCGCGCACGGGCGCGGACGCAGAGGTTGTTAGGAGCTAGTCAGATGGTGCAGCAGGTGCTCGGGGGAAGGTACCTCCTCAAGGACAAAGTCGGCTCAGGCGGCATGGCGACCGTCTACCGCGCGCAGGACCAGGTGCTCGATCGCACGGTCGCCGTGAAGATCATGCTTCCGCAGTACGCCGCGGACGCCACGTTCGCCGCGCGCTTCAAGCAGGAGGCCCAGGCGGCGGCCGGTCTCCAGAGCCCCTACATCGTGGGCGTCTACGACTGGGGCAAGGACGGCGACACGTACTACATCGTCATGGAGTACCTGCGCGGCACGGACCTCAAGAGCGGCGTGCGCAGCCACGGGGCGCTCGACCCCAAGAAGGTCGCGCAGATCGGCAGCCAGATCTGCGGCGCGCTCTCCGTCGCCCACAAGCACGAGATCATCCACCGCGACATCAAGCCGCAAAACATCATGGTGCTGCCCGACGGCAACATCAAGGTGATGGACTTCGGCATCGCGCGTGCCAAGAACAGCCACCTCACGCAGGACAACAACGTGCTGGGCACCGCGCACTACGTCAGCCCCGAGCAGACGCGCGGCCAGGAGCTCGGCCCCACCTCCGACATCTACTCGCTCGGCGTGGTCATGTACGAGTGCGCCACCGGGCGCGTGCCCTTCGACGGCGACGACGCCATATCGGTCGCCCTCAAGCAGGTCAACGAGCTGCCCGTCCCCCCGTCGCAGCTCAACCCCAACCTCGACGCCGACCTTGAGCGCATCATCCTGAAGTGCATGGAGAAGGACCCGGCCAACCGCTTCCAGACCGCCGACGAGCTGCGCCAGGTGCTGAACGCCTACCTCGCCGGCCGCACGGTCGACGTGCCGGAGCCCACGCGGGTGCTCGGCGCCGTGCCCGCCGGCGGCATGGGCGCGACCGAGACCCGCGTCATGAGCGAGCAGACCCAGGCCATGGTGCGCCCCGCCGCGGGCAGCACCACCGTGCAGGCCTCGTCCATGGCGGGCCGCTCGGGCGGCGCGGGCTACGAGGAGGAGCCCAAGGGCGGCAAGGGCAAGATCGTGGCCGGCGTCATCGCCGCGATCGCGATCGTGGGCATCATCGCCTTCATCGCACTCACGACCCTCGGCGGCGGCGCCACGGTGAAGGTGCCGAACGTCCTGGGCTACTCCGAGGATGACGCCCGCGAGGCCATCGAGGCCGTGGGCCTCGAGGTCGACAAGGTCGACCACGGCTATAGCGACGAGTACGAGGAGGGCGAGGTCATGGGCCAGACACCGAGCGGCGGCCAGACCGCGCACGAGGGCGACAGCATCGACCTCACCATCTCGCGCGGCCCCGAGCCCGTGGAGACCGTGCCCGTGCCCCACATCATGGGCATGACGCAGGAGGAGGCCGAAAACGCCCTCCGCGACGCCGGGCTCACGCCGGCCGGCACGACCGAGGCCAGCGACGAGGAGGAGGGCCTCGTCTTCGAGCAGAGCCCTGCCGCCGATGAGGAGGTCGAGAAGGGCACCGTCGTGAACTTCAAGATCTCGGCCGGCCCCGACACCGTCGCCGTGCCCAACGTCACGGGCGACAGCCGCTCCGCCGCGACCTCGGCGCTCAGCAACGCCGGGTTCGGCTTCGACGTCGAGGAGCGCTACAGCTCGAGCGTCTCGGCGGGCTACGTCATCAGCTACAGCCCCGGTGGCCAGCAGAAGCCCGGCACCACGATCACCATCGTGGTATCGCTCGGGCCGGAGCCCGCGCCCGAGCCGGAACCCGAGCCCGAGAGCCCGACCTCGCCCGACACGCCGGAGCAGCCCACCACGGGCAACGGCGACGAGGAGGCCACGCAGTAGGCCGCGCCCCGGCCGCACCCCGGCCGCGCATACCAGACCCTGACGGCCCGCGTCATCGCATGTGGGTTGATTTCCGATCCCAACCGAACACATTGAGCTGACGGCACGCTCCCGCAGTTAACCGAACGCCCCCGAGGTCCTATCCGGGCCCCGGGGGCGGCATTTTCCCAGTTGAAGGAATGGTGGAGAT
>NZ_LR597507.1 GCF_902150035.1 Enorma burkinafasonensis
CCGGACATGCCGTCCTCCGATCTCCCGGGGCCGGCCGATCCGGCCCTCAGGGTATCGGGTTCCCACATTCATCCGCACATGTGCGGATGAATGTGGGAGGTGTTCGGATAAAGTTGATAATCAAGGCTCGGCAGCTTGTCGCCTTCGCGGAGCTTACCGGAGTCGATGTCGTAGCGGATGTTGCCTACAATCTGGATGTAGTACGGGGCTGTGGATGAATCGTCTAGCGGGCCGGGCATCTTCTCAACGATCTCCTCTCGGGAGCATCTAAGGTAAGCGGGTAACACGTGCAACGGTAATGGTTACCGCTGCATGTTACATCCCCATTATACGGAAAACTCGACGGGAAACACCGGTTTCCCGCCGAGTTGTCGTCTAGTGGCGCGGCAACCCGCGTACAAGACCCCATTCCGTAAGGGGGGGCCACCCTATTGCCCTCGTCTCGAGCGATGCGGCCTTACGCCTTGTCGACCGACTCGATGACGCGCACGACCTCGTCGACGTAGCGCTCGCAGACCTCGATCGTCGGCGCCTCAACCATCACGCGAACCAGAGGCTCGGTGCCGCTCGCGCGCACGAGCGCGCGACCCTCGCCCTCGAGCGCGGTCTCGACCGATGCGGTCGCGGCCTTCACGGCCTCGTTCTCCATGACGGCGTTCTTGTCGGAAACCGGCACGTTCTTGAGCAGCTGCGGGTAGATGGTGAGCGGCTCGGCGAGCTCGCCTAGGGTCTTGCCCGTCTCGATCATGGTCTGCATGACGCGCAGGCTCGTGTTCACGCCGTCGCCCGTGGCGCTGTAGGCCGAGAAGATCATGTGGCCGCTCTGCTCGCCGCCGAGCGAGTAGCCGTGCTCCTGCATGCAGGCGGCGACGTACTTGTCGCCCACGTTGGTCTTCTCGTAGGAGATGCCGAGCTTGTCGAGGGCCTTGAACAGGCCGATGTTGCTCATGACCGTGGCGACGACGGTGTTGCCGGCGAGCTCGCCCTTGGACGCCATGTGCGCGCCGCACACGTACATGATCGTGTCGCCGTCGCAGACGTTGCCGTACTCGTCGACCGCGATGCATCGGTCGGCGTCGCCGTCGTAGGCGAAGCCCACGTCGAGGCCCTCCTCGCGGACGAACGCCTGGAGGCGCTCGATGTGCGTGGAGCCGCAGCCCACGTTGATATTGAAGCCGTCGGGCTCGTCGGAGATGACGTGCACGTCGGCGCCGAGCGCGCGGAACACGCCCGGGGCGATGGGCGTGGAGGCGCCGTTCGCGCAGTCGAGCGCGATGCGATAGCCCTGGAGCGTGAACTTGGCCGACGCGATGAGCGAGGCGATGTAGCGGTTGCGGCCCTCGACGTAGTCGACCGCGCGGCCGATGTGCTCGCCCGTGGCGAGCGGCACGTCGATCTCGCCGTCGATGTAGGCCTCGACCTGCTCCAGGACCTCGGGCGCCATCTTGTAGCCGCCGGAGTCGATGAGCTTGATGCCGTTGTCGTGGTAGGGGTTGTGGCTCGCGGTGATCATGATGCCGCAGTCGAAGTCGCCGTGGCGCACCACGTAGCTCACCGACGGCGTGGTGGTCACGCGGAGCACGTAGGCGTCTGCGCCGGCGGCGACGAGGCCCGCCACGAGCGCGTTCTCGAACATGTAGCTCGAGCGGCGCGTGTCCTTGCCGATGACGGCCTTGGCCTTGCGCCCCTGGCGCAGCCCGTAGTACCAGCCGACGAACTTACCGATCTTGAATGCATGGTCGACCGTGAGCCCCTCGTTGGCGCGGCCGCGGAAACCATCGGTGCCGAAGTACTTCATCGTTTGAACCTTCCCAATCGGTAGCAGGTGCCACGCGGACATGGTACCTATTTTCAGTACCAGTCATGCGAACGGGAAGAAGAATTCACCATACCTCACCAGATACGGAAGCGCATCACGCTCCGAGGTAGTCGCGCTGCGGCCGCTTGGCGCGCAGGGCGTAGGCGATAAGGCCCGCACCCGCGAGGACGAGCGGCAGCGAGAGCAGCTGCCCCATGGTGATGACGCCGCCCAGGATGTAGCCGAGCTGAGCGTCGGGGACGCGCACAAACTCGATGAGGAAGCGCACGATGCCGTAACCCAAGATGAACGCGCCCATGTACGTGCCCTGCGGGAGCGGCGGCTTGCGGCGGCTCATGGCCTGCAGGATTACGAAGAGGACGACGCCCTCGAGGAAGGCCTCGTAGAGCTGGGAGGGATGGCGCGGCATATCGCCCGCCGCCCCGCCGAAGACCACGCCCCAGGGCAGGTCGGTCGGCTTGCCCCAGAGCTCGCCGTTCACGAAGTTCGCGCAGCGCCCGAGGCAGAGCGCCACGGGCACGCCGATGGCGGCGAGGTCGGCGACGGTCCAGGCGGAGAGCCTGCACACGCGGCACGCCACGACGCCGCCTATGATGCCGCCCACCAGGCCACCGTGGAAGCTCATGCCCCCGTGGTTGGTCATGAGGATCTCGGCCGGGTGCGTCCAGTAGTAGCCGTCGCCGTAGAACACGACGTAGAACAGGCGCGCGCCGATCACGAGCCCTATCATCACACCGAAGACGACCGTCATGAGGTCGTCGGCGGAGATCTTGAACCCCCAGCGCCGCTGGGTGCGCCACATCACGATGCCGGTGAGGATGGCCCCCACCACGTAGGCGAGGCCGTACCAGTAGATGGTGATCGGCCCGATGGCGAGCGCCACCGGGTCGATGCTCTGATAGATCTCGGTAAGCACGGCAGGCCGCTAGAACGGGGCGTACTCGTCGTAGAGGTCGCCGAAGCCGCCCTGGCCCAGGTCGTTCACCGCGACGACGCGGGTCACGCCGGGGACGTGCTCCTTGAGCACGCGCTCGATGCCCATCGAGAGGGTCAGCTGGCTCATGGGGCAGCCGGCGCAGGCGCCCTGGAGCTCCAGCGAGACCACGCCGTCCTCGTCGACGCCCACGAACTCCATATCGCCGCCGTCGCCCTGGAGGTTGGGGCGGATCTGCTCGAGCACCTGCTTGAGCAGCTCTTCATTCACTGCCATGGTGGTTCCTTTCAGCGCCGCGCCGCAGTGAGACCGCAGGCCGCGCATTCGTCGCGATAACTGCACGCAGTATACCCGCATTTTACGCGCCGCGCACCCACTATCCGCAACCGAAGGGGGGCATCGAAGGCGGGGAGGGGCTGGCGAGCGCAGCCGGAAGCCCGTTGGGCCCGGCCTCGATCCCGTTGGGCCCGGCCTCGATCCCGTTAGGTGCAGCCGAAAACCCGTTAGGTGCAAAACGGCTGGAGAATAGCCGCCGCCCGAGTATTATTTCGCTGGAACTTTGCACCTAACGTGAAATCGGGTGCACCGAACGCGCTGTCGGGAGCGCACGAGGGCCACCCGATCGCGCGCCCGACGCAGGGACGCGCGATAATCGGAGCCATCCGTACGATCGAGACCGGCGAACAACATCGCGCAGACGAACGGGACGATCAGGGCGACAGGATAGACGTAGCGAAAATAGGTGGTCGCGTTGCAGGGCCCCACGAGCGAGATGGCGAGCACCGCCCAAGCAGCGATCAGCAGCGGAGCGAGATCGGACCTGTGGCGCGAAACGGCATATGCCGACGCCGCCACGAGCGCCCAGTCGTAGAGCGCAGCCCGCATGGTGAGCGTGAGCGGCGGAAGCCGCTGGAACAGCAGCCTATATCCCGAGCAGGCGGCATCGAGCGCGCGGGAGACGGGGTTATCCGCCGGCTCGAACGAGAAATACCGAGCGATACCCGACTTGAACCAGTCCGTCACCGTGTTCGCCATGGCGACACCGCTGGAATACGAGGTATAGCTCCAGCTCATGGCATGGCCCGCGTAGAAATAGCCGTAATAGTTCGCCGCCGTCGCCTCAGCGAAGCACCCGGGGTCCTCGACAAGCCATCGCTCCCACAGCTCCCAGAAGCGGTGCAGGTCATCCTCGCTCGCCGTTTCGCGAAACGTCGCCTTAACCGGATCGGATCTGCCTGGTTCATAGATTGCAGCCAGCCCGCTCGCGTCGAACACGGCGTCAACGACGTCGAACTCATCGCGCGAGACCCGGGCCGGATGGTCGCGCATGAAGCGGGCCACCTGCTGCGCCGGAATGGAAAGCATCTCGCGCTCGCTGGCAGGCGCAATCGAGAGCGCCGGGTAGACAACGCACGCAAGCGCGAGCATCACTCCGGCGGCGAGCCCGAACGCCGCGAGGACGGCCCGGCGTGCAGCGGGGGACCTGAGCACAATCGCGAGCGCAGCCGCGCAGGCGACAGCCACCACCGCTATAGCGCCATTCCGCAAAAGAGCCGTCGCCAAGGCCGACACCGCCAGGATCACGGCGTGGCGCGCGGGAACCGCAGTATCGAGCACCGGGTCCGCGCTGCCGCCCCCTGCCGCCCACGCACCGCTTCCGACGGGCCTGACGCGATGCCGGTCGGCACCGCACCGCGCTCCTCCCCGCCCCGTCGAGACGCCCGCACGGATAACGAATGCGAGCTCCATAACGAACACGAGGAGGGACGCCGCGAACAGCACGTCCTTGGTGACGAGAACGCTGTAGTTCGAGAACGCGGGAACGGCCACCAAGTACGCGAGCACCGTGAAGCGCATGCAACGCGGCGAACCCATGAGACCGGCCATGCGGATCGCCCAAGCCAAGGCACCGATGTCGACCGTCCATTGGACGAGCGCATACAGGAAGATCCCCACGTTCTCGCTGCCCGCGAGCGCGAGGCCCGCCTGCACGCACAGGCCGACGATCGCTGTGTGCAACGGCGGATGATGCTGGGTGAGCAGCACGTCGGGGTCGATCAGGTGCACCGAGGAGCTGATGTGGTTGGGAAGGCCGAACCACTGGAGGATCTGCGTATCCGTATCCCACATGAAGAGGGCCGGCGCATAACCGATAAGCACCGGCAACCATGCGATGGTGAGCACGACCGCGGGGCCGGCGAACGGATGCCGGTCGAAGAGCGCGCACCCCCGAGCGATCAAGGGAGAGAGGTGCCTCGTGCAAGCGCCGACACCATCGAACGCGCGATCAAAAAAACAACCGTCGCGCCCACGCCCCAGTACCCCATCGACCCACGAGAACAGCAGACAGACACCACCGCGGGCAAGCAACAGCCAACTCGTGAAGAACATCGTGGACCGGACAGCCTCGGAGATCCCGCCGGTCACATAGGCAGCGGTCCCCGCCTCATCGAAGCTGCGCCCGAAGAGCAGCGCCGCCGCGAAGAGCGCACCGACCAGCCAAGCCGCGGCGCCGCCCGCCGCGGCGCGCCTCAAGCCGCCCGACAGCGCGAGAAACGGGCGGTACAGGAGGATGGCGACGAGCAGAACGAGGATCGACTCGTCCCGTTCGGGCAGCGAGCAGAGCACCTCCGCCGCGATATACGCCGCGCCGTGAACATCGCCGAACAGCGCGCGAACCTCCTCGTATGGCGCGCCCGCAAGGTCGATGGAGACACCCAACGAGCACCAGATAGCGAGCAGCGCGGCAACGCAGCGCTGCCCGAGACGCGCAGGGTCCTTCTCAGACATAACCCCCCGGTCGATCCTCCCCCGATAGGAGGGATCGCCAGAACGGAATCAAGCCAAACCAACAGGCCCCGCTAGCATCGGGACGCCCGAAAGATCATAACACGGCGCTACGACGCCGTTACCCCATGAGCCCGTTCGCCACGCTCGCGAACGCGATGATGACGCCGACGATCGACTCACCGCCGAGCACACCCGAGGCGACGACCGCACCGGTCTCGTCGAGGTCCTTCGCCGCCGCGTCGCCGCCGCGTTCCGCGCGCACCCGGTCGAACGCCACGCGGACAAGCGCGCCGACACCCGTGGTGAGCGACATGTAGAACGGCAGGTACACCCCGAGGCCGAGCATCATCGCCGGGATGCCCGCGCAGTAGAGCGCAGCACCGCCCGCGCGCGCCGCCGCGAACGCCGGGACGCTCGGGATGCCGGCGACCATCGTCGCGACGACGTTCGCCTGGGCCGCGATGAACGTGCCCTCGGGCCCGAACGCATCCGTCCCGTAGGCGGCGGCGAGCGCGACCATGACCGCGACCGCGACGACGGCGCCGATGAGCGCGCCGATGACCTGGCCGACCCAGAGCGTACGCGGGTCCGTCCCGATGATCTGGCCAGTCTTGAAGTCGCTCATCACGTCGCCGGCGAGCCCGCACGCGACGGCGATGATCCCCGCCACGAAGAAGAGCTGCACCTGCGAGGTGCGCGAGAACGCCGCCACGAAGAGCAGCACGATGAGGCCGAAGATCTCCATGGGGTCGATGCCCGACTGGCCCACGGACTGCGCGCTCATGACCGCGGTCACGAAGGAGAGCGCGACGATCGCGACGGCGACCAGCGGCTCGAGGCCGAGCGCGATGCAGCAGATGAGCGCCGCCGCGGCGACGAAGAGGGCGAGCAGCCCCGCGTCCAGGCGCGAGAAGGCGTCGGTGAGGCGGACGGGCTCCGGGCGGGACGCGCCCGGAGCCGGCTCCGGCGCCGAGCCGCGCGCCTCCTTCTCCCCGCGCATGCGGCGCCTGCGCGCGAGCGGCAGCGCGATGTCCTTTATCACCACGCCGAAGCCGGAGCCCATCATGAGCCCCATGCCGAGGCTGCTCACGATGCCCTGGGCGCCGGCGGTATCCCACAGGCCCGCCGCGGTACCGCCCATGACGATGCCGAAGCTCCCCAGAACAGCGCCGACCATCCACCAGGCGACCGACCTGCCGCCCACGAGGAAGCCCACGGAAAGGCGCATCGGCGACGCCTGGATGCCGAAGCTCACGCCGGGTACGGGCAGGGTGGCGACGAGCGCCGGGATGAGTCCGAGCACGTCGCGCGCGACGCACCACGCGCCGGCGAACGCCATGGAGCCGAAGAGCCTCCTGCCCGTCTTGCCGCCCGCGGTGCTCGCGAGCAGGGTCTCGGCCGCCGCTGTGCCGATGGGGTACTCCAGGTCGCTCTCGTCCACGAAGCGCTTGCGGATGAGCGCCGTGCACACGAGCCCCAGAAGCGTTCCCGCGAGTGCGACGCTGAGCATCTCCTGCCAGCTCACCTCGTCCGCGAGGCCCAAGATCCAGATGCCGGGGACGGTGAACGCGATGCCGCCCGCCACCATGGAGCCGGCGGACATGATGACCTGCGTGATGTTGGCCTCGTTGAGGCTCGTCTTGCCCACGGCGCGCAAAAGCACGAGGGCGGTGATGGAGGTGAAGATCGTCGGCCACGGCAGGGCGCCCATCTTGAGGGCGGTGTAGACCGATGAGGCCGTGATGATGACGCAGCCGACGGCACCGATCAGGATACCGGCTGCACTCAGCTGCCCGCGCAGACCCGCGCGGGCACTCGAGATAGCCATATGAAGCTCCTTCGTATATCCGCTCCCCCTCGGACGGGGAGTCGGGTTACGGCATGGACGCGGCAGATTATAGCGCGGATGCCGAAGGAGCCGTACGTGAAAAAGCAACATGCGGGGGCACAGGGTGCGACCCGCGCCGACACCGTGGTACATTTTCCTTGCACGCAGACGAAAAGGAGCATCATGTCCCGCGTACTCACCGTCGACATCGGCAACACGACCACGCGATTCGGCCTGTTCGCCCTCGAGGCAGGCGACCCCGAGCTCTTAGGCACCTGCGAGCTCACCACACCCGGGCGCATCACGGCCGACGAGGCGCGCATCCAAGCCGGGCAAGCACTTGCGGCCATGGGCGCCGTGCCCGTCCCGGATGCCATCCTCTCGTGCGTGGTCCCCGCGCTCACCGACGCCTGGCGCCGGGCGCTCGCCGAGCTCTGCGGCGCACGGCCGCTTGTCGTGGGGCCGGGCCTCAAGACCGGTGTGCGCATGCGCTACGACGACCCCGCGGAGGTCGGGCCCGACCGCATCGCCGACGTAGTGGCAACGCGCGCCGCCTTCGGCTCGCCGGCGATCGCCATCGATCTGGGAACGACGACGAACTTCGAGGTCATCGATGCCGGCGGAGCCTTCGCGGGCGGCATCATCGCCCCCGGCGTCGCGCTCGGTGCGCGCTCGCTCGCTCAGGCGGCGGCACGCCTGCCCATGATCGAGCTGCAAGCGCCCGATCGGGTCATCGGCCGCAGCACGCAGACGGCCATGCAGTCGGGCGTGGTGCTCGGCGAGGCGGCGCGCATCGACGGCCTCATCGACGCCATCGCAGGCGAGCTCGGCGCCGAGCCGCCCATCGTGATCACCGGCAACGGGGCGAGCGAGATCGCCGCGTTGCTCAGGCACGACGCCGCGGTGGACGAGACCCTCACCCTGCGCGGGCTCGCCCTTATCTGGCAGCTCAACCGCAAGAAGCGCTGAGGCGCCCCTCGACGCGCGGGCTCCGCGGGGCCCTGGAGCACCGGCCGTCACCGGCCTTCGCCGCACCGCGCCGCCCGCCGATGCAGAGCAGCCGCTCGCGTCCCGCCTCGCGCCACTCGCGTCCTGCCTTGCACCGCTCGCCGGAGCGCAATACAACCCCATACAACTCGCTTGACCGCTGCTCGCGGCCCTTCCTAGAATCGAGCTGACCGGAGCCGAGACGGCTCCGCACGACATCGAGGAGGCACGGCATGAAGATCTCGAACGCGCAGGTGTTCATCGACGGGACGTTCCACCCGCTGGAGGTCCAGATCCAAGACGGCCTCATCGCCGCCGTCGCCGAGCACATCGACGACCCCGATGCCATCGACGCCCAAGGCGCCTACCTCTACCCGGGCGGCATCGATGCGCACATCCACGGCGGCTTCGGGCGCTCGTTCTACGAGAACGGCCTCGTGGAATACCTCGGCCACGGCGAGGAACAGGTCCGCGAGATCTGCGAGCGCCTGCCGCGCACCGGCGTGACCTCCGTCATCGCCACGCTCGGGGCGGACACCACGCTCGAGAACCTCGGCTATTCCACGCGCTGCATCCGCGCCGTCCGCCGCGAGATCGAGGAGGGTGCCGTCACGGGCGCCGACCCGTTCCTCTTGCACTATGAGGGACCGTTCACCAACCCCGACCAGCACACCTGCTACAACCCCGAGTTCACGCAGCTCCCCACCCGCGAGAACACGCTCGTCATGACCGACGGCGACCTCTCGGACGTGGCGCTCATCAACGTCGCCCCCGAGGCGCCGGGAGCCATGGAATGGATCCGCTGGGTCACGGGCGAGGGCGTGCACGCCGAGGTCTGCTACACGCACTGCACGAGCGACCAGGTGCGCGAGGCGGCGGATAACGGCCTCGACCAGACCTCGCACCTCTACAACTGCTTCCAGCCTATGCACCATCGCATCAACGGGCCGGTCATCGGCGCCCTGCTCGACGACCGCATCGACGTGCAGCTCACCTGCGACAACCACCACGTCGCCTCGGATTGGATCAAGCTCGCCATCCGCCTCAAGGGCATCGGCCACTGCTATGGCATCACCGACATGACCTGCATGTCCGGCCTGAGCGAGGGGCGCCACACCATGCCCTACTACGGCTCGATCGTGGTGAAGGACGGTACCGTCACCGCCGAGGACGGGACCATCTGCGGCGGCGACAACACCTGGGACAAGATCCTGAAGCTCTGCCGCGACGGAGTGGGCCTCTCGCACGAGGACACCGCGAGCCTGTACTTCGAGAGCCCCGCGAAGTGCCTGGGGATAACCGACCGCGGCAAGATCGAGGTCGGGCGCCTCGCCGACCTCGTCCTCATGGACCGCGACTTCCACGTGCTGCGCACGATCATCAAGGGCGAGACGGTGTACGAGGCGAAATAGGGCGCGTGCTTGCCGGCGGCAGCAGCGCACCAAGGGCGACGGGCGGTCGGGTACGGGGCGGGACGCTCGGGGCGGGATGCCTTGGCGCACCGCCGCCCGACCCCTTCCATACCTCTCGGCTGCAACTGAGATTCCCGATGCCCAGGTCCCGATGCCCCAGGCTACCGATGCCGAGGCCCTGTGCCATTCGCTCTTCATTTGAAGGGCGAGTGGCACGTTTTGCGCAATTCGACGTTCAATTGAACGACGAGTGTCACGGAAAACCATTCGATTGAAAAATGAATAAAATAGCTCGGGGCGCTACGGCCGCCGCATCGAAGGCCGAGCCTTTTACCTGCGATGATGTTGCGAAAGCAATCTCAGAAAGCCGCCTGGACCCCCCATCGGCCCAATTGTGCCGTTCATTTTTCAATCGGATGGTTTTTCGGCGCCTCATGCGCACACTTTTTCACCGAATGGCAGAGGGGTCCACCCTATCCGGGCAGCCGTATCGGGCACCTAGAGAAAACGGGGCGCCCCGTGGGATGCCCCGTGTTCCAAATCCAGCCTAGAGCGCGCCGTGCGTCCGGCGCGCCGCGCCCGGTGCACGCGCCGCGCCCGTCGCGAACCTACTCGCGCGGACCCACGCCCTCGCCCAGGCGCTCCGCCACGGCGGCGACGGCATCGTCGGCCACGGCGCCGCAGGTCGAGCAGGTGCCGGAGGCGGCAGGGTGCCCGGCGTCGTCATCGTGATGCGGACGGAACTTCTGGTCGACCTCGTCCATCGCGAGCGGCTTCACGCTCTCCATGACGAAGCCCTTGCCGGCGCGCATGTTCTCCTTGGCCACGGAGATCATGAGCTTGATGCGGTTGAGCTGGTTCACCTCGGAGGCGCCGGGGTCGTAGTCCACGGCGACGATGTTGCTCTCGGGGTGCAGGCGGCGGAGCTCCTTGATCACGGACTTGCCGACCACGTGGTTCGGCAGGCAGGCGAACGGCTGCGTGCAGATGATGTTCGGCGCGCCGTGGTCGATGAGGTCGAGCATCTCGGCGGTGAGCAGCCAGCCCTCGCCCATGTTGTTGCACAGCGACAGCACCTGGGTTGCCTTCTCGGCCATGACCGAGATGGGCTCGGGGCGCTCGAAGCGCGCGCTCCGCTCGAGCAGGTCGTCCACGGGCTTGCGCATCCAGTCGATGAGCCCGATCGCGGCGTCCATGGTGGCGCGCGACGCGGCGGAGCTGCCGAGCTCGTCCTTCTGCACCTTGGCGTTGCTCATGGAGTAGAGGAAGAAGTCGAGCAGGCCCGGCACCACGGCCTCGCAGCCCTCGTGCTCGATGACATCGACCACGTGGTTGTTCGCCGTGGGGTGGAACTTCACGAGGATCTCGCCCACCACGCCGACGCGCGGCTTGGTGCCGTCGCCCACGAGCGGCATCGTGTCGAAGGCGCGGATCGCCTCGCGCGAGAGCTTAGTGAAGCTCCGGCGCGTGAAGGATGGCGCGAGCTTGCGGGCTCGGTCCATGTATTCCTCGAAGAGCGCGTTGGCGGCGCCGGGCTCGGCCTCGTAGGGACGGCAGCGGTAGAGCATCTGCATCATCACGTCGCCGAAGAGCACGCAGTACACGGCGGCCTTGAGCAGGCCCGGCGACAGCTTGAAGCCCGGGTTCTGCTCGTCGAGCTTCACCGCCGAGAGGCTGATGACGGGGATCTGGGGGTTGCCGCTCTCGCGCAGCGCCTTGCGGATGAGCGCGATGTAGTTGGTGGCGCGGCAGCCGCCGCCGGTCTGGGAGATGATGACGGCGGTCTTGTTAAGGTCGTACCTCCCGCTCTCGATAGCCTCCATGATCTGGCCGGTCACGAGGATCGACGGGTAGCAGATGTCGTTGTTGACGTAGCGCAGGCCCGCCTCGACGGCGCCGCGGTCGGTGGAGGGCAGCAGCACGAAGTTGTAGCCGGCGGCCTTCATGACCTCCTTGACCAGGTCGAAGTGGATGGGGGCCATCTGCGGGCAGAGGATGGTGTAGCCCGCCTCGCGCATCTCCTCGGTGAACGGCACCTTGGGAAACGCCGCCGAGTTGGCGCGGCGCTGGGCGGCGAGCGCGTACTTGTGCGTGGAGAACGCTGGCGCGTCCTCGCTCGGCCCGACGGGGGCGGCGTCGCCCTGCTTGAAGGCCTCGCCCGCGGCAGCCGCCTCGGCGGCGCGCTCGGCGGCCTGGTCCTTGAGCGCCGCCATGAGCGAGCGGATGCGGATGCGTGCCGCGCCGAGGTTCGAGACCTCGTCGATCTTGAGCACCGTGTAGATCTTGCCGGAGCCCTCGAGGATCTCCTGCACCTGGTCGGTGGTGAGCGCATCGAGGCCGCAGCCGAAGGAGTTCAGCTGGATGAGATCGAGGTCGTTGCGTAGCGTCACGAGCTTCGCCGCGCGGTAGAGGCGGCTGTGGAACATCCACTGGTCGACGACGCGGATGGGGCGGTCGGGGCGGACGAGGTGCGCCACGGAGTCCTCCGTGAGCACCGCGAAGCCGAAGCTCGTGATGAGCTCGGGCAGGGCGTGGTTGATCTCGGGGTCGTTGTGGTAGGGGCGCCCCGCGAGCACGATGCCGTGCCCGCCGTGCTTCTCGATCCAGCGGAGCGTCTCCTCGCCCATGGTCTGGATGCGCTCGTGGAACCGGGCATCCTCCTCGTAGGCGGCGTTCACGGCGGCGTCGATCTCGCCGCGGGTGATCTTGGGCCCGCGCACGCGGCCGCGGCCCTCCTCGGCGTCCTTCACGCGCTCGACGGCGATGAGCTCGTAGAGGCGCCGCTTGAGCTCGATCTTGTCGTGGTAGGGCACGAACGGGTACATGAACTCGACGTCCTCGCTCGCGATCTCGTCGATGTTGAGTCCCAGCGCCGTGGGGTAGCTCATGACGATCGGGCAGTTGTAGCAGTTGCCCGCCGCCGGGTCCTCCTTGCGCTCCCAGCGGATGCAGGGCATCCAGATGAAGTCGACGTCCTTGTCGATGAGGTTCATCACGTGCCCGTGGGAGAGCTTCGCCGGGTAGCAGACGCTCTCGCTCGGCATGGACTCGATGCCCGCCTCGTAGGTCTTCTTGCTCGAATCGTCCGAGAGCACCACGCGGAAGCCGAGCTTGGTGAAGAACGCGTGCCAGAACGGGTAGTTCTCGTACATGTTGAGGGCGCGCGGGATGCCCACGGTGCCGCGGGGCGCGTCCTCCTCAGCGAGCACCGGGCGGTCGAAGAGCAGCTCGTTCTTCGCGGCGAAGAGGTTGGGGACCTGCTGCTTCTTGCCGTGGTTGCCCGCGCCCTTCTCGCAGCGGTTGCCGGTGATGAAGCGACGGCCGCCGCCGAAGTCGTTGATGGTGAGTTGGCAGTTGTTGGAGCAGCGGCCGCAGCGCGCGTGGCGCTGGGTCACCGTGAGCGCGGCGATCTCGTCGGCCGAGAGGATCGCCGAGGTGCCGTCCTTACCGGCGCGGTCGCGCGCGAGGAGCGCCGCGCCGTAGGCGCCCATGCAGCCCGCGATGTCGGGGCGCACGGCGTCCACACCGGTGAGGAGCTCGAAGGCGCGCAGCGTCGCGTCGCTCATGAACGTGCCGCCCTGGACGATCACCTGGTCGCCGATCTCCTTGGGGTCGCGCAGCTTGATGACCTTGAAGAGCGCGTTCTTGATGACGGAGTACGAGAGGCCCGCCGCGATGTCGCCCACCGTGGCGCCCTCCTTCTGCGCCTGCTTCACGCGGGAGTTCATGAAGACCGTGCAGCGGCTGCCCAGATCGACCGGGCTCTTGGCGCGGATCGCCTCCTGCGCGAACCGCTCGACGCCCATGTCCATGGACACGGCGAAGCTCTCGATGAAGCTGCCGCAGCCCGAGGAGCAGGCCTCGTTGAGCATGATGTGCTCGATAACGCCGTCGGCGACGCGCAGGCACTTCATGTCCTGGCCGCCGATGTCCAGGATGAACTGGACCCCGGGCAGAAACGCGCGGGCGCCGCGCAGGTGCGCCACGGTCTCGATCTCGCCCGAGTCGGCCTTGAGCGCCTCGATGAGCAGGGCCTCGCCGTAGCCCGTCGTGGTCACGTGCCCGATGGTGCAGCCCTCCGGGATGTGCGCGTAGAAATCGGCCATGATGCCCTTGGCGGTGCCCAGGATGTCGCCGTTGTTGCTGCCGTACCAGGTGTAGAGCAGCTGCCCGTCCTCGCCCACCATCGCGGCCTTCATGGTCGTGGACCCGGCGTCGAGGCCGATGAACACGCGGCCGCGGTAGTGCTCGAGGTCGCCGCGCGGCACGACCTCGCGGTCGTGGCGCTCCTTGAACGCACGGTAGGCCTCGTCATCGGCGAAGAGCGGATCCAGGCGCGCGACCTCGGAGCCCTGCGTGTCGCCGAGCGCGTCGATGGCGGCGATGAGCTCGGGGAAGGTCGAGAGCTTCATCGACTCGTGCGCCATGGCGGCACCCGACGCCACGAAGAGGTGCGCGTTGTCGGGCACGATGCGGTGCTCCTCGTCGAGCTCGAGGGTGAGGTAGAAGCGGCGGCGCAGCTCCGAGAGGTACTGGAGCGGGCCGCCCAGGAAGGCGACGTTGCCGCGGATGGGGCGGCCGCAGGCGAGGCCCGAGATCGTCTGGGTCACCACGGCCTGGAAGATCGAGGCCGCCACGTCCTCCTGGCGCGCGCCCTCGTTGAGGAGCGGCTGGACGTCGGACTTGGCGAACACGCCGCAGCGGCTCGCGATGGGGTAGATGGTGTTGGCGCCCTTCGCGAGCTCGTTCAGGCCGCTCGCGTCCGTGTGCAGAAGGGTCGCCATCTGGTCGATGAAGGCGCCCGTGCCGCCGGCGCACGTGCCGTTCATGCGCTGCTCGATGCCCTGGTCGAAGTAGATGATCTTCGCGTCCTCGCCGCCGAGCTCGATGGCGACGTCGGTGGCGGGGATGAGGGTCTCCACGGCGCGCTTGCTCGCGATGACCTCCTGCACGAACTCGAGCCCCAGCCACTGCGAGAGCAGAAGGCCGCCCGAGCCGGTGATGGCGCAGGTCATCTGCGCCTCGGGCAGCACGCCCGCCGCGCCGACGAAGAGGTCGCGCGCGCAGGCGCGCACGTCGGTATGGTGGCGCTGGTACTTGGCGTAGACGATCTTGTTGTCGTCGTTCAGCACCGCGAGCTTGACGGTGGTCGAGCCCACGTCGATGCCGAGGTGCAGCCCACCGGTCGCGTTCTCGGGATTCCAGATCGCGCCCTCGGGGACGGCGCCCTGCTTGATCTCTTCGTTCATAGTCGGTTCCCCTCGTTCTCGAGTTGCAGGCTGAGCAGCTTCATGCCGTATTCCGGCACGTTGATGTCGATGGGCATGCCGTAGAGGTCGCCGGGGCGCACGAAGGCGATGACGGTCATGATGCGCGCCATCGTCTCGGGGCTCTCCTTGAGGCCGCTGGCGAACCAGCGCTGCACGACGCCGACCTCGGCGGCGACCACGTAGGTGAGGTAGTAATCGAAGAAGGTGCCCAGGGCGCCCGGGAAGATGCCGGTCTTCATGCGCTCGGCGACCGTCTCGCGCGCGATGTCCATGAGGCGCTGCACGAACGCCGGGTCGCCGCCCGGGCCCAGAAGCGCCCCGATGATGTCGGCGTCGCGCCTGAGGTAGTCGAGCAGCTCCACCGTGCCCGGCGCGGGCTCGAGCTCGTCGATGCTGCGGTAGAGCGACGCTAAGTCGCGCGCCGTCACGCCCGCGATGCGCTCGCGGATCGTGTCGAGGATGCACGCCTCGACCTGCTCGATGAAATCCGGGATGTCGCGGTAGTGGCTGTAGAACGTCCGGCGCGTGAGTCCGGCGCGCTCGGCGAGCGCCGCGACCGTGACCCGCGTGAGGTCCTCGCCCGCGTTGAGCTCGGCGGCGAGCGCCTGGCGCAACAGGTGCTGGCTGCGGAGGCTCCGCCGGTCGCTCTTGGCCGGGGCGGTGCCGTTCCCTGTGGGCATAGGCTATCCGTTTCGCATCCGGTGAAGGCCCATTCCTTCACTCGGTGTGTATTATTGCACGCCGCGTGTAATAGAGGCGCACCACCGCAGGGTATCCACAACTGTCAGGGATCCCTTACGGAGGGCGCGCCCACCCGCGGCCGAAACGACGCCGGGAAGCGCCGCCCCAGGTGCCGTCCACACGAAAAGGCCGGTGCATGGAGGTGCACCGGCCTTGCGTTAGAAGGGGCTATCATCGCCCGCGCGACGGGTGGGGAGTACCCGCCCCTGCCCGGGCGGGGGCTTGGGGAAGGCTACGCGGGAAGCAGTGCCAACACGTCGTCAACGATCGCCTTGACGTTCATCGTGCCGAAATCCTGTGGCTTGATCACGTAGATTGGTAAATCCGGACCGGCAGCCTTGCGGATGGTATCTTCTGAGAACCGAACATGCGGCCCGAGCAATACAGCAGAGACGCCATCAAGGCTCGATTCTGCTTCGGCAATCGCCGTCGCCGTGATCTGGACATCCAGCTCGCGCGCAGCGGTCTCCTCCTCGAGCTTGACCGCGAGCAGGCTCGTAGTCATGCCAGCATAGCAGCAAAGCATCCACTTCATAGCGTAATCCTCCCTTGTCTTAGACCATTCCGCGGCTTACGCCGCGGAATGCGCTTACCAGCCTTGACTTGTCATTATGCCTCAGCAGGCTCTGGAGCCGTCTCGGCTTCCTCGGCAAGCTTCTTCTTTTCGTATGCCCGGAAGAACGGATAGTATACGAGCAGGTTGACGAGGATCAGCACCACGATGAGCACTACCGCACGAATATCCATCGTGGAAAGGAACGCACCGATAGGCGCGGGAACGTTCCAGCCGGGATAGGCGAACACCTTGTTTACCAGACCAAAGTCCATCGCAAAGTAGGTGATGCCGGCGTTGAGCACCATGTTCAGAATCGACGGGATGAACATGAGCGGGTTGTACATCACGGGCAAGCCGAAGATGATCGGCTCGTTCACGCCGAAGCACACGGGCACGATGCCGAGCTTGCCAATGGCGCTGACCTGCTTCGAACGACTCGCCAAGCACAGCAGCGCAAGAGCGAGCGTGGCGCCGTTGCCGCCGATGGTCATGAAGTACCACAGGAACGGCGGAGCGACCACGTGCGGCAACGCGGTGGCGGCAACGCCGGCAGCATAGGCGTCCATGTTGGCGTAGAGATTCGCGTAGACGAACGGATCGAGCGGGCTCGTGAGCACGGAATCGTGGATGCCGAACCAGAAGAAGAACGGCATGAGGAAACCGATGAGCATGACGCCCCACGGGCTGTCGACAGCGCCGACAAGCGGCGAGACGATCGTCGCGATGAGGTTAGCAAGCGGCGCGGCGGTGAGCTGCAGTGTCACGGCGCCACCGACACCGACAACGAGCAGGACGATGGCGACGGGCGCCAGGTGCGCCATGGAATCGCTCAGCGCAGGAGGGACCATACCGGGCAGGTTGATGCGACCAACCTTGTTGTCGCAAAGCCAGCGGAACAGCTCTAGCGAAAGAATCGAGACCACAATGGCACAGAACAGACCCGTACCGCCGAAATAACCAGTCGAGAAGGCGCCCTCGACGTCGATGATCGCCGTCGCGAAGAAGCTCGCGACCGACACCGCAATCGGCAGGTACGAGTTCATCTTGTAGTGGCGCGACAGGAAGAACGCGAGACCCGCGGAGACCCAGATGGCCAAGCAGCCCGTCGTCACCATGTTGATGATGGTGAAGGGCAGGTACAGGAACTGCGCGAGCGCCGCCCACCCCTGCATGAACGACTGGGCGAAACCGGGATCCATGGTGGTGTAGTCCATGGGCGGCGAGATGATGACGAGGACCATCGAGCCGATCGTCATGAACGGGATCAGCGTCAGAAACGTGCTCTGAATCGCCTGGATGTAGCGGTTGGCGCCAAGACGGCCGGCAACCGGGGCGACGGTCTTCTCGACCCAAGCGGTGAATTTCTCCATCCTCTACTCCTCCTTTTCCTTGATGAGCTTCTGGTACCAGTAGTAACTATCCTTAGGGATGCGCGTGTTGCCGTGATCGTAGTCGATGTAGACCAGGCCGTAGCGCTTGGCGTACCCGTTGATCCAGCTGTACACGTCCATCGTCGACCAGACGAAGTAGCCGCGGACGTCCACGCCCTCGTCGCGCGCCTTGAGCATCCAGTCGACGAACCCCTGAAGGAACTCGATGCGGTACGGGTCGTGCACGGTACCGTCCTCCTCGAGGACGTCCTTGTAGCCCATACCGTTCTCGGTGATGTAGAAGGTCGTGCCCGGGTAGAGCTCCTCGAGTCGCTTGAGCAGGTTGTAGAGCGACTTGGGGTAGAGCTCCATGTCCCAGTCGTTCTTGGGGACGGAGTCGTCGCGGTCGAGCTCGAACCAGTTCTTCACCACCGCGGTGGAGCGGTCGCCCTTCTTGCCGGTGTTGCTCGCCTTGAGGCAGGTCTCGCCGGAGGTGTAGGGCTTCACGAGGTAGCGCGAGTAGGCGTTCACGCCGAGGTAGTCGACGGTGCCGGCACGGAAAATCTCCTCGTCGCCGGGAAGGGCGTAGCTGCGGTCGCAGCCATCGGCCACGATGCGGTCGATGAAGCCCTGCGGCATGACGCCGAGGACGCAGGTATCGTTCACACAGCGGTTGTAGAAGTACTCGGCGTTCTCCTGCGCGGCGCGGTACTCGGGCGTGTCCTTCAGGATCTCGATGGAGTACGAGTCGCTCACCAGACCGATCTTGCCCTGGTAGCCGCCCTCGCGGAACACCCGCACGCCCATGGCGCTCGCGAGCAGCAGATGGTACATGGCACACCAGCGGCGGCCGAGGTCCTGGACGTTGGGCGGGTAGTTGCCCACCGCGTAGCAGCACTGCGTCTCGTAGTTGGGCTCGTTGATGGTCGCCCACAGCTTGACGCGGTCGCCGAAGCGGTCGAAGCAGACCTTCGCGTAGGCGGCGTACGCCTCGCAGGTCTCGCGGTTCTCCCACCCGCCGCGCTCGAAGAGCGTCTGCGGCAGGTCGTAGTGGTAGAGCGTCACCAAAGGCTCGATGCCGTGCTCGAGGCAGCAGTCGATGAGGCGGTTGTAGAACGCGACACCCTCCTCGCTGACCTCGCCCACGCCGTCGGGGATGATGCGCG
This sequence comes from Enorma burkinafasonensis, assembly GCF_902150035.1. Classification (GTDB taxonomy): domain Bacteria; phylum Actinomycetota; class Coriobacteriia; order Coriobacteriales; family Coriobacteriaceae; genus Enorma; species Enorma burkinafasonensis. Next base: position 18,874 of record NZ_LR597507.1, read on the forward strand.
TCCACGCGATGGAGAAGCGGTAGGCGTTCTGCCCGCCCTCCGCCATCATGCGGATGTCCTCCTCATAGCGGTGGTAGTGGTCGCACGTGACGTCGGCCGTGACGGGGTTCACGACGTTCTTGTCGCTATGGCAGAAGGCGTCCCAGTTGGAGAGGCCCTTGCCGCCCTCCTGCCAGGCTCCCTCGCATTGGTAGGCAGCGGTCGCGCTGCCCCAGAGAAACTTACTCGGCATGGCGCAACTCCCTAAGCTCCCGATACACCTCGATCAGCTCCTTGGCCACGCGCTCGAACACGATGGTGGTCATCAGGTGGTCCTGCGCATGCACGAGCAGCAGGCTGAAGTCGATGTCCTCGCCGGTGACCTCGCACCGCAGAAGATCGGTCTGGGAGTGATGGGCCTCGAGGATCTCGGCGTCGCCGGCCTTGATCTCGCGGTCCACCGCCTCGAAGTCGCCCTCGCGCGCGTACTTGATCGCGTCGGTGAAGTGCGCCGTCGCCTCGCCCGCGTGAGCCACGAGCTCGAACGACATCATCTGCACTGCCTCCTTGTCCATGGGCCACCTCCTTTCGTTACCGAATCCTGTCCGTCATCGAGCTCTCGATGGTTGGAATGTATGCCACCGGGGCGGCTTGCGCCTAATCGCCCGTGGCGGGGAGTCCCGCCAAATCCGCGTTGCGACGGTTTACAAACTAGGTGATTATCGTTCCATGGCCGTTCATATCGAGGGCGTATCATGCATTCTTATGCATAATTAACCGATTGGAAAAGGAGGGGCCGGATGCTGAGCGACAGACAGAGGCAGATCCTCTCCGTCATCCTCGCCGCGAACGGCCCCGTGACCGGCGCCGACATCGCGCTTGAGCTCGGCAGCTCGACGCGCACCGTCCAGCGCGAGATCGCCCAGATCAACCGGCTGGGCATCGAAGTGGAGAGCTCGTATCGCGGCTACCGCATCAAGCCCTCCTCGCTTGACGGCCCCTGGCTCGAGGAGGCGAGGCTCGCCCAGTCGGAGCCCGAGAGCACGCCGGTCGACCACGCGCTCCTCAAGGCCCTCACCCAAAGCGACGACCCCATGGACATCGACGACCTCTCCGAGGCGCTCTACGTGAGCACGCCGGTGCTCGAGCGGAGCGTGCGGCGGCTCCGACCCGAGCTCGAGCGCTACCGCCTCAAGCTCACGCGCCATCGCAACAAGCTTCGCATCGAGGGGCGCGAGACCGACAAGCGCGCGCTCATCGGGCGCCTGCTCGTGGACGAGGCGACCACCTCGTTCTCGTCATGGGACCGGCTCGCCGCGTACTTTGACGGCCTGGATATCGAGGCCCTGAAGCAGATCGTCCTCGACGCCGTCGACGGCCAGGGCTTCCGCATCAAGACCGGCTACACCCAGAACCTCATCGCCAACATGGCGGTCGCCCTCTACCGCATGCGCTCGGACTCCTACATCACCGAGCAGCCCGCAAGCGACCGCCGCGAGGGCGTCGAGCACGCCATCGCATGCGAGATCTGCCGCGCGTGCTCCGAGCGCCAGCGCATCGCCCCCGACACCGGCGACATCGATTACCTCGCGTCGCTGCTCACCGGCCAGATCGAGCCCAAGGAGCACCCCGCCGCGCCGGCCCGCGACCTCGAGGTCTCGGAGCTCGTGACCACCGTCGAGCGCATCGTCAACGAGGTGTTCGACGCCTTCCAGCTCCACATCGGCTTCTCGCAGTCGCTCTACAACTTCTCGATGCACATCAAGGCGCTCATCGAGCGCACCGAGGCCATCCCGATCACCGATACCGAGATCCTCGAGAACGTCAAGATGAACTGCCCGTTCGTCTACGAGCTCTCGCTGCTCATCTCGAAGCGCCTCGCCGACGCCTTCGGCATCGAGATCACCGACGGCGAGACGGGGTTCATCTGCATCCACGTGGGCCTGCTCATCGAGAACATGACCGCCGAGAAGAAGGTGCGGATCGCGCTCGTCTGCGACCGCTACCAGGGCGTCGCGGAGCGCATCCGCGAGGAGATCGAGCGCCGGTTCGCCGACGTGGCGACCGTGCTCGACTACGACCCCGTGCACCCCGACCGCGACGTCATCGCGGACGCCGACATCGTGGTGACCACCCGCAACAAGCCGCTGCCCCTGCACAACGTGGTGTTCGTCTCGCCCTTCTTCACGCCGTCCGACTACTTGAAGATCGAGAACGCCGTGGGCATCCGCCTGCGCGAGCGCAACGCCGAGCGCACCAAGGCGCTGCTCGAGCCGTTCTTCGACGAGCGGCTCTTCACGCGGCGCGACATCGTCTCGCAGGACGAGGCGATCCGCTTCCTCGGCAAGCAGCTCATCGATATGGGCATCGTCGACGAGACCTTCATCGCCTCGGTGTTCATGCGTGAGGAGATGTCGCCGACCTCGTTCTTCGGGCTGTTCGCGATCCCCCACGCGCTCGAGATGAGCGCGGAGCGCACGATGGTGGCGGTGCTGCTGAGCGAGGAGGGCGTCGCCTGGGGCGGCGAGACGGTGCACATCGTGCTCATGATCGCCGTGTGCCACGAGGACCGCAAGCGCTTCATGGAGATCTACAACACCGTGGTGCGGGCGCTCTGCGACAAGCAGCGCGCCCACCGGCTCGCCGGAGCGCAGACGCTCGGCGAGTTCCTCGAGCGGCTCGTCTACGACTGACGCGTGGCGCTAGCCGCGCAGTGAGGCCGCCTCGTCCTCGGCGAGCGCGGCGAGGCGCCGGATGACCTCGCGCATCTCCTGCTCGGACGTGCGCGGGTGGATCGCGCAGATGCGCAGTACCTTCTTGCCGCCGATCTCCGTCGTGAAGATGCCCGCGTACCCGCTCGCGAGCATGCGCTGCGACACGCGCTGGTTGAGCTCGTCGAGCCTGGCGTCGTCGACGCCCTCCGGGCGGAAGCGGAACGTGCACATGGCCATCTGCGCCGGCGTGACGACCTCGGCCGCGGGCGTGCGGCGCAGCTCGTCCTCGGCCCAGCGCGCGAGGTCGAAGCCGTGCTCGATGGAGCGGGCCATGCCGTCGGCGCCCATGACCTGCAGGGTGAACCAGAGCTTGATGCCGCGCGCGGGCCGTGTGAGCTCCGGGCTCAGCTCCCAGGGGTTGATGAGGGCGTCCGCGTCCGCCGACTCCTCGAGGTCCTTCAGGTACTCGGGGTGCGTGGCGAAGCTGCGCAGCAGGTCGCGGGCATCGCGCACGAGCACCATGCCGCACGAGTAGGTCTGGAAGAGCCACTTGTGGGCGTCCCACGTGAGCGAGTCCGCGAGCTCCACGCCGTCGAGCAGGTCGCGGTAGCGCGTGAGCAGTACCGATGCGCCGAAGGCGCCGTCGACGTGCATCCACATGTCGTGCGCACGGGCGATGCCCGCGATGGCGCGGAGCGGGTCCACGGCACCGGTGTTGGTGGTGCCCGCCGTCGCGATCACGAGGAAGGGACGCAGGCCGGCCCGCTCGTCCTCGACGATGGCGCGCTCGAGCTCGTCGGTGCGCATGCGCAGGTCGGCGTCGACGGCGATCTTGCGGATGCGGGCGTCCGGCACGCCGATCATGTGGAGCCCCTTGGCCGCCGAGCTGTGCGTCTGCTCGGAGATGTAGGCCACGCCGTCGCCCCAGCGGTCCTGCGGGAGCTTGGCGTCGCGCGCGGCGATCGAGGCGGTCATGTTGGCCATGGAGCCGCCCGAGGTGAACACGCCCGTCGCCGTCTCGGGGAAGCCCGCGCGGTCGCAGAGCCAGCGCAGGAGCACCTGCTCGGCGCGGCAGCCGGCCGGGTAGTTGGCCACGCCGCCGGCATGGCGGTTGTAGCCCGCCGCGATCATGTCGCCGAGCCACGAGACCGCCGAGGTGGGCCCGGGCACCATGCCCATGAAACGGGCGTGGTCGCAGTTGTAGCCGTAGCCGATGACGTCGTGCTCCATGTCGAGGACCACGTCCTCGAGCGGGCGTCCCTCGGCGGGGATGCCCATCGCCTCGACCTCGCACAGCGCCTCGTCATCGACCTCGTCGATCACCGGGCCCTCGGAGAGCTTGCGGTTGCGCTCGAACAGGTCGCACACGAAGCGCACGGCCGCGCGCTCGACGTCCTGCTCCATATCGTTCCTGCGGGTGTACATGCAGCGTCCTCTCCCCCGGGGCAGACCGCTCGCGCGGCCTTTGGATCCATCCACCGGTAATGCTGCCACGGTGCGCGCTATTTGTATAATTGATAGTGCTCATAACCGGATAAGCGTTGCTTATAGCAAGCAGGACGGCAGCATGCCGTCGCGGAAACGTGAGGTGCGGCCATGGAGATCAGAACGCTCGAGACCTTCCTCAGGATCGTCGAATGCGGCAGCTTCTCGAAGGCGGCCGAGAAGCTCGGCTACTCCCAACCCGCGGTCACCATGCAGGTGAAGCAGCTTGAACGCGAGCTCGGCGTCAGGCTCTTCGACCGCGTGCCGCACGGGGTGCGCCTCACCGACGAGGGCAGGCGCCTGAGCTTTCACGCCAACGAGGTGCTCGCCGCGGCCGACCAGGCCCTCGATGCCGTGCGTGCAGGCGGAGCGGAGGAGGGAGCCGAGCTCACGGGGACGCTGCGCATCGGCAGCGTCGAGTCCATCTCGACGGCGCTCCTGCCCGACGTGCTCGCCGCCTTCGCGCGCGAGCACCCCCATGTGCGGCTGGAGGTCCGCGCGACGCGCGGCGACTACCTCGCCGAGTACGCGCGCGCCAACGAGATCGACCTCTTCTTCACCCTCGACCGCAAGCTCGCGCTCAGCGGGTTCGAGCGCACCCTCGTCCGTGCCGAGGAGATCGTGTTCGCCGGCGTCCCGGGGACCTTCCCCACCGGGCGCCCGCTCTCCCCCGCCGAGCTCGCGCGGCTCCCCTTCGTGCTCACCGAGCGCGGCGAGAGCTACCGGTCGGAGCTCGACCGGGCGCTTGCCGAGCACGACTGCGGCATCGAGCCCGTCATCGAGGCGGGCAACACCGAGACCCTCGTGCACCTGGCCGAGCGCGGCGTGGGCGTCGCCTTCCTGCCCCGCTACGCCGTGGAGGCATCCATCGCCGCCGGCAGGCTCGCGCCCGTCCCGGCGGCGCTCGAGCCGGTGCGCATGTGGGTGCAGCTCTTTCGGCACCGCGAGAAATGGGTGACGCCCGCGATGGCGGCGTTCACGGAGCTCGCCGTGCGCATGCTCGCAGGCGACGGCGCGCCGCAGCGCTGAGGCCGCACCCGGTCGCGACATCGTCCGCGGGGAAACGGCACCCGCCCCGCTACCGCGCCGGGCCGCCCGCTCTCGCGCCGGTCCGCCTGCTACCGCGCCGGACAGCCCGCAGCTCACGCCCCGCCGCGCTCCGCCCGCACGGTGCGCACCATATGGCGGGGCACCGCATGGAAAAGGCACGACCCGATGACCGTTCCGGCCGCCCGCTTGGCGTCGTCCGTGCCGTTCGACGTCGCGTACGCGTGCCCGAAGCGCTCGAGCATCACGATGTCGTTGCCGCCATCCCCGTAGACGGCCACCTCGTCCTCGGCGATGCCCCGGCTCGCGGCAAGCCATGCGAGGCTCGACCCCTTGTCGACGCCCGTCGATGTGATCTCGAACATCACCGGGTTGAACGGCGCGTTCACGAAGACGTCCCGGCGCTCGGCGAGGTACGCCCCGAGCTCGCGCTTGAGGCCTGCATCGGGGACGCGGCAGTTGATCTTGCATATCCCGTGCGCGAGGATCTCGCTCGGCCGCTGCCCGTAGCGCAGGGTCGGGTCCTCGCGCTCGCGTGAGCGCATCCCGCGCATCGCGATGCGGCGCAGGACGCCGTCGCGGCTGAACGTCGCCTGCCGCTCCTCGCGCGTGCCGGTGATGTAGGTCGCCTCGGGCGTCACGCATTCGAAGCAGACGTCGGGAAAGGCACAGAGCAGCTCCTCGAGCGCAGCCGGGTCCAGGGGGAAGGTCTTCACGACGCGGTTTCGCCCGTCGCGGACGATCGAGCCGTTCGAGCTCACGATATCGACGGGGATCCCCTCGAACCCGAAATCCCGGGTCGAGCGCATGGTCCGGCCCGTCGCGATCGCGAAGTGGGCACCTGCGTCGATGACGCGGCGGATCGCGGAGAGGATGGTGCGGTCCGTTGAATGGAAGGCGTTGAGCAGCGTCCCGTCCAGATCGCTCGCGAACAGCTTGATCATAGGCTCCTCCCCGCCGGGTCGTCGCACGTGCACACCGCTGCCCATGATAGTCCTTGCGCCCGCGCCGTGCCGCCGTCGGGACGCGCCGGATCTAGATACCAGCAGCATGGGCCCCGCCAGGGTATCTCTCTACAGCGAAGCCTTCCGACAGCCCTCGCCCAGGCAGAACGCCGCATAGAGGGGGAGCTCGCGGATCTCGCGTCCCTCGTCGTCCACGCTCCGGCCGAAGTCGCGTTCGGATACACATTCTTCTAGATTTTTGTGTATCTGAAATACATGTTTTCCGTATTACCGGATTTGGGCGCACGTCCCCACCCCATAGGAGATGGGCCGAACGAGGGCAGCGGAAAGCCGGCCAGGGGCTATACTGTCATCCGATAGCAGCAGCTCATATGCGACGTTTCGCGGGCAAGGAGGAACTATGGCAATCGACCAGGTAAAGGCGTTCATGGAGGAGCGCGGCATGGCCGGCCGCGTGATGGAGTTCGACGTGTCGAGCGCCACGGTCGAGCTCGCCGCGGCGGCCGTGGGCTGCGAGCCCGCGCGCATCGCGAAGACGCTCTCGTTCCACGTGGGCGACCGCGTGGCGCTCATCGTCGCCGCGGGCGACGCCCGCATCGACAACCCCAAGTACAAGGCGCAGTTCCACGGCAAGGCCAAGATGCTCAAGGCCGACGAGGCCGAGCCGCTCATCGGGCACGCCGTGGGCGGCGTGTGCCCCTTCGCCGTCAACGACGACTGCGACATCTACCTCGACGCCTCGCTCAAGCGCTTCGAGACGGTCTTCCCCGCCTGCGGCAGCGCCAACAGCGCCATCGAGCTCACGCCCGCCGAGCTCGAGGAGCTCTGCGCGCCCTGCACCTGGATCGACGTCTGCAAGCTCCCGGAGGCGTAAGGGGTCGCCTGCAAACTGCGGGCAGGATTTAGCAGGAAAGCGCCTCTGAACGAGGCCGGTCCTGCTAAATCCTGCCCAGAGATCGAACCGGGGTAAAGTCCACGGCGACAGCCCCGCAACGCAGCGGGCCCGACGCCACGGCGCCGGGCCCGAGACGCATGGCCACCAAGGCCAGCGCTCATTGCGAAAGCAGGCTGATTACCGTGCCCGCTACTTCTTGATCCAGCTGAACATGGAGCGGATCTTCTCGCCGGTCTTCTCGATCTCGTGCTCGTTGATCTTCTCGCGCTGCTCGAGGAGCCACTTGTGGCCGTTCGCGCAGTCGTCGACGAACTCCTGCGCGAAGCTGCCGTCCTGGATGCGGGCGAGCAGCTCCTTCATGGCCGCACGGCTCTCGTCGTTGATGATCTTGGGGCCGGCGTAGTACTCGCCGTACTCGGCGGTGTTGGAGATCGAGTAGTTCATGAAGTGGATACCGCTCTCGTACATGAGGTCGACGATCATCTTCATCTCGTGGTAGCACTCGAAGTACGCGAGCTCAGGCGGGTACCCGGCGTCGACGAGCGTCTCGAAGCCGGCCTTCACGAGCTCGACCAGACCGCCGCAGAGCACGGCCTGCTCACCGAAGAGGTCCTCCTCGGTCTCCTCCTTGAAGGTGCACTTGATGATGCCCGAGCGCGCGCCGCCCACGCCCCAGCAGTACGCGAGCGCGATGTCCCAGGCGTTGCCGGTGGCGTCCTGCGCCACGCAGGCCAGGTCGGGCACGCCGGAGCCCTCGGTGTACTGGCGGCGCACGATGTGGCCCGGGCCCTTGGGGGCGCACATGATTACGTTCACGTCCTCGGGCGGCACGATGAAGCCGAAGTGGATGTTGAAGCCGTGGGCGAAGGCGAGCGTGTTGCCGGGCTTGAGATGGTCCTTGATGTGCTCCTCGTAGACCTTGGGCTGGTTCTCGTCGGGCACGAGGATCATGATGAGGTCGGCTTCCTCGGCGGCCTCGTCCATGGAGCAGACCTTGAGGCCGGCCTCCTCGGCCTTGGCCCAGCTGCTGGAGCCCTCGCGCAGGCCGACGCGCACGTCGCAGCCCGAGTCGAGCAGGTTGAGCGCGTGGGCGTGGCCCTGCGAGCCGTAGCCGATGACGGCGACCTTCATCCCCTGGATGACCTCGGGCTTGCAGTCGCTCTCGTAGTAGATCGTAACAGCCATGTTCTTTCTCCTTACCTGACGTGGCTGGTGTTACCTGGATGCGGGCGCGGCGGGGCCGGATCGGGCGCGACCCCGGCGCGGGCGCCCCGGCCGGCCGTCGAGCCGCCGAGCGCCGCCGCGGGCTACTTGTCGCTCGACCCGCGCGACATCGCGATCTTGCCGGTGCGCGTGAGCTGCCGGATGCCGTAGCCGCGGAAGAGGTCCTCCATGGCGTCGAGCTTGCTCGCCGTGCCGGTCGCCTCGACGGTGAGCGAGTTCTTGCCCACGTCGACGATGTTCGCGCGGAAGATGTTGGCGATCTCGATGATCTCGTGCCGGCGGTCGGGCGTGGCGATGACCTTGAACAGGACGAGCTCGCGCTCGATGGCGTCGGTGTCGGTGTAGTCGGAGATCTTGTACACCGACACGAGCTTGTGGAGCTGCTTGGTGATCTGCTCGTAGCCCACCTCGTCGGCGTCGACGATGATGGTCATGCGGCTCATCGTGGTGTCCTCGGTGGGCGCCACGGTGAGCGAGTCGATGTTGAACCCGCGCCGCGACACGAGGCCCGTCACGCGGGACAGCACGCCCGGCTTGTTCTCGACCAGGACGGAGAGGATGTGCTTCATGCTCACTCGCCTCCCTTCTGGGCGGACTCGTCTGCGACGACGTCGGCGGTCGCGCCGGCGACGCGCGTGTCGGCATCGTCGTCTGAAAGCGGCAGGGGCTCCGCGATCGCGCCGGCATGCTCGCCGGCGGGGCTCATGCCCTTCTCGGTCACGCGGACGCCGCCCAAGGTCACGTCGATGGCGCCGATGATGTCGTCGATCGCGGCGCCGGGGGCGACCATGGGGTAGACGGTCTGGTTGGTGGGGATCACCACGTCGAGCAGATAGGGCTGCTCGGAGGCGAGCATGCGGTCGAGCGCCGCGTCGATCTGGTCGGGATGCGAGATGCGCTCCGCGCCCCACCCGTAGGCCTCGGCGAGCTTCACGAAGTCGGGGTTCGCCGTGAACTCGGTGCAGGAGTAGCGCTCGTGGTAGAACAGGCGCTGCCACTGGTGCACCATGCCGAGCGCGTTGTTGTCGATGAGCAGCACCTTCACGGCCGCGCCGTTGCCGATGGCGGTGGCCATCTCCTGGATGTTCATCTGGATGCTGCCGTCGCCGGCCACACAGACCACCTGGCAGTCGGGCCGGCCGATCTTGGCGCCGATGGCCGCGGGGAAGCCGAAGCCCATGGTGCCCAGGCCGCCGCTCGAGATGAACGTGCGCGACTCCTCGCGGTGCACGTGCTGGTGCGCCCACATCTGGTGCTGGCCCACCTCGGTGGTGACCACGCTCGCATGCGGGTCGAGCTTGGCCGAGAGCGCCTCGAGCACCTCCTCGGGGGCGATGCGGTCGGGGTAGTCGATGAAGTCCTCGGTGTAGAACGGCCAGCGCTCGCGCCAGGCGAAGCAGGTCCTCACCCACTCGGCGCTCGCGGGCGCGAGCCCCAGCTTGGCGATGCGCTCGTTGATGGCGGCGACGACCGTGCGCGCGTCGCCCACGATGGGCACCTGCGGGTCGCGCACCTTGCCGATCTCGGCCGGGTCGATGTCGATGTGGATGACCTTCGCATGCGGGGCGAACTCGGAGAGCTTGCCCGTCACGCGGTCCGAGAACCGCGCGCCCACGGCGATGATGAGGTCGCACTCGGTCATGGCCATGTTGGCGTACTTGGAGCCGTGCATGCCGACGGGCCCCAGGTTGAGCGGGTTCGAGCAGGGCACCGCCGCCTTGCCGATGAGCGTGGTCACGACCGGGATCTGCATGGTCTCGGCGAGCTCCACGACCTCCTCGCAGGCATGGCTCGTCACGCAGCCGCCGCCCACCAGAAGCACGGGGCGCTCGCTCGCACCGATGAGCTCGACCGCCTGGCGCACCTGCTTGGCGTTGCCCTTGTAGGTGGGGCGGTAGCTGGGGATATCGACCCTGTCGGGGTAGTGGAACACCATCTGCTCGCCGGCGAGGTCGGAGGGCACGTCGATGAGCACGGGACCCGGGCGCCCGGTCGAGGCGATGTAGAAGGCCTCGCGGAAGGTCCGGGTGAGGTCGTCGTTCGTCTGCAGGAGGAAGCTGTGCTTCACCACGGGCATGGTGATGCCCACGATGTCGGCCTCCTGGAACGCGTCGGTGCCGATGACGCCGCGCGTCACCTGGCCCGAGATGACCACGAGCGGCACGGAGTCCATGTAGGCCGTGGCGATGCCGGTCACGGTGTTGGTCGCGCCCGGGCCGCTCGTCACGAGGACGACGCCCACCTTGCCCGTGGCGCGCGCGTAGCCGTCGGCCTCGTGCACCGCGCCCTGCTCGTGCCGGGCGAGGATGTGCCGGATCTTGGTCGAGTCGTACAGCGCGTCGTACATCTTGATGGCCTGGCCGCCCGGGTAGCCGAAGACCGTGTCGACGCCCTCGGCCTCGAGGCTGGCGATGACCGCCTGCGCCCCGGTCATGACCTGGCCCTCCTTCTCGGTATGGCTACCGGGGCCGAAGGGCTCGCCCGAGACCGCGCGCCGCTTGCGCTCGAGCCGCGCCTCGCGGCTCATGTCGGTCGCCGTCCGCGGGCCCGCCGCGCTCACGCAGGCGTGCTGGCGGATGTCGTCGGGCATATCGGGCGTGCGCGGGCTGCCGGCGAGCGGCGAGGCCGTCTGCTTGGTGTCCGTCATGAGAGATACGCCCCCTTGTCTGCGCTCGTGACGAGCTTCGCGTAGCGCGAGAGCACGCCCGTGGTGTACTTGGGTGCCGGCGGCTGCCAGGCCGCGCGGCGCCGCGCGAGCTCGTCGTCGCCTACGCGCAGGTCGAGCGTGCCCGCCTCGATGTCGATGTCGATGATGTCGCCCTCCTGCACGAGCGCGATGGGGCCGCCGGCCGCGGCCTCGGGCGAGACGTGGCCGATGCACGGGCCCTTGCTCGCGCCGGAGAAGCGCCCGTCGGTGATGAGCGCCACGGAGCGGTCGAGCCCCATGCCGCAGATGGCCGAGGTGGGCGTGAGCATCTCGCGCATGCCCGGGCCGCCCGCCGGGCCCTCGTAGCGAATGACCACGACGTCGCCGGGGCGGATCTCGCCGCCGAAGATCGCCGCGCACGCCGCCTCCTCGCTATCGAAGACGCGCGCCGGGCCGGAATGCCGGTACATCTCGGGCGAGCAGGCGCTGCGCTTCACCACGCCGCAATCGGGGGCGAGGCTGCCGCGCATGACCTTGAGGCCGCCGCACGCGCTGTAGGCGTTATCCACCTCGCGCACGATCTCGCCGTCCGCTGGCGGGCATGCCGCGACCCACGCGCCCACCGTGCCATGGCAGGTGAGCGCCTCCGCGTCGAGCAGGCCGGCGCGGCCGAGCACGCCCAAGATGGCGGGGATGCCGCCCACGGCGTTGAGGTCCTCGATATGCAGGGGGCCCGCCGGCGCGATGCGCACGATGTTGGGTGTCGCGTCCGAGATGCGGTCCCAGTCGTCCATGGTGACGGGGCAGCCCGCCGCCTGCGCGATCGCCGTCAGGTGGAGCATGGTGTTCGTGGAGCCGCCGAAGGCCATGTCGAGCACCATGCCGTTGTGGATGGCCCTCTCGTCCAGGATGTCAAGCGCGCGGGTGCCCTCGCGGACGAGGTCCATGACCTTCATGCCCGTCTGCTTGGCGAGCCGGATGCGCTCGGCGTACACCGCAGGCACCGTGCCGTTGCCGGGCAGCGCCAGGCCGAGCGCCTCGGCGAGGCAGCAGATCGAGTTCGCGGTGAACATGCCCGAGCAGCTGCCGCAGGTGGGGCAGGCCGTGTTCTCCAGCCAGGCGCACTCCTCCTCGGTCATGGTGCCGGCCGTGACCTGGCCCACCGCGTCGAAGAGCGTGTTCAGGTCCGTCTGGCGCCCGCACTTGTCGCGCCCGGCGAGCATGGGGCCGCCCGAGACGAGCATGGTGGGGATGTTCAGGCGCGCCGCGGCGATGAGCATGCCGGGCACGATCTTGTCGCAGCTGGGAATGAGCACCATCGCGTCGAATTGGTGCCCCTGGATTGCGCACTCCACGGAGTCGGCGATGACCTCGCGCGACACCAGGCTGTAGTGCATGCCCTCATGGTTCATGGCGATGCCGTCGCACACGCCGATGGTGTTGACCTGCAGCGGCGTGCCGCCCGCCATGCGCACGCCCGCCTTCACGGCGTCGGCGATCTGCTGGAGGTGGAGGTGTCCCGGGATGACCTCGTTTTGCGCCGAGACCACGGCGACGAGCGGGCGCTCGAGTTCCTCGTCAGTGAGCCCGTCGGCCTTGAGCAGGCTCCGGTGGGGCGCTCGCGCCAACCCCTTCTTCACGGCATCGCTGCGCATCTGCATATCACGGCCCTCGTTTCCCTAGGCGGTACCACGGTACTCGGAAATGCGAGGGCGGGCGCTCTCGATGCCTGTGACGGAGGCTCCGGCGCGGCGTACTGGCGGCTGCCGCGTCGCGGGGGTCGCCCGCGCGCGAAAGCGCGTTCAGCCGAGCTGCTCGAGGGTATGTTCCCGACCGTCCGCCGCGGGTTCTCACGCTTCCCCGCTCGCTGTGGGACGACCCGTCCGGTACTCGCCCTGTCATCGCATTTGCTGAGTTGCTTGAGTATGCCGGGTGCGCCCGCAGGTCCCCCCGCGAAATCTTGAGCGAAACATGCTGGAAACACGTTATTCGGCTAAAGCGCCCTCTCGCCTTGCGAGCGGCATGGGCCGCGCGCTCGAAACCGTCCGATGCCGGCGGCGCGGCGGCCCCACAGGCGGGCTCCCGCGGGCGCGCCCTCAGCCGAACAGCGTGCGGGCGATATCCTCGCCGGCGCGGCGCGTGACGATCGACGCGAGCTCGCCCAGCGCCTCGCGCAGCACGGTCGCCGACGCATCGTCGAGGTTGCGCGCCGCATCGATAGCGAGCTGGATGGGGTTCACCCCGCCGAGCAGCACGTCGCCGGCATCCCGTGCGCCCGCCGCGGCGAACGCCGCGAACAGGGCGTCGACGACCCGCTCCCTTCGCGCGTCGTCCATGCCGGCGAGCCACTCGAGCAGGACCTCGTGCAGCATCCGCGAGAAGTCGCTCGGGCCGTCGAGGTACACGAAGTCCGCCGCGGCGCGCCCGCCCGCCGCCGAGCTCGCCCCCTCCCCGCCTGCGGCGGCGTCCGCGACCTCCCAGGTGAACACGGAGTGCTGGAAGAGTCCCTCGGCGGAGCTCCTCACCGTGCGGGTGTCGACCGGGCACTCGAGCAGGGCGCCCACGATGGAGTCCTGCGGGCCCGCTCGGAAGAGGCGGTCCTGTATGCGCGCGTAGTCCACCTCGGCGAAGCGCCCCGGCTTGAACCCGGGCGCGTCGAGGCACCAGATGCGCCCGATGCGGGCGCGGTCGGTGCAGGTGAGCGCCGCGTAGAGCGCGAGGTTCCCTCCCTTGGAGTGGCCGCCCACATGGAGCTCGCCCGGCAGGCGCGGCGCCATGAGCTCGAGATACTCCCGCGCGAGCGCCTGGGCTCGGACCTCGGGGCGGTAGGTCATGTCGAAGTTCTCGCGCCATCCGGTCACCGAGGCGTCCGTGCCGCGGAACCCGATGAACGAAAGACCGCTCCCCCACCTGAAGCTCGTCGCGGCGAACTGCGTGTGCGACGCCTCGTCGAACACCGAGCGGTACCCGCACAGGCGCACGCCGCGGAAGCGGGGGCTCGCGGCGAGCGCATAGAGGAGGCGCTTCAGGTCGTCGGCGACAAGACCGGTGAACATGCGGTCGAAGCGCTCGGCACGAAGAAGGTCCTCGAAGCGCACGCCCGCCCGGTCGGGCGCGAGCGCGCACCTCATGCGATCGAGCAGTGCGGGGGCGCCCGACGGCCCCGGCACGATGCCCATGCCGTCGAGCATGCTCGCCTGCGTGAGCACTGCCGCGTCGACCGGCCCGAACGGGCGCTCATCGATGGGCGCGAGCTCGTGTTCCACATAGTCAAGCAGGTACGGCATGGGATCCTTTCGCTGTTTCATGGGTTATACCCATGCCCGGCCCGGCGGCTCGACGGCGCATCGGGAACACTCGTTGCGGTATTCGGTGTGAGATTTCTCAAAGTCAGCGCGAAGGTTCCGTGCCCGCTAGAAAAACCGCAGGTCACAATCGCGGGCCTGCCTTGCTTTCGCAGGCCCCGGGAAAACTCACACCGAATACCGCAATGAGCGTGCACCAGCAGCGCCGCCGCGGGGCAAAACCCGGCCCGACAGACGCCGCGAGCGGCCGACCCGCCGCCAAACGCGCGGCCGCCAACGCTAGAGCATCGTCTGCCCGACCACGGGGTCGAACCCCGCGGCGCGCAGCGCCTCCAGGATCCGGCCCTTGTGCTCGGTCCCGAACGCCTCGATGGTCACGCGGAGCTCGACCGCGGCGTTGCGGTTGGTGCTCACGAACTGGTTGTGCTCGAGCTTGATCACGTTGCCGTTCACCTCGGCGATCGCCTGCGCCACCTTGACGAGCATGCCCGGGCGGTCCGGCAAAAGCACGCTCACCGTGAAGATGCGGTCGCGCGCGATGAGGCCGTGCTGCACCACCGACGACATCGTGATGACGTCCATGTTGCCGCCGGAGAGGATCGCGGCGACGCGGCGGTTCTCCGCCGGGAGATGCCTGAGCGCCGCCACGGTGAGCAGCCCCGAGTTCTCGACGATCATCTTGTGGTTCTCGACCATGTCGAGGAAGGCCACGATGAGCTCGTCATCGGGCACGGTGATGACGTCGTCGAGGTTCTCCTTGAGATACGGGAAGACCTTGTCGCCCACCTCGAGCACCGCCGTGCCGTCGGCGATGGTGTTCGCCTGGGGCAGGCGCACGGGACGGCCTGCCTCGAGCGCAGCGGTGAGCGACGGCGCGCCCGCCGGCTCGACGCCGATGACGCGGATCTTGGGGTTGTAGAGCTTGGCGAAGGTGGAGACGCCGCACGAGAGGCCGCCACCGCCCACCGGCACGAGGATCGTGTCCACGAGCGGGAGCTCCTGCACGATCTCCATGGCGATGGTGCCCTGCCCCGTGGCGAGCACCGGGTCGTTGAACGGGTGCACGAAGGTGTAGCCGTGCTCCTCCGCGAGCTCGATGGCGTGGTCGCACGCCTCGTCGTACACATCGCCGTAAAGCACGACCTCGGCACCGTAACCCTTGGTGCGCTCGACCTTGATGAGCGGGGTCGTGGTGGGCATGACCACGATGGCGCGGGCGCCGGCGCGCGCCGCGGCGTAGGCGACGCCCTGGGCATGGTTGCCGGCGCTCGCCGTGATGAGCCCGCGGCCGAGCTCCTCCTCCGTGAGCGTCGAGATCTTGAAGTAGGCGCCGCGCACCTTGTAGGCGCCGGTGCGCTGCATGTTCTCGGGCTTGAGGAAGACGCGGTTGCCGCTCATCTGGCTGAAGTAGGGGCTCTCGACGAGCTCCGTCTTCTGCGTGACTTCCTTGACCTTCTCGGACGCCGCCTCGAAGGCGTCGAGCGTGAGCATCTCGAGCATGTGGGTCTCTCCTTAGCGTCGCCGGGCCTCGGCGGCACCGGTAGCTGCGCGGACGCAGGGCCGTCGCGACGGCACAGCGCGCTTTCGTGTAGTAAAGTAGCATACCATCGAGACGCCACGGGAAACGAGGCAGCACATGGCCGAAACAATACCGCCCCTCTTCTCGCTCCGCGACGCGCAGGTGGTGCGCGCCGGCAGGACGATCCTCTCCGTCGACCGGTTCGACCTCGCGGAAGGCGAGCACGTGGCGCTCTTGGGCCCCAACGGCGCCGGCAAGTCGACGTTCATCCAGCTGCTCACGCGCGAGATCTTCCCCCTCTACCGCGAGGAGCCCCCGGTGCGGTTCAGGGGGCAGGCGCGGCCGTTGCTCACCGACATCAAGCAGGCGCTCGGCATCGTCTCGGCGACCATGCACGACCAGGTGCGCGTGCACCTGCCGGTGAGCGACATCGTCTGCGGCGGCATCTTCGGCACGCTCGGCCTGCCCAACCACGTCGAGGCGACCGCCGCCCAGCGGGCGCTGGCCCTGGACGCGCTCGAGCGCCTGGGCATCGCCGAGCTCGCCGAGCGCGACGTCCTCACGCTCTCGACCGGCCAGGTGCGCCGCGTGCTCGTGGCGCGCGAGCTCATGAGCGACCCCAAGATCCTCATCTTCGACGAGCCCTGCACGGGACTCGACCCCGAGGGCATGTACCACGTGCGCCGCACCATGAGCCTGCTCGCCGCCGAGGGGCGCTCGGTGGTGCTCGTCACGCACTATCCCGAGGACATCATCCCCGCCATCGACCGCGTGCTGCTCATCAAGGACGCCGCGGTCTTCGCCGACGGGCCCAAGCGCGAGTTGCTCACGAGCGAGACGATGTCGGACCTCTTCGGCGTGCCGCTCGTCGTGGAGGAACGCGGCGGCTGGTACTCGCTGCAGGGCAGGTACTAGCGACCGCCCGCCGCATCGCGCGGCTAGCCCTCGATGGCATCGATCGCCTTGATGAAGGCCGAACGCAGGCCGGCCTCCTCGAGCGCCGCGACGCCGCGAATGGTGGTCCCGCCCGGCGAGCACACGGCGTCCTTCATCGCGCCCGGGTGCTGGCCGGTGGCGAGCTGCAGCTTGGCCGTGCCGGCGACCATCTGGCTCACCATCGTGTAGGCCTTGGCGCGCGGGATGCCGTGCTTGACCGCGGCATCGCCCAGAGCCTCGATCACCATGGCGATGAACGCCGGCGAGCATCCGCCCACCGTGCCCGCCACCGAGAGCAGGCGGCTCTCGACCTCCACGACGGTCCCCAGAAGCCCCAGCAGCTCATGGAGGCAGGCGTGCTCCTCCGCATCGAGCGTGTGCGCGGCCTCGCAGGCGATCACGCCCTCGCAGATGGCGACCGGCGTGTTGGGCACGGTCGAGAGGTGATGCGTGCCGGGCACCACGCGCTCGTAGTCCTCGCTCTTCCAGCCCGCCGCCACGGAGAGGATGGCCTTCCCGGCGAGGGCGTCGGCGATGGGCGCGAGCACCGACTCGATGAGGTAGGGCTTCACCGCGACGACGACCACGTCGCTCCACGCCGCGACCTCGGCCGCATCGCGGCAGGGGTGCATGCCTCGGCGGGAGGCGCGATCGGCGAGCGCGTCGAAATGCCCGGCGCAGGCGCAGAGGTTGCCCGCGGGGACCCTGTCCGACGCGATCCAGCCGTCCGCCATGGCGCCCGCCATGTTACCGAAACCGATGAAGCCGATCTTCACCTGGGAGATATCCATCGTGTGACTCCTTTGCGTCATGGGCAGCGCGGCGCTGCCGACCTGGTCCTAGAGCTCCGGGTAGAGCGGGTGCGCGGCGAGCAGCTCAGAGGTGCGCGCGCGGATGGCGGCGAGCTCGCCGGCGTCGTCCGCATGGAAGACGGCCCGCGCGATGAGCCCGCCGATCTCGCGGAACTCCCCCGCCGTGAACCCGCGCGTGGTGCCCGCCGCAGAGCCCACCCGGATGCCGCTCGTGACGAAGGGCGAGCGGGGCTCGCCGGGGATCGCGTTCTTGTTCACCGTGAGGCCCACGCTATCGAGCAGGCGCTCGGCATCGCGGCCCGTGACGCCCGAGGCGGTGAGGTCGACGAGGCACAGGTGGTTGTCCGTGCCGCCGGAGACCAGGCGCAGCCCGCCCTCGACGAGGCCCGCGCCCAGCGCGGCGGCGTTCTCGACCACCTGCTCGATGTAGGTGCGAAACTCGGGCTGCAGCGCCTCGCCGAAGGCGACCGCCTTGCCGGCGATGACGTGCATGAGCGGGCCTCCCTGCGTGCCGGGGAAGACCGCCTTGTCGATGGCGCGGGTGAGCTCGTCGTCGTTCGTGAGGATGAAGCCGCCGCGCGGGCCGCGCAGGGTCTTGTGGCTTGTGGACGTCACCACGTCCGCGAAGGGCACCGGCGAGGGGTGCGCGCCGGCGGCGACGAGCCCGGCGATGTGCGCCATGTCGACCATGAGGCGCGCGCCCACGCCGTGGGCGATGTCCGCCATGCGCTCGAAATCGATCGTGCGCGGGTACGCCGAGGCCCCGCCGACGATGAGCTTCGGGCGCTCCTCGCGGGCGAGGCGCTCGAGCGCATCGTAGCCTATGGTCTCGGTCGCGGGGTCGAGGCCGTAGGAGAGGAAGCGGTAGAGCCTGCCGGAGAAGTTGACCGGCGAGCCGTGCGTAAGGTGACCGCCCTGGTCGAGGCTCATGCCGATGACCGTGTCGCCCGGCTCGATGAGCGCCATGTAGGCGGCGAGGTTCGCGCTCGCGCCCGAATGCGGCTGCACATTGGCGTGGCGGCACCCGAAGAGCTCGCGGGCGCGCTCGCGGGCGAGGTCCTCGACCATATCGACCTTCTCGCACCCGCCGTAGTAGCGACGGCCCGGATAGCCCTCGGCGTACTTGTTGGTGAGCACGCTCCCCATCGCCTCCATGACGGAGGGCGAGGTGATGTTCTCGGAGGCGATGAGCTCGATCGTGCCGCGCTGGCGGGCGAGCTCCTGCTCGATGGCGGAGAACACCGCCGGGTCGGTCTGTGAGATGTGGTCGTAGGTCATGCTCACCCTCCTTGTGGGCCGCGTACCCTGTCGCGCCGGGCGCCCGCGCGGGCGCGCCGGCGCTAGAACTCGCCGATGCGGTGGACCTCGGGCTCGAGCTCCACCCCGAACTGGCGGCGCACCTCGTCGCGGACGTGCTCGATGAGGGCGCTCACGTCGGCCGCCGTCGCATGGTCGACGTTCACCACGAAGCCGCAGTGCTTCTCTGACACCTGGGCGCCGCCCACGCGGCAGCCGCGCAGGCCCGCGTCCATGATGAGCTTGCCGGCGAAGTAGCCTTGGGGCCGCTTGAACGTCGAGCCGGCCGAGGGCAGCTCGAGCGGCTGCTTCTCCTCGCGGCGGCGGCGGTAGTCGTCCATCTGCGTCTCGATCTGCACCTTGTTGCCCGGCATGAGCGAGAAGGTCGCCTCGAGCACGATAAGGCCGTCTGCGGCGACGCGGCTTCTGCGGTAGCCGAAGCCGAGCTCGCCCGCGGCGAACGTGCGGACCGCGCCCTTCGCGCGCGAGCCGTCCGGCAGGGGCGCACCCGGCACGTAGGCGGTCAGCGACTCGAGCACGTCGGCGATGCAGCCGTCGTAGGCGCCGGCGTTCTGGTGGCAGGCGCCGCCCACCGCCGCCGGGATGCCCCAGAGCGGCTCCAGGCCCGTGAGCCCGGCCTCTGCGGCGGCAATCGCCACGTCGCGCAGCAGCGCGCCCGCCTGCGCGTGCACGCGGAAGCCCTCGACGCGCACCTCGGCGAGGTTGTCGCGCATGAGCAGGACCGCGCCGCGGATGCCCCGGTCGCCCACGAGCAGGTCGGAGCCGTTGCCCACGACCGTCACCGGGGTCCCGGCGAGCGCGAGGAGGTCGAGCGCGCGCACCGCCGCCTCGGGCGTGCGCGGGGTGAGCATGACGTCGGCGGGGCCGCCGATCTTGAACGTGGTGTGGTCGCGCATGGGCTCGACCATGCGGACGTTCTCCTCGCCCACCGCGCCCGCGAGCGCGCAGATGACGTCCTCGTTGAAGCTGTCGTAATCGTGCATGGGTACCACCTTCAGGGGCGGCGCGGACATGTCCCGGCCGGCATGGCATCGTGTCTCGCTCCACTATACCCGACTTGCGCCCGCCGCCGCGGCGCCCGGCGCGGGCGCGCCGCAAGCTCTACGGCGCCCACACGCAACCGGCCCCGGCGACAGCTAGGCGTTGAGGATGCAGTCCGTCCTCGGCTTGGGGAAGCACCTCCCGCAGGACCGGCAGCGCGGCAGGTAGTCCGGGTCGCTCTCCCAGGTGGCGATGAGGTCGGGCTCGCAGATGAGCGGGCGGGCGATGCCGAAGCCCGCGATGCCGGTCGTGTCCAGGAGCTCCTGCATCTCGGCGCAGAGACGATTGCCCCCGGTGAGGATCACCGGCGCGTCGATGCGCTCGGCGAGCCATGCCGCATAGGGCGCGTAGAGCCCGTGCTCGCCGTCAGGGCCGGCGATGCGCGCGGTGTTGTAGGTGGTGCCGCTCACCTCGATCGCATCGACGACCTCGGCGAAAGCGGAGGCGGCCACGAGGCTCTCGTCCTCCGTCATGCCCCCGGCGACGCCGTCGGAGCTGTTGATCTTCACGAGCAGCGGGAACGCGGCGCCCACCGCGTCGCGCACCGCGCGCATGACCTCGAGCGGGTAGCGCAGACGGTTCTCGATCGCACCGCCGTAGCGATCCTCGCGGCGGTTCCAGAGCGGGTTCAGGAACTGGCTCAGCAGGTACCCATGGGCGGCATGGATCTCGACGCCGTCGAAGCCGGCGTCGAGGGCGCGCCGGGCGCTCGCCGCGAAGTCCGCCGCGACGGCGCGCATCGCCGGGCCGTCCATCGCGCGCAGGGGCCGGTCCCCCTTGAGCGAGCGGCCGTCCGAGGGCGCCCAGGCGGGCTCGGCGTACGGGCCCTCGCCCGCGTTGCCACCGCACTGCACGAGCTGCGCCACGATGCGCGCGCCCTCGGCGTGCACCGCATCGACCAGCGCGCGGTACTCCGGTACGAGCTCGTCGCGGCAGAGGGTGAGCATGCGCGGCCGGCGGTAGCCGTCGTCGCGCACGTAGGCGAAACTCGTGATGATCGTGCCCGCGCCGCCGCGGGCGAGGTCGCGGTACAGACGCATGACCTCGGGCGTCACATGGCCTCGGGGGTCGGCCGCGCCCTCGTAGGTCGCCGCGCGCACGAAGCGGTTGCGCGCCTCGAGCGAACCGATACGCAACCTATCGAAGAGCGTTCTTTCGGACATTTCGGCATCCATGGCGCGATCCTCCAGAAATCGTCACGTGACCCTCTCACAAAAGGAGTATAGTGGTCACGCATAGTTTCAGGGTTGGGTGAAATTCCCTACCGGCGGTAACCGATGGGCGGCGCGCGCCGCACCGCATCGGAAGCCCGCGACCCGCGCAAGCGGCTGACCCGGTGGGAGTCCGGGGCCGACGGTACAGTCCGGATGGAAGAAACGGAGGCCCCTATGGGCAGCGCACTCACCACAGCTAAGATCTCCACCCGCTCGATCGCGCTCGCGGCGCTCTTCACCGCCGCGTCGCTCATCCTGAGCTTCATCCAGATCCCCATCTTCCCGGCGGCGCCGTGGCTCATGTACGACCCCTCGGGCATCGTCTGCCTCATCGCGGCGCTCGCCTTCGGGCCCAAGATGGGCGCCGCGGTCGCCATCATCTCGTGGATCCCGCGCGTGTTCCTCGATCCCTTCGGCGCCCCGATGGGCATGCTCTCGACCTGCGCCTTCGTGGTCCCCGCCGCCATCGTGTACGTGCGCGACCGCACGCGCGCCGGCTCGCTCGTGGGCATGGTCCTGGGCGCCATCATGTCCATCGCCATCATCTGCCTCGCGAACCTCTACGTGACGCCGCTCTACGCCGGCGTGACCATAAGCGACGTCGCCCTCATGATCGCCCCCATCCTGCTGCCGTTCAACGCGCTCAAGATGGCGATCAACGTCGTGGCCGGGCAGGCGCTGCTCGCTCCCTGCATGAACGTGCTCAAGGGCGCCGGCGCGCGCCCCGCGGCCGATGGCGCGACGGGCGCCCCGGCGGACGCGCGCGCCGACGAGGCCATCCGCTCCTAAGGCTCCCATGTCCCGCGAACCTGTCATCGAGCTCGAGGACGTCGACTTCTCCTACAGCGGCCGGGCGGGCGACGAGGCCCTGCGCGGCATCACGCTCGCGATCGAGGCCGGCTCCCACGTGTGCATCCTCGGCGGCAACGGCTCCGGCAAGTCGACCCTCGCCCAGATCATGAACGCGCTCATCGCCCCCACGCGGGGCCGGGCGCGCATCTTCGGGATCGACCCGGTGACCGAGCCGGAGCGCCTCATCGAGATCCGGCGCCAGGCGTCGATGGTGTTCCAGCACGTGGACGACCAGATGGTCACGAGCATCGTCGCCGACGACGTCGCCTTCGGCCCGGAGAACCTGGGCGTGCCCCAGCCCGAGATCGTCCGGCGCGTCGACGCGGCGCTCGCCGCCGTAGACATGACCGCGCTCGCGCAGTCCGACCCGGCGGACCTCTCCGGCGGGCAGCGCCAGCGCGTGGCCATCGCCGGCGCGCTCGCCATGCGGCCGCGTGTGCTTCTGCTCGACGAGCCCGCCGCGATGCTCGACGCCTCCGGCCGCGCCGCCATCCAGCGCATCGTCGCCGAGCAGGTCGCGCGTGGCATCACCGTCGTGCACGTGACCCATTTCATGGACGACGCCCTGCGCGCCGACCGCGTCATCGTGCTCGAGGGCGGCCGCATCGCGCTCGACGGCACGCCCCGCGACGTCTTCTCGCATCGCGAGACCATCCGCGCGCTCGGCCTCGAGCTCCCCTTCACCATGCAGCTCGCCGAGCGCCTCGGAGGGGCCTTCCCCGGCCTGCCGGCCACCGCGGACGCCGACGAGCTCGCCCGCGCGCTCGCGCCGCGGCTGGAGCGCGGCGCCGAGCGGTCGGAAGCCGCCCCGCAGACAGAGCTCGCGGCGTTCGCAAGCGCCCCGGCAGCCGTCGCCTTCGAGCACGTGTCCTTCTCGTATGCCGAGGAGCGCGAGGCGCGCCGGCGCCCGGGCCCGCTCGCGCGCCTGCGGCGCCGCGCGCAGGCCGGCACGGCACCCCGCGGCCCGCTCGCGCTGCGCGACGTCAGCTTCCGCCTGCCCCAAGGCGAGCTCACCGCCCTCATCGGGCGCACCGGCTCGGGCAAGTCCACCACGGTCGAGCTCGCCTGCGCCCTCAAGGTGCCCAACGCGGGCGACGTCCGGGTGCGCGGCGTCGACACGGCGGACCTCGACCGGCGCGCGTCCATCCGTTCCGCCATAGGCTACGTGGGCCAGTTTCCCGAGCGCCAGCTCTTCGCCGAGACGGTCTTCGAGGATGTCGCGTTCGGCCCGCGCAACCTCGGCCTTACCGAGGCCGAGGTGGATCGCCGGGTGCGCACCGCGCTCGCCGCGGTGGGCATCGAGCCCACAGGCGAGCTCCTCGCGCGGTCGCCGTTCGCGCTCTCGGGTGGCCAGCAGCGCTGCGTCGCGTTCGCCGGCGTGCTCGCCATGGAGACGCCGCTTCTCGTCCTCGACGAGCCCATGGCCGGGCTCGACCCCAGGGGGCGCTCCCGCATGCGCCGGCTCATCCGCGACCTCAAGGGCCGCGGCGTGACCATCCTGCTCGTCACCCATTCCATGGAGGACGTCGCCGAGCTCGCCGAGCTCGCGGTCGCGCTGGACCACGGCGAGGTCGCGGGCGTCGGGACGCCGCGCGAGCTCTTCTCGGGCGATGTGCGCCGCCTGCCGGGCGTACCGGCGGCCCTCACGTTCGCGCGGGCGCTCGAGACCGCGGGCGCGCACCTCGACACGTTGCCCATCACCCTCGACGACCTGGTTGAGGAGGTGCTCCATGGGCGTTCGCGTTAGCGCGGGGAGCTACTACTCGGTCGCCTCCCCCATCCACGCGCTCGACCCGCGCGTGAAGCTCACCGTCGCCGTCGCCTTCATGGTGAGCTGCCTTGCCGTCGACGACATCGCGACCCTTGCCGTGGCCGGCGCCTTCTGCATCGGCGCCGTCCTCGCGGCGCACGTGCCCTTGGGCAGGCTGCTCGTCCAGATCAGGCCCGTGATCGCGTTCCTCGTCCTGACCTCGGTCCTGAACCTCGTCTTCGTGCACACCGGCGAGCTCGTGTTCGCCCTGGGCCCGATCGAGCTCCATGCCGGCGGCATCGCCGCAGCGGCCCTCTACACCCTGCGGTTCCTCTTGCTGCTGCTCATGGGGGCGCTCCTCATGCTCACCACGCAGGCGATGGCGCTCACCGACGCGGCCGAGCGCCTGCTCGCTCCCCTCGAGCGGATCGGGGTGCCGGTGGGCGAGCTCTGCCTGGTGCTCTCCATCGCCCTGCGCTTCGTGCCCACGCTCGCGCGCGAGGCCCGGCACATCGCCGTGGCGCAGACCGCGCGCGGCGCCGCGCTCGAGGGCAAGGGCGCCGTCGCCTACGCGCGGGAGTGCATCCCGCTCGTGGTCCCGCTCTTCGCGAGCGCGCTGCGCCATGCCGAGCACCTCGCCCGCGCGATGGACGCGCGCTGCTACACGGGCGGGGCGGGGCGCACGCACTACCATGCGCTCCGCTTCGATGCGCGCCACGACGGCGCCGCGGTGGCGGCAACCGTCCTCTACCTGATAGCGCTCGTGGCGCTCAAGATCCTCTTCTAGTCCTCGTCCGCCGTGCGCGGCAGCAGGAGGTTCGCCACCACGGCGACCACGAAGGCCACCGCGATGCAGTTGCTCCCGAAGATGGACTGCACGATGGGCGGGAACGCCGCGAAGATGCCCTGCACCTGCGTGAACCCGATGCCGGCGGCGAGCGCGAGGGCGGCGATCTGGATGTTGCGCTGCGTGAAGCCCGCGTCGGCGATCATCTGGGCACCCGAGAGGACGATGTTACCGAACATCATGACCGTGCACCCGCCGAGCACCGCTTCGGGCAGCGAGTTGAAGACGGCGGCGATGGCCGGCACGAAGGCCGAGAGGATGAGGATCGCCCCGCCGCAGGCGATGACCCGCCGGTTCACGACGCGCGTCATGGCGACGAGGCCAACGTTCTGCGAGAACGACGTGATGGGCAAACAGCCGAAGGCGCCCGCGACCGACGAGACCACGCCGTCCGCCGTGATGGCGCCCGCCATCTCGCGGTCCGTGGGCTCGCGGTCGAAGCCCACCTTGGCGAGCGCCGTGGTGTTGCCCATGACCTCCACCGAGCTCACGAGGTAGAGCAGGCCGATCGAGATGATGGCGCCGAGGTCGAACTCGGGCGCCACCGGGAGCACCTGCGGGATCGATATCGGCGCGAGCCCCTGGAAGGCGCTGAGGTCCACCTTGCCGAGCGCGAGCGCATACCCCACCGCGAGCCCGAAGAGCACCGAGAGCTGCTTTTTCGTCCCCTTGGCGAGGCTCTGGAACGCAAGGCAGGCGACCAGCGAGACCAAGCCCAGGAGCAGGTTCTGCCAGCTGCCGAAATCCTCGGCGCCCGAGCCGCCGCCGAACGACTCGGCGCCCACGGAGAGCAGCGAGAAGCCGATGGAGGTGACCACGACCGCCGACACGATGGGCGGCACCGCGCGCCGCCAGTAGCGCACCGTGAGACCGAGCGCGCCCTCGATGAGGCCTCCCACGATGATGGCGCCCACGGCCGCACCGTACCCCTGCGCGGCGACGATCGCGACGACCGCCGAGACGTACGTGAAGCTGATACCCGTGACGATGGGGAGCGCCCCGCCCACGCGCCAGAGCGGGAAGAGCTGGATTATCGTCCCCAGGCCGGCCATGAGCAGGGCGTTCTGGATGAGCGCGGCCGACTGGAGCGCGTCCATGCCAGCGGCGGCCGCGACGATGGAGATCGGCGCGAGGTTCGCCACGAACATGGCGAGCACGTGCTGGAGCCCGTAGGGGAAGCCCTGGGCGATCGAGATGTCGGCGTAGAAGTCGCCGAGCGCGCGGGCCGTGTCCGGGCGCTCGGGCCGCGTGTCGCGCGCCGCCATCAGCGGAACCTGATCTCGCCGGCGGCGGGGTCCATCTCGTCGATGACGGCGAGCGACTGAAGGTCGTAGCCGCGCTCGCGCAGGCTGTCGCCGCCCCCCTGGAAGCCCTTCTCGATGGCGATGCCGATGCCCTCGACCACGGCCCCGGCCTCCTCGCAGAGCTCGATGAGGCCGTTGAGCGCGCAGCCGTTGGCCAGGAAGTCGTCGATGAGCAGGACGTGCTCGCCGCGCGTGAGGAACTTCTTGGCGACGATCACATGGTAGTCGCGCTGCTTGGTAAAGGAGTGGATGCTCGTGACGTACTGCTCGCCATCGAGGTTGATGGACTGGTACTTCTTGGCGAAGACCACGGGCACGTTGCCGAAGCTTTTCGCCGCGACGCACGCGATGCCGATGCCCGACGCCTCGATGGTCAGGATCTTGTCGATGCGCTTGCCCGAGAACAGGCGCGCCCACTCGGCGCCCATGCGGTCGAACAGCTCGACATCGCACTGGTGGTTGAGGAACGCGTCGACCTTGAGGACACCGCCCTCCTTCACCGTTCCGTACCGGCAGATGTAGTCCTCAAGCTCTTTCATGGCATCCCATCCCGCTCATGCCCGCCCCGCGGGCGCCGACGATGATGAGATTATACGCGGACGGCGCCCCTACAGGCCGTTCGAAAGCAGGCCCTTAAGCACCTGCTCGGGGTCGGCGGAACCGCCGCGCGGGACGAGCGCGGTGATCTTCTTCTGCATCTGGTACTCGTGGACCTGGTCCTCGAGCTCGCGCACGCGGCCGCGGAGCTTCTCGAGCTCGCGCTCGCGCTCCTCCGCGCGCTCCTTCATGTCGAGGATGCGCACCACGCCGGCGAGGTTGATGCCCTCGTCGGTGAGCTGGTTGATGAGTTCCAGGCGCTCGATGTCGGCACGCGAGTAGAGGCGCGTGTTGCCGCCGGAGCGCTTGGGGTTCACCAGGCCCTTGGACTCGTACACGCGCAGGGTCTGCGGGTGCATGCCCGTGAGCTCGGCGGCGACGCTGATCATGTACAGCGGCTTGTTCCTCGAATCGTCTGCCATATCGGTCCCCAAACCTCATCGGCGGCTGCGCGCCGCCCCCATCATGCTAGAACGTCGCGCGGTAGCGGTCGACCCCGCTGCGGTAGTCGCGCTGGTCGGCGGCCTTGAGCTTCTCGAGCGCGGCGCGCTCCTCGTCGCTGAGCCGCGCGGGCGTGCGCACCTCGACGGTGACCAGCAGCGCACCCGTGCGCCCGCGGTGCTTCACGTCCGGCGCGCCCATCTCCTTGAAGCGGAAGGTCTTGCCCGTCTGCGTGCCGGCGGGCACCTTGAGCCGCACGGTCTTGCCGCCCGGCGTGGGTACGTCGACCGTGCAGCCGAGCGCCGCCTCGAAGATCGAGATGGGCAGCGTCATGGTCACGTCGGCGCCCTTGCGCTTGAACAGCGGGTGCTCCGCCACGTGCGTGATCACCACGAGGTCGCCGCGCTCGCCGCCCGCGGTACCGTACTCGCCCAGGCGCTTGTAGCGCATCTTGCCGCCGTCGACGGCGCCGGCGGGCACCGTGACCGAGATCGTCTGCTGCTCGCCGGTCGAGGGGATGCGGTAGCTCACCTTGCGCGTGGTGCCGCGGAACGCGTCCTCGGCCGAGACGTCGATGGTGAGCGAGACGTCGCTGCCCTTGCGCGGGCGCGTCGCCGCACGGGCGCCGCCCATGCCGCCGAAGCCCGACGCCCAGTCGCCGCCGAAGCCCCCGTCGCCGTTGAAGATGCTACTGAAGATGTCGCTCCAGCCGCCGGCACCGGCGCCTCCGGTATAGGCGTAGCCGCCCGCTCCCCCCGCGCCCGGCATGCCGCCGAACATGAGCAGCTGGTCGTACTCCTTGCGCTTCTTCTCGTCGGAGAGGGTCTCGTACGCCTCGCTGATCTCCTTGAACTTCTGCTCGTCGCCGCCCGCGTCGGGGTGGTACTTCTGCGCGAGCTTGCGAAACGCGGTCTTGATCTCTTTCTGGGAGGCGTCGCGTTTCACACCGAGCACGTCGTAGAACGTCTTCGTTGCCTGTGGCATCGCCTGCCTCCTTCCCTCCGGGGCCGCGGGAGCGGGGTCGCCTGCCCCTGCGCCGGGACAGCTGGCCCCGTCCCCGCCGTCTCATATCCTTCATCGAAAAGGGCCCCGAAGCCTGCGCCCCGGAGCCCTCCCGTCTTACTCCTGACCGTCCTCGGGGGCCGTCTCGCCGGACGCCTCCTCGGGCTGCGCCTCCGGCTCGGGCTCGGGGCGCTTCTCCCCGCCGTAGGTCACCGTGACCATGGCGGCTCGCAGCACGCGGTCCGCCATGCGGTAGCCCTTCTGGTACACGTCGTGCACGGTCTCGTCATACGATCCCGCATCCTCGACGCGACCGACCGCCTGGTGCTCGAGCGGGTCGAACGCCTCGCCCTTGGGGTCGATCGGCTCGACGCCCTCGTGCGCGAACACGTCGAGCATCTTGGCGTGCACCGCCTCGACGCCATCGACGAACTGCGAGAACGCCTCATCCATCTCCTGCGTGCGGGCATGGTCGATGGCGCGCTCCATGTCGTCGAGCACCGGGAGCAGCGCGGTGACGAGCTTCTCGGTCGCGCGCTCCTTCTCGGCCAGGCGCTCGCTCGCCGTGCGGCGGCGGAAGTTCTCCCAATCCGCCTGCAGGCGGGTCGCGCGGTCCTGGGCCTCCTTGACCTTGGCGTCGGCCGCGCCCTGCGCGTCCTCGGCCTCGGCGAGCTGGCGGCGCACCTCGGCGAGCTCCTCGGCGGCCTGCTCGTACTTGAGCTTGAAGTCGTTCTCGGCCGCTTCCTCGCCGGCGCGGATGGCCGCCTCGACCAGTTCCTCCTCGCTGAGCTCCTGCTCGTGGGCGGCGCGCTCGGGCGTCTCCTCCGCGAACTCGGCCGCCTCGTCGGGAGTCGTCTCCTCGGCTGCCTCTACGGGGATCTTCACGTCCTTCTCCTTGGAGTCAGCGGAGGCGGCGGTAGCGGCCGCCTCCGTTCGAGTGTTCTCAGCGGACATGGTTACTTGTCCTGGTCGTCGTCGACGACCTCGTACTCGGCGTCGACCACGTCGTCAGCGGCGGAGCCAGCGGCACCGTTGTCGCCCGCGGCCTGCTGGGCGTCGGCGTACACCATCTGGGCCAGCTTGTAGGCGACCTCCTGGAGCTTGTCGCCGGCACTCTTGATGGCGTCGACGTCGGTGCCCTCGAGGGCCTTCTTGGCATCGGCGATGGCGGACTCGGCCTCGCCCTTCACGTCGGCGGGAACCTTGTCGCCCAGCTCGGCGAGGGTCTGCTCGGTGGAGTAGGCCAGGCTGTCGGTCTGGTTGCGGACCTCGACCTCCTCCTTCTGGCGCTTGTCCTCCTCGGCGTGGGCCTCGGCGTCCTTGACCATGCGGTCGACTTCCTCGTCGGAGAGCGCGGTGGAGCCGGAGATGGTGATCTGCTGCTCCTTGCCGGTGCCCTTGTCCTTGGCGGACACGGTCA
The DNA here is from genome assembly GCF_902150035.1 of Enorma burkinafasonensis. Lineage (GTDB taxonomy): Bacteria > Actinomycetota > Coriobacteriia > Coriobacteriales > Coriobacteriaceae > Enorma > Enorma burkinafasonensis. Next base: position 48,187 of record NZ_LR597507.1, read on the forward strand.
CGATGCCGTTGGCGTCGATATCGAAGGTGACCTCGATCTGCGGCACGCCGCGGCGGGCGGCCGGGATGCCGGTGAGCTGGAACTTGCCGAGCGACTTGTTGTCGCGCGCCAGCTCGCGCTCGCCCTGGAGGACGTTGATCTCGACGGAGGTCTGGTTGTCGGCCGCCGTGGAGTAGATCTCGGTCTTGGAGGTCGGGATCGTGGTGTTGCGGTCGATCATCTTGGTCATGATGCCGCCCATGGTCTCGACGCCGAGCGACAGCGGGGTGACGTCGAGCAGCAGGATGTCGCCGCCCACCGTGGAGTCGCCGCCCAGGATGGCGCCCTGGATGGAGGCGCCGCAGGCCACGACCTCGTCCGGGTTCACGGACATGTTGGGCTGCTTGCCGGTCATGTTCTTCACGAGCTCCTGGACGGCCGGCATACGGGTCGAGCCGCCCACGAGGATGACCTCGGTGAGGTCGGAGAGCTTGAGGCCGGCGTCGCGCAGGGCGTTGGTGACCGGCGCCTTGCAGCGCTCGAGCAGGTCATGCGTGATGCGCTCGAACTCCGTGCGGGTGAGGGTGTAGTCGAGGTGCTTCGGGCCGGTGGCGTCGGCGGTGATGAAGGGCAGGTTGATGGTGGCCTGCGCGGCGGCGGAGAGCTCCTTCTTGGCGTTCTCGGCGGCCTCCTTCAGGCGCTGCTGGGCCATGGGGTCCTGACGCAGGTCGATGCCGTTGTCGGCCTGGAACTTGTCGGCGAGCCAGTCGATGACGCGCTGGTCCCAGTCGTCACCGCCCAGGTGGTTGTCGCCGGCGGTGGAGAGGACCTCGAACACGCCGTCGGCCAGATCGAGGATCGAGACGTCGAAGGTGCCGCCGCCCAGGTCGAAGACGAGGATGCGCTGGTCGGTGCCGCCCTTGTCGAAGCCGTAGGCGAGCGCGGCCGCGGTGGGCTCGTTCACGATGCGCTTGACGTTGAGGCCGGCGATCTTGCCGGCGTCCTTGGTGGCCTGGCGCTGGGCGTCGTTGAAGTAGGCGGGCACGGTGATGACGGCGTCGGTGACGGTCTCGCCGAGGTACTTCTCGGCGTCGGTCTTCATCTTCTGCAGGATCATGGCGCTGACCTGCTCGGGCGTGAAGTCCTCGCCGTCGATGCGGGCGACGGCACGGCCGCCCTGGCCCTCGTGCACCTCATACGGGACGGTCTTGATCTCGGAGCTGACCTCGGAGAAGCGACGGCCCATGAAGCGCTTGATGGAGAACACGGTGTTCTTGGGGTTGGTCACGGCCTGGTTCTTGGCGGCCTTGCCCACGATGCGGTCGCCGTCGGCGCGGAAGCCGACCACGGACGGGGTCGTGCGGTCGCCCTCGGCGTTGACGATGATGGTGGGGTTGCCGCCCTCGAACACAGCCATGGCGGAGTTGGTGGTACCCAGGTCGATACCTAGAATCTTGCTCATGGAATAATCCCTTCCTTGTGGGCTTCCCGGACGCGCGGCGCCCGTCCGGGACGGCCCTCTTGCTTGTTCGCTCTCTATGATATCCCCTTGAGCCGCAAGATATACAAAATCTAAGTCAATCCATATAAGATTTTTTATTCCGAGCACATGCACATCGCTCGGACGGCACCGCTTGGTTGCAGCAGCCCCGACCGTCTCGACCCGCGGTACCACCTACCTGCGGTGATATGTGATTCACCCCGGCTAACTCGGCGAACGGCAGGAAAAGGTCCCTGCGAGGGGTTGCAATGATTTCGACGCGTGGTATGTTTACCCCATCAAAGTCTCGATGTGCTGTTCGCCGAATGCATCGAGCGTGATCAGAGGAGGAACACTATGGCCCATCCCGTTATTGATGCCGACGAGTGCATCGCCTGCGGCGTCTGCGTTGACGACTGCCCCCAGGGCGTTCTGGAGCTCCAGGACGTCGCCACCGTGGTCGATGAGGATTCCTGCATCGCCTGCGGCGTCTGCCAGGACAGCTGCCCGGCCGGCGCGATCACCGAGATCGCCGAGGACTAGCACCTCACCCAGCTGAGCGCCATCACGGCACGGATAAGGCTCCCTCCGGGGAGCCTTTTTCTTGTTGCCAACATGGCGCATCTAATATTAGTGGAGCCGGGGCGCTGCAAGGCTATCGCACGATGGCCCGCTGCCCGATGGAGCCGGCCCGGTCGCCGGCGTCAGTACGGCGCGCCGGCCGGTGGGAGCTGCTTGAGGTAGGCCCACATACGCTGCTTCTCGCGTGCGTCGGAAAGCGCCGCCTCGAAGCCACCGAGCGCGAGGACCCGCCGGCCGAGCACATGGGCGACGAGCCCCGGCTCGAGCATCGCGACGTCGAACTGCTCGATGTCCGCGAGCTCCCGCGCATAGGCATCGCGCATGGCCTGAGCCGCCACATCATCGAGCAGGATGACCGCCTCGGGATCGAGCGCCTCGAGCGCCTCCCTGAAGCGGGCGGCAGGAAGCGCATCCCCGACCGCAACCGTCGCCTCGACGCCCGGCTCGCCCTCCCCCGCCACCGCGGCGAGGGCGCAGAAGTCCTCGGGCGCGTAGCCCAGCCGCTCGAGCGCGGCGCGCAGGGCGCTCCCGTCCTCACCGGCGAGCAGCTCGCCACCGGCGCGCTCCGCCTCGTTCAGAGACCCCTTCACCAGCACGACCGGCGAGAGCGCGTTGCCGCAGATCATCACGCCGTCCCGCGTGAGCGCCGCGAGCTCGAGCTCCAGCGCTTCGGCGAGGGCGCCGGTACGTTCCGCAATCGATATCGCCATGGCACTCCGATCTCGTATGGGCATCCGAGACCCATTGTACGGCGCCGAGGCTGCGCGCGCCGGCGGGCCTCGGCCGGTGCGGACGCCTTCATCAATCCGTATGCGAATGCCCACGGCATGTATGCAACCCCGGCGGGCAAGTGGGTATAACGCCAACGTATCGCATTTCCCGCACCTCATCGGGAGAGGTGCGCATCCGTCAGGAGGAACCATGGCACAGATCATCAACGTCGGCGCCGAGAACTTCGACGCGCTGCTCCAATCGCCCCTGCCCGTCCTCATCGATTTCTGGGCGCCGTGGTGCGGCCCGTGCCGCACGGTGTCGCCCATCGTGGACGAGCTCGCCGACGAGCTCGCCGACCGTCTCGTCGTCGCGAAATGCAACGTGGACGAGAACCAGGACATCGCCATGAGGTACCGCGTCATGTCGATTCCCACCCTCATCGTCCTCAAGGGCGGCGCCGAAGCCGGGCGCACCGTGGGCGCCATGCCCAAGCCGCAGCTCCGCGCCGAGATCGAGCACTACCTGTAGCGCTCGGCCCGATAGGGGCCGGATACCCCAATGTTTCGTTAGCGAGCCGCTCACCGTGGGCGGCTCGTTTTTCATCGGCGATGGGCCCGTTCGCACCGAAAGACGCGAAGCTGCGGCACCCGGCCGCATTCCGTACCGTTTCGGGCACAGGATCTCACAGAACAGAGTGTACCTGGTGCTCGGTTCGCTCCTCGTCTCGCATCTTTCCTTAATCGCATCATCTTTTCACTTGTTAATATGTTATCTTATGTGTGCTTTCCCATTGCCATATCTGGAAGGAAGGCACATGGACGTTGCGGTCAAAGCGACTGAGCCGGAGGCGGGCGCGTACGTCGCCGCGGCGGCGGGCATCGACCTCGGGGGCGTCGCCTGACGCTCGGGGCGCCCGGACCCCTTGATAAGATAGGTTCCAAACGATGGCAGGGATAGGAGACACGCCATGGAATTCATGCTCGACAACGCCAACATCACCGAACTCGAGAACTGTCTGGAGATCTTCCCCATCACGGGCGTGACCAGCAACCCGAGTATCCTCAAGGCCGAGGGGGACGTCCCCTTCTTCGAGACGCTCCGCGCCATCCGCGAGCTCATCGGCACCGAGCGCTCGCTGCACGTGCAGGTCACGGCCGCCGACGCCGCCGGCATGGTCGCTGAGGGCCGTTGCATCCGCGAGAAGATAGGATCTGACGTCTACATCAAGGTGCCGGTGAACGAGGACGGCCTGAAGGCCATCCGCGTGCTCAAGGCCGAGGGCGCCGGCATCACCGCGACCGCCATCTACAGCAAGCTCCAGGGCTTCATGGCCATCGCCGCCGGCGCCGACTTCATCGCCCCGTACTGCAACCGCATGGCCAACATCGACGTCGACTTCCGCGCGAGCATCGCCGCGTTCCGCCAGGTGATCGACGAGAACGACGCGCCCACCAAGATCCTCGCCGCGAGCTTCCACAGCGTCGAGCAGGTGAACGACGCCCTCGTCGCCGGGGCGCACGCCGCCACCGTGCAGCCGAGCCTGCTACACGGCGCCTTCGCGGCGGGCTCCATCAAAGAGGCGCTCGACGGCTTCGCCCGCGACTGGGCGGCAATCCGCGGCGAGCGCACCATCTGCGAGCTGGACGCCTAGCCGCAGTCGCCACCGCGTCGGCATCCCGCACGGGGCCGTTCCATCTCGAGGGAGATGGGGCGGCCCCGTTTTCCATTGCAGGTGCCCCACATCCTGGGCGCATTGCCATACCCGTTACTCGAATTCTCAACATTTCACATATTGTTTCAATCTAAGTTGTTACTTCATGGTACCATCAGCATAGCGAGAGCCCACAACCCGGAAGGGATACCGTCATGGAATCGTTCCTCAGCTTCCAACCCCAGACCGACGACTGCGATTTCGAGCGCATCGACCGGCTCCAGCACCGCATGGAGCACCGCACGCCCACCATCTGCCCCGAGCGCGCCGAGATCATCACCAAGAGCTACCAGGAGACCGAGGGCGAGCCCATCGTCATCCGCCGCGCCAAGGCGCTCGACGCGATCCTCTCGAGCATGACCATCTACATCGAGCCCGACTCGCTCATCGTGGGCAACCAGGCGAGCAGGAACTTCGCCGCGCCCATCTTCCCGGAGTACTCGTTCAACTGGGTCATCGACGAGCTCGACGAGTTCGAGCACCGTCGCGGCGACATGTTCTACATCACCGAGGACACCAAGGAGCGCCTACGCGCGCTTGCGCCCTACTGGCAGGGCATCACGCACGAGGACGAGGTCCTGCGGAACCTCCCCGAGATCAACTTCAAGGCCGAGAAGCAGGGCGTCCTGCACCGCGGCGGCATCTCGATGTCCGGCGACGGCCACATCATCCCCAACCACGACTTCGTGCTCGAGCACGGCTACGGCGGGTTCGTGAAGATCGCCCAGGAGAAGCTCCAGAACCCCGATCTCACGCAGGACCAGCGCGACTTCTACGAGGCGGCCATCATCGCCAACAACGCCGCCCTCACCTACATCAAGCGCTTCTCCAAGCTCGCCTTGGAGGAGGCCGGGCGCGAGGGCGACGCCAAGCGCAAGCGGGAGCTCGAGTTCATCGGTAAGACGTTCTCGACCTTCATGGAGGGCGGCGCGCGCAACTTCTACGAGGCGGTGGAGTGCGTCTACCTCACCCACACGCTCATGATGATCGAGTCCAACGGCCACTCCTTCAGCTTCGGCCGCTTCGACCAGTACATCTGGCCCTACTACCAGGCCGATATCGAGGCCGGGAAACTCACCCGCGAGAAGGCGCTCGAGATCATCACGCACTTCTTCATCATGACCAACAGCCTGAACAAGGTCCGTCCCTGGGGCCACACCCAGTACAGCTGCGGCTACCCGCTCTACTCGAACCTTATGGTGGGCGGCATGAAGCCGGACGGCACCGACGGCACCAACGACCTGAGCTACCTCTGCCTTGAGGCCATGAACCAGAGCCGCCTGCCCGAGCCCAACCTCTCGGTGCGCTTCTCCCAGGACACCCCGCACGCCCTCATCAAGGACGCCGCGCGCCTCATCCGCAAGGGCTACGGCATGCCGTCGATGTTCTGCGACGAGGTGGTCATCCCGGCCATGCTCACGCTCGAGGGCGTCGATGAGGAGGTCGCGCGCGACTACGCCTCGATGGGCTGCGTCGAGACCGCGATCCCCGGCCGCTGGGGCCACCGCGCCACGGGCATGACCTACATCAACTTCGGCAAGATCCTGGAGATCATCCTCAACAACGGCCAGGACCCCGAGACCGGCATCCAGCTCTTCAGCGTGAACGGCGAGGAGGGCTGCGAGGTCGAGTACGAGAGCTACGAGGCGCTCTGGGACGAGTGGTGCCGCGCGCTCGACTTCTATATGAAGCTCGCCGTCGACTGCGACAAGGTCTGCGACCGCTCGCTCAAGTACCACGACGCTGACGCCTTCGCGAGCTGCACCATCAACTACGCGCTCGAGCGCGGCAAAACGCTCAAGAACGGCGGCTCCGAGTACGACTACGTGAGCCAGTCGAACATCGGCATGAGCGTGGTGGGCGACTCGCTCGCCGCGGTGAAGAAGCTCGTCTTCGAGGACAGGGAGCTCACGCTCGACGAGCTGCGCCGCGCCATGCACGGGAACTTCGAGGGCCCGGAGGGCGCGCGCATCCGCAAGATGTGCCGTAACGTCCCCAAGTTCGGCAACGACGACGACTACGTCGACCCCATCGTGGCCGACGTGTACGAGAGCTACCTCGCCCTCATCCCCAACTACTCGACCGACCGCGCCGGCGAGGGCCCCATCGGCTGCCGCTACTCGATGTCGACGAGCAACATCACGAGCTACGTGCCCAACGGCTTCGACGTGGGTGCCACGCCCGACGGGCGCCTTGCCGGCAAGCCGCTCAACGAGGGCTGCTCGCCGTGCCTCGGCGCCGACCACAACGGCCCCACCGCGGTGATCAACTCGGTCTCCAAGCTCCCCAACAAGCGCATGGCCGGCGGCCAGCTGCTCAACATGCGCTTCGCCCCCGGCTCGCTCGCCGGCGAGGAGAACCTGGAGAAGTTCACCAACTTCATCGAGACGATGCGCTACAAGAACATCTTCCACAACCAGTTCAACGTCCTCGACACCGAGACCATGCGCGACGCCCAGAAGCACCCCGAGGACCACATGGACCTCATGGTGCGCGTGGCCGGGTACTGCGCGCTGTTCAACACGCTCATGCCCGAGACGCAAGACGCCATCATCGAGCGCACCGAGCTCTCGTTCTAGTTCGCATCCTCCCCTCATGCAGCGGCCCGCCATCCTCCCCCCGGCGGGCCGCTTCCCCTTGAAAGGAACCGCCATGGCAGACGCGACGACGAAGATGCGACCGGCCCCCGCCGCGGCCCCGGGACGAGACGACGACCCCACGGGCCTTGTCATGAACATCCAGAGCTACTCGACCAAGGACGGCCCGGGCATCCGCTCGACGGTGTTCATGGTCGGCTGCAACCTGCGCTGCCTGTGGTGCTCGAACCCCGAGAGCATGTACCCGGGCGTGAAGGTGATGCACCACGCGAACCTCTGCCGCCGCTGCGGCGCGTGCACGCTCCACGCGCGGCCCGCGGGCTCCGTCGCGCTCGGCGAGGCAGGCATCGCCATCGACCGCGCGCGCTGCGAGAACCTCATCGAGCTCGCGGACGTCTGCAGCTACGACGCCTACGAGATCAAGGGCCGCGAGATGCGCGCGAGCGAGGTCGCCGCGAAGCTCCTGCGCGACAAGGCGTTCTACGAGACGAGCGGGGGCGGCGTGACCTTCTCGGGCGGCGAGTGCCTGATGCAGCCGGAGTTCGTGCGCGCCGTCGCCGCGCGCCTGCGCGCCGAGGGGGTGCACGTGGCGCTCGACACGGCGGGCCTTTGGGACTATGAGCGGGTGCGGCCGGTCCTCGACCTCGCCGACCTCGTGCTCCTCGACATCAAGGCCTGGGACCCCGCGATCCACCGCCGCTGCACGGGCCAGGACAACGTGCGCATCCTCGAGAACGCGCGCCGGCTCGCCGCGGAGGGGCACGAGCTCATCGTGCGCCTCGTCATCGTGCCCGGCTGGAACGACGACCGGGCGGACGTCGAGCGGCGTCTGGATTTCATCTCGTCGTTGGGTAGCGCGGTACGGCAGGTCGGCATCTTGAAGTATCATAGGCTCGGCCTTGGCAAATATCGCGATCTGGGGCTCGAGTACCCGCTTCCCGACGTCTGCGAACCCACCGACGACGACATCCGGTGGATGCTCGACTACGGGAGGGGGCTCGGCCTCATGATGACCGTGAACGGCTGATGGAGTCTTCGATGAGCGTGACCGAACGGCGCATGAGCATATTCTCGATCCTCGAGGAACAGGGCGTCGCGGATATCAAGAGCCTCGCCGAGCACTTTGGCGTCTCGACCATGACGATCCGTCGCGACCTGCAGCTCTTCGAGCGCCAGGGTCTTGTCACCATGAACTACGGCAGCGCCTACCTGAACCGCGCCGCCTCGACGCGCGAGCCGAGCTTCGCCGCCAAGACGAGCCAGCAGGTCGCCCAGAAGCAGGCCATCGGCGAGCTGGCCGCCTCCACGGTCCGAGACGGCGAGTCCATCATCATCGACTGCGGCACCACGCCGCTGCAGGTCCTGCGCGCGCTCACCGCCAAGAACGTCACCGTGTTCACGAGCTCGCTGCCCGTAGCGAACCTCGTCACCGAGCGCGACGACATCGAGCTCTTCTTCGCCCCGGGGCGCTACCGGAGCGTCTCCGCCGGCGTGGTGGGCGACCTCGCCAGCGAGTTCTACCACTCGCTCCACGTCGACAAGGCCTTCCTGGGCGCGCACGCCTGCACGGTCGAGGACGGCGCCATGCAGCCCGCCGTGGAGGACGCGACCACCAAGCGTGCCATCATGGCGGCGGCATCCGAGACGTTCCTGCTCGTCGACTCGGCGAAGTTCGGCAAGACCGCGCTCGTGGAGAACGCCCGCCTCGACGAGTACGACCACGTGGTCACCGACGACCTCCTGGATCCCGAGGAGCTCGAGCGGGTGCGCGCGGCCTCGGCGGATCTCATGGTCGCGCAGGTGGGCGGCGCGCGGCAGTGACATCGCACGGCGGCGGGGCCCGGCACCGGCACCCGTCGCGATTCGGCCGTTCAAGCGAAAGGGGCTCTCATGCACGATGTCGGAATGAACATGGGCCAGCTGGCCATGAGCGTGAAGCAGGTCGACGACACCATTGCGCTCGCGCGCGACTGGAGCCATAGCCTGCTCCATGCCACCGAGGCCTACGACATGCCCTGCATCGGCGGGAAGCTCGAGACCGCGCTCGCCGCGCTCGACGAGGCGCGCGACGCGCTTCAGGGCTACGAGGACGCCATCGAGGCCGACCACAACGCCGTCGGTACCGTCAAGCTGGTGTGATATGGGCGCCCCGCACGCATCGGGCGAGCTCGTCCGCTTCTCCATCGCCATGCCCGCCGACCTGCTCGACGCCTTCGACGGCCAGATCGCGCGGCGCGGTGAGGGCGCCAACCGCTCCGAGGCCATCCGCGACCTCATCCGCTCGTCTCTGGTCGAGGAGGAGCTGCGCACGCCCGAGGCGCAGGTCATCGGCTCGCTAACCATGATCTACGACCACCACACCGGCGACTTGACCCGCCGTCTCGACGAGATCCAGCACGACTACACCCCCGAGATCGTCTCGACGATGCACGTGCACCTGGACCACCACAACTGCCTCGAGATCCTCGCGCTGCGCGGCAAGGGCGAGCGCGTCTACGAGCTCGCCGACAAGCTCCTGGGGTTGCGCGGCGTGAAGCACGGCGAGCTCACCTGCGCCGCCACCGACCAGAGCCTCGAGCGCTAGGGCGCGCATGCCGCGGGTGCGCGTACACATCACCGGGATCGTGCAGGGCGTGGGCATGCGCCCGTTCGTGTACCGCGAGGCCGTGGCGGCGGGCATCGACGGCTGGGTCCTGAACGCGACCGACGGCGTGCACATCGAGGCCGCGGGGGCGCGCCCGCAGCTAGACGCGTTCATCGCCGCGCTCGAGGCGCATGCACCGTCGGCGGCGCGCATCGACCGCATCGATGTCGAGCCCTGCGGCGAGGCGGGCGAGCCGGCCGCGGAGGGGTTCTCCATCGTGGCATCCGACGGCGCGGGCGCGCGCACCACCCTCGTCTCCCCCGACATCGCCACCTGCGACGACTGCCTGCGCGAGCTCTTCGACCCCGCCGACCGGCGCTACCACTACCCCTTCATCAACTGCACCAACTGCGGGCCGCGCTACACCATCATCGAGGCGCTCCCCTACGACCGGCCGCTCACCTCGATGGGGGCGTTCCCCATGTGCGCGCGGTGCGCCGCGGAGTACGCGGACCCGCTCGACCGGCGCTTCCACGCCCAGCCCGACGCCTGCTTCGACTGCGGGCCGCACATCACCTGGCGCGAAGCCGGCAGCGAGGACGAGCTGCGCGGGCTGACCCTGCCCGAGAGCGACGCGATCATCGAGCGTTGCTGCGAGCTCCTGCGCGCCGGCGGCATCGTGGCGATCAAGGGTCTCGGCGGGTTCCACCTCGCCTGCGACGCCACGAACGAGCGGGCCGTGCAGGAGCTCCGGCGGCGCAAGCGGCGAGCGCGCAAGGCGCTCGCTGTGATGGTGCCCGACCTCGCGTGCGCCGAGGGCCTCTGCCACATCGACGATACCGAGCGCGCGCTCCTTACCGGCTCCGTCCGACCCATCGTGCTGCTGCGCCGCAAGGGCGGCGCCGGGCTGTATGGGGGCACGGTCGCATCCCATCCCGCCGGTACGCTCGCGCCCTCCGTCGCGCTCGACCTCCCCGAGATCGGCATCATGCTGCCCTACACGCCGCTCCAGCACCTCATCATGGCGTCGTTCGGCAGACCTATCGTCATGACCAGCGGCAACGTGAGCGGCAACCCCATCGAGATCGATGATGGGGCGGCGTGGGAGCGCCTGGTCGCAAGCGGCATCGCCGACGCGCTCGTCGGCAACGACCGCGAGATCCGCGCCCGCTTCGATGACTCGGTGGTGCGCGTGGTCGCGGCGGGCGCGCCGGTCGTCCTCCCCGTGCGCCGCGCCCGCGGCTACGCGCCGCAACCGCTCGAGCTGCCCGCCTGCTCAGGTACGGCTCCCACCATCCTCGCCTGCGGTGCCGAGCAGAAGGCCACGCTCGCCTTCACGCGCGACGACGGCGCGGGGGCGCGCTGCTTCCTCTCGCAGCATATCGGCGACGTCGAGCAGGCGCTGACGCTCGACGCCTGGCACGAGGCCCGCGAGCACATGGCCCGCCTCTTCGACCTCGCGCCCGCCGCCCTCGCCTGCGACCTGCACCAGGGCTACCTCACGAGCCAGTGGGCGCGCGCAGAGGCGCGCAGGCGCGCGCTGCCGCTCGTCGAGGTGCAGCACCACCATGCCCACATCGCCGCGGTCGTCGCCGAGAAGGCCGCCCAGGGGGCGATCGACGACAAGGCCCCTGTCGTGGGCGTCGCACTCGACGGCACGGGCGCCGGGGACGACGGCACCATCTGGGGCGGCGAGATCCTCGTCGCGACGCTTACCGGCTACGAGCGCGCGGCGCATCTCGCCACCTGGCCGCTCCCCGGCGGGGCGGCGGCGGTGCGCGACCCCAGGCGCTGCGCCTATGCGCTGCTGCGCGAACATGGCCTCCTCGACCATCCCGGTGCCGCGGGCCTACTCGCCGCGCTCGGTCCTAAGCTCCGGGAGACCCTGGACGCCATGATCGATCGCGGTATCAACTCGCCGCGCACGAGCAGCATGGGGCGCTTCCTCGATGCGTGCGCGGCCGTACTCGGCATCTGCGACCGCGCGACCTACGATGGCGAGCCCGCCATCGAGCTCGAGGCGGCGGCGAGCCGCGCGCGGTCGTGCGGCCATCTTCCGCTTAACGAGGGGGAAGGCTGTCGCGGGATCGATGCGGCCGGCCGCGCCGACGGCGGCGGGGAGGCGCTCATCCTCGACCCCGCGCCGCTGCTCCGTGCGCTCCTGGACGGCATCGCCGCAGGAATCGCTGCGGATGAGCTCGCCTGTGCCTTGCATGGCGGGGTCGCCGAGCTGGTGGTCGAGGCCACCCGGCTCGTGGCCCGGCGCCATGGCATCGATGCCGTCGCGCTCTCCGGCGGGGTCTTCATGAACCGCATCCTGCTCGAGGCGGTGCACCGGTCCCTCGATGCGGCAGGGCTTACGGTCCTAGTCCCCACCACGGTCCCGGTGAACGACGGCTGCATCGCCTACGGCCAGGCCGCCGTGACCCGCGCGCGCCTGGCGATAGCGGCGCCCGCCGCCGAAGACCGGCCGGGCGCCTGATGCGCCCCGCGCGGTTTGCCCAAACGTTGGCGTGAGAGTACCATCTTTACGCGAACGAACCGAAGGAGCGCACCTATGTGTCTAGCCATTCCCGGTGAGATCGTCCAGATCGACGGCACGCACGCCACGCTCGACATGCTCGGCGTGCGCCGGTCCATATCGCTCGCCCTCACGCCCGAGGCGCGCGTAGGCGACTGGGTGCTCGTCCACGCCGGCTTCAGCATCCAGGTGGTCGACGAGGCGGAGGCGCGTCAGACCATCGAGCTGGTGCGCGAGCTCGATGAGCTCGCGAGCGAGGATATCCCCGCGGCGGCCTATGAGGCCGACGGGGACGCGACTGTCAGGGCTGTCCGCCCATGAGCGCGAACGGCGCGCCCCAGGAGAGCGCACCCGGCCTCGACCTTGCCGCCTTCAGGGACCCCGCGCTCGCCCGCGGCCTCATCGGCCGCATCCGCGACCTGGTGGGATCGCGCGCCATCAACCTCATGGAGGTCTGCGGGACGCACACGATGAGCATCGGGCGCTACGGGTTCCGCTCGGTCATGCCCGAGGGCCTGAGGCTGCTGTCCGGCCCCGGCTGCCCCGTGTGCGTGACGGCGAACGGCGACATCGACCGCGCCATCGCGCTCGCCCGCATGGACGGCGCGACCGTCGCCACCTTCGGCGACATGGTGCGCGTGCCCGGCAGCACCTCGTCGCTCGCGCAGGAGAAGGCCGCCGGCCGCGACGTGCGCGTGGTCTACTCCCCCCTCGATGCGCTCGAGATCGCCGCGCGCGAGCCCGAGCGCGAGGTCATCTTCCTCGGCGTGGGCTTCGAGACCACCACGCCCGCCATCGCCGCGTCCATCCTCGAGGCCGCATCACGCGGCATCTCGAACTTCAGCGTGCTCAGCATGCACAAGACCACGCCGGCGGCGCTGCGCGCCATCGCCGACGATCCCGAGACGGCCATCGACGGCTTCATCCTGCCCGGCCATGTCTCGACCATCACCGGCACCGAGCCGTTCCGCTTCCTCGTCGACGAGTACGGCATCCCCGGTGTGGTGACCGGCTTCGAGCCGGTTGACATCCTCGAGGGCATCATGCAGCTCGTCGACATGATCGGGCGGCACGAGCCCGCGATCGGCAACGCCTACCGCCGCGGCGTGCGCGACGAGGGCAACGCGACCGCGCGGCGCATCACCGAGCAGGTCTTCGAGCCCTGCGACGCCACCTGGCGCGGGCTGGGCGAGCTTCCCGCGTCGGGCATGCGCATCCGCGCGGACTTTCGCGCCTTCGATGCCCGCGCGCGCTTCGACGTCGCGGTCGAACCCACGCGCGAGCCGCGCGGCTGCCGCTGCGGGGACGTGCTGCGCGGCGCGATCGCCCCGAGCGCGTGCCCGCTCTTCGGGACGGCGTGCACGCCCGAGCATCCCGTGGGCCCGTGCATGGTCTCGAGCGAGGGCAGCTGCGCCGCCTACCATACGTACCGTCTCTAGATGCGGCGCGGGCGCGGCGCGCAGGCCCAGCCCGTTCCGCCGGCCCCATACCCGCACGACCCCGGGAGGTCTTATGTCTTCGAGCGATACCACCGTCCAGATGAGCCACGGCTCGGGCGGGCAGATGATGAAGCGCCTCATCGACGAGGTGTTCCTCGAGGCGTTCGGCGCGGCCGAGCTGCACGCCGGCGACGACGCGGGCGTCGCCGCGCTCCCCGCGACCGGCCGCATCGCGCTCTCCACCGACACCTTCGTGGTCACGCCGCAGTTCTTCCCCGGCGGCGACATCGGCAGGCTCGCGGTCTCGGGCACGGTGAACGACGTCGCGACCTCGGGCGCCCACGTGCGCTACCTCTCCTGCGGCTTCATCCTCGAAGAAGGCTACCCGCTCGCCGACCTCGAGCGGATCTGCGCGAGCATGGCCGCCACGGCGCGCGAGGCGGGCGTGGATATCATCACCGGCGACACCAAGGTCGTGGGGCGCGGCAAGGCGGACGGGGTCTTCATCAACACGGCGGGTGTGGGCGAGGTGCCCACGGGCGTCGCGCTCTCGGGCGCGAACGTGCAGCCGGGCGACGTCGTCCTGGTGTCGGGCACGATGGGCGACCACGGCATCGCCATCATGAGCACGCGCGAGGGGCTCTCGTTCTCGACCGACATCGAGAGCGACGTCGCACCGCTCAACCACCTCATCGCCGCGGTGCTGGAGGCGGCGCCCCATGCGCGCTGCTTCCGCGACCCCACGCGCGGCGGGCTGGCGAGCACGCTCAACGAGTTCGCCCAGGCGAGCGGCGTCGACATCGAGCTCGACGAGGAGGCCGTCCCGGTGAAGGCTCAGGTGCGCGCCGCGTGCGAGATGCTCGGCTACGACCCCCTGCAGGTCGCGAACGAGGGCAAGATGGTCGCGGTGGTGCCCGGCGGCGACCCCGACGCCGCGCTCGCCGCCATGCGCGCGAGCCGTTACGGGGAGCACGCGGCGATCGTGGGCGCCGCGGTTGCGCCGAGGCGCGCCGAGGGCCCCTGCGTGCGCGTGCGCACGCCCTGGGGGGCCGAGCGCATCCTCGACATGGTCGTGGGCGAGCAGCTGCCACGCATCTGCTAGGGAGGGCCCATGCGCTACACCCACGTCATCTTCGATCTTGACGGGACCCTGCTCGACACGCTGCAGGACCTGGCCTGCACGTGCAACCTCGTCTGCGAGCGCAACGGCTGGCCCACCTTCCCGGTCGACGCCTACCGCTACAAGGTCGGCAACGGCATGCCCAAGCTCGTCGAGCGCATCATCCCCGCCGAGTTCGCCGGCATGCCCGATGTGTTCGAGCGGACGCTTAGCGCCTTCCAGGCTGCCTACGCCGCGCATGCGCAGGACCACACGGCGCCCTATCCCGGCATCATCGATACCCTCGATGGGCTCGCCGCGGCGGGTGTCACCCTCGCGGTGCTCAGCAACAAGGACCACGCCGCCGTGGTCCCGCTTGTCGAGCGCTACTTCGGCAAGCGGTTCGTCCTGGTCCAGGGGCGCATCGACGCCTTCCCGCCCAAACCGGCGGCACCGATCACCCGGTATGTCCTCGATGCGCTCGACGCGCCCGTCGCCTCGACGCTCTACGTGGGCGACAGCTCCGTGGATGTGGAGACCGGACACAACGCCGGCCTCGACGTCGCAGGGGTCGCCTGGGGGTTCCGCGGACGGGCGGAGCTCGAGCGTGCCGGCGCGGACCGCATCGCGGAGAAGCCGGCGGAGCTGCTCGGCATCGTGCGGGGCACGCGCGACGCGCCCGCGCGCCTCAAGCCCTAGCAGGCGGGCCGGGCGCGACGGCAGCCAGGCGCGGCCGCTACCCGCCGAAGACCTCCATCAGGGCGATGTGTGACGGCTCGTCCATCCACCAGACGCCGTCTCCGTCCTGCACGAAGACGATCTCGATCGCTCTTTCCTCCACGGCGGTCTCATCCACCGTTTCGAGCAGCAGCTGGCCCGCGAACCGGTAGATCTGCTCCTCGCTCGTAACCGTCGAGGGGTCCACCGTCTGGGACCACTCCTGGAACCGGCGCTGGAACTCGGTCACGATGCCGTCGTAGGGTTTCACGGTCAACGTGAGCCGCACGGTCGCCGTGTCGCCGTCGACGCTCACGGCGCCCACCTCGTAGTCGTACCCGTCGAGGAAGGCCTCGAGGAACTGGTCCATGGTGATGCCGAGCGCGGTGAAGCTCTGGTCGCCCGATTCCTGGAGCGCCACGAGGATCCGCCCGTCGGCCTCCCCCGGGTCGCCCAGGTACCAGTAGACATCCGAGAGGATGAGTTCCTCGTCCGTGGGCAGGTAGGCCGCATAGACCGCCGCGCGGGCCTCCTCGTCATCGACCGTCCACACGTCACCAGAGCGGCGGTAGGTGAGCTCGAGCTCGCGGTCCTGCTCCTCGCCCGCATCGGAGCGCGCGCCCTCGTGCGCCTCGACGGCGTCGATGAGCGGGCGGTGCGACACCGTGACGGCCGCGGTCGCCGTCGCGCCGTCCTCTGCGACCGTGACCTCGTCCACCTCGTACGTCGAGTCCTCGAGCCATGCCTCGTAGGCGTCCTCGCCCGGGTGCGGGTAGTTGCCGAGCGCGGCGAGGACGCGGTCGGCCTCGGTGACGAGTGCGGCGCCCTCGTCCGAGGAAGGGTCCGCATAGGCGGCCATGAGCGTGCCGGCGTTCGCGGCGACGATGTCCTCGGGCTTGTCGGCGATAAAGGTCCGGTAGGCGAAGAGACCGCCCGCGCCGAGCGCCGCGACAAGGGCGATCGCGCCGAGCGCGATGCCCACGACCTTGCCGACGCCCCGCTTGCGGGGAGCCTGCGGTGCCGGGGCGGGTTGCTGCGCGGGATAGGGCCGCTGCGGCGCGGGCTGTGGTGCCGGGGCGGGTTGCGGCATGGGGTACGCTTGCGGTGCCGGGGCCTGCTGCGCCGCCGGGACGGGCGGATAGGAGGGCCGCGGGACCTGCCCATACGGCGCGGCACCGCCCGGCGCTGCCGAGAAGCCGCCTGCCACCTGCGGTGACGGCGCGCTCTGCGACTGCGCGGACGGTGCCGGCGAAGACGGGGCGGACGCGGCGGACCCCTGCGTCACAGGGCTCCCGCATGCGGTGCAGAAGGCCGAGCCCTCAGGTACCGCGGCTCCGCACGTCGTGCAAAACATCTCGTCCCCCCGTCTCTCTTAAGTTGTCAATCACGTGGTGCCGCATGCGGCGCGCGCGTGCGCGCTACACGCCGAACAGGGCGTTGACCTCGCTCTGGGACACCGGGTCCATGGTCCAGTCGTCGCCATCCTTGGTGTAGTCGACGGTGAGGGTGCTCTCGGTGGCCTCGGCGTTCTGGACGGTCTCGAGCAGGATGCGGCCGGCCTCCTGGTAGAGGTCGTCCTCGCTCGTGATGGTGGTGAGGTCGGTCGAGTAGACCCACTCGGTGAAGTCGGTCTGGAACGTGGTCATGATGTCGTTGAAGGACTTGACCGTCACGGTCACCTCGGCCGTCGCGGTGTCGCCGTCGACCGTGATGTCGCCGATCTCATAGCCGAAGCCGTCGAGGTAGGCGTCGGAGAACTCCTCGGCGGAGATGCCGAGCGTCCCCAGGTCCTCGCCGGCGGCCTGCTCGAGACCCGTGGCGAGCTCCTCGTTCACGGTATCGAGGTCGCCGAGCGCCGCCTCGAGGTCCTCGCGGATGAGCTGCGCGGGGTCGGGACCGCCGCAGCCGGCGATGAACAGCGAGAACACGAGCGCGACCGCCATGAATGGCACCAAGAACAGACGTTTCTTCATGGTTCCTCCCAGAAACGATGCAGAGGGGCGCCCCCCGCCCGACGGTGTCGGGCCCGCCCCGATTGCCAATGCATCCCGATTGTACCCGAGCGGTAGCGCGAACGGCGCCGCTATGCACGCGCTTTCCGCGAACGCGGCGCTTTACTCGGCGTAGATGCATAAAAACGGGCCCCTGAGCTGCGGAGCCCAGGGGCCATCGGATGACTTAACGGATTCGGGCGATTTGCTTAGCGCTCCTTGACGCCGTAGCGCTCGTAGTACGCGTCGAGCGCCGCCTTGGTCGCGTCGTCGATCACCACGCGTCCGTCGACCTCGTTGCCGTGAAGCACCTCGACGACCTCGTCCATCGAGACGATCGACGCGACGGGGAAGCCGTAGCGCTCCTGGATCTCCTGCTGCGCGGTCACCACGCCGCCGCGGCCGACCTCCATGCGGTTGAGCGAGACGATGAGGCCCTTGACCTCGACATCGGCGGCGGCCTTGAGCTTGGGGTACGTCTCGTCGATGGACTTGCCCGAGGTGGTCACGTCCTCGACCATGATCACGCGGTCGCCGTCCTTGAGCTCGTAGCCGAGCATCCCGCCCTTGTCCGCGCCGTGGTCCTTGACCTCCTTGCGGTCGGAGCAGTACTTGACCTCCTTGCCGTACAGCTCGGAGAGGGCGATCGCGGTCACGACGGAGAGCGGGATGCCCTTGTACGCCGGGCCAAAGACCACGTCGAAGTCGAGGCCGAAGTTGTCGTGGATGGCATGGGCGTAGTACTCGCCCAGGCGCTTGAGCTGAGAACCCGTGACGTAGGCGCCCGCGTTCATGAAGAACGGCGAGGTGCGGCCGCTCTTGAGCGTGAACTCGCCGAACTTGAGCACGTCGCTCTCGACCATGAACTTGATGAACTCCTGCTTATATGCCTCCATGGGAGCGCCTCCTCGTCGTCGTGGCGCGGGTGTACCCGCTTGCCCATTAGCTTACCAGAGCACCCGGCGGCGCCCCGCCATGGCGCGCATATGGATAATCTTTGGACAAGGTTTGGACGGCCTATCGGATTCGGCGCGTTCGCGCCCGCGAGCGGCGCCCGGGCAGGCAAAGAGAGTACAATCACCAACGTTCGAGAGCATAACGGGCGCACGCGCCCGCTTGTCCATATAGGGATCCTCCATGGCAGAACGACCTCATGCGAGAAGGGGCGCCAGCCGCCCCGATTATCAGTCACGGCCGTCAGCGCACGGCGCGAGGCCCGGCCGCACCGCGACCGGGAGGGGCCAGGCGGCACCCGGCGGCAAGACCGCGCGTCGCCGCCCCGCCCAGCACCAGGCCCGCGGGGCCACCAGCGCCGCTGTGGCCGTCCGCGCACCCGAGCCCGACGGCAAGCGCCCGCGCTCCCGCTACATCCCCGCGCTCGACGGCATCCGCACCTTCGCCGTCATCGCCGTGGTGTTCTACCATCTGAACTTCTCCTGGGCGCAGGGCGGTTTTCTGGGCGTCACGATGTTCTTCGTGCTCTCCGGCTACCTCATCACGCGCCTGCTCATCGCGGAGTTCGAGCAGAGCGGGTCGATCGACCTCAAGGGGTTCTGGATCCGCCGCGTGCGCAGGCTCGTGCCCGCGACCGTCACCCTCGTCGTGGTCGTCGCGATCCTCTGCACGGTCTTCAACCACGTGATGCTCACCAAGATGCGCCCGGATATCGTCCCGTCGCTGCTCTTCTTCAACAACTGGTGGCAGATCCTGCAGAACGTCTCGTACTTCGACGCGCTCGGCGACCCCTCGCCGCTGACCCATTTCTGGTCGCTCGCCATCGAGGAGCAGTTCTACGTCGTGTGGCCCCTGCTGCTGCTCGTGCTGCTCAAGGTGGGCGCGCGCAAGCCTGCCGTGCGCCGCATCGCGCTCGTGCTCGCCGCCGCGTCGGCCCTCGCCATGGCCGTGCTCTACGACCCCGCGGCCGACCCCAGCCGCGTGTACTACGGCACCGACACCCGCGCGTTCTCGATGCTGCTGGGCGCCTGGCTCGCCTTCATCCCCGAGGGCTCTATGGCGCCCGGCCGCCTGCTCGGCGCGCTCGGCTTCGGCCGCGCCACCGCCGACGACGGCTCCATCGAGGGCTACGACGCCGAGCTCGCCGCCGCGAACGCCGCGACGCGCAGCAGCTACACGGCCGAGGCCGCTCAGAACCACCCCGCGCGCACCCGGTCGCCGCGCCCGGCGGGTGCCGGCACGCTCGCCCTCGACATCATGGGCATCGCCGCGATCGCCGGCCTGGTCGCCATGACCGTCATGACGAACGGCTACACCCCGTTCATGTACCGCGGCGGCACCGTGCTCTGCTCGCTGCTCACCGTAGTCGTCATCGCTGCCTGCGTGCAGGAGCGCGGCATCCTCGAGCGCGTCTTCTCCCTCGCGCCGCTCGTGTGGCTCGGCAAGCGCTCCTACAGCATCTACCTCTGGCACTATCCGCTGCTCGCGCTCATGAACCCGGTCTCGAACATCAGCTCGACCCCGTGGTGGATGTACATCGTCCAGCTCGGCGTCGTGCTGCTCGTCGCCGAGCTCTCCTACCACTTCATCGAGACGCCCTTCCGCCATGGCGCGCTGGGCTCCTTCATCGCCCAGGTCCGCAGCGGCCAGGTCCGCATCCCCGATTTTCTGCGCGGGCACGCGGTCGTGACCGGCGCCGTCTCGGTCGCGCTCATCGCCGCGCTCGGCGGGATCGTCTTCGTCCCCAGCACCTCCGCGCTCAGCAACGAGGGCGCCGAGCTCATCGAGAACGGTGCCGAGGACCCGGAGGAGTCGGGAGAGGCCGCCGCGCTCGCCGCCGAGCCCGGCGACGCCACCGATGCGAACGAGGACGGCTTCCCCGACGGCGCGTACGACATCCTCATGATCGGCGACTCCGTCTCGCTGCGCTGCGTCGACACCTTCGGCACGCGGTTCCCGCACGGCCACATCGACGCCGCCAAGAGCAGGCAGTTCGGCACCGCGAAGGGCATCTTCGAGAGCTACGTGCAGCAGAACCTCGCGGGGCGCATCGTCGTCTTCGCGCTGGGCACGAACGGCCTGGTGACCGACAGCGCCATCGACGACCTCATGGCGTCGGTCGGCAGCGACCGCATCGTCGTGTTCATCACCACGCGGAGCCCCCGCCAGTGGGTCGCCGCCACCAACGACGCGCTCAACAGCGCGGCGCAGCGCTACGACAACGTGCGTGTCATCGATTGGTACGGCTACAGCGAGGGGCGCAACGAGCTCTTCGATGGCGACGGCACGCACCTCACCACGCAGGGCGCCGAGGAGTACATCAACCTCGTCTACGAATGTGTGGAGGACGACCTGCCGTTCCGCTTCGAGGGCGCCGAGCGCGACCAGCGGATGAACGAGCTCAACACGCAGATCCAGGACATGTTCGGGCGCATGGGCACCTACGTCAAGGACCGCATCGCGAACGGGGCGACGGACTCCGAGGAGTAGGCCGGCGCATCCGCACGCAACGACAGGGGCCGCACGTCGTGCTCGCGCACGGCCGTGCGGCCCCTTCATGTTCACTACGGTTCCGGGCGACCTTGCCGCCCGCCCCAGTCCTATCCGCCAGCGCCCTTCCTGTCCCGGGCGGGCATGCGGGTGCGCCCGCTACTCCTTCGAGCCCGTGTCGGCATCCTCGAAGGTGTAGCGCTCCTGGGAGCCGAGCACGTGGATGTAGTCCTTCACGAACGCCTTCACGCCCGCCTCGGCGGCCATCTCCATCTGCATGTAGTTGGCCTTCGGGTTCTCCGCGAGCTTGGCGAGGACGGCGTCCTTGGCGACCTGGAACGCGTCGGTCGCGACGTTCACCTTGTTGATGCCGCCGGCCACGGCGCGACGGAGATTCTCCTCGCCGGCTCCCGAGCCGCCGTGCAGCACGAGCGGCATCTTGAGCGCGGCCTTGAGCTCGGCGAGGCGGTCGAAGTCGAGCTTGGGGACGTAGCCCTCGGGATACTGGCCGTGCGCGGTGCCGATGGCCACGGCGAGGGCGTCGCAACCGGTCTCCTTCACGAACTCGACCGCCTGCTCGACGTTGGTGTACATGTCGTCGGTGCGGCCGTCGCCCGCGTCGGCCTGGCCCACATGGCCGAGCTCGGCCTCGACGGAGATGCCCATGGCGTGCGCCTGCGTGACGACGAGCGCCGTGCGGCGCACGTTCTCTTCGTAGCTCAGGGCGGAGGCGTCGATCATGACGTTGGTGTAGCCGAGCTTCATGGCGCGCACCTCGTCATCCCACTTGCCGCCGTGGTCGAGGTTCAGGGCCACGGGCACGTTCGCGCGGCGGGCGATGTTCTGGACGATCGGCGCGATGTCCTCCATATGCGCGTGGTTGTTGATCTGGCCGATGCCCATCTGGATGATGATCGGCGAGTGCTCCTCCTCGGCGGCGGCGATGGCGCCGCGGACCATCTCCATGTTGATGCAGTTGATCGCCATGACGGCGTAGTTGTGCTTGTTGGCGTGGTCGAGAATCGACTTCATCGTGACGAGCATGTTCGGACCTCTCTCCTCAAGGCAGCATTCCCGCGCCGCACGAGATGCCGCCGGGCTGTGCCCGTGCGTGCCCACGCGAGGCGTTCCCCTCCATCATGGCACTAACGCCCGCCCCCTGTCGAGCGTACCGCGGTGCTTCTCGGCGGCGTTGCCGTATTCACCGGCGAGCGCCATCGGTCGGTAGTGCGTTCAAATTCCCATATCTTCGAACGTGACGCCCCCAACAGGAAATGACCAGAGAAACTGCGGGCGCGATTTAGCAAGACCGGCAGTCAAATAAGCCATTATCTTGCTATATCGTGCCCGCAGATTCATGCCAGACCGGAAGGCGCGCGCGGCACCCCATAGCTGTCGAGCAATCTTGCGAGAGCACCGGGCGTCTTGACGATATCGAAATCGAAACGCACCAGCCCGTCGCATGCAGCCGTGAGCAGTGCCTCCCGTTGGCGCTCCTTCATCATCTTGCGTACGGCATCCCCTCCGTGACGGCTCGCGAATGAGCGGTACTTCTCCTCGCCATCCATCTCGAACGCTATCAGCCTGCCGTCATCCGTCCGCCAGGTCCCATCGACGCGAAACGGGTAATTCGAATCGAGCACGTTCGGAAGCACCGTCTGCAGATCGGGCACGGCGAAGCCCTCCTCGATCATGACCCCGCGCGCCACGGACTCGCCGCCGCTCTCCGCCCGGGCGTCCGCATACCGAGCCACCCGTCTGGCCTGTCTGATACCGTGTCGATAGGCGCCGTGACGCTCTGTAAGATCAACGAGGTGCGACTGCGGCCAGTCCCTCAGTCGAAGCGCGCCATCCGCAATCGCCAGAGCTTCTGGAAAAGGGGCCGCTCACATACAGTCGACCACCGTGCGCTCGAACGACGTCACGCGCACGCCCATAACCCGATAGGCGCCGTCGAGCTCTATGGGATGGCGAACGATGAGACCCTTTTCCCGGAATGTGCCCCGTTTGATACGGCTATGTGAATTCGATCGAGCAACTCAACCGACACAGGGAGACCATAGATGCAGGCCGCGGAAAACGACGCGAAGATCCACTCCGGATGAGCGCATGCCAATGATCTGATGATCCGGTAGGGGCGCGTCCACGGCTTCGTCTGCTCCCAATAATCAGTCCGGGCGAACAATCCCGGCATCGGCTCGACGAGCATGCCGCTTCGCACTCGTACGCGGCAGGCGCGAATCGTCGTTTGGCTTTTCGGACAATACAGCAGCCCTCTCTTCTCGAAGGATGAAACCGAATCGCATATGCGGCCGGACACGCTAGCGTACATGGAGCCCCCCCCCCCAAACGATTTCACTCATTTGCGCAGGTTACCAGCTGAATCAAACACGTATCCAACGAAAGGCTTCCCCTGTTCTTACCGGAGCAGGTAGCATGTTCCGTTATTTCCAAAATGCGATTTTGATGGTGCCTCGGTGCGCAAACGGCCTGTTCATCGCTCCGGCGAAGAGGGCCCATGGCCATTCTTTACGGATGGCCATGGGCTGCAGAGCAAGGTTCGAAATCTATGGGCACGTTTTAGCAGGAACCGTCCTTTCAGAACGAACCGTCCTGCTAAAAACTGCCCGCAGAATTCGATGGCCGAGCCAATCGATTCAGCATTGCGTTTTCTTCGACCGAGCGGGCGAATACAGGCCCTACAGCGCGAACATCACCACGGTGAGAACGGTGATGAGGACAATCGTCGCCCAGGTGAGCACGTTCCAGACGCGGCCGTTGCGGTAGGTGCCCATGATCAGGCGGTCCTGCGCGATGAGGACGAGGAACACCAGCAGCACGGGCAGCAGCACGCCGTTGATGACCTGCGCGCTCATCATGATGTCGAAGAGGTTCACCCCGGGCAGGATGACGAGCATCGCCGAGACGAGGATGATGCCCGTGATGATGCCGCGGTAGGTAGGTGCCTCGTCCCAGGTGCGGTCCGCGCCGCGCTCCCAACCGAACGCCTCGCAGATCGCGCTCGACGTGACGCCGGGGAGCACGCACGCCGCGAGGAAGCTCGCCGCCACGAGCCCGGCGCCGAACAGGATGGTCGACCACCGGCCGGCGATGGGCTCGAGCGCCTGGGCGGCATCGGCCGCGTCGGCGACCTCGATGCCCGCGGGATGCAGGACCGTCGCCGTGGTCACGATGATGAACCAGGCGATGGCGCACGCCACCACCGAGCCCGTGACCGTGTCGACGCGCTGCAGCGCGATGCCCTCCTCGTCGACGTTCTTGTCGACCACGTTGTTCTGGGCGAGGAAGATCATCCACGGCGCGATGGTGGTGCCGATCGTCGCGACCAGAAGCGACACGTACCCGGAATCGGGCACGAGGCGCGGCGTGACGGTCGCCACGGCGATCTCGCGCAGGTCGGGCCCCACGAGGAAAGCCGCGGCGACATACGTGATGAAGACGCAGCTCACCAGAAGCAGGATCTTCTCGATGCGCTGGAAGCTCCCGCTCATGGTGATGAGCCAGATGACGAGCCCCACGAGCGGCACCGAGATGGCCGCCGGCACGCCGAAGAGCGCGAGTCCGCTCGCGATGCCCGCGAACTCGGAGATGGTGACGGCGGTGTTGGCGACAAGGAGCGCCGCCATCGCGAGCGCCGAGAGGCGCACACCGAACCGCTCGCGGATGAGCGAGGCGAAGCCCTTGCCCGTGACGCAGCCGCACCGGGCGGCGGTCTCCTGCACGACTATGAGCAGGACCGCCATCACCGGCAGGATCCACAGCGTCCCGTAACCGAAGTCCGCGCCCGCGCTCGAGTAGGTCGCGATGCCGCCGGCGTCGTTGCCCGCGAGCGCCGCGAGAAGCCCCGGCCCCATCGCGCCGAGCACCGCCGCCGGGGTGAGCCTCCCCCGTCCGTCCCGCGCCATACGCTACCCCGCCAGCGCGACGATCGAGACGATGGCGGCCGCGGCGTAGACCGCGCACGCGACGAGGACCGCAAGCAGGCTCATCGCCGTGCCCGACGTGTTGAGGTCGTGCTCGTCGCGCCAGAAGAGGGCCTTCAGGTAGGCGACCGAGCTCGCCGCACTCAAGAGCACGGTCGCCGCCGCGCAGGCGAAGCTCGCCGTGAACATGCGCGCGGGCAGACCACCCTCGCCGCCGGTGAACGCGGCGCCCACCATGAGCTGGCCGCAGAGGAAGACCACGAGGGCGAGCACCGCGCCGATGGCGGTCGCCTGGAAGAAGAAGGCGACATACGGCGTGCCCTCGTGCTCGCGCTCGTCGTACTCCAGGAAGTAGTTGCGCACGAACGCCGAGAACCGGCTCGCCGTGAGCAGCACCGCCGGCATGGCGCACATGGGGTAGATGAAGCGCTGGGAGCCCACGCCGAGCGACTCGAACAGCGCGGCGATGACGCCCGACACGACCGCCCAGACCAAGATCCAGTAGTGCCTGCGGGCGAACCACGAGAGCACGTGCGTCGATTCGCCCTGGACGTTGTCGCCCGAGCCGACGCCCGCGATCTGGAGGTCCTCCTCGTGCTCCTCGGCGATGACGTCGAGCGCGTCGTCGACCGTGACGATGCCGAGCACGTGGCGGTTCTCGTCGCAGACGGGCACGGCCACGAGGTCGTACTTGGCCATCTCGTCGGCGACTTCCTCCTGGTCGAGGTCGGGCGCGACCCACACCACGTCGCGGTAGGCCAGATCGCACAGGCGCGCCTCGCGGTCGGCCACGATGAGCGTGCGCAGCGAGAGCACGCCGGTGAGGGCACCGGTGGCGTCGAGGGTGTAGACGTAGTAGACGCTCTCGAAGTCCTCGTCGAGCCGGCGGATCGCCTCGATGGCGTCCTCGGCGGTATCGGTCGCGGGCAGCGCCACGAACTCCGAGGTCATGATGCGGCCGGCCGTGTCCTCGCCGTAGCCGAGCAGGTTGCGGATGGCGCGCTCCTCCTTCACGCCCATGAGGCGCAGGAGCTTCTCGGCCTTCTCGTAATCGAGCTCCTCGATGAGGTCGGCCGCGTCATCGGGGTCCATAAGGGCGAGCATCGAGGAGGCGTCGCGGTCGCTCATGCCCTCAAGCACCTCGGCCACGAGCTCGTCGTCATCGAACTCGCTGATGGCCTCGGCCGCCTGGGCGGTGTCGAGCTGGGCGAACACCTGGCTGCGCAGGCGCGGGTCGAGCTGCTCGATGATGTCGGCGATGTCGGCCGGATGCAGCTCGTCCAAGGTCTTGTGCGACACGGAGAGCTTGATGGTCTGGGTGCTGCGCTCGAGCAGGTCCATGTAGGACCAGGCGATGATGTGCTCCTCGAGCGGCTTGCCCGCGATGCGGGCGACGCGCGCGACGACGCGCTCGAGCGCGGGGTGCATGGCGCGCAGGAGGCCGCGCATGCCCACCTCGGCGCCAAGCAGGCGCAGCTGGTTCTCCCCGGAGCTCGAGAGCTTGAGGTCGTTCACGCGCACGACCTTGAGGCCCTGGGTGTCGACGATCTGCTTGTTCAGGATATCGCGCGCGAGCAGGAGCTCATCGGGCTGGAGAAAGGAGAAGCGCACGTCGGTGTCGCGCGTCTTCAAGTGGACGCCCTCGTCATCGACGTGGTCGACGTACTTGCGCCAGCTGATCATGAACGGCGTCTTGCCCGGTCCCTGGAAGGCGAGCGACGTGACGTGCGGGAACACCTCGCCCGTGGCGATACCGAGGTCGTTCACCACGCCGAGGCGTTTGCCGTCCACATCGAGGACGGGCAGCTTGAGCAGCTCGGAAAGATAGTTCATGGAGCCCTTCTTCCGGAGGTCCCGCGGCGGGCGCGGGAGCGGGATTCTCGTGCGCAACATCGGCATCCGCACGCGCGGCGCCGCAGGGAAACCCCATGCGCGCGCCGAGTGAAGGGCACCCGCAGGGGTCACCGACTATGAGGTCGAGGTTTGGATTTCACCTGGCACCTTTCTCGTGACCCGACAAGACGTCACGGCACCGCGGGGCCCGCGGCGCTGCGACCTTCATACTATAACGCAAAGCGCCCGGTCCTAGGCGGGAAGCACCGCATCGTCGGGCATGGAGACCTTGTTGTCGATGACCGCCTGGGGGATCCTGCCGTCGAGCTCGATGAGCTCGCCGACCGTCACGATCGTGTAGCCCTGGTCGTGCAGGCCGTCGATGATCATCGGCAGCGCCTCGACGGTCTGCTCGCGGTTGCCGCCGCCATCGTGCATGAGCACGATCGAGCCGTTGTGCACGTTGTTGAGCACGGCGTCCGCGATGGCCTGGGCGCCGGGGCGCTCCCAGTCGCTCGTGTCGATGTTCCACAGCACGTTGCAGCCCACGATATCGCCCGCGCGGGCCCACTCCTGCTCGGTGAAGGCGCCGTAGGGGGCGCGCATCATCTGGGTGCGGGTGCCGGTCGCCTGCTCGATGTTGTCGAAGGCCGTCGAGATCTCGCTGCGGAGCGAATCGCGCTCGAGCGTGGGGAGGTTCGCATGCGACTGCGTGTGGCTCGCGATCTCGTGCCCGCCGTCGACGACCGCCTGCGCGCCGGCGGGGTTGCTCGCCACCTGGTTGCCCAGGCAGAAGAACGTCGCGTGAACCCCACGGTCAGCGAGGACGGCGAGGATGTCGGGCGTGTACTTGCTCGGGCCGTCGTCGAAGGTGAGCGCCACGTACGGGCCGCCCTCGGGCTTGAGGTTGATCGACCCGATGATCATATCGGTCGCGGGCACCGCGCCCTCGGCGTCGGCGGTCTCGCCGGACCGCTCGCCGTGCAGCACGGCCTTGCTGCCCGCCTGGCCCCACTGCTTCACGTACTGGACCGCCCCTCCGCGCTCCTTCTGGACCCCGGGCGCGATGGTGACCTCCTCCTCGGTGTAGGGCTCGAGCGCGTCGGTGCCGTTCGAGACGGTGTAGACCTCGCCGCCGCCGATGGTCGCCGACGCGACCTCCTCGGCGCTGAGCTCCTCGTCGCCGAGCGCGACGGTGCAGGGGTTGCCGCCCTGCTCGTCGAGGAGGTTGCCGCCGACCGACATGAGGCGTCCCGGCGTGGTGCCGAAGTGGTCGTTGTCCGCGAGGAAGGTCTCGAGCGGCGTGCCGATACGCACGGAGCACTCCTCACCGTTCACCGTAACGGTCACGTCGCGCCAGGCGACGAACCACACGCCCGCGAGGATCACCACGGCGAGTGCGGCGGCGAGGGCCGCGAGCGCCTTGCCCGGCAGCTTCTTGCGCGGCGGGCGCGTGTGGGCGATGCGCGTGCCCGTGGCGGCACGGGCCCCCGCGTTCGCGGCGCGCGTACCCGTCGCGCGGTACCTTCTGCCCCCGCTCCCGAAATGCAGGTCGGAAGCTCCGCCTCGCTGGATATGCGGTCCCTTGCGGTTCCCGTTCATGATGCTCCCCATAACCGGCGCGCTCGAAGCTACGCCTCGCTATCCTCTTCCTTCTTCTCGGTCGTCGGCAGCGCGGCCCCTTCGGGAAGGCCGACCCGTGAGGGGTCGAGCTCCTCGGCAAGGCCGCTGTCCGTCTCGACCAGCTCGCTCACGGTGACGAGCCTATAGCCCTCGTCCTCGAGCCGGTCGATCAGGTCGGGCAGGGCGGCAACCAGCTGCTCGCCGGTCGCGTCGCTATCCGTGAGCAGCACGATGTTGCCGTTGCGGATGGACCCCATCACGTTCTCGACGATGGCGTCCGACCCGGGTAGCTCCCAGTCGCCGGAGTCCACGCTCCAGTAGACCACCGCGCCCATGAGGTCCATCGACTCGGCCCAGTTCTCGGTCGAAAACGAGCCGAAGGGCGCGCGCAGCAAGGTGGGACGGCTGCCCGTCGCCGCCTCGATGGCATCGAGGCCGCGGGTGATCTCCGAGCGCAGGTCGTCGCCCGCGAGCCCGGTGAGGTTCGTGTCGCTGTACGCGTTGGTCCCCAGCTCGTGGCCCGCGTCCGCGATGGCGCGGGCGAGCTCCGGATGCTCCTCGACGGCATCTCCCTGCAGGAAGAACGTAGCAGAAACGCCCTTCTCCTCCAACACGTCGAGGATGTCCTGCGTGTACCCGCTCGGCCCCTCGTCGAAGGTCAGGGCGACGTACCTGCCGTTATCGTCCGGCGAGACCGAGGTCCGCACCACCTGGCAGTCAACCGCTTCTTGAACGACGCCGCGGTCGAACGTGATGCCCGACTGCGCGCCGTGCCATACCTCGGAGCGACCGGGCTCGCCCCAGGTGCGCACGTACTGGATGGAGCCGCTGCCGTCGAGCGTGATGGTGGGCTCGATCACGGTCGCGTCGACCGTGTGCTCCTCGTACACATCGGCGCCGTCGGCGATCTCGAGCACCTCGCCGCCCGTGAGCTCCGTGGTCGCGAGGGCGTCCTCGGGGACCTCCTCGCCGTCGAGCGTGACGCTGTAGCGCGCGCCGCCCTCGCGCTTGAGCACCGAGTCATCGACCGCGAGCAGGTCGCCCGGGGCGCACGACTCGTCGAGCCCCTCGTTCTCGATGAGCTGCTGGATGGTCCCGTTGATGTGGATGTGCGCCTCCTCACCGTTCAGGGTAACGGGCACGCTGCGGTTCAGGTACCAGATCACGCTCGCGGTGAAGAACAGGAGCGCGCAGCCCACGATGATGAGCGCGTAGGTGCGCCGCGCGCGGCGGCGCGGGTCGTGGTTCATGCGGCGCCGGCGGTTCCCGCCGAAGCCCTGGGTGTGGTTGAGATAGGTCGCCCCCGGCCGGCGGGCGCTGCGGCTCTTGCCGCGGGGCAGCTGGTACCCCCGGCTTTGGGGGGCACGCCGGGGCGTGGGGCGTCTCGTGTTGTAGGAGGTGGTGTGTTTCTGCAATGGTTCCTCCTCTGGTGCGCGGGCGCTCACCCGCGGGCGCTAGGCCTTCTTGCCCTTCTTCTTGGGCGCGGGGCCGGCGGCCTTCTTGAACTCGTCCTTGAACGCCGAGAACATGCCGCGCGTGCGGCCGAGCTGCCTGCCCAGCGCGCGCGAGCCCTTCTCCACCGCCGCCGAGCCCTTCTCGTCGAGGACGCGGGCGCCCTCGCTCACCTTGGCGCCGATCTTCGCCGTGGTCTCGGCCGCCTTGGCGGCAGCACCCCCCGACGGCTCCAGGTAGGCGACGGCGTCGTCGACGACCATCGTGGAGGCGGCGTAGCCCCGAAGCGCGCTCGCGGGCATCTCGACGGTGCCCAGAAGCGCGGTGGCCGTGCTGCCGGTCGTGATGGAGAAGCTCTTGACCGCACCGGTCCTGGCATCGAAGGCGGCGTCGGCGCAGTAGCCGAGCGACGTGCCCGACTCCGTCTTCACGTCCATGCCGACCCAGATGATACAGGCGTCCAGGTCGATACCTAAGCGCTTCGCGGCGGCCGCATCGTAGGTCTCGCGCCGGTCGGTGACCGCGAACACGCCCTCGTAGACCTTGAGGGCGTCGAGCGCCACGAAGCGATCGGGCTGCTTGATCATGCCCGCGACATCGGGCGGGGTCACCATGAACCCCACCACGCGGCGGCCGTCGGGCGTGAACACGGCGAAGTGCACGCGCCCGAGCCTCTTGGGATCGCGCGGCGTCCCGTCCTTGCGGGTGCGCTTGTCCTCCGCGGGGATGCGGTAGAGCTTGACCCCTTGGATATCCTTGGTGCGCATTACGCCTCGGCGGCAGCCTCGGCGGCCTCGGGGGCGACCTCGACCTCGACGTCGACGGCGGGGGTCACGTTGCCGCCGGAGATGGCGTCGTTCAGGGTCTCGCGCAGCTGGTCCATGCGCTCGCGGGCGAGGTCGACCTTGGCGCGGAGCTCATCGGTCTTGGCGTCCATCATGGGGCCGAAGTCGTTCACCGCGGCACGGGCCTGCTCGGCGCCCTGCTCGTACATGTCGCGGGCGTTATCCCAGGCGTCGTTGGCCATGTCGGCGGCCATGGCGCGGGTCTCGGCGCCGGAGCGCGGCGCGACCAGGATGCCGGCGATGGTGCCGGCAGCGGCTCCGATAGTGGCGCCGACGATGAAGCTGAAGGCCTTACCCATGTTCAGTCCTTTCCTCAGGGAGCCGCCGGGCGGCGGCCTACCTCGTGGTTCCCTATTATAACCATGGCCCGGTGTCCAAGCGGCCGCCGAGCGGGAACGTAACGGATGGCGCTACGATATCGCCGCATGCGCGGCGCACGAGCCGGGCCCTGCGGTCGGGCCGGGCGCCGCTAGCCGCGGTTGCCGGCGGCGGCTCCGCCGAACACGGGCTCCTCGGCGGGGTCGTCGGCATCGGCCTCGGGGACCGCCTCGACCTCGATGGGGCCGGCAGGATCCTCGACGGCCCCAGCGGCCTCCGCCTCCTCGGCGACATCGCCCTCGGGTCCGGTGCCCTCGCCGCGCAGGCTCAGCACGAGCTGGCGCAGGCCCTCGACGGTGCCCGCGTAGTCGGGCGCGGTGGCCTCGGGATGCAGGAAGGCCCACTCCATCATGAAGGAGGCCGACGAGAGCGCGCCGATGGTGAGCGCGTCGTCGGGGCAGCTGAGCTCGATATCGAACAGGCGTGGGTCCTCCGCCACGGCGTGCGTGCGCCCGCAGGAGATCTCGCCCGCGAGGCCCGTCGCGTTCATGACCTCGACGGTCAGGTGCTCGAGCAGGTGCGCGATCTCGGTGTCGCCCATGCAGTCCTGGAACTCGCGCCCGGCGTCGCCCAGGCACACGTGCTTGGCGATCGCGGGGGCAAGATAGTACACGCGCGCAGTGGCCTCGATGTCCTCCGAGGTCATGAGCGGCATGCCGGGGTTGACGAGGACGCGGGCGCAGAGGTTGCGCTCGCCCACCGTGATCTTCATGATGTTGAACAGATGTGCCATGTCTCTCCGTTCCTCAGCTGCCGGGTCGCCCTCACGCGGCGTGCATGCAGCTATCGTAGCGCATCGCGGGCCCATCCGCCCTCCGCGCGGGCCTACTCCTCGCCCTCGTGCGCCGGGGAAGCATCCGCCCCGCCGTCCTCAGCGGCACTCTCGGCATCAGCGGAAGCCGCGCCGTCCTCGCTGGTAGAAGCGCCATCGGAGACCTGAGCGGGCTCCTCGGGCGCGATCACGCGGATGAGCGAGATGCGCTGGCCGCGCATCGACTGCACCTTGAAGCGGTAGCCTTCCACCTCGAAAACCTCACCGATGTTGGGCATGCCGTCGCAGATGTCCAAGATCCAGCCGGCGATGGTCTCGTACTCGTCGCTCTCCTCGATCGGCCAGCCCAGCTCGATCGCGTCGTCGCAGCTGAAGCGCCCGTCGACGAGCCACTCGCGGCGCGAGAGGCGCGTGAGGTACTTGTTGTCGGGGTCGAACTCGTCCTCGATCTCGCCCACGATCTCCTCGACGATGTCCTCGACGGTGATGACGCCGGCGGTGCCGCCGTACTCGTCGACCACGACGACCATCTGCTCGTGCGCGGTCTGCATCTCGGAGAGGAGCGGCAGAATGTCCTTGGTGTCGGGCACGAACGTGGCGTCGCGCAGGCAGCTGCCCACCGCCCCCTTGCCCTTGCTCGTGAGTGCGAGCTCGATGAGGTCCTTGATGTGCGCGATGCCCACCACGTTGTCGGTGTCCTCGCGGTACACCGGGATGCGCGAGTAGCCGGTGCTCCGCATGACGTCGAGCACCTCCTCGATGGTGTCGGTGTCCTCGACCATGGTCACGTCGACGCGCGGCACCATGACCTCGCGGGCCACGGCGTCACCCAGATCGAAGATCTCGTGGATCATGCGCTTCTCCTCGTCGAGCAGGGTGTCCTGCTCGGAGACCATGTACTTGATCTCCTCCTCGGAGACGTTCTGGCGGTCATCGGCGCTCTTGATGCCCATGATGGCCGAGAGCCCGTTGGCGCTCGCCTGGGTGAGCCACACGAGCGGGCGCGCGATCTTGCGGAAGACCATGATGGTGCCGGCGACCGACTTGGCCATGCCCTCGGCGTCCGAGAGGCCGATGCGCTTGGGCACGAGCTCACCCACGACGATCGACAGGTACGACACGATAAGCGTGATCACGATGGGCGATGCCACCGGGGCGATGGCAGAGAGCGGCGCGATGCCGAAAGACTCGACGAGCTTCGTGAGCGGGTCGGACAGGGTGTTCGAGGACACCGTGGCCGAGAAGAAGCCCACGAGCGTGATGGCGACCTGGATGGTCGCGAGGAAGTCGGTCGAGTCCGTGGCGAGCTCGAGCGCCTGGACGGCGCGCTTGTCGCCCTCCTCGGCATCGTGCTCGAGCGAGGCGCGCTTGGCGGTGGTGAGCGCCATCTCGGACATGGAGAAGAACCCGTTGAGCAGCGTCAACAGGAACGTGGCGACGATTGAGAACACGACTGCACCCATAGTGTTGAATCAAACCTCCTGGGGGTACCCCCGACACCTGCCGGGCGGCGCCCGGCGGACATTCCGACGAAATCGATGCCGGCGCGGGCACCGGCGGCAGCGCTATCAGATCACGAAGAGGATCACCGCCATGAAGATGAAGATGCTCCCCGCGAGCACCCAGAGGTGCCAGATGCTGTGCATGTAGGGGATCTTCTTCATGAGGTAGAACGCCGTGCCGATGGTGTAGCACAGCCCGCCCACGACGAGCAGCGCGAGCGCCACCGGGTCGAGCGCGGAGACGAGCTGCGGCAGGCGGAACACGACGAGCCACCCCATGATGAGGTAGATGATGATGGTGACCCAACGCGGCTGGCGCTGGCGGCCGATGATCTCGAACGAGACGCCGGCGAAGGCGAGCGCCCAGACCACGACGAACAGCACGATGCCGCCCGCGTCGGCGAGCGTGATGAGGCAAAACGGGGTGTAGAACCCGGCGATGAGCAGGTAGATGCTGCTGTGATCGATGATGCGGAAGACGCGCTTGGCCGCGGGCACCTGGATGGCGTGGTAGAGCGTCGAGGCGAGGTACTCGAAGATGAGGGTCACGCCGCACACGATGGCCGAGATGAGGTGCGTCGGCTCCGCCCCGCCGAGCGCCGCCTTGACGATGAGCAGCACGAGGCCTGCGATGGCCAGAAGGCATCCGATGCCGTGGGTGATGGAGTTGGCGATCTCCTCGCCGAGCGTGTAGTGCGGCGGCTGCTTGCCGGAGCCGTCGGCCCCGCGCTCGTCGCGCGGGTACTTGGGGCAGGAACGCCGGCGCTTACGGCACGTGGCGCACACGTCCTCAAGCGGGGGTTCAGGTGCGGGCGCGTCGGTCGCGCCCGTCGTACTTCGCGGTTTGGAACTGTCGCTCGATGTAGCCATCTACGAACGCTATCCTCCCAAAATAGACTGTTCGCTATTCTAGCAAAGAGAAAGGTCCGCGCACAAGGGGACGGGCGCGGGGCCGCGCCGATGGCAACCCCGCGCCCGCCTGGACGATCGATCCGCCCCGGCGGGGCGAGCGGCCCCACCCGGTGTCCCACCGGGACCGGGCCCCGCCCCCCGTGGGGTGATAGCCCCGTCCCTGTGACCCCTACACCTCGATGAGCTCGTAGCGGCTCGTGCCCAAGCCGATCTTCTCGGCGTGCTCGATCATCGAGCGCCAGTTGGTGTCGGGATGGGTGAGGTTGAAGTGGTCGTGCTGGCAGCGGTCGGGGATGCCTCCCTGCCCCTCGAGCTTCTCCTTCTCATCGGTGAGCATCGTGTTCTCGAAGGCCGGCGCGGCGAGCGCCATGTCGATGGCCGCCTGGTCGATGGCGACCGGGTCGAAGCTCGCGAACATACCCAGGTCGGGCAGGATGGGCGCGTCGTTCCAGTAGTTGCAGTCGCACTCGGGCGAGATGTCGATCGCGAGCGAGATGTGGAACTGCGGGCGGTCCTGCACGATGGCCTGCGTGTACTCGGCGATCTTGCAGTTGAGCTTGTCCACCGCGTCGTCGGCGCCGGGCACCACGGCATCCTGGTTGCAGGCGCCCAGGCAGCGGCCGCAGCCCACGCAGCGGTCGTGGTCGATGGCGGCCACGTGCACGGTGCGCACCTCGCCGCTGGCAAGCGTGCGCTCGCGCGTGCCCTCGAAGGTGATAGCGTCATGCGCGCAGTTGCGAGCGCACGCGCGGCAGCCGATGCAGCGCTCGGTCTCGACGTTCGGCTTGCCCGCGACATGCTGCTCCATCTTGCCGGCACGCGAGCCGCCGCCCATGCCGATGTTCTTCATGCAGCCGCCGAAGCCGGTCTGCTCGTGGCCCTTGAAGTGCGTGAGGCTGATGATGATGTCGGCGTCCATGAGGGCATGGCCGATCTTGGCCTCCTTCACGTACTCGCCGTTCCTGACCGGCACGAGCACCTCGTCGGTACCCTTGAGGCCGTCGGCGATGATGACCTGGCAGCCGGTCGCGTACGGCGAGAAGCCGTTCTGGTAGGCGCAGTCGAGGTGCTCGAGCGCGTCCTTGCGGCTGCCCACGTAGAGCGTGTTGCAGTCGGTGAGGAACGGCTTGCCGCCGAGCTCCTTCACCACGTCCGCCACGGCGCGCGCGTAGTTGGGGCGCAGAAAGCTCAGGTTGCCCAGCTCGCCGAAATGGATCTTGATGGCGACGAACTTGTTCTCGAA
Organism: Enorma burkinafasonensis; assembly: GCF_902150035.1. GTDB lineage: Bacteria > Actinomycetota > Coriobacteriia > Coriobacteriales > Coriobacteriaceae > Enorma > Enorma burkinafasonensis. The sequence continues at coordinate 83,549 of NZ_LR597507.1, forward strand.
ATCGATCTCGCCGATGCCTGCGGCACGGATGAGGTGCTGGAGCTTCTGCGGGAGGTTCTCGTGCGAGCTCGTGCGCATGTTGGTGTAGTAGACCTTTGCGGGTTCCATGGCCATCCCCTCTCGGACGCGATTGTGGCGATGTCTAGATTGTACGACTGCCGCCCGCCCCCGGGGTATAAGGCCCCCATCGGCAACCGGCGAAAGGCGTGCCATGAGACTTTGCATCGAAAGCGAGCTGCTGAGCCTCCGCGACAAGATGGAGATCACCGACGAGCACGGCGCCGTGCGCTACCGCGTATGGAGCGAGGTCATGCAGCTCCCGGTGAACGAGACCGTCATCGAGGACGCCGCGGGCGCGGAGGTGGCGCGCATCCGGCCCGAGCCGCTCTCGCTCATCCACAGCGTCAACACGGTCACCATGGCGGACGGCACGTCGTTCGCCCTCTCGCGCGAGCCGCTGGCGGCGACCCTGCGCTTCACGATCGAGGAGCTCGGCTGGACGCTTGTGTGCAAGAACATCCTGCTGGGACTCGACTTCGCGATCGAGGATGCCGGCGGCGCCACCGTCGCGCGCGTGCGGAAGCGCGCGTTCTCGCTGAGGGGCGCCTACGACATCGACATCGCCGACGGGACGGACGCCGACCGCGTCGTCGCCATCGCCGTGGTCCTGAAGCGGTTCCAGGCCCGGGCCCAGGCGGCAGCGCCGGCGACGGCATAGCAGCGGCGGCGCGCCGCGGACGCGCTGCCCCGTCAGACGGCGCCGCGCCGCCTCGCCGGCAGGGCCCCGCGGGCCGCCCTACAGGCCGAGCGCCGCGCGCGCCGCGTCCGCGATGCGCGCCAGGTCGCCGTCATCGGGATGCGCGAGCGCGGCGTCGAAGTTCGCGATCATCGCCTGGATGCGCTCATCGCCGGGCTTCTCGGCAAGCATCCCCTCGTAGCGACGGCGGATACCCGGCCCCATCTTCCCCTGGCACATGGCGCCGCCGAGGTACTCGGCGTCCGCCGGGAGCTTCTCGCGAACGCCGGCGAGGATGCGCTCGAAGTACTCCGGTGCGCCGCCGAAGCCCGCCGTGCCGAACAGGAACACGCGCTTGCCGCCGAGCTGCGCGAGCGCGTCCGCGACGTCCTGCGTGCAGCTCCCCTTGTCGCACCAGAAGCCCACGAGCACCGCGTCCGCCTGGGCGGCACCTGCCTGGGCGAGCGCCGCTGCCGCCCCGCCGCGGGAGATCTCGGCGCACGTCACCTCGGCGCCCGCCTGGGCGAGCGCCCGCTCGAGCGCCTCCGCGACGAGCCTGGTGTTCCCGCTCGCGCTGTTGTAGAGCATCGCATACCGCATAGATAGCCCCTCTCATGGGAATCCAGCCAGGCCGCCCACGCAACCCGGCTGGAACCTGCGTACCGCCACCTATGCTACCCGCATCGCCGTGCCGCATACGGGCGGCACATGCACTTCATCGAGCTCGCGGTCCGGGGTGCGCGGCTCGCGAGGCCCGAGGACGCGCCCCTACAGCTCGCGGTGCTCGTAGAGCTTGAGCGAGATCGCGGCAGAGATGGAAAGCAGCGCCGCGGCGGCGAGCACGCACGCGAGGACGCCCGCGGCCATCCCCATCGGTGTCTCCAGCGCCTCGAGCGCAACGGAGAGCAACCCCAGCCCCGGGACGCCGCCGTCGAGCATGCCGCTGTTCCCGAGGATGACGACCGGCACCACGAACAGGAGCACGATCGCGGTCGGCAGGATCTGCGTCGCGCGCGTCTGGCCCAACCGGAAGTACAAAGGCGTGACCACCGATGCCACGGTCGCGCCGATGAGCAGGGTGAACGCCGTCGTGAACAGCATGGCCCCCAGCATGCCCGCATCGCAGGAGAACGCCTCGGCAAGGTCGCTTGGCAGCGGGACGAGGGCCGCCGCGCCCATGACGATGCACGCCGCGGCGATGCCGACCGCCATGCCCATGAGCCCGAGCGTCACGATCGCCGCGTACCGCCCGAACACCACGTCGCGGCGGGACAGCGGCAGCGTGAGGCGGAAGAGGCCCCAGCGGTTGAGCTCGTCATAGGCCGCAAGCCCCATCGCCGCCATCATGAAGAACATGCAGGTGAGGGTCGCCGGCATGGCGAGCGGCGTCTGCATGCCGAAACCGATGCACAGCGAGACGAGGGCGCCCAGGCCGATCAGCTGGCGGGCGTAGTCGCGGAAGATGGTCATCTCGATCAGATACGCGGTCTTCATCTAGCGCACACCGCCTTTCAGGGTGAGGGTGAGGTAGTCGTCGATGGTCATGCGGTCGACGGGCACCTGCGGGAACTTCTCGTTGAACGCGAAGCGGTCGGGGACGAGCAGGTCGATGCCGTACTCGTGCTTGCGGTAGCGGAGCTCCGCCTCGGGGATGAGGCCGCTCGCGGCGATGCGCTCGAAGTCGGCCACGCGGCAGCGCGCGATGCCCATCTCGTCGGTGATGGCGTCCTTGGCGAGGTCGAACGTGATACGACCGTCGTCGATGCAGAGCACCCGGTCCGCGATGCGCTCGAGGTCGCTCGTGATGTGGCTCGACATGAACACGGCGCGGCCCGGCTGCTCCACGAACGCGCGCAGAAGATCGAGGATCTCGTCGCGCGCCATGGGGTCGAGACCGGCCGTCGCCTCGTCCAAGATGAGCAGCTCGGCGCCGTGGCTGAGGGCGCAGGCCAAGCTGAGCTTCATCCCCATGCCGCGCGAGAGCGCCTTGACGGTCTTCTTCATGTCGAGCTCGAACTCGGCGGCGAGCCGGGTGAACGCATGCGCGTCCCATGACGTGTAGGCGCGGGAGTAGATGCGCGCGATGTCGGCGACCTTGAGGTGGTCGGGAAACGACACGGCGTCGAACACCACGCCGATGCGCTCCTTCACCGCGGCCCCCGCCGTGCGCGAGAGCCCGGCGCTCGGCGTGCCGAGGACCGCCGCCTCGCCCCCGTCGAGCTCGATGAGCCCCAGAAGCGCCTTGATGGTGGTCGACTTGCCGGCGCCGTTCTTGCCCACGAAGCCGACGATCTCCCCCTCGCCCACCGTGAAGCTCACGTCCTGGAGCGAGAACCCCTCGTAGTGTTTGGTGAGGCCACGGGCCTCGATCAACGGTTCCATGCCGTTCAACTCCTTCTGGCACGGGACGGCCCCATGCCGTGACGCTTGGGCGGGCAGGCCTGCTAGAAGCGGTCCCGTCCCTCCACCTCGAGCGAAAGCGCGAACATCTCCCGGAGCTCGTCGTCCGCAAGACCGATGGCACGGCCAGCATCGACCGCGCGGCCCAGCAGCTCCTCGATGCCGCGCAGCTGCTCCTCGCGGAGGAGCTCGGCGTTCCCACCGGCCACGAAGCACCCTTTGCCCTGGACCGTCTCGATGAAGCCGGCGGCCTCCAGGTCGGTGTAGGCGCGCTTCGTGGTGATGACGCTCACGCGCAGCCTGTTCGCGAGGGCGCGGATGCTGGGGAGCTGCTCCCCCTCGGCGAGCTCGCCGGAGAGGATCGCCGCCTTGATCTGGCTCGCGATCTGGTCGTAGATCGGCCGGTCGCTCGAATTCGAGATGATGATCTCCACGTGCTTTCCCTTCCCTGGGCCGCGCGGGGCGTCCCCCGAGCGGCAGACGGCTGCGCCCGACGTCTCAACGCGCCGCCACCGAGCATAGTGTATATACTCGATATGTACAGTATATACACAGAGCGCGAGTTTGCAACGAGTTTTTTGCTATTTATAGGTCTGCACGCGCCAGGTCCATCGCGCTTCAAACGCCTTTTCTCCCGCAAGACGCACCGATCGAAGCATTCGAGCGTCTTGGCGGTGCTTTCTTGCAAATTGTCCGGATACACATCACGAAGACAAACCGATTACCTGCTGTTTCTTAGAGATGCCCGTAGGCTCTACCACCCGTCTCGGTCATGACCCACCGCCAAGATGCTCGAACGAGGAAACCGGCGATTCGGGCGACGGCACGCCGCTCCGCTGCCGCGACGGTGCCTTCGAAATCGAAAAAAACGGGGCACCTCACAAGGCGCCCCGAAGATGCAACACGCTCAATCGCACCGCGACATGCCCGGTCACCGCACGCGAACCTTAACTGGACAGGCGATGCCTACGCCCGCGCGAACTGCGAGTTGTAGAGCTCCGCGTACGCGCCGCCCTGCGCGAGCAGCTCGTCGTGGTCACCGCGCTCGATGATGCGGCCGTCGCGCATCACGAGGATGCAGTCGGCGTTGCGGATGGTCGAGAGGCGATGCGCCACGATGAAGCTCGTGCGGCCCGACATCAGCTCGTCGAACGCTGCCTGGACCTGCAGCTCGGTACGGGTGTCGATGGAGGACGTCGCCTCGTCGAGCAGAAGAATCGCCGGGTCGGTGAGCATGACGCGCGCGATGCAGAGCAGCTGGCGCTGGCCCTGACTGAAGGTGCCGCCGTCCTCGGGGATGACGGTGTCGTAGCCATCGGGCAGCGCGCGGATGAACGAGTCGGCGTGCGCGCGCTCGGCCGCGGCGATGACCTCCTCGCGCGTGGCGTCGGGCTTGCCGTAGGCGATGTTGTCGTGCACCGTGCCCTCGAACAGCCAGGAGTCTTGCAGCACCATGCCGAAGGAATGCCGCAGGCTGCGGCGGGTCACGTGGCGGATATCGTGCCCGTCCACGCTCACGGCCCCGCGGTCCACGTCGTAGAAGCGCAGCAGCAAATTGATGAGGGTGGTCTTGCCGCAGCCGGTGGGGCCCACGAGCGCGAAGCGCTGCCCCGGCTCGGCGTGCACGCAGATGTCGCGCAGCAGCGGGCGGTCGGCGACGTACGAGAAGTCGACGTGGTCGAGCTCGACCTCGCCCGCGGCGTCCGCGAGCTCGAGGGCGCCCGCGGCCTCAGGCTCCTCCTCCGCGGCGTCCAGAAGCTCGAACAGGCGGCGCGCCGAGGCGAACGCCGTCTGGATCTGCGTGATCACGCTCGTGATCTCGTTGAACGGCTTGGTGTACTGGTTGGCGTAGGACAGAAAGATCTGCACCTCGCCCACCGTGAGCGGCGCGGGGAAGCCGGTGATCGCGCAGATGCACCCGATCACCGCGACCACGGCGTAGATGACGTTGTTCACCGCGCGCGTGCCGGGGTTCGACAGCGAGCTCAGGAACTGAGCGCGCTCGCCGGCGGTATAGAGCTCGGCGTTGATGGCGTCGAACTCCTCCTGGACGGCATCGCCGTGCGCGAAGGCGTCGACGAGCTTCTGGTTGCCCACGAGCTCCTCGACGTAGCCGCCGAGCCTGCCCTGGATGTGCTGCTGCGCCGTGAAGCTCTTGTTGGAGAACTTCGCGATGAGCGACGCCACGAGCACCGACAGCGGCGTGACGAGCACCACCACGATAGCCATGGGCACCGAGAGCGTGAGCATGAACACGAGCGTGCCGACGATGGTCACGATGCCGCAGAACAGCTGCGTGAGACCCTGCAGAAGGCCGTCGCCCACCTGGTCGACGTCGTTCACCACGCGGCTGATGAAGTCGCCGTGGGCGTGCGCGTCCATCGTGGAGAGCGGCATGCGAAAGAGCTTGTCGTTCGCCTGGACGCGCAGGTCGCGTACCGTCTCGTACGCCAGGCGGTTCACGCAGTAGCCCTGGACCCACTGGAACGCCGCGGCGCCCACGACCGAGAGCACGAGCTGGCCGATGAGCGGCGCGAGGGCGTCGAAGTCCACGCGCCCGGCCGCCACGATGCAGTCGATGCCGCGTCCGACCAGGATGGGCACGTAGAGCTGGAGCACCACCGAGACCGCCGCCGAGGCGAACGACAGGATGAAGGTTCCGGCATGGGGTCCCACGTAGCCCATGAGCCTGCGGAGGACAGGACCCACCGCGGCGCGCCCGCCGCCCGCCTGGTTGTCGCCGCCGCCCAGGCTCGAGCCGCCGTCCGCGATGCTCGAGGCGACCGTGGAGACCGATCCGGTGGAGGTATAGGGATTCATCGGGCACCCCCCGTCTGGGAATCGTTGATCTCGCGATAGATGTCGCAATCGCGCAGCAGCTCGTCATGGGTGCCGAGGCCCACCATGCGGCCGCGGCGCATGACCATGATGATGTCGGCGTCGCGCACGCTCGCGACGCGCTGCGAGACCACCACGGTCGCGGGCGGCAGCTTGCCCTCCTCCGCGGCGCGGTTGCGCGTCACGTGGAGCGCGTGCCTCAGGGCCGCGTCGGTCTTGAAGTCGAGCGCCGAGGCGGAGTCGTCGAGGATGAGCAGGAGCGGGTCGCCCACGAGCGCGCGGGCGATGGTGAGGCGCTGGCGCTGGCCGCCCGAGAAGTTCTTGCCGCCGGCCTCGACCGGGCTGTCGAGCCCCTCGGGCAGGGCGCGCACGAACTCCGCGGCCTGCGCGGTCTCGAGCGCGCGCCACAGCTCGTCGTCGGTCGCGCCCGCGTCGCGCCAGGTGAGGTTGGAGCGAATCGTGCCCGAGATGAGCGACGCCGTCTGCGGCACCATGCCCACGACATGGCGCAGCTGCTTGAGCGGCCAGGCGCGGACGTCGTGGCCGAGCACCTCGACCGTCCCTTCCGCCGCGTCGTAGAGCCTCGGTATGAGCGAGACGAACGTCGACTTGCCCGAGCCCGTGCCGCCGATGACGCCGAGCGTCTGGCCGGGCATGAGCGCAAGGTCGATGCCGTCGATAGCGGGCGCCGAGGCCCCGGGGTAGGCGAACGACACGCCGTGCATGGCGAGCGCGGGCACCCGGCAGGCACCGTCCGCGCCGGGCGCGGGCAGCTCGACCGGCTCGTTGCCGGCGTCGGTGACGCTGGGCTCGCAGGCGAGCACCTCCCCGATGCGTGTCGCCGAGGCGCTCGCCTTGGTGAATACCACGACGAGGTTCGCCACGTACACGATCGAGAGCAGGGTCTGGGTCATGTAGTTCACGAACGCCGTGACCTCGCCCTGCGTGAGGTCGCCCACCTGCACCTCGATGCCGCCCATCCACAGGATGAGCGCGACGGCGCTGTACATGACGAGGAAGGTGACGGGGTTGAGCACCGACGACAGCCTGCCCACGGCGATCGCCGTCGCCGCCTGGTCGGCCGCCGCCGCGCGGAAGCGCTCGCGCTCGTGCTCCTCGCGGGTGAAGGCGCGCACGACGCGCGCGCCCGAGAGCCCTTCGCGCGTGATGAGCGCCAGACGGTCGAGCTTCACCTGCATACTGCGGTAGAACGGCACGCACTTGGCCATGACGACCCAGAAGACCGCGCCGATGAGCGGCGTGGACACCAGGAAGATGAGCCCCAGCCTGAGGTCGATGGCGAGCGCCGCCACCATGGAGCCCACCGCGAGCAGCGGCCAGCGGATGAGCTGGCGGATGCCGAGGGCGATGGCGAGCTGCACCTGGTTGACGTCGTTGGTGATGCGGGTGACGAGCGAGGGCGTGCCGAAGCGGTCGAGGTCGGCATGCGAGAGCTCGTTGATGCGGCGGTAGAGGTCGCGGCGGATGTCGGTGCCCATGCCCTGCGACGCGCGCGACGCCATCTTCTGGCAGACGAGCGCGAACAGGATGCCCACGGCTGCCATCGCGAGCAGGATGAGGCCGCCCGTGACGACGGTCCCCACATCGCCCCCGCGGATGCCCGCATCGATCATCCATGCCACCACGAGCGGCGTGAAGAGGTCGAACACGACCTCGATGAGCTTGGTGAGCGGGCCCACGGTCAGGTTGACCCTATAGGCGCGCGCATAGCGTTTCAGCAGGTTGAACATGCTAATCCCCGATTGCACGACTGGAGCCGGCGCGGCTCATGAGAAAGCGCCCCGTGCATTCGATGGATCCGGGTGCCCGGCAGAGGCTCCTTATGGCTGCTTCCTCCCGGACCTGACCAGGTTCGGAACATATCGTCACCCGAACCCATCGAACGCGCAGAGCGCGCTACCTATGATAACCGCTCGACCTGCAGGCGTCGAGCTGCAACCGTTCCTTCACATGACACGACCACGCAGGCGGGGGCGCCGCACCTACCGATGCGGTCGCCCGCAGAGGAGCGCGCGGATCGCGGCCTCGCCGGCGCAGACGAGGTTCCGGCGCGTCTCCTCGGCCGTGAGCGCGCGCTTAAGCGACATGGGGCGCCGGCAGATGGGCAGCACGAGGTCGATCCCCGCGGCATAGGCGCCGCCCAGGTCGTCGGCGCGCCCTCCCACCACCGCGACGGTGGGCACGCCGTGCTCCTTGGCCCGTGCGGCGGCGCCGGCGGGGGCCTTGCCGTGCGCGGTCTGCTCGTCCATGAAGCCCTCGCCCGTGACGAGCAGGTCAGCTCCGCCGAGCGCCTCGTCGAACCCGAGCATGTCGAGCATAGTGGCGGTGCCCGAGGACATGCGCGCGCCGAGGGCGAGCAGCGCCGCGCCCAGACCGCCCGCCGCGCCGGCCCCCGGCACGCCGAGGACGGAGCGGAAGAGCGGCCCGCCGGGCTGCTGCGCGACGCCCGAGCGCTCCCGGGCCTCGTCGAGGGCGCGCCCGTAGGCGACCATCCAGCGGTCGTAGTCCTCCGCGAGCGAGGTCGCCTCGGCGTCGTCGATGCCGGCTAGCAGGCCCTTCTGCGGGCCGTACATGCGCAGGGCGCCGCGCTTGCCCACCAGCGGGTTGTCCACATCGGAGAGCACCGTGAGCTCGCAGCCGGAAAGCGCCGCGAGCGCGCCGGCGAGGTCGATGCCCGCCACGTCGCGAAGGCCCGCGAGCCCGGGCCCGATCTCACGACCGCATCCATCCACGAGGCGCGCGCCCAGCGCCTGGAGGAAGCCCGCGCCGCCGTCGCTGGTGGCGGAGCCGCCGATGGCGAAGTACACCTTCCGCGCCCCGCGCGCCACGGCGTCGAGCAGAAGCTCGCCCACGCCGCGGGTCGAGGCGGCAAGTGCCGCCTCATGGGTGCAGGGCGAGTACGCGATGCCCGCGGCCTCGGCCATCTCGATCGCCGCGAGGGTATCCGGCCCCTCGCCCGCCAGCAGGTACGATGCCCGGACCGGCTCGCCCAAGGGCCCCGTCACCTGCCGGCGCACGATCGTCCCGCCGAGCGCATGGTGGAGCGCGTCGACGGTGCCCTCGCCGCCATCGGCCATCGGGAGCCGTGCCACCCGCGCGCCGGGGCACGCGCGGAGGATGCCCTCCGCCACCCATGACTCCGCCTCGGCGCTCGTCGCCGCGCCCTTGAAGGAATCGATCGCGAGGAGCACGCGGGGCCTGCCGCCGAGCGTACCGGCAGCCAAAGCGGCGGGGTCGCTCGCACCACTCGGCCCCCCATCGCCATCGACCCGGCGCCCCGTCTCCGCATCGCCCGGCCGCGGGTGCGCCGCGTCCTCGTGCAGGGCGCGGCCGCCGGCGCGGCGCTCGGCGAAGAAGACGCGGAGCAGCTCGGCGCACGGTTCCTCGAGCACGCCCGCGGTGACCTCGAACGCGTGGTTGAGCCGGCGGTCGTCGCTCACGTCGAACAGCGACCCCACCGCCCCGCCCTTGGGGTCGAAGGCACCGAAGACGCAGCGGTCGATGCGCGCGTTCACCATGAGGCCCGCGCACATGAGGCACGGCTCGAGCGTCACGTAGACGGTGCACCCGGAAAGGCGCCAGCGCCCGAGTTCGCGCGCGGCGGCGACCATCGCCGAGAACTCCGCGTGCGCCGACGGGTCCTCGTCGAGCTCGCGGCGGTTGTGCGCGCAGGCGATCACCTGGCCCCCGTAGACCACGACCGCACCGATCGGGACCTCTCCCTCGGCTGCCGCTGCCCGCGCCTCCGCGAGGGCCTCGCGCATGAACCGCTCGTCCTGCGCGCGCGCCTCGGCACCTATGCCTTCGCCAGAGAAACCCCCGCCCATGCCGGGCCGCCCTTCCGTCCGTTTTCCATCCAGCCGGGCGCCCGTGGCGCCGCGGCTCGGTTCGATGCTATCATTACCAGTCACGGAGAGATGGCAGAGCGGTTGAATGCGGCGGTCTTGAAAACCGTTGGGCGCGCGAGCGTCCCGGGGGTTCGAATCCCCCTCTCTCCGCCAGATGCGACCTTCACGAGCCCCCATCCGGCGCCGGGTGGGGGCTCGTTCCCCCTCTGGCGCGGACCTCCTTCTCTTTTCCAGCCGCTATACCCCTCTGTTTGAATCTTCAGTCGATCTCGCGTCGCCGTTCTTCTTTAAAGCATCGCATGTCCGACATTTTCTACCTAGTTTTCCGTGCTTTTGACGCTCATGCGATGCTTTCAGGGCGCGTGGAATGAGTCCGCGTTCCAGAACTTTCCAAGCCCCGGGCACTGTGCTAGAACCTAAAGCACATCTCGCATAAGGAGGGCGAACCATGGACCTCCCCGTCGTTTTGTCTCATAAGACGGCTTGGCAGCTCTATCACTCCCGCGCCGTTATAGAACGCCGCGCGATGTGGCCCTCATCCGCCCACGAGCCCCTCGCGCGTCCTGGAAGTGCTACCGCGGCCCTCTCCATCGACCCGGCGGAAACGCCGGTTGACCTGGACCCCCTTTTTGCCGACTTCGGATTGGACCATGTCAGCACAAGTCCTCGAGCTATAGCGCTCGCGTTACGCCAAGCAGCTTCCAGCTTCGGCATCTCCCGGTTCGGAAACGATCCGCTGGATCTTCTCGTCTCGTTTCCCTCGGATCGAACCGGTTCCAAAGCAGTCGTCACGCATGTATTCGGGAACCTGATCTCATCCGAGCTTGTTATGCCACTTGCCCCAGGCGCCCTCATGGTCTGCGAGCCGCTTTGCTTTGTTCAAGCGGCTACCTGGATGACGCAACTCGAGCTCATCGAATATGGCTACGAGCTATGCGGACGATACACCGTCATAGAAGACGGCGACTATATCGAGCACGAGCCGTTTCTCTCGCGAGCGGGACTGCGCGCGTGGATCGACGCCCATCCGCACGCCCCAGGAGCGCAACGCGCACGACGCGCCCTGGCGAGCGTTCGCGACGGTTCACGCTCCCCCATGGAAACCGGCACGGCCATGATGGTCGCATGCCCACGGAAACTCGGCGGGTTGGGATTCCGAAGCTTCGAGCTGAACAAACGCATCGATATCCCCCGGAGCTTCGCCCGTTTCACCGCTTCGCGTTATTTCGATATCGACCTATTCATCCCACGCGCGAAAACCGGGGTCGAATACAACGGTCGCGCGCATGAGGAAGCTCTCCGCAGCGCGCACGATGCAGAGCGCAACAGCGTCCTCAGCATGATGGGGTATACCATGTTCACGCTCACGCGCGGGCAGTTTGCCAGCCAGTTAAAGCTGCATCGCGCATTGAACGCCCTCGCCGCGGCGTGCGGGATTACCGTCGATCGCACGGCCGCATTCCAAGATGCCCAAAACAGGCTCAGGCTCTTTGCGATAAGGCGGTGGCCGCAGGATCAGATCGGATGAGGCTGCGCTCGCAATCTCCGTTCAGGTGCGTCTACAACGATGTCGGACGCCAGCATGTTTCACCGCAGGCATCGCATATCCGTCAAAATCACCTTGGATTCCATGGCATTTGATGGTCGTGCGATGCTTTTCAAAGCAAGTCCGAGAACCTTGACGAATAACGGGGTGCGCCTCAGACGAAGCGCACCCCGCATTCCGGGCGAATCGTTACAGAAGGCCGTTAGCAGATCTTGACGACCCAGCCCTCGGGGCCCTCGATCTCGCCGGCCTGGATGCCGGTGAGCGTCTCGCGGAGCTTCGCCATGACGGGGCCGACGTGCTCCATGCCGCCCTCGCCGAACACGGTCTCGGTATCGCCGGCGACGACCTTGCCCACCGGGCTGATGACTGCGGCGGTGCCGCACATGCCGCACTCGACGAACGCGCCGTCCTGGACCTCGGAGAAGAGCACCGGGCGCTCGACGACCTTCATGCCGAGCATGTTCTCGGCCACATGCACGAGGCTGCGGCGCGTGATGGACGGCAGGATCGAGTCGGTGTGCGACTGCGGCACGACGAGCGTGCCCTCGCGATCGACGAACAGGAAGTTCGCGCCGCCGGACTCCTCCACGTAAGTGTGAGTCTGGGGGTCGAGGAACATGTTGTCCGCGAAGCCCTCGGCATGCGCCTGGACGCTCGGGTAGAGCGACATCGCGTAGTTGAGGCCGGCCTTGATGGCGCCGGTGCCGTGAGGCGCGGCGCGGTCGTACTCGGGGACCTTGAGCGCGACCGGCTTGACGCCGCCCGCGTAGTAGGGGCCCACCGGCGTCACGAGGATGCGGAACTGGTACTCGTCAGCGGGCTTCACGCCGATGACCTCGCCCGTGGCGACCATGAACGGGCGCACGTAGAGCGTGGCGCCGGAGCCGAAGGGCGGCACCCAGGCCTCATTGGCCTTGACGACCATCTTCACGGCCTCGACGAACTTGTCCTCTGGGAAGGGCGGCATGACCACGCGGCGGGCGGAGTCGGCCATGCGGGAGGCGTTGAGGTCGGGGCGGAAGCAGACGATGTCGCCGTCCTTGGTGGTGTAGGCCTTGAGGCCCTCGAAGACCTCCTGGCAGTAATGGAAGATGCCCGCGCACTCAGAGAGCGTGAGGGCGTGGTCCTCGGTGAGGCCACCCTCCTCCCAGGCGCCGTCCTTGTAGTTGCAGACGTAGCTGTAATCCGTGGGCTGATAGGCGAAGCCCAGGCTGCCCCAGTCGATATCCTTCTTCTCCACCGCCATGATAGCCGTCCCTTCCTGGTCGATAACTCCCTGCGCGGCGGGTCGGGTGCCGCGCATCATGGTTCCAAGGGTTGATTCTACTCTCCTGCGGTGGAGTGCTCCCGCGCATTCAAGCGCGAGGGGAACATTTAACCGAACCTCTAGCACCGCATGCCGGCGTCGCCGCGCGCTCCGGACCCAGCGCCGCACTCACCCGCTCGCGCCGCCATGGGCACGGGCAGCTTGTGCTCGTTGCGTGTGCCGTCGTTTATTCCTAGTGATTCGCTATACTTAAGCGCACGATACCGAGCACGCGGCACGTCGGCGCTGCCGGCGCCGCGCGCGAATCCGCCACACCCGCGACAAGGGGCAGCCCATGAGCTTCATCGCCACGATCCGCGAGGACATCCAGACGGTCAAGACGCACGACCCCGCCGCCCAGAGCGGGTTCGTGATCTTCCTCTCCTACCCCGGCCTCCACGCCAAGTGGATGCACACGCCCGAGCACTGGCTCTGGAGCCACGGCCTCAAGGGACCCGCGCGCGTGCTGAGCCAGATCACCCGCTTCTTCACCGGCGTCGAGATCCACCCCGCCGCGCAGCTGGGCCGGCGCTTCTTCATCGACCACGCCATGGGCGTCGTCGTGGGCGAGACCACCATCGTGGGCGACGACTGCGTGCTCTACCAGGGAGTCACGCTCGGCGGCACCGGCAAGGAGTGCGGCAAGCGCCACCCCACGCTCGGCAACAACGTCACCGTGGGCGCCGGCGCCAAGGTGCTCGGCAACATCCGCTTGGGCGACAACGTCAAGGTGGGCGGCAACTCGGTGGTGGTGAAGGACGTGCCCGCCGACTGCACCGTCGTGGGCATCCCCGGGCGCATCGTCCGCCGCAACGGCTGCCGCGTGGTCGCCGAGACCTTCGAGGCGAGCAAGCACCGCGAGAGCATGCCCGACCCGGTCGAGGAGCAGTCGCGCATGAACCGCGCCGCCATCATCGGCAACCAGCGCCGCATCAGCGAACTCGAGGAGGAGGTCGCCGAGCTCAGGGAGCTCGTGCGAGACCTGGCCGAGCGATGAGGCCACGGGCCGGGCGGTGCCCACAGGCGAGCCGCGCCGCGACAGCCGGCGAGCCGGCACATACGGCGAGCGGCCGCCCGAAGGCAGCCGCCCGCATGATCGCCTATTCGCCTTAACCCTACTGGGCCGAGAGGTCGATGCCGTTCGCCCAGCCCCAGCGCGGGGTGACCGTGGTGCCGTAGTACCGGATCCAGCTGTCGAGGTCCTGCGTGTTGATGTAGCCGATGTTCTGCATGACCTTGTTGTCGCCGATGTAGATGCCCACGTGCCCCCAGATGCTGCCCGCGATGGTATGGCTGTGCGTGGAGACCGCGATGATCATGCCCACCTGCAGGCTGTCCTTGCTCGAGCTGGTGCACCAGGAGCTGTACATGTCGTTCGCGTTGCCGTACACGCGGCCGTAGCCGGCGTTGTTGAAGACCCACGAGACCCACTTGGCGCAGTAGTTGGGGCCGGGGCAGGGCGTGTAGTAGCACGAGTCGACGATGCGCTTCTGCCCGGCGCTCGCCGCGCTGTAGTCCTGGCCGCTGCCCGCCGCGGGCAGATTGGGCACGCCGCCGCTCTGCTGCTGTTGCTGCTCGGCCCGCCGGCGCGCCTCCTCTTCCTCGCGACGGCGCTGCTCCTCGGCCTCGGCCTCGGCGATCGCCTCGGCGATCTCGGCGTCGCGCTGGGCGATGAGCTCCTGGACCTCGCTGCCCAGGCCGGAGAGGGTCTCCTGGACCTCCTGCTGCTTGGCCTGCATCTCGGCGAGCTGCTCGGCCTGCTGCTCCTTGAGCGCCTCGAGCTCGGCCTTCTGGGCCTCGAGGTCCTCCTTGCGCTGGGCGAGCTCCTCCTGGATGTCGTGGATCTCGGTGATGGCGCGGCGGTCGCTCTCGTTCATCTTGCCCAGGTAGTAGGCGTTCGAGATGAGCTCGTCGAGCGTCGCGGACGAGAGCAGAAGCGCGAGCGTGGTGCTGCCGCCGTCCTTGTAGTCCTCGGCGACGCGCTCGGCGAGCGCCTGCTGCTTCTCCTCGAGCTCGGCCTGCTTCGTCTCGATCTCGGCCTCGGTCTCGTCGATCTGGGCCTGGACGTCCTCGATCTGGCCCATCGTCTCGTCGAGCTGGCGGCTGAGCTCCTGGTACTGGGCCGAGATCTCGTCGAGCTGGGCCTTGACGGCGTCGTACTCCGCCTGGGCGTCGCTCAGGGCGTCGAGGGTCTCCTGGCTCGCCTGGGGCTCCTCGTCCACGGCGAACGCCGAGACGGGGCTGCCCAGAAGCGCCGCCGCGCCCGCCATGGAGAGCATGGCCTTGAGCGCGCTGCGGCGCGAGCAGATGACGCCGTCCCCCCTCATGGGGAGGGGCCCGTCGCATGCGGTGTGGATTCGATCGGTATGCTGCGATGCAGCCTGGTCGTTGCGGTGTGACATACGTGCTCCGAATAAGTGTTGTGTGTATATGTCGCCCTGACAGCTATACAGGATAGCGCAAAACGCACCGCGCCGCGCACGGGAACCCGGTATCCGGCAGGGGCACATAAATCGCTGCCGCCGCGTGTCCGTATCGCGACATCGCACGCCGCCGCGCCGCGCGCCGCATCGAGCCGGTATACTTTTACGCAGCGTCTTCGCGTCGATAGGGAGTACCCATGTCTCAAGCACTTGCACCCCAGGATACCTGCGTCCTCGTCACCGGCGGGGCCGGCTTCATCGGCTCGCACACCACCGTCGAGCTCCTCGAGCGCGGCTACCGCGTCGCCGTGGTCGACGACCTCTCCAACTCGAGCCCCGTCGCCCTCGACCGCATCCGCGAGATCGTGGGGCCTGACGCCGCCGCGAACCTCACGTTTTACGAGGCCGACGTCAACGACCGCGCGGCCCTGGATCGCATCTTCGATGCCGAGCGCCCCGACCGCGTCATCCACTTCGCCGGATTCAAGGCCGTCGGCGAGAGCGTCCACAAGCCGCTCGAGTACTACGCGAACAACATTGGCAGCACCCTCACGCTCTGCGACGTCATGCGTGCGCACGGGTGCAAGTCGATCATCTTCTCGAGCTCCTCGACGGTCTACGGCGACCCGGACAACCCGCCCGTGACCGAGCGCGACCCCAAGAAGCCGGCGACCAACCCCTACGGCTGGACCAAGTGGATGATCGAGCAGATCCTGATGGACCTGCACACCTCCGACCCGGAGTGGAACGTCGTGCTGCTGCGCTACTTCAACCCCATCGGCGCGCACCCCTCGGGCCTCATCGGCGAGGACCCCAAGGGCATCCCCAACAACCTGGTGCCCTACGTGGCGCAGGTCGCCGTGGGCAAGCGCGCATGCGTGAACGTCTTCGGCGACGACTACCCCACGCCCGACGGCACCGGTATTCGCGACTACATCCACGTGGTCGACCTCGCCTGCGGCCACGTCTCGGCCCTCGAGTGGATGAACGGCCGCTCCGAGGTGGGCATCTTCAACCTGGGCACCGGCACCGGCTCGTCGGTCCTCGACGTGATCCACGCCTTCGAGCGCGCCTGCGGACGCGAGCTCCCCTACAAGATCTGCCCGCGCCGCGACGGCGACATCGCCGCCAACTGGTGCGACGCGACCAAGGCCGAGCAGGAGATGGGCTGGAAGGCCCGCTTCGACCTCGACGACATGTGCCGCGACTCGTGGCGCTGGCAGTCGGCGAACCCCGACGGCTTCGCCACCCAGCGCTAGGCCGGCAAGGGCGGCACTCGCTATCAGGACGGCGAAGGCCGGCCCTGCCCCGGACGCGCGGGGCGAGCGGCCCCGCCGGGACCGACCTTCCGCACCATGAAGGGAGCGGCTTTCCATGGCCAACGCTTTCGCCGAATACCTGCAGAGCCATCACGGCGACCTTGACGGCTACCTCGCCTCGTTCTTCAAGCCGGCGCGCACGGGCTGCCCCGCGGGCGACGACCTCGACCGCTACCTCTATGCGCCGCTGCGCTCCTTCACCGAGAACGGCGGGAAGCGCCACCGTCCGCTCATCTGCCTCGCGGCCTGCAAGGCGGTCGGCGGCGACCCCGCGCGCGCCCGGAGCGCCGCGGCGGCCATCGAGCACTTCCAGAGCGCGGCCCTCATCCACGACGACATCGCCGACCACGGCCAGCTCAGGCGCGGCAAGCCCTGCATGTACCTCACCGAGGGCACGGGCCTCGCCATCAACTGCGGCGACATGGACCTCACGCTCGTGACCGACGCCGTGCTGAACGACCCCGCGCTCGACGACGCGACGCGCTTGCGCGTGCTGCGCGAGCTCACCGCCATGACCGAGCGGACCATCGAGGGCCAGGCGCTCGACCTGGGCTGGGTGCGCGACGGCCGCTTCGACATCTCCGTCGCGGACTACCTGCGCATGGCGACGCTCAAGACCGCCCACTACTCGGGCGCGGTGCCCCTCGCCTGCGGCGCCATCATCGGCGGCGGCAGCGATTCCCAGATCGAGGCGCTCCGCTCGTTCGGCCTGGACACGGGCCTTGCCTTCCAGATTCAGGACGACCTCATCAACATCGTGGGGAGCGACCGGGCAAAGGACTGGCGGACCGACATCACCGAGGGCAAGCGCACGCTCGTGGCGGTGCACGCCCTCGCCGACGTGCGCTTCCACGACGAGCTCCAGGCCATCCTGGATGCCGGCACCGACGACCCGGCAGCACTCGACCGCGCCGTCGAGATCTTCGAGGAGACCGGTGCGATCGCGTTCGCGCGCTCCTACGCCGCGGACCTCACCGCCCGCGCCAAGGAGACGCTCGGTGCGGTGGAGCTCGACGAGGGCTGCCGCGCGCTCTTCCTCGACATGGCGGACTTCTTCATCGAGCGCCTGAGCTAGGGCGGCTTCGGAACGGGCAGGGCAGGCGCCGAAAGGGTGCCGCAAGGGCGCCTCGTGGGTGCCGCGGGCGCCCCGCGCGCCCCCTACTCCCTCACGCGCGCCTCGAAGCGCCGGTACATGACGCCGCCCGCAAGCGCGAGCAGGCACGCGACCGCGACCGCCGCGAGGGCGACGGTGTAGTCGCCCGCCCCGAACGCCGAGGCCGCGACCGTCGAGGTGACGATCGAGGGGATGCGCCCGAGCGTGGCGATGGCGAGCACGGCTGTGAACCGCATGCGCGTGAGCCCCGCGAAATAGGTGAGGAAGTCCTTCGGCGTGCCCGGGATGAGAAAGACGACGAGCATGATGAGCTCGAGGCGGCGGGTGTTCCGCAGCCACGCGTAGCGCTCGAGGTGCGCCCGGTCGAAGAAGAGCCCGACCACGCGCCAGCCGAAGCGCCGCACGGCGAGGTAGATGGCAGACGACGCCACCGCGCTCGCGACGAGGCAGAGCGCCGTGCCCTCCCAGAACCCGAACGCGTACCCGCTCGCGAGCTCGACCGGCTCGCCCGGCAGGAACGCCAGCACGATCTGGAGCACGTTCACGCCGAGGACCGCAAGGCGGCTCAGCATGGCGTGCTCGGCCACGTAGGCGTGCAAAAGCGTCGCGTCGGCGAGCCACGCGTAGACGCCCGGCAGGTAGCTCCAGCAAGCGAGGACGATGGCCGCGAGCAGCGCCGCGGTCACCGCGACGATGAGCGCGCGCTTCTGCTTGAGCGTGAGGGCGCAGCGCGCGCTGCCGGCGCCGCGGCGCGCGGGGGCCTTCCCGTGCGGGGCTGCGGGCACCCAGGGCACCCGAGAGGAATCCTGAACCGTACCCATGGCGGTCTCTCCCAACATGTCCCCTCCCCATAGCCGGCCTGCACCCCGCCGCCGCGCGGACGTCGCCGCGAGACGAAAGCTACCTCGATGGTACGGGCCGCCTATCAGGATCAGGTAAAGAATCAAGCAGGGCTTTCCGAAGGATCTGGGCCCACGGCGAACGTCAGGGCGATGCGCGCGCCGCCCTCCTCGCGGTTCGCGAGCACGACGTCGCCGCCATGCCGTCGCGCGAGCGTCCGGGCGATATGCAGGCCCAGCCCGAAGTGCTCGGCCGACCTGCGCTCGCCGAAGTACGGGTCGCACCCGCGTGCGAGCGCCTCGGGCGAGAAACCCGGCCCGTCATCGGCGACCGTCAGCGTGAAGAGCACCGCTCCGGCGGATGCCGACCGGTCAGGACATGCGCCCTCGCCACCCGACGCTTCCTGGGGCGCCGGGGGCTCATCGTCCATCGGGGGCGCCGCGAACGTCACGTCCACCTCGGAGCGCGCATGGTCGCATGCGTTGGAGAGGACGTTGCCCAAGACCTCCTCCACCAGCTGCAGGTCGATATGGACCACGCACTCGGTGGCACCCAGCATCCGGAAGCCGAGGCTCACCTCCCGCCCGCATGAGCCCACATAGGCTCGCACGTACTCCTCGAGCAGGCCCGCAACGTAGTCGGCGCGGTACGGGTGCCGCTCGGGAGCACGGTCCTCGAGCTTGCTCACGCGGCTCATCGAGACCGCATAGGCCTCCAGGCGGTCGACCTGCGAGAGGAGCTTGTCGAGCAGCTCCCGCTCGCGCCCCTGGTCCTCCGGACGCACGGCAGCAAGCCGTTTGGCGTCGCCGGCATCCGGCCCATCCCCCATCTCAGCTGCCGCGGCACCATCCCGCAGCAAGCGCATCCGGGCCATCTCGACCGTCCCCCTGAGCACGGTTATCGGCGTGCGCAGGTCGTGGGCGAACGCGGCATTGAGTCGGCGCCGCTCCTCGGCGGTACGCCATAGCTCGCGCTCAGCGTCGAGCAGCGAGGCGCGCATGCGCTCCAGCACCTCGCTCAGCCTGCCCAGCTCGCGCCCGCGGACCGGCTCGATCGTGAAGTCGAGGTCACGGGCGGCGATGCGCTTCGCCGAGCGCGCGAGCTCGTCGAGCGGGCCGGAGATGTAGCGGCGGTAGAAGCGACGGAACATCACGAGGGCGCCGCCGCCGTAGGCCACGATGGGGACGCCGACCCCGGCGGCGAGGCGGAGCGCCCAGTCGAGCGGCCCGAGATAGGCCCCCTCCTCCAGGAACACGTAGTATGCGACGTTCGAGGTCAGCACGCCCGCACCGAGCTCGTCGTCACTCAGGACATCCGTCGTCTGCGCACGGCCGGCCCGCTCGCGCGCATCGTACGTGGGAAGCTTGTCGATGGGGATGATGCCGTCGGGGTCGTAAGGGCTGCCGTCCGAGTCGATGTAGTCCTGCTCGGTATAGTTCCCGCCCCAATCCGTCACTTCGTAGACCGGATCCTCGCGCAGCAACCCCATGGTCGCATCGACCGCCTGCCCACCATGGCTCCATCCTCCGGTCATGACGCTGCCCGAAGCATAATTTTGGCGCGCGGCGGCGAACGCGACGAAAACGATCTGGTCATACGAGTTGTCGAGGTAGATCGGCGTCGCCGGGATGAGCTCGTCGGTGGCGGCGTCATAGATGTAGGGCCCGGCGTTGACCTCGACGTGCTCGGCACGGTGCTCCTCGGCGAGCTTGTAGTGGAGGTCCATCAGCGCCGAGATGCCCAAAACGGCGACGGTCGTCGCCGCGACCGCCCACACCGCTGCGTAGCAGAAGAAGGCGCGCATGATGGAGGGGTTGCGCAGCCATGATGCCACCCGGTCCCTGATACGTCTTGCATGCATCATGCTCCCACCTTCTCATTTCCCGGCGATGCGGATCGCCTCGCCAAGCGGACCGCCGCCTGCCAGCCGTCTGCCGTCGCCCCTCATCGCGCGCCCCATCGGTAGCCCACACCCCACACGGTCTCGATGAGCTCGGCCTGCACGCCAGCTTCCGAGAGCTTGCGGCGGATGCGGCGCACGTGCTCGCGAACGATTGACGGGTCGCCCGTCGCGTCCCATCCCCACACCTGCTCATACAGGAGCGCACGGTCGTAGACGCGTCCCGGGTTCTTGCTGAGGAAGGCGATGATGTCGAACTCGGTGCGCGTGAGGTCGAGCGTCGCCTGGGTCGCGGGCACCGTGACCGTCCGCTCGGAATAGTCGATGGTCACCTCGGGAAAGACGCGGACGCTCCGGGGCCGCTCCCCGCGCAGGCGCTCGTCGCGCGCGAGATGGGCGCGCACGCGGCCGCCGAGGACCTCCAGCGAGAAGGGCTTGAGCACGTAATCGTCCGCACCGGCCGAGAAGCCGTCGAGCTGGTCGACGTCCTCGACGCGGGCGGTGAGGAATATGATCGGGCAGCTCAGGCACGTGCGCAGGCGCCGGCAGAGCTCGAACCCGTCCATCCCCGGCATGTTCACGTCGAGCAGGATGAGGTCGATGGACGCGCCCCGGGCACCGGAGCCGTCCCCTTCGGAGCGTACCTCTCCGCTCCCATCGCGGCCCATGAGCTCGTTCACGATATGGAGCGCCTCCTCGGCGCTCGCTGCGCACCGCGTGGCGTATCCCTCCATCGTGAAGAACTCATCGAGCATATGCAGGATATCCGGCTCGTCGTCGACGATGAGCAGGCTTCGTCTCGCTTCCACGGTTCCCTCCAACACGGCTTGTGCCTTGCGGTCCTTTCCCAAGCATTCCCGAATCACCGCCAGGTGCCCGGGCGGCATCCGGCATCCGTCTTTCCCCGCCGTGCCCCCTATCTTGAACGCCAAATGTCGAGAATCCGTCTACGACGCACATTTTGTGGAGCGGTCGGGGCGGGGCAACGGGCGATTGAGACGCAGGGCCGCCTAACTTGCTAGACTATAGCCACCGTTGATACAGCCGCGCATGCACGGTGACGCCCCGGCGTCGCGGCGTGCGCGTTTTTGAGGGGAAAGGGGCCGCATGGAGGCCATCACCATCGGCATGCAGGGTCCGGCCGTCGAGGACGTGCAGACCCGTCTGGTCAACCTCGGCCACACCATCGATAGCGCGGAGCTCGACGGGCGCTCCTTCGGCGCGTCCACCGCATCGGCGGTGCGCTCCTTCCGCGCCTCGCAGGGCATCGACGCCGGCGAGGATGTCGACACCGAGTGCTGGAGCAGGCTCGTCGACGCGTCCTACAAGCTCGGCGACCGCACGCTCTACCTGCGCATCCCCAACTTCCATGGCTCCGACGTGCGCGAGCTGCAGCACGCCCTCAACGCGCTCGGCTTCTCGTGCGGCGAGGCGGACGGCAAGTTCGGCCCCCATACCGAGGCGGGCCTGCAGCAGTTCCAGGAGAACGTGGGGCTCTTCGCCGACGGCATGGCGTTCCAGGACACGTTCAACTACATCAACCGCCTGCACCACATCTGGGAGGGCAAGCCCTCGGTGAGCGAGTCCGACGTGCACATCGGGTTCGCCCGCGCGGCGAGCGTGCTCGAGCGCAACCGCGTCGCGGTGATCGGCGCGGACCCCATCGCCCGCAACGTCGCCTCGCGCATGTGGAACATCGCCACCGCCACGACCGACAACAGCGGCATGCAGCTCTGCGACCGCGAGGCGCCTGACGACGTGGACATCGTGTTCGAGCTCGCGAGCGACCCGCTGCCCGAGGACGCCGCGCCCCGCGCCACCGTCGTGCTCGCCGAGTGCATGAACGTGGGCCAGCGCATCCGCACGGCCCTCGCCGCCGCGACGGCGCACCCGGCGCTGCTGCGCATCGAGCTCACCGGCCTCACCCAGTACGGCTCGTTCACCGCGAGCGACGCGCAGGCGCTCGCCGTGCAGCTGCTCGACGGCGTTTGCGATGCGCTGAGCGATTAGGTACACTGTTTGGACTGCGTAGCAGGGGTTCGCGCCCCTGAGCGCAGGTAGCGGTGGGGCATCGTCCAGCGGCAGGACCCCGGTTTTTGGTGCCGGTTACGGGGGTTCGAATCCCTCTGCCCCAGCCACGTGAACAAGCAGCCCGGATGCCCTGCGGCGTCTGGGCTGTTCTCTTCTCGCCCGCGGGGAGGGGGCTGCGTCATCGGATCTCGCGCTATCTCAAGGGGCGTGCGCGAAGGGCTTCCTCAGGACCGCGGCTCCTCCAGCGGAACCATGTCGGTGTAGAGGCGCTCGGGCGCGATGTCGATCTCGCCGGGCCATGCCACCGTTCCATAGGATATCCTCGCCGCACGGAAGAGCGACCGGTCCCGTAACGGCTTGAACACCTCCCAATCAAGATACGGGGACATATCGAAGATCCCCCGCTTCCCATCCTCGAACGCAACGAGCAGACGATAGTCCTCGAGCGGCTTGACCTCGACAACATCAACCAGCGGGATGTCGAATACGCTCGTCATGGGCTACTCCTAACTCAGTGGGTCGATTCTGAACAGTTGCTGGTTATCACGTGCAAGCTCCCAATTCGCCATGAGCTCGTCCCTGTGGATCTCCAGCCATGCGAGAATCATACGCTCCTGTCGCACAGGCATGGTGCCTGCGCTACGCCTGCCATCGAGGACGTAACTAGCTTTATACCCCGAATAACGCGCATGGAAATGCGGCGGCTCGTGATCTGCCCAGTTCATGGTGATGACGATACCGAAGAACATGCTGATTGCCGGCATTTTATCCCTTTCTCGATTTAATGGCATGAACACCAGAAGAGACATGAACCCATTAGCGCGATAGGCGCTCGAGCACGGATGCGGCACCGCGGCAGGAGCGGATGCGCCATGGGGGCACCCCCTGGCAGACCGAGAGCACGCGGCCGTCCCGGTCGATGAAGGCGACGTCGATCGGCGAGCGCATGAAACAGGTATGGACCGACGAACAGCGCGGGAAGGCCATCACGACCGGGAGCCTCGCGCTCGGACCCGCGTCCACGGGCTTCGCTCCCTCGCAGAGATCCAAAGCGAGCATCCCGACCAGGCGCTGCAGGAAGGACTCGGCCACAAGCAGCCGGGCAGGCTCCCACCCCAGCGCCCGCAGCGCGCGCCTGAACCCACACGGATCGGTCACCCGCACCCCGAAGGCCACCCGAGCGGCGGCCCCACGCGGCCTTTCGCTCACCCGCATCGCTACACCACCACGCCCGGTCGCCAGGGGTCGATGGTCACGGCCCGCTCGTGGACAAGCGCGGCGGGCGCCCCCAACCGCACGCCCGCGATGGCAAGGCCGCTCGGCCACGGGCGCATGCGCATGGTGCAGCGGTAGGTCCTGAGCGACCCCACGAGCGCGAGCATCGATGCCTGCTCCTCCTCGCTGCTGGAGCAGGAGACCTCGATCTCGACATCATAGCCCTCCATCGCCGCCGCGAGCTGCGTCTCGACGGCGGCACTCGCGTCGAGGACGGCCGCAGGGTCCGCCGAGCCCGTCTGCGGCGACACCGCCTGCGCGATCACGATATCCGGTGCCACCCGGTCGAACCGCGCCGTCGCGGAGAGGAAGAGCATGAGATTGTAGACGATAAGCGCGAGCACGATGAGGACGGGGGCGACCACCGCCATCTCGACCGTGGCCTGGGCGCGCTCCTCGCCCGCAAAGGTGCCGCACCGGCCGATGCCCGCCATATCAGCCACCTCCCATGAGATCGCGCACGCGCACCGTCAGCGGGACCGATCCCCCGCCGGGCAGCGGGATCTCCGCCAGGGTGATGGTCGTCGAGGCGAGCTCCTCGCGCACGCGGTAACCCAAAGCCTCCATCAGGGCCGCCGGGTCCGTCGAGCCGAGCGGCAGCGAGCGCAGGAGCTCCTGCACGTCGGTGATCGCGGGAACGTCGGCGTGCGCGAGCACGTTGGCACTGTCGGTGAGCACCGGTTTGAGCGAGCGCAGGTCCACCGGCTCGATGTCGAGGGCGCTGACCGCCCCGTCGATGCAATCGCCCATCCAGCGCGCCACCGGGCCGAGCCCTATGCTCTCGAGCCCGCCGAGCAGGTCGTCCATAAGCGACGAGAGCCCCTTGGCGACGTCGCCGTATGCCCCGAGGAGCTTCCCCCAGAGGCCCATCACGTCGCCGACGAGCCCGGCGACCCCGCCTCCGCCCGCCCGAGCCTCGAAGGTGCTGAAGAACGACGCGAGCACATTCGAGTCGTCGGTCGCGGGATCGGGCGCGAGCGCCGCAGCCGAGATCGCCGCGCGCTGGGGGACGACGGCGCCGGGCGCGAGCCCGCTCTCCAGGGAGTCCGGCGAGGCGGCCTCCCCCGACACCACGAACGCGACCACGCCGTCCCTGCCCGGAGGCGCGATGCGGGGCCGCTTGCCCTC
This sequence comes from Enorma burkinafasonensis, assembly GCF_902150035.1. Lineage (GTDB taxonomy): Bacteria > Actinomycetota > Coriobacteriia > Coriobacteriales > Coriobacteriaceae > Enorma > Enorma burkinafasonensis. The sequence goes on from NZ_LR597507.1 coordinate 108,277, forward strand.
GAGCACGGAGAGCGCCTCGTCGAACGCCGAGCCGGCGCCCTCCGCGGCCTCGCGGGCCCGGCGCTCCAACTCGAGCTCGCGGTTGCGCGCCGCGACGTACTCGTCGAGCGCGAGCGTGAACTCGCGGAGGTGGTACTCGAAGCCGTTGTCGATCGAGGTCGAGGCGGCGGGCGTTTTGCCCACGTCGCCCACGCCGAACCGGCAGGTGGAGCATTCGCGGGCGCCCCCGTTCTCGAGCGCGGACAGGGCGAGCGCGGGCCCGCGGGCGCCGGTCGCCCCCGGGCAGCCCGAGCCGTAGTGCAGGGTTAGCCCCTCCTCCTCATAGGTGGACGGCCACACGGCCTCCGTGTAGAGCGACGTCCCCCGCACCTCGGCGGTGTTGCGCGGCAGCAGCTCGACGTTCGAGGTCACCTGCCCGTCCTCCTCCACCACGCGCACCCCCTCGAAGCGGTCGAGCGCGTAGCGGTAGAACGCGCGGCGCGCGGCGGAGTCGGCCGCCGCCTCCACGCCTGGCCCCTCGGGCGCCTCCGATGATAGGCGCGCCGCGTAGTAGGCCCGCGTGCGGTCGAGGGCGACGTTGGGGTCCCAGGTGATGCTCGAGGCGTAATGGGGGTTCCGGCCCGGGGATATCGACGAGAGGCTGCCCGCGCGCTCGCGCATGTTCGCCCCGTCCCTGCCACAATCCGCGAGCCAGGCCGCCTCCTTCGCCTCCGCCGTGCGCTCGGCCGCCGCGGCAAGCTCGTCCGCCGCTTCGTCGAGCGCCTCGGCGCGCTCGCCCAAGGCATCGGTCGCGATCTGCTCGCCTGCGAGCGCCGGGAAATCGGACGCGGACTCCACGGGGACCGTCAGGGCGGTACCGGTATAGGTGAGCGAGGCGGAGCTCTGGGCGGAGCACGTCCGCGTCGCGTTCGCGGCGACGAGGAAGGGCAGCGCCCGCTCCAGCCGCTCGAGCCCGCGCGACGCGGAGGTCGCGAAGTCGTTGCGGGCGTCGAGCATGCGCAGGCCCACGTCGATGGTCTGGGACGCCGCCGCGTTCGCGCCGGGGATCAGCAGCGCCACGAGCCCCACGCCGGTCACGCAGAGGCCCGCCAGCCCCATGCTGAGCACCACGGCGTCGAGCACCGTCGCCGCCGTATGGTAGGAGGCCACGACGTTCGCGCCGGCGAGCGCCGTCGTGTCGGCGGCGACCTGCACGTCCCCCGAGCGCGAGGCGCTCCAAATGCCGCTCGCGATGACGAAGAGCAGCGACAGCACCACGAGCATGGACACCGCGGCGGCGAGCGTGGTGTAGGCGCCCTCCTCGACAAACAGGTCAGTCCCATACCTTCGTCCACGTTCCATAGTCACCCTCCAGCCAGGCGGGCCTCCCCGCGTAGGAGACCTCGACCTCCATGACCACATCGCCCTGCGCGTTGGTCGAGCCGAGCGCCGCGGCGAACGCCCCGAGCACCGGCAGCGGGCGGACGGCCCCCGAGACGGAGACCCCGACCCGCCC
>NZ_LR597529.1 GCF_902150035.1 Enorma burkinafasonensis
CATCTCCACCATTCCTTCAACTGGGAAAATGCCGCCCCCGGGGCCCGGATAGGACCTCGGGGGCGTTCGGTTAACTGCGGGAGCGTGCCGTCAGCTCAATGTGTTCGGTTGGGATCGGAAATCAACCAATAAATCAGGAGGGCATTCACTGGAACACCCTCCGTTTTTGGTGATTATCGTGCGCCTAATCTTGCTTTTTGCCTTGCGTCCCGTTTCCGTTCCTTTTCAGCCTGTTCCTGCTGGTAAGCGGCCTCTAATATTCTGTCCGCCTGTTCCGGGCCAATGGCCCGCCTGACCCGCTCATAGTCCCTGACCTTTCCCTTTAGACTGTCCCTCTCGGCGCAGACCTCGTAAATCCTTTCTGATAAGGAACTATTTTTGCTGACCTCCCGGCCATAGTCCGCTTGCAGCCGCTCAAATTTGGATTTGAGGTCGCAGTAGGCCCGGTAGACAGACCGCAGCACCTTGACGATCTTCGCCCATAAGGGCTTGGCCTTTTTCTCCCGGTAGGCCCTGGCCGATTCCAGCGGTCCCGCTTCTGGCAAGACCTGTTCCGGGTCGCTGGAAAATTCCTCCGCCAGCTTCTCCATGCCTTTCAGCATGTGGGCCACATCGTTTAGTTTGGCCTTGGCCTGGGCCGCTTCCTTTTCGGCAGCTGCCGCCTCCCTGTTCCTTCGGTCAACCTCGGCCTGGGCCAGCACAGCCGCCTCCTGAAGCTGTGCAAGCCGCTCCTGTTCACACTTCACCTTGAACTGCGTGACCGTCAGATGTTCCTCGGAACTGCCACGCTCTCCACGCTCCAAGTCCGTGTAGCCAGCGGAGCGCATCTGCTGAAAGAAATCATCCTGCAAGACGCTGTACGACTTTCTCAGCACAGGCTTGCCCTTTGCTGTTCGTAATGGCTCCCCGGTGGCCTCGTCTACTGCGGGCTGGGATGCCCACTTTTTGCTCATGCTGACCTGCATAACGGTTTCTTTGACCTTGCCCACCAGGGATTTGTCCTTGCACCGCTTTGTCCATCGTATCTCCTTCTCCACCACCGGGATATAGACCACATGGAGGTGGTAGTGGTACACGTCCTCTCCCAGCGCCTCGGACATAGCCCGGTTGCGTTCGTCGGCGTGCATGACCGCCGACAAAATATACTGCTCTCCACCTACGATTTTGATTGCAAGTGAGTTAACGCTGGCGGCTTTGATGCTGGTTGAAAAACCGCAGGTCACAGCTCATCGTCGTTGGCGGGCAAAGTGAGTAGTCTCAGGTGGTTTGCCCGTGAGTCGATTGGTAGCAAGCAGCGTTCAAAAAATATGGCTATTCGCTACCTCTAGCATTTACCTATAAACTACGCCGAATCTTGAGCGCGTATAAACCATGCGTTTTACTCTGCTCTAATTACCGCAAACAAGCCGAACATCACACGAAGGACCTCAATGGCTCGTGTTATTAGGGTCTCTATCAGGATTGTTATAGCTGAACATGTCGGGAGGCTGCTCTTCTAATCGCTCAGGATGATCCTGCAAGAACTTCCTTAGCACACGAGAAGGATCGAATCCCCAATAAAATTTACTATCCTTCTGAAGCGATTCATTGCTTGCAAGCCGATAAAGCTCCCTTAGACACATGGCGATCTTCTCATCGTCGTCGTCGGGGAGAAGCTCTCTTCGCGCCCTTGGGTCACCTCCTAGGATTTGCGAGACAACATTAGAGATACGTTTTTCGGAATAGAAGCAACAGGCGGGATATGCGAGTCCAGTACCCACCCCCGCAACAAATACGCATAAACAGTAAAGGAAATCAAAGGAGCATAGGAGATCGAGATATCTCTCATGCGCCGAAGCGTCACTGCCCTTATTTAGTCCGCAATCCGGTGCCACAATTGGGTGATTCGTGGCGTTGTCTGAGGCAACTGTAATCATCATCCCCGAGCCGGCTTCGTTGAAAAGCCCGGCGTTCACGGCCCTAACCTGGCAGTCTCGTATCCAGGATGCATATATCGAGTACGAGCGAGATGGGGATTGACGGTTGACGAAGGGGGCAATTAAATCCCATCTTTTCATGCGAACAAGCTGTGCACCCAGTTCGTAACAAGCAACCGCCACAGCTAGACTTTTTGAAGCGGAGTCCGCTTTGCTATCATCAATTGCGGCATAGCAGTCGTAGAGAGCATCTGCCGCCTTCTCAAATATCGCGTCGTTGCAATAGCTAAGGGCATAGGCTCCGATGCCGGCAAGACTGTTGATCGCATCCGCATCATTTTGAAACTCTGCGGCGACCTGAAAAATGAAGCGAGAAAGCTTCTCGTTCTCCTTCTGCTCGAGGCAAGCTTCAAGCGAGTGCACAAGCGCTTCTTCATCCATGCCGTAAACGAGAGGCGGCGTTTTACCCTTCTCTCCAAGAACAGCGATTATCTTGTCCACGAGAGCATCCATTCGTTTGCTCTCGTCTTTCCTCACACAAGTATCGTGCTGCTTCAATATTTCTGCCCACTGTGAATACTCAATGGGCCGATTCTGAGCTCCGTCGCGCCTAACTATTTCGCCCTCGCGAAACACGACAATTTGACGACCCTTTCCATCTACTGCTTGTCCGAGCTTTGAAAAAGGAACGAGAAGCCCGTCTTCAAGGCTTAACAGGCAAACCAAACAGTATGTGTGTCCATCAACCTCATGTAATTGGGATATGGCGGTCAAAGGCGCCTGAACGTATTTTCTTATCTTGTCCGTTAAAACCGCGCCATCAAATTGCGTCCAGTTGGTATCTTCAGTTCTAGCCGATGGATTTCCATCATCGTCCACCCCAATGACGATGTAACCACCGGGATAACGGTTGCACATCGAAACAGCGTCTTTTACAAAATCGAGCTCATCGATCTTCTTAGAAAAATCTAGCGTCTCTTTAAAATCGAGCTCGCTGCATTCACCGCCAGATTTCAATAGCTCGAAAAGTTTTTCTCTATCGGTTCGCCCGTCTACTACGATCATCTATGCGCCAACCTACTCATCGCTTCGATAGGGGCCCATGAATTTCTCTCCGTCAAGGTGAATCATGTGATCGGGGGTATCAGAGCACCAAGCTTCGGTTTCCCATGCGAGATCACTTAGATATTTCTGCATAATCTTGCGAGTGGGAAAACAAGAGACGTAGACAACTGATCCTTTATGACCGTCAAATAGCCTCCTCATTTCATTCTTGCGGGTGACATCAATCGGCCCATGCGTAGAGCATGCTTCCATCAAAAAGAGCCATTGCTTGTCTTCCATCCACACGATTAGATCGGGAGCTTTTCCTCGTTCGGGAATAACGATATTGAGCTCTGCTAGCTTTAAGTGATTAATCGCGCCTTCCTCGTGGCTCGTATCGTCGATGTAAAGGACTTCGCCACCAGGAGCAAAGCGTGAACAAAACTGCTCGACCATTGCTTTGATTAGAATGTTCTGTCCGCCAGCAGAAAGTTTAAGACTTTTGCCACCAGGCAATGTAACCGGAACTTTAACCAGTTCACGTTGCTCTCTCTGCATTTCTTTCCAGCTTTGCCGTCCCGCCAAAAAAGATGTTAGGCAATCATCAAACTTAGCGGTTCCAAACGAGCGGACCACATCGAGAGCTGGCTCAGTAATACGGTAATTCCACTTAGGCGAATTGATTGGGCGCTCGGGTTTATCTGCGTTTTGTTCAACAAGCCCTGCCTCATCGAACTGGTGAAGCGTAAAACGGCGAATAGTTTCACGCGTGTTTGCGGCATATGGGGTGTGGCACTCATCTCGAATCCAATCCATAATTGCACGCGTTCCGTACATTTTATTTGTCGCATCGGCCCATTTATCACCCAGCTTCAATGCAGCAAGAGCAATCCAAACCATAGCGGAACGCTCGTTGCTACGTTCGTCGTCGACTTGAAATGATCGAAGCAGTTCCTTTGCTGTTTCGATTGACACGATAGTTTTATCCATTAACAACATCCTCACAAATACGATCAATAATGTCTTGTCTCAGACCTATGCGCCACTGCTTTCCCATAAGCTCAAGATCATCGAAAGAGGGAACCGGCATCTGGTTTAAATCAGATGCGTTAACCTGAGTCGATCCAGAAATAGATCTAAACCAGTTGTCAACTAAGGTTGAGTTGAGCCAAATATCAAGCCCTTTAGCAACGCCCTTCTCAAGAGGGACTGTTTTGCGAGGAGTTCCAGCGTGAATAAAGTTCTGGTGATTCTCCAAAGCAATCGACCCGTCTGGAAAAAAAGCATGAGCTTTAATTCTCTTAGCTTCTTCTTTTGAAGAAAAACGTTTTACGACAACGAATGATCCCGGACCTATAAGTAGTTTTTCGTCCTTTTGGTCCGTTACGCTAAACCATTGTTTCTTACCCGCGGAAACGGGATGTAGAAAACCGTTCTTAGTAAAGTTGCATGAGTAGACAAGCGGCACGCATCCATCCTCGTTGTCGTCAAGCAGCTTTTCTCGCAGACGAAAATCAACCACCTTACCCGTACTGGCAATCAGTCCACGCTCTTTAAGGGTGCTTAAAGAATGCAACGGCCCCTTTTTAATGGGTCTCATGCTTACTATTTTTCTATCGGGAGGCCCAACTATCAACTCGTCGGCAGGATAGTTATGTGAAACGACGGTATCAAACTTGCCGACGGACTCGGTAATCTTAATATGGGGACTCTGTTGGCCCTTATGGATCTTCAAGAGCATTGTTTCCTGAAGCACATTAGTGTCAGAAAACACCTCAGTTCTAGAGCCGTACAGATGCATCCAGTCGATAGAGCACCTGTCAAACAACCAATTACGAAACGGGGCGAAATACTCTCCGTTAGTCCAAGAGCGGGGAATAATAGCAACACACTCCGCTCCAGGCTTCAAAGCTTCTATCGCACGCGTCAGAAACGCTGAGTAATAATTGGTTGCCTTTATTGGAAGGAGCTCCTGTCTGGAGTCACCGGAGGACATTTTCTTATACGGTGGATTGAGAATTACATAATCGTATTCGGACTGGAAAACGTGGCTTAATACATCACAACTGATAACTTTGTGATCAATATTCAGCTCAGACAAAGTTGAATCACAGATTGCCGCCATATCAGAATCGATCTCGACGGCGTCTGCTTTAATGTTCCAGCCGAATCGCTCGGCAAGAGCGACAGTCAGAATGCCCGTTCCACTGCCCAAATCAAGGCAGCATGCCGGAAAACTTTTAGGCGTGCTTAGCATCTGCGCGGCAAAAGAAGCCGTCTCTTTAGGCGTAAGGTATTGAGAGTAGCGTTGGCGAATTAACTCGTCAGTAGCCTGCACGACATCAATCCTAATTTTCTCAGCTTCCATTAACGCATCAGCCAAAATAAAGCCTCCCATCCAAGTAATTTCGGACATTATCCCATCATTTTGGTCATAGTGAAAAACTTCGCTATGCTTTCCGGTCAAATTCAGCATCAACCATTACTATCTTCATCTGATCACCGTAGCGAGCGCAAACGATTCACCTGCTTAAGCAACGAAAGCTATCTCTAGCGTTACGAAAGAAAGCGCTAATTGGTCAACCGACGCCCGTTCGCCCACTCCAGCTTACCCAGACATCTTCCCCACAATGTCTATGTCCCAACGGATGGGTACCATTTACCTGGGTGCACCTGGGGCAACGGGCCGGCAGGCCCGCGAAAGGTCGCTCGTAGAACACGCAACATCAAACACGACAGAAGAGGCGAACGACAGATGCCGGACCCCGGACGACAGCACCGCATAAGAGGAGCATTCCGACCACAGCCGAACAACTCCAGCTACTAGGCAGGCGCCCGCATGGGCGCCTTTTACTTTTCGGGGACTTAGCTCGCAGCTAAGGCGTGCGGCTCATGGCCGTTTCGTGAAGGCACGACCAGCTCGACCCGCCTCGACCCGTCTCCGCTCCTGCCGTGCTCACCAATCGACATCAGGCGGTTCAATCGTCGCGCAGACGAAAAGGGACACGGTGCCGTGCGGTGTGCTCGCGCGGTGCCGCACGGGAAGATTGGAGGAAACATGGCACGCACAGCCGAATGCGCCGCGCCCGAGGGCAACCAAGATCGCGACGAATGGATGACGGTGATCGAAATGCAGGAGTACATGAGGGCGAGCCGAAACAAGGCATACGACCTCATCTGGTCGGGAGAGATCGACTCGTACAGGCTCGGAAGGAAGCTCCTGGTGTCGAGGGCGTCAGTGGACGCCTACATCGAGTCGAGGAGCGGGAGAAAATGACGGCGGCGACCGCCCCGGAGCCGCCCGCGGCCGGGCACGCGAGGGAGCCTCGAGACGAAAGGAGCTCGAGGACGACCATGACCAAGAGCATTAGCAGGAGCCAGGTGAGGCTCATCGCATCGACCAACGCGATATTCGGCGCCGACGAGGCGTGCGCGATGCTGCGCATCAGCCGCGACGCCATGTACCGGCTCGCCAAGGACCCTGACGACCCGTTCCCGATCCGCTACATCGGCGGCAAGACGCGCGACGGCATCGTGCTGCACGACGAGCTCGTCGCATGGGTCGAGCGGAACAGCATCGTCGGCTCGCCCAGAAGGGGCTAGCGCCGATGGCGGCCACAGGCCCGAAGGGGCGCGACGGCCCCTCCCCGCGCGAGTTCACGACGGTACGGCACTTCATGATGGCAGACCTGGGCCTCTCCGGCCTTCCCCTGCTCGTCTACGCGCGCATCTTCGGCTTCTGCGACGCCGGGTGCGGCTACTTCGAGAGCAAGGGCGGCCTGGCCCGATTCCTCAACGTGCAGGAGCGCAGCGTCCACCGCGCCATCCGCGACCTGCTCGACCGGGGCCTCATCGAAGAGTGCGGCATGCACGCCCCGGCGCGCGGGCACGCCACCAAGCGGTACCGCATCGTGCGCGAGAGGCTGCCGCCCGGAGCGCTGGCAACCCCTGACGATTCGTCAGGGCTCCCGGCGCGAAAGGGTGACGAAATGACAGGGTTCGCCGCGAACAAGGATGACGAACCGTCGGGGTTCGCAGCCCGAACCCCTGACGAAATGACAGGGAAACCCCTGACGATATGCCACCCAATAAGCAAAAGGGACAACAAGGACTTCAGAAGATAAGGAAGGGGCGCCCGATGGACCGAGCGGGACTCATCACCCTGGAGCAGGCCCGTGCGGCCGGGCTCTCCTTCGACGAGCCGGAGCCGAGGGCGTGCCCGCACTGCGGCGCCGCCCTCGATCCGCTCGGCGCGGCGCTGGCGGGCAGGGTCGCCTGGGTCTCTGCCGCCCCCTGCCCGTGCGAGGGCGCGGCCAGCGAGCGGGAGGCCGAGGCGCGAAGGCGCGCGGCCCTCGCCGCCAAGGAGGAGGCCGCCCGCCGGGAGAAGGCGCTCTCGCGCGCGGGCATCCCCAGGCGCTACTGGGCCGCCGAGGCCGACCGCCCCGAGTTCGCCGAGTACATCGCCTCGTTCGCGGGCAACGGGGGCGCCGGGCTCTACATACACGGGGGCGTCGGCGCCGGCAAGACGCACGCCGCCTCCGCCATGGCCAGGCTGTTCGCCGAGGCCGGCTACGACGTCGCCTTCACGACGGCCAAGGGCATGCTCGAGCGTGTGAAGGCCACGTTCGACGAGGGCGGCACCGAGGCCGCCGTCGCGCGGTACGCCAAGTGCGACGTCCTCGTGCTCGACGACCTCGGCAAGGAGGACGCGACGGAATGGTCCGTCGGCACCGTGTTCAGCGTGCTCGACGCGCGCTACGAGGACATGCGCCCGACCATCGTCACGTCGAACTACGCGCCGGGCGCGCTGGCGGACAGGCTCGCGAGGCGCGGCGAGCGCGTAACGGCAGAGGCGATCGCGAGCAGGATCTCCCAGACCTGCAGGACCGTCTACCTGGGCGGAAGGGACAGGCGCCGCCTCGGCTAGCTTGTGCGCTTCCCGTGGAGGCACGGACGGCTCGACCCAGCTCGACCCATCGCAGGCGGCCCCGATGCCCGCCGCAATCGAAATCGCTATACACGTCTTGGGCGGCGCCGACGCGCCAGCACGCACGTCTACTCCGACTCGCACCGTGCCCCCATCGCGAGGACGCCGCCCGCCAAGCAACAAACGAAAGGCGGAGGGCCCATGGACGGCTTCGAGAGGATAACCGGCCGCGAGCACGACGGGCTCGTGGAGAAGTGCCAGGAGAACGGCTGGCTCAAGGTCGGCGGCTTCGACTGGCAGGACGACCCGTTTCTCGAGGAGTACCCCTACGAGTTCTCCCGCACGGAGAGCGTCGACAGGCTCCGCGAGGCGCTCGGCTCGGGCAACTGGGCCATACGCCAGGGGTTCTGCTACCGCGACCTCGCGTTCATCCAGCAGGTGAACGCCGGCGACGAGTGGTGGACGCTCAAACGCGACGGCGACGCGTGGACCAGCTTCGAGAGCTGGAGCTTCGGCGCCATCGCCCAGGAGCCCGAGCGGTTCGAGCGCGCCATGCGCGACATGTGCGAGGCGACGCCGGAGCAGTGCCGCAGCGGCGAGTGGGCCCATCTGCACGAGAAGGCGCCCGAGCCGCTGGCGCAGCGCGCCGCGTCCGCCCGCGAGGCGAGCCGCGCGCACGCCGGGCAGGAAGCCCGCGCGCCCATGGCGCGCGAGAGGGCCGTCGGGGCCGAATAGGGACGACCGGGGCGCGAAGGCGCCCCTTTTCATCTCGACTGGAAGGGAGGCGCGGGATGGCGAGCGACTACGGGGACGAGGCGGGCGGCAAGCTGCTCGACTGGATGCTGAGGATCGGCCAGGAGGCCGGCACCGAGGCAATGGCGCGCAGCGCGAGGGAGCTCTCCGAGCGCCTCGCGGGAATCCGCGGGACCATCGCCGGCGGGCGCGCCGAGGCCATCGCGGCCGACGGCGTGCCGACCTACGCGAAGCTCAGCCTCGAGGAGCTCTCGGGGCTTCCCGAGTACGCGACGATCAAAGAGGTCGTCTCCGACAAACTGCGCGCCGCGTCGGTCGAGCACCACATCATCCCAGGCGAGGGCCGCGACTGGCTGCTCTTCAAGGTGGAGGACGCCCCCGAGGTCGACGAGGCCTTCCGCCAGCTGGAACAAGAGACGGGCAAGGCCGCCGATCGCGCAAGGGAGCGGCTCTCCGAGATAGTCGAGAGGCGCCAGGCGCCCGAGCGGCTGGCGAAGCGCGCCGAGCGGGCGCGCGCGCCGGCGAGGGCCCACAGCCAGGGCCTCGGCCGGGAGCGCGGCCCGCGACATATCGAGGGGCCCGAGAGATGAGGTGGCAGGCGGCGGCAGCGCTGGCCGCGGCGGCGTTCGCCGCGGGAGACTTCGCGGCGGCGGCCGTAGCGGCGTCGGGCGCCAACCCGATCATCGACCCGGAGGCCGCCATGGCGGCGATCCCCGCGGAGCTTCGAACGGGGCACGTCTTCTCCGCGGAGGCGCTTCCCCTGTGCACGGGGACGGCCTGCGCGTGCGCGGCGCTCCTCGCCTGGGCGCGCTCCCTGGGGTCCAATGGCGCCCGGCGCGACGGCGAGGAGCACGGGAGCTCCAGGTGGGCCACGCGTAAGGACATCGCGCCCTTCGGCGACTCCAAGGACCCCGACAACAACATCATCCTCACCGACAACGCGCGCATCCGCCTCGTGAGCCGCAGGTTCGACCTCTCCACCGACACCAACGACAACGTGCTCGTGGTTGGAGGACCCGGCACCGGCAAGACGCGCTACTACGTCAAGCCGAACCTCCTGCAGGCCAACGCCAGCTTCTTCGTGACCGACCCGAAGGGCACGCTCATCCGCGAGATGGGCGGCGCGCTGGCGGAGCTCGGCTACGAGATCCGCGCGTTCGACACCATCGACTTCACGCGCTCCATGCGCTTCAACCCCATAGCCTACATACGCGACGAGGCGGGCGTCATCCGCTTCGCCCGCGGCATCGTCGCCAACACCGAGGGCGACGCCGACCACAAGGGCGACCCCTACTGGGAGAAGGCCGAGCGCCTGGTCTACACCGCGCTCACGGCCTACCTCGTCATGCACTGCGAGCCCGCCGACCGAAACCTCGACGGGCTGCTCACGCTGCTCTCGCTCGCCGACGCCCGCGACGACCCGGGCTACATGAGCCCGCTCGACATGGTGTTCCGCGAGCTGGAGACCGGCGAGCGCTACGTCAGGCGCGGCGGCGCCTCGGCGGAGGGCGGATCGCTGCGCGGCTTCGCCGAGGAGGACGGCGCGTGGGAGTGGGTCAAGGTCCGCGAGCCGGCGCCGCCCGACGACTTCGCGCTCGCGAGCTACCGCGAGTTCCGCGTCGCCGCCGGCGACACCATGAAATCGATGCTCTCGAGCTGCAACGTCCGCCTGAAGCCGCTGTCCATCCGTGCCGTTCGTGACCTCACCTCCAAAGACGAGCTCGACCTCGCCCACATGGGCGACGAGGGCGCCAAGGTCGCGCTCTTCGCGTCGATGAGCGACACCGACTCGACCTTCGACTTCCTGTTTTCCCTGCTCATGGATACGGCCGTGAGCGCGCTTTGCGCCGAGGCGCTCGAGGCGCACGGCGGCTCGCTGCCCACGACGGTGCACTTCGTCTTCGACGAGTTCGCCAACATCGGGCGCATACCCGACTTCGAGCGGACCATCGCCGTCACCCGCAGCAGGAACATCGCCGTCTCGATGATCGCCCAGTCGCTCTCGCAGCTGAAGGAGACCTACGGCGACAACAACGCCGAGACCATCGTGAACGCCTGCGACACGCTGCTCTACCTGGGCGGCAAGGCCAACGAGACCAACGAGGAGATCAGCAAGATGGCCGGCAAGCAGACAGTGGCGAGCGAGACGCAGAGCGACTCGCGGGGCGCCGGCTGGACCCGGACCGTGAACCGCGGCATCTCCGAGCGCGACCTCATACAGCCCGCCGAGGTGGCGCGCATGCCGCGCGAGGACGCGCTCGTGCTCGTGAACGGGTGCATGCCGCTCATGGACCGGAAGTACCGCCTCGAGCGCCACCCGCGCTCGCGCCTGCTCGAGGAGGCGGCCCGCCGCGGCCCGTTCGACTTCGCCGAGTACCGCAGGCGTAAGGAGGGCGACTCGTGACGGGGCCGCGCCAGGCGCGGGCCTCCCCCGCCGCGGGGGAGGAACGGCAAGGAACATCGTCAACCGAAAGCAAAGGAGAGCAGCATGCTCGCAAACGTCATCAAGCTCGTGTCGGGCTGCGTGACCTTCCTCGGCGGCTTCCTGGTCGTGTGGGGCGCGGTCTCGCTCGGCCTGGCCATCAGGGAGCAGCAGGGCGGCCCGCAGATCGCGACCGCCATATCCACCATCGCCGGCGGCGCGATCATCATCGCCGCGTCGGTCTACTTCGGGCAGCTGGACACGTCCTGGCTGCCGGCATAGGGGGCGTCGCGGATGGCGCTCCGGATACCGGTGCAGAAGGACATCGGCGAGTACGAGGAGAAGATCGTCGGGAAGATGAGCCTGCGCACGCTCGCGTGCGTGTCGCTCGGCTTCGGCAGCGCGGTCGGGGCGGCGGCCTTCGTCCACCTGGGCCTGCACGCCGACGTCGCGGACGCGGCCTTCCCGATCATGCTCTGCAGCATGCCGTTCTGGCTCGCCGGGT
>NZ_LR597508.1 GCF_902150035.1 Enorma burkinafasonensis
GGAGGAGCATCGTGTTCACCACGAACGTGGAGTTCAGCCGGTGGGGCACGGTCTTCGCGGACGACAAGCTCGCCGCCGCGATCGTGGACCGGGTGGTCCACCACGGCAGGCTCGTGGAGTTCGGCGGGCCCAGCCACCGTCTCGAGGAGTCGCTCATGCTGGGCAAGTCAGGAAGCTAGCGGCGCGCCCGCGCCGGAAGCCGAAAAACTTGCGTGACGAAACCCGAAAGAAAGGCTCGCTCTTTTCCGAAAGCAAGACTTGACTAAACACACCCGCGCCTACTACGCCTTCGAGATGCTGTACTGGTGCGGGCCGCGGGTCGGCGAGCTGCTGGCCCTCCAGCCGTCGGACATCGACCTCCAGTCCGCCGAGCTCTCGATAACCAAGTCTCTCCAGCGCCTGAAGGGCGAGGACGTCATCACGGACCCCAAGACGGCCAAGGGGGTCAGGGCGGTGTCCATGCCCGCCCGGCTCGTTGAGGAGATGGAGCAGTACATGGCGCTCTTCTACGAGATCGGGCCCCATGACCGGCTCTTCCCGGTGTCGAAGAGCTACCTGGGCGCCCGCCTGAAGCGCTACGCGGCCCGCGCCGGGTTGGAGCCGATCCGTGTGCACGACCTCAGGCACAGCCACGTGTCGCTGCTCATCGACCAGGGCTTCACAGCGGTCGCGATCGCCGACCGAGTCGGCCGCGAGAGCGCCGAGATCACCTATACGTACGCCCACCTGTTCCCAAACGCGCAGGCGGACATGGCCGAGCGCCTCGACGTCCTGATGGGAGGCGGGCATGGCGAAGGAGAGAGGCTCGTCGCATAGGCTGAGAAGGCACACCGTCGCCTTCAGGATGTCGGACGCGGAAAAGGGGGAGCTCGATCGCCGCATCGCCCTCTCCGGACTGCAGCGGCAGGAGTACCTCATCAAATGCTCGCTCGAACGTCCGGTCGTCGTCGTGGGGAACAGGTCCCTCTTCCGGAAGATGGACGCCGAGCTTGCCGGAATCCGCGGGGAGCTCGAGAGGATCTCGGGTTCCGAGGGGGCCAGCGAGGAGGCCCTGTCGAGGGTTCGCCTCGTCGCGGAGATGCTCTCGTCGTTCTCGGAGGCCTTCGCGCCCGCGCCGTGAGGCGGGCGCCGGCCGCCCCCTCCCGTCCATTGACGGGAGGGGCGGCGCCATGTGCAACGGTAAGGCCGGCCTATTCTGACCGGGGATTGGCGCTTCCAGCATCACCCTCGCTTGCCGGGAGCCTCGCCCTGCGCCATGGCGCGCAGCGTCCAGGCGGGGCGATGCTCCTTGCGGCCGGTGATGCCAAAACGATGACAAAAACTGCGGAGAATGTAGAGAACGGGCGCAGCGGGGACGTTGTGAGGACTGATGTCAACTCATCTACCTGCGTAAATACGAGGTGGATTTTTATGGGCATCGAGTGGGAATAAAACGAAGGGCAAATCACTCTTTCGCACTCCACCCCAAAACACAACAAATCCGCAGGTCAGAAGTGGTGTGTTCGAGAAATCGACGCACCACTTCACTTCACTAGAAAACGCTCCTTTCGGGATTATTTGTAGCGGAATTTGTAGCAGCCCAGAGACACCATTCCCGTCGCCGGGCAACGAGGGGAGATTAAAACCATGATGAACGAAGCGAAGATGACCGAACTCACCCAGGCCGAGGATATGGCGTACTTTCGAGCAGACCTCTGTTGTTACTCGCCCGAGAGCTACACGCTCGAGGAAAAGAAAGAGATCTGCAACGACATGATGAGCACGAGCAAGGCCGTGCTCGACGCCACGCGCGAGGACTTCGAGCAGCTGCCCCCAGATGCGAGGGCCAAGCTCCTGGACATGCTCTGCGCTTCCGGAGTCGAGTCGCCCCAGTGGTGGTGGGATGTGCTCGTGGGTGATGGAGACCCGCTCTACCGCGAACTCGAGCCCCTGAGCTAGACCGAGTCCGCATAGGCACACGGAGAGCCGCTCGTCACAGTGACGGGCGCTCTCCGCTTCTCATTCGTCCGCATAGCGGTCGCGGATGCCCTCGAACATCTTGAACACGGGGACCAGCGGCAGGAAGAGAATCAGCAGCAGGAAACACGCGACATCCCCCAAGAGCCAGCCCACCTGGTCCGCTATGAAGGCGAGCCTGCGCCTCATGACAGCATCTCGTTCACGCGTGCCTGCACGATCGAGTAGTAGGAGCCGAGGCGCCGCCTGCGCTCCTCGCCGCTGCCGTAGTCGCCGCGGATCACGGCACGAGCCATTGCATCGACGTCCATGGAGGTCGAGCTCGAGCCCGTACCGAGAAGGATCTCGTTCACGCGCCGTTGCACCGCGTCGTAGTTCGAGCCCAGGCGCCGCCTGCGCTCGTCGCCGTTGCCGAACTCGCCCGCGATCTCGCGCCAGTGCTTGAGCGTCTTGCCCTCGTCGCTGGCCGCGCCCGCGTTGGGGAGCCCGGTCGTGCCGGAGCCGCCGTTGCCGCCCTTGGCGTGCTTGCCTGTGGCCTCGAAGAGCCAGGGCTCGGCCTCCTTGAGCTTGTCCACATCGTTTCCGTGGTCCGCGAGAAGGGCACGCGCCGCCTTCACGTTGCGGACGCCCGCGAGCTGCAGCTTGAAGTCGATGCGGTCGCTCTCGCCCTGGGCCTTGAGCTCCGCGATCTCGCTGTGCAGCTGCTCTGCGGTCTCGGCGTTCTTCGCCGCCTCGGCAACCTGGGCCTCCAGGGATGCGATCTTCTCGTCGCGCTCGGCGATCTGCTTCTCGTAGTCGGAAGCCTCGCCGCCTACCTGCGATTGGCCCTGCTGCGTTTTCCTGCTGCTCTTGGACCTGCTGTTGCGCCTGGTTATCCGCACCCTGCGTGGCTTCCTGGCCGCCATTGGTCTCACCGTCCATGTTCCTGCCTGCCTTTCGTAATCAGGCGGGCAGAGACGAACAATGCCCGCACCTTTACCGGTACGGGCATTGTCTTGGGGTGTCACAAGGTCAAACGGGAAGGGCAATCATGGCCTAAAGACATCAACAAAGGCGCCGGCAAATGTTTCCCAGAACGGCACAGGCTCCTTTGCTCGTCGTGAGAGCTTCTTGATTAACGCATCTATCCGAGTTTTTAACGATGTTCGTTGCCTGTTGAGTTCGTCATACAGACCGCTCTCTCTAGATAACGATTCGATTTGCTGCGCAAAGGTGGGAAGGTCATCGTAGGACCCAGGATTTATGGTCAGCTCGTGCTCGTAGGGGTTTCGATCGTCATGGAATGTCAGGTAGCCTCCTGACCCCAATGCGTCCTCGATACGTTTACCAATTCCAGGCTGTAGGAAATAGAAAAGTCTTGAGCTTATACCGGTCGTGTAGTTTTGTCCGTCATTTGCTTTAAGCCTGCGGTACTTGCGTCCACGCCCGTCATTGCTGGTATCGATTGGTGCCTTGAACAGGCTTTCGTTAGATGCTATCGCATCAAATAGACTGTCGTAATAACGCTCGACGTCATATCCAAACTTCAAGACGTCTCGCTCAAGCTCCAGCGCTTCATTGAAGAGCCTAGCCTTTATATACACCGAGTTGCCTTCGTGCTCCATCTTCTTAACTGGAGGCAGGTAGTGTGTCTCCCAGCCAATATGATGCTCTTCGTATTGCTCCCACCGCCTTGGGTAGATATCCAGCCGCTCTTTCAAATCCTGAAAATGTACGAGCAATGACCTGTACATTTCCTGGAGTCTCTGTCTGTCGGTCTGGTTCTTGCCCGACTTTACGCCAAGGACAAAAGTCACGAGAGCCGCGATCAGGCTTGCCACAAGCCCAGCGAGGAATGTTGGCCAATCAATCAACCTGAACTCCCCTCAGAATCAGCCGCCCCTCGAGCAATAGCTTGTGCATGAGATTCTGGCCGTGGTCCTTGTTGTCCATAGTTGCACCATAGTCAACCAAGAGGTCGTTTATCGAGTTGGCGAGACCATTTCGCCAACTCTCATTATTTTCCTCGTCGGAGCCGTCGTATGGGTAGTAGAACACGAGCACGGTCTTGCTCTCATAGAGGTCGACACCGTCAAAGATAGACTGGAAGTATGAGTAGTCAGCCTTGCCAAGCGAATGACCGTAGAACTTGATGACGTCAGTGGCTCCTTGCAGGTTGGCACTGTTCGCAGTTCCGATCAGTTTGTCTGTACGAGATCCGCCGCGCCGCATGAGTCGGAACGTCTTAGTGAACGACACAGCATTTGGATTGTCCATGCAGTCCTTGCCATCGATGCCGATAATAATCTCTCCGCCTAGCTTTCCGTGTATGTTTACGAACGCGCCGTCCTCGCCACCGTCAAAGAAATGCCCGATGAGGTCAGTGTAGTTGAAGCTCAGGACAGAGGTTGAAGAGTAGTAGTCGTCGCCCGCTTTCTTACCGTCGCGCTCAATCGCCTGGTATAGCGTCTTGCTTTTTTCGGCGTATTCCTCGTTGGTCTCAACCTCTTTTGCAAGGTATTCGCTAAAAGCTTGCTCAAGCTTGAAGAGCTCCTGGCGTAGGAAGGCCATAAACTTCGCGTGGTTGTAGCCCTCGCTTGCAATTTCGGGGTGCAGTGTCCAAGCATACCGGGCCATGTTGCCATACATGTGGTCTTCGTCGTCTTGCTCACATTCCCTACGCCCATTGACAAGAACGAATGCGCCGTCAGTGAAAGGGCAGCTCTTGAAGACTTCGACCGCCTTGTTAAAGGGTGACGGGGTCTTGGAGCCGGGTTTGCCGGCGGATAGCACCCATCGCTCGATGGTTCCTTCGATGTCGCACCAGAGGGAATCGATATTCGCCTCAAGAACGAAGTCCCAGAGCGTGAGTCCGGTATCCTCAACGAGCGTTTGCCATGTTTCGCGCTTGCAGTCCGGGATATTGGCGATAATGTCAAAGCGAGGCTTGAAGAAGTCGCCGAATTTCGATTTGAGCCCGCATTGCAGGTCGAAGCCATTGCCGATGATGATGAGCTGCCGCCAGTCGGTGCGGTAACCTTCCGCGTATGAACTCAAGTCGGGAATGGTGTAGTTTGGTACTGCGTAGTCCAGGGCATCTAGACGCGGAGCTTCTGGCTTATCGAAGGTAAACGTCTCGGATGCGGCGTCGGTTAGAGATTTGAACGCTCCAGCACTCTCAAGCGCCTTTGACACCCTTGCTCCGACGTCACTCAGCTGCGAGTTGCTGGCGGCCTTGCGCACCGCCTCGCTTAAAGAGCCGCCGACTGCCCTTTGGGCCTCCTTGAATGCGTCAGAGTTGATTGCGGCACTTAGGCCGGAGATGTTTGGCACCTGCGCGTCATTAGTGCTCATGTCATCGCCTTCCCGCCTCAGGCAACGCCATTTTCTTCTTGCTTGCGGCCTTCAACGATTTCGTGAGCTCGTCGCTGCTACGCCGCATGAACTTTAGGCTCCGATTCAGGATCTTGATCATCTTCTTCGGGCTGATCTCTTCCTTTTCGTCGGTCCCGTCGTCATCGTCCTCGGGAACCTCGTCGTCTGGCACCCCGCGCTTTATCGCCTCAATCTCCACTTCGAGTTCGACTATCCGCTGGTTCAGCGCGGCATGGATCTCCGCAACGGATGCGCGGTCTCCAAATCGCCCGATGAGCACCTCCTCGCAGAAGGCAACGAGCTTGGCGCACTCGTCCAATACATAGCTTCCGTTCGTGGCGAGCGCCATCGACGTCGCCGCCGAGACTCCGGACCCGCCGACAGCGCCGATTAGCGCGCCTCCGCCGGCTATGAGCATTGTCCCTCCTGCCATGCCTGCGCCACCGGCTGCGATCGCCCCGCCGCCGAGGAACGCGAGGCTGGCACTTGTAAGCGCGGCGCCGTGTAGCGCAGCCGCTTCGAGCCCGAGCGCGGTCGCCAAAGTGGGGGCGATGGCTGGGGCGAAGTAGAAAGCGAGTCCGCCCGTCGCCACCACGACGATAACCGTGCCGGCAGCCCCCACGACGCGCTTGGTCACGGCGCCATCAAGCCTTCCGCGCGCACCGTTCACCGCCTTGTCGAGCTTCGCGAGCTCCTTCTCGCTCACAACACTCTGGCGATCGCAGTACACCTCTTCCAGATAGCCACTGCCAAGCTTGAGGCCCTTGTAGAGCTTGTCGTTGTCACCGTGCAACGGCACGTAGGGCCTAAATCGCTTCGCCTCCATCGCGACCAACCACAGCCATGAGTCGTTTGCGCTGTTTTCAAGCCGCGCCATGATGGAATCATAGATGGCGTCATCACCCAGGAAGTATCCTGCGTCTGCGACCCATACGAGGCCCACCGCCTCGACGACCCTCTCGCCCCACTCCTTGAGCCAGGCACGCTTCTTTTCGGCTCGCTTCGGATGTTTCTCGGCTGCAATGTCGTATGCAACCAGGGCGTACTCGATCGAGTGCAGGATGCGCGCCTGCATGAAGTCGAGCTTGAGGCAGCCCAGCTCAGAGATGCCACGTTCGTACGCCTCTTCTGGGCTTTCACCTTCATCGAGTTTCTTGTCATCCAGAGCCGCCCGGACATCAACAACGCAGGCGATAACAAAGGTGGCCACACCAACGTAGTTCACGCGCAGGAAGAAGGTGATCGGGTCCTTGCTTTTGATGGCGCGTACTGCTGCGTCTGCGATGTCCACGCCGGTGAAGACGCCGCTCGAGACGGTAACCATGCGGCGCATGGCGGGCGTACCCCAGGGGAGTACGTCTTCTGGCGCGATGCGCTCGAGTTCTGCAATGCCCGTGATCTTGAGGTCTCGGATCTCGCGAGCCAGCCTGCGGCAGAAGTAGAAGCCGCGCACGACGCACTGGTTGATGAGCACGGGTATCGTCTGCCGGCCTATCTCGCCAAGGATGCCGATCTCCGTGCGCAGGTCGAACTTCTTGACGCTGTCCTTGATGATCCTGCCGCTCTCGTCATGATCGGCGAGCAGGGTGCCATTGAAGAGTTTGGTCACCCACAGGCGGAAACCCATGTCTCCGTCGCCGGCATCCTTGAAGAACGGAAGCGCCGAGAGCTCTTTCATGAACGATACGAGAGGGCCTGGGATGCCGGTGCCGCCCATGAGGGATCCGCTCGACCCCGCCATGTCGCTCACCATGTGGAAGAACCAGCCGATAGCTCCAAAGGCGATCTTTTCCTGGAAGTTCTTGCCGATGCATGCCCTATGCGACTCGGGCACTGGCACGACATGCAACGCTCCCGCCTTGTCGGTCCCCACAACCAAGCCAGTGAACTGCGTGAATATCGAGAAGAACAGTCCGCCGATACTGAAATGGTGAGAGAAGTCGCGCAGGTGGTGCTGCAGCCCTCCGCCGAAGTCGTTCGTGTTACCGTCGGCAGCGAGTGGATGGTTCTTCTCCAGAGTCTTGATGGCGTCGTTGAGGTCGTCCCCGGTGTATCCCTCCACGCGGGCTACTTTCATCACGACCTTTTCTATCTTGTCTTTGCCCCACTCGCTTGCACGATCGAGGGAGAACTCGCCCACGTAGAAGACGTCGATGAGGCCTGCGAGTACGCCGCTGCTGACGGCGACGATGCAGTCGAGCTTGTCGGCTTCGTCTATATGTGGCTCCCACTTGATGTCGTCCTCAAGCGTTTCGGTCGGGCCAGCGAAGATTTTGCTGGCATACGAAGAGCCTCCAAAGGCACCGGCCCCGGCTACGAGGAGCTTCGGCTTCTTTTGGAAGGCAATCTCGTATTGGATGAGCGGGCTGTCGTCATCCGGGTAGAAAGCTGTTGCGACTGTGTTGTCCATACCAGCTGTGCCTCGCTAAAAATCAATGTCATCGAAAGTGAATGCCTGTAACGCGAGTTCAACAAGCTTCTCGGTTCTCGCTACAATCTGTTCCTTAGTCCAGCTGTCCGCGCCAACAAGGTCGTCGTTGAGGTTTAGCCCGTTGCGGTAGCCAACGTTCGCGCCGTTCGAGTCTTTGCGGTCGCGTTTCTCGATGAAGGGCATGTTGCTCAGCTTCGAGTTGTAGCCGGTGATGGTCAGGTTGCCGAGGGTGTGGACGTGCGCGGCCTGAATCTCCTGCGCCTTTGTCTTGTCTCCGCCGCCAATCATGTCCACCCAGCTGGCAGGTATGTTCTCACCCTGCGGGAACACGTGCTCGATGGTCCACACGTAGTTGCCCGACGGATAGCGCTCCCAGAGACCCTTCATCTCCTTGGTAACGCTCGGATCTGCGAGCACGGTGAGAATGTAGCGCGTCATGTCCGGGTTCACGTCGTATATCGGACCTTCAAGGCGCTCCTTGAAGGTCGCGTCGCTCGCCGACACATCGACAAGCCTCTGCTTGATGTACCGGGCAACTTCCACGCCCCTTATGCTCTCATCCTCGATGCCCTCGCATATGCTGATGAACAGTCGCTCCAGGTCGCGGGTGGGCGGCGTGTCGGTCACGTTGCGTCTCACGAAGAATCTCACGAGAAGCGCCACGATACCAGATATCAGGACGTCGTCCAAGCCAAGCTCCGGCTTCCTCTTCATGAGGTAGAGGAGCATCAGGTAGGAAGGGACGCCCTGTGCGCGCGCGATCTCCACGAGCTGCCGCTCGAGCCCGCTGTCCATGCCCTCGCGGTCTACCCCGATGATCTGCGAGTAGATAGCCGAGTTGCAGATGAGTTCGTCAAGCACGCCGAGCGCGCCAGGATCCTGCCCAATCCTCTTCTCGTAGATCTTGAGCAGGTTCGAGCGGGTGGCCACCGAGCCGAGCGGCAGCTGCGCGCCTCCCTCCTGTACGAACGGCCTGTTAACATCGCGTCTGAAAGCGTCGTAGTTCTGTCGGAAGAAGCGCTCCTGCGTGGCGTAGTCGTCGCCGAGGTTGCGCAGCACCTCCTGCCATTGCTCGAAGTAGTAGTCGAGCTCATCCCCGTCTGCGTCCGCCACCTTGGCGAGAAGCGTGTTCTTGATCAGATCCACGGCGGAAAGGGGGACGCCACGGTTGTTCAGCGACGCGAACAGCGTGTACGCGTCAGCATGGCTGTCGACGTTGATCTGCACGAGCACGGCGGAGCAGAGCAACCTGCTTTTGTCTAGCAAGGTGTGCACAGCATCGTCGTCGCCCATCCCAGCGATCTCACCGCCGAGCCTGTCATAGAAGTATTCGAATGCCTTTGACATCTTGCGCACGCCATGGTACTTAGGTCGTTGCATCACGACGGCGAGTCCGGCGCGCTCCTTGAGGATCCAGCGGTAGTCGTCCTGGTTGTGGTTCTGAACCTGAGGCACCACGCGCGTCATGCCCTTGTTCGACTTGAGGACGAGCCTGTTGCGCAGCGGTCTGATGTCGTCGAGCTGCATGTCCTCGTCTATGGCGTCTGGGTGCTCGTTGATGCGGGCGTACAGCGCTGCGAGTAGCAGGCTGATGGTAGTAAGCCTCTGCTGGCCGTCGATGACTTCGAACTCCACTATGTTGGTTTTCGGGTCGATCTCGCCCTGGATGACGATGATGGATCCGAGGAAGTAGTCTGGGTCATTGTCGAAGACGTCGTCGTAGAGGTTCGCCCAGTCTCGCTGGCCCCATGTGTACTCACGCTGGTAACGGGGTATGTTGTAGACCTTCAGCGCATCGGTTGATAGGATGCTTGCTACGGAGGGATCACTTACGTTTTTGATCATCTCATCCCGGCTCTCGTTATACGGCATATGGTTTCGGTTGGTTTGATATGGAGACGGGCTTTCCTTACCCTTCGAGTTGGATTCGGATTCGACGAGAAGGGGAGACCCAAGATGAATCTTATCGCACCGGGCACCGTCGCTGCGTTCCGATTCGCCTTCCTGGAGCTTCTGAGGGAGGAGCCATCCAACATCGCCGCGCTTGAAGGGGCGGCCGTGGTCCTGGTTCCTGGGTGCGGTCATCATGCCGAAATTGCTCGCATTTTGATACACGCGGTGCTCAAAAGCCGGTGAGGACTGCAGATAATAGTCGGACGCCTGAGGCGTCCGGACGGAAGGTTTGCATGTTCGACAGGGACGATGTGGAGCTGGCACTGGCGGAGGGATGCTAATCGGACACTATTCTGGACAACAATGAAACGATATCCAGAATAGTGTCCAGAATAGGGTGGGGGGTACCGATGAGCGATGCGCTTGATAGATACATCCAAGCTGGCGAGGGCATGAGTGTCGAGTTTAAGCGTTGTGGGACACAGGCGGGTCAAGACACGTTCGAGACTATCTGCTCATTCGCAAGCGGATAGGGTGGCAGCATCCTCCTCGGTGGCGAGACGACGGTACGGTCGAGGGCGTGCCCGAGCTTTCCGCGCTTTCCATCGAGCACAACATCTCCAACGTCACGAGTAACCCGAGCCTGTTCAACGTATCGCCGCTGGTCGAGTTCGAGCGGCTGCGCGACTCTGAGGGCAGGCTCGTCATACGGGTCTGGGTTCCCATGGGGCCGTCCCTCTACACGTTCAAGGGGGCGGTGTGCGACCGCGTGGCGGACGCCGACGTGCGCGTGAAAAGCGATGCCCAGATCGCCTCGATGATAGCGCGTAAGCAGAGTTATTACTCGAAGCGGACCGTGTACTCTTGGGTGACCGAGGACGATCTGGAGATGGGACTCCTCGACGCAGTACGAGATGCGCTGCGCGCGAACGATGCCGACCACCCGTGGCTCTCCCTCTCTGACGGTGAGCTCCTCCGTGCCGCCCGTCTATACGGACGCGACCAGCTGACGGGGGAGCGGGGCTTCAACCTCGCCGCCGTCGCGCTGCTGGGGAAGGAGGATACGATCCTCGACGTCATGCCGCTCTATCGGACTGATGCGGTCCTTAGACGTGTCGAGACCGACCGCTACGACGATCGGCCCGTCTGCAGGAGCAATCTTGTCAGGGCATACGACGAGCTCGTCGGCTTCTGCGAGAAGTGGCTGCCGGATTCCTTCGTGCTCGACGGGGGACAGCGCAAGAGCGCACGCGACGTCATCGTACGCGAGCTCGTGTGCAACTGCCTCATCCATCGCGAGTTCGTCAGTCCGTACATCGCCCGCATCACTATCGACGGGGAGGGCATCCGCACGAGAAACGCGAGCCGCGCGCTCTATGCCGGCCCCGTGACGCTCGAGAGCCTCGACCCTACTCCCAAGAACCCCGTCATCGCCAACTTTTTCACCCAGATGGGGCGTTCCGAGGAGCTGGGGAGCGGGACGAGGAGCCTCTACAAGTTCTCGAGGCTCTACACGGGGAAGGACCCCGTTCTGGAGGACGGTGATCAGTTCACCGCGTTCGTGCCGGCACCGCCTGTCATGGCGAGCATGGTGAGGAACGAGGGCAATCGCGAAGCCGCGAAGGAGACTGAGAGAAGCAGAGTTGTTGGTGGGTCCAGAAGGAGCCGTACGCGCGCGGAGGTCGAGAGCGCGGTCGATGACCTCATTGTCCGCTACGGGTCTTTCCCTGCATCGGCCGTTAGTGAGCGGGTCACGAGTGTGGGCGAGAGGACGGTAAGACGCTATCTTTCCGACATGGTGAAGGAGGGCAAGCTTGCTTCCGCCCCGCGTGGCAGGTCGACGACCTATCGGGGCGGCAACTCGGCCGACAGCCTCGGTGGCGATTGCTGAGCGCTATCTTGCTAGAGACGCCTGTTTTTCCGCGGCATGCGGGTTGCCGTCGGAAAACGCCGTCTGGCAGAGGGGCGTTGAGTTCATTTTGAGTTCAATTCGGACACGCGAAATGCGCTCGACATCGTTTAATGGTGAGACGACGGTACACCACGCAGACGAGAGAACATGAAAATGCGCGGTTTGATTACCGAGCAGAAGTAAGTGGGTTATAAACAATCCACTGCAAAAACCTCCCTCACCGATGGCTGTGGGGGCGCAAGGCTGCCGAAGTGAGGTGCATTTGGACTGACGGTAGCAGCGTGCGCTTCTGTGGTCGCGGGAACCGCCATGGAAAAGGTTAAGCCAATGACCGAAGGTGGCGCGATGAGCGCCAAGGGCGATCTGTGATGGATGCTTGCGCCGGCCTCGTTGGGAAATCCGGCTTCGCCATGCGACAGTTTGAACACATGAGGCGAGTGATTGTTCGTCGCAAGGCCGACCGATAGGAACCGATCGAACTGTCTGCCGTTCTAGACTTCTTCGTCGGCGCATCCTATGTGCGTCCGTATATAATTACTCAAGATAATTACTATAGATAATTATTTTTTGAGACGGAAGGAACAGAAATGAACGGGCGCTCATTCAAGATGCTGATGGATACGCTGCGGCGCGCGCGTCGCATCGACGGCATGATGCCGCAGCTGCCGCCTGACCTCACCAACGGGAGGACGCGCGTGCTCGACACGCTCTATGAGCTGGGCGGCTACGCCAAGGAAGATGCATCGAGGCGCCGCGCCGTGCGCGTGAGCGACATCGCGGACGATATGGGCGCCACGCGTCCCGGCGTGACGCGCATGGTGTGCGACCTCGAGCGGGATGGTTACCTGCACAAGTCTGCCAGCCCCACGGACGGCCGCGAGGTGTTGGTTGAGCTGACCGAACACGGTCTCGCTACGCATCGCGTTTGGTACGAGGAGGTCTACGAGTACACCGCCCTGCTTCTTGGCGAGGCGGGCGTGACCGAACATGACATCGAGGTGACGGTTCGGACTGTCAAGCGGCTGCTTGAGGTTGTAGGGGAGGCCGACCTCACACGCTGGCAGAACGAGCGCTTGGGCCGTAAGGCCGCGGCGTGCGGAAGTGCGGAGGAGTAGGAGTGGATGATAGCCGGAAGCTGCCGCGGCGCGTCGTCGCGTCCGTGATTGCGGCGGGCATCATGTCCTTTTCGGGCGTGGTGGTCGAGAGCTCTATGAACGTGACCTTTCCGTCTCTCATGCGGGAGTTCGGCATCGATACCGCGACGGTTCAGTGGATTACCACGGGCTATCTGCTCGTGCTGTCGGTCATCATCCCCATGTCTTCGTATCTGCGTCGGCGCTTTACCATGCGCGCGCTATTCGTGGCGGGAGCCTCCTGCTTTCTGGCGGGAACGCTGACGGCGGCGCTGGCTCCCGCCTTTCCGGTGCTGCTCGCCGGACGCTTGGTGCAGGGCGTGGGCACGGGCGTAGCGCTGCCCCTCATGTTCAACATCATCTTGGAGCAGGTGCCGCGCAAGAACATGGGGCTTATGATCGGTATCGCCAACTTCATCACCTCGACGGCGCCCGCCATCGGCCCGTCGCTCGGCGGCTTTCTCGTGAGCGTCCTAAGCTGGCGCGCGGTGTTCTGGGTGCTCGTGCCGCTGGTGGCTGCGTCGTTTGCCCTGGGCGCCGCCTGCATTCGGCAGTCGACGACGTCGGGGCGCCCGTCGCTCGACGTCTGCGGCCTCATCATGCTCGCTGTCGGGTTTGCCAGCTTCATCTTTGCCGCGAACAGCGCCTCGTCAGCCGGATGGGCGAGCCCGTCTGTGCTCGGCCTGTTCGTCGTGGCAGCTGCCGCGATCGCGCTGTTCTGCCGGCACTCCCTTGCCACGCCGGGTGCCCTGCTCAATGTGCGCGTGCTGCGCGACCCGGTGTTTGCCCTTTCGGTCGCGGGTATCCTCCTCGTGCAGTTCTGCACACTGGGGCTTGCGTTCCTCATCCCCAACTACGCGCAGCTGTCGCTTGGCATCGATGCGTTTACCGCGGGCTGCCTGCTGGTGCCCGGATGCATCGCGGGCGCCCTTCAGGCGCCGCTTTCGGGCATCGTTTACGATCGCTTTGGCGCAGGGCTTTCGATTATCGGCGGGTGCGTGGTCACGCTCGCGTCCACAATCCTGTTCTTCGCGTTCGCGCCCACGCTTACCGGGCCGCTCATCGTTCTCTTCTTCGTGCTCTACTCGTTGGGAAAGGGGGCGAACCTGCCGGGTAACATGACAAACGGCCTGGCGCACCTGCCCATCGAGCATAACCCGGATGGAAACGCGATCGTCAACACGGTGCAGCAGCTGGCGGGCGCGATCGGCACGGTGTTCGTCTCCACGATCGTCGCCAGCGCGCAGGCGATTGATCCTGCGCACATGGCCAACGCGACGGCCGCGGGCACCCAGCAGGCGTTTCTGCTGGTGGTCGTCTTTGCGGCGGCGGAAGCCGTCTGTGCGGCACTAATCTTCGGCGCTTTCAAGAATCGTACGCGTTCCGTGCGATAGGCCGGCTTGCCGCCGGACCCTGGGCCCTCCAAAGCGCCGAGAAGAGCGCGGCGGGCGGGAGCGCGCCCGCCGTCGTCATGCGCGCCCCTCGACCCGGCTACCCTGCGAAGAGGCTGCCCTGAGACACCCCATAGATCACAACCAGGGCGAAGAGCGCCAGGACGACACCCCCGACGACGAGGAAAGCCCGCCAGGCCCGAAGCACCGCCTCCTTGCCCCGCTTCACGTCCGCGTAGATTGAGGAGATCTGCTTGTCGGACTCGTTGAGGGCGCGCACATCGCCCACGTCGATTCCCCGCACGAGCTCGTCCAGGCCGATCCCGTAGTAGTCCGATAGCAGGACGAGCCGCTGGAAGTCGGGGTACGACTGCCCGAGCTCCCATTTCGACACTGTCTGCCTCGAGACGCCGAGTTCGTACCCTAGCTGCTCCTGCGAGAGGCCCCGTTTCCTCCTGAGGTCGATGAGTCGGTCGTTGAAGTTCATGGCCGTTCCTTTCGGTCGGTTTTCGCGGTCCGCGCCGCTTGGGCGCGAGACCATGGAACTGCGTGAGCGGCGCAGGAGCAACCAACAACGGTTGGCAATTCGTCAATCTAGCGCGGCATCGGGCCCGGTTACAGCTCTGTAGTCGCCGCGCTCGAACACGCCACGTTCGGCACCGAGCATTGCATCCTTCCGCTCGCGGCCTAAGGCGTCCTCATGCAGGTTGTCTCCCGCCATGCCGTTCCTTCCCATGGCTGCTGGCTGTAAGTTAACACTTGGCCAATCGACCGTTTTTTGAAGATGGTCAAAGAGTCTTTTCCGAGGGTTCCTTCAGCTGCTCGTCTGGGTGGGAGCCGAGGGGCGTTGGGTCTATGCTGCCATCGTTTTGCGGACACTGGCTCGAAGGATGATGACAACGTGAAGAGATAAGGGCTTTTTCTGCCTGGTTGCGTCGCGCCCGGCCCGTGTCCCTGCCTACCGCTTCCGATCGACCTTGCGCGGCAGGAGGATGGAGGCCGCTGCGCCGAGGGCGGAGACGGCGATCGCGGTCCCCATCGCCCCGGGTGCGCCCGGGCCGCTCGCGGCGCACATCGTCCCGACCACTGCCGAGGAGACGGTGCCGCCGAAGCCCCGGAAGAACATCGCGAGCGAGGTTGGATTGGCTACACTAGATTGGACAATCTGAAGAGGGGCGCGAGGGACGGGGGGGACATGAGGGACCCGAAGCACCCGAGGCACTTCACCGACGAGTTCAAGAGGCAGATCGTCGGGCTGCACGACGCCGGCAAGCCCAGGCGCGAGATCATGGAGGAGTACGATCTCGGCAAGAGCACGCTCGAGCGCTGGATCAAGTCGATAAACGCCACCGGCTCGCCGCGGGCCGCGGGCAACAGGACGCCCGAGCAGGACAGGGTCATCGAGCTGGAGCGCGAGGACAAGAGGCTCCGTATGGAGGTCGACGTCCTAAAACAAGCGGCGCTGATATTCGCACGAAAGTGACGGTGATAGCGGCTAACGCCGACCGCTACCCGGTATCAGCGCAGTGCGAGATCCTCGGCGTGCCGCGCTCCACCTACTACCACCTGCGCTCCCACCCGGAGACGCCGCCCGCGCCGGACCCCATCGAGCCCGACGTGCTCGCCGCCCACGCGGAAAGCAGGGGCAGGTACGGGTCGAGGAAGGTCAAGGCGTCGCTCGAGCGACGCGGCATATCGGCGAGCCGAAGGCGGATCGCGCGGATCATGAGGGAGAACGGCCTCTCGAGCGCGTACGGGAGGAAGCGGTTCAAGGTCCACCCCGGCAAGCCGAACGAGGCGGAGCTGCCGAACCTGGTGGCCCGCGAGTTCGACGGCCGCGCGCCGCGCACGCACGTCTGCAGCGACCTCACCTACGTGCGCGCGGGCGGATCGTGGTGCTACGTCCGCCTGCTCGTCGACCTCTACAACAGGGAGATCGTCGGCCGCGCCGCGGGCAGCAGGAGGGACGCGCTGCTCGTCAAGGCGGCCTTCGCCACCCTGGAGTTCCCGATATCCGACATCGCGGTGTTCCACACCGACCGCGGCAGCGAGTTCGACAACGCCGAGATCGACCTCATGCTAGAGGCCTTCGGCGTAGAGCGGTCGCTCTCCGCCAGGGGCTGCCCCTACGACAACGTCGTCGACGAGTCGACGAACAAGATACTCAAGGCCGGGCTCGTCTACAGGGAGAGCTTCCGGGACCTGCGCGACCTGCAGGCAGGGCTGTCCGACTACGTGCACTGGTACAACAACCTCAGGATCCACTCGACGCTCGGCTACATGAGCCCCGTCGAGTTCAGGAAGGCGGGAATGCCCCTCTCAAAACCGTCCAAATAAATGTTGCCAATCCATTTGCCGGAAGGTAGGTTTCGGCGGTTAGGGGGGCGTCTTTTGTCAGAACGCGAATAGATGCCCCGTTAACGGGGGGGGGGGTTTCAACGACTGGACGCTATCGCGAGGTGGAGAACTACGGTAGTTTGCTGGCGCTAGCGAATGGCAGGATGGGATAATGGTGCATATGGGAATGGACGGAATGCGAGGGCCACTTGAACAGAATCGATTTTCATATCCATACCGTTGAGACCGCCTCTGACTCTAGTGGTTTCAATTTCGATATTGAAGTTCTCAAGGACTATGTCGAGGGGGCTCATCTTGCCGCCATTGCAATCACCAACCACAATGGGTTTTACCGTGACAACTACGACCAGGTTTCAAAGGCGCTAGACATTGCTGTTTTTCCTGGTGCTGAAATTAATGTCACGAAGTTGAGTGGTTTTGGGCACGTCATTATCGTCGCCGACCCCGCCGACATAGACGTTTTTGCAAGCGGTATGGCCACTCTTGCGGGCGAATGCCCGGGCAGTAGCGACCACATGAGTTGGGAACGCGTTGTTGAGTTGTTTCCTAAGATCAGCAATTGGCTCATCATACCCCACTACAAAAAGAGCAAGAAACTCGACTCGGCCACACTTTCTCATATACAAAGCACAACTGGCTACGACGCCCTGGAAGTAGCCAATGCCAAAAAATGGCTCGTTGAGCGCGATGGGGCCGATGCACCGCTTGTGGTTTTCAGCGACTGTCGTCCCGGCTTACGCATGCCCGATGAAGATCCCGACGATAACATACGGCGTTATGCATACGGCTACACCTACCTACAGTGCAACGAAATGAGCTTTAGTTCGATCAAGGCGGCATTTGCAAACGCAAACAACGCTGAGATTTTCCCAGCAGACAGAGACTTTGAGATACTTCCAGAAGCACTGCCCGCATCGAGGCGCATGAACGTCATCCTTGGAGAGCGTTCCTCTGGCAAGACATTTACGCTTAAGCGGATTCTTGACGCCTATGAGCCCGAGGACAGGCTTTACATTGAGCAGTTCGAAATCACCAACAAAGCGAAGAAAGACATTTTCGACAAAAACGTTGCTGAAGAAGACAGCGTCTTTTTTGATAACTACTTCAACGCTCTACAAGATGCAATCAACCACTACACGCAGTTTGACCAGGGAGCCTGCGAAGATGCAGTAAGGGCGTATTGCACAGCTTTGGTTCAATTTGCTGCTGCACCGACCGACCGCTATTCCGAGCGGCCTATCTATAATGCTGATGAATATACATATGAAAAGAGCGACGCTGTCGAAGCGTCTGACGTGAAGCTCCGAAAGGCCGCGCGAGAATTGGCCGATGGTGGCAAACGACCCGATGTTGTCAAAGAATATGTCGACCCGAATACTCTTAGGGCACTTGATAGCAGACTACGCGAGCTTATGAAGCAAGCTCGTACTGCTCGGTGGCAGAAAAAGCAGTGCGATGCTGCAGTCGCAGAAATAAAGAAAGAGTTGAGCAAGAAGTCGGCACGCAAGCCGCTTCCACAGGCCGATCAACTACGAGAGTACTTCAAGTATTGCTACCGAGAAAAGAGACTTGTGGAAGTCCTAGATGCACTCGCAGCGCCTCTTGATCTCAAATCTGATGAAGAATACAAATACCTCAAGAAGAGGACGCGGCAGATGCATTCGAACGCCACTGAGGCGCGAAAAGGATGCGGGCTGACGTTGCCGAGCGGAACTGATGTGGCGGGTCTTTTCGGAGCCAAGGTTACGTCAGCTAAGAGACTCGCAGTCATTCGAAGCTTCGATGCTACTGTTCAAGCTGCGGCATGCCGTCTCCTGTTCAACATTAAAAGCAGAATTGTGCTCAACGACGAATCTAGTGCCGCGTTGTCTGGCGGACAACGCGCGGAGTATCTCCTTCTGCACCGAATAGCCGCCGCAGCGGGCAAAGATGTTGTGCTGATTGATGAGCCTGAGTCATCATTCGATAACCCGTTCCTTAACCACGATGTCATTACCCTACTCAACGACGTAGCCGAGCATGCAACGGTGTTTCTCGTGACACATAACAATACTCTTGGCGTCTCGCTTCTTCCTGATTGCATCATCTACACGGAGAAGACCAAGTCGGGAGAGTATCGCGTTTACTCCGGTGAGCTCTCTGCCACTAAGCTTATAGATGCATACGGAAACACCTGTGATCGCAAAGAGGTGATGCTCGATACAATGGAAGCTGGACGCATCGCCTATCTTGAAAGGAGGACCCACTATGGACTTGCTTAGAATCAACGAGCAAGAAGGCCAGTTCCTCAAGAATGGCGTATGGATTCCGATATGTGATATTGAGCGAGATGACTTGCTTGAACTTATCAGGGCTGCAGCAAGTAACGACCATGTCGGACTTGTCGAATGCAATGGGGACACCCCGATCAGGGATCCTATCTCTATGACTATTTACGAGCAAGTTTATAAGGCGCTGAATGACTTAGATGCCAATCGCGCAACCTACCTCGCTTCGATTGATGAAGAGTTCGACAGGCTCGAACGCGAATACGGTTTGACATAGCTAGAATCTTTGCAATCAGTGAGTTATAAGCATTGAAATGACGCTCGTGCAGAAACGAGGGGCTCGAGATTGGTGCGCTTTACAGGTCGGATTAGGAGAGTATTGGAGTTAACGAGGCGAGTCTATATTAAGACGTAGAGCAACGTGCAAAATCAATAGTGCTGTTAGTTCGCAGAATGGGAAGAGCTGGCGGGCACAGGGGCTGATGTTTCGCACCCCCATTAATGGATGAGCTAGATTGGCGTTGAGTTCATTTTTGAGTTCAACTCGAGATACAAAATGCGGCTGATTTCGGTTAATGGGGAGACGGCGGTACACCACGTAGACGAGAGGCCATGGAAGTGCACGATTAGACTACTGAGTGGGAGTAGCCAAGTTAACGCGCTGATCGAACAACGCGAAAAGCGGTGCGTTACAAGCCGAAATCGTCTCCTTGCTCTGCGATGGAGCTGGGAGACGATTTTCATGAAGGTACACCGTGCTACGGCCTGTCGTACATGGTGACCGAGAGCGCCTTGCCGCGCTCGAGAAGCTCGCCAGAAATATGCTATAAAAGCTATGACAATTCATGGACGGGTGTTGCATGCGAGTCAGCTACCCGCATGACGATAAAGGAGCAAACACGATGGGTGCCTGCCTCAAGGTTTGCAAGAAATGCTCGGGCGTCTCAGCCAAGGACTTCAAGGGCGTGGTCGCCAAGGGCGACATCCGGACAGGTTGCTTTGGCTACTGCGCAAAGAAGCACAAGGAGCTTGCGGACCAGGTCTACGTCAAATACGCCGGCGAAATCGTGGCGCGCAAATCCAAGAAGAAGCTCGTCAAGGCGGTGGAGGCGCTCGGCTAGGAACGAGCTCGCTCTGGGGCGGTGCCACCGGATGGGCCTCGCGGCGCAGGAATCGACAAGCTCAGCGCGTTTGCCGTAAGCTAAGCAAGAAGACGCGTGACGGCAGGGAAGCGCGTGACGGCTGAAAGGAGAGGCTGTGCCGACGGAGGAGTGGATGGAACGGTATGGCACCGTGAAGGAGCGGCTCGCCTGCAAGGTCGACCTGGATGCCTATTTCACGGAGGACGCTATCGCCGGTACGAAGGTGGTCGTGCTCGACATGGGCGCCGTCCGCTTCCCGACGGGTTCGATCATCGCCTGTGACCCCTTGGTGTCGCTAGAAGATGCCCGGCCCTATCTCCAGACGGTCCCAGCCGGCACCTATCCGCTCAAGATCTGCGTGGTGCCGAGCGACGAGTACGGGGACCGCTACGCCTGCGCCAAGGTGGAGCTGAGCGACCGCAAGCCGATCCGCTACGAGCTGGCGATGGTGGGCGACGAGGATCTCAACGACCTCGAAGACGGCGCGTTCTTCGGCTTCTTCGTGGATGCCGGCATGGCGTGCGTCGCGGACGCCGCGACCCAGGAGGCGTTTAGGGCGTATTGGGCGGCACGCCTCGAGGAAGACGATAGCATCGACCCCTATAACGACCTGTTCTGCGACCTGCTGGAAGAGAGCGCGCGAGAGCACCCCGACTACCAGGGTGAGTACGGTGATCGGCTTACCTGGACGGTACCCGGGACGGAGTGCGACCTCCCCATCTTCGCCGCCGGCTGGGGCGATGGCGTCTATCCGGTCTACTTCGGCTACGATGCCTCCGGTGAGGTCTCGGGCGTGTACGTCCACCTCATCGATATCGCCGAGAGCTATCGCGATCCGGGCGATGGGGACGGGTCTCCGCGATGATCCTCTCGCTGGCTCCCATGGAGGGGCTCACGGGGCATCTGTTCCGCCGCGTCCATGCGGCGTGCTTCGGTGCGCTCGATCGCTACTACACGCCGTTCCTTGCGCCGCCGCGCGTCGGCAGCGCGTTCGGCAAGAAGGCGTGGCGCGAGATCGACCCCGAGAGCAACCGGGGGCTCGACGTCGTCCCGCAGCTGCTCACCAAGGATGCCGGGGAGTTCGTCTGGGCGGCAGGGCTTCTCGCGGAGCTGGGCTATACCGAGGTCAATCTCAATCTGGGCTGTCCCTCGGGCACGGTCGTGGCCAAGGGCAAGGGCGCGGGGTTCCTCCGCGACCCGGGTGCCCTCGACGCCTTCCTAGGCGAGATTTGCGAGCGGTCGCCCATCCCGGTCACGGTCAAGACGCGGATCGGCGTCGCGGACGACGGTGAATACGAGCGGATTCTCGACGTCTACCGCCGCCATCCCCTCGCGGAGCTCATCGTCCATCCGCGCGTCCAGAAGGACCGCTACCAGGGCACGCCGCGCTGTGAGCCCTATGGCGAGACGCTGCGGGCGGTACCGTTTTCCGTCGCCTACAACGGCGACATCTTCTCCTGCGACGATATGGCGGCGCTCGCCCGGGCCTACCCGGCGACGCGCCATGTGATGCTCGGTCGCGGGATCCTTGCGAACCCGGCGCTCGCGCGCATGCTCGGCGGCGGTGCCGCCGTGCCGCGCGGCGAGCTCGAGCGCTTCCACGACCGGCTCTTCGATGCGTATGAGGAGGAGATCGGCGGCAACGCGGTGTTCCGCATGAAGGAGTGGTGGTTCTACGCCAAGTTCGCCTTCTCCGACCCGCTCGCGGCGCATCGCGCCATCAGGAAGGCGCGCACCGTCGCCGAGTACCGCACGGCGGCGCGCGGCATCTTGCGCGACGCGGACCTCGCGGGCCTCGCGCGGTTCGACGGCTGAGGCGGTCACGCATTCCCGAACGCACGGAGCCCCGGGTCCTCGCGGATCCGGGGCTCCTTGGAAAAGGGGGGACGTGCCTTGGCGCCGGCGAGTCGCTTCCGGCGCCGGGCGGCGCTACAGCGGCAGCGCCGTCATCTGGGTGTAGACGCGGGTCTGGTACTCGCGGTCGAGGTCATAGAGGCCCTTGGGGTCGCTGCCGAAGAGCTTCATGTTGGTGATCATGTCGCGGGCGTTGGTCTCCTCCTCGCCCTGCTCGGTCACGAACCAGTCGAGGAACTTCATCGAGCGCACGTCGTGGTGCTCGTGCGCGACCTCATAGCAATGGTGGATGAGGCTCGTGACGTACTCCTCGTGCGCGAGGCCCGCCTCGAGCGGCTCGAGGTCGTTTTCGAAGGTCTTGTCGGGCTTGGCGATGGCCTCCATCGTGGGCTTGTAGTCGTTGTCGAGCAGGTAGCGGCGGATGGCCATGGCGTGGTCCATCTCCTCCTTCGCCTGGATCTCGTACCAGTTGGCGAAGCCCTTGAGGCCGCGGTCGTCATAGTAGTCCGCGAAGGTGAGGTACAGGTATGCCGAGTAGAGCTCCTTGTTGATCTGCTCGTTGAGCACGCTCGTTACGTCTTCGTGAAGTGCCATGGTTCCTCTTTCCCGTCGATTGCCGCGCGCCCGCGCGGACTGTTTCACAGGTGGATATACCCATTCCCTCCTGCGGGAACGCGGCGGACGCATCGTCGCAACACCATCACATCGCGAGCCGTCCCTACGCCGGCGGGGCTGCGTGACGCAGGCGTCCTATGCGGAGAGATCGAGCCGGTAGAGGTACATCTCGCGCGGGAGCACGCGGCGCTCCTCGCGGTTGCAGCGGTGGGAGGCGACGCGCGTGAGGCCGCGCTTCTCGTAGAACTGCCAGGTGCAGGAGGTGTCGGTGTAGAGGTAGAGGCTCTGGGCCTCCGCGTCCGCGCAGTGCGCGGCCGCCGCGTCGATGAGAACGCTGCCGATGCCGAGGTTTCGCGCCTCGCGGTCGACGGCGAGCAGCGTGATCTCGGCGCCGTGATCGATCTTGCCCTGCTCGAGAAGCTTGTTGTTCACGCGCAGCTCGGCGCGGGCGTAGGCGCGCATTTCCTCGGCGGCCTCCTCGTCGATGGAGCGAATGCGCTCGAGGAGCCGGGCCTCGAGATCGAACCAGCGGCCGGCGTCGGGGGAGGGCTCGCTGCCCGCGCGGGCCAAGACGATGCCGCGCGGCGTCCCGTCGATGAGGGACACCTGCGAGAACGTCGAGTTCGCGAGGCAATAGGCCAAGTCGCGCTCGGCCTCGAGCCGGTTGTACTCCCCGTTTTCGGAGCGGGCGTGCCATTCATCGCGCAGGATGCGCGCGACGGCATCGAAGTCGTCGTCCTCGAACGGGCGGTAGCGTACGCGTGAGACCACGGTCACCTTCTCTCTTGGGGGCACATTCGTTCTAACACGTCTGCTCCAGCGAGGTGTGGCGGGCGCGTGACGGCGGAGAAACATCGCGGTTTGCACGCAGGGTGCGCACAGCCTCTCGGCATTTTCTCCAGATGGCGACCACATCCTCACGCTAAGCGCCGGCCAATGCGCTACATTAGAGGGTATCCATTGTCGCCGGGCGCCTGACGCCCGGCTTCGTCGCATGAGGAGGGCGGCATGGGAGCTGAACGCAAGATCAAGCGCGCGCTGATCTCGGTCACCGACAAGACCGGGGTGGTCGAGTTCGCGCAGGCGCTGGTCAAGGACTTCGGCGTCGAGATCATCTCGACCGGAGGTACGGCCAAGGTGCTCGAGGAGGCGGGTGTCCCCGTCAAGCCCATCGAGCAGTTCACGGGGTACCCCGAGATGATGGACGGGCGCGTGAAGACGCTCCACCCGAAGGTCCATGGCGCTCTGCTCGCGCGCCGCGACTCCGAGCGGCACATGGCCGAGGCCGCCGAGCACGGCATCGAGCTCATCGACCTCGTGTGCGTGAACCTCTACGAGTTCGAGAAGACCGTCGCCGACCCGGACGTGACGTTCGAGAACGCCATCGAGCACATCGACATCGGCGGTCCCAGCATGCTGCGCTCCGCCGCGAAGAACAACGACTCCGTGACGGTCGTCTGCGACCCTGCCGACTACGACGCGATCCTCGACGAGATGCGCGTGCATAGTGGCGCCACCACCAAGAACACGCGCCGCCGCCTCGCCGCCAAGGTCTACACCCGCACCGCGGCCTATGACACGGCGATCTCGCTGTGGCTCAACACCTATCTCGAGCTGCAGGACCAGGCCATCGACCCCGAGGAGCCCTTCGACCCGCCCTCGATCATCGATGTCCACCTGAGCAAGGTGCAGGACCTGCGCTACGGCGAGAACCCGCACCAGGCCGCCGCCGTCTACCGCTTCGACGGCGAGTTCGCGCAGCTGGTGAGCTCCGCCAACCCGCTCGTGGGCGCCGAGCTGATCCAGGGCAAGCCGCTCTCGTACAACAACCTGCTCGATGCCGACGCCGCCTGGAACGCCGTCCGCGAGTTCGACGAGCCCGCCTGCGTCATCCTGAAGCATCAGAACCCCTGCGGTTCCGCGGTGGGCGCCAACGCCACCGACGCCTACGACCGCGCGTTCGCGTGCGACCCCAAGAGCGCGTTCGGCGGCATCATCGCCGTCAACCGCGAGGTCCCGCTCGACCTCGTCGAGCACTTCGCCGACCAGAACAAGCAGTTCGTCGAGGTGCTCATCGCCCCGAGCTACACCCCGGCGGCGCTCGAGCGTCTCGCCAAGCGCCAGAACCTGCGCGTGCTCGCCACGGGCGGCGCCGAGGGCCACGCCAAGCTCGAGCTCCGCTCGGTCGATGGCGGCATGCTCATGCAGTGCGTCGACACGGTCGACGAGGACCCGACCGAGTTCACCTGCCCCACCACCCGCAAGCCCACCGACAGAGAGATGCGCGACCTGCTCTTCGCCTGGAACGTCGTGAAGACGGTCAAGTCGAACGCCATCCTGGTTGCCAAGGACCGCGCCGGTATCGGCATGGGCCCCGGCCAGCCCAACCGCGTCGATTCAGCGCTGTTGGCATGCGAGCGCGCGGAGGAGGCCTGCGAGCGCATGGGCATGCCCGCGGGCGGGTTCGTCGCGGCGAGCGACGCCTTCTTCCCGTTCCGCGACAACGTCGACGTGCTCGCCGAGCACGGCGTCACCGCGATCATCCAGCCGGGCGGCTCGGTGCGCGACGACGAGTCGATCAAGGCGTGCGACGACCATGACATCGCGATGATCTTTACAGGCACGCGCCACTTCCGCCACTAGGAAGCGGTTTTCGGCCATCTGGCGAGGCAATATGCGCATGAGGGGCGCGGGGTTTCTTCTCGCGTCCCTTTTTTCGCCGAGTGGTCCTAGTCCGTGCGCGCGGAGCTTGGCGTCCACTGGAAAGCTCAGCGAACCCGAGAAGCTGCGCCTTTCTGTGCGCGCGGGTGAGGCGGCGCCTCCAACGATGCGCGTCCGCCTGCCGCTTCGGCCACCGGTGACGGCCGTTCGTTGCTCTTGGCGGTGGTCGCATCGGGCATCGCCGGAGAAAGGCGCCCTTAGTTTTTCTATAACAGCAGGTAATTGATTTACTGGGTTTTCGTCTACTCCGCCGGCCGGGCTTCACCCACCGCCAAGACGCTCGAGTGCCAGCAAGGGCCAGGGCGAGGTGCCGTTTGGGTGCGCGCGTCGTGAATGGGCCCGCTCCTAGAGCCATTTTGAAGGTCAAATCGTCATCCGGAGGGCTTACCGCCGTGCGCTCGAAGAAGAATACTGTGCGAGATGAGCGCCATGTCGGCTAGACAACGAACGGGACGCATCGTTTCCGCAGGTCGCGATGACTCCGCGTGGACCTTGTGGCGACGTACCGGATAACAGGCACAGTATTCTTGCTCGAACTTCGTGAACGCGGCAGGCCCGGGCTACAATGGGCTTCGATGCGGGTGCGTTGCCCGCGCGACGCCCGGCGCAATCGTGCGCCACGTCACCTACCGCATGGGGAGGAGCATATGGCAGAAGAAGGGTTCAAGCTCGGCGAGCCGGCGCTCGTGTGCCGTTGGCGTCTCGCCGGCCGGCATGTGCCCATGCTCAATCGGCACATGCGCGCGCTCTCCCAGCGCACGGTCGCCGGCGAGCCGCTTTCCGTGAACATGCTCTCCTGGGTGAAACAGCACATCGAATGGTCGCTTGCCGAGGACGCCTCCGCCGAGGCGGACGGCGTGCTCATGCTCGTGATCGACGAGGCAGGACAGGCGGTCATGAGCACCGGGGCCTACGAGCCGCTCGCCGATGCGACGTTCGACGCGCTCATGGCCCGCGCGTCCGCCGCGCGCACCGAGGCGGACCGCACGGGCGTCGCGCCCGAGGTGCTCTGCTCGGTCGCGGAGGGAAGCCTGGTCGTGGGCGTCTCGCCCGATGAGCGCGTCTGCGCCGCGGTGAGCCTCATCGAGCAACTTGCCGAGACCCGCGGCTGCCGCGTGGAGCGCGACCCGGCGCTTCAGTACCGCATCGTGGCCGGCCTCGATGACGCGGCGGCCGTGCTCGTGTCTGACGAGCACGGCGTGGTGCCGGCCACGGACCGCACCGGCACGCCGAAAGACGTCGCCGAGGTGTCCTTCATGGTTTCCGCGTTCGAGAAGCTCAGGGATTCCGCGCGCTGACGCGCGCTCGACGGGAGGGTTCACGATGCCTGTGATCTTCGTGGTGGAAGACGACGCGGCCATCCGCGACGAGCTCGTGCGGCTCCTCGAGCGCAACGGCTACGAGACGCGCGTAGCCTGCCGGTTCGACTGCGTGGTCGACGAGATCCGGGAGTCGGCGCCCGACCTCGTCCTGCTCGACCTCACCCTACCCGACACGGACGGGCAGTTCGTCTGCCGCGAGCTCAGGGCGCTCTCCGAGGTCCCCATCATCGTCTTGACCTCGCGTGTCACCGAGATCGACGAGGTCATGAGCATGACCATGGGCGCCGACGACTTCGTGCCCAAGCCCTATAGCTCCCGCGTGCTTCTGGCCCGTATCCAGGCTCTGCTGCGCCGCGCCGCCGGCACCGAGGGCAGAAGCGTCCTCGAGCACGGGGGCGTCTCGCTCGACCTCTCGCGTTCCGTCGCGTCCGCCGCGGGCGGCCAGGTGGAGCTCACCAAGAACGAGCTGCGCATCCTCTCGCTGCTCATGCGGCATGCGGGTCGGATCGTCTCGCGCGAGGAGATCATGCGCGACCTGTGGGATTCTGACGCGTTCGTGGACGACAACACGCTCACGGTCAACATCAACCGGCTCCGTGCGACGCTGGGGAGAATCGGCGTGACCGATTACCTGGTCACGCACCGCGGCCAGGGCTATTCAGTGTAGGGGCGCGCATGAGGTTCGCATCCTACCTCCGCGCGGCCCTGCCGCCGCTCGCCTTCCCGGCTGCTGCTCTGGCGCTCGCCGCGTTCGTCCTCAGCATCGCGGGGGTCTCGCCGTCCATCGTCATCGTCGTGTGCGCGCTCGTCGTTGCGGGTGCCGTCCTCGCGCTCGGGGTGGATTGGGCCCGCAAGCGGCGCTTCTACGACGACCTCGAGACCGCCGCCACGGGGACCGAGCACCCGCTGTGGCTGACCGAGATGATCGATAGGCCTGAGCACCTGGAGGGAGCCATCGCCCACGATGCGCTGCGCGCCATCGCCAAGGCGGCCAACGACGACGTCGCCGAGAGCCGCCGGCAGCTCGAGGACTACCGCGAGTTCGTCGAGACCTGGGTCCACGAGGCGAAAAGCCCGCTGGCCGCGGCGCACCTCATGCTCGACAACATGCGCGACGACGCCGCCCCAGGCGATGGCGAGGGGAGGCTCGCGCGGCTCGACGGCGAGCTCAGGCGCGTCGAGGGCTATATCGACCAGGCGCTGTTCTATGCGCGCTCCGAGACGCTCGACCGCGACTACCTCATCCGCCGCTACACGGTGCGGGCGCTCGTGAACGACGCCCTGCGGGCGAACGCCCCGACGCTCATCGAGGCCCACGCGACGCCGGTGCTCGGGGAGCTCGACTTCGAGGTCTTCACCGACGAGAAGTGGATCGCGTTCATCTTGGGTCAGGTGATCCAGAACAGCGTGAAGTACGCCCCGGCAGACGGGCTGCGCATCTCGTTCGATGCCCGCCTGATAGGCGAGGGCACGGCGGACGAGCGGGTCGAGCTCGCGGTGGCGGACAACGGCTGCGGCGTCACCGAGGCCGACCTGCCGCGCGTGTTCGACAAGGGGTTCACCGGCGAGAACGGCAGGACCGGCAAGCGCGCGACCGGGATCGGACTCTACCTGGTCAAGCGCCTCTGCGACAAGATGGGGGTCGGCGTCGCGGCCGACTCGGTGCCGGGCGCGGGCTTCACGGTGACGTTCTCGTTCAGCACGAACAGGTTCCGCTTCGTGGACTGACGCGCCGGGGTGTCGGTGCGCGCGGGGGCGGCGCGGACCGGGGCCCACGGTGGGCGCGCCCGCGACGGCATGCTCGCGGCGGCGAAGCGCCCCGATTATTGCGAAGTTGGGAAAACAGGCGCCCCGCGTCCCGGTTCGGCGCGGAGATGGTACCATTTTGCAGCACGTGCCGGGCTGCGCGGTTTACACAGCTCGGCGATCTGTACGCACGCCGCCCGTTCCGGCACGGGGCGGCACAGATTGAAGGGGGTATCCGTGGCTCAAGACCACCGATCCATGCACACGCACACCGCCGGAGAGCTCCGCGCCGAGAACATCGGGCAGGAGGTGACCCTCACCGGTTGGGTCTGGCGTCGCCGCGACCATGGCGGCCTCATCTTCTGCGACCTGCGCGACCGCACGGGCATGACGCAGTGCACGTTCGATCCCGAGCACGCCGCGGGCGACGCGTTCCACACCGCCGAGACGATGCGCCCCGAGTGGCCCATCCTCGTGCACGGCACCGTGATCGCCCGTGACGAGGACACCGTAAACCCCAAGCTACCCACCGGCGAGATCGAGGTCCTCGTGGACCGCGTCGAGGTGCTCGGCCGCTCCAAGACCCCGCCGTTCCAGATCGAGGACGGGATCGAGACGGCGGAGGACACGCGCCTGCGCTACCGCTACCTCGACCTGCGCCGTCCCGAGATGGCCGCCAAGCTCAAGCTGCGCAGCGACTTCACCTTCGCGATCCGCTCGGCGCTCCACGACCGCGCCTTCACCGAGGTCGAGACGCCCGCCCTTTTCAAGTCCACGCCCGAGGGCGCGCGCGACTTCATCGTGCCGAGCCGTCTGCAGCCGGGCAGCTTCTACGCGCTTCCGCAGTCGCCGCAGCTCCTGAAGCAGCTCCTCATGGTCGGCGGCGTCGAGCGCTACTACCAGGTCGCCAAGTGCTTCCGCGACGAGGATCTGCGCGCCGACCGCCAGCCCGAGTTCACGCAGGTGGACATCGAGATGAGCTTCGTCACGCAGGACGACGTCATGGGCGCCCTCGAGGACGTGCTCGCCGATGCGTTCGCCAAGGTGGGCGTCGAGATGCCCACGCCGCTCCGCCGCCTCTCGTACTGGGACGCCATGGACACCTACGGCACCGACAAACCCGACACGCGCTACGGCATGGAGCTCGTCGACCTCACCGACGTCTTCAAGAACTCGGCCTTCAAGGTCTTCTCCGGCGCGGCCAACACCGAGGGCCAGGTGGTCAAGGCCATCAACGCCAAGGGCGCCGGCACCTGGCCGCGCGCGCAGATCGACAAGCTCGCCAAGGTTGCCGAGGGCTTCGGCGCCAAGGGCCTCGCGTGGATCGCCTTCCGCGAGGACGGCTCCATGAACAGCCCGATCGTCAAGTTCTTCTCTGACGAGGAGATGGCGGAGCTCAAGATGCGCTGCGCCGTCGAGCCCGGCGACCTCGTGATGTTCGCCGCGGGCCCGCGCCTCGCGTCCGACGAGATTCTCGGCGGCATGCGCTCGCACATGGCCGATGCGCTCGACGTGCCGCGCGAGGGCCACGACTTCCTGTGGGTCGTCGATTTCCCGCTCTTCCACTGGGACGACGAGGCCAAGCGCTACGAGGCCGAGCACCAGCCCTTCACGCAGCCCCATCTCGACGAGCTCGACCTGCTCGAGTCCGACCCGCTCGCGATGGGCAGCTGCACGTACGACTTCGTCATGGACGGCTTCGAGGCCGGCGGTGGCGGCATGCGCATCCACGATGCCGACCTGCAGCTCAAGATGCTCGAGTTCATGGGCTTTTCCGAGGAGCGTGCCAAGAGCCAGTTCGGCTTCCTCATGGAGGCCCTCACCTACGGCGCGCCGCCCATGGGCGGCTTCGCGCTCGGACTCGACCGCGTGTGCATGCTGCTCGCCGGGTGCGACTCCATCCGCGACGTCATGGCGTTCCCCAAGACCGCGAGCGGTTCCGACCTCATGAGCGCCGCGCCGAGCGAGGTCTCGATGGCCCAGCTCAAGGAGGTCGGCCTGCGGCTCATGTAGCGCCGGTCCCCCGGGGCGGGCAAAATCCTGCCGCTTGATATTCGCAAGCAGAAATCCGATTGAAAGGGGCTCCCCGTGGGCCCCTTTCGTCGTTTTTCTGCTTGCGATTGGGCATCGCATAAGAAAGCATCGCATGACCGTCAAAAGCGCCGCTTGAGCGGGCGATTTTGACGCGCATGCGATGCCATTTGTTACATGCGGCTAATTTCTGCTTCACAGCAAGCACATTCCGTGATAGTTTACTTAGGTGAACAAACGGGCGCGCGACGGCATGAGTCCACGGAACGGGTCCGTACGTTCGGAAGTTCGGTTGCGGATGAGAGGGAGGTTGGCCGCATGCTTCAGGGACCAGGGCTGCCCGCCATGCCGCTTTCGCTGGTCGCCGGCGGGGACACCGTGACGGTCACGCGCGTGCGGGGCGGCGAGGACCTCAAGCGGCGCCTCGCGGACCTCGGCTTCGTCGAGGGTTCCGAGGTGCATGTGGTGAGCACGAGCGGCAGCAACGTCATCGTGACCGTCAAGGGGGCGCGCTTCGGGCTCGATGCCAAGGTGGCGAGCCACGTCATGACCGCATGACGGCGTCCTGTCCGATACGCGATTGCTTGGGAAGGAGGAAGCGATGAAGACGTTGGGAGACGTGCAGGTGGGGGATAGCTCCACGGTCGTCAAGCTGCACGGTACGGGCGCCCTGCGCCGGCACCTCATGGATCTGGGCCTCATCAAGGGCACGACGTTCACGGTCGTGAAGGTGGCGCCGCTGGGCGATCCCGTCGAGATCACCGTGCGCGGCTACGAGCTCTCGATCCGCAAGGAGGAAGCGGCGATCGTCGAGGTGCAGTAGCTGCAAGGCGACGCACCGCAGGCGGCGGTGCGGCATGTGCGCGCGAGCGCATATTATTTTGATGGCAGAGTTAGCGATGGATAACAAATGTGAGCGCATGCGCAGCATTTGTAAGAGAAGGTGAACAACCATCGGCGAGCTCGGCAACTTGCGATAAGTTTCAAAGCCAGGGAGGCACGCCCGGCGCGCCTCCCCCAGAAAGAAGGACTGCATGGCAGCTTCACAACTTCACATCGCGTTGGCGGGTAACCCCAACTGCGGAAAAACCACCCTGTTCAATCTCATCACCGGGCAGAACGGCTACGTGGGCAACTGGCCCGGCGTGACGGTCGAGAAGAAGGAGGCCCGGCTCGCGCGCGACAAGAGCGTCATCGTGACG
The DNA here is from genome assembly GCF_902150035.1 of Enorma burkinafasonensis. Taxonomy (GTDB): domain Bacteria; phylum Actinomycetota; class Coriobacteriia; order Coriobacteriales; family Coriobacteriaceae; genus Enorma; species Enorma burkinafasonensis. The sequence goes on from NZ_LR597508.1 coordinate 31,329, forward strand.
GACCTTCCCGGCATCTACTCGCTGTCGCCCTACAGCCCCGAGGAGCGCGTGAGCCGCGATTACCTCATGGGCGGCGAGCCCGACGTGGTCATCCAGCTTTTGGACGCCACGAACCTCGAGCGCAACCTCTACCTGGCACTCCAGGTCATCGAGTGCGGCCTTCCCGTGGTGGTGGCCCTCAATATGGCCGACCTCGTCGAGAAGAGTGGCGATAGGATCGACGCCGGCGCCCTCTCGAAGCGCCTCGGCGTTCCGGTGGTCATGGTGTCGGCCCTGCGCAACACCGGTATCGACGAGCTGATCGCGGAGGCCAAGCGGGCTGCCGCGAACAGGGGCGCCGTCAAGAGCCCCTCGTTCGATTCGGCCATCGAGGGCGTGCTCGCGGCCATCGAGGCCGAGCTCCCCGGCACCGTGCCGGCGCCGAAGCGCCGCTACTTCGCGGTGAAGCTCTTCGAGCGCGACGAGGCGGCGGCTCGCGAGCTCGGGCTCGCGCCGGAGCGCGCCGCCAAGGTCGAGGAGCTCGTCGCCGCCTGCGAGCGCGACTGCGACGACGATGCCGAGTCGATCATCGCCGGCGAGCGCTACGCGGTGATCGCGCACCTCATGGACGAGTGCGTCAAGAAGGCGCCTGCGCGCATGAGCGTCTCGGAGAAGATCGACCGCGTGGTCACGAACCGCATCCTGGGGCTTCCGCTCTTCGTGCTCATCATGTGGGCGGTGTACTCCATCGCCACCGGCGCGAACGCGTTCGGTACCGCGGGTACCGACTGGGTGAACGACAACCTCTTCGGCGAGGGCTTCGAGCTCTTCGGCATGGCGTTCCCGTCGATTCCCGGCGCCATCGAGGGCTGGCTTGGCGCCGTGGGCGCGAGCCCGCTCGTCCAGAGCCTCGTGCTCGACGGCATCGTCGCCGGCGTGGGCGCCGTGCTCGGCTTCATCCCGCAGATGTTCGTCCTCTTCGTGCTCCTCTCCTTCCTCGAGGACTGCGGCTACATGGCGCGCGTCGCCTTCGTGATGGACCGCGTGTTCCGCCGCTTCGGCCTGTCCGGCAAGAGCTTCATCCCCATGCTCGTCTCGACGGGATGCGGCGTCCCCGGCGTGCTCGCCACCAAGACCATCGAGAACGAGAAGGACCGCCGTATGACGGTCATGACCACGACCTTCATCCCCTGCGGCGCGAAGCTCCCCATCATCGCGCTGCTCATGGGCGCCATGGTGGGCACGGCGGAGGCTGCGTGGATCAGCCCGCTGTTCTACTTCCTGGGCGTCGTCGCGGTGATCGCGTCGGGCATCATGCTCAAGAAGACGAAGCTCTTCGCCGGGCGCCCCACACCGTTCGTGATGGAGCTGCCGAGCTACCATTTCCCCTCGATCCGCTCGTGGGCGCTGCACGTGTGGGAGCGCGTCGCCGCCTACATCAAAAAGGCCTTCACGATCATCTTCGCCTCGACCATCGTGGTGTGGTTCCTCTCGAATTTCGGTGTCTACGAGGGCGCCTTCGGCTTCTTGCCGGACATCACCGGCGGGCTCGACGAGTTCACCGACTACTCGGTGCTCGCCATGGTGGGCGGCGCCATCGCCTTCGTCTTCTCGCCGCTCGGCTTCGATTCCTGGCAGGCCACGGCCATGTCCATCACCGGGCTCGTGGCCAAGGAGAACGTCGTCGCCACAGCGAGCTCGCTTCTGCACATCGCCGACGGCACCGAGACCGACCCGAACCTGTGGGCGGCCTTCGCCGGCATGTTCCCGAGCATAGGCGCCATCGCGGCGTTCGGCGCGTTCAACCTCCTCTGCGCGCCCTGCTTCGCGGCGATGGGAACCATCCGCGCCCAGATGAACTCAGCCAAGTGGACGGCGATCGCCATCGGCTACGAGTGCGCGTTCGCGTGGGTCGTCGGCCTCATCATCAACCAGCTGTACAACCTCATCGCGCTCGGTCAGTTCGGGATCTGGACGGTCGTGGCGTTCGCGTTCATCGCAGCCATCCTCTTCCAGCTCTTCCGCCCCATGCCCAAGTGGGCATGGGATGACGACGTCGCGCCGGTGCCCGCCTCGGTGACGGCGTAGCGAGACCCGATTCCCTCTCAGGACCGGGGTGGCGCCGCGCGTGCCGCCCCGGTCGAATCCCGTATCGATCGGCTGCTTGCGTGCCCCGTCCCTCGGGACGGGGTATGCTGGTGGCAAAGGAGGCTCCCATGGGCATCACCGATATCGTCATCTTGGCCGCGGTGGCCGTCGCGTTCGTGGCCGTCTGCGTGCGCATCAAGCGCAAGGGCACCTGCGCCGACTGCTCCGAGGCGGGGTCGTGCAGCGGGCACTGCAGCCCGCGCAAGCAGCGGAGCTGCCCTGCCTGCAAGGGCGTCGACGCCGTGGCGCGCGATCTGGGCAAGGACGTGAAGTAGACGGCGCGCCGCCCCGCGGTTGCCCCGCGCGTGGGAAACCGGGCCGAAACAATCCTATGCGACAGTGGATGAGCGTATGGTCGCGCTCAGGGGGCGCGGCCAGGGAAGGATTGAACCATAGGGAGGCTTCCGATGGACCACCAGCAGAACATCGACTTCGTGCTACGTACCGTCGAGGAGCGCGACATCAGGTTCGTCCACCTGTGGTTCACCGACGTGCTCGGCAGGCTCAAGAGCTTCGCCATCAGCCCCGAGGACCTCGAGGTCGCCTTCGACGAGGGCATCGGTTTCGACGGCTCGGCCATCGAGGGCTTCACCACCCTCGAGGAGGCCGACATGCTCGCCTTCCCGGACCCCTCCACCTTCCAGGTCCTTCCGTGGCGCCCCTCGCACAACGGGGTCGCGCGCATCTTCTGCAACATCTGCACGCCCGACCGCAAGCCCTTCGCCGGCGATTCGCGCGAGTGCCTGCGCCGCATGTTCCGCCGCGCCGAGGCCGCCGGCTACCTCATGAACGTCGGCGCCGAGCTGGAGTTCTACTATTTCTCTGACGACCAGCGTCCCGTTCCCATGGACGAGGTCGGCTACTTCGACCTCATGCCGTCCGATTTCGCGCGCGACCTGCGCCGCGACACCGTGCTCATGCTCGAGAAGATGAGCATCCCGGTGGAGTACACCTTCCATTCGTCGGGCCATTCCCAGCACGGCATCTCGCTGCGCCACGCCGAGGCGCTGACCTCGTCGGACGCCATCATGACGGCGAAGTACATCATCAAGCTCGAGGCCTTCGCCAACAGCACCCACGCCTCGTTCATGCCCAAGCCGCTCACCGGCGAGTCCTCGAACGCGATGTTTCTGCACCAGTCGCTGTTCGACTACGAGGGCAACAACGTCTTCTGGAGCGAGGACGAGTCCTCGTACCACCTCTCCGACATCGCGCGCCACTACATGGCGGGCATCCTCGCCCACGCGCGCGAGATCTCGGCCATCACCAACCCCACGGTGAACTCCTACAAGCGCCTCGCCCCCGGCCAGGGCAACGGGCCCACGCACGCCATGTGGGGCCTGCGCAACCGCGCCGCGATGATCCGCGTGCCCATCTACAAGCCCGGCAAGGACCTCTCCGCGCGCATCGAGCTACGCTCGCCCGACCCCATGGCGAACCCGTACCTGGTGAACGCCGTCACGCTCGCCGCGGGCCTCGACGGCATCGAGCGCGGGCTCGAGCTGCCCGCCGAGGTGTCACCCGAGCTGCTCTCCCAGGACCCCGGTGTGCTCGATGCGGCCGGCTTCGATCCTCTGCCCAGCAACCTCGACGAGGCGCTCGACTACTTCGAGGACTCTGAGTTCATGAAGGCCGCCCTCGGCGAGCACATCCACTCGTTCTTCCTCAAGAAGAAGCGCGCCGAGTGGGCGAAGTTCGCCTCGGTCGTCACCGAGTGGGAGATCGAGCACTACTACAAGAACTCCTAGGGCATCCCGAGAACCGAGACCGGGGCGCCGCGCCGCGTGCGGGCGCCTGGCGGGGATGTTGCCGGCGCATGTGGTCCCACATGCTATGTTCTTCATGTAGACGCAGCGTATAAGGTATGATGTATCGCGAAAAGGAGGTGTCGCATGGCCGAGAAATGCGTTCTGTTCATGGCGCGCACGACGCGCTTCCATGAGTTCGTGCGTTCGCTGACCCAGACGATGGGCATCGAGGTGAGCCTTGCGACCCCTGATTCGCCCACCGCGGCACATGAGTTCGACCTGCTGGTACTCGACGCGGACGGCATCCGCAACGACCGCATCGACCAGATCGCCTCGTGGCTCGAGGAGCGCGGCGGCATCCCCATGCTCGTGATCGCAGACGACGAGGCGCTGCCGGGTTTGCGCCTGCCGGGCCATGCCCGCTCCGACTTCATCTGCCCCACGGCGCAGCCCGCCGAGCTCGAGGCGCGCGTGCGCCGGCTTCTGGGCGACGACGAGACGTTTTCCTCCGACGATATCCTGCACATCGACAACCTCGTCATCAACCTGGCCACCTACCAGGTCTACCTTGATGACGAGCCGGTCGACCTCACCCTCATGGAGTACTCGCTGCTCTCGTTTCTGGCGACGCATCCCAACCGCGCCTACTCGCGCGAGGTGCTGCTGCGCCGCGTGTGGGGCTTCGAGTACTGCGGCGGCACGCGCACCGTCGACGTGCACATCCGCCGCATCCGCTCCAAGGTGGGCCCGCAGATCGCCTCGCATATCACCACGGTGCGCGGCGTGGGCTACCTGTTCAAGGACTGACGGCATCGCCGGCAGGGCGGGCGGAAGGTCGCGCGAGCGGCGCGCCCCCATCGATAGGGCGACTGTGAAGCCGTTGTGCGACGGGTGCCCTTCTGGTTTCATTAAGATTGCCTGAACCATTTCATAATGGAAGGCGCCCCGCTGGATATGGGGTAGAAATCCCCCAGTTCCGCGTATGACGAAAGGAATCGCGTTATGGACGAGAAGACCCCCCAGCGCCCTGAGGGCGCACAGCAACCGGGTGCCCCCGACCTCTCGGGAGGCTCCTCGGCGCCCCGCATCTCGGTTGAGCCCCAGACGACGCAGCTGCCGCCCGCGCAGCCGACGGCTCCCGCAGGCAGCGCACCGGGTGCCACCCAGGGACGCCCCGCGGCCGGGCCCGGACAGGCTCCCGCCGGCGGCCCCGTGGCGAACGGCCAGGCCGCCCAGGCGAACGGTCAGCCCGCGGGCACCATCATGCGCACCGTCGTCAAGACCAAGACCAAGAAGCTCCCGGTCTTCCTCGCCTCGCTGGGCGGTCTCGTGGTGGGTGCCGTGCTCATCATCGCGCTCGTCATGACCGGCGCGTTCCGCATCGACGAGACCAACGTCGAGGCGCCGGTGGTGACCGGTGAGTCGCAGGGCTCCGGCGGCTCCACGACACAGCATATCGAGATCGACCCCGAGGACACCACGCTCGCCGAGGCGGTCGCCGCCAAGGCGCTGCCGTCGGTCGTGTCCATCGGCATCGAGTCCGCAGACGGCGGCGGCATCGGCTCCGGCGTCATCCTCGACACGGACGGCAACATCCTCACCAACTACCACGTGATCCAGGGCGCCCAGGCGATCATGGTCACCGTGAACGACGAGACGAGCTACGAGGCCGAGCTCGTGGGCGTCGACGAGTCGAGCGACCTCGCGGTCATCCGTCTCGTCGATGCCGAGGGCGCGAACCTCACGCCCATCGAGATCGGCGACTCGGACAGCCTCGCGGTGGGCGAGTGGGTCATGGCGATCGGCAGCCCCTTCGGCAACGAGCAGTCCGTCTCGACGGGTATCGTGAGCGCGCTCTACCGCTCGACGGCCATGCGCGACACCTCGGGCACGTCCATCTACGCGAACATGATCCAGACCGACGCCGCCATCAACCCGGGCAACTCGGGCGGCGCGCTCGTGAACGACCAGGGCCAGCTCATCGGCATCAACTCCATCATCGAGTCCTACTCGGGCTCCAGCTCGGGCGTGGGCTTCGCGATCCCGGTGAACTACGCCGTGAACATCGCCAACCAGATCATCGCCGGCGAGACCCCGGCCCATCCCTACATCGGCGTGACGGTCACCTCGGTGAACCCCTACACCGCCCGCTCCGAGGGTCTCGAGGTCACCTCGGGTGCCTATGTGACCGAGGTCAGCGCGGACGGCCCCGCCGCCGAGGCCGGCCTCGAGACGGGCGACATCGTGACCGCGGTCGACGGCGAGGCGGTCACCTCCGCCGACGGTCTCATCATCGCGGCGCGCGAGCACGAGATCGGCGAGGCGGTCACCCTCACGGTCGTGCGCGGCGACGAGGAGCTCCAGGTCGACGTGACCCTCGGCTCGGATGCCGACGTCCAGACGGAGAACCAGGACGGCACGACGGGCGACAGCTCGGGCGGCTTCATGGACGAGGACGAGTTCCAGCGCTACCTCGAGGACCTCATGGCCAACCGTCCGTAGACGGCGACCCGATAGCACATGCGCGGCCCGCGGCGGGACTTCCCCCCGCGGGCCGCTTGCTCTCGAGGCGGCCGCGCGAGATGGTACCCTATAGCCGACACGGACGAGACGACGGAGGAGCCACGGTGGAACAAGCCAGCCTGTTCGGTGACGGAACGCTCGAGAACCCGGCGGAGGGGGCAGCCGGCAGCGCCGGTACCGACGCGCGCGCCGCGGCGGCGGAGGGCGCCGCCGAGCTCAACCACCTGCTCGAGTACCATGCGTACCGCTACTACGCGCTCGATGCGCCCGAGATCACCGATGCCGCCTTCGACAAGCTCCTCGTGGAGCTCCAGGGCATCGAGACCGCCTATCCCGAGCTCGTGACCCCGCGCTCCTACACCCAGCGCGTGGGCGGCTATGTCTCCGAGCAGTTCCAGCCGGTCGCGCACATGGCGCGCATGTACTCCATGGACGACGCCATGGACCTGGATGAGCTCGACGAGTGGCTCGACCGCACGGAGGCGGCGCTCGGCGCCGGCACGGTGAGCTATACCTGTGAGCTCAAGATCGACGGCCTGGGCGTGGCCCTCACCTACGAGAACGGCGCCTTCGTCCGCGCGGCGACGCGCGGCGACGGCGTGACCGGCGAGGACGTGAGCCTGAACGTGCGCACCATCCGCGACGTCCCCATGCACCTCGCCGCCGGGGCCCTCGTGCGCATGGGTGCCGACGCGAGCGTGCCCATCGAGGTGCGCGGCGAGGTCTACATGCCCAAGGGCAGCTTCCTCAGGCTGAACGACGAGGCAGATGCCGAGGGCCGCGAGCCGTTCGCCAACCCGCGCAACGCCGCGGCGGGGTCGCTGCGCCAGAAGGACCCCAAGGTCACGGCCCGCCGCGACCTGGCGACCTTCCTCTATGCCGTGGCCGACACCGCGCCGCTGCACGTGGACTCCCAGCACGCCTTCCTGGGCTGGCTCAAGGAGGCGGGCTTCTCCGTGAACCCCAACGTCGCGCGCTGCACGACGCCCGCCGAGGTGCACGCCTTCTGCGCCGACGCGCTCGCGCACCGCGGCGACCTCGATTACGACATCGACGGCGTCGTGGTGAAGGTCGACAGCTTCGACCAGCAGGAGGAGCTCGGCTTCACCGCCCGCGCCCCGCGCTGGGCCATCGCGTTCAAGTTCCCGCCCGAGGAGAAGACGACCGTCCTGCGCGAGATCCGCATCCAGGTGGGCCGCACCGGCGTGCTCACGCCCGTGGCCGAGTTCGACCCGGTGACCGTCTCCGGCTCGACCATCGCCCGCGCGACCCTGCACAACATCGACGAGATCCGCCGCAAGGACGTGCGCGTGGGCGACACCATCGTCGTGCACAAGGCGGGCGACGTCATCCCCGAGGTCGTGGGGCCCGTGCTCGAGAAGCGCCCGGCCGATGCCGCCGCGTTCGAGATGTCCGCCGCATGCCCCGCCTGCGGGAGCCCCGTCGTCCACGAGGAGGGCGAGGTCGCCTACCGCTGCGTCTCCATCGACTGCCCGGCGCAGACCAAGGAGCGCCTGGTGCACTGGGTGAGCCGCGGCTGCATGGACATCGACGGGGTGGGCGAGGAGCTCATCGACAAGCTCATGGAGGCCGGCCTGGTAGGCGACGTCGCGGACTTCTATAGCCTGACCGCAGACGCGCTCGCCGCGCTCGACACCGGCCGCGTCTACCAGACCGACAACGCCCGCCGCGGCATCCATGCGGGCGACCCCATCCCGGTGGGGCCGACCATCGCCGCGAAGGTCATGGACGAGCTCGCGCGCTCCAAGGCGCAGCCGCTCTCGCGCGTGCTCTTCGCGCTGGGCATCCGCCATGTGGGCAAGAGCGTGGCCGAGCTCATCGCGCGGCGCTTCCTCACCCTCGAGGCGCTTGTCGCGGCGAGCGAGGAGGACATCGCCGGTATCGATGGCGTGGGGCCCAAGATCGCCCAGAGCGTGCGCCAGTTCTTCTCGGTCCCCGAGAACCTCGCCGTGCTCGAGCGCCTGCGCGTGGCCGGCCTCTCGCTCGAGGAGGACCTGGGCGGCGAGGCCGCGCGCGCCGCGGAGCGGACGGGCGTCGACGCGGAGCTGGCCCAGGCCCAGCCGCTTGCGGGGCTGACCTTCGTGCTCACGGGCACACTCGAGCGTCGCACGCGCGACGAGGCGGGCGCCGCCCTGAAGGCGCTCGGCGCCAAGGTGACGGGCTCGGTCTCCAAGAAGACGAGCTACGTGGTCGCCGGCCCGGGTGCGGGGTCGAAGCTCGCGAAGGCCGAGAGCCTGGGGATCCCGGTGCTCGACGAGGGGGCGCTCGAGCAGGTGCTCGCCACCGGCGCGCTCCCGTAACAGGGGGGGGCATCGCTCGACACCATGTAAGAGAGGGGCGGCTTTCCGTGGGGCGCCATGGGATCTGCGGATTCCGACTCCTAACATCTATGTTAAGATGAACGTTAACATGGATGTTAGGAGCTGCTCATGCCGACTGCCACCTTCTCCGAAGCACGCAGGAACCTGACCGAGATCGCCGACCGTGTGGCGAGCGAGGGCGTGGAGTACACCGTCTTCAAGCGCAGCAAGCCGCTCTTCAAGATCGTTCCCGTGTCAGATGACAAGATGCCGGCACGACGGTGGACTCGCCGTGAGGTGGCGCTTCGTGCCGAGGGGCGCTCTGGTGATGCAAGCCGTACGGCGCGCTCGGCGATCGACGGCCCGGTGGGACCGCGTGAGGCATCCGATCCCCATGGCGGCCTCGGGCCCATCCCGGATGGCGGTACGGAGCTCTTCGAGTACGCGATGCGCCTGCGGGAGCGCATGCCGAAAGGCACGCCGCTTTCGATCATGACCTGCGAGGATATCAAACGGGAGCTGGCTGATCGCGATGTCTAGCATCGTACTCGACACGAATGTGCTCATCGACTACGTCATGCCGGACCGGTCGGAGTCCGATAGCGCTCTCCGACTTGTTTTGGCCTGCCATCGGCATGAGCACACCGCCTATGTCTCTGCATCCTCGCTGAACGATTTCTACTACGTCTCTCGCAAGTTCATCGGGGAGCAGGCCGCCCGCGACTGGGTGAATCTTTTCATCCGCATGTTCGAGATCGAACCGCTCGATGTCGAAGCGTGCGTCATCGCCGTATCATCTGATGAGCCCGATTTCGAGGATGCCTGCATTCGCGCGATCGCCGAGCGCGAGCAGGCTGATTTCATCATCACGCGCGACCGAACCGCCTTCGCCAGGTCGTGGGTGAAGACCTACTCTCCACGCCGGTTCCTGGAACTGTTCCCACCGCGCGACCCTGCGTGATCGCCCGACACCAGATGACAGATGGGTGCAGGGTGCTGAAGCCTGCGAACGCGGGCACGATCGATGTGGCTTTGCGTGGACCTGTCGTTCAACCTTGACGGGCGTGTCGCGACGCGCTATCACTTGATATATCAACTGTTGACATATCAAGTAATGGGGGTCGTGAGGGATGGAAGAGGCGAATCAGCCGGACCTGTTCGAGCTGCGCACCCTGCTGCACCGCACCAGCCACGTCCAATGCCAGGTCATGCGGCCGTACATGGCGACCGTGGGGCTGGGCACCGGCCAGCCCAAGCTGCTCGCGTACCTCGCGCGGCACGGGTCGTGCACCCAGCGCGAGCTCGCGGACTTCTACGACCTCGACCCAGCGGGGGTGTCGCGCATGATCGACGCGCTCGCGCGCCGCGGGTTCGTGGAGATCGCGCCCGCCGAGGGCGACCGCCGCAGCAAGATCGTCTCGCTGACCGCCGAGGGGGCGCGGGTCGCCTGCGCCTGGGAGGCGGCGTGCCGCGAGGAGGCGCGGGCGATGGTCTCAGGCTTCGCGTCCGAGGAGGTCGCGGCCTTCTACGACTACCTGGGCCGTGCCCGCGCGAACCTCAAGGCGTACATGAGGGAGCTTTCCGGAGGGGAGGGCGAGCGACATGCGTGAGCTGCTGCGCATCGTGGGCTATCTGGGACCGTACCGCAAAGACGCGATCATGGGCGTCATCCTGATCGTCATCGAGGGCTCGTTCGAGATGGTCATCCCCATCCTCATGGCGGACATCATCGACGTGGGCGTGGCGACGCGCGACGTGTCGTTCATCATGCGCCAGGGCGTCTACATGGCGACCTGCGCGCTCCTCGCGCTGGTGACGGGCCTGCTCTACGCGCGCTTCGCGGCGCGCGCGGCCTATGGCCTGGGTGCCCGCCTGCGCGCCGCGGAGTACGAGCGCGTGCAGGACTACTCGTTCGCGAACCTCGACCGCTTCGACACCTCGTCGCTCGTGACGCGCATGACGACCGACGTCACGGTAATCCAGAACGCGCTCAACGCCGGCTTCAGGCCCATGGTCCGCGGCCCGGTGATGCTCGCGATGGGCCTCTCGCTCGCGATCTACCTGAACGCCGAGCTCGCGCTCGTGTTCCTGGGCGTCGTGCCCGTCATGGCGCTCGGCATGGCGGCGATCGTGCGGCACGTGGGGCCGCTCTACGGCGTGCTCCAGAAGACGGTCGACCGCTTGAACAACGTCGTCCAGGAGATGCTCACGGCGGTCCGCGCCGTCAAGGCGTACGTCCGCGGCGACTACGAGTGCGAGCAGTTCCGCCGCGTGAACGAGGGCCTCGCCGCGACGAGCGAGCGCACCTTCAGGCTCGCCGTCCTCAACATGCCCGTGCTCTACACCTCGATGTACACGGCGACGACCCTCATCATGTGGTTCGGCGGCCAGATGATCCTCACCGGCGGTCTCGAGGTGGGCGAGCTCACGGGCTTCCTCTCCTACGTGCTCCAGATCCTCAACTCGCTGATCATGATCTCGAACGTGTTTCTGCTGCTCACGCGTTCGCTCGCGAGCGTGCACCGCATCTCGGAGGTGCTCGACGAGCAAGTCGACCTCACCTCGCCCGCGGGAGCGCTCACCGAGGTGGCGGACGGCTCGATCGCCTTCGAGGACGTGTCGTTCAAGTACCGCGCCGACGCGCGCGAGTACGTGCTCGAGCACGTGGACCTTGCGATCCCCGCGGGCGCGACCGTGGGCATCCTGGGCGGCACGGGCTCCGGCAAGACCACGCTCGTGCAGCTCATCCCGCGCCTCTACGACGCGACCGAGGGAAGGGTGCTCGTGGGCGGCGAGGACGTGCGCCGCTACGACCTCGCCGCGCTGCGCGACGCGGTGTCGATCGTGCTCCAGCAGAACGTGCTCTTCACGGGGACGGTCCGCGACAACCTGAAGTGGGGCGCGCCCAAGGCGACCACCGAGGAGCTCCTCGCGGCATGCCGCGCCGCGCGGGTGGACGAGTTTCTGGACCGGCTGCCCGGCGGGCTCGACTACGACCTGGGACAGGGCGGCGTGAACGTCTCCGGCGGCCAGAAGCAGCGCCTGTGCATCGCCCGCGCGCTGCTCAAGGACCCCAAGATCATCATCTTCGACGACTCGACGAGCGCGGTCGACATGGCGACCGAGGCCGATATCCGCCGCTCGCTCGCCGAGCTCGAGGGCGTCACGAAGCTCATCATCGCGCAGCGCGTCAACTCGGTCATGGACGCCGACATGATCGTCGTCCTCGACGAGGGGCGCGTGCACGCGGTGGGCACCCATGACGAGCTGCTCGCGGGCGACGAGATCTACCGCGAGATCTTCGAGTCGCAAGTGCACGCCGCCGAGGAAGGGGGTGCCATCTGATGCCGGCACCGGGAAACAAGCCCCATGACCTCAGGGGCACGCTCAAAAGGCTCCTCTCCTACATGGGCAGGCACCGCCTGCTGTTCCTCGCGGTCGCGGTGCTCGTGACCGTCTCGGCCTCCGCCAACCTGCTCGGCACGTACATGATCCAGCCGACGGTCGACGCGCTCACCGCGGGCGATGTGCCGGCGTTCGTGCGCATGATCGCGCTCACGGCATCGATCTACGTCGTCGGCGTGCTCGCCGCGCTGGGGTACACCCAGGTTATGGTCCATGCGGCGCAGAAGGTGCTCGTCGACATCCGCCGCGACCTGTTCGCGCACATCCAGACGCTGCCGCTCTCGTACTTCGATGCGCGCAACCGCGGCGACGTGATGAGCTACTTCACCAACGACGTGGACACCGTCGCCGAGGCCATGAACAACAGCTTCGCCATGCTCATCCAGAGCTTCATCCAGATCGTGGGCACGCTCACGCTCATCTTCGTGCTCAACTGGCGGCTCTCGCTCATCGTCGTGGTGGGCTACGCCGCGATGTTTTGCTACATCGCCTTCTCGACCAAGAAGAGCCGTGGGTACTACCGACGCCAGCAGGCGGTCCTCGGCGAGCTCGACGGCTACATCGAGGAGATGGTGGGCGGCCAGAAGGTCGTGAAGGTCTTCAACCACGAGGAACCCAACGTCATGGCGTTCCGTGACAAGAACGAGCGCCTGCGCGTCGCGGGCACGGGCGCCCAGGCGTACGCGGCGTCGATGATCCCCGCCGTGGTGTCCATCAGCTACGTGAACTACGCGATCGTGGCGGTCGTGGGCAGCCTCATGGCCATCTCGGGGCTGACCGGGGTGGGCGCGCTCGCGAGCTACCTCGTGTTCGTGCGTCAGACGGCCATGCCCATCAACCAGTTCACGCAGCAGTCGAACTTCCTGCTCTCAGCGCTCGCGGGTGCCGAGCGCGTGTTCGCGGCCATGGACGAGCCGGCCGAGGTCGACGAGGGCACCGTCGAGCTCGTGCGGACCGGCGAGGACAGCTGGGCCTGGCGCATCCCCGAGGGCTTCGGCGTGGGCGCGTGGGGCTCGCTCGTGCCGGTGGCCGAGGACGCTGACGCGCCGGAGTGCGGGCCCGCGGCGCCCGCGGCGGCCATGGGCGCCGTCGTCGGCAGCACGGCGCGCGGCGCGGACGGCACCGTGCTCGCGGTGGGCCTCGTGCCGCTTCGCGGCGACGTGCGCTTCCACGATGTGAGCTTCGGCTACACCGCGGACCACGAGGTGCTGCACGGGCTCAACCTCTTCGCCGAGCCCGGCCAGAAGATCGCCTTCGTGGGCTCCACGGGCGCCGGCAAGACCACGATCACGAACCTCATCAACCGGTTCTACGACGTGCAGCAAGGCGAGATCACCTACGACGGCATCAACGTCAAGAACATCGCCAAGGACTCGCTCAGGCGCTCGCTCGGCATCGTGCTCCAGGACACGCACCTCTTCACGGGGACCATCGCGGACAACATCCGCTTCGGCAAGCTCGACGCGACCGACGAGGAGGTGCGCGCGGCGGCGCGCATCGCCAACGCCGACGGCTTCATCCGCCGCCTGCCGCACGGCTACGACACCATGGTCACCGCCGACGGCGCGAACCTCTCCCAGGGGCAGCGCCAGCTGCTCGCCATCGCGCGCGCCGCGGTGGCGGACCCCCCGGTGCTCATCCTGGACGAGGCGACGAGCTCGATCGACACGCGTACCGAGATGCTCATCGGGCGCGGCATGGACCAACTCATGCGGGGGAGGACGACCTTCATGATCGCGCATCGCCTCTCGACCGTGCGCGACGCCGACGCCATCATGGTGCTCGAGCGCGGCCGCATCATCGAGCGCGGCACCCACGAGGAGCTCTACGCGCTGCACGGGGAGTACTGGGCCCTGTGCCAGGGTCTTAAGGAACTCGACTGATGGGCGCGGAAACGGGTACACTGTGCAGAACCGGGACGCGACGCGCGTCCACGTCGATCGGAGGATCTCTATGAACGAAGTCGAGCGCTACGGCAGCCCGATCTACCGGGAGCAGCCGGCACCCCAGCTCATCTCTAGGCGGCTCTACAACCTCGTGCTCACGGGCTTCGTGGTGCTGTCGTTCGTCATCATGGCGGCCTGCTCCTACATCACGGGCACCCGTGAGTTCCTGCTGTTCATGGTGCGCAACCCCATGCTCGTCACCGTGGGCAGCCTCGTAGGCTCCATCGGCGGCATCATCGCCATGAGCATCGGCCGCAGCCGCGAGAACCTCACCCTCGGGCTCATCGGGTACGCGTTCTTCAGCCTGACCTTCGGGTTCACCACGTCGATCGCGCTTTCGGCCTACGACATGGAGAGCATCTCGATGGCCTTCACCGCCACGGCGGGCATCATGATCGTCTTCGGCGCCGCGGGCTTCATGTTCCCCGACTTCTTCGCGCGCCTGCAGGGCGTGCTCGCGGTGGGTCTGCTCGCGATCATCGCGGTCGAGCTCGTGCTCATGTTCATGGGCGTGCAGCAGTCCGTGACCGACATCGTGGTCATCCTGCTGTTCTGCGGCTTCATCGGCTACGACGTCTACCGCGCCTCGACCGCGCTGCCGACGTTCACCAACGCGCTGTGGTACGCCGTCGACCTCTACCTCGACATCATCAACGTATTCCTGCGCCTGCTGGCGCTGTTCGGTCGCAGGGACTAGACCCGCGCGACCGACCGGATTCGCTCTGCACGTCAGGCCCCGTCGCGGTGTCACCGCGGCGGGGCCTGTCAAGTTTGTTTCGAGATGCGAAACACTTTAGCAAAATAAAGCAATTCTTCGGGTTCGGCTCCCCAACTGCGACGGGGACGGCTACACTTATTGACACTGTGACAGCTACGGCATCCGCCCGTGGCGTCGCGGGGGAATGTCGTCCCAAGGATAAGGGGGCTAATATGTCCATCATGGAGATGTCGCGCCGTCGCTTCGTCGAGGCCATGGGCGCGGTCAGTGTTCTCGGCGCCACCGGTCTGGCCGGCTGCGGCAGCCAGCGCGCCAGCGAGGCGGGCTCCGGTTCCGGTTCCGCCAGCGGTATCGCCGATACCATCACCTTCGCCCAGGGTGCCGACCCGCGCGGTCTCGACCCCGCCTACGTCGACGACGGCGAGTCCGCGAAGGTCATGTCCAACATCTACGACACCGTGCTGCGCTACGACGTAGAGACCTGCGACGTGCTCCCGAGCCTCGGCGAGATGCCCGAGATCTCCGAGGACGGCCTCACCTACACCTTCAAGATCCGCGAGGGCGTGAAGTTCCACGACGGCACGGACTGCGACGCCGCCGCCATCGTGACCTCGATCACCCGCCAGCTCGAGCCGCAGCGCACCGAGGACATGCCGTACGCGTCCTTCGTGTTCGGCTCCGAGGACACCAACACCGGCATCGCCTCCATCGAGGCCCCCGATGCCACCACGCTCGTCATCACCCTGCGCGCCCCGTCGACGCCGTTCATCAAGAACATGGCGATGACCCTCGCCGCGCCCATCGTGGCCCCGTCCTCCATCGAGGCCGGCGACTCCAACGAGAACCCCATCGGTTCCGGTCCCTACAAGTTCGTCTCCTGGACCAAGGGCGACAGCATCGTGCTCGAGGCCAACGAGGACTACTGGGACGAGGAGCGCATGCCGCAGACCAAGAACGCGGTGTTCCGCATCATCGCCGAGAACTCCTCGCGCGTGACGGCCCTGAACAACGGCGAGGTCGACATGATCGACGGCATCGACGCCTCCGTGGTCGACACGATCACCGACGCCGGCAACGAGCTGTTCGACGAGGACGGCATGAACATCAACTACATGGCGTTCCGCAACGACTCCGGTGTCTTCACCGACATCGAGGCCCGTCGCGCCTTCTGCCAGGCGGTGAACGTCGAGGAGATGGTCCAGAGCCTGTACGGCGACTACGCGGGCGTCGCGAACTCCGTCATGCCGCTGTGGATGGCCCCCTATGACGAGGACATCCAGCAGACCGCCTACGACCCCGAGGCCGCCAAGGCCAAGTTCGCCGAGCTGGGCATCACGAGCTGCACCATGCTCACCTACACCAACGTGCGCCCCTACAACTCCATCGGCGGCCAGCCGCTCGCCGAGGCCATCCAGGGCTACCTGCGCGACGCCGGCGTCGAGATGGAGATCGTCTCCTACGACTGGACGACCTACAAGACCAAGGTCGAGACCGACGCCTTCGACTGCTGCCTGTACGGCTGGGTCGGCGACAACGGCGACCCCGACAACTTCATGAACCTGCTTTCCGACGAGAGCGTGTCCATGAACGTCGGCCGCTTCCGCAACGAGGAGTACAACGCGCTCATCCAGCAGGGCCTCGAGACGCCCGACGGCGATGACCGCGACGCGATCTACAAGCAGTGCGAGCAGATGGTCGCCGACCAGATGCCGTGGATGCTCATCAGCCACTCCAAGAACCTCGCCGCGTACGCGCCGACTATCAACAACTTCTACTATCACCCGACGGGAGTAGTGCACCTGGAGCTCATCACTAAGACCGCCTAGGTTTTGGCATCGCGGGGCGAACGCGTATAATTGTTAGTGTTTAACTGCTAAAACGGGGCCGGGCGCCTTGCCCGGCCCGTTTTGGTGAAGGATGGAGCCGGTACCCGGTGCTGGCCCGGATAAGGAAAGGAGGTAGACGACGTGCTGAAATACATCTTCAAGCGCATCTTGCTGGCGATCCCCGTCCTTCTGGGCGTGTCGATCCTGGTGTTCCTCATCATGCGCGTGTTCTCGGCCGACCCGGCGCCTGTCGTGCTCGGCCAGCATGCGACGGCCGAGGCCATGGAGGCATGGCGCGAGGCGAACGGGCTCAACGACCCGATCGTCGTGCAGTACTTCGACTTCCTCACGGGAGCGCTCACCGGAAACCTCGGTGAGAGCTACTACACCCACACCCCGGTGGTACAGGAGCTCATGAGCCGCTTCCCGGCGACTGTCGAGCTCGCGCTCGTCGCGATCGTCATCGCGACGGTGGTCGGCATCGTCTTGGGCGTCGTCTCCGCGGTGCACAAGAACACGTTCATCGACGGCGTGTCGATGGTCTTCGCGCTCATCGGCGTGTCGATGCCCATCTTCTGGTCGGGCATCCTGATGATCATCCTGTTCGCCGGCGTCCTGCACGTGCTGCCCTCGTCGGGCCGCATCGACCCGTTGCTGGCGCCCGTGGGCGGCACGGGGCTCTACCTCATCGACACCCTGCTCTCGGGTGACTTCGAGGCCTTCGGCGACGCGCTGAGCCACATCATCCTGCCCGCGCTCGCGCTATCGCTGTACTCCATGGCGGTCATCACCCGCATGACCCGCTCGAGCATGCTCGATACCCTTAACGAGGACTATGTGCGCACCGCGCGCGCCAAGGGCCTGCGCCGCGGCCGCGTCAACCGGCACCACGCCCTGCGCAACGCGATGCTGCCCGTCACGACGGTCATCGGCCTGCAGCTGGGCAGCCTGCTCGGTGGCGCCATGCTCACCGAGACGGTCTTCGCCTGGCCGGGCATCGGCAAGTACGTGGTCGACTGCATCCTGAAGTCCGACTTCCCGGTGGTCCAGGGCGCGGTCCTGCTCATCGGTGTGATCTTCATCGTCATCAACCTGGTGGTCGACGTGATCTACGCCTATCTCGACCCGCGCATCAAGTACTCGCAGGAAGAGGGGTGATCCACATGGCAGAGCTCATAAACGACGCGGCCGTGCTTCGCGAGGAGGAGCCCGCGCCCTCCCAGGTGCCGCCCGAGGCGCCCGAGGGCGGGCGCGCCGCCCAGAAGCCAGAGTCACTCTGGAAGGATATGTGGTACTCGCTCACGCAGAACAAGCCCGCCATGGTGAGCCTCGTGATCATCGCGCTTCTGGTGGTCATCGCCATCGTGACGGCGATCGCCCCCCAGGTGCTGCCCTGCGACCCGTACCAGCAGGACCTCTCGCAGTCGTTCCAGGGGCCCAGCGCCGAGCACTGGTTCGGCACCGACCAGCAGGGTCGCGACATCTTCAGCCGCATCCTCATCGGCAGCCAGATCTCGCTCACGGTCGGCCTGCTCTCGGTCGCGATCTCGCTCACGGTGGGCGTGGCGCTCGGCGCCATCGCCGGCTACAAGGGCGGCATCGTCGACACGATCATCATGCGCTTCATGGACATGATGCTCGCCATCCCGTCGATCTTGCTGGCCATCGCCTTCATGGCGGCGCTCGGCCGCGGCATCGACAAGGCGATCATCGCCATCGGCTTCGTCTCGATCCCCGAGTACGCGCGCATCGTGCGCAGCCAGATCCTCGCGGTCAAGCAGACCGACTACGTGGCGGCCGCGCGCGTGATCGGCGACTCCGACTTCACGATCATCTTCCGCCATGTGCTGCCCAACGTGCTGCCCTCGATCATCGTCCGCGCGACGCTCGGCATCTCGGGCGCCATCCTCGACGCGGCGGCGCTCGGCTTTCTGGGCCTGGGCGTGCAGCCGCCGGCGGCGGAGTGGGGCGACATGCTGGGCCGCGGCCGTAACTACATCTTCCGCGCGCCGCACGCGATGATCTTCCCCGGTCTCGCCATCACCATCACCGTGCTCGCGTTCAACCTGCTGGGTGACGGTATCCGCGACGCCTTCGACCCCAAAGCAAGGAAGCGGTGATACGCATGGCATTGCTTGAAGTCAAGGACCTCGTCACCGAGTTCCCCACGCGCAAGGGCATCGTCCGCGCCGTGAACGGCGTGACCTTCTCCATCGACCGCGGCGAGATCCTCGCCGTGGTGGGCGAGTCGGGCTCGGGCAAGAGCGTGACCTCGCTGTCGATCATGGGGCTGCTCCAGGATCCCGGCCACGTGGCGTCCGGCTCCATCACCTTCGACGGGAAGGACCTGCTCGCTGTGAGCGAGCGCGAGATGGAGGCCATCCGCGGCGACCAGATCTCGATGATCTTCCAGGAGCCCATGACGAGCCTGAACCCCGTGTACCGCGTGGGCGACCAGATCGTCGAGGCCATCCAGACGCACACGGACATGAACAAGAAGGACGCCTGGGCGCGCGCGGTCGAGATGCTGCGCGTGGTGGGCATCCCCAGCCCCGAGGAGCGCGCCCGCGACTACCCGCACCAGATGTCGGGCGGCATGCGCCAGCGCGTCATGATCGCCATGGCGCTCTCGTGCGACCCCAAGCTTCTCATCGCCGACGAGCCCACGACGGCGCTCGACGTGACGATCCAGGCGCAGATCCTGGACCTCATCTACAAGCTGCGCGACGAGTTCAACATGGCCGTCATGCTCATCACGCACGACCTGGGCGTCGTCTCCGAGGTCGCCGACCGCGTCGTGGTCATGTACTGCGGCCAGGTGGTCGAGGAGGGCGAGAAGGTCGAGCTGTTCGACTACCCGCTGCACCCCTACACGCTCGGCCTCCTGCGGTCGATCCCGCGTCTCGAGGACGAGCAGTCCGAGCGTCTCTACATGATCAAGGGCTCGGTGCCCAACGTCCTCGACATGCCCTCGGGGTGCCCGTTTTCCGACCGCTGCGACCGCTGCTTCGATCGCTGCCGCAAGGAGTGCCCCGAGCTGCGCGCGGTGCCCGGTACCGACCGGCGCGTCCGCTGCTTCCTGTACGACGATCCCGCCGAGGTCGAGCGTGCGCTGGCGACCCAGCAGGAGCGCGCCATGCGCTCGGTGGGAGCTACCGAGGAGGAGGTGCGATAGATGGAAAACGAGACCCTGCTCGAGGTACAGCACCTCACCAAGAGCTTCGTCGCCGACAGCAACTTCTTCGGCAAGCCGACCTCGTTCGTGCAGGCCGTCGATGACGTGAGCTTCTCCATCAAGAAGGGCGAGGCCTTCGGCCTGGTCGGCGAGTCCGGCTGCGGCAAGAGCACCATCGGCAAGATGCTCGTCGGCCTGCTCAAGCCCACGAGCGGCAAGATCATCTTCGAGGGGCGCGACATCACCGCGCTGCCGCACAAGGAGCGCCGCAAGCTCTGCAGCGATATCCAGCTCATCTTCCAGGACCCGTACGCGAGCCTGAACCCGCGCATGACGATCGGGCAGATCGTGGCGGAGCCCATCAAGACCAACAGGCTCCTGCCCGCAGACAAGATCGACGCGCGCGTGGACGAGCTGCTCGAGCGCGTGGGCTTGGCGAGCTACATGAAGAACCGCTACCCGCACGAGTTCTCCGGCGGCCAGCGCCAGCGCGTGGGCATCGCCCGCGCCCTCGCGGTGAACCCCAAGCTCATCGTCTGCGACGAGCCGGTCTCCGCACTCGACGTGTCCATCCAGGCGCAGGTGCTGAACCTGCTTGACGACCTCAAGGACCAGTTCGGCCTCACGTACCTGTTCATCGCCCACGGCCTGAACGTCGTGAAGCACATCTCGGACCGCGTGGGCGTCATGTACCTCGGTCGTCTGATGGAGATCGCGCCCAAGAACTCGCTCTACCACGAGCCGCTCTGCCCGTACACGCAGGCGCTGCTCTCGGCGATCCCGAGCCCCAACCCGCACCTGCAGCGCAAGCGCATCATCCTGGAGGGCGACGTGCCGAGCCCCATCGACCCGCCGGCGGGCTGCCGCTTCGCGGGCCGCTGCTTCGCGAAGGTCGGCGCCTGCGAGGTGGGCGCCCCCGACCTCACCGAGGTCCTGCCCAACCACATGTGCGCGTGCCATCGCTACGCGAACGTGGCCGAGGAGGACGTCCTGCGTGTCGCCCGCGGGCTGCAGTACGACGCGGCGCGCCCGACCTACGGCCGCGGCAAGGTCGACGTGAACGCCGACCCCGTGGTGGCCGCGAAGAAGAAGGCCGCCGAGTAGCGCAGGGGCGCGACGCCCCGCCGGCGTCCTGCCGTCCGATTCGAGCAAGCGGGCCTCTGCCTCCGATGGGGTAGGGGCCCGCTTCGTCGTGCGGGGGCGCAGGGTGGCGGCATGCGACGGCATCCGACACTATGGGCGCATCCGCAAATCAATCGACCTCGCGCATCCACAAGCGTGCGCCTGCGATCCGACCGATTTGCGCGCGTTCACGAGGGCGTGCCTGCAATCCGATTGATTTATGCATGTCCATGAAACCTATCTGCAATTCGATGAAAAAGTGCATGGATTATGCCGTTCATTGGTTGATCGAATTGCGCAGTAGATGCCTAAGTTCTATAAAACACCAGCTAGGCGCTTTGCTCAATTTCCTCCCCTCGGAGTGCTTTTGTTCATTTTTCAATCGAATGGTATCAGGTGCAACTCGCTGTTCAAATGAACTGCGAATGGCGCTATTTCTGCAACTCGCTCTTCAAATGAATGGTGAATTGCAGGCGTCCGTTGCGCTCGCATGGTGCGGGGGGCATGGCTGCCGAAAGGAGGGGCGCGCGACCTCGCCGGCGCTCGTCGGTCGCTCCGCGCAGGCCACGCGCATGCCGGTTGCCCCAAGGCGGCAGCGAGCCGACCCAAAGCAAAACGGGCCTCCCGCCTGCGTTGAGGCGAAAAGCCCGTGTCACGGTTGGTGGAGCTGGATAGCAAAAGGGCGAACCCTCCAGCGAGAAGTTCGCCCAATTCTCTTGTGGTGGAGCCGCGGAGAATCGAACTCCGGTCCACGAAAGCCCCCTGATCGGCATCTCCAGGCTCAGTCGCTGGTTTAGTCTCGGACGCCTTGCGCGCAGCGACACGCTCGCGGCGTCCCAACCGGTTCGGTCTTAGCCCATACCATACCGATCACGTGCATGGGAGCATTCCCCTGAAATGACACCGCGCCCGGGGCGGGGAACTCCCGGGTTTGGCGTGCCGCTAATTAATTAAGCAGCAAGAGCCAGCTGGGGCTCGTAAGAAGAATTCTTGTCAATTCTTTTTGACAGCACCCCTGTTTAACGTGGCGAGGAGACCACGGCCTGCTTCCTCTCTCAGAGCTATCGCGTCGAAACCAGTCGGCCCCGAAGGCGGTCTGGCGGACCCGCGGCGCATGCCGCCGGTCCTGCTCGACCTGTCAAGGTACCCACCGCCCGCGCGGTGTGGACATGCAGCATACCACTGCCGCCCGGCGCGCTCAAGCTCTTACCCGTTTTGCCGCAGCCTATGCGCGAGGGCGCCGGCGAGCAGGTCGACGTCCTCGGTGGCGCAGATGAGCGGGGGCAGGAACCGGAGCGTGCGCGCGCCGGTTGCATTGACCACGAAGCCGTCGTCGAGGAGCGCCGCCACGACATCGTGCGCATCGCCCGCCTCGGGCGCGAGGTCGCACCCGATCATGAGGCCGCGCCCGCGCACCTCGGTGACGCCGGGGACGGCGCGCAGGCGCTGCATGAGGTAGCCGCCCACCTCGGCGGCGCGCTCGCCGTAGGCGTCGAGCACGAGCTCGCAGAGCACGGCCTCGGCAGCGGCCATGGCGAGGTCGCTCCCGCCGAAGGTCGAGCCGTGGTCGCCCGGCCGGAACGCCTCGGCAACCTCGCGGCGCGCCACGCAGGCGCCGACGGGCACGCCGCCGGCGAGCCCCTTGGCGAGGCTCATGATGTCGGCCTCGATGCCGAGCGTCTGGATCGCGAACGGCGCGCCGCAGCGGAAGATGCCCGCTTGGACCTCGTCGGAGATGAGCACGCCGCCCACACCGTGCACGAGCTCGTCTGCCTTGCGGACGAACTCCCCGGTGAGGGGATGCACGCCGCTCTCGCCCTGGATGGGCTCGATGAGGACGGCGCAGATCTTGGAGCCGTTCGCGTCGAAGATGGCGCCGAGCTCGTCGAGGTCGTTGGGCGTGCAGGCGATGAAGCCGCCCGGCAGGGGCCGGAAGGGATCCTGCAGGCGGTCCTGCATGGTCGCGGCCAGCGTCTCGAGCGTGCGCCCGTGAAAGCCGCCGCGCAGGCACACGACCGTGTCGCCGCCGTTGCCCGTGCGGCGCGCGTAGAGCCGGGCGAGTTTGAGGGAGCATTCGTTCGCCTCGGCCCCGGAGTTCGCGAAGAAGGTCTGCCAGACCTGCTCGCCCTCTTCCGCCCGCGCGGCCTCCTCGATCGCGTGGGCATCGCCCGAGCGCAGGGCCCGCGCGAGGGCGCCCGCGCCCGCCATGTCGCCCATCGCGAGCTTGGAGAGCAGGGCGGCGACCTCGGCTCGGTGCGCGATGTGGTAGTAGTTCGAGACGTGCAGGAGCCGCTCGGCCTGGCGTTCGATCGCCTCGACGAGGACGGGGTGGCCGTGCCCGAGGCAGCAGACGCCGATGCCGGCGAGGAAATCGAGGTACTCCCTGCCGGTGTCGTCGTAGAGCCTCATGCCCGCGCCGCGGGTGAACATGACGGGCAGGCGGCCGAAGGTGTGCATGATGTAGGTGTCGTCGAGGTGCTGCTGCTGTGCGAGGTCCATGGAGGGTTCCTGTCTCTTTGCGGTGGGGGAGGGTGCGGGCGAGGGCTGGTTGCGGGCCGCGGCGGAGGTGCGGGGCACGGCGGATGTGGCCGCCGCGCGTCACGCGACGGGTACCGGCCCGTCCTCTGCGACGTCCTGCGAGAGGCGCGCCGCGAAGGGCCCCACGGGATGCGGGTGCCGGTCGAACTCGTAAGCCTCGGGCGTGGCGTGCATCACGGTCCCGATGCCGGCGTCGGTGAGGAGCTCGAGCAGCAGCGCGTGCGGGGTCGTGCCGTTGATGATATGGGCGCGGAAAACCCCATGGCGCAGCGCGTGCGCGCAGGAGCGGAGCTTGGGGATCATGCCCTTCGCGGCCGTGCCCCCCGCGAGCAGTGCCTCGGTCTCCTCAAGCGTGAGGTTCGAGATGAGCGAGCCCTTGTCCTCGAAGTCGGCGTAGAGCCCGTCGACGTCGGTGAGGAAGATGACCTTGTGCGCACGGAGCGCGGCGGCGACATGGCCGGCGGCGACGTCGGCGTTGACGTTGAAGAAGCCCCCGTCATCGCCTTGGGCGACCGTCGCGACCACGGGGATGTACTCGTTGTCGAGCAGGCATTCGAGGTAGTCGGCGTTCACCTGCACGATGTCCCCCACGCGCCCGAGCTCGGGGTCGAGCTGCGTGGCGACGAGCGTCCCCGCGTCCGCGCCGGACACACCCACGGCCACGGTGCCGTGCCGGTTGAGGGCGGCGACGAGGTCGGAGTTGACCTTGCCCACGAGGACCTCGCGCGCTACCTCCATGACCTCGGGGGTGGTCACGCGCTGGCCGTGCGCGAACGTCACGGGAAGGTCGAGCTTGCGCGAGGCCTCGCTCACCGCGGAGCCGCCCCCGTGGACGATCACCACGCGCGCGCCGATGATCTTGAGCAGGAGGATGTCGCTCATCACGTCGTCGCGCAGGCGCTCGTCGACCATGGCGGCGCCGCCGTACTTGATGACGACCGTCTTGCCGGTGAGGTTCTTCACCCAGGGGAGGGTCTCGAAGAGCAGCTCGCCGACCTTCTCGTTGGCATGGGGGTCGGTGGTGTCGCGTGCGAATTTCATGGCGGTCCTTCCGGGATGGGGCGTTCGGGTTGAGCGGATCTGGCCGGGTGCGCGCGGCACCCGGCTCCGGGATGCGGGCCCCTTGTGGGCGGGACCGCGCTCCTATGGCTTGTACAGGGGGTTACGAGCGGTAGTCGGCGTTGATGGAGACGTAGTCGTGGGTGAGGTCGCAGGACCATACCGTGGTTTTGGCCGACCCCGCGCCGAGGTCGCAGGAGATGACGATCTCGGGCGCCTCGAATCGTCGCAGGGCCTCGTCCTCATCGAAGGGCACGGCGAGCCCGTCGCGGCAGACCGGGATGCCCATGATGTCGATGGAGACGCGATCCTGGTCGAAGGCAGCGCCCGACTTGCCGAGCGCGCAGGCGATGCGGCCCCAGTTGCAGTCGTGTCCCGCGATGGCGCACTTGACCAAGGGCGAGTTGGCGACGGCGCGCGCGGCAACGTCCGCGTCGGCGCCGTCGGCGGCGCCGTCGACGGTGACCGTGACGAGCTTGGACGCGCCCTCGCCGTCGGCCGCGATGGCGCGCGCGAGCGTCTCGCACACCACGTACAGGGCCCGCTCGAGCTCGTGGTAGGCGTCGCTTTCCGGCTCGATGGGCGCCGCGGCCCGCGCGGCCGCGCCCGAGGCCATGAGCACGCAGGTATCGTTGGTCGAGGTGTCCGAATCGACGGTCACCTTGTTGAAGGTCTCCCCGATGACCGAGCTGAGCAGGCCATGGAGCGTCTCGGGGGCGACGGGGGCATCGGTGGTGACGATCGCGATCATGGTCGCCATGTTGGGCATGATCATGCCCGAGCCCTTGACGCACCCGCCGACGGTGAACGTGCAGCCCAGGTACTCGAGCGCCTGCGTCTCGTAGGAGACGGCATATTCCTTGGGGTGCGTGTCGGTGGTCATGATCGCGCGCGCGGCGTCGGCGCCGCCCTTGCGCGAGAGCGCGTCCACGGCGAGCGGGACGCCGGCCTCGAACGGGTCGATCGTGAGCGGCTGGCCGATGACACCGGTCGAGGCGATGATGACCTCGTCGTTCTCGCAGCCGAGCACCTGGGCCGCGATCTCCGCCGAGGCGCGGGCGACCGCGCGGCCTGCCTCGCCGGTGGCGGCGTTGGCGTTGCCGGAGTTCACCATGACGGCGCGTGCGGTCCCGCACCCCGTCCCGCCGAGGCTCTCGCGGCTCACCGCGACCGGCGCGGCGCAGAAGCGGTTCGTGGTGAAGACGGCGGCTGCGGGGCAGGGCTCGTCGGCGACGACGAGCGCCAGGTCGGGCCGCTCGGGGTTTTTCCTGAATCCGGCGTGGACGCCTGCGGCCGTGAAGCCGAGGGCGCTCGCGACCCCTCCCTGCGGGACGGCGCGGATGGTCGCATCGAACTGTTCCATATCCATAAGATCTCTCCTGGGTTCAAGAGTCGGAAAAGCGGCTGCCCGCACGGCACCTTCCAGTGTACCCGGGGTGCCGTGCGGGTAACGTCCCCGCGCGTGTCGGAGGCGCGGCGGGGGCGCATCAGACGGGTAGCGCGCAGAGGGGCAACCCTCGTCGCTCGTCGAGCCCGAACACGATGTTGGCGCACTGGACCGCCTGGCCGGCGGCTCCCTTGCAGAGGTTGTCGATGGCGCCGATGGCGATGAGGGCGCCCACCCTCCGGTCGATTGCGAGCCCCACCTCGCAGATGCAGGTGCCGGTGACGGAGTCGGTGCGCGGGGTGCGTCCGGGGTCGAGGACCCGCACGCAGGGGCAGCCCTCGTAGACCTTGCGGTAAGTGGTAACCGCCTGCCCGTCATCGAGGTCTCCTGCTGCTTCCCCCAGCGGGATGGTCACCGTCGAGAGCAGCCCGCGCTTGAGCGGCGCGAGATGCGGGGTGAAGACCACGCGGTCCGGGATGCCGAGGATCTGCTCGATCTCGGGCGTGTGGCGGTGCCGGCAGACGCCGTAGGCCTCGACGTTTCCCGCCACGCCGCAGAAATGCGTGCGCGCGCTCGGCGTCTTGCCCGCCCCGGTCACGCCGGAGATGGCGTCGACGACGATGGGCCCGCGTTCCGCTGCCCAGCCGGCCCGGATCGCGGGCGCCGCGGCGAGCGACGTGGCGGTGGGGAAGCAGCCGGCGCAGGCGACAAGCGCCGGGCGTCCCGCCGCGCGCTCGGCGCGGGCGCGCAGGAGGTCCTCGGCGAAGAGCTCCGGCAGGCCGAAGGCGCGCGTGGCGAGGAGCTCCGGCGAGGTGTGGGGAACGTCGTACCACCGCTCGTAGGCGCGCGCGTCCGCGAGCCGGTAGTCGGCGGAGAGATCGATGACGGTGACGCCCTGCGCGAGCAGCGCGGGCGCGATCTCGAGCGCCTTGGTGTGCGGCACGGCGAGAAACACCGCGTCGCAGGCGGCGAGGGCCGGGTCGTCGTGGTCGGTGAAGGAGAGGCCGCACGCTCCGGCGAGCGCCGGGTACGCCTCGGCGACCGGTACGCCCGCATCGGTCGAGGAGGTCGCGACGGCGAGCGAGAAATCGGGATGGGCGATGAGCAGGCGCACGAGCTCGATGCCCGCGTACCCCGCAGCGCCCACGACCCCTACGCGGTAACCCATGCCGTCCTCCCTATCAACATGAATAAACAGAGCTTCGATATCAGTTGATATGGAAGAATAGCACGGAATATGAGCGATAACGTATTTGTAACAAACTACGCCGCGAACGCCCGGATCCGCTCGATGAGCCGCGCTGCCTCCTGGCGCCCCTGGATGTAGAGGTCGAGCAGCTTGGCGGGGTCGCGCTCCACGTGGCCCACCTCGACGGGGCGCGGCGGGGCGATGACGAGCGCGCGACCGGCGTCCTCATACGCCCAGATGCGCTCGCGCTGCTCGTTATAGCGCTCATGGCGCGTCTCGAGCGCCTCGAGCAGGTAGGGGAACTCCGCATAGCGCGCGCGTGCCGGCGCCATGAGGTCGTAGGGCGCCTTCACGTAGGAGCGGTGCTGCGTGAGCACGACGATGGCGCGGGAGTAGCCCTCGTCCTCGAGCACGTGCTCGACGGGCACGGAGTCGGCCACACCGCCGTCGAGGTAGAGGTGGCCGTCGAGCTCGACCGACTGCGTCATGAGGGGCAGCGAGGTGGTCGCCCGCACGATATCGATGTCCAGCACGGCGTTTCTCACCTCGAGGTAGGCGGCGGTGCCGAAGAGGATGTCGGTCGCCGTCGCGTAAAGGCGCATCGGGTTGGCGAGGAAGGTCTCGTTATCGAAGGGGTCGAGGCGGTCCTGCACGTCGTTCAGCATGAAGTCGTAGCCGATGAGGCTGCCCGTGGCGGTGAGCGACTTGGCGCCGATGTAGCGCCGGTCGTTGCAGAAGGCGAGGTTCACGCGGTTGGCGCGGCCGATCTGGCGGGACTTGTAGTTCAGGCCGATGAGGGCGCCGGCCGAGACACCGTAGCAGGCGGGCACCTCGATGCCGCGCTCGAGCATCACGTCGATGACGCCGGCGGTGAACTGGCTGCGGAAGCTCCCGCCTTCGAGGACGAGGGCGCACTTCCCGGTATGCTCGGCTTTGGTGTGCATGGGTGCCTCCTCATCGCATGCCGCGCGCGGCGCGATATCCGTTTCCATTCGCTTCTTCTACCACAAACGGCCCCCGTTCATACCGCGCGCTCGCCACCGGCGAGTGGCCTGCAGGCGGAGCGGGGGGAGCGCGGGCTCTCGGGCCTCCCGCGCGGTAAACGACAGACGCCCGGAAGCCGGGGTGACCGGCACCGGGCGCCTGCGTGCTCGCTCTGGTGGGCGATGAGGGATTCGAACCCCCAGCCTTGTGCGTGTAAAGCACCTGCGCTAACCGTTGCGCCAATCGCCCGTGCGTACAGAGTATAGCCTAAGTCGCCCTGCCGCGGGCTTGCGCGGGCGCTCCCTACGGAAATGCGGTGGCGCTTCGCGCGCGAGCGTGTCCGCAGGCGGCTTCGCTCGGTATGATAGGGGCGATGGGGCGGAAGCGGCCGCCCCGCGGGTTCCCAGCGGAGGATACATGCCTGAGAATATCGCCTTTCTGCCGGAGGTGGCGACCGGTGAGCTGCGCGAGCGCCTGGCGAACGTGCGCTACGTCTTCAGCGACCTGGACGGCACGATGTACGGCCCGGGCTCCTGCGTGCTGTCGAACGCGGCGGGCGAGCACAGCCTGTCCTTCGTCTCGGCGCTGCTCGACCTCAAGCGCCTCGGCATCGAGGTGATCCCCTGCTCGGGGCGCAACCGCTCGATGCTGCACGAGGACACGCGCCTTCTGGGCCTCAACTCCTATATCGGCGAGATGGGCGGCATCCTCATGCTCGACCGCTCCAAGAACGACTGGGAGTACTACACCGCCGATATGGCCTTTGACCCCGCCTCAGGGCTCACGCCCCACGAGGTGATCGAGCGCACCGGCGTGTGCGACGAGTTCTCGGGCCGCTGGCCGGGGCTTCTCGAGTACCACAACGACATGTCGACGGGCTACAAGTACCGCGAGGTGACCGTCGGCCTGCGCGGCGAGATCCCCGACGAGGAGGCGCGCGCCCTGCTCGACGCCTGCGGCGTGGCCCTCGACTGGGCGGACAACGGCTACCTGAACTACATCTCGGCGCCCACGACGCTGAGGCTTCCCGAGGGCGTGCCCGGCCGTGCCTTCAACATCATGCCCAAGGGCCTCAACAAGGGCCGCGCCATCAAGCGGTTCTGCGAGCTTCGGGGTATCGACCCGGCCGAGACCCTCGCGATCGGCGACGCGACCTCGGACTACCTCATGGCGGACTACACGGGCATGTTCCTGCTGGTAGAGAACGCGCTCGGCAACAGCGACGTCGAGGGGTTCCTGGCGAGCCATCCCGACGCGCGGGTCGTGCGCGGGCGCATCGTCGACGGCTGGGTGCGCGCGATGCGCACGCTGGTCGAGGCACAGGGCTAGGGTCGGCCGAGGAGCGCGAAGGAGGCTGACATGCCGCTTCATACGACTTCTCCCGCCGACGTGGCGGGGGAGCGGGTCACGGCGCCGGCGGGCGACACGCGCCCTATCGGCGTCTTCGATTCCGGTCTGGGCGGGCTCACCGTGGCGCGCTCGATCGCGATGGCGCTGCCGCATGAGTCAATCTACTACGCGGGCGACACCAAGCGCTGTCCGTACGGCCCGCGCGCCGAGCACGAGGTGCGCACCTTCGCCATGCAGGCGGCGCGCTGGCTCGAGCAGCACGACGTCAAGATCATCGTCATCGCGTGCAACACGGCCACGGCCGCGGCGCTGCGCATCGCGCAGCAGACGCTCGCGGTGCCGGTCATCGGCGTGATCGCGCCGGGAGCGCGCGCGGCCATCAACACCACGCGCACGCGCAAGGTCGGCGTGCTCGCCACTGAGCTCACCGTGAGGTCGGGCGCCTACACGCGCGCCATCCAGGATCTGGATGCCGGCGTCGACGTGTACGGCTGCCCCGCGCCGAGCTTCGTCGAGATCGTCGAGCGCGAGCTCGCGACCGGGGCGCACCTGCAGGAGCGCTGGCTCGAGAACGGCGACATCTTCGACACGCCCGAGATCCGCGCCGAGGTGGCTCGCACGCTCGAGCCCATCACCGAGAGCGAGGTCGACACGGTGGTCTTGGGCTGCACGCACTTCCCGCTGCTCGCCGGCCCCATCAGGGCGGCGCTCGGCGAGGGCGTGCGCGTGGTCTCGTCGGCCGAGGAGACCACGCGCGAGCTCACCGACATCCTGCGTCGCCGCGACCAGCTCGCCGGCGAGGGCAACCGGCCGCTGCACCGCTTCGCGACGACGTCCGACAACATCGCCGAGTTCGCCGCCGCGGGCAGCTTCATCTTCGGCCAGCCGCTCAAGAGCATCGAGCACGTGAGCAACGCCGAGCTCGAGCACGTGTACCGCTAGGCCGATCGGCGCGCCTCGAGGCACGCCGCCTGCGGCGGTCCCGTGCCGCCGCTGTCAACACCGTGAAAGGGGATTCCCATGGACTACATCGAGATCGACCGCGCCGGCGGCCGCGCCCTAGACGAGATGCGCCCCGTGGCGCTCACACGCGACGTGCTCAAGCACGCGCTGGGCTCCTGCCTGGTCGAGTTCGGCGACACGCGCGTGCTGTGCGCCGCGACCATCGAGGAGGGCGTCCCCGGGTGGCGCAAGGCGAGCCGCGCCGGTTGGGTGACGGCCGAGTACGCCATGCTCCCCGCCTCGACGGGCCGCCGCACCGCCCGCGAGCGCGGCAACCGCAAGGGCCGCTCGATGGAGATCGAGCGCCTCATCGGCCGGAGCCTCCGCACCGTGACCAACATGCGCATGCTCGGCGAGTACACGGTCACCGTCGACTGCGACGTGCTCCAGGCCGACGGCGGCACGCGCACGGCATCCGTGACGGGCGCCTGGGTTGCCCTCCACGACGCGCTCATGGCCTGGGTCGAAGCGGGCAAGATCGCGCGCCTGCCGCTCACCGGCCAGGTGGCGGCCGTGTCCATGGGCGTGGTCGACGGGTGCGAGCTGCTCGACCTCGACTATCGCGAGGACTCGCGCGCCGAGGTGGACATGAACCTCGTGGCGACCGACACCGCCGAGATCGTCGAGATCCAGGGCACCGGCGAGCGCATGCCGTTCGACCGCGCGCGGCTGGCCCGCCTGCTCGATTTGGGCGACAAGGGCATAGCCAAGCTGATCGAGCTCCAGAACGAGGTCACGGCGTTCCGTGACGACGACTAAAGGAGGCCCCCATGGCGCTCGATAGGATCGATTCGGCGGAACTCGACCCGGCGCGCACCGTCGTGGTCGCGACCGGCAACGCCCACAAGCTCGTGGAGATCGAGACGATGCTCTCGGCGGCGCTCCCGGGCATGAGGTTCGTCGCCCTGGGGCAGCTCGGGGACTTCGAGGACCCCGAGGAGACCGGGACGACGTTCGCCGAGAACGCCGTCATCAAGGCGCGGGCCGCCGTCGATGCGACCGGGCTCGCCGCGGTGGCGGACGACTCGGGCCTCATGGTCGACGCGCTCGACGGGGCGCCGGGCGTGTACTCGGCGCGCTACGCGGGCGTCCACGGCGACGACGAGGCGAACAACGCCAAGCTGCTCGCCGCCCTCGAGGGCGTCGCCGCCCCCGCCCGCACGGCGCGGTTCGTGAGCTCCATCGCCTTCATCGAGCCCGACGGAGCGGTGACGATGGGCGAGGGGACCTGCGAGGGGACGGTCGGCACGGTGGGCCGCGGCGAGCACGGGTTCGGCTACGACCCGTTGTTCCTGCCCGCCGACACGCCGGGCAGGACCATGGCCGAGCTCGAACCGGACGAGAAGAACGCCATCAGCCACCGGTTCCATGCGCTGCAGGACCTCTGCGCCAAGCTCGCCGAACGGGGCGAGCGCGCATGAGGGCGGTGGTCCAGCGCGTGACCCGCGCGAGCGTGACGATCGACGGCGCGGTGACGGGCAGCATCGGGCAAGGCTACCTCATCCTCTTGGGCGTTGGCGCCGCCGACACGGCCGCGGAGGCCGAGCGCCTCTGGAAGAAGGTCTTCGCGCTGCGCCTCATGGAGGACGAGGACGGTAAGACCAACCGCTCGCTCGCCGACGTGGACGGCGACGTGCTCGTGGTCTCGCAGTTCACGCTCTATGCCGACTGCCGGCGCGGCCGGCGTCCCTCGTTCACGGCGGCGGGCGACCCGGCCCACGCGAAGGAGCTCTACGAGCGCTTCGTGGAGCTGGCGCGGCAGGACGTGACGCACGTGGCGACGGGGACCTTCGCGGCCGACATGAAGGTCGAGCTCGTGAACGACGGCCCGTTCACCATCGTGCTCGACACCGACGAGCTGTAGGCTGTCGCCGGCCGCCTGCCTGCTGCCGCACGCTGGCCGGGGCTGGCGCCGCGGAGAGATTCCTGCTACAATTCATCTGTTTTGTCTACCGTGGGGGTACTATGCCCCTTGATCGCGTCACGCCTGCAGGAGGTCTTATAGATGGAAGAGCTCGCAGTCAACCACGTCGAGGAGATCCACGAGAAGCTGACCCAGATGGTCGGCGATCGGGTTAAGGTCAAGGCCAATATGGGCCGCACGCGCGTGGTTGAACGCATGGGTACCATCAAGACCGTCCATCCCGCCGTCTTCATCGTGGAGGTCACCGAGCGCCGCGGCCGCACCTCCCGCCAGAGCTACCAGTACGTCGACGTGCTCACCGGCACGGTCGAGCTGTTCGACCCCGAGACCGGCGAGCACATCTTCACGCCGCTCGGCAACCAGCTCGATGAGCACTAGGGGCATCGCGGTCTCGGCTCCCGCCAAGATCAACCTCTACCTGGGTGTCCACACCCTCAAGGACGAGCGCGGCTACCATCGCGTCGACTCGGTGATGGCGGCCCTCGATTTGGTGGACACCCTCACGTTCGATCCTGCCGACGGGCTCTCCGTCGAGCTCGTTCCCGCGATCGACCTGCCGCAGGAGAAGAACTCCGTGTACCGCGCCGCGCGTATGCTCGGCGACGCGTTCGGGCGCGAGCCGTCCTTCCGCATCACGGTCAAGAAGCGCATCCCGCTGCGCGCCGGTCTGGGCGGTCCTTCCGCGGACGCCGCGGCGGCGCTCGTGGGACTCTGCCGCCTGTGGGGCATCGAGCGGACCGACGCCCAGGTGCTCGAGATCGCCCGCTCGCTCGGCGCGGACGTCCCGTTCTTCCTGCACGGGCCCCTCGCGTACTGCGCGGGCGCCGGCGACGAGCTCGCCGAGCTCATGGAGCCGCTCGCGGGGCTGCCCGTCGTGCTCGTCCAGCCCGCGGGCGCGGGCGTCACGGCGGCCGAGGCCTATGCCCGCTTCGACGCGGATCCTGTTCCCGTCCCGCCGCTTGAGGAGCTGCTCGAGGTTCTGCGCGCGGGAGACGCCGACGCGGTCCCCGCGCTCATCGCGAACAACCTCGCCCCCGCCGCCTGCGCCGCCGAGCCGGCGATCGAGGACGTCGTCTCGTGGCTCCGCATGCAACCCGGCGTGCGCGCCGCCCAGGTGACCGGGTCCGGCTCGTGCTCGTTCGCGATCTGCGCCGCCGCCGCGGACGCGCGCTCCATCGCGGCCGCCGCCCGCACGCACGGCTGGTGGGCTTGCGCAGCAACGATGGAGAAGTCGGGACCGACCGTCACGGAGTGCTAGCATCTGCGTCCGTGTTCTGCTACTATAGCTTTCGCTTCGGGTTGTGGCTCAGTTTGGTAGAGCACCGCGTTCGGGACGCGGGGGTCGCTGGTTCAAATCCAGTCAACCCGACCATCGTATCTGAACAGGCCAGAGTGGGTGTCCGCTCTGGCCCGTTTGCGTTTCAGGTCCTTTCATATGGCGAGGTTGCCAAGAAAACTTTGCATGTCTATCATGAGTGGTGACAACAAAACTTGGCATAGGGAGGAGACGGCATGGATAGGGAAGAGATCCTCGCCCAAAGCCGTAGGGACAACCGCTTCCAAGACGAGCGCGACTGCCGTATCGCGGATCAAGCGAGCGTATGGGGCGCCATCGGCATGGCCTCCATCCTCATCGCGGTCTTCCTCATCCGCTTCTTCCTACGGGGCGAGGACCCCTATGACCTGCTCGCGATAGGGTTCGCCTACCTTGCCGCGGCAAACGCCTACAAGTGGGGCACCACCAGGGCCAAAGGGGCGCTCGCGGTGGCGGTCCTGTGCGCGGCTATCTCCCTTGGATGGCTGTGGTTCTACGCGATCGAGGGCTGACGTCCATGAGAGAGTCGCTCGTCCTCAAGAACCGCTTGCGGGAGGCGCGCTCCGCGCGGGGCCTCTCGCAGGCGCAGCTCGCCGCGCTGGTGGGCGTGTCCCGCAACACGATCAGCTCCATCGAGACGGGGCAGTTCAGCCCGACCGCCAAACTCGCGCTCGTTATCTGCATTGCCCTGGACAAGAAGTTCGAAGACCTGTTCTACTTCTGAGACCTATGCGACCTATGGACGCGGTGGTATCAATATGTCATCCCGAACATCCAAAGCGGAATGACGTTGCCGTAGCCGTATTCGATATCGTCTTTGACCACGTAGCCCTTTTCGGCGTCGCGAATTTGACGTTGGCCTTTGCTCCTTCCGCCGACTTCAAAAGTCATGCCGTCAATCAGGAAGTCTGCAAGGGACGAGGTGGTGACCAAGTTTTTGACGCGGGTCTGGTTGAAGAAAAACGTCTCGCGGACGTTTCCGATGTCCTCCGAACCGTCGCTCAGGCAATACAGGATATTGGTATTATCGAGGTAGACTTTGTCGGGCTTCCCGAGGGCGCCAAGACAGTGCGCGCCCGTTTTCGGCTGTGCGATCATTCCCGCTTTCTCAAGATACAACAGATAGTCTTCAACGTTGTTCCGACTGATGCCGAGTTTGCTACCCAGCTGCGCCATATTGGGTTTGAATGGGGCGAGAGTGCTTACTGTTGCCATCAGTCGCTTGAGCTTTCTACCTGTAGCGGTGGTCATGCCTGCATATTGGGGGATGTCCACCTCTAGCGTGCGCGTGATGACCTGGTTTAGCTCGATCGAGAAGTCCTCGTCTGCGCCGAAGGGATAATATCCACGGCGCAGATAGTCTCGGAACAGGGGGAGGGGATGTTCGATGCCCGAGACGCGTATCTGATGGGTAAGGATTTCCTCGAGCGTCTGAGGCTTTATTTCAATGCCGTGGCGGATAGCGAGGTACTCTCGAAACGAGAGACCCTGCATCACGTATTTCGGTGCTCGACGGCTGAGGTC
The DNA here is from genome assembly GCF_902150035.1 of Enorma burkinafasonensis. Lineage (GTDB taxonomy): Bacteria > Actinomycetota > Coriobacteriia > Coriobacteriales > Coriobacteriaceae > Enorma > Enorma burkinafasonensis. The sequence goes on from NZ_LR597508.1 coordinate 66,512, forward strand.
TGCCTCGCCTTTCTCGATATCAAGCACCGATGATCCGGTGAAATAAACATGCAGGTTGGGCAGAGCGTCATACATCATCTTGAGCTCGCGCGACCAGTTGGGGTACTTATGTACCTCGTCGATGAATAGGAAGCTGCCGCCGTTTTTCACGAAAGCGTCGGCTGTATCAAAGAGCGTATGGTCGGAGAAATACATATGGTCTGCTGACACGTACAGGGTATCGTCGAGGGAATGGGATGAGCGAATGCGCTGGAGGAAGAGCGTTGTCTTGCCAACGCCACGAGGTCCCACAAGGCCGAGCATATGGTTGTCCCATGCGATTGTGTCGTAGATATAGCGGCGATATCCCAACTCAACGTTATCGAGCTGACGCTGCATGAATTCGAAGAGGCGCTCCATCTCTGTTCCAATCAATAATGCACTATTACAGTGCATTATACCGACTAAAATGCACTGTAATAGTGCAATTCAGCACAATCGTGAGAAGATGTACGGACTTGGGCATCTGGTTGACGATCTTGGAAGCCTTCGTGGGTGCAAGCAGGCGCTAACCGGGGCTATCGGCTCCGCGCCAGGCGCTCCACGAGATCGATGAGCTCCTGCTGGCTGTGCACGTCGAGCTTCTTGTAGATGTGGCGCGTGTGCGTCTTCACGGTGTTGTTCGAGATGACGAGCCGCTCCTCGATGGCGCGGCCGCTGTGCCCGCGTGCAAGCAGCCCCGCGATCTCGCGCTCGCGGGTGGTGAGACCGTGGCTCTCGGCGAGGCCGTCGAGGAGGGCGTCGAGGTCGACGGCCTCATCTGCGCGGCCATCATGGCGCGCGGGTGCCTCGGCGGGGACGATCTCGCTGAAGAACTTGACGAACCTGAAGTCCCCGAGGCCGATCCACACGAAGCTGACGAGCACGAGCACCGCGGCGGCGCTCATGATGAGCAGCGCGTCGGAGGCGCCGCCTTCCTGCAGGCCTATTCCCAGCTGGGCGATCTCGAACCCGACCACCGAGCAGCATGAGGACACCGCGAAGCCGAGGGGGATGGTGGCGAGCGCGCCCGCGGGGTTGCGGGCGGCGATGCTGGCGAGGATCGAGAACATGAGCGCGTAGAAGCACTGGGACCCGCACTCGATGACGGTCGACGTGACGTCCTGCGAGATCGAGGTCGCCGGCGTGAGGAGGAACCCCGTGACCACCACGAGCGTGCTCAGGCGAAACGCCGCATCCTCGTCGAGCACGTAGCGCCGCGCCCGGCTCCACAGGACGAGCAGCGTACCGAAGATGACGGCGACGAGTGCGTACTGCCAGCTCGCGATGGATCCGAAGCGCACCGATGTGGCGTAGCCGAACGTCGTCTCGAAGAGGGCGATGCAGACGAAGAGCTTGCTCGCGATAGGCACGAAGGAGTAGGGGTTGGTCGTGGCGAGCTCGCGTGGGCTCTCGGAGCTGCGGATGAGCGCGAAGAGGTCACGCTGCTCAAGGCTGCCCACACCGATGAGCAGGCTCATGAAGAGGATCCCGAAGACGACAGGCGCCGCTGCGGCCGCCGTCTCGAGAAGCGGCCACAGGGCATAGGAGACGGCGATGCCGGCAAGCGCGGCGATCATGGAGCGCGCGCTGGCGGGGATGCGCGAGAGCGCGAGCGCCGCGAGGAGCGTCCCCCAGGCGCGCCCGACGTTGAAGAGCGTGTCCGCGATAAGGAAGAGCGCGCCGTCGAAGGGGCGCGCGAGCACGATGTCCCAAAGAAGCGTGCCGAGCACGCCGCAGAAGAGCGCGGCGGCCGAGCAGGCGGCGAGCGAGAGCAGGCGCGGCCGCCGGTGGGCGATGATGGCGACGGGGACATAGATGAGCCCTGAGATGAAGACGCTTATGTTGACGTCCGAGGTGGGCGCGACGGGAAGCATCACGCTGTTGTGCATGAGCATGATGAGCGAGACGAGTGCGATCTGCATGACGGCAGAGGACCAAGGTACTATACGCTTTACCTGCTCGTTCTCCATCTAACCCCTCCTATCACCCCAACGGGGTGAGAACCGTTCGCAGGCTGTGCCCGACCGTTCGCCCTCGCATGCGGCGGGTGAAATCGAGGCACTTCTTCCGCGCCGCCCCCGCAGGCGGGCAATGCGCATACTATCGTTTCATGGTGAAACCCGCCACGTCAAGCAGGCGGATCGACGATAGGAGTCGGTATGAAGCAGGTAGTGGAAGAGGCGCGCTCGCTCCAGGAGCGGATCGTCGCCGACCGCAGGTGGCTGCACCAGCACCCGGAGCTCGGGTTCGACCTCATCGAGACGTGCGCCTACGTGCGCGGACGGCTCGAGGAGATGGGCTACGAGGTGACGGTGCCCTGCGAGGGCGCCCTGCTCACCCAGATCGGCGACCCGGCCGCCGGCCCCTGCGTGATGCTCCGTGCCGACATGGACGCCCTGCCGGTCGACGAAATCACCGGCCTGCCCTTCGCCTCCACCAACGGCAACATGCACGCGTGCGGCCACGATACGCACACCGCCATGCTCCTGGGTGCCGCCCAGGTGCTCAAGGCCCACGAGGCCGAGCTCAAGGGCTGCGTGAAGCTGCTCTTCCAACCCGACGAGGAGGGCTGCGCCCCGGTCGAGTACTGCGGCGGCGACGCCGTGCTCGAGGCCGGCGTGCTCGAGAACCCGCACGTCGACGCCGTGACCGCCCTGCACGTCCAGGCGCTCGAGTTCGACGCCGGCGCGATCTACACGCGCCCGGGCACCATCTTCTCGTCGATCGACGACATCGAGGTCAAGATCAAGGGCCGCGGCGCCCACGGCTCGACGCCCAACCAGGGCATCGACCCCATCAACATCGCCTGCCATATCTATCAGGGCTTCCAGAACCTGATCTCGCGCGAGGTCGACCCCACCCAGACCTGCGTGGCCACGTTCGGCAAGATCGAGAGCGGGCGCGCCGCCAACGTCATCCCCGAGGACGCGCACATGCTCGGCACCCTGCGCACGCAGGACGCCGCCGTGCGCGATGGCTTCAAGGAGCATGCCGACCGCATGGTGCGCGGTATCGCCGAGGCCTTCGGCGGCGAGGCGGAGGTCGCCTTCCTGCGCGGCGTCCCCAACACCTACAACGACCCCGAGCTCACCTCGGAGCTCGTGGGGTACGCCGACGAGCTCTTCGACGAGCCGGTGCGCGAGCTCGAGGCCCCGTTCTCCGGCACCGATGACCTCGCCATCCTCTCGCAGGTCGCGCCGACGACCTACTTCATCCTGGGTACGGGCACGCTGCCCGGCCACGAGGGCTGCGGCATGCACCATCCCAACGTGGACTTCGACGAGTCCGTGTTCTGGAAGGGCAGCGCGCTCCTCGCGAATAGCGCCCTCGAGTTCCTCGCGCGCCGCGCCGGCTAGCCCCGGATCCCCCAGCGGCACCATCCATTAGGGGCGGTCGCGGCGGAGGTGCCGCGCGTGGTGGCTGACGGCCTCCGCCCGCTCCCCGTCCCGTCATAGGAGGGCCCCATAGGGTCGCCTCCATCCTCAGGTCAAGGCGGTGCGCCCGCGCGCACCGTGTAGGTACATCTGTCTCTAAAGAGGAGGAATCTATGGCAGAGGCTACCAAGCAAAAGAAGAAGCGGGGCATGCCGACCTCGTTCACCATCCTTCTGGGGTGCCTGATCTTCGTGGCGGTCTGCACGTGGATCGTCTCGGCGTTCACCCCCGATGTGACCGGGGCCACCCTGGCCCAGGTCATGCAGGCACCGTTCGGCGGCTTCAAGAACGCCATCGACGTCTGCCTGTTCGTGATCGTGCTGGGCGGTTTTCTGGCGATGGTCAACAAGACCGGCGCGCTCGACACCGGCATCGCCACGCTCGTGCGCGCCCTCGGTGACCGCGACACGCTGCTCATCCCCGTCCTCATGATCGCCTTCGGCATCTGCGGGTCGACCTACGGCATGATGGAGGAGACCATTCCCTTCTACATCCTGCTCGCCTCGGTGACCTTCGCCATGGGCTTCGACTCCATGGTGGGCGCCCTCATCGTGCTGATGGGCGCCGGTCTGGGCACCCTCGGCTCCACGGTGAACCCCTTCTCGATCGCGATTGCCTCGTCGGCGCTCACCGATATGGGGATCTCCGTCAACCAGGGCACGCTCATCGGTGTCGGCTTCTTGCTGTTCATCATCTCCGAGGCCATGGGCATCGTCTTCGTGATGCGCTACGCCAAGCGCGTCAAGGCCGACCGCGCCGCCTCCGCCATGACGCCCGAGGAGCTCGCCCGCATGGACGCCGCGTACGCGGATGAGACCAAGATGCTCGAGGACGACCAGGCGGCGAACCTCAAGAACGCCGTCCTCACCGGCAAGCAGAAGCTCGTGCTCGTGCTCTTCGCCCTCTCCTTCCTCGTCATGATCGTGTCGTTCATCCCCTGGGAGAGCTTCGGCATCACCTTCTTCGCCATCGGCGGCACGGCAGAGGACCCCTCCACCGCCTGGAGCGCCATCCTGACCGGCCTGCCGCTCGGCCAGTGGTACTTCACCGAGTGCGGCATCTGGTTCTTCGTCATCTCGATCGTGATCGGTCTCGTGGGCGGCCTCTCCGAGAAGGAGATCGTGAACACCTTCATCGACGGCTGCTCCACCATGATCTCTACGGCGCTCGTCATCGCCGTCGCGCGCGCCATCTCGGTCCTCATGTCCGAGACCGGCCTCGACGTCTTCGTGCTGAACGCCGCCGCCGACGCGCTGCGCGGCGTCTCCGCGGTGGTCTTCGCCCCGGCGAGCTACGCGCTCTACTTCGTGCTGTCCTTCCTCATCCCGTCCAGCTCCGGTATGGCGACGGTCTCCATGCCCATCATGGGCCCGCTCGCCGACAACCTGGGCTTCTCGGCCGACATCATGATCATGATCTACGTCGCCGCGCACGGCGTGGTGGCCATGATCACGCCCACCAACGGCGTCATCGTGTCCGGTCTGGAGCTCGCGCACACGAGCTACACCTCGTTCCTCAAGCTCACGCTCAAGTTCTTCGTGGCGCTCACGCTGGTGACCGCCGCCGTGCTCACGGTGCTCATGCTCGTGATGTAGCGAAAGGCACCCGAGCGGCACCGTCCGGTACGGTGCCGCTCGGGCATCGATTCTGCCGCGACCCGCGCGCCCGGGCATGCCGCCCGGGTTCGGCGCGGGTTCCCCTAAGGAGGCGCACCGTCCGATGGACGTGCTCTACATCGCTTCGCAGATGGTGATGCTCTCGCTTCCCATCGCGCTCGGCTACGCGGTGCACAAGGCGGGCATCATGAACGACGAGGTCGACCACAACCTCTCGCGCATCGTCCTCGAGGTCGCGCTGCCCTGTCTTATCGTCGCGTCCATCGGCACGGTGGACGAGCTTCCCGGTGCGGGGACCATCGTGGTCGTGCTCGCCGCCTCGGCGTTTGCCAACGCGCTCGCGCTCGCCGTGGGCTTCGCGGCGACGGCGGCCATGCGGGCGCCCGCCGATGCGGCCGGCGCCTATCGCTATATGATCGCGTTCGGCAACTGCAGCTTCATGGGGTTTCCCGTGGTGTCGGCCGTGCTTGGCGGCAAGGCGGTCCTCCTGCTCGCGATCGTGAGCATCCCGGCGAACCTGCTCATGTTCTCGGTGGGGGTGTCGCTCTTCAGCGCGCGCGGGGGATGGAGGCGCTACCTCAGGTCGTGCGCGGGAAGCCTCAAGTCGCCGACGCTCGTCGCGAGCCTCCTCACGCTCGCGCTCGTGCTCGCCGGCGTGAACGATTTGGGCATCGTGGGCGGGGCGCTCGATATCGTGGGCCAGCTCACGACACCTGCCGCCCTGCTCATTATCGGCTCATCGCTTGCGCGCTACGACCTCGGCGCCATGTTCGGCAGCCCGCGCGCCTACATCGCCGCCGCCTGCCGCCTGCTCGTCGTCCCGCTGCTCGCGGCCGCGGCACTCGGTGCCGCCGGCGTCGACGCGACGGTCGCGGCGGTCGTGGTCATCGGCGTCGGCATGCCGGTGGCGACCAACGGGACGCTCTACTGCCTGCAGTACGGCGTCGACATGAAGCCCATGATCCAGGCGACGTTCCTCTCGGTGGTGGGGTCGATCGCGACGATCCCGCTCTTGGTCGCGGTGCTGTAGAAGCTACTTCGCAACGGGGCGCCCGTGCAGGGCGTCGGCGAGCAACGTGTCCGAGATGATGCGGATGATCTGGTCGACCAGAAGCTCGCGGTCGAGCGCCGGGTCGCCGCAACGGTCGAGCAGCAGCCCCACGATGCCATGGGAGTAGAGGATGAGCGCCGCGTCGAGGTCCGCGACCGAGAGGCTCAGCTGCGGGAAGCGCACGCGCAGGAGCTCGGTCAGGTAGGTGTGCACCCCGCGCACCATGGTCGCCTCGACCTCGTTGTGCCAGCGCGAGGCGAGGAGCCGCTCGATGAAGGGGTGGTGCTCGGCCACAACCGCGATGAAGTAGCGCAGCGCGTCGTGCACGCGGTCCATCGCGAGGCCGCGCATGAGCACGTCGTCGAAGATTTGGTCGAGCGTCCAGCTCACGAGGCCGGGGATGTTCTTGAAATGGTAATAGAACGTCTGTCGCGAGATACCGCAGCGGTCGATGAGCGCCTTGACGCTCACCCCCTCGACGCCTGCCGTCTCGCTGAGGTCGATGAAGGCGTCCGCTATCAGCCGTTTCCTATCCTGGGCCATCGCCGCACCCGCTCCTGTCCTGGCGTCCGCTCGCGTGCCCCCGGCCGCGGGGGATCCGCTCCGCCGCGCGAGGGACTTTACCGAATGATAACGAACCGGTAACGCCCCGCGTCGGCATCTTCTGTAGTTTATGCCGCATCATGTGCGGTTATGCCATCTTAGCGGGGCGATGTGTAAAATATACCGAGGTTTACCGGGCCTTGCGGGCGCGGTATACTCATTCGAGCTCGTTTTGGCATATATCTGGGAGGAACCGTATGATCCCCAAAGGTTTTGAATGGGTCGTTATCCTGATCGCCGTCCTGGTCATCTTCGGGCCCAAGCAGCTTCCCAAGCTCGGCAAGTCGCTCGGCGCCACGGTGAAGAACCTGCGCGAGGGCATGCAGGGCGACGACGCCCCGGCCGAGGAGGTCGTGGAGGAGAGCGAGGAGGATCGCGAGATCCGCGAGCTCGAGGAGAAGCTTGCCGAGGCCAAGAAGAAGAAAGAGGCCTCCGAGGACGAGGGTCCCATCTCCGAGTAGGAATCCCGGTCCCGCGCGAGCGCGGGCGACGGCCGGCTTCCCGATCGGATGCCGGTCGTTTCTGTTACGTACGTTGAAGCAGCTTATGGGCAAGGAGTCTTCTGCATGGATACGAGCGATATCGTATTGACCGCCAAGGGCCGCCAGGACCTCATCGAGGAGCTCGAGTGGCGTGAGGGCGAGCTTTCGAAGCAGATCGTCGAGCGCATCAAGACCGCGCGCGACTTCGGCGACCTCTCGGAGAACTCCGAGTACGACGACGCCAAGGAAGAGCAGGCCAAGAACGCCGCCCGCATCACCGAGATCCAGTCCATCCTCGCGAACGCGAAGGATGCCGAGTCCGTCGACCACGTGCGCACCGTCTCCATCGGCTGCATCGTGACGCTCGTCGACGCCGATGGCGTGGCCACCGAGGTGACGCTCGTCGGCACCACCGAGACCGACTCGCTCGCGCACAAGATCTCCAACGAGTCCCCCGTGGGCAAGGCCATCATCGGCCACAGCGAGGGCGAGACCGTGGAGGTCGTGACCCCGTCCGGCAAGTCGCGCGTCTACACCATCACCAAGATCACGCGCTAGGCCCCGGGTCGAGCGCTTCCAAGACCGTTCGCTCCCTGGGGCCGCATGGCCCGAGGGAGCGTTTTCGTTTCACTGGGGGATCCCAGAGCAAGGAGCACCAATGTCGCAGCAAGAGACCGAGACCGCAACCTCCGCGGGCGTCTCCGTCACGCCCGAGACCTTGAACGACGAGCGCGCCCACCGCCTGGCGAAGCGCGAGGCCATCATCGCCGCGGGCGGCGATCCGTACCCCGAGCATTCCGACGTGCGCGACCACGTCGCCGATATCGAGGGGCGCTACGCCGACCTCGAGGCGGGCGAGGACACCGAGGACACGGTGACCATCGGCGGCCGCATCATGGCGAAGCGCGGCCAGGGCAAGATCGCGTTCGTGGTCGTGCGCGACCCGACGGGCGAGATCCAGCTGTTCTGCCGCATCAACGACATGCGCGACGAGGACTGGGCCCTGCTCCAGGAGCTCGACCTCGGCGACATCGTCGAGGCCGAGGGCGTCGTCGTGCGCACCAAGCGCGGCCAGCTCTCCATCGCGCCTAAGCGCCTCGCCCTCCTCACGAAGAGCGTGCGCCCGCTGCCCGAGAAGTTCCACGGCCTCTCCGACAAGGAGACCCGCTACCGCCAGCGCTATGTCGACCTCATTATGAACGACGACGTACGCGCCACCTTCGCCAAGCGCTCTGCTATCATCTCGGCCTTCCGCCGCTACATGGAGGCCAACGCCTACATGGAGGTCGAGACCCCGATCCTGCAGACCATCCAGGGCGGCGCCACCGCGAAGCCCTTCATCACGCACTTCAACGCGCTCAACCAGGAGAACTACCTGCGCATCGCGACCGAGCTGCACCTGAAGCGCCTGCTCGTGGGCGGCTACGAGCGCGTCTTCGAGATCGGCCGCATCTTCCGCAACGAGGGCATGGACCAGACCCACAACCCCGAGTTCACCACCATGGAGGCGTACCGCGCCTACAGCGACCTCGAGGGCATGAAGGAGCTCGCCGAGGGCGTCATCAAGGCGGCCAACGCCGCCATCGGCAACGGCGAGCAGATCGAGTACCAGGGCCAGACGATCGACCTCTCCGGCACCTGGCCGTCCCGCCCGATGACCGAGATCGTCTCCGAGGTCATGGGCCGTGACCTCAACCTCGACACGCCGATCGAGGAGCTCCGCGCCGCGGCCGTCGAGTGCGGCATCGAGGTCAAGCCCGAGTGGGGCGCCGACAAGCTCATCGCCGAGATCTACGACGAGCGCGGCGAGGACTCCATCGTGAACCCCACGTTCGTTGTCGACTACCCCGTCGAGGTGTCGCCGCTCGCCAAGCGCTTCGAGGACGACCCGCGCCTCACGCACCGCTTCGAGCTCGTCATCGCCGGGCATGAGTACGCCAACGCCTTCTCCGAGCTCAACGACCCGGTCGATCAGGCCGAGCGCTTCCGCAAGCAGGTCGAGGAGAAGTTCGCCGGCGACGAGGAGGCCATGGAGTACGACGAGGACTACGTCCGCGCGCTCGAGTACGGCATGCCGCCGGCGGGCGGTATCGGCATCGGCATCGACCGCGTGGTCATGCTGCTCACCGACTCCGCGAGCATCCGCGACGTGCTGCTGTTCCCGCACATGCGCCCGGAGAAGGGCGCCGCCCGCGCCAAGCAGGAGGCTGCCGCCGAGGATGCTGATACCGTCGCTGTCGCGCCCAACAAGATCCCGACGATCGACTACGCGAAGGTGAAGATCGAGCCGCTCTTCGAGGCGGACGTCGACTTCGACACCTTCAGCCGCTCGGATTTCCGCGCCGTCAAGGTCAAGGACTGCTTCGCGGTCCCCAAGAGCAAGAAGCTCCTGCAGTTCACGCTCGACGACGGCTCGGGCACCGACCGCACCATCCTCTCCGGCATCAGCATGTACTACGACCCCGAGGACCTCATCGGCAAGACGTGCATCGCCATCACGAACCTCCCGCCCCGCAAGATGATGGGCGTGGACTCCTGCGGCATGCTCATCAGCGCCGTGCACGACGAGGACGGCGAGGAGCGCTTGAACCTGCTCATGGTCGACGACCGCATCCCCGCCGGCGCGAAGCTCTACTGAGGAAGCGTTCTCGAGAGCGCCTCTACATCGGCGTGATGAAGGCCCCGATACCCCCGAGGTATCGGGGCCATTTTGCGCGCGCCCATCGGTTCCGATGACCTTGAAGCGCGCCGTGCCCGTAGCGGGTTACGTCCGCTAGTCCGTGAACCCAGCACGGCGAAATAAGTGAAACAATCGAATATCTGTGAAACACAGAATAGATGTTGAAAACAAAGAACATTCGCGTATGATGAGGTCGGTGGTCCGGAAGAGGAGAACGACCGGAGGGATGGTTCCTCACATGAATATGGTCAAGCTCGGAGATACCGGTATCGAGATCTCGAAGATCGGGCTCGGTACGTGGGCTATCGGAGGCGGTCCCGCATGGAACGGGGATCTGGATACACAGGTCTGCATCGATACGATTCACAAGGCCCAAGAGGTCGGTATCAACCTGATTGATACGGCACCCGGATATAACTTCGGGAACAGCGAGGTCATCGTCGGCAAGGCGCTTAAGGGGCTTAATCGCGAGGAGGTCGTGCTCGAGACAAAGTGCGGCATCGTGTGGGATCGCAAGGGGAGTCTGTTCAACAAGGTTGGCGACCGTCAGCTCTATAAGAATCTTTCCCCCGAATCGGTGCGGGAAGAGATCGAGGCGAGCCTCGAGCGCCTAGGGACAGACTATGTCGATATTTTCATGACGCACTGGCAGGCAGTGGAGCCGTTCTTCACGCCAATCGAGGAGACGATGGAGGTGCTGCTCGACCTCAAGCGCCAGGGCAAGATCCGTGCGATCGGCGCCGCGAACGTCACGACGGATCATATCAAGGAGTACCTGCGCTGCGGCGAGCTCGATATCGTCCAAGCGAAGTACAGCCTGATGGACCGTGCCGTCGAGGACGAGCTGTTCGACCTCTGCCGCGAGAACGACATCGTGCTCCAGGCATATTCTCCGCTCGAGCAGGGGCTTCTGACCGGGACTATCGAGAAGGGCTATGTGCCCACCGGCGCCCGCGCGAACAAGAAGTGGTGGCAGCCCGGCAACCTCGAGCGCGTAATCGACATGCTCGACTCATGGAAGCCGCTATGCGAGAAGTACGACTGCGGTATCCCGACGCTCGCGCTTGCGTGGGTGCTCGCGCAGGGCGACTTCATCTCGATTCTCAGCGGTTCCACCACACCCGAGCAGGTGGTTGAGAACATCCGCGCGGTCGAGATCGGGCTCACAAAGGAAGACGCGGACTGGATGCGCGCTCAGGCCGAGAAGCTCGACGCCTAACCAGGCGGAGAGCCTTTGATGCGGGCCGTCATGCGCGGGGGAAGCGTGCATGACGGCCCTACTTGTTAAGCACGGCGTACGGGCAGCGGTGCCGCTCGGTTCGGAAGGAAGGGTTCGCGTGCAGGATAACGATCGAAGGCAAGAGACGGGGGAAGCGAACGAGCCGATGTGCGACGCCAGGCTCGACCGACTACCGGCAACGAGGTGGCGCTGGAAGATCTTCTTGATGTCCGGTCTGGCGGTTCTGTTTGCATGGAGCAACTACATCAGCGGCCTTGTGCTCGCGCAGCTCAGCGAGCTTGGGTGGGTCGACACCGACAGCAGCGCCGTGTTCACGTCTGCATATATGGCTGGGATGTTCTTAGGGTCACTTGTGGGCGGAATGATAGGGGACGCCATCGGCCGTAGGAAGAGCTACCTGCTCTTCGTCGGTTTGCATACGCTTACGATGTATCTCGCGGCAGTCTCCCCCAATATTGCGATATTGACCTTGGTTAGGGCGGTCATGGGGTTCGGGCTCGGAGCCCTTCTCGTGACGTTATTCGCGGGATTCTCCGAATATGTACCTGCATCGACGCGGGGGACGTGGATGGGTAGGAACTCGTTTTTGGGAAACTGCAGCAACCCCATCTCCTCGCTTCTCGCCACGATGATCACGCCGTTCGTTACCGCCGATATGAACTGGCGTCTTATGTTTGTCATTCCGGCGGTCCTCTCGACTGCGGTATGGATTTGGGCTTGGTCCCGCTATCCAGAGTCCCCGCGATGGCTGGAGTCGAAAGGCAAGTACAAGGATGCTGAAACCGTGATGCGACGCATCGAATCCGAAGTGGAGCGGGAATACGGCAGGCAGCTTCCCCCGGTCAAGGAGCATAGGGGCACCCATCAGCATGCCCAACATGCAGATGTGCCCTATAGCGAGTTGTTCCATGGCGTGCTATTTCGCCGCGTGATCTTGGGTGCATTCGTGCTGATCGCGATGAACGTGACCGCCTACACGCTTATGACCTGGCTGCCGACCATCCTGCTTCTCAAAGGTATCGATATCAATCAATCATTTGTTCTGTACACGGTCATGGCGGCGGGTGCTCCTACGGGTGCTTTTTTGGCGATGGAGTTGATGGATAGGTGCTCACGTAAGGCCATGGGTATCGGTTTGCTTCTGATCATGGCGATTGTCGGACCCGTGTTCGCATTCCAGGAGAGCTACCTGACCATCTGCGTCCTCGGCTTTCTGCTTCAGGTCATCGTTGAGATGTATGTGGTGTTCTCATCGGGGGTGTACGTTCCGGAGATCTGGCCGACCGAAGTGCGGATGCGTGGATCGGGGCTCGCCAATTCGGTTGGGCGCATTAGCGGTATTCTCACGCCGTTTGCGGTGTCCTATCTGCTTTCTTGCGCGGGGGCACCACCAGTGTTCGCGATGATGTCGATCGTCGCTATCGTCGCGGCGGCCATCATCGCGTTTCTCGGCATCGATACGCGGGGGATGACCGCCGAGGAGATCGAAGACTCGACAGTTTGAGTGAGCTGGGAGAAAAGATGCAGCTTATGGATATAATGGCAAAGGGGATTGTGCGACGGGGCTAACCTGCGCATCCGTTGCATCCCGGTAGTATAGGCAGAAGAGGTGTATGGAATATGGCCGCCCAGGACAGGCGTCGATACATTCAAGAGGAACTCTCCCAGATGGGAAAAGTCGTCGTTTCGGAATTGAGTTCCAAGCTCGGCGTCACCGAGGAAACTATTCGGCGGGATCTCGAGCGGCTGGAGGTCGATGGCGTCCTCAAGCGCACGTACGGCGGTGCTATACCGAATCCCGTGAAACGGCAGACTCCTGATGTCCAGTTTTACAAGCGTGCCGTTCAACGTGTCGCGGAAAAGCGTACGATTGCACGGAACGCGCTGCCACTGATCGAGGGGATGCGCACCATCGCTGCGGACTCGAGTACCACAACGGCGGAGGCCGTGAAGATGGTAAAAGATCGTTCTGACCTCACGCTTCTGACCAATTCTACTGTTGCGTTTCAGGAACTCGAGGACTCGAAAATATCTGTCGTGTCTACGGGCGGCGAGTTTCATCGTGGCACGCTTTCTCTGAGAGGGGAGGCGGCAAAATCCGCGATTAAGCGGTACCGTGTGGATGCCCTCCTGTTCAGCTGCATGGGAATCGACGAGAATGCCGTATTTGACAGCCGCCCCGAAGAGTCCGAGATTAAGCGTGCGCTTATCGAGCAGGCTGCCAAAGTCATCCTTCTCGCCGATCATACGAAGTTCAGCCAAGTTGCATTTGTAAGGGTGACCACACTCGACCGTATCGACTACTTGGTTACCGATGAGGAGCCTGATCAGCGCTGGAAAGATATCTGCGCCGATCATGGCGTCACGATCGTGTATTAAGGGAATCCTTAGCAACAAACCTGCTTGATGAAAAGATGGCCCGGCGGTAAGTCGGGCCAGCTCTATCTTTCAATATCTGTGAAACAAAGAATGAAACTACCGTTTAACGGACAAAAATGTCCGTTTACAGAACAAAATCTGCGAATACCAATAAAATAGGTCTGAAACACAGAATTGAATCTATACTTGCAACAAGTTGAGTACGCGGAACAAAGGACCACCACCGAGTGCTCGGCGTTGCAGTAATCCTAGAGAGAGGATAGGAGTTCGCATGCTGTATCAGGAAACCAGGGAAGAAGTTCTTAAGTATGCCGTGAAGTGCCTCGAGCACGGTCTCATCCATGGCACGGCGGGTAACGTCTCAATGCGCGTCCCCGGTGAGGAGGCTGTCGTTATCACGCCGAGTGGCATCCCGTACGACACGCTCGATCCCGAGGACCTGCCGGTCGTCTCCCTGTGGGGCGAAGTCATCGACGGCAACCTCAAACCCTCCTCGGAGACTCCGATGCATACCGCAATTTTCCGTGCCCGCGAGAACGTGAACGGTGTCGTGCATACGCACTCCATGTACGCGACGGTAATGTCGATCATGCAGAAGGAGATTCCTGCTATGGTTCCTCCTTCGAGCGCGTTCGCTCCCGTCCCGTGCGCCCCGTTCCAGCTTCCCGGCTCCAAGGAGCTTGCCGAGACCGTTGTCGCGACCCTTGGTGAGGATCACCTTGCCTGCACCATGCAGAACCATGGTCAGATCACTTGCGCTCCGACGCTCGCCATGGCATATAAGGGCGCCGAGACCGTCGAGGAGTGCGCGGAGATTGCTTACCTCACCTACCAGGCCGGTGCCATGATTGGCCTGCCTGAGGACGCTCGTCTCGAGCTCCGTCGTCGTGCCCTGAAGGGTCAGGCAGTTTAGACTTCGTTGTTGGCTATTGAGTAGGCACTCGTATCGGAAAGGATGTGCACTCATGAAGGAATTCCGAATCCTAGGTGTTTGTGGAGCGGGTCTCTCAACCTCGACGACGGTAGCGCGCACCCTGCAGGTGGGTATGCAGGAGCGCAACATGCCTGCGCAGATCCGCACCTGCAGTGTGCAGGAGGCAACGGGCACCATCGAGGGTTACCAGCCCGACGTGATTCTTGCTACGGTGGCGACCACTTCGTTCGAGAACCCCAGCGACTCGAAGGTTTTCTCCGGCGTACCGCTGTTGACGGGCATCGGATCCGATGAGCTCCTCGACGAGATCGTCGAGTACCTCAAGAGCAAATCCGCCTAACGCGTGCCGATTCTTGCATACCTGAAAAGGGGATTAGTACATGGATATCGTACTTAACTTCGTTGAGACGATCGTCGGCTTGGGCGCCTTTGTCATGATGCCGGTGATTCTCTTTATCATGGGTCTTTGCTTCGGTATGAAGGTCAAGGACGCCGCTCGCGCCGGCATCATCGTCGGCGTGGGCTTCAAGGGCATCTCGCTCACCACGGGCCTGATCACCGAAACCATGACTCCGCTCGTACAGAAGCTCCAGGAGCTTTGGGGCCTGGGCCTCGAGGCTGTTGATGTGGGCGTTCCCGTGGTCAGCGCCATGGCGTTCTCCGACGGCGTGTTCGTGCTCGCTATGATCGCTGCTCTGCTGATCGTGAACGTCATCCTCATCCTGCTTAAGGTCACCAAGACCCTGAACGTGGACCTCTGGAACTTCTGGCACTATCTGTTCATCGGTTCGATGGCGACCGTCATCACCGGCAACATGGCAATCGGCATCGCGATCGGCGTCGTGTACTCCGTCTGCAATCTCCTGCTTGCCGATCGCAACCAGGACATCATCTGCGAGGTTTGCGGCGAGCAGTATCGCGGCCTCTCCTTCTGCACGATGGCGTTCCCGGTTCTCGTCCCGATCGTTCAGGGTATCGACTGGGTCATCGACCACATTCCCGGCGTGCGTAACATCAACCTCAACCTGCGCAACCTTCCCAAGGGCCTGTCCTTTATGAGTGAGCCTTCGATTCTCGGCCTCCTCATCGGCATCATCCTCGCTCTGCTTGCGCAGTACTCTTGGGATCAGGCGCTTACCGCCGGCATGAGTCTCGCTGCAGCGATGGTCCTCCTGCCCCGCATGATCTCCATCCTGGTTGAGGGACTCTCCTCAATCGTCGCCGCTGTGCGCAAGTTCGTCACTAAGCGCATGCCCGGTCGCGAGCTCCGCATCGGTATGGACTTCGCCCTGCTTGTCGGCGATCCCGACATGATTTCCCTCGGCCTGGTTATGACCCCGATTTCCCTGCTGCTCGCGGTTGTGCTTCCCGGTAACGCGGTCCTCCCCGTCATCGGTCTCACTAACCTGAGCTACATGATGATGGCTCCTGTCGTCGGTACCAAGCGCAACATGTTCCGCGCATTCATTGCCGGTATCGTCTGCATCATCATCGTGTTCTACACCGCGACATGGCTCGCTCCGCTCATTACCCAGGTTGGCATCAACGTTGGCCTGCTCGAGGAAGGCGGCCTGTATTCGCTCTTCAACACGGGTGAGCACATCGGTACCGTGTTGCTCATGATCCTCGATTTCTTCTTCTAGTTTTCGAGTGTTCATGATGGGGTGGGAGCGAGGTAGCGTTCCCACCCCGTTCTTTTATCAATGGGCATCCGCATCGCGCGCCCGGTAGAACCGGACGGCTGCGTTCGGGGCGCTAACAATACTGGAGGTAACCATGAATATGCCGACGCGAGAGCAGATCGTCGAGATTTTTGCCAAGGCGATCGACGGCGGCTATGCCATTCCGCATATCAACCATTCTGACTATGGCGACCTGATCGCTATCGCCGAGGCCGGCCGCGAGGCCGGGACACCGATCATGGCGGCGGGCACTCCTATGACCACGAGCGTGATGGGCTTTACGAAGATCTCCGCCATCGCGCATCTCCTGGCGGAGGAGGGGGACACGCCGTTCATCATCCATTGCGACCATTGTCCTGATCCTGTGCTTTGCAAGCAGGCGATCGATGCAGGCTACAATTCGGTGATGATCGACGCCTCCGATAAGCCTCTCGACGAGAATATCGCGATCGTCAAGGACATCGTCGACTACGCACATGCTCGTGGCGTGTTCGTTGAGGCTGAGGTTGGCCATGTTGCCCACGGAGAGGGCTCGTCATGGGATGCGAGCGTCGATGAAGCGGTGAAGCTCGTTTCGGCGACTGGCGTCGACGCGCTGGCAATCGCCATGGGTAGCGAGCATGGTTTCTACAAGGAACTTCCGAAGCTCAACTTCGACCTCGCCGCTCAGGTTCACGAGGCGCTTCCGACCACGCCGTTGGTCCTGCATGGCGGGTCCGGTATCCCCGCCGATGACGTTCGCCATGCGATTGCTAGCGGCATCCGCAAGGTGAACGTTGGCACCGACGTGCGTTGCACGTATGTGGCGGGGCTCCGTGACGCCATCGCCGAGATGGGAATCGAGCGTCATACCCAGGACATCATCGCTTTTGCGCAGGCTCGCGCCAAGGAGAAGATCTTCGACGTGATTGATATGTGCGGATCGCGCGGCAAGGCCTAGACCGAAAGAAGGGGATGTAGATGATAGGTGCCGAAGATCTCGAGCTGCTCAAGCCCGAGCTCGTGTTCGTTGATATCGATGCAGAGGATACCGAGGACCTGTTCCGCCAGATGCAAGTCCGTCTTGATTCGATGGGTTATATCAAGGACAACTGGCTCGACGCCATGCTCGAGCGAGAGCGGAACTATGCCACCGGTTTGCAGACGCCGACGATCGGCGTGGCGATTCCCCATGCGGATAACTGTGTTAACAAGGCATACATCGCTGTGATCAAGCCAGTGAAACCCGTTACGTTCCAACCCATGGGCGGAATCGGAGATGAGGTAGAAGCCGAACTCGTGATTAACCTCGGTATCATGCGCGAAGGGGGGCAGGTCGAGATGCTGCAGGCCCTGATGCGCATCTTTATGGACGATGCTGCCGTTGTCGACATTATGGCGCAGAATACCCCCGAGGATCTTGTTGCAACGATTAAGGCTCACCTCGCGTAGACATGCATGTGAGAATCGGTGCCGGGGACTCGGCATCATCGTATTCATGCTGTTGCCGTCTAACGAGCTGGTAGGCTTTGCGGGTCGATATCCTCACATCAAAGACGACGCCCTGGCGCTCTTGCGAGTGCGTCGGGGCGTCTGCTGTGAAGGCGGCATCCATCGGGGATTTCCTGGAAAGACCTTCGTACGAATACTGCATTTGAGCCACTGGTATCGTACGAACGATGCATATGTACCAGTGGTATCGTATGGATTCTGCATTCTTAGGAGAGCTATCGTAAGAAATATGCAGAAATATATATAAAAATGAATATAACGTACGATAGTGAATCCGAAAATGGCCACAATTATGTATCTCGAAGAGCAGTGTGGCCGAAGGGCGGAATCCGCCGGTCGCCTAGCGGTTCTGGGAGAAGAGCGACATCGCGCCGAGCACGATGCAGGCGATGGCGACGATGATCGACAGCACGGCGCCGATCTCGAGGCCGACCTCGAAGTAGCCGTGCATGCTCGAGTTCGCCTCGTTCGAGATCAGGAAGATGAGCACGAGCTCAAGCGCGCCGGCGACCATGGTGAGGATGTCGCCCGCCTTGTTGACGAGCGCGAGCGCGCTTACCAGCACGAGAACGCCGGGGGCGAGCAGGAGGATGTTGAAGAACTCCCCGTCGACGTGGCTGCCGAAGACCTCGGTGCCGAAGGTCATCTGAAAGCCGCTCACGCTGAGGAACCCGGCGAGGTCGAACGCCGGCAGGAAGAAGCCGACGATAAGGACGGCGCCGCATGCGATGCGCACGAGGCGCAGCAGGTCGGCGTTGCCCCGCGCCATGGTGCCGAGGCCGCTTGCGGGGACCCCGGTCGCCGGAGGCACGGGCGCCGGGTTCTGCTTGGCCTCGATGGGCGAGCCGCATGACCCGCAGAACCGGGAACCGTCAGGGATCTGAGCTCCGCACTTGGGACAGAACATGGTCGCACCTTTCCAGATCGCACCTGCCCGGGTTCCGGCGAGGCTCCGATGATCCTCTGAACCCCGAGGGGTGACGTTCACGTTACCGTTGGGCTCCCCGGCGGGCGCGCCACCGGGTTTGCCCCATAATAGACCTAGATGGGACCCATCGAGAGCGGAGAAGACGATGTTTTGCACCAAATGCGGTAGCCAGATTCCGGACGACGTGCGCTTCTGCACCAAATGCGGTGCTCCGGTGACCACAGTCCCGTCGCCCCAGACGCAGGCGACTCAACCCGTCCAGACGCCCACGGTGCAGATGCCCGCTGCCCAGCCCCCTGTGGCCCAAACGGCGAAGATGCCCCCGGCCCAGCAGGCCCCCGCGCAGCAGGCGGGTGCGCCGGCCGGCCAGCGGGTGCACAAGGCATCCGGCAAGACGCGCGCCATCGTGATCGGCGCCTTCGTCGCGCTTGCCGTTCTCGCCGCCGCGGCTGCCGCCGCTTGGTTCTTCTTCATCCGGACCCCGGCGCCCACACCGGTCGTCTTCGCGATCGAGGCGGCGGGCCTCGACAGCGCGACGGGGACCAAGATCCCCGTGCACATCGAGGGGGAGGACATCCGGGGCCATGCCGTCTCGGAGGACCACTACCTCTCGAGCGACGGCACGGGCATGGAACTCGTCGACGGCACCTACGAGCTCACCGTCACCGCCTCGCCCATAGCGGCGGACGGCACCATCTACGACATCGAGGACGCGGGCAGCGCCACCCTCGAGCTCGAGGGCGATAGAGGGACGGTCGAGGGGTCGATCGTGCTCGAGCCCATCCCCGCGGCCGAGGTGACCGATGAGGAGATCGAGGCCGCCTACGAGGCGGCGCTCGCCGGCGGCGCGGAAGACGCCCAGGCGGCCGAGGCCCTCCGCGACGCGGCGACCGCCCGCCGTGACGAGGCCGTCGCGGCGGAGCAGGAGGCCGAGGCGGAGCGCCAGCGCCAAGAGGAGGAGGCACGCCGCCGCGAGGAGGCGGAGCGCGCTGCGCAGGGTACCTACCAGACCGACTCGTTCTCCTTCGACATCCCGTCGTATTGGGAGGGGCGCGTGACCGTGCAGATCGAGGGCGACAGCGTGACGATCTGGTCGTCCGCCTACCCCGAGCGCGAGGTCGCGACCTTGGACTACATCTCGGTCAACGCGGGCGTGGGAACCGATATCGGCGGGGCGAACGACGCGACCGGGGACCTCGGCAACGGCATGATGGTCTACCTCTACGCGCCGAACTACGCGTATCGGATCGCCTACGCCAACATCTCGGGGTCGACCGACCCGAATGACTACTACTCGCTCGAGGAGGCCCAAGAGCTCGTCGACCTCCAGTCGGCGGGCACCGTGGACTACGAGGACTACCTCCAGAACATGCGGGACAACGGCGGGAACAGCCCGACCCAGGACATGTTGACCGCCGCCGTGCAGCAGATCGACATCGACGACTTCAACGTGCGCCTGCGCTAGCGGGCGGGTACCGTACAATAGAGCGGTTGCGCGCCCTCGCGCACGAGGGTCCCGGTACAGAAAGGGCGGACATGGCGGAGCAGAAACGCGACATGTTCGATGACATCATCGATATCACGAAGAGCCTGAGCGGCATCACCGAGCCGTTCAACGACCTGAAGGACGCCTTCTTGGGGAACACCGACCCCGAGGCCGTCGAGTGGAACCCCGCCGACTACAAGGAGCGGCCGCACGCGAACACCCTCCGGTGCCTCGCCTGCAAGTCGCCCAAGAGCTCATGCAAGGCATGCGTCGACATCTGTCCGGTCTCGTCGGTCGCCATCGAGGACGGCGGCATCGACATCCTGGACACCTGCCGCAAGTGCGGGCTCTGCGCGCCGGTGTGCCCGACCGAGGCCATCACCACGACCGGGCACAAGCCCAAACGTATCTACGACCAGGTCGCTGCGGCCGCCGCGGCGTACGAGACCGCCTACGTGACCTGCGCCCGGGCGCTCCGCCGCGTCCCGCGCGAGAACGAGGTGGTGCTCGCCTGCATCGGCGAGGTGACGCCCGAGACCTGGCTCGCCATCATGGCCGACTACCCCAACGTGAGCGTGTACCTGCCGCTCGACAGCTGCGAGGGCTGCCGCAACGCCCAGGGCGAGGAGCTTCTGGGCGAGGCCATCGCCACGGCGGAGGAGTGGCTGGGCGCCGGCATGGGCCTCGAGGTCGAGGCGTCGGCCCTCACGTGCGTGAAGCGCCGCGAGTTCGAGCGCAAGGAGTACATGGACAAGATCATGCGCACGACGGGCCTCACGGTCTCGAAGCTCAACCCCGCGACCGCGGCGGTGACCACGGTCGCCCAGCGCCTGCGCGACCACACCAAGAAGCTCTCCTCCATCGAGCGCACGCTCTCCGCCGCGACCGGCACCACGACCCAGCGCCGCCGCCGCGTGCTCACCCAGAGCCGGCAGCTGTTGCTCTCGGTCCTGCAGAGCCGCCCCGAGCTCGCGGGGAACATCCGCGTGCAGGTGCCCGAGTGCGACTTCGCGAAGTGCACGATGTGCGGCGACTGCGTGGAGGCCTGCCCCCTGCGCGCGTGCGACCTGGTCGACGCGGGTCGCTTCGCGCTCGAGGCGACCTACTGCGTGGGCTGCGGCCTGTGCGCCGAGGTCTGCGAGCCGCGCGCCCTCACGATGGTGGAGCGCGACGCGCACGACCTCGTGCTGCCCGACCCCGAGGCGAAGCAGGGGACGCTCGAGGCGGTGGCGGGCTCGGTGGGCGGCATGGACGCCGGCAAGCTCGCCGCGGAGGCCAAGAAGGGCCTCTCCACGGTGCTCGACCAGGTCGAGAAGCTCGCGGATTAGCCCATGGACAAGTGGGGCCCCCAGGTCGGGCGGCGCACCCGGGTCGGCGAGATCCTGGGCATCGGGGCTTTCGTCGCCGTGGCGGCGCTCGTGCTCTACCTTATCGGCGTGGGGTGCCCGATCAAGTTCATGACCGGCATCTCGTGCCCCGGCTGCGGCATGACGCGCGCCTGGCTCGAGCTCGCGCAGGGGCATCTTGCGGCCGCCTTCGCCTACCATCCGCTGTTCTGGGCGGTCCCCCTCGTCGTGGTGCTCGCCTGCGCGCCCGCGAGTCGCGCCCAGCGCGCGGCGCTCGCCCTGTGCATCGCCGCCTTCGTGGCGCTGTGGGCATGGCGCATGGCCGTGCCGGCGGATACCGCCCTCATCATCGACGCAGGGACCGTCGAGGACGTGGTGAACGTCAGCCTCCCGGGGTGGGCGGGCCTCCTTTCGTAACGGGACCGCAACCGTTCGTGACATCCTGCTTGACGGTCGGCCGCAGGGGCGGATATGCTTGCCGCATGACGGACGACGTGAGGGGGTTCCCATGTTTTGCAGCTCTTGCGGAAAGCAGATTCCCGACGGCAGCACGTTCTGCCCCATCTGCGGTGCCAAACTCCAGGCGGCCGGGGGAGGCCAGCAGCAGTACGCGTCGGCGCCTCAGCAGCCGAGCTACGGCTCTCCGCTCACGGGCGGCGCGATCGTGAGCCCCAACCAGCCCACGGGTCCCGGCTACATCCAGACCGATCGCAGCATCCTCGTCTACATCATCCTGTCGTTCATCACCTGCGGCATCTACGGCTTCTGGTTCATCTACACCATCGCGCGCGACATGAACGTCATGTGCTCGGGCGACGGCGACCGCACGCCCGGCCTCGGCGCCTATATCGGCCTCTCGATCGTGACCTGCGGCATCTACAACCTCTGGTGGGTGTACAAGATCGGCAACCGCCTCGCGTACAACGCCCCGCGCTACGGCCTGCAGTTCCAGGAGAACGGCACCACGGTGCTCATGTGGTACATCGTCGGCATCATCCTGTGCGGCCTTGGTCCCTGGATCGGCATGTACATCATCATCAAGAACACCAACGCGATGGCGGCGGCGTACAACAACTACATGGCGCGCCAGTAAGGGCGGGTTTCGCCTACAATAGGTGGGCACACGCAACGACTTAGAGAGGAAGTAGCTCGTGGCTCTTTCGATCGGTATCGTGGGCCTGCCCAACGTGGGCAAGTCGACGCTGTTCACCGCCCTCACCAAGAAGGGCGGTCTCGCCGCAAACTATCCCTTCGCGACCATCGATCCCAACGTCGGTATCGTGAACGTGCCCGATGCGCGCCTGCAGAAGCTCGCCGACATCGTGCACCCGGGCCGCATCGTGCCCGCGACGGTCGAGTTCGTGGACATCGCCGGCCTGGTGAAGGGCGCGAACGAGGGCGAGGGCCTGGGCAACCAGTTTCTGGCGAACATCCGCGAGACCGACGCGATCTGCGAGGTGGTCCGCTACTTCAAGGACCCCAACGTCATGCGCGAGGTGGGCCGCGTCGGCGAGTTCGTCGACCCGGCGAGCGATGCCGAGACCATCATGACCGAGCTCATCCTGGCCGATATCCAGACGCTCGAGAAGCAGATCCCCAAGCTCGAGAAGGAGGCGCGCCGCGACAAGGAGCTCGCGCCCAAGCTCGAGATCGCCAAGCGCCTCCTCGCCTGGCTGAACGAGGGCAACCGCGCGGCGGCGCTCGACATGACGCCCGAGGAGCGCGCGGCGGCCAAGAGCCTGTTTTTGCTCACCATGAAGCCCATCCTCTACGTCGCCAACGTCGACGAGGATATGCTCCAAGACGAGCTCGCGCCCATCGACGGCGTGGCCCCGATCCCCATCTGCGCCAAGGTCGAGGCCGAGCTCTCCGAGCTCGATCCCGAGGACGCCGCCGAGTACCTCGAGTCGCTCGGGCTCGAGCGCCCCGGCCTGGAGGTCCTCGCGCAGGCCGCCTACCGGCTGCTCGGCCTGCAGTCGTTCTTCACGGCGGGCGAGATGGAGGTCAAGGCCTGGACGGTGCGCCAGGGCGCCACGGCCCCGCAGGCGGCCGGGGTCATCCACTCCGACTTCGAGCGCGGCTTCATCAAGGCCGAGGTGATCGGCTACGACGACTACGTCGAGCTCGGCGGCGAGCGCGGCGCCCGCGAGGCGGGCAAGCTCCGCATGGAGGGCAAGGACTACGTCATGGCCGACGGCGACGTGGTCCACTTCAGGTTCAACGTTTAGGCCCCGCCGCCCGGCGGGCCCCACGACACAAGGCGGTCTATCGATGTTCCGTTACGGCAAGAGAAACGGCTACCTCACGATTGCGCTGGCGGTCCTCGCCATCATCCCCGTCGCGATCGCGTTCTTCATCATCCCCGAGATGCCCGAGTCGGTGCCCATGGCGTTCGGCGCCGACGGCGACCCGACGCGCTTCGCGAGCCGCTACCAGCTGTTCCTGGTACCCGGCGTCGCGGTGGCGCTCGGGGTGGCGAGCTACCTCGTCGCGCGGCGGCAGGCGGAGCGCGAGAACGCCTCCGAGATCGCCTCGCAGATCGTCTACTTCCGCCACGTGCGCAGCGGCGTGCTCACCGAGCTCCTGCTGCTCGCGTGCTCTATCTACCTGTTCGTGACGGCCTACACCGGAACGGGGTTCACCCTGCCTTTCTAGGGCCGGCTCCCTCAACAATCGAGTAGTTCCAGCGCCGCGATGAGGCCGCCCTCCGCGCGGGAGGCGAGGCACAGGTCCGCCGCGGCGCGGCAGGCCGCCCCCGCGTCGGCGAGGGCGAACGCGCGCCCCGCCTCGAGGAGGAGCGGCAGGTCCTCGGGGCGCGTGGCGACCACCGCGGTCGATGCGAACGCGGCCCGCTCCCGGCGGCAGATGGTGGCGAGACGCGCCGGCGCCGTGCGCGCCCGGCTCCCCTCATCGGCATCGAGCCCTATGAGCGCGAAGGGCGGGACCGCCCCGCCCCCGGCAGCGGCCGCAAACGCCGCCTCGATCGCACCCCGGCCCGCCGAGGTTGCGATTGCGAGGGCGTAGCTTCCCGCATCGACGGCGGCGCGCAGCCGCGCGAGCTCCTCTGCGGTGAGGTGGGGCCCGCGCGCTCGCGGGTCGTCGAGGTCTATGACAAGCAGCCGCCGGGCCCGCGTGCCGGGGCGCGCCCCCGCGAGCGAGCCGGCGGGCCGCGAGGTGTGCCGCGCGCGTGCGCGCGCATCCGCCAGGCGATGGGTCCCGTCTGCCATGAGCGCCTCCGCCCTGTGCGTATCTCATCGACGTAAACTATAGTTTACGGCAGGTCAGGCGCCCTTTCGCATGCTTGTCCCATGAGCGAGCGGATTGAACAGACCATCGGTGAGAACGTGCGGCGCCTGCGCATCGAGCAGGGTCACTCAAAGACCGCGTTCTGTCTGATGGCGGGGATCAGCCGCCCGTATCTCGACAAGGTCGAGGCCGGCGAGGCCAACATCACGGTGCGCCAACTCGAGCGCCTGGCGGCGGGCCTCGGCGTGGACGCCATCGACCTCATCTCCTGATCATCGGTTTTGACGCCCCATCGGCTCGGCGCCCGCGCCATCGCGAGCGCGAGGCGCGGCTGCCGCGCGCCCTTGCGCCCCCGACGGGGCGGCGCGCGGGTACCGGACCGGTGCTACGGCCTAGAGCCCGGGCTGGCGGTCGTGGTTGACGGGCTGGTAGAAGAGCCGCTCGAGCTCCTCCATGTCGTGCGTCTGGCCGAGCGCCCACATCATCTTCGCGACGATCGCCTCGGTGGTCATGTCGCCGCCGCGCAGGATTCCGGGATGGTCGGCGTAGGCGCGGCCCACCTCGTAGACACCCAGGTCGAGCCCCTCCTCGGGCACCTGCGTGGTGAGCACGAGGGCGCGTCCCGAGTCCACCCAATCGAAGATGGCCTGCTTGAACGAGGGCTCGTCCGCGCCGTAGTCGGGGATGCCGCCCAAGCCGTAGATCTCGAGGATGAGGGCGTCGTAGCCCTCCTTCAGGGCATGGAAGAGCTGCGGGTTGAGACCCGGCGTGAGCTTGAGGACCGCCACGCGGTCGTCGATCTCAGAGAAGCTGCGGAGCTTGGTGGGGGTCGCCGCGCGCTGCAGCGACAGGGCGCCCGCGATGCCGGGGACCTGCTCGAAGACGTCGCTGCGCACGATGCGGTCTCCGCGGATGTAGGCGAGCGGCGGGTAGTTCACGCTCGAGAACGCGTTCGAGCTCATGGTGCGCTGCTTGCGCGCGCGGGTGCCGGCGATCGCGAGGCCGCCGAAGACGATGCAGACGTCGCGCGACAGGTCGTCGGCGGCGTAGAGCAGGCTCTGGTAGAGGTTGAGCTTCGCGTCGGTGAACGAGCTCGTCATGGGGCGCTGGGAGCCCGTGAGCACGATGGGCTTGGGGTTGCCCGGGATGAGGTAGGAGAGCGCCGCCGCGGTGTAGGCCATGGTGTCGGTGCCGTGCAGGATGAGGAAGGCGTCGAAGGACGCGTAGCGCTCGACGATGGCGTCGCGGATGCGCACCCAGTCGGCGGGGCGCATGTTGGTGCTGTCGATGTTCATGAGCTCGAGGACATCGAGCTCGCAGATCCCCTCGATCTCGGGGACGCAGGCGGCGAGCTCGGCGCCCGTGAGCACCGGCGAGAGGCCGTGGCCGTCCTCCGCGGAGGCGATGGTGCCGCCGGTGGCGATGAGCAGGATCTTCTTCATGGGCGCTCCCTGGTCGGGGACGATACGGCGCGGCGGTGGCGGACCGCCGGCCGCCGCATATCCCCCAATTGTGGCACAGGGGCCGTCTCGGCTGCCGGAACGCACGGAAAGTGTGCAACAATGCGGGGTGGCAACGACCGGCGCGCCTCCGCACGGCGCCCAGGGGAGGGGGATCTCATGGCTGAGGACAAGGAGCTCTACATCGGGCTCGACGTGGGCGGCACCTCCGTCAAGATGGGGCTCTTCGACGCCGCGGGCGAGCTTCTGGGCCAGGGCAGCGTGCCCACGCCCCCGCTCATCGACGCGGACGGCTACACCGCGGTCACGGACGGCATCACCAAGCTGCTCGACGTTTCGAGCGAGCCGATCGAGGGCGTGCGCGGCATCGGCCTGGCGATCCCGTGCCCGGTGCCCGATGACGGCGTGATCCGCATGCAGGCCAACATCCAGATCAACGCGCCCGGGCTCGAGGCCGCCCTCAAGCGCCATTGCCCGCGCGCCGCCGTGAGGTTCGAGAACGACGCCAACGCCGCCGCGATGGGCGAGCTCTGGGTGGGCGCCGCCCGCGGGCGCAGGAGCTTCGTCTTCGTGACCATCGGCACGGGCGTGGGCGGCGGCATCGTGGTCGACGGCAATGTCGTGGGCGGCACGCTCGGCGCCGGCGGCGAGATCGGCCATATGTGCATGAACCCCGACGAGGAGCGCACCTGCGGGTGCGGCGGCAAGGGCCACCTCGAGCAGTACGCCTCGGCCACGGGCATCGTCACGAGCTACCGCGCCGCGTGCGAGGAGCGTGGGCAGGAGCCGGTCGCGCTCGACGGGCCGAGCGACTCGCGTTCCGTCTTCGCCGCCGCCGAGGCGGGTGACGAGGCGGCATGGGCCGCGATCGACACGATGTGCGACTACCTGGGTCGCGCGCTCTCCCTCATCGCGAACGTGGTCGACCCCGAGGCGTTCATCCTGGGCGGCGGGACCTCGCATTCATCGGACCTGTTCCTGGACCGGCTCCATGCGGCCTACCGGCGCTATGCGATTCCGGTCACGCGCGATACGCCCATCGAGATCGCCTCGCTCGCAAACGAGGCGGGCATCTATGGTGCCGCCTACGTGGCGTTGAGAACCGCCGAGGAGTGCTAGGCGATAGGGGCGCCGCCCGCGCGGCGGGGCGTCGACGTGCTAGGATAGGGGGCGACCGGTTCCTATGGGGGCGGGTCGCCCCTTTTTCGGCCGAGGCCCTCGGCCGCTGATACATCTATGGAGGAAACCATGGCAAAAGTCCTCGTCTTCGGACACCAGAACCCCGACAACGACGCCATCATGTCCGCGGTGGTGCTCGCGCAGCTCCTGAACCAGGTCGAGTACCTGGGCAACGAGTACGAGGCGTGCGCGCTCGGCCCGCTGCCGGCGGAGTCCGCCAAGCTCCTCGCCGAGGCCGGGCTCCCCGAGCCCCGCCAGCTCGACGCCATCGAGCCCGCCGCCGAGGGCGAGGACGCCCAGCAGGTGGTCCTCACCGACCACAACGAGCCCGGCCAGTCCGTCGCCGGCCTCGAGAACGCCCAGGTGATCGGCGTCGTCGACCATCATCGCTTCGGCGACTTCACCACCACCGCCCCGCTCCACATCGTCGCGCTCCCCTGGGGCTCCAGCTGCTCGATCGTGGCGAAGCTCTTCGACATCCTCGGCCAGGAGCCGACCGACGTCCAGGCGCGCCTCTTGCTCTCGGCCATGATGACCGACACACTCATGCTCAAGAGCCCCACCGCGACCGCGATCGACGCCGTGATCGCCAAGAAGCTCGGCGAGCAGCTGGGCGTCGACCCGGTGAAGTTCGGCATGGAGGTCTTCCTCTCCCGTCCGTCCGGCTCCTTCACGCCCGCCCAGATGGTCGGCAACGACATCAAGCTCTTCGAGGTCGCCGGCACGCAGCTGCTCATCGGCCAGTACGAGACCGTCGACAAGTCGCGCGCCCTCGGCATGATCCCCGAGATCCGCGAGGCCATGCGCGCCTACCAGGCCGAGAAGGGCGCCGACGGCATCGTGCTGTGCGTGACCGACATCATGGAGGAGGGCTCGCAGGTGCTCCTCGAGGGCGAGACCGCTGCCGCGCAGAAGGGCCTCGGTATCGAGGACGTCCCCGAGGGCGTCTGGATGCCGGGCGTGCTCTCCCGCAAGAAGCAGGTCGCCGCTCCCATCCTCGCCGCGAACTAGACCGCTCTATCGCGCCTGAGACAGCGCTACGCGCAAGGCCGGTTCCCCATTGCGGGAGCCGGCCTTCCTTGTTCGCGGACATGTGAGCGTATGAGAGGCCGCTCGGGCTGTGGATTCCGTCTGGATGCGCATGGGCGGAGCTATTGCGCGCCACGACAACGGTGACAATTGATAGCTAAGGTGGGCGTCTGGGCAAGGCGCCCTTTTTCGTGACAGGGTACTGCGGAAAGGACTCGGGGCATCTATGGCTCAGGAGCGGAAGACAACCGGTTGGCAGGCGGCCTTGAAGGCGGTCGGGCGCAAGGCGCTTGCGCGCAAGCCCGGTTGCGCCGGCTCCGATTTCAAGGCGGGGGGCGTCCATCTCGTTACCGAGCAGCAGCGCAGGCGGCTCGAGCGCCGCAGCGCCATCGAGCGCATCACGTCGAACGGTACCGTCTCGGCCTTCGTCATGATCGCCGCCGCCGTCGCCGCGGTGATCTGCGCCAACACGGACGCGTACTTCCCGCTCCACGAGTGGTTCGAGCGGCCGGTCTCCATCGCGATCGGCGGCTGGGAGTTCTCACTCACGTTCGAGCTCTTCGTCAACGACTTTCTGATGGCGATCTTCTTCCTGCTGGTGGGCATCGAGCTCAAGTACGAGATGACCGTGGGCGAGCTCAGGCGCCCGCGCCAGGCGATGCTGCCCATGCTCGCCGCCGTGGGCGGCGTCGTGGTGCCCGCCACCATCTACGCGGTGGTCAACCGCGCCGGCGCCGTCTACGGGTGGGCCATCCCCATGGCGACCGACATCGCCTTCGCGCTCGGCGTCCTCTCGCTTCTGGGCAGCCGCGTGCCGCCGGCGCTCAAGGTGTTCTTCTCGACGCTCGCCATCGCCGACGACCTGCTCGCCATCGCCGCGATCGCGCTCTTCTACGGGCACGCGCCGCATCTGGGATGGCTCGCCGCGGCGGCGCTCGTGACCGCGGCGCTCGCCCTCGTCAACCGCCGTCGCTACTTCGGTGTGGCACCGTACCTCACCCTCGGCCTCGTGCTGTGGTTCTGCCTCTTCCAGTCGGGCATCCACGCGACGCTCGCCGGCGTGATCCTCGCGTTCACCATCCCGGCGCGCTCTGACGTGAACGCCGCCGCGCTCATCGGCTGGCTCGAGGGCAAGCTCCCCGAGCTCGACGACCGCTTCGACGACGACGCGCACATCCTGGGCCAGCACGACTTCACGCATGCCGTCTACGGGGTCGAGCGGGTCATGCACCGCGTGACGCCGCCGCTCCAGCGCCTGGAGCACCGCATCTCGACGCCGGTGAACTTCATCATCCTGCCCCTGTTCGCCTTCGTGAACGCGCAGGTGCGCCTCGTGGGCGTCGATTTGGGCGCACTCGTGGTCGATCCGGTGGCGCTCGGTACCTACCTGGGCATGCTCCTCGGCAAGCCGCTCGGGATCTTCGGGGTGACCTACCTGCTCGTCAAGGCGGGCCTAGCCGAGCTCCCCGAGGGCGTCAGGTGGCCGCATATCGCGGGCATGGGCATCCTGGGTGGCATCGGCTTCACGATGTCGATCCTCATCGCGGGGCTCGCGTTCACCCAGATCCCCGCCGAGCTTCTGGCCGCCAAGACGGCGATCCTCGCCGGGTCGGTCTCGGCGGCGGCGATCGGGCTCGCAATCATGCGCGTGGCGTGCGGGGGCGGCTCTTCTACTCGACGGTGCCGTACCGGCCGCCCCAGCCGTGAGCCGCGAGCGCGGAGTTGATCTGGTCGCAGAGGCGCTGCCGGTCGTAGGTGCCGGGTGGGAGCAGGTCCACGATCTCGTGCAGGTCGCGGTCGAGGTCCATGAGCTCGGCGAGGACCACCGCGTCGAGCCGGTCGATGGTCGCGCGGCCCATGAAGAGGGAGTCGACGAGTCGCTGCAGGTCGCCGAACGCCTCGGCGCGGAATTGTTCGAGATCCATGGTCCCTCCTTCGGGTCTGGGCGCCTTAGGGCCCGGTGCGTCGGCCCGCGCGCCGCTCATGCGGGCACGGCCATAAGCATAGCGCGCGGGTAAAAGATTTACCTACGAAATCGAACGGCGCGCCGGCGCGCGGGCGGCGCCGGTATACTTATCGGAACCGTGCCGCCGCGCGCAGTCCCTCGGGGTCCGTGCGCCCGTAGTGGAAAGGGATGCATATGGCGACGATATACCAGCAGATGAGCGCTGCCGAGCTCGACGATGCGATCGCGGGCCTCGAGGCGGAGGTTGAGCGGACGCGCTCGCTCGGGCTCGCGCTCGACATGGCGCGCGGCAAGCCCAGCCCCGCGCAGGTCGACATCTCCCGCCCCATGCTCGACCTCATCTCGAGCGACGCCGACCTCACGGACGAGGGCGTCGACTGCGGCAACTACGGGTGCTTCGAGGGCATCCCCTCCGCGCGCCGGCTCGCCTCGGCGTTTCTCGGCGTGCCGCCCGAGCAGACGCTCGTGCTCGGCTCGTCGAGCCTGAACATCATGCAGTCCGTCATCATGCACTACTGGGAGAAGGGCGCGCCCGGCCACGCTCCCTGGCGCACGCTCGAGCGCGTGAGGTTCCTGTGCCCCGCGCCCGGCTACGACCGCCATTTTGGCATCACGGAGGACCTAGGGATCGAGAACGTGCCGGTGCGCATGACCGAGACCGGCCCCGACATGGACGAGGTCGAGCGCCTCTGCGCCGCGGACGACTCCATCAAGGGCGTGTTCTGCGTCCCCAAGTACTCGAACCCCACCGGCATCACCTACTCCGACGAGACGGTCCGTCGCCTCGCCTCGATGAAGGCCGCGCCCGACTTCCGCATCGTGTGGGACAACGCCTACGCGGTGCACGACCTCACCGACGAGGGCGACGAGCTCGCGAACATCTTCGAGCTCGCGCGCGAGGCGGGCAACGCCGACCGCGTGCTCGGCGTCGCCTCGACCTCCAAGATCACGTTCCCGGGCGCCGGCATAGCGTTTCTCGGCTCGTCGGCCGCAAACGTCGACGCGATCTCGAAGACCCTGAAGGCCGGTCTCATCAGCGCGAACAAGCTCAACCAGCTCATGCACGTGCGCTTCCTGCCCGATATGGACGCCGTGCGCGCCCACATGCGGCGGCACGCCGAGTTCCTCCGTCCGCGCTTCGAGGCGGTCGAGCGCAAGCTCGAGGAGGGGCTCGCCGGCACTGGCTGCGCCACGTGGTCGCATCCGCGCGGCGGCTACTTCGTCTCGTTCGAGGGCCCCGAGGGCTCCGCTAAGCGCGTCGCCGCGCTCTGCGCCGAGCTCGGGGTGAAGCTCACCCCGGCGGGCGCCACCTGGCCCTACGGCGCCGACCCGCATGACTCGAACATCCGCATCGCGCCCAGCTACCCCACGGTCGCCGAGCTCGAGGCCGCGCTCGACGTGCTCGTGCTCGCTGTCAAGCTCGTCTCCGCCCAGCTGGCGCGCGAGGAACGCCGCTAGGGCGTCCACTGCGCCTGTCGCCGCAGGTGACGCAGGGTCCTGGTGCCCTGCCCGCCGGTGTCTGACCGCGCCCGCGTACATGCTGAAGATTTGCTGATGCGCCTCCGTGCACCGCGCGGGGGCGCATCACCGGTACAATGGACCGAATACGGCGCCGCGCACGCGGCCCGTCCTAGATGCTGACGAGCCGGCCGCAGGGCCGGCATGTGGGGAGTGCATATGGAACTGGTCATCACCACCCAGCCGACGCCTGAGCTCTACGTCATCGCCGTCGAGGGCGAGATCGACATCTCGAACGCCTCGAAGCTGCGCGATGCGATCGACCTGGCGCTCGAGCAGCCCACGGACACCGTGCAGCTCGACTTCGAGAAGGTCGCCTACATCGACTCCGCGGGCATCGGCGTGCTCGTGGGCGCCGTGCACCACGCCGAGGAGCACGGCAAGCGCTTCTCGGTCGTGAACGCCCAGCCGGGCGTCATGCGCGTGATTCAGCTGCTCGGGGTCGACTCCGAGATCGACGTCACCGCTCTGTAAAGCCCGCGCCGCCCCGTGGGTTCAGGGCTCCGGGGGCGGTATACTCATAGCGTTTGCGCGCCCGCGCCGCCGCGGGTGCCGTTTCGGGAGGATATTCACAGGAGGTTCTCGTGTTCGGAATCGGGCAGACCGAGCTTCTCGTCATTCTGGTCTTCGCCTTCCTGCTGTTCGGACCGGATAAGCTGCCGCAGATGGGCCGCACCATCGGCCGCGCGCTGCGCCAGTTCCGCGAGACGCAGCAGAAGGTGACCTCGGTCGTCCAGACCGAGATCGTCGATCCCATGGCCGCCGCGGCAACCGCCGAGGCCGCCAAGCCCAAGTCCGTCGCGAGCGCGGCTGACGACGCTGCCGAGGCCGCGGGCGAGGGTGCCGAGGGCGCGGACATCGCCACGCAGAAGGCCGCCGAGGCCCGCAAGGAGACGTTCGCCGAGCGCCGCGCCCGCCTCGCCGCCGAGAAGGCCGCGCGCGAGGCAGCGCCGCAGGATGCCGACGCCGCCGCGCCCGACGCTGCGGCCGCGGGCGAGGGCACCGACACCGCCGAGGCCGCCCAGCCCGCCGCCGACCAGCCGGCCGCGGAGAGCGAGCCCGTGCGCACCACGGCCGACCTCTACGCACGCCGCCCCCATCGCCGCCGCACCGCCGGCGAGGCGGCCGCGGACGCCACGGACGCTGCCGAGGCGCCCGCCACGGACACCGCCGCGCCCGCCGGCGACGCGGATGCCGCCGCACCCGGGGACGCGCCTGCGGAGGCCCAGGACCTGAACACCGCCAACCCGGAGGGGGGTGAGCGGTAGTGCCCATCGGACCGGCGCGCATGCCGCTTCTCGACCATCTCGGCGAGCTTCGCCGCCGCCTCACCATCGTCGTGGTGAGCGTGCTCGTGGCGACGGTCGTCTTCTACTTCGCGACGCCCACGATCATCGACATCCTGACCGACCCCATCCGCCCGCTCGTCGAGGAGGGCCGCTTCTACATCACGACGTCGCTCGGCGGCTTCTCGGTGCGCTTCTCCATCGCGCTCAAGACCGCCGCGGTCGTGTGCGTGCCCATGATCTTGTGGCAGATCCTCGGGTTCTTCCTCCCGGCGCTCAAGCCCAACGAGCGCAAGTGGGTGGTGCCCACGATCCTCATCGCCACGGCGCTCTTCTTCGTCGGCGCGGTGTTCTGCTACTTCATCATCGTGCCCGCCGGCTTCGAGTGGCTCATCGGCGAGACCAACGCCATCGCCACGGCCCTGCCCGACCTCGTGGACTACCTCAACATCGAGGTGCTCCTCATGATCGGCTTCGGCGTGGCGTTCGAGCTGCCGCTCATCGTCTTCTACCTCGCCGTGTTCCACATCGTGCCGTACGCGACCTTCCGCTCGGCGTGGCGTTATATCTACGTCATCATGCTCGTGGTCTCCGCGTCGGTCACGCCCGACGCGAGCCCGGTCACGCTCTTGTTCATGTACGCGGCCATGCTCTCACTCTACGAGATCTCGCTCTTCGTGACGCGCTTCGTGATCATCGCCCGCGAGGGCAGAAAGGGCCTCACCGGGAGCCGCCTCGCGCTCTTCATGGACGACGAGGAGGCGTAAGGCCCCTCCATGCACGAGCTCGGCCTGGTGTCCGGCATACTCGAGACCGTGACGGCGGCGGCGCGCGAGGCGGGGGCCCTGCGCGTGGTCTCCGTCACGTTGCGTATCGGGGACCTGCGCGAGGTCGTGCCCGAGTCGCTCGATTTCGCGTGGGAGGTGCTCGGCGACGAGGACCCGCTCACCGCGGGCAGCGCGCTCGTCGTCGAGGAGGTGCATCCGCGCAGCCGGTGCCTCGCGTGCGGCGCCGAGTTCGGCCACGACCGCTTCCACCTGAGGTGCCCGGAATGCGGCAGCGCCACCACGACGCTCCTCGCCGGCCGCGAGCTTCAGATCGTGTCCATGGAGGTCGACCTGCCGTAGGGGCCGCCGGCGAGCTCCGCCGTGCGTCGCCGGACGCGCCGGGACCGAAAGGGGATTTACATGTCAGAGCGCACCATCGATATCGAGCAGCCCATCCTCTCGCGCAACGAGCGCCTGGCCGCGGGGCTGCGCGAGCGCTTCGGCCGCACGGGGACCTTCGTCGTGAACGTGCTCTCGAGCCCCGGATCGGGCAAGAGCTCGACGATCCTCGCGACGAGCGCGCGCCTGCGCGACGCCTATGGCCTGCGCTCGGCGGTCATCGAGGGCGACATCGCGAGCGACGTGGACGCCCGGCGCATGAAGGAGGCCGGGATGCCGGCCATCCAGATCAACACCGGCGGCCTGTGCCACCTCGAGGGCAACATGATCGCGCAGGCGGTCGACGCGCTCGATGAGGCGGTCGGACTGGACGAGATCGACGTCATCTTCATCGAGAACGTGGGCAACCTCGTCTGCCCCGTCGACTTCGATCTGGGCGAGAACCTCTGCGTCATGATCCTCTCGGTGCCCGAGGGTGACGACAAGCCGCTCAAGTACCCGGGGATCTTCCAGCATGCGGGGGCGCTCCTGCTCAACAAGATCGACGTGGCGCCCGCCTTCGATTTCGATCTCGCACTCTATGGCCGCACCCTCGACGACCTCAATCCCCGGGCGCCGCGCTTCGAGGTGAGCGCGACCAAGGGCGACGGCATGGACGGGTGGGTTTCCTGGCTCGCCGCGCAGATCGAGGCGGCGCGGTAGCTCCTCAGCCGTCGACCGGCCGCCGGGAGCCTCTTGTCATCGCCCGGGCCTCGATGATGCCGCCCTCGTCGGCCCCGGCGGCCCCGGAGCTGCCGACGCGAACGGCGGTCGCCCGAAAGGCGGGCACCCATCGGTTGAACCCGTATGCATCGAGATACATGGATATAGACGTTTTCGACGCATTGAAGCGCTTTAAACGTCCATATCCCTGTATCTCGATGCGCGCGCCGCGACCCCGCCGGCCGGGCGCTCCAGTGGGTTTTTGGTAAACGGCAGGTAACTCGCGTATACTGTCCCGCGAGCAAAGAAGGCCCGCGGTACCGCGCGGGCGAACGGGACGCCCGCGCGCTTTGCATGCGGGCAAGCGCAACCAAGAGGTTCCATCTTGAAACTCGTCATCGCAGAGAAGAACATCGCTGCCCAGAAGATCGCCCAGCTCCTCGCTGACGGCAAACCCAAGACCGACAAGGTCTACAACACGCAGGTCTACCGCTTCACGGTGGACGGCGAGGATTGGGTGTCCATGGGCCTCGCGGGGCACATCCTCGCGCCCGACTTCCCCGACGAAATCCTCTTCGACAAGAAGCAGGGCTGGTACAGCGTGAGCGAGGAGGGGGAGGTGCTGCCGGCGGACGTCCCCGACGGCCTGGCGCGGCCCCCGTACCCCACCAAGCGCAAGCCCTACCTCGCGAACGGCATCAACATCAAGGGCTGGAAGGTCGACAGCCTGCCGTACCTCACGTGGGCGCCCATCGTGAAGAAGCCCGCGGAGAAGGAGATCATCCGCGTCCTCAAGAACCTCGCCAAGAAGGCGGACCACGTGATCATCGCGACGGACTTCGACCGCGAGGGCGAGCTCATCGGCTCGGACGCGCTCTCCTGCGTGCGCGAGGTGGCGCCGGACGTGCCCACGAGCCGCGCGCGCTACTCCGCCCTCATCAAGGGCGAGGTGACGGCGGCCTTCGAGAACCTGGTCGAGCTCGACCAGGACCTGGCCGACGCCGGCGAGAGCCGCCAGTACATCGACCTCATCTGGGGCGCGGTCCTTACCCGCTACCTCACGCTCGCGCGCTTCGGCGGCTTCGGCAACGTGCGCTCCGCGGGCCGCGTGCAGACGCCCACGCTGGCGCTCGTCGTGGAGCGCGAGCGCGAGCGGAT
The DNA here is from genome assembly GCF_902150035.1 of Enorma burkinafasonensis. Lineage (GTDB taxonomy): Bacteria > Actinomycetota > Coriobacteriia > Coriobacteriales > Coriobacteriaceae > Enorma > Enorma burkinafasonensis. Next base: position 102,595 of record NZ_LR597508.1, read on the forward strand.
GGCGTTCGTGCCCGAGGACTACTGGCAGATCCGCGGCATGGGCGCCGCCCAGGGCGACGCGGACTCCGCGTTCAAGATCGGCCACGCCACGGCCCGCTTCACCGACAGGGATGCGGCCGAGACGGCGTTCTCGCACGTCGAGGGCGCCACGACGGGCACCATCGCCGAGGTCGCCAAGCGCAGTCGCAAGCAGCAGCCCCCGGCGCCCTTCAACACCACGTCGCTCCAGGCGGCCGCCGCGGCCGAGGGCATCAGCCCGGCGCGCACCATGCGGCTCGCCGAGAGCCTCTACATGGCGGGCTACATCTCCTACCCGCGCGTGGACAACACCGTCTACCCGCGCACGCTCGACCTCGCGGGCATCGTGGGCGGCCTCGCCGCGAACGTCCCGGCGCTGCGCCCGGTGACGGCGAAGGTGCTCGCCGGGCCCATGAAGCCCACCCGCGGCAAGACCGAGACAACGGACCACCCGCCCATCCACCCCACCGGCCAGGGCAACCCCGAGAGCCTCGACGGCGCCCAGAAGAAGCTCTACATGCTCATCGCGCGGCGCTTCCTCGCGACGCTCATGGGGCCCGCGACCATAGAGAACACCAAGCTTTCCATCGACGTGGCGGGCGAGCCGTTCACCGCGTCGGGCGACGTGCTGGTGGACGCCGGCTTCCGCGAGGCGTACCCCTACGGCCTCAAGCGCGACGAGCAGCTCCCGCCGCTTTCCGAGGGCGACGTGATCGACGTCTTCGACCTCAAGCTCGAGGCGAAGCAGACCGAGCCGCCCGCGCGCTACAGCCAGGGTCGCCTCGTGCAGGAGATGGAGAAGCGCGGCCTGGGCACCAAGTCGACCCGCGCCTCGATCATCGAGCGTCTCTACCAGGTGCGCTACCTCAAGAACGACCCCATCGAGCCGAGCCAGCTCGGCATGGCGATCGTCGACGCGCTCCACGAGTTCGCACCGCGCATCACCACGCCCGAGATGACGGCCGAGCTCGACTGCGACATGACCCGCGTTGCCGAGGGCGCTGACACCCAGGAGCACGTGGTCGAGCACTCGCGGGCGCTGCTCGCCGGCATGCTCGACGCCCTCATCGAGCACAAGGACGACCTGGGCGAGGCCATCGCCGACGCCGTCACCGCCGACGCCCGCGTGGGCGCCTGCCCCAAGTGCGGCAAGGACCTCGTGATGAAGACCTCGGCCAAGACGCGCGGCAGCTTCATCGGCTGCATGGGCTGGCCCGAGTGCGACGTCACCTACCCGGTTCCCTCCGGTGTGAAGGTGAGCCCGCTCGAGGGCGACGCCGCCGTGTGCCCCGAGTGCGGGGCGCCGCGCATCAAGTGCCAGCCGTTCAGGCAGAAGGCCTACGAGGTCTGCGTGAACCCCCAGTGCCCCACCAACTACGAGCCCGACCTCAAGGTGGGCGAGTGCGCCGCCTGCGCCGCGGCGGGCCGCCACGGCGACCTGATCGCGCACAAGAGCGAGCGGAGCGGCAAGCGCTTCATCCGCTGCACCAACTACGACGAGTGCGGCGTGAGCTATCCCTTGCCCGCCCGCGGCAAGCTCGAGGCCACCGGCGAGGTCTGCGAGCACTGCGGCGCGCCGATCGTGGTGGTCGAGACCGCCCGCGGCCCGTGGCGCATCTGCGTGAACATGGAGTGCCCCGGCAAGGAGCAGAAGCCCGCGCGCAGCCGGCGCGGCAAGGCGGCGGCTAAGACGGGCGCCAAAAAGGGTGCGGCCAAGAAGACCGCGGCCAAGAAGGCCGCGCCGCGCAAGACGACCAAGAAGGCCTGAAGCAGAAGGCTCCATCCCTAAGATGCGGGGCCCCGGCGCGATCGTGCCGGGGCCCATCTCATCTGCGGGCAGGATATAGCAGGAAAGGCTCCCACAGAGGGGGCCGTTCTGCTATTTTTTGCCCGCAGATGCGCGGGCCGCTCGTCGTATCATGGATGCGTTGGAAGATTCGAGCCGGCGGCGCGCGCCGCGGGGTCCGAAGGGCGGGGGATACGCGATGTTCTGCACGAGCTGCGGCAAGGAGCTTGCCGAGGGCACGAAGTTCTGCACCCGGTGCGGTAAGCCTGTGGTTCAGGTAACCCCGCGGGAAGAGCCCGGTCAGCGCCCCGAGGGCGAGGGCGCCCCGGCAAACGGGCCGGCGCCTGCCGAGGTGGCCGTACCGGTCGAGGGGGTCGCGTCCGCCGAGGAGGTCGCGCCCGCAGCCGAGGCGATGCCGGTCGGAGCGCCGGCGCCCGAGGCGGAATCCGCCCAGGCGGCGGCATCCGTTCCGATAGAGGAGGTCGCGCCCGCCGACGAGCCTGCGCCCGCGCAGGGCCCGGCGCCGAAGACCGCGCCGCTCGTCGACGATGCCGTTGGGGGCGCTGCGGCCGATGACCAGGCGGCAGCGGACGCCGCGGACGCCAAGGCGGCCGAGGACGCCCTCTGGCCGGCGGACGCCGAGGGCGCGTCGGGCGCGGAGCCCACGCGCGTGATCCCGCAACCGCCGGTTGATGCCGCCCCGCAGGGGGCGCCGGCCCAGCAGGGTGCCGCGCCGCAGCCGGGGTTCGCCCCGGATGGCGCCATCCCTCCCGGCCAGACCGCCTGGCAGCCCCCGGTGGCTCCGCAGGACCCGGGCGCGCAGAACGGGCAGGTGCCGCCCGAGCAGCCCCGCAAGAAGAAACCCGTCGCCCTCATCGCGGGCATCGCCTGCGTGGTCCTCGCCGCGATCATCGCCGTGTGCATCTTCGTCGTGCCGCGCCTCATGGGCGAGGACGTCGTGTACTTCGGGCAGCGCGACGCGCTCGCCTGCTCGGTGGTGACGCGCATCCGCCCGCGCGATGCCGAGGGCAACGATCTCACCTCGTATGCCGTGCGCCTGGTCGAGCGCACCGCCGACAACCTCGACGCCGACGGCGCGCCCACGCTCGAGCAGGTCGTGGCCGAGATCCGCGTGACCGGCACGAGCGGCTTCACGTTCGAGGACTTCGGCGACATCCCCGATGGCGACTACGTCCTGGTCATCGTCGATGAGGACACGGGCGAGGAGTACCGCAACGACATCGAGTACGTCCACGACCAGACTACGGTCAACGAGACCTACGTCATCCAGCCCGAACCCGAGCCCGACACCAGCGCCGAGGACGCGCCCGAGCAGGAGGAGCCCGAGGTCGAGGAGCCCTCTGAGGACGAGCTCGCCTACGCCGCCTACTACCGCACCTGCCAGGAGCTCATCGGCGAGCACGGCGAGCCGGGCACCGTCGAGCTCTACGACGGCCAGGAGACCATGGTCACGGGTCTCGCCCTGGCCGAGCTCATCGATTTCGACGGCGACGGCACGGATGAGCTCCTCACGATCGTCTGCAACCTCGAGGCGCAGGACGGCAGCATCGTCGAGTACAGCAACGAGGGCTATGTGGCGCAGGTCTGGGACTACCGGGACGGCGAGGTCGTGCAGCTCTACGACCGCGCGAGCGAGTTCTCCAACGGCGGCTCCTTCTACCAGTACCTCTACGAGCGCGACGGCCTGCCCGTGCTGGGGACCTCGTGGTACGCCGACACGACGGGGACCTCGATCGAGGAGTACCACAGCGGGTACTTCATGCTCGGTGCCGACGGGTTCGAGACGATCGCCCAACTCAACTCCTTCTTCGACTACGACACCGGTGACCTCACGGAGAGCTTCGCGATCGACGGCGTCGAGGCGACCGATGAGCAATGGGCGACCTTCGTGGACGAGACGCCCGCGACGCAGTGCTACACGCTGCTGCAGTTCAGCAGCGTCTCGGGTACCGAGCGCGCCGACTCGACCATGGAGGAGGTCGACCCCGAAGCCTGCGTCTCCACGACCGACGAGACTCTCGCGGAGCTCGAGGAGGGCGCCGGCGAGGCGCTCGAGGAGACGGGCGAGACCGAAGCCGAGGCCGACGGTGCCGCGGACTCCGAGCAGGCTGTGCGCGACGCCGTGGCGGAACGCCTCGATGCGTTCAAGAACGGCGATGCCGCTGCCATCGACGAGGTCGCGGGCATCATCGATGGCGGATGGGCCCAGCTCATGGACGGTCCCACGTTCACGGCGTGCGGAGGTGACCCCGACGAGTACGCCCGGATGATGCTCGACGGCTTCGATTACACGATCGGCGGCATCGCCATCGACCCGGCGTCCGGCACGGCCACGGTCGAGGTGTTCGCCAACGTGCGCGACGTCTTCCAGGTCATCGACGGCTTCGAGGCCATGGTCGATGAGTACCGGGCCTCGGACGAGTACGCGACCTCGACGCTCGAGGAGGACAACCAGCGCTACGCCGAGATGCTCATCGAGGCGGCGGGCAACGCGGGGTACTCAAGCAGATACGCCTTCACGCTCACGCTCACCGAGGCGGATGGCGCCTGGACGCTCGATGAGGACACCTGGGGCACCGAGATCGACTGGCTTTTCAACATCGTGGAGTAGCACTCGTAGCCCGCGCGGCAATCGCAAGCAGTTTTTCGACGGAGAGGGCCTCGCACGGGGCCCTCTCAATCGATTTTCTGCTTGCGATCGCCTGTCCGGGTGCGAACGGTCGCTCCCCGTGGTTGATTTCCGATCCCAACCGAACACATTGAGCTGACGGCACGCTCCCGCAGTTAACCGAACGCCCCCGAGGTCCTATCCGGGCCCCGGGGGCGGCATTTTCCCAGTTGAAGGAATGGTGGAGATG
>NZ_LR597509.1 GCF_902150035.1 Enorma burkinafasonensis
CATCTCCACCATTCCTTCAACTGGGAAAATGCCGCCCCCGGGGCCCGGATAGGACCTCGGGGGCGTTCGGTTAACTGCGGGAGCGTGCCGTCAGCTCAATGTGTTCGGTTGGGATCGGAAATCAACCTCGTCTTCGGCTATGAGCACGGTTTTCGCCATGCGCTTCCTTCCCTTTGGCCTGGTTCGCGAACCCTTCCCCTCTCTCGGATACCCGATTCCGCGTCGACGTGCCCGGGTGCCGCCCGGTCGCACGGGGTATCCACAGTGATGAAGGAAAACTTACGACTATGTGGACGAGATGCGGAGGTACGCCCGCCGGAGCGTTTCCGCATGCCGGTGGGACGCGGCGGCCGCACGCGGCGCCCTCTTCGCGGCGTCCCGTCACCTGCCACGCCGCTCCCGGTGCCCGCGCGTTGTGTCCGCGCGGTCGGGTACGCTAGCATGCAGGTGGACATAAGAGCGCCGCGCGGCGCGGGGAGGAGCCAGGCGATGAACGAGATCAAGTGCCCCAAGTGCGGGACCGTATTCCAGGTGGACGAGAGCGGCTACGCCGACATCGTGCGGCAGGTGCGCGACGAGGAGTTCAAGCGCCAACTCGCCGAGCGCGAGGAGCTCATGGAGCGCGAGCGTGCGCAGGCCGTGGCGCTTGCGCGCCAGCAGGCGGAGCAGTCGCTGCAGCAGGAGGTCGCCGGCCGCGACACGCGCATCGCCGAGCTCGAGGCGAAGCTCGCCTCGGCCGAGACCGAGCAGGGGCTCGTGCGCGAGAAGACCGCCGCCGAGGAGCGCGAGCGCGCCCGCGCGGACATCGCCGAGCTCGAGCGCTCGCTCGACGCCCTGCGCGCCCAGCTCGCCGAGCGCGAGGCGGCCTCGAAGGTCGAGCTCGCCGAGGCCGCGTCGCGCCACCAGCAGGACCTCTCGGATAAAGACGCCCAGATCACGGCCCTGAAGGAGCGGCTCGCCGCCGAGGAGGCCGGCCAGAAGCTCGCCGTGGCCCAGGCGGTGTCTGCCGTGGAGCGCGAGCGCGACGAGGCCCGCGCGGCGCTCACGAGCGAGAAGGCCCTGCACGAGAGCAAGGTCCAGCAGATCGAGGCGTCCCATTCGCTCGAGCTCGAGCAGAGCCGGCGCACCACCGCCGAGCTCATCCGCTACAAGGACGAGGAGATCGAGCGCCTGCGCGACATGAAGCTCAGGCTCTCCACCAAGATGGTCGGCGAGACGCTCGAGCAGCACTGCGAGACCGAGTTCAACCGCCTGCGCATGACGGCGTTCCCGCGCGCGTACTTCGAGAAGGACAACGACGCCATGGTGGGCGAGGACGGCAGCCGCGCCTCGAAGGGCGACTACATCTTCCGGGAGCGCGACGAGGCGGGCAACGAGATCGTCTCGATCATGTTCGAGATGAAAAACGAGAACGACGCCACCGCGACCAAGCACAAGAACGAGGACTTCTTCAAGAAGCTCGACCAGGACCGCACCAAGAAGGGCTGCGAGTACGCGGTGCTCGTGAGCCTGCTCGAGCCCGAGAGCGAGCTCTACAACACGGGTATCGTCGACGTGAGCTACCGCTACCCCAAGATGTACGTGATCCGCCCGCAGTTCTTCATCCCACTCATCACGCTTCTGCGCAACGCCGCGCTGAACGCGCTCGCCTACAAGCAGGAGCTCGCGCTCATGCGCCAGCAGAACATCGACGTCACGAACTTCGAGGCCAAGCTCGAGACGTTCCAGGACGGCTTCGCGCGCAACTTCGATCTGGCGAGCCGCAAGTTCCAGACCGCGATCGAGGAGATCGACAAGACCATCAGCCACCTGCAGAAGACCAAGGAGGCGCTGCTGTCGAGCGACCGCAACCTCAGGCTCGCGAACGACAAGGCGCAGGGCCTCACCATCAAGAAGCTCACGCGCGGCAACCCCACCATGAAGGCCGCGTTCGAGGAGGCGCGCCGCTCCGAGCTGGAGTAGCGGCGCTCGGGATGGGCTCGGGGCGCTCGCTCGGCGGCGCTTGCCGCCATGAATGCGTTGCGCGCATCGCCCACGCTGCTACTCGCTATTCTTTTGAACTTCGAATTGCAGGATTCGCGCAACTCGATATTCAAATGAACTTCGAATTGCACGAACTACCATTCGATTGATAATTGAATAAAAGAAGGCAGAGAAGAAGATTAGCGACATGCCGATTACCTGCGGAAATATCAAGCAGATGCAATTCGCGAACTTTATGAACCTCTTTTTTTATTCATTATTCAATCGAATTGCCTTGGCGAGCCTTCTCTCCGCCTAAACGGGACCGATAGGCGCCATCTCGACCGCACGATGGCGGCATTCCCCGTTGCTCGAGTGGCGATGGTCCCGCTTGTTTCCCCGAGCTGTCCCGACGGTCCCGTCACTCGAAAGCACGCGATGGTTACGGCAGCGGCACCTCGTTGAGCAGCGGCTCGCCCGCCGCAAGGCGACGGAGGTTCTCGGCGGCGATGCGCGTGATGTTGTCGAGCACCGTGTAGAGGTGGAACTGGCCGGCGACATGCGGTGTGATGAGGATGTTTGGCGCGTCCCACAGCGGGTCGTCCGCGGGCAGGGGCTCGGGTACCGTCACGTCGAGCGCGGCGCCGGCGAGCCGGCCCGATTCGAGGGCCGCGATGAGGTCCGTCTGCACGACGAGGTCGCCGCGGCCGCCGTTCACGAAGTACGCGCCGCGCTTGCAGGAGCTAAGGAACCGCGCGTCCACAAGACCGCGGGTCTCGGGCGCGCTCGGCAGGATCGAGACGACCACATCGGCTTTGGGCAGCAGGTCGTGCAGCTCGTCCATGGTGCAGATGCGCTCGAAGCCCTGAGGGGCCGCGCCCGCGTGGCGCCGGACCCCCGTGACGTGCGCGCCGTGCGCGCTCGCGAGCTGCGCGAAATGGCATCCGATGTCGCCTGCGCCGAGCACGAGCACCTGCGCGCCCGCCAGCGTGGCCACGGCCCCGCGGTCGGTCCACGCGTGCGCGCGCTGGTCGTCGCGGTAGCCGTCGAGGCGCTTCATGAGCATGAGGAGCATCGCGTACAGGTGCTCTGAGACCGCCTGCCCGTAGGCGCCCACGGCGCTCGCGAGCGCGACGCCGGCAGGCACCGCGCCCGGAGCCATATAGGCGTCGTATCCCGCGGAGTTGAGCTGCAGGAGGCGCAGCCGGCGCGCTTGTGCGAGCCGCTCCGCGGGGAGGTTCCCCACGATGACGTCGGCGGCGGCGACCTGCTCGTCCGTCACGTGGCGGGCCTCGGTGTAGGTGAAGGCGGCACCGGGCGCGCCCGCCTCGAGCACGGCCTACTGGGCGTCATTGAACGGCGGGATCACCAGGATGTTCATTGGGCCTCCAGGATCTGCGGGCGGTCCCGCGCGGGGCGGGCCGGCGGTTCGTCGCCTTCTATCGTATCAAGAAAAACTCGCTAAACCTCGCGGTCCCGGTGCGTGGGCAAGGCGCACGCTTTATACTGGGGAACATCGAAAAGCGCCGATGGGAAGGCATGATATGGGTGGATTCTTTGGCGCGGCGTCCAAGCGCGACGTGGTCCTGGATGTGTTCTTCGGGGTCGACTACCATTCGCATCTGGGCACGCGCCGCGCGGGCATGGTGTTCTGCGACGGCACGGGCGGCTTCAACCGCGAGATCCATTCCATCGAGAACACCCCGTTCCGGTCGCGTTTCGACAAGGACCTCGAGACGTTCCACGGCACGAGCGGCATCGGCTGCATCAGCGACACCGATCCCCAGCCGCTGCTCGTCCGCTCGCATCACGGCACGTTCGCCATCACCACGGTGGGCGCCATCAACAACGCGGACGAGCTGATCGAGGCGTACTTCGAGCAGGGCGGCGCGCAGTTCATGGCCATGAGCTCGTGCGCCGTGAACCACACCGAGCTCGTCGCGGCGCTCATCAACCAGAAGGACGACCTGGTCGAGGGCATCCTCTTCGCGCAGCGCGCCATCAAGGGCTCGCTCACGCTGCTCGTCATGACCGAGGACGGCGTCATCTACGCCGCGCGCGACCGGATGGGCCGCCTGCCCGTGATCATCGGCCGCGACGTGAACGGCGACGGGTACTGCGTCTCGCTCGAGTCGTTCGTCTACCACAAGCTCGGTTACGAGGACGCCTACGAGCTGGGTTCCGGCGAGATCGTGTGCGTGACGCCCGAGGGCTTCGAGACCGTGGCCCCGCCGAGCGACCAGATGAAGATCTGCGCCTTCCTCTGGGTGTACTACGGCTACCCCAACTCCAACTACGAGGGCGTGAACGTCGAGGTCATGCGCTACAAGAACGGGCACGTCATGGCGCGCGATGAGGCGATGGCCGGCACCCTGCCCGAGGTCGACTATGTCGCCGGCGTGCCGGACTCGGGCACGCCGCACGCCATCGGCTACGCCAACGAGTGCGGCGCGACCTTCGCCCGCCCGTTCATCAAGTACACGCCCACGTGGTCGCGGTCGTTCATGCCCACCAACCAGAAGGTGCGCGACCGCATCGCCGAGATGAAACAGATCCCCGTGCCGGAGCTCATCCGCGACAAGCGCCTCCTTCTGGTCGACGACTCGATCGTGCGCGGCACGCAGCTCGGCAACACGGTCGACTTCCTGTACGAGACCGGCGCGGCCGAGGTCCACATGCGCTCCGCCTGCCCGCCCATCATGTTCAGCTGCCCGTACCTGTCGTTCTCGCGCGGCAAGTCCGATATGGACCTCATCGCGCGCCGCGTCGTGCGCGAGCTCGAGGGCCCCGAGGGGGACGAGCACCTCGACGAGTACGCCGACAGCTCGACCGAGCGCGGCAAGTGCCTGCTCAAGAGCATCTGCGAGCAGCTGGGTTTCGATTCTCTGGGCTACCAGAGCCTGCCGGGCATGCTCGAGGCGATCGGGCTGGATCCCAGCCAGGTGTGCACCTACTGCTGGGACGGCAAGGAATAGCCGATGCGGGCCCCGCCGCTCGCGCCCGAGGGCGCCGAGGCGGGGCCTGACCTTATGACCGAGCCGGCGCCTGTGCCGGATGATGACGAGGAGGACGAGATGTTCTGCACGAGATGCGGCGCCCGCAACGACGACACCGCGAAGTTCTGCGTCACCTGCGGTGCCCCGCTCATGTCGGCCGAGCAGCTCGCGGGGACGGCGCCCGCCGCCCCGCAGCCCGCGGCGCCCGCGCCTGAAACGGTCGCGCCCGATGCCGCTCCCGAGCAGGCCGCGCCGGCCCCCGACTTCGCCGCCCCCGAGGGGATGCCCGCCGAGCCGCCCGCGGCCGAACCCGTTGCCGCCGAGCCCGCCGCCGAGCCCGTGAGCCCGGTCGTCGCGGAGGAGCCCGCCGCGGAGCCGGGGCCCGTTGTGGCCGAGGAACCCGCCTCCGAGCCCCAGCCCGCGACCGCGCCGGAGCCTGCCGCGGAGCCGGACCCCACGCCCTTCAATGCGCCCGAGCCCGAGCAGCCCGCACCCTGGGCCCCGCAGCCGAGCGAGGCCGTGCTGAGCCAGCCCGCCCCGTGGGCGCCGCAGCCCAGCCAGCCGGCATCGAGCCAGCCCGCGCCCCAGCAGCCGGCGCCGTGGGCCCCGCAGCCGGGGCAGGCGGCACCGCAGCAGCCGCCTGCGGCGTGGATCGGCCAGCCCCAGCAGCCGCCGACCTTCGAGCAGCCCGGGCGGAAGCGCCGCACCGGCCTCATCATCGGCATCGTCGCTGCCTTCCTCGTCATCTGCGCCATCGTCGGCGTCGTCATCGTGATGGGCGTCGTCAGGCCGTCCTCGGGCACGACCAGCTCGAATGTCGATACGGATGTGAGCACCTCCGCGGCAGCTGAGGTCACCATGCCCGACTACTGCGACCCTGCGTACTTCAGCGGCAAGTCGCTCGCCGACATCCGCGCGGCGCTCGAGGGCCAGGGCTTCGAGATCGTGAGCGTGTTCGGCTACGAGTCCGGCAACTGCGACGTCTCCTTCTCGGGCACGCCCGCCTCGGTGCCCTCCAACTCCGAGGACGACGAGGTCTTCATCTCGCTGTACCTCGACTCGGGGACCGGCGCGAGCATGACCGGCATCGAGAGCGTCGACCAGGTCCCCGCAGACGCGCGCGTCAACACCGTGAGCATCTCCTACACGGCAGATATCGAGCCCGACGACTACATCGTGCAGGCGAAGGGCATCGCCGATGCGTTCGGCCTCGGCAACGTCATGTACGGCGTCACAAACACGCAGGAGCAGCTCGAGGAGGCCGCGGAGACCTTCGATTTCGATGTCGACAGCGGCTGGATCAACGACGTCGAGGACTACGACTTCGACTTCTCGGAGTTCTCCGTCTCGGGTATGTGCGAGTTCTACGGCGAGGACGGCAGCTGGTACGTGAGCATCAGCGATTTCGGCTACGGGACGGATGTGTTCATCAGCTACGACGCGCCGTACTAGCGCAGAACCCGGTGCCGTCCGGCAAGGGGACGTGCAGCCGATTCGACCGATTGAAGGCGGCGAGTGGCGCTCTGCCCTCGCCGCCTCGCGTATAGGGGGGTGGTGCCCATGAGGACCTTCATCGCGTTGGAGCTGCCAGAGCGCATGGTCGACGAGGTCGCGGCGCTCGCGCGGGGCCTGGGCGCCTGCGTGCCCGGGCGCCTCATGAAGCCCGATACCTACCACTTGACGCTCGCGTTTCTGGGAGAGGTGAACGAGCGTCAGGCGCGCACGGCGATGGCGGCGATCGATGCCGCCGCGGGCGGCAGGACCCCGGTGCGCCTCGCGCCGGACGGCCTCGGGAAGTTCGGCAAGCCGCATGACGCGACGCTCTGGCTGGGGATCGCGCCCGCGCCGGCGCTCCTCGAGCTCGCAGACGCCGTGCGCGCGGAGCTCGCGGAGCGCGGCGTGCCCTTCGACCACAAGGCGTTCAGGCCCCATATCACGCTCGCCCGCCGCGCCAAACTGCCGCGCGGCCCGTTGCCGGAGCTGCCGTTCCCCGAGCCCGCCGACGCCACGCGCGTGACGCTCTTCAGGAGTACGCTCGCCCCCGAGGGCGCGCGCTACAAGCCGCTGTACACCGTCGAGCTCGGTTCGGCGAACCGGTCAGCCGAGTCATTCTAGCGAACTCATTGCCATCGCTATAGATTAATAGACACAAAAAGTAGTAGAATGTGTCCAATAATCTAAGAGGTGATGATGAAGTCGATCGATATCTTGAAATTCATCGAAGAGCAGGGCGGCATCACGACTGCCGCTCGGCTCAAGAAGGCGGGCTTCACGCCCGGCAGCATCGACTATGCGTACAAATGCGGTGATATCGACAAGCCGTCGCGCGGCGTGTATTGCTGCTTCGATTCGCTCGATGACGATTTCGTCACCGTGTGCCTGCGCTGGAAGAGATGCATCCTGTCTCATGGCAGCTCTCTCTACCTGCTAGGACTTTCCGATAGGGTGCCGTCCGTGCTCGACGTCACCGTCCCGCATGGATATAACCCGAAAAGCTTGAAGGAAGAGAACCCTGGCATCCGCATCCACCGCGTGTCGCCCGCGCTGCACGGTCTGGGCCTCATCGAGGTGAAGACCCCTATGGGCAACACCACTAGATGCTATGACGCCGAGCGCTCAGTTGCCGACCTCATCAAGCAGAGATCGAAAGGGGGTGTCGACGCTCAGCTCATCCGCGACGCCGTGGGCGGCTACTTCAGGATGGAGGGACGCGACCTTGCGCGCCTATCCCAGATGTGCGAAGCCCTGGGAGTCAGAGACGAACTTCAAACGTATCTGGAGGTGCTGACATGACGACCGAGATCAGAAACGATGCAAGCCTACGGGGAAAGATCAGGGCGGTTTCCAAGAAGCACGGCCTCAGACCGCAAGAGGTGCTGAATATGTACCTCTTTGAACACTTGCTGCTGCGTCTTTCGAACAGTGACTACGCAGACAAATTCGTGCTCAAGGGAGGCCTGCTCATCGCTGCGATCACGGGTATGGCGCGCCGGACCACGATGGATATGGACACGACGGTCCATGGGATGGACATGGACGAGGAGAGCGTGAGCAGGGTGGTTCGCGACATATGCGCCGTCAAAGTCGGCGATGGCATGGAGTACGCATTCGAGCGCATCGCTCCCATCCGCGAGGATGACGAGTACGCGAATTGGCGCGCGCACATCAGGGTGCGCTACGGCCGCATAGACGCGCCTATCAAACTCGACATCACCACGGGCGACACCATCACGCCGAGAGAAGTGGAGTTCGCCTACCCGCTCATGTTCGACGGCGGAACCGTCAGCGTGCTGTCCTACCCCCTGGTAACCATCCTCGCCGAGAAGCTTGAGGCGGTAGTGAGCAGGGGTAGCGGTAATACCCGTGGAAGAGATTTCTACGACATATTCATGTTCATGAGGGCCAAACGGGATTCCATTGATGCCGAGCAGCTGAAGCTAGCGGTCAGCGCTACGGCGGGGCAGCGCGGGTCGACTGCCCTGTTGGCCGATTATGCCGCCCGTCTCGAGGAGGTCAGGAGATCAAAGGCCATGCTGCAGTCTTGGGAGCGCTATGTCGCCGATACGCCGTACGCGCAGGGTATCGGATTCGACGAGGTGGTCGACGCGGCATTGGAGCTGGGGGCTATCGCTATTGGCTAAGCGCGTTGAAGCGGGGGCGGCGGCATGGATCTTGAGCGCAGATCGTCTGAAATGTGAACCCCTGTCGAGGTCTCTTGTGTAGGTTCAATTTATCGATGAAAATTGAACTATGGAATTGAACTCCTGCTACCATGTAGTTCAACGTGAGTTCAAATTGAACCGATGCAAGGCGGAGACCATGGCAGACCAGCGATTCTCGAAACGGTTGGCGAGTGCTCTCGAGCAGGCGGGCATGAAGCAGGCCGATCTGATCCACGCCGCCGCCGAGCAGGGCAAGAAGCTCGGCAAGAGCCAGGTGAGCCAGTACGTGAGCGGCAAGACGGTGCCGCGCCGCGACGTCATGGAGCTGCTCGCCTCCCTTTTGGGGGTGAGTGCCGCCTGGCTGTCGGGGGAGGAGGACGCGCCCCGCGCGGCTGCCGCCGCCCAGGTGCCGCACGGTCCGTCCCCGCAGGAGGGCGGCAAGGCGCCCACGACACCCGCGCGAGCTAGCGCGCGGCCTGCGACCGCGCCTCAGGCACCTGCGACCACCGTCTCGACCCCAGGGAGTACCACCATGCGCCAGTTCAACAAATCATCCAAGCTCGACAACGTCCTCTACGACGTCCGCGGCCCCGTTGCCGACGAGGCCGCCCGCATGGAGAGCGAGGGCCTGCGCATCCTCAAGCTCAACATCGGCAACCCCGCGCCGTTCGGCTTCCGCACTCCGGACGAGGTCGTGCAGGACATGCGCCAGCAGCTGCCCGACTGCGAGGGCTACTCCGACTCGCGCGGGCTCTTCTCCGCGCGCAAGGCCATCATGCAGTACGCCCAGATCAAGGGCCTGCCCAACGTCTCCATGGACGGCATCTACACGGGCAACGGCGTCTCGGAGCTCATCCAGCTGTGCATGAACGCGCTGCTCGACAACGGCGACGAGATCTTGATCCCGAGCCCGGACTACCCGCTCTGGACCGCGTGCGCCACGCTCGCCGGCGGCACGCCCGTGCACTATGTCTGCGACGAGGAGGCCGAGTGGAACCCTGATGTCGCCGACATCGAGAAGAAGGTCACCGCCCGCACGAAGGCCATCGTCATCATCAACCCCAACAACCCCACGGGCGCCGTCTACCCGCGCGAGATCCTGGAGCAGATCGTCGAGATCGCCCGGCGCCACCAGCTCATGATCTTCTCTGACGAGATCTACGACCGCCTGTGCATGGACGGCGTCGAGCACATCTCGATCGCCTCGCTCGCGCCCGACCTGCCGTGCGTCACGTTCTCGGGCCTCTCGAAGTCGCACATGATCGCCGGCTACCGCATCGGCTGGATGGTCCTCTCGGGCGACAAGCGCTGCATGAGCGACTTCATCTACGGCATCAACATGCTCTCGAACATGCGTCTGTGCTCGAACGTGCCCGCGCAGTCAATCGTGCAGACCGCGCTCGGCGGGCACCAGAGCGTGAAGGGGTACGTCGCGCCCGGCGGCCGCGTGTATGAGCAGCGCAACTTCGTCTACGAGCGCCTGAACGCCATCGACGGCATCACCGCGGTGAAGCCCAAGGCCGCGTTCTACATCTTCCCCAAGATGGACGTCAAGAAGTTCAACATCACCGATGACGAGCAGTTCGCGCTCGACCTGCTGCACCAGAAGCGCATCCTCATCACGCGCGGCGGCGGCTTCAACTGGGGCGCGCCGGACCACTTCCGCATCGTGTACCTGCCGCGCATGGAGGTCCTGCGCGAGGCCATGGACGACCTCGCCGACTTCTTCGCGCACTACCGCCAGAGCTGACGTCGCGACTGTAGCCGAGAGTCTGCCCCGTTATCGAGGCTGTAGGAAAACCTGCGGGCAGGATTTAGCAGGAGAGGGGCCATATAGAAGCCGTTTCCTGCTAAAATCCGCCCGCAGATTCGGTTCGGGTGAAATGCAGTGCCGTTCCCGCGAGGCGGAAGCTGCGATCGCCACCGTGCAGGTCGCAAACGCGAAAAAACCGGTGCTTGTTTCGCGGCCCTGCATGCGTCATAGTTGACGCAACGCGGCAAGCGGCCGCTGGGAGCGAGGAGCAGCCATGTCGGAGAAGCGCAACGACGTCATCACCTGGGACGAGTTCTTCATGCGGGTCGCCGTGGCGGCGAGCATGCGCAGCAAGGATCCCAACACGCAGGTGGGTGCCTGCATCGCCGACACCAACAACCGCATCCTCTCGGTGGGCTACAACGGCACGCCCTCCGCGCTGAACGACGACGACTTCCCGTGGGGCGTCTCGGACGACCCGCTCCACGACAAGCACGGCTACGTGGTCCACGCCGAGGCGAACGCCGTCCTCAACTACCGCGGCTCGCTCAAGGACATGGGCGGCGCGACCATCTACGTGACGCTCTTCCCCTGCAACGAGTGCGCGAAGATCCTGGCGCAGGTGGGCATCGGCGAGGTGGTCTACCTCGACGACAAGTACGAGGGCACCGAGGACAACCTCATCTCCAAGCGCATCCTCGACTCGTGCGGGATCCATTTCCGGGGGATGAGCCTCGCAGGCTAGGACCGTCTGCGCCGGCTTCGTGTTAGGGGGCGTGGTGCTCGAAAGCGATTTTTTCACCTATCTGGTGCGGGACAGGGGGCTTAGCCCGGCGTCGGCGGAATCCTCGCTCTCGCGCTGCAAGCGCCTTGAGCGATACGAGGGCGATCTTGACAAGCTTCATGAGCGCGACGGGCTCGGCTCGTTGATCGCGAGCCTGGTCTATTCGACTGAGGATGAGAGCCAGGGCCGGAAGCCGCGGCATCACGTTCCCATCAAGGGGAACGTGCGCACGGGCACGGCCTCGCTCAAGAATGCCGCCGTCCTCTACCGAGATTTCCGCAACGGGGTAACAGAATCTAGTCGGCCTCGGGCACGACGCCCGGCAGGCGTCTCCGGGAACCATACCATTCCAGGCAATGCTGAGAGCCGTCGCAACGAGCGGGCGGACTGGCCGGAGTGGCCCTTGCCATCGCATGACGACGCGCGGATCCTTGCATCCCTGGTCGCTCGGTACACGAGGTTTCTCGATCCGGAAATCGTGGAAGCGCTCGCCAAAGATAACGAGCGGCACGCGCCGGAATGGCGTTTCCGCTTGGAGGCGTGCGGGGTCGATCCCGACCTGTACCTCTGGGAGGGTTCCGCATGCGCCTTTCCAGGCGTCCGGCGTCATTCGGGAACTAAAGAAATCGAAGCGTTTCGCCACGGATCCGTCGAGGCTGCATCGCTGAGCGATGCCGTGAAGCTCGATGACAACTCGTACCCTAAGCAGCTGTGGGCATTCCTCTTCACGGGATGGGCCTTTGGCAAGATAGGGCCGAACGGCTACGCGCTGGCACATCTTCTTGACCATAAGGGTGGCGAGCGATTCGGGCGCGAGGTCGTGGCCGCGAATGGATCGCCTTGCCTGCGCGCGGTTCCCGGGCTCTTCACCGCTCCGAGCAACACCGCTTATATTTGCAAGAGCCTCTTGGATCCAACCGATTTCTCGAGCAGCTTGCGTGCCCTGCTGCAACGAAGGGCGAGGAGCCTGTACGGGGATGTATGCGCCCTGCTGCCTCCGGGGTACGGTCTGGCGCCCTTCGAGCCAGACGAATGGGATGTCGGTGAGTTCGAGTGGTGCGAGCCGTTGGGTGATCTCGGCAGAATGGAGGAGTTCCTCGCCTGGCGTTCAATGGAGCTCGATCGGTTGTTCGACACATATTGCCGGACGAACGTATGGGATGTGTAGCATATGAGATTCATAGACTGGAACGGTGACGGCTGCGTCGATGGGCGCGATGTCGCAATCGATGTTGCCCGAGGCGAGGAGCCCGTGCAGAGGCGGGGCCAAACCGGAGGACATCTCGGATGCACGGGAACAGCGGTCGCGCTGGCGCTCCCTATCGCAGGTTTCGTTCTGTATCTTCTGTTGTAAACCGCGGGCAGGACGCGGAGTCTGCGTCGGTCTATCTTTACCAATCCCTTACATGCCTTTAACACTCGTACGGTTTCGCGCGGGTAGATTTGTGCCAACAGATGGGAAGCATGGGTTCCGCGGCGAGATGGCGTGATGGCCGATCTCGTGCGTCCATGGTATCGAGGTCTGGCGAAAGCGAGGTCGGTATGGATGCGCTGAATGCGATTATCGGTCCGCGCGAGAGCGAGTTCACCGGGCTCAAGGGCCAGGTGCTCCGGTATGTGGGTGCGGCGTTCTTCCTCACGGTGTTCGGCCTGTTCGCCGTGGCCGCGGGCAATCGGCACGAGGGCATCGTCTTCATCACGGACCCGCTGTCCGATGTGCTCTTCGCCTGCGCGGTCGCGCTCTACCCGCTCGTCACCTGCTGGCGCCACCTCGCCAAGATGACGGCGGCCTACCGCGCCGGTGAGCCGTTCGAGCTCGCGGGCGTGGTGCTCGCGCTCTACGGCCGCGACGAGGCCGAGCGCGTGCAGGTCGAGCGTTCTGCGGTGCTCGAGCGCCATGAGCTCGTGGCGGCGATGCGCGCCGAGGGAACGGACGAGGTCATCGCGCGGTTCGGCCGCGACGGGGCCTACCGGATGTGCCGCACGTTCTACGTGGCGGTCATCGCGGTCTCGGCGGCGGCGTTCGCGTTCATGCTCGTGGTGGCGCCGTTCTAGCCCATCGCGTGCCGCAGCGCCCGCTGCCCTCGCCTCCGCGCGTGCCGTATCGCGGCCGGGCATGGGGGACGGCGCGGTGCGGATTGTCCAGCTTTCGTGGTCGCACAGATTGTGCAGCCCGTTGACGTGCGCGA
This sequence comes from Enorma burkinafasonensis, assembly GCF_902150035.1. Lineage (GTDB taxonomy): Bacteria > Actinomycetota > Coriobacteriia > Coriobacteriales > Coriobacteriaceae > Enorma > Enorma burkinafasonensis. The sequence continues at coordinate 13,347 of NZ_LR597509.1, forward strand.
CCTCTACACTGAGGTGCGCACGTTTTCGTGCACGGCCGAGAGGCCTCAAGATGGCGGGGCGGTCGAGCCCCATGACAGACGCCGGAAGGCGCAGGAGGAACGCATGTCTGAGTACAGCGAGATCGAGAACATGGAAGAGAACGACGCTATGGAGACGGCCGCGGAAGCTGCCGTCGAGGTTGAGCTCGAGGGCGACGACATCGAGGTCGCCATCGAGGACGACGAGGACGGCATCGAGTCCGAGATCGAGGAGGGCGACGAGGAGGCAGAGCTTCCCGCCGAGGACCTCGATGAGGTGCTGTTCGACAAGGTGAACCGCGCGGCGCGCCTGCTGCGCAACCGCAAGGCGGCTCTCGCCGACGAGGCTGCCGAGGAGGCCGAGCGCACCAAGGATCTGGTCCGCGCCCTCAAGCTCCTCGACCTCAAGCCCCGTATGGAGGAGAAGGAGATGGCCGACCTTCTGGGCATGCGCCTGCGCCTGCTCAACGAGCTGCTGATCGAGGCCGAGAAGAACGATATCGTGGGCCGCATCGAGCCCGAGGACGGCGACATGCGCAAGATCGTCGTCTTCGCGAGCGAGGACGCGGTCGAGCTGGCCGAGGCCCGCGGCGACCGCCGCAAGAAGCTCGTGCCGCAGCTCTCGTCCGATTCCGCCCGCTCCATGATCGAGCTGCTCGATGAGATCATCGACCCGCTCGTCGAGATGGGCTGCGAGAAGGAGCGCGAGGAGCGCGGCGGCGACCGCGGCGGGCGTGGCGGCTTCGGCGGCCGTGACGACCGCGGCGGGCGCGGCGGCGACCGTGGCGGCCGTGGCTTCGGTGGCCGCGGCGGCGACCGCGGCGACCGTGGTGGCCGTGGCGGCTTCGGCGGGCGCGGCGGCGATCGCGGCGGCTTCGGCGGTCGTGGTGGCGACCGCGGTGGCCGTGGCGGCTTCGGTGGGCGTGACGACCGTGGTGGCCGCGGCGGTTACGGTGACCGCGGCGGGCGCGGTGGCTTCGGCGGCGACCGCGGCGGCCGTGGTGGCCGTGGCGGCTTCGGCGGCCGTGACGACCGCGGCGGGCGCGGCGGCTTCGGCGGCCGCGGCGGCGATCGCGGCGGCAACCGCTGGTAAGCCGACCCGCAGCCGGACCTGCGGCTACATAGCTCGATAGGGAAGGGCCGTTGCTCGCGCAGCGGCCCTTTCGCATAGCTACGGCAAGCGGCACTGCCAAAAGTTCCGCCTTAAAAATGGCAACTCTGCCAGAAGTTCCACATGAAAAATGGCAAACCACCTGCTCAAGGCACAAGAAAAGGGCGCACGTCCCAGCGGAACGCGCGCCCTTGCATACCAGAGGGGTATGTGCGCCGGAGCTTAGCCGAAGTAGCGCTTGAGCAGGCCGGCGAACGCCTTGCCGTGACGGGCCTCGTCGCGGGCCATCTCGTGCACGGTGTCGTGGATGGCATCGAGGCCGGCGGCCTTGGCACGCTTGGCGAGGTCGAACTTGCCGGCGGTGGCGCCGTTCTCGGCCTCGACGCGCATCTCGAGGTTCTTCTTGGTGGAGTCGGTCACGACCTCGCCGAGGAGCTCGGCGAACTTGGCGGCGTGCTCAGCCTCCTCATAGGCGGCCTTCTCCCAGTACAGGCCGATCTCGGGGTAGCCCTCGCGGTGCGCGACGCGCGCCATGGCGAGGTACATGCCCACCTCGGAGCACTCGCCCTCGAAGTTGGCGCGCAGGTCGGCCACGATGTCCTCGGAGACCTCGGGGAGCTTGCCGACGCCCACGACGTGCTCGGCGGCCCAGGTCATCTCGGTCTCGGACTGCTTGATGAAGCGGTCGCCGGAGACGCCGCACTGGGGGCACTTGAAATCGGCGGGCAGCTCCTCGCCGTCGAACTCCTCAACGTAACCGCAAACGGGGCAAACGAACTTCATGGTGTACTCCTTCGTACGTGGGCGATGCGTCGCGTCGGTGCGTCCCGGGCGCGGCGCGCTGTGATGCCTATTATGCCGAAATGCTCCCTGTCAGATAGCATATTAGGACAGATTCCTAAAAGAGCGCAGTTCCTTCACAGTAAGTTTGCCGAGGAAAACTGCACGCGACGGCTTCGGCAAACCTGCCCGGGGCGCCTCCGGCACCGGCTGCTGCATCGTTGTCGGCGCGTTCGCCGGGCTGTTCCTCATGGCCCTATTAATCAGCTGCGGAGCATAGGCGGGTTGCGCTGCGGGTCTAGATGACGATCCCGTTGCAGTGGTCGACCTCGTGCTGGATGATCTGGGCGGTATATCCCGTGAACGACTGGGTCTGCGGCGCGAACGCGCCGTCGAGGTAGCGGACCTTGATGCGCCGGAAGCGCGTCGCCGCGCGCACGCCCGTGAGCGAGAGGCAGCCCTCCTCCGTCCGGTACTCCTGGGCGCCCTCGATGACCTCGGGGTTGTACATGAGCAGCTGCCGGTCGCCATCCTGAACGACGATGATGCGCTTGCGCACGCCGATCATGTTGGCCGCCATGCCTACGCATTCGTGGCTGTGCGCGGTGAGGGTGTCGAGCAGGTCCTGCCCGATGGGGGCATCCTCAGGCGTCGCCTCCTCGCTGGGAAGCCGCAGCAGCAACGGTGAGGTGACGATCGGCCGTATCATGCGCGCTCCAAACCACGGGTTCAATCGTCCGCATTATGTCATATCGAGCGAGGCTGGTCTTCCCGACATAGTGCGTGCTTGCTTCGAGAGAGTTGGGTGGCGGAAAGTCTGCGATCCACATAGAACATATGATCGATCGATACAATGGGCCGATCGATCATATGTTCTATGGAGTGGCCCATGCATCTCGAGCGTACCGATTACGATGCCTCTTCACTGGCTTCGATCGTCGAGTACGCAAAGCAGCTCGAGGGCAAGACCCTTCGCGAGGCGTGCGATCTTACCGATATCGAGGATTCGCATAAGCGCAAGGGCTCGTTCGGCGACGCGCTCGAGGAATACTACTTCCACTATGCCAACAACAGCGATCCGAACCCCGATTTCGCCGAGGTGTCGACCGAGCTCAAGTCAACGCCTCTCAAGGTGAAGCGCAACGGCGACCATTCCGCAAAGGAACGGCTGGTCATCAGCCTTATCAACTACATGAACGTTGTTGACGAGACCTGGGAGACGAGCTCGCTTCAGAAGAAGCTCCGGAAGATCCTGCTGGTCGCGTACCAGTACGACAAGGATCTCAATCCCGTCGACTTCCTCATCAAGATCGTCGAGCTGTGGGGGATCCCCCAAGAGGACCTGCCGACGTTCAAGCACGATTGGGATACCGTCGTGGACAAGATCCGTGCCGGTAAAGCGCATGAGCTCTCGGGCTCGGACACGTTGTATCTCGAGGCGGCGACCAAGGCGGCTTCGGCGAAGGACCGCAGGCCGCAACCATTCTCGCCCATCCCTGCCAAGCCGCGTGCTTGGGCGATCAAGCAGTCCTACATGACCGCTACCTTCAACCACCTACTGGACGTTCAGAGCATCCGCCGTGTTCGCGATGAGGGCACGCTCGACTTGCTTGAGCTTGTGAAGCGCCGCTTCGAACCGTACACGGGCCTTACGGAGGAGGAGCTCGCCGCCGTATGCGGGTATTCGTGGACTGGCCGTCGCAAGCCGAAGAACCTCTGTGCGCTCATTACCAAGCATATCTTAGGAGTCGACGAGAACCTCAAGATCGCCGAGTTCGAGAAGGCGGGGATCAAGGCGAAAACCATGAGGGTCAAACGCAACGGCGTCCCCAAGGAGTCGATCTCGTTCCCGGCGTTCAGCTATCTTGATCTTGCCGAGCGCAGCTTTGAGGAGAGCGACTTTCTGGGTTATCTGCGCCAGAAGTACCTCTTCGTCATCTATCGCGAGGACAGGCGCGAGAAGGGGCGCTTCCGCCTTGCCGAGGTGCTGTTCTGGCAGATGCCCGACGCCGATATCGTCGAGGCCAGGCGCTGCTATGAGGAGATGCAACGGAGGGTGCGCGACGGTCATGCCGACCGTTCGGTGACCTCGAAGGAGAACCGCTGCTGCCATGTACGGCCCCATGGCAGGAACAAGGACGACACCCTCCCGACACCATATGGATCTCAGGAGACGAAGAAGTGTTTTTGGATCAATGCGCGCTATATCGGCGAGGAGATCGATAGAGTAAAGCGGGCAGATTCGAGCAGTGCAAAGAAGCGCTGTGCTCATAGTTTAGGGGACGACGTGGCGAAGAATACGATCAAGGTTGCCGAGCTATTTGCAGGTGTCGGGGGATTCAGGCTTGGGTTAGAGGGATATCATGACCCGAAGCGCTTGGAGTTCGATATGCCTGCTGCAGGTCCCTTCACCACGGTTTGGGCCAACCAGTGGGAGCCGCCGGGAACGTTTACCAAGCAGTTTGCCGCCCGATGCTACCGGATGCGTTTCGGCGACGATGCCGTTGTGAACCAAGACATCCATGCGGTACTCGATGCGTACGAAGACGGCGCGATCGATATTCCCGACGTGGACATGGTCGTAGGCGGGTTCCCGTGTCAGGACTACTCCGTCGCGAAGCCGCTTGCCCATGCGAAGGGTATCGTCGGCAAGAAGGGCGTCCTGTGGTGGGACATCTACCGTTTCCTGCAGTTGAAGGGTTGTCCTCGATTCGTGTTGCTCGAGAACGTCGACCGCCTGCTCAAGAGCCCCGCATCGCAGCGAGGCCGCGATTTCGCCATCATCCTTTCCTGTCTCGCGACGCTCGGCTACGCCGTTGAATGGCGCGTGATCAACGGTGCCGATTACGGGTTCCCGCAAAAGCGTCGCCGCGTCTACATCTATGCCGAGAAGACCGATGACGCATGGGACCTGGAGGAGCGTCTGGAGCGCGGCGTCATCGCCGTGGCGTTCCCGGCTCAGCCAGTTGGGAGTATCCGGCACATCGAGTTGTTTTCAGACCCGTACGAGAATTCCGAACACTTCGGTTGCGGTCTCAAGCAGTCGCCCTTCGAAAACGCCGGAGCAATGCAGGGCGGTAAAGTCTGCACGGTTGCGACGAAGGCGAGCTACGACGGGCCGATGATCACCCTTGGCGACGTGCTCGTTCCCGACGAGGAGGTTCCCGACGAGTATTACGTCGAGGACGAGAAGCTCGAGAAGTGGCGCTATTTCAAGGGAGGCAAGAAGGAGCCGCGCGTGAACAAGCAGACCGGCTTCGAGTACCTCTATTCGGAAGGCGCCATGGCGTTCCCGGATCCGGTCGACGCGCCCGCCCGTACCATCCTTACGAGTGAGGGGGGGGGTCTGCCTCACGCTCCAAACACATCGTGCAGGCTGCAGACGGCAGGTACCGACGGCTCGTTCCAGACGAGCTCGACCAGCTGCAGGGGTTCCCAAAGGGCTGGACAAACAGCGGCATGTCGGACAATCAGCGCGCCTTCTGCATGGGCAACGCGCTCATCGTGGGCATCCCGCACCGCATCGGCGAGGTCATCGCGCGGCGTGCGGCTGTAGAGAGATAGCATCGACCAAAAAAGCTCTTATGCCAAGAGGGTATCGATAGTGGACTTCGCAACTCGCTGTGCTCGGTTGTGAATGATGAGATTTGCTTTGTCGAAGTCCTTCTCTCTGATTGCGATGATTGCTCCGTTGAGTTCCTCGGGAGTGAAATACATTGATTCCTGGATGAGCTTCGAATACCTGCCGTCCTGGTTTACGTCGTACAGCGTCTTGTCCTTCTTCTTGTTGTTGTCGAAGCGCGGCAAATACATGCAGTTTCCCAAAGAATTGCCAAACACCTTTTTCACTGGCTGGTTGTCCGAGGAAGAAATGAGTTTACGAGGGATGATGTGCTCAAGCTCGTAGCTTTCTCCATATGAGACTGTTTTGGCCAAGTAGGTAAGGTTGGCATGTATGGTAACGAGTGCGGTGATCTCCTTCGAGAAAATGATTCCGGGCGTGCAATCGGAAAGCCAGTGATTGAACGTGTCCTCAAATGACTTTTGGTCAAGCTTGGTAAGGTAATTTCGCGTCTGCATTGCGCCTGGATAGTAGCTCATAAGGCGCAGGTCACCTTTTGATTGCCAGGTTTTAGCAAGTGCATCATACACGTAATACGCTTTGATGTTTTTCAGCGAGCGCTTGTACTCTGCAGATTCGGGATCAAGGTCCCAAAGGGCGGCGAAATAGGAAAGCGTTTTGAATGTCGTCGAGATACCAAGCGCGTATTCATTATTCTTGGACGACTTGAACCGTTTGAGCAACTTGGAAAAGACGTCCTGCAGGTTCTTGCAAATCCTGTTGACCTTATCAAGGACGACTTGGAGATTCGCATCGAGATAGGGAACGTGATTAATTAGGGTGCTGAGCTTGCGGTTATCCGTGCCGGTCGCAATGCCAAGTACGCCAAACCCGATTTCAGCGACCGCGTTGTTCGTTTGCGGAACGAGCGCGCATAGGTTATCGCAGATATATTTTCCTAGAGCGATTCCAAGCTCGGAGAGGGTAATCGTTCGCTCTTGGGTTAATTGATCTTCGGAGAATCCGTCAAGTTCGAATTCCGTAGATTGGCCCATATCAAGGTAATGCTGTTTAACGTTCGAGAGTATCTCGTCCTGGATGGGGGAAATGGCAGCCGAGGCCAGATGGATCTTCGTATTGCTCCACGCTGCGCTAAAGATCTCATATTTCGACAAGGGAACGCCGCCTTGGTTTAGATTGGCGAAGACGTCGGCGATTCTCTCTTGATCCCCACGATACTCAATTGCGGGTATTTTCAGGCTTTCAAGGCTTACGTACTCACGCATCATCCTTCTTGTAGCCTTGATTAGCTTTCTTACTGTCTGGCGGTTTTCAATGGGATTAATTGGATCGAACCAATAATCGAGTTGATCATCGCTGCTATTCAACAGATCGTCGAATCTCGTCTCATCGAGCTGCATGGTTTCGTCGAGATGCGCATTTACCATCTTCAGCTGCTCGAGGTACTTGTCATATTCCAACGACTTCCAATAGGTGAGTGGATGCTGCTTGAATTCCCTGATTGTAGAAAGGCGTTGCTGTCCGTCAAGGATAAGAAGCGTGGAGTTAGCCTCTTTGGTCTTTGGATACACGAGAACAGCACCAAAAGGAAGGCCCTCATGAAGCGTTGTGATGAAGGCTTCTTTCTTCTTCGTGTTCCATACAAAGCGGCGTTGAAATAAAGGAAGATCGATGCGCTCGAGGTCGGATATGCTCATATTGATGATTTCGTATTGCGGCGCAGTCATGCTACATCCTTCCGAGAGCCTGAGATCATGATCTCACACGCATCTCGAAATTCAAGATCTAGCAGCTATCCAGTTTTGTCCGGGCGGCGCGATACCTTGGCATCGTCAAAAGAAGCCGTCGGTTGGCCGGCGGCGCGGGGCCAAGGAGGCAACCATGTTCGAGCCGTCACGCAATCTCATGTCGTTCCACATCGCCGGGTTCCAGTACTGGGACGGCGCGCTCGTCCTCGACCAGCTCAAGCCGGGCCAGCAGCTTGAGCTCGTTCCCGAGTTCGAGAACCCGCACGACCCCGAGGCGGTCGCAATCTACTTCCAGGGCGTGAAGCTTGGGTTCGTCCCCACGGAGATGAACGGCACCATCTCGCCGCTCCTCTACTTCGGACACGGTGACGCGCTCGAGTGCCGCGTGCAGCAGGTCGCGCCCGAGCGCAGCCCGTGGCACCAGGTGCGCGTTGGAATTTACGTCACCGATGCGCGTGGGTAGATCTGAACATCGCCTAACGAGAAGGCCTCATAGCGGGAAGGCTCTATAACAAGAAGCTCCCTCCGTTGGGTTGCTGCCAAACTGGAGGGAGCTGTCTGCTCGAAGAGTGCTTGAGCCTTGCGAGCCTACGCGGATCTTCTGCAAAGAGCTTTCGCGAGTGCGGGTTCGGGCGCTAGACCGTCATACCGCCGTCGACTGCGAGCACTTCGCCGGTGACGTACGAGGCAAGGTCGCTCGCCAGGTAGACGAAGGCGTTGGCAACGTCCTCGGGCTGGCCTACGCGGCGCAGGGGGATCCCGGCGGCGATGGGCTTGATCATCTCCTCGGGCAGGGCGGCGACCATGTCGGTTGCGGTGACGCCCGGGGCAACGGCGTTCACGCGGATGCCGCGCGGACCCAGCTCGCGCGCGAGTGAGATTGTAATGCCGTTCACGGCGAACTTGCTCATGGGGTACGCCACGCCGGAGGGCTGGCCCATCTTGGAGACCATGGAGCTCGTGTTGATGATCACGCCGCCCTCGCCGAGCACGCGCGATGCTGCCTGGCAGCCGTTGAGCACACCCTTGATGTTGATGTCGATAATCTTGCCGAATTCCTCGGGCGTGTAATCGCCAAGCGGGGTCGACTGCGAGATGCCCGCGTTGTTGACGACGATGTCCAGCCCGCCAAAGCCCTCGGCGACGGCGCGGAATGCCTCTTCGAGCTCCGCCTCGTTGGCGAGGTTCGGCCAGATGCCCATGACGGGCGCGTCGGGCGTCTCAGCGAGGATGGCGTCGACGGCCTTCTTGGTGGTCTCTTCACGGCTGCCGCAAAGGGCCACGTTGGCGCCCTCTTCGAGGAAGCGCTTCACGATCGCGAGGCCAATACCGCGCGAGCCTCCGGTCACAACGGCGGTCTTACCTTTGAGTAGCATAACTGTTCCTTTCACTGCGCGAGCAGGGTGCCCGCGGCGTTTACTCATTGAACCAATGCTACCCAGGCGGCCGCGCGTTATGCCGCCGCATGCGGTTTGCTCGACATGCGGCGCACCGAGAATCGGCAACCGGGTTTACGGTTGTCGGCTTGTGACACGCCTAGTCTCGTAAGACGAAACTCCTCATGCGGCTGTCTCGCACCTGCGTATCGGAAGCGAAGTGAGATTCACTTCCGTAATAGCGAAATAACGGAAGTGAAATACAGTTCGCTTCCGTTAACGACTATCTAGTGGAAGCGAAGTGCTGTTCACTTCCGTTGCGTTGACGAGAGCAAGGGGTAGGAAGGGAGAGCCGGGGTTATTCAGAGTCAAGCAGGTCCTCGATGAAGCCGACGCGGTAGTTCTTGAACACGGCCTCGCTCTCCTCCTGCGTGGCGTCCAGGTCGACATCGGCCATGATCCCGAAGTCGTGGTCGCCGTCGCCGTCGTGGAAGACCTGGTGCACGTGCCAGACGCGGCCGGTCTGCTCGTCTGCCTCGTCGATGCTGAAGAACGCCGTCGAGCGCGCATCGGCATCGGTGAGGAGCTCCTCGTGCGCTTCGTGGAACGCCTCGAGCGCGCGCCTCCACTTGAGCTCGCCCATGCCCCACGCGCCGTCGAGCTCGCCGAGCTCCTCGACCTTGCCCTGGGCGGCCAGGCGCACGCGCAGGAAGAGGGCGTTCCGCACGAGCAGCGTGCAGCCGCGCCGGTCGGCGACCACGGCCTCCGCGGCGGAGGGCGGCGCGGCGTCGAGGGCGGCCGGATCGCCCGCGGCGGCCCACTCGTCCACGAGGCTCGAGTCGACGCTGCGCACCACGAAACCGAGCCACGAGATGATGTCGTCCAGCTGCTCGTTGCGCTTGCTGGCGGGGATGGTGCGGTCGAGCGAGCGGAACGCCTCGGCGAGGTAGCGCAGCAGGATGCCCTCGGAGCGGGCGATGCCGTAGCGCTGGATGTAGCCCTTGAAGTCCGAGGCGCCCTCGAGCATGTCGCGCAGGACGCTCTTGGGGCTGAGTGCGTAGTCGGCCGCCCAGGGCACCTTCACGCAGTACTGCTCGAACGCGGCGTCGAGCAGGTCCTCGAGCGGCTTGGGGTACGTCACCTCGGCGATGCGCTCCAGGCGCTCCTCGTACTCCACGCCGTCCGCCTTCATGGCGGCCATCGCGGCGTCGCGGGCCTGACGCTCCTGAGCGCGCAAGACCTGCTTGGGGTCCTCAAGCGTGGCCTCCACCATAGAGATGAGGTCGAAGGTGTAGGTCTCGCTCTCCGGGTCGAGCAGCTCGAGCGCGGCGAGCAGGAAGGGCGAGAGCGGCTGGTCGAGGGCGAAGTCCTCGGGCAGGTCGACGGTGAGGGAGTACTCGACCCGGGTCTCGCCGTCGGCTGCGGCGGGGGTGGGCGCGGGCCCCTCGGCATCCGGCGCCGCGGCCGCGGTCCCCTCGGCGCCCGCCGCCGTGTATGCGCGATCGGCCTCCTCGGCATCTGCCGCCGGAAGCTCGCGACGCACGACCACGCCGGTGTCGATGAGCGTGGCGAAGATCTCGGTCGCGCGGGCTTCGAGCTTGAGCTTCTCCTCGGGCGTCTGCAGGCTCGCCTCGATGAGCTCGCTCACGCGCGCCCGGGCGTCGCCGCCGCGCTCCACCATCGAGAGCACCATGGAGTTCGTGACGCGCAGGCGCGGCTTCAGGGTCTCGGGCGCGGCCTCGCAGAGCCGCTCGAAGGTCTGCTTGTTCCAGGTGACGAAGCCCTCGGGCGGTTTCTTCTTCTTGAGCTTGCGCAGCTTCTTGGGGTCGTCGCCGGCCTTGGCAACGAGCTTGGCGTTCTCGATGTCGTGCTCGGGCGCCTCGGCGATGACGAGGCCCTCGGTGTCGAAGCCCGCGCGCCCGGCGCGCCCGGCGATCTGGTGGAACTCGCGTGCCCGAAGGCGCCGCATGCGGTAGCCGTCGAACTTGGTGAGCGCGGTGAGCACCACGGTGTGGATGGGCACGTTGATGCCGACGCCCAGCGTGTCGGTGCCGCAGATGACCGGCAGGAGCCCCTGCTGGGCGAGCTTCTCCACGAGCAGGCGGTAGCGCGGCAGCATGCCCGCGTGGTGCACGCCCACGCCGCAGCCGATGAGGCGCTTCAGGATCTTGCCGAAGGCCGTGGTGAAGCGCGTGCCGCGCGCGGCCTCCCTGATCCGCTCGCGCTGCTCTTTGGTGGCGATGCCGAAGTTGGCGAGCGACTGCGCGGTGGAGAGGGCCGCGTCCTGCGAGAAGTGGACGATGTAGAGCGGGGCCTCGCCGCGCCGGAGCGCGAGCTCGACCGTGCCCTCGAGCGCGGTGTCGACGTACTCGTAGGCGAGCGGCACCGGGCGCGGGGCGTCCGTCACGGCGTCGACCGTGCGGCCGGTGCGCTCCTCGAGGGCGCCGGCGATCTGCGTGACGTCGCCGAGCGTGGCGCTCATGAGCATGAACTGCGTGTGGGGCAGCGTGAGCAGTGGGACCTGCCAGGCCCAGCCGCGGTCGGGGTCGGCGAAGTAGTGGAACTCGTCCATGGCGACGACGCCCACGTCGGTGTCCTCGCCCTCGCGGAGCGCCTGGTTGACGAGGATCTCGGCCGTGCAGCAGATGACGGGCGCCTGGGTGTTGATGTGCGTGTCGCCGGTGATCATGCCGACGTTGTCGCGGCCGAGCACCTCGACGAGGTCGAAGAACTTCTCGGAGACGAGCGCCTTGATGGGGGCGGTGTAGTAGGCGCGGTGGCCCTGCGCCATGCCGAGGAAGAGCATCCCGAGCGCCACGAGCGACTTGCCCGAGCCGGTGGGCGTGCCCAGGATCACGTGGTCGCCGGCGGCGAGGTCCATGAGGGCCTCCTCCTGGTGGGGCCAGAGCTCTATGCCGCGCTCGTCGCACCAGCCGAGGAAGCGCTCGAAGGTCTCGTCAGGGCTGAGCCAGGGCTCGGGTTCCTCGCCCTCCTCCGGCTCCCACCAGCTGGGCGAGAGCGCGCCGAGCGAGCCGTGCTCGCCCGTGGTGCCCGTGCCCGCCGCGAACGAGCTGGAGCTGCCTGCGCCGTGCGCGGGGGTGCCGCCGGCGTCGATGTCCTGTGGGGTGCTGCCGCTGTGTGCCATGGGGCCTCCTTTTCCGGCTCCCATTATCGCCGAAGCCGAGCCGCCGTGCCGCGCTGGCCCGTATCGATGGCGCGCTCCGGGAAAATGGCCGCCCAGTTTTGGCGGCACCATGTCGAAAACGTTGCGAGTGGGCGCATTTTCGCGATCGGGCGGGCGTCGGCGCGCTCGGGTGCTATAGGTAGAAGGACGCAACCGACGGGGAGGGCATCGCATATGGGGATCATCAGGCGCGCGGGAGGGTTCGTGGGCTCGCACATGCCCGTCGTCGTGCCGTGCTGCGTGGTGCTCGGCGTGCTGCTGCCTGAGGTCTTCGGCGTCTTCAAGCCGGTGGTCCCGTTCCTGTTCGCCATCATCACGTTCCAGGGCTCGCTCAACACCTCGCTGCGCCAGATCGTGCGCACGTTCCGCCATCCGCACGAGCTCATCGCGATCCTCGTGGCGTCCATCGTGGTCATGCCCGCGCTGGCGCGCCTCGCGGGAGGGCTCGTCTTCCCGGATTTCGAGATCGTCGCGGGCATCGTGATCGAGTACAGCATCCCCGTAGCGGTGGTGAGTTTCATGTGGATTGACATGTACCGCGGCAACGCCTCGCTGGGGCTCGCCGCGATCCTTCTCTCCACGGTGCTCGCGCCCGTGACGCTGCCCGTCACGATCCAGCTCCTCATGGGCACCGCGGTCGAGGTCGACGTGGTCTCGATGGTGAAGGACCTCGCCGTGATGGTCGCCGTGCCCGCGCTCGCCGGCGTCGCGGTGAACGAGCTCACGGACGGCTGGGGACACGAGGCGCTCTCGCCGGCGATCTCGCCCGCGTGCCGGCTGCTCGCGGTGTTCGTGATCCTGTGCAACTCGACGGGGATGTCCGCCTACGTGCTCGCGTTCGACCCGGTCGTGGCGCAGGTGGCGCTCTTCATCCTGGTGTTCGCGCTCTTCGGCTTCATGCTGGGGCTCACCGTCGCCTGCCTCATGCACGTGCCGCCGGCCGACCTCTACTCGATGGTCTTCTGCGTGGGGCTGCGCAACATCTCGTCCGGCGCGGTCATCGCGGCGGAGTTCTTCCCGGGGGCGGCGATCATCCCCGTGATGATGGGGACGCTCTTCCAGCAGGTGCTCGCCGCGCTGGTGAGCGCCGCGCTCCAGCGCCTCACGGACGAGGAGCGCGAGCGCGGCCGCAGGCGCGTGCTCATGGCGCGCTTCCTGCAGCGGCGCGGGGTGCGCGGTGGGGCACGTGACGGGGGCGTGCGGTAGCGCGGTGCGCGGCGGCGCGGCGGGGCTCAGGCGCGGAGACGCGGCGGAGTGCGGGCGCGGTGCGCGGTAGTGCAGCGGGGCTCAGGAGCGGAGGCGCTACTCGCCGCGTACCGGTTAGGGGATGCGGCGGCGCCCCTTGCGCTCGCGGTTGCGCAGGTTGGTGACGGCGCCCTCCATGCCGAGCGGCACGTAGCCCAGGTTGTCGAGGTCGTCCGGCAGATAGGCGACGAGGCTCTGCTCGGCGGCGCGTGCCGCCCGGATGCGATCCTCGTGCGGCGCGGCGCCAGGTGTCGCGCAGATGCCAAAGATCGCCGCCCCGCGCTCGACGGTGCGGCGCTCGTACTCCGTCTCGGGGAAGCCGGGGTGCTCGGCGCGCACGTCGCGCGAGGTCCAGAGCAGCCGGTAGCCGGCTGCCTCGAACTGCGGGACCGAGTACTCGAAGAGCGGAGCGCTGTCCGTGCGCAGCGTGACGGTGCCGCCGGGCGCCAGCAGGGCGCGGTAGCGCAGCAGGTGGTCGATGTGCGTGAGCCGGCGCTCGGCGTGGCGGCTCTTGGGGTAGGGCGTGGGGAAGTTGAGCGTGATGGCGGCAAGCTCGCCCGCGGCGAAGACGCGCCCCGCCGCCGCGGCGCCGCGGGGCAGGACCACCGCGTTGGCAAGGCCCGCCTCGGTGATGTACTGCGCGCTGTAGGCGACGCAGATGGGCTCGGTGTCCATGCCGATGAAGAGCGCGTCCGGCTCGCGCCGGGCGCAGGCGATGAGGTAGGAGCCCTTGCCGCAGCCGAGGTCCAGGTGGACGGAGCGGAACGCGCCCGTCCGCCCGGCATCGCCTGCCGGAGCGGGCGCTCCCGCCGCATAGCCCAGCGGCCAGCAGGCGTGCGCCCAGTGCCCGCGGTAGCGCTCGGGCTCCTGCTCGATGACGGCGCCGTAGCGCTCGAGGCGCTCCTCGAGCACGAAGTTCTTGGGGGTGCGGATGTGCGTGAGGCCCATGGTCGCCTTTCTAGCCGCGCGCGCAGCGCTCGAGGATGAGGTAGCGGTTGAGGTCGCCGGATCGCCCGTCGGCGGAGAAGCGCGCGATCTCGCGCGCCGCGCCCGCGGGGAGGGTCGCGACGAGCCGGTCGATCTCCGCGTCATCGAAATGGTGGCAGTAGCGCAGGGCGCGCTCGCTGTCCTGCCAGGGGAGGAGGTAATCGCCGGCTTCGAGGGCCGCGCCGCCGGGGATGGGGGAACCGGGCCCGCCGTGCAGCGAGGCGGCATGGGCCTCCGTGATCGCGCGCGCCTTGCGGGCGAGCCGTTCGTCGTGCATGAACTGCCAGAACGATATCGCCACGACGCCTCCCGGCTCCGTATGGGCTAGGAGCGCGCCGAGCACGGCGCGGCGTAACTCGAAGCCGGGCACGTGGTGCATGAAGCCGAAGCAGACGGCCGCGTCGCAGCGGGGGATCCCCGCGAGCGGGTCCTTGCCTGTGAGGAGCTCACACAGGATGTCCGCGGTATGCAGGCGGACGGCGCTCTCCGCTGCGGGCGCATCGACGAGCTCCGGGCAGTTGTCGACGGCGTGGAAGGCGAGGGTGCAGCCGGCGAGCTCGGCCGAAAGGAAGCGCTCGAAGCGCAGGTTGCCGCAGGCGAGGTCGAGCACGGAGAGGGCGCCTGCCGTCCGCGCGCGGTCCCGCACCAGGCCGGCTACCTGCCGCCAGCCCTGCCAGGGGGCCTGGCGGGTGGCCGAGAAGCTCTCGGCGTGCGCGCGGTAGAACGCGGTGTCGAGCTCGATGAGCGCGCGTGCGGTCGCGGTGTCCACGGGCCTCCTTCAGGGTACCGGTTGGGTTCGGGTGATGCTCGGCGCGGGCGGCCGACGGTGGCTCGCCGCATGTGCCGGGGCCGCCGGCGTCGCCTGGCCGCTTTGCCCCACGTATCGTAGCGCGTCCGCCCCGCGCGAGCGCGCCGTGCGCAGAAACAGCATCGACCGCGTGGCGCGCCCGGAGCCCCGCGCATCTTGAACTCGCGGCGCGATGCGGGTATCGTGGTCGCGGTTCGTCGGCCACGGGGCTCGGGGAGGGGCGCCATGCCAGCGGGATTGCTGCCCATCATCTACCTTGCGTTCATCAGCCTGGGGCTGCCCGACTCGGCGCTCGGCTCCGCGTGGCCGACCATGGCGCCGGAGCTCGGCGCGGGGATCTCGTGGGTCGGCATCGTGACCATGCTCATCTCGGTGGGGACGATCGCGTCGAGCCTCATGTCGGTGCGCGTGGTGGAGCGCTTCGGCACGGGCGCGGTGACCGTGGCGAGCGTCGCCCTCACGGCGGCGGGCCTGGTGGGCTTCTCGGCATCCGACGCGTTCTGGCAGCTCTGCCTCTGGGCGATCCCCTACGGCCTCGGTGCCGGAGCGGTCGACGCGGCGCTCAACTCCTTCGTCGCCGTCCACTACGAGTCGCAGCACATGAGCTGGCTGCACTGCATGTGGGGCGTCGGCGCGAGCGGCGGCCCCATGATCATGGCCCAGTGCCTGGGCGCGGGCAGCTGGTCGCTCGGCTTCTTCGTGCTCGGCGCCATCCAGGTCGCGATCGCGGTGGTGCTCACGCTCTCGCTACCGCTCTGGCGCGACCGCAAGCTCCCGCGCGGGGAGCGCGGCGCTGCGGGCGAGGGGGTCTCTCCCGAGGGACCTTCGTCCTCTGCGGCGGCAGTCGCCCACCTCTCGCGACGCGAGCTCTTGCGGCGCGACGGCGTCGTGGCGGTGCTCGTGTGCTTCTTTTGCTACTGCGCGCTCGAGTCCACCTGCGGCAACTGGGCGGCGACCTACTGCACGCTCGGTCGCGACGTCCCCGCCGGCACCGCGGCGAGCTGGGCGTCTTTGTTCTACATCGGCATCACGGTCGGTCGCGCGGCGAGCGGTTTCCTGTCGCTCAAGGTGTCCGACCACAACATGATCCGCCTGGGCCAGGTGCTCGTCGCCTTGGGTATCGCGCTCATCATGCTGCCGCTCGGCGGCGGGGCGCTCCTGGCGGGCCTCGTGCTCACGGGCGTGGGCTGCGCGCCCATCTACCCCTCGATCATCCATGCGACGCCCGCGCGCTTCGGCGACGACGTGGCGCTCGCGCTCACCGGCATGCAGATGGCCTTCGCCTACGTGGGATCGCTCGCCATGTCGCCGCTCTTCGGCGCGCTGGCCGAGGCGCTTTCCGTCGAGCTGTACCCGCTGTACCTCGGTGCTCTGCTCCTCGTCATGGTCGCTTCGGGCGAGAAGCTCAACGCCGTGATGCGCCGCAAGGCGGTGCGGGCACGGTAGCCGAGTTCCCGTTGCGGCGTTATCGCAGGTAGTGGTGATTTATATATATAAATGGAATAAGCCCCATCGCGTTTTGAAATGATTTTGGCGACATTCGATCAAGAATACTGTGGGTAATTTGGAATCTGCCGTCGAGACGCGTGTCTGATACGCGGTTATCTGGGGTTTTATTAGCCGATCTTCCGGGTCTCGGCGGCCTGGCAACAACAAGGCACAGTATTCTTGTCTGAAGTGATTCGGGAGGGCTTCGTGGCCGGTCCGTTCGCGCCGCAAGCGCGCTCGAGGCATCCGGGCCGCCTACATTTGCTAGCTGGGCGGGTGCCGCCGCGCCTCGCGGTAGAATAGCTGCCATGGAAGACATCATCTTGCAGATAGCCGCGGCGCTGCGCCGCGGCGAGACCATGGGCGAGCGCGAGCTCGTGAAGCTGATCCACGCGCAGGCCAAGCGGGCCGGTGGGGACAAGCGCGCGTTCGCCAAGCGCAGGCTGCTGCCGTTCTACCAGCGCGTCAAGCGCGAGGAACCCGAGCGCTGGGCGAGCTGGGGTATCACGCCGGAGCTCGAGGAGCGGCTCGTGGCGGCGCTGCGCATCAAGCCGCGACGCTCGGCCTCGGGCGTGGCGACCATCACGGTCATCACCAAGCCGTGGCCGTGCTCAGGCTCGTGCGTCTTCTGCCCCAACGACATCCGCATGCCCAAGAGCTACCTGGCGGACGAGCCCGCCTGCGCGCGTGCCGAGCAGAACTTCTTCGACCCCTACCTGCAGGTATCGGCGCGGCTCACGGCGCTTGCGCAGATGGGGCACGCGACCGACAAGATCGAGCTCATCGTGCTCGGCGGCACGTGGAGCGACTATCCGGTCGAGTACCAGACCTGGTTCGTGACCGAGCTCTTCCGGGCGCTCAACGACGACGCGGTGGCCGGCGTGGCGGCGAACCCCATGCTGCGCGGCTTCCCGGCGGAGGGGTCCGCGCTGGAGGAGGGTCCCGAGCCTGCGGAGGGGGCCGCGCTGGAAGATAGGGCCGCCTCCGCGGCCGCGCCTGCGGACCCGATCCCCGCGGGCGTGCGCGAGCGGCGGGACCACTACCGCGCCAGCGGCATCGAGCGCTGGCACACGGAGGAGGGCGCCGCCCAGGTGGACGCGCTCCAGCCGCTGGTCGATGCCGGCGAGCAGACCTACAACCAGGTGATCGGCCGGCTCTTCCGCACGGCGCCGGCGTGGCGCGACGCCGCGGCCTGGCAGCGCGCCACCATGGACGACCTCGAGCGCGAGCAGCGCCGCAACGAGGGCGCCCGCCACCGCGTCGTGGGCCTCGTGGTGGAGACCCGCCCGGACGCCATCACGCCCGCCGCCCTCACGCTCATCCGCCGCATGGGCGCCACCAAAATCCAGATGGGCGTCCAGAGCGTGGACCAGGAGACCCTCGACGCGAACGGCCGCGGCATCGCCACGGAGCGCATCGCCCGCTCGTTCGACCTGCTCAGGCTCTTCGGCTTCAAGATCCACGCGCACTTCATGGTGAACCTTCTCGGCGCCACGCCCGAGTCCGACAAGCGCGACTACCGCTCCTTCGTCACGGACCGCGCCTACCTGCCCGACGAGGTCAAGCTCTACCCGTGCGCGCTCATCGGCAGCTCGCGGCTGCGCGAGCGCTACGAGGCGGGGGAGTGGATGCCCTACACGGAGGACGAGCTCGTGGACGTGCTCGCCGCCGACGTGCTCGCCACGCCGGAGTTCTGCCGCGCGTCGCGCATGATCCGCGATTTCTCGTCGCTGGACATCGTGGCCGGCAACAAGAAGCCCAACCTGCGCCAGCTCGTGGAGCGGCGCGTCGCGGCGACGGGCATGCCGGTGCACGAGATTCGCTACCGCGAGATCGCCCTTGACGCCGTGGACCCCGCCGAGCTTGAGCTCAAGGTCATGCCGTACGAGACGGCCGCCACGAGCGAGCGCTTCCTGCAGTGGGTGACGCCCGCGGGCCGCATCGCCGGCTTCCTGCGCCTTTCGCTGCCGTACGAGGACGCCGTGCGCGCCCTCGCCGACGGGATGGCCGCCAGTGGGTCGAACGGCTCCGTTCCCACCGCGCCGGGCGGGACGAGCGTCCCCGTCCCCGCCTGCCCGATCGCGCCGGGCGAGGCCATGATCCGCGAGGTCCACGTGTACGGCAGCGCCGTGCCGGTCGGCGAGGAGGGCCACGCCGCGCAGCACCAGGGGCTCGGCCGCCGGCTCGTCGAGCGCGCCTGCGAGCTCGCGCGTGCGGCGGGCTACGCGCGCATCAACGTGATCAGCGCGGTGGGCACGCGGGAGTACTATCGGCGCCTGGGTTTTCACGACCACGGGCTTTACCAGCAGCGCGAGCTCTAAGGAGGCGGCATGGCGAACGGCGGCATCACGCCCTCCCCGGGCGGCTCGGGCGAGGGCAACCCCCTCGAGTTCATCTACACCATCGCCGCGCTCGCGGTCGTGTGCATCGTGGTGGTCCTGGTTGAGCTCTGGAAGTACCCGTGGCAGGTCTCGGCGTTCTTCGGCGGCTGCTTCTTTCTGGGCTACGTCTGCATGCGGTTCTGGCCGCATACCGTGAAGACCGGCCAGGGCCGCGCGTTCATCTACACGGTGCTCGTGGGGACCCGCCTCGTGCGCGTGCTCCGCCTGGGCGGCGTCTACCAGTCGGCCACCAACCTGGGCTTCCACTGGGCGGAGCCGGTCTTCGCCTATCACCGCGCGTTCGACGCGGTCTTCGAGGCCGACCGCGTGCTCACCTCGATGTACGGCCACGGCGTGCGCCGCGTGCTCGCGCTCGGCGGCGGCGGGTTCGCCTGGCCCAAGCACGCGCTGCTCGCCCGGCCCGACCTGGTCATGGGCGTGGTCGAGCTCGACCCCAAGGTCATCGAGTGCGCCGAGGCGTGGTTCTACGTGGAGCGCCTGAAGAAGCTCGCGAAGCGGCGCCTGCATATCATCGAGGGCGACGGCCGCGCGTACCTGGAGGAGCGTGCCGAGCTGATCGCGCAGGCGGAGCGCCTGCTCCCGGAGGGCGACGCGGCAGGGGAGGCGCGTGCCGAGGAGCCGTGCGTCGAGAGCGCCCCGGCCGAAAGCGCACCCACCGGCATCGCCAAGCGCGCGCTGCACCGGGGCCGGAGCGCCCGGCCCCGCCGCACGCGCCGTTTCGACGCCATCGTGAACGACACCTTCACCGGAGACGAGCCGGTCCGTGCGCTCGCCACGGTCGAGTGCGCCCGCGCGGTCAAGGACTGCCTCGTGCCCGGCGGCGTCTACGCCATGAACGTGGTCTCGCGCGACGACGGGCAGGACCTCACCTTCCTGCGCGACGAGGTCGCCACGCTCGCCGAGGTCTTCGCGCACGTGCACGTGCTTCCCGTGGACGAGACGGTCTGGGCCGGCGAGGACAACTACATCGTGCTCGCCACGGACGCGCAGACCGTGTTCGACGGCACCATCCCCTACGACGAGAACTTCTTGGGCACGCCGATGCACGACGAGGAGCATTCCTGCTGTTCAGTGCCAAGACGTTGTTTACGCCCGGAAGATGACAAATAGGGATGGCTCCCGCATGCTGCGAGTTGTTCAGGCTTGCAGCGAAGGGGGCCATCCCATGTCCCAACATCCTAACGCAAGGCTCGCGCCCAGGGGGCGGGAGACGCTCGTCTCCCGCATAGAGTCCGGGGCCGGCGTGGCGGAGGCCGCCCGCCAGATGGGCGTGAGCGGGCAGACCGCCTCGAAGTGGCTCGCGCGGGCGAGGCGCGGGGAGCCGATGTCGGACCGCCCGAGCAGGCCGCGCAGGCTCGCGAGGCGGACGCCGGCCGAGGCCGAGGGGCGCGTCCTCGAGGCCAGGCGCGCGATGCTGCTCGCCCCGCTCGCGCTCGCCGCCGTCACGGGCGTCCCCGCGCGCACCTGCGCCAGGATCGTGACGCGCGCAGGGCATGCCCCGCCTCGCCGACGTCGACCGCGTGACCGGGGAGGCCCGCCGCCGCGGCCCGGTCACGCCCGTGCGCTACGAGCGGGAGCGCCCCGGGGAGCTCCTGCACGTCGACGTCAAGAAGGTCGCGCGCGTGCCCGCGGGCGGCGGGTGGAGGGCGCGCGGCGAGTCCGTCCTCGCGCACCCGGACTCCGGCGCAGGCTACGCCTGCCTGCACGTGGCCGTGGACGACTTCTCCCGCGTCGCCTACGCCGAGCTCCTCCCCGACGAGCGCAAGGGGACCACCTGCGCCTTCATGTCGCGCTGCCTGGCCTTCTTCTCCGGGCTCGGGGTCGAGGTCGAGCGCGTGATGACCGACAACGGGAGCTGCTACCGCAGCCGCGAGTTCAACGGGATGCTGGCCTCCGGGGGGATCCGCCACGTGTACACGAGGCCCTACAGCCCCTGGCAGAACGGGAAGGTCGAGCGGATGAACAGGACGCTGGCGCAGGAGTGGCAGTACGGGCGGGCTTGGGACAGCGAGGAGGGCAGGGCCGAGGCCCTGCCCTCCTTCATCGACCGCTACAATAGGGAGCGTCCTCACAGCGCGTGCGGGGGCATCCCGCCCATGTCGCGCATCCCGGATGTAAACAACCCATTGGCACACAACAGACTTTTTAGAGGCTTCGTTTCGTTGGCAAGGGTTGGAGAATACTTCTCCAGCTTCTGAGAGAGATATCATCAGACAATCTTGATATTGTTCTCATGTATGGGGGCAGCACTGCTATGAGATTGGTTAGCCGTTCCGATCTGGATAAAGAGTTCGATCCCTCTATGCAGGAGCCGTCTCGCGAGAACGAGAGGGAATATCAACGGCTTTTACAAGTGCTCGCTACGGTCGAAAAAGCAACTAGACGGGGGATATTTACCTCGCGACATACAATTGGTGTTGACGATAAGTGCGTGCTTGAAGACAGGTTTTTCGGAGCGCATCCAGGCTATATGGGTACCGAGCAAAGCATCAAAAGTGTGCATAATGACAGTGCTCCCGATATATTAATTGCGCGGGATAACTTCGTCCTAGTTATCGATCATTTTTGCTTTGATTGCACGAAATGGTCGAGGAAGGGATCGCCTCTCCAGGCGCTCTTATCAAATCATAATGCTCAAGTTAAGTCTTTTTCTGGTAATGAGCTCATCGAATTATTGAGAGGTAGGGACGTCAGGTGCTCCGAAAAAGAGCATATTGACAACTTAAGACAAATGATAAAAACAAAGTTGGAGAAAGCGAACGGATATTTTGATGCCATTGACCATTATTTGATTGAAAAGGACAGGATGAAGCAGAAAGAACTGTGGCTGTTCGCTGAGGATGTACTTCCAATCGGAGATATTGACCTTGTAATAGAAGAAGCGCTTAGACAGTTCGACGTATATCCGAAGCTGGCTGGGATGATTTATGTTCGGGATGTAGTGCCTTTTACAATTAGTGAGAATATTGACGACATCAGATTTATCTACAACTGCAACAACGCGCAATGAGCGGGGGCAAGCGATGGGACTGATTAATTATATAACAGGAAGAGATGACCAAGGTTTCGACCGAGACGGTTACGACAGAGCCGGATATGACCGAGACGGCTATGACAGATTTGGGTTCAACGAGGCGGGCTACGACAGGGATGGCTACGACAGATTCGGAATTGACAAGATGGGCTACGACAAGGAGGGCTTCAACAAATCTGGTTTCAACCGAGAGGGATACGATAAGGATGGATTTGATTCTGAGGGTCTAGATTCAGATGGCTATGACCGCTCTGGCTATAATCGCCGCGGCTACGATAGGGATGGGTACGACCGAAGAGGATTTGACCGCTCTGGCTATGACCGCTCTGGCTATGACCGCTTTGGTTATGATTGCGATGGATTTAATCGCCGCGGTTATAACAGGCAGGGTTTCAACCGTAAGGGGATTGATATAGATGGTTTTAATTGCCTCGGATACAATTCCCGCGGCTTTGCCCGAAGCGGTATCCATAAGAACGGAACGCGGTTTGATGAAATGGGCTATGACATCGATGGATTTAACCAGAATGGTTATGACTCGGATGGCTATGACAGGGATGGTTGGAACTCGGAAGGTAGAGACCGTGCCGGACTGGATATGACCGGTAGGGACATAGAGGGTCGATATCAGGTTTGGAGATTCTCGTATGAGAGAGAGCGTTTTGATGATAATGGTAGTTGGCGAACTAGCTTTAAAAAAATGATCGAACACGAAGTTGTAATAACGTCTTCATATGAGAACGACGATGGATTGCTCCATGCGCTATTGGGCTTTGTGTTTGAACACGGGGTAAAAAAGCCGATCAAGGAACCGACAAAAAATCTTCTTCCAACACGCTCTCAACGTCAAGCTTTTTTACGGCTTTCCCCCAATATCCCGATAACTATCGTGCAAAGCATTTTGCAGGCGCGTTTAGCTTGAGTTTTCTAAAACGGGTCGATGCCGATGGATACGATGATGCCGGCTTTGATATAGATGGATATGATCGAGATGGATATAACGCAGACGGTGTAAACCGAATAGGTTTATTGAGGCATGGGTTTAACTCTAATGGAATATGGTCAAACGGAACCCTCTATGATGACGAGGGGTATGATGTTGACGGTTACAATTCAGATGGATATAACCGTCAGGGCTTTAATCGTGAGGGCTTTGATAGGCGCGGGTTTAATAAACAAGGTCTTCACCGAAACGGTACTCGAATCGATGGAGAAGGATACGATGCCGTCGGCTTCGATCAGCAGGGATTTGACAGGGATGGCTATGATTCCGATGGAAAAAACCGTTGGGGCGTAACACGTACCCAGATTGAAGCGCAAAAAAAAGAGGATAGTGCCCAGCGGATGAAGGAGCTTGGTGCGGCATCAATAAAGGAAAAGAGTGGAGAGGGGATGCAGGTAGAACATAAAAAGAGGGTCGTGGGAAAAGTAACTCAGTTTCGTGTGGGAGACACCGTTTTTCATCGCAGGTATGGTAAAGGGATTGTCTTACGATTGAAAGGAGAATCGGCTGAGGTGGAGTTTGTTAGATCTGACAGCAAGAAAGAAATAATGATTGATAGTCTAACTCCTGTAACTGATTGATTTCCAATACCTCATCGATGTCCTAGGACGGTTGGCGCATAGCAAGATAGCGGGAAGCGTGTATGGAAGCCTTTCCCGTGCCCTTATTATCTCTTTGATTCTCATGGAGGCTTATAGGACAAAATGTGTGTCCCGATAGAACACATGTCCTAGTCCAGCCAGAAGGGGTACGGGTCCCTGTGGTGCAGCTCCTCCCAGACGACCCGGTCGCCCCACTCCGGCCCGCCGTCCTCGCGCTTGGGCGACGCCGAGTAGGTCCTGTAGAGGAAGTCGATGTCGTCGTCGGTGGGCATGGAGCGGAGGACCTCCCTCGCCGGCCCCGGGCTCTCGGTGTGCATGTAGCACCACCAGAAGACCGCCTTGACCCTGCGCATGAGCGACAGCCCGCGATGGCTGCGCAGGACTTCCCTGAGCTGGGCGTTGACCCCTCCCTCGATCGCGTTGTCGGTGCGCGGCAGCGGCCCCTCCGCCGTGAGGGCGGGGTCCAGGCAGGTGAACAGCGTGCCGGCGCTCACGAGCCTCGAGAGCGACGAGCGCGCCTTCCTGAGCCTCTCGTGCGTGAACTGGCGCCTCCCGTCGACCACGCTCACGTCCTCAAGGAAGTCGGCCCAGAACGAGCACCACTGCAGGTAGCGCTCGACCCACCGGTCCGCCTGGCGGAGCGTCTCGAGGTGCATGAGCTCGATGGAGAGGGCGCAGGGCTCCCTGCCCGCCTGGAGCCTCGGGTGCGAGGTGGTGTAGCGCCTCACCTGCGAGAACGCGTGGAAGAGGCACCTCTGTACGCGAGTCCCCGGCCAGGCGCGGCGCCTCGCCCTCTCGAAGCCCGTCCCGCCGTCGCACACCACCACCTCCGGGGCCGGGATCGGCGCCATGAGCGCCTCCCAGGCCCTCGATGTCTCCGACTCGGCCATGTACTACGGGACCACGTGCTCCCCGTCGTAGGCTATCAGCACGACGAGGCTCCGGGCGAGCCAGATCCCGTCGACGAAGAGCACCCTGTGGACCTCGCCCGTGGGCTCCGGCATGGGCCAGATCGGCCAGAAGCCCGCGGCGAGCCTCCTGAACGTGCGCCCCTGCCCGGGCATGTCCGCCTGCGTCGCCTTCGAGAGCAGCCATGCCAGGAACTCGTCGAGCCTCGCCGCCGTGTCGTCGTAGGAGACCGTGGTCGAGGCGCCGCACGCCCCGCACCTCCACCTCTGCGCGCCCGCGCTCGTCTTCCCGTTCCTCTTCATCTCCGCCCCGCAGGAGGGGCACCTGACCGCCTTCATCCCCAGCTCCTCGGTAATCGGGGTTTTAACGGCCTGATTTTCAGTCATCTGCCTGCGGGACGGGTGCGAATCCGGACACACTATCTGTCCGAGTGGTTAAATTCCCCCCGCAGATTTAAGCGCGTGAAAAAGGGGCATCGACCTGCGTCGATGCCCCTGATTCGGACACACATTTTGTCCTATAAGCCGGCGACGGCGGTGCCGGGCGCCACGCGCCCCTCCAGCTCGGCGTCGACTGCTCGTCCGTGCGGTGCTGTTACCGTCAATGTATTTTTCGCCAATCGCGGAAATCTATCGGCGCCGATCGCGCTAACGCATTCTCGCCGGTTCCGCTAACGCGCTTTCGCCGTTTTCGGCTACTCGGCGTCCCTCCTCTCGCGCGGCAGGTCCTTGAGCCGGTAGGACCTGCTCGCGGTCTTGATGACGCGGCAGCGGTGGCACACGCGGCCCGCGATCGCGCTCGCGGCACCGCCGTCGCCGAACACCTTTCCCCACCCGCCGATGTCGACGTCGGCGGTGATGGCCGTCGAGCGCCGCCCGTGGCGCGTCGAGATGAGCTGGAAGAGCGGATCGGTCCCTCTCTCACCCATGCCGAGGTACCCCAGCTCGTCGATGACGAGCAGCTTCGAGCACAGTCCACGCCTCTGCTGCGGTGAGCGGTGTGTTTGATAGCCTCGAAGTTGCGGGCTTGAGCGTCGGAAAGTTTCGGGCCTGAGCACGAAAATCTTTCGGCTTTGAGCATGGGCACGCCGACCATCCGCAATCGGCCCAACAATGTCGTTGCTTCCGTTTACGACGTGAGGAGGGCCAGAGGGGAATGATCGGCGTGGACAAGATAGAGGATATACGCAAGAGCGCCAGGGGCGGCGAGCCAATCGCCTCGATTGCGAGGGCGGTCGGCGCGTCGGAGCCGACGGTCAGGAAGTACGCCAGGATGGAGGACCTGTCGCCCGAGCCCCCGAGGCGGCGCGAGCCCGAGAGCGAGGTCCTCGCGCCATACGAGGAGACGATCGACTCCTGGCTCGACGACGACTGCAGGAACTGGCGCAAGCAGCGCCACACGGCGACGAGGGTCTACGTGAGGCTCCGCGACGAGGAGGGCTACACGGGCAGCTACTCCACCGTGCGGCGCTACGTCAAGCGCCGCCGCGAGGAGATGGCCCGCGAGCGCGACCGCAGGGACGCCGAGGGGTTCCTGACGCTGAGATGGCTGCCCGGCGAGGTCCAGGTCGACTTCGGCGAGGCGGACTTCAGGGTCCGCGGCGTTGTCACCAGGGGCGAGTACCTGACGGTCACCTTCCCGCACCCCGACGTCGGGCTCACCCAGGTCTTCTGGGGCGAGACGGCCGAGTGCGTCTGCCAGGGGCTCCGCAACGTCTTCGAGTTCGTCGGCGGCGTGCCCAGGAGGGCGGTCTTCGACAACGCCGCCGAGGTCGGCAGGCGCGTCGGCGGGGAGGCGAGGACGTCCGAGCTCTTCCGCCGCTTCGCGGCTCACCACGGGCTCGACCACACCTTCACCAACCCCTACCCGGGCAACGAGAAGGGCAACGTCGAGAACAAGGTCGGCTGCCACAGGAGGAACCTCTTCGTCCCCGTCCCGTCGTTCCACGACGTCCGCGCGCTCGACCGCAGGCTGCTCGAGGACTGCCTCGACCTGAGTGAGGGCAAGCGCCACTGAAGGCTCGGCACGCCCGAGTCCGAGCTGTTCGGAGGGGACAGGGAGGCGCTCTCGCCGCTGCCGCCGGCGGCGTTCTCGTGCGTGAGGTGGGAGGCCAGGAGGTGCAACAAGCAGGGCACGATCACGGTCGGCGGGGTGCACCGCTACTCGGCCGGCCCCGCCTACGCGCGCCGCGAGGTCGCCGTCGCGCTTGGCGCCTTCGACGTCGCGGTCTGCGACTGCGAGACCGGGGAGGTCGTTGCCGTCTACGAGCGCGAGCGGGGCGGGGCCCCGACCGACAGCTCGGGCCCGACGCTGCAGCTGAGGCTCCTGTGCATGAGGCCCGCCGGGTGGAGGGACTCGAGCGCGAGGGCGTCGCTGCCCGCCGGGCTCGTCGCCTTCCTCGACTCCGAGGCGCCCGCCGACCTCGCCGCCGACCTCAGGGTGCTGCGCGACGAGAGCGCGGGGGGGGGGTGGGGCGCCGCCGTGGAGGGCATGTCGCGCTCGCTCGCGGCGACCGGAGGCGTCGACCGCGCCTCGGTCGCCCTCTCGGCCGCCAGGGCCGCCTCGGGGGACGAGCGCGTCGAGTACGACGAGGAGGTCGACCTGGGCGTCTACGACAGGGCGCTGAGGCTGCTCGGGGGAGGTGGGCGGCGTGCCGCGGACGAGCTCGGAGCGTGAGGCCGCCCAGGCCGCCTTCCGCGGCGCCGCGAGGGCCCTCTTCATGTCCGGTGACACGATCGGCGCCTTCCTCGCCTCCGCGACGCCGGGCCAGGTGGCCGCGTGCACGGCGATGCTCGAGTCCGAGATCGCCCACCGCGACAGGGCGAAGCGGGCGCGCCTGCTCAGGCAGGCGAGGTTCCCCGTTCCCAAGTCGGCCGAGGGTTTCGACTGGTCCAACGTCGCGTTCCCCGACGGCTGGGGCCGCGACGAGATGCTCTCGCTGGCGTTCGTGCGCGACGCGGAGGACCTGGTCTTCTACGGCCAGACGGGGCGCGGCAAGACCCACATGGCCACCGCCCTCGGGATCGCCGCGACCTCGGCGGGCTACCCCGTGAGGTTCTGGCAGACCGCGCAGCTGGTGCTGCGGCTCGGCAAGGCCAAGCGGGAGGGGACGCTCGACCGGCTGCTCGCCGACGTGGCCAAGGCGAGGCTCCTGGTCCTGGACGAGTTCGGCTACGTGCCCTTCGACGTGGACGGGGCGAGGCTCCTGGACCAGGTAATATCGGACAGCTACGAGAGGAGGAGCGTGATATTCACCACCAACGTCGAGTTCAGCAGGTGGGGCACGGTCTTCGCCGACGACAAGCTCGCGGCGGCCATCGTCGACCGCGTGGTGCACCACGGCAGGCTCGTGGAGTTCGGCGGACCCAGCCACAGGCTCGAGGAGTCCCTCATGCTGGGAAAGTCGGGAAGGTAGAGACGGCGGCGCGCCCGTGACGAAACCCGAAAAAGTTGCGTGCCGAAACCCGGAAGAAATCTGTGCTCAAAACCGAAAGTCAGGCTTGACTAAACACAAAGGCGTTCCGCGAGGGCGGGCGGGCGGTGTACGATACGATCCTGGGCCGCAGGGAGCGGCTCGGGCCGGCCGCCTAGGCCTGTCCAAGAATTCGTCCGCATCCCCATATTGGAACAAAGAAAAACCGAATGTAGATATTGAGAGAGCAGGAAGAGTGGTTAGGCTCAACCAATCAATATAATATCTACATCGAATCCAATTCCCAGTTAAGGGGAAGGCAATGAAAGACATTTCTACAATCGCATCCCTAGAGCAACTTCGCGAAATCAGCTTCTCTGATCTCTACTATTCCTTAGAAAACAAAGAGAACAAGGCTGACGTTGTAAAACGCGTGATTGCCGCAATCGATTCCGGATTCATTCCGACGGTTCTACAGCAGCGGAGGCTCGTGATACTCCTTTCAATGATTCGCGATGCCGTTGAAGACAAAAGAATGCAATACCAAATAAAGCTTCAGAAGAAAGAAGAGGAGCTAGAAAAATACAAACAACTAGATGAGCTTTGCTCATCAGTTGGTCGAGTTAGCGGGCTTTACAGCATGGTGAAGCGCGCGGAAGAGCTTAAAGAGATTCAGAAGTCTATTGGTAACGGGAGAACAACAGCTGGCGGTCTTGGTATAAAAATCAAGTATTTGAATGACGATGAGCTATTTGATCAAATCAGAGATGATTTCATTAGCGCATCGGTCGAGCATATTGACGCCCTTGTGGCTGACGATGAACGATACTCGGCGTTCATGGCAAATCTCAACGATACAATCCAGCAGCAGTTGGTGATGAGCGGGAACAAGGTACTTAAGGGGCTCTATATGCTGCCTCTTCTCGGGGACGATCAAGAGCTAATCATCTTTTTCGTAAGTGCTTTTCATGCCACTTTTTCTAATACTGATGCATACACGGGGCTCCTGTATGCGTCGGAGTACTTCGAGCATGATGGATCATATTTAGGCGCAGCTTTTTTACAATCCTCAGAAGAGGAGAAAACGCAAATTGTACGGGACGCCAGAAACGCACGGGATTATGAATATGCACTGAGGCTATTGAGTGAAGAGAGATATGACGAAGCTGCGAAAGCATTTGATGCTCTTGGGACATATAAAAACTCGAAGTCTATGTCGGATAAAGCTTTAGCAGCTCGAGACGAAGCCGCTAAAGCGAAAGTCTATCAACGGGCGATAGGCCTTCTGTCCGAAGAGGAGTTCGATAAAGCCGCAGAATTGTTCGAAGAGTTGGGCGATTACTCGGACTCACTTAGGATGCTCGAGAAAACTGTCAATTTGCGTGACATTAAGCAAAACGACTCACTTTATTCAGAGGCGGAAAGAGATCTTCAGGAATCAAGATACTTAGACGCGGAAAACATTTTTCTCAGCCTAGGCGAATGGCGTGATGCACCAAGTAAGGCTCTCGCTGCGCGCGAGGCATTCAGCGAACAGCAATATAAGATGGCGTCCGAACTAAGAAAGCAAGGAGAGTACGACAAGGCCATTGAGCTATATTCCCAGATTATTGACTATTCAGATTCTAAGGAGCAACTAGCTCGAGTTAAGTTCGAAAAGGTTGAAGATGAGACATGGAGAGAACGAGAAGAGGAACAGCAGCTCAAACGCGTATACGATAGAGGAAAAAGCTACTTCGAGAAAGACCAATTTGAAAAAGCCGCCCGCCTATTCTGTGACCTTGGCGACTATGAAGATGCGCCACAGCTGATGAGGGCTGCACAGTGTTTGGCGATACAAGAAAAAGCTTATTCTGAGGCTTTGACTCTCCAGTCCCAAGGAGATTATCAAGCTGCTGCAGCTGCTTTTTCTGCTCTAAAGGGGGAGGATGGAGCATGGTATCGGGATTCTCGTCAACGAGAGAGGGAATGCCAAGAAGCTTATGAGAAAGCGCTGGCGGCGTCTTACGAAGAGGCGAATCTCCTGATGGCTTCTGGAAAATACAGAAATGCGGAATTGCGGTATAAAAAGTTATCCGGCTATCGGCAGTCTGATAAGAAGGCGGAACAGGCATCTCTATTGTTGGCTGCGACAAAAACGCTGCTTGCAGGGCAATACACAATAGTTCGGCAGATTATAAACAATCCAGCTATTGCAGCTCTAAAAGCGACGGACGAAATCGGCAGGGATATTCAGGAAATTGAAACTCTGCTTAAGCAAGTGTCAGACAAGCAAGAGGAATTGAATAACGTACATAAAGAGTTAACGAATGTACAGAGAAAGCTAGCTTGCAATGCGGGGAAGCAGCTCGATCTTGAAGAGGGGGCCGTGGCGATAGTTCCTTCTCAGAAGGAATATGAGACGACTTGTCAAGCAATTAAGCTTATCCGACTGGAGTTAGAGAAGCTAGGCCTGTTTGAGTTCAAGAAAAGGCGAGCGCTTGAGAGTGAATTACACCTCAAGATGGAAAAGCGAAACAGGTGCATCGTTGCAATCCCCGTCGAGAAAAAAGAATTGTTGGAATCCCTACGTCGAGAGAGCGACCTTCTTAATGAGCAGAAGTTTCGCGCCGCGAGAAGCGAGAGTTTGCTAGAGGAACAAGTGAGGTCATGTGAAATGAAACTGTTGGAAATAAAGGGGAAGTACCAATAGGGATTCGATAGGCGATCAGCTTTGCGTCGCGTCTGCACCCAAGAGCGGTGAACAATCTCGCGCTCGGGCTCGTCCAGATGGATTCCCCAAGAAACAAATTACCCTGTCTTTGGCACTTCTTTGTCTTGATAACTCCAAAAATGACAGGCTAGGTCGAGTGTTCCCTTTCGTTGGCAATACGCGAGCTCTTGCTTGGCTTCCGCATATTTCGCACAGCCGTGAGCATATCAGGCGAGTTCTACTTTGGATAACAGTTTAAGCTTGGTATGGGGCGGGGCAGACTGCGGTTACTTTGTGCCTAACAGGGTCGCGAGCGGGGGCTCCCGCCGCTACCTGGACGCGATGCTGCTGGAGGGGCGGCAGTACCGGAGGGCGGGCCTATGGGGCTGTCGGAAAGTGCGCAAGAATCTTGACGGCACCAGTACGCCGCCTTCCAGGTGTTCGTGCTCGACGAGTGGCTGCTTGACCGCTCGGACGAACTGTTCCGGGCCTTCCTGCTGGAGCTCATGGAGAACAGTTGCGGGTCGGCCTCGACCGTGTCCTTCACGCAGTTCCGGCAGGAGGATTGGCACTATCGAGCTGTAGGGCTTCCCGCAATCTGAGACCGTTTCACCGTGTTCCTGTGCCCCAATGACTTGGATATCAAAAGGCAATGTCGAGCAAATCCGTGTGCGTTTATCGCGTGATTGATGACGCTCCTGTGGCGTATCGAGCGTTCTACGGACGGCAGGATTACGCCCGGCTTGGATGTAGGCTGCAAGTTGCAGGACTGATATGCCTACATACGGCAAGGCGGAAGGGCTAGATTTCGGTTACCTTTGTGGGGCTCGAAAACGAGGCGAATTCATGCTGGCGCACTGGGCTCCAATCGTTTGATTTCTTATAGCTACAAGAACTAGGGACGTATGCAGTTACAAGTGAGGAGCAGCCTCGGAATGCGCTTGCCCCAAGCTGCTGCAGTGAACGAGGAAAATCGATTTTCTGTAGCGAGACGCAGCCTTCGAACGCGCCAATCTCGATAGTAACTACGTTGTGCGACATGTCGATAGTGCATAGCGAAGTGCAGCCTCGGAATGAGTTGGTCTCGATAATCGTCACGCTGTCAGGGATAGTGACCGTTGAGATAAACTTGTTTCCCTGGAATGCTTCAGAAGAAATCGCTGTCACATGTGCCGGGACGATAACATGCGGCTTTGTGCCCTTGTATGCCGTGAGCGTGGTCCCAACGATAATGAAGTCGGATAGATCGGCGTCGCCTGTGGCCATCTCGGGCATCGCGGCGAACGCATAAGCTGCGTCGCGCAGAAACTTGCTGCCGCAGTAGGGGCAGAAGAACTCGGTTTCCTCCGCCGGAATCTCAATGCTCTTGGCGCATGCGGGGCATTTTGCTGAAACGAATCCCATGATCGGCTTCTTTTCGTTAGTTAAGAGACTAGATAGCCGGCGTGGCCGCGATTCCCGTCGCGGCCACGCCGTAAACGTGGGCGGTTACTTGCGGTTCGAAGAGCCGCCTTTCATGTAGAAGTTGCCCGAGGTGCTGCTGCGCGTTTTAGTGAACCCGCCGAAGCTCTGTCCCACGTGCTGGTGGGCACGAGCCGCCGATACGTAGGTCCCGGTGCGGTGGTTCGTAAAGCCGCCGCCTGAGTAGCCGCTCCTGCCGCTTGAATAATGTCCGCGATACGCCATGATGGTCTCCTTTTCTTCCGGGCATCCTTTTGATGCCGTGCCGTTGATTGGATTGTTGAGCGGATTTGTCATCTGTTATCTTCTGAGCTTTTCAATCACCCCTTCTTCATGTAGTAGTTCCCGGTGGTGGAGCTCTTGGCCTTCGAGTAGCCGCCGAAGCTTTGGCCGGTGTGCTGGTGTGCGCGTACCGCCGATACGTACCCGCCTGTCCGATGATTCGTGAACCCACCGAATCGGGCTCCTCGACCGTAAGAGCTTCCGCCGCGATAACTAGTCACCCTGCTCATCCCCCTTGTTCTTATCGAGGAGTGCGGGCGCGACGCCCGTGTTGTACTTGACGTCGAGATTGCATTTGGAAAGCATGTCCTGCGCAGCCGAGGCGGCGGAAAGGGCGATTGCGAGGGCGCTCCCGCCGACCTGTCCCGTGTACCGCAGGACGATGCTGTCGGGGTTTTCGCTGTAGGTCTCGACGGCGTATCCGAAGAGCTGATCCACGAGGAGAACGCTGTTCTCTCGGGTGATGGTGAAACCCTCGTCCTCCGTCGTATCGAGATCGAAGACGGTACCGAAAAGCTCGAGGATGTTGACGTCGAGGTTTTCAGCTATCTCGAAACACCCGTCGAGAATCTTCCCGTCAATCGACTCGAGAGTTTCCCTATAGGCGGTGAAGGGCTTTACATCTTTGTCACCGGCGAACCGCTTCTCGATGCCGGAGACGCTTTCCAAGAGCATGGAGACCTTCACGTGAGTCGCGTTGAGCGACTTGTCGAACGTCACGTCGCCAAGCATGTCGTTTGCGAGCTCGATAACCGTGGGGCTGGTTCCGTCGATTTCGGCGACGAGCATTTTCGCCTCGATTTCACCGCTAATTCCAGTGATGAGCTTGCCGATTTCGGTATAGAGGTTGATGGCCGGTTGGATGATGCCGGAGTCGACGATTCGCTTCGTCTTGTACGCTCGGTACTCAGTCGCCCAGAACTCGGGATCGGCTTTCTGGGTGAACGGGATCTCTCGGTCCTGCGCGAGCTGGCGCAGGCACATTCCGATGTAGGCGCTCATGTTGAGGCCCATGTTTGCTAGCACCGACTCGGCCGACTCCTTCACCACGGGGTCGATCTTGAGGTTGACGTTCTGGATGGTGACCTGCGTGTCCTTGGTTGCCTTCATTTCCGTTTCCTTTCTCTTTGCGGGTTCCGCTTGTCGGCTCCCTTCGTTGATTCATAGTAAAACACCGAGTAAAGAAGAAGTCAAGAAATAACTAAGAAATTTTCTTTGAAACAGATTTAATTCTACTAACTCAATCAATCAGAGGGTGCTGCCTGCGCCTTTTCGAGCTATGGGGTGGGTAGAGATTGCATTCTTGCGAAGGGGAGCGCGAGGTGCAGGAACGTAAACTATAGCTTGCGTTCCGGAGTTGTCGGCACAGTCGACGGGATACATAAGACTTGTCTCATGTATCCTGTTTTCTAAGATAGGTCTTAGGAAAAAGGACCCTCAACGGGAGATTCGATTTCTTGGGTGAGGGGCCCATGGCCAGCTTGCAGGGTTTCTCGATGTCGGCAATTGGGAACATTCTCATCTGCTTCACAGGGTATTCGAAGGATTGGGTCAGGATGCTATGACGGGGTTGCTATTCTTGGTCATGAGCCCACTCCTCGCGAGGAACTACGGTTGCGTCTTGTCATGTAAGATGCCCGCCGCGTTGATTGCTCATAACGTGGCAGGCATCTGCGCGCTTATCGCCATTCTGCGTTGCGTTCGGTATGCCTAAATCCTGACGGCAATTCAGAACGCTGAAGCCTGCTTGCGAGCTACGCAAACTCCAGTGTGGACAGCGCGAACTCGAGGTCATCGCTCTACATGCCGGCATCGCTCGCCCGGTAGGAGATCGTCACGCGGACGAGCTGGTCGTTGCGGGGGAAGGCGTACACACGTTCACGCGGGTTGTCTCGCTATCTTCTCCGGCGCGGGAGTAGCTCATGTGCAGGCACGTGGTCCCGTTGAGCCGGAGGAACTCGAGCGGATACCAGTCGATAATCTCGATACCGCCATTCGCAAGTTGCGTGCGGGTCTCCCACTTGAAGTAGACGTCGAGCTCTTCGATGTCGTCCTCGGTGAAGTTGCCGGGATTCGCATGGTGCCGATGCCGGGGAGTGGCCTGGCGATTTGCCAATCATTGCCGGTGGGAACAGCTGGGTGTCGTATACTGTAGACGCGTATACAACAAGGGGGTTGCCATGGCGACGGCGGTGATTTCCGGCAGGGTCGACGAGCGGGTCAAGGCCCGGGCAGAGGTGTTCATCCATGCAGCCGGACTTTCGGCGGGCGATGTCATCCGCATGGTGTGGGAGCGTATCGCCCAGACCGGGGAGATTCCCGACGCGGCGGCCGCGTTGGAGGGAGCTTCGGATGCCGATGACCCGCTGGCGCGGCTCGGCGAACTCCGCGCGGCGTTCGGGTCTTCAGAGGAGCTCGTCAGCCTCACCGATGCCCAGATGCGAGAGATGATCGCGGGTCGCTATGCGTAACTTCAACGCGCGCCGCCTGCTGTTCGACACGAACGTGCTGCTTGATGCCCTCATCGAGGGGAGGCCGGAATCGGCTGAGGCGTGGGAGGTCCTCAAACGCTGCAATGGTGGCGGCGAGATGGGCCTCGTTACATCTGGATCACTCAAGGACGCGTACTACGTGCTCGGCCGCGGCGGACGGGAGGCCGCGGCCCGCGAGGCCGTCGGCCTGCTCATGGGGCTACTCGTCATAGCGCCTGTTGGGGCGGAGGAGTGCGAGCTCTCCATGCGGTCGGGCGAGCCGGATTTCGAAGACGGTCTCGTGCGGGCGTGCGCTGAGCTGAACGATGTCGACTTCATCCTCACTCGCGACGAGCGGGCTTTCCGGACATCGCGCGTCCGTGCGCTTACGTGCGGGGAGTATCTGGAGCTGTTTCCACAGTAGGCACTGGATGGAGACCGCGTATGAGGGTGCGGCAATATGCGTTTCGGCACGTCGGACCGTGAGCCAACGGGTTCACGCTACATCGCGTCAAGTTCATCCAGCAGCTGGAGCCCCTCTTCTGCCGTGATGCAAGACTCTCCAATATGCCGCGCAAGTTTGGTGTCATGCGTCATGAGCAAGTGGCCGTCTGCCGCATCGAGTGCCGCGAGAACGAGATCGTCCTCGAAATCGTCGTGCATGCGCTTGTAGGTGAATGCGCCCAGCACCTCCGCCGCTCCCGTTGGAGCGACTAAGGCCTTTTCGAGCACATTCCGAACGCAGCCCCATGCTGTTTCTCTCGCTGCCGCGGCGATATCCGGCGTGATTTCCCTCCCAGCGCGCCTCGCGTCGAGCTTCATGAGGTTGGCGATCTGATACGCGAGGTCCTTGAGGGAGAGCGGTGATACGTACAGCACGATATCCTCACGTTCGAACGCTCTCGCAACGAAAGTGCTGACAGCGCGGTGGTGGTCGCCGCGCGCGAGATAATAGTCGAGCAGGATATTGGTATCGACCATGATCTTGATAGGTGAGATGCGCTCGTTGGGGTGAATGCCCGTCATGCGAGCCCCCACTTCTCCAACTGCTCGGCGGCGGCAAGCTCGCGGAGCTCGTTGTAGTCGACGATGCCTTCCGTGGGCTCCTCGATTCCGATCCGCTCGTAGAACGATGACACGATTCTGGTGCCTTCCGCCGCCTTCCCAGACTCACCATCGATGTCTGATGCGGCGGTGGTTTTCGCGCCCTGCAGAATGTGCGTGAGTGCTGCGGGGAGGGTTCCCTGTACAGTTGCAAACTCCCACAACGCGCGCACGACCTGCGACGGTGTGTATCCGAGCTCGGCGATGACGGCGTTGCCCGATGCCTTGAGCGCGGAATCCAAGCGGATGTTCATCTGAGCGGCAGGCATATCGACTCCTTGCTATACGTATCTGAGATTTAGTATAGCACCTTAAATCGAGATACAAGGTGCCTGGGACTTGAGGAGGTGGTTTTGCTTCATCGTGGCTAGCGCCGCTCCGCGCACCACTGGCGCACGCGCTCGCGCATGCCCTCGATATCGAGCACGCCCTCGGCGAAGCCCTTGCGCACGAGCTCGGCGGGCAGCAGCTCGTCGTACTTGTTGAAGTACGGGACCTCGCTCGGATACACGAGCTCGATGGGATCGAAGTCGGCCTCTGCCTCTGCTGCCAGCACGCTCCAGAACGTGTCCTCGTCCGCGCGCATCCTGAACTGCATGTAGTACGGGCGCGCGGGATCGAGCCCCTTAAGCCCCAGCTCGCCGGCGCATTTGATCTTGAGCAGGCGCTCGAGCGCGAGGAAGGCGTAGCTCCCGAGCCACGGGAAGAGCACCCAGGTGTCGCCGCCAAGGTTCACGAGGGGGCGCTTTGCGGCACCGCTCTGCTCGGCCGTCCAGCGCGCCTGGCGCAGACGCGCCCGCGCGTTGCCCAAGAGGTAGGGGTAGGGCGCGTGCTCGCGGAGCACCTGGCGCATGCGCTCGAGCACGTGCGTGTCGATGTCGCCCGCGCAGTCGCCGAAGTACGCCGGCACGCGGCCCTTGACCTGCGTGCAGTACACGAGGTGCCGTTTCCAGTCGACCTCCTCCACAAGCCAGCAGGCACCTGCGATGGCGATGCGCTCGCCCGGGGGCGGCGGGTTCACGATGGTGCCGAGCTCCGCGCTCTCGCAGCGCACCGTGAACTCCTCGTTCTCCTGGAAGACGGCGTAGAACTTGAACGAGTTGGTCACACGCTCGCCGGCGAGCCCCACGATGAGGCCGCCACCCTCGGTGAGCTGCACCTGCTCGGTCTCGATTAGGTGGCGCAGCAGCACGCGCAGGTCGTCGGCGGAGACGCGGCGGAAGTACGAGAGCGTGAGCACGCGGCCCGCGAGCTCGGCGGGCGAGAGCTCCCCGCACGAGGCGAGCGTGGCCATGGTCTGGTGGTAGAGCAGGCTGTAGGGCAGGCGGTCGAGCCGCGGAGGCTCCACCCAGCGTTCCTCATGGTAGAGCTGGACGAGCGCGATGCCCTGCAGGAGCTTCCAGGGGATGGTCTCGGGCATGGTGGTGCGGGGCTCGGGCTGCTCCTCGCGCATGACGAAGTGCATCTCGGGCGGGCCGCCGCGCCGGCCGGTGCGGCCCATGCGCTGCAGGAAGCTCGACACGGTGAAGGGCGCGTCAATCTGGAAGGCGCGCTCGAGCCGGCCGATGTCGATGCCGAGCTCCAGCGTGGCGGTGGTGACGGTGGTGTCGAGCCGCTCGTCGTCGCGCATGATCTCCTCGGCAGACTCGCGCAGGCTCGCCGAGAGGTTGCCGTGGTGGATGAGGAAGCGGTCCGGCTCGCGGTTGGCCTCGCAGTAGGAGCGGAGCATCGTGCAGACCGCCTCCGCCTCCTCGCGCGAGTTCACGAAGACGAGGCACTTGCGGCCGCGTGTGCGCTCGAAGATGTAGGCGATGCCGGGGTCGGCGTTCTCGGGCGCGCGGTCGGTGGGCGAGAGCAGCGCCTGCTCGCCGACCGCTTCCGTCGCCTCGGAACTCGCAAGCACTTTTTCGACGGTGAGGGCCTCCGGAGAGGCCGGTTCAGTCGATTTCCTGCTTGCGAATGCGCCGGTGGCGGAAGCGGTCGGATTGTCGACGGGAGCGGTCTCGGCGGTCGGCGCGGCGGCCACGGGCTCCACGGCGAGGACGTCCGCCTCGACGGTGCCGTCCGCGCGCATGCGCTCGGCGACCTCGCGCGATGCCGCCTGCGGGCCCGCTACGTAGAAGTGCTCCATCGAGAGGCGCCAGACGCGGCCGGGCTCCTCGAAGCGCGGGATCACGCAGCCGCGCCCGGTGCCGCTCGAGAGGAACGCGCCCGTTCGATCCGGCTCGCCGATGGTGGCCGAGAGCCCGATGCGCCGAGGGTTCACGCCCGCCATGCGCGAGAGGCGCTCGATGAGGCAGAGCGTCTGCCCGCCGCGGTCGCCGCGCAGTAGCGAGTGGACCTCGTCGATCACGACGAAGCGCAGGTCGCAGAAGAGCCGGGGCACCGCGGCGTGCCGGTGCATGAGGAGCGCCTCCAGGGACTCCGGCGTGATCTGGAGGATGCCGCTCGGGTGCTTGAGCAGCTTTCGCTTGTGCGATGCTGCGACGTCGCCGTGCCAGTGCCACACGGGGATGTCGGCCTCGGCGCAGAGGTCGTTCAGGCGCAGGAACTGGTCGTTGATGAGCGCCTTGAGCGGGCCTATGTAGAGGGCGCCCACGCTCGCGGGCGGGTCCTCCCAGAAGAGCGAGAGGATGGGGAAGAACGCCGCCTCGGTCTTGCCGGATGCCGTGGAGGCCGTGAGCAGCACGTTCTCGTCGGTGTTGAAGATGGCGTCGCCGGCGGCCACCTGGATGCCGCGCAGGTTCTCCCAGGCGTGGTCGTAGATGAAGTCCTGCACGAAGGGTGCGTAGCGCTCGAAGATGCCCATGGCTACCCCAGCTTGGCCACGGCGTCGCGCAGCTCGGGCAGGCGCCGGCGGCTCACGGGGAGCAGCTCGCCCGTGTCGAGCTCGACGCCCCGCGCGGTGACCTGCCGCACGTGGTTGAGGTTGACCATGATGGAGCGATGGCAGTAGGCGAAGCAGTCGCCGGGCAGCTCCTCGGCGATCGCGGAGAGCGTCATGTCGATCTGGACGGACTGGCCGTTCGCGAAATGGATGCTGCGCACGCGGTTGAGCGAGTCCACGTGCGTCACCTCGTCGGGCAGGAAGCTCATCGCGCGGGTCGGCGTGGCGAGCACGATGGGCTGCGCCTCCTCGGTGGGCGCGGGCGCGTCGTCGCGGCCCATCTGCCGCTCGAGCTCGTCCACGCGCTCGCGCGCCGCGCGGAGCTCGCTGGCGAGGGCGTTCTGCGCGGTCGTGCGCTCGCGCAGCGCCCGCTCGAGCTTGGCTTGGCGGTTCGTCTGCTCCACGGCGAGGCGCACCATGCGCAGCATCCACCACACGAGGATCACGCTGTCGAGCGCCAGCACGAAACTCAGCGTGATGAAGAGCCCCGAGTTGTCGAGGGGCGGCAGCCAGCCGCCGACCACGAGCGTGAGCACCAAGATGAGCGGGAGCACCGCCATGCGCCACCAGATCCCCGGGGCGACGTGGGCGGCGAGCAGGCGCCTGACGGAACGCGCCACGGGCGCCAGCGCGAGGAAGAAGACCGCGTTGGCCGCCGCGAGCACGGCGAGGCGCGGCGGGTGGTACAGAAAGCCGTCGCTCCCCTCCGCAAGGCCCATGAGCAGCGAGACATGCGACGAGAGGAACGTGACGAAGAAGCCGTAGAGCATGGCGACCGAGAACACGAACGTCTTCTGCGCGGGCCCGGCATCGACCACGTGGATGTAGAGGGCGAAGAGCGCCCCGACGTCGGCGAGGAAGATGAGGTTCTGGAGCGTCTTCAGGGTCTCGCTCGGCTCGCCGCCCGAGGCGACGTAGAAGCCGACGAGGACGCCGATGAAGAGCGCGAGCCCCGCCGTCATGATGCCCGCGGCGGCGAGCCAGGCGCGGTGCGTGCTCGTGCGGAACCTGCCGCGGAACGGCAGGAGGCAGAGCACGGCGCAGGGCAGGATCTGCACGAGGTAGCCGATGATGCTGCGCGCGACTATCGCCTCCACGGCGCCCTCCTCTCTGCAGACGGAACGTACGGCTCGCGTTTCAGGTTACCACGCTAGATGGTGAACTCGGCGAACTCCGCCGAATCGCGCCCGGCGGTGGCAGGGGGTGTGGGGGGTACTGCATGTTCGCCGGGCGCGCCCTGCCCGCCCGCGTCACCGCTCCCGGCGACACCGCTCAGCAGGGTCTCCACCGGCGCGTCGGGGTTCTGGTACGCGATGTCCAGAAGCTCGATGAAGTCACGGATCACCTCGCGCGGCGTGAGGTGCGTGTCCGCGCCCACGCGCCCGAACTCGATCTTCAGGAACTCCACCAGGTGCGCCGTCTCGAGGCGCGGCCGGTAGCCGAAGTAGCCCGCGTGGATCTGCTGCAGCTTCTCGATGAGCACGAGCAGCTCCTCGTAGGTGAGCGGGTGCAGGTGGATGATGGGCGCGAGCATGTCGCGCATGCCCTCCGTGGCGAAGCGGCCCTGCGTGAGGCGGCTCCGCAGCGCCTCGTAGGAAAAGACGCCGCGTCGCCGGTCCTCGATGCTCTGAGGCGTCCCGCCCATGATGATCCCCAGGTGGCGCGCCTTGCCCTGCAGCGTATCGTTGTACATCGTGAGGATCTTCTCGTAGTTGTACTGGCGCGTGATGCTGTTGGGGATCTTGAACAGGTTTACCAGCTCGTCGATGAGGACGAGAAGCCCCTTGTAACCGGCACCGGTGAGGAACGCCGCGAAGAGCTTCACGTAGTCGTACCAATCGTCGTCGCCGATGATGGTCGAGCAGCCCAGCTCCGCCCTGGCCTCGGTCTTGGTGCGGTACTCGCCGCGAAGCCATTTGAGCACGTACGACTTTCGCTCGTCGTCGCCCTCGAGGCTGGCCTCGCGGTAGGCGCGGAGCATCCGCGTGAAGTCGAAGCCGTGGACGAGCTCCTCGAGCGGGGTGAGGGCGCGGCGCATGACGTCGTCGGGGCCTGCGCCCCCGTCCTCCGCGTCGCCCGTG
The DNA here is from genome assembly GCF_902150035.1 of Enorma burkinafasonensis. Classification (GTDB taxonomy): domain Bacteria; phylum Actinomycetota; class Coriobacteriia; order Coriobacteriales; family Coriobacteriaceae; genus Enorma; species Enorma burkinafasonensis. The sequence goes on from NZ_LR597509.1 coordinate 54,015, forward strand.
GTGGCGGCGACCCAGCGGTCGAGCACGAGGCCGAGCGCGCCGCCCTCGGGCCGCGTCTTGGTCGAGAGGTTGCGGATGAGCTCGCGGTATGTGGCGAGGCCCTGGCCCTGGCCGCCCTGCAGGCGCCGCTCGGTCGCCGGCGAGGAGCGCCGCGAGGTAGGCGCGCTCGGCGGCGTCGAGTGCGGCGGCGGGTCCGGCATCGGGTGCGGTGCCGGTCCTGTCGGCTCCTCCTTCCCCACCCGCCGCGGCGCTTTCCGCATCTGCGGGCGGAATGGAGCAGGAAACCGCCTTCTGTGCGCCCGGTTCCTGCTTTTTCTCGCCCGCAGATTGGGGCGCTGCGAGTTGGGGCGCCGCGGTTTGGGGTGCCGATGCCGGGGCCTGGAGCGGGGCCGGCGCCGCGACAGGCACCGCAGCGGGTCCCGCCGTCGCGACCTCTTCAGCGGTGCCTCCGTCCCCGCGCTCCTCGTCCGTGAGCAGCGCGTCGCGCGCCCACGCCGCGGCGCTGCGGATGCCCGCGAGCTGCGAGAGGTCGATCTCGACCGCGCGGCGCGCGTGCTCGGCCTTCCAGGCGGTCCAGGCCGCGACCTCCTTGTCGATCAGCTCGTTGAGGTACTTGGGGAGGTCCTGCTCCTTGAGCGGATGCGGGTAGCCCAGAGCGTCGCGCAGCTTGCGGTCGACCGCGCGCATGACCTTGCCCAGAACGGGGCTCTTCTCGCGCGCGCCGTACACGCGGATGCAGCGCCAGGTGCCGCGGCGGCACTGGTACCAGTGGATGGCGTCGAGCCGGTAGTCGACGGAGGGGTGCTGGCGCGGCTCGAAGAACACCGCGCTCGAGAACATGGTGTAGCTCATGTTCAGCTCCTCCCCGAAGAGCGTCTCGACGAAGCCGCTTCTGCGGTAGCGCCTATAGTACCGGAGCAGCCGGACATACACGGCGCAGGCGACGTGGCGCAGGTCGTCCGGCGTGTCCTTGTACAGGCGCGAGAGGCGGATGCGGTACGACGACAGCGCATCGATCGCCGCGAGGAGCGCCGCCTCGTGGGCGGCGTCCGCCGGGAGGGGGAGCGCCGAGGCCTGCACCCGCCGTCCGCGCCAGCATCCTCCCGAGCCGCCCTGCTGCGTCCCCTCGGCGACCTGCGCCCAGGAGGCATCGAGCGAGATCGCCTCGACCTCGTCGTCATCGTTCGCGACGATGATATCGATGTTCTCCAGGAGGTCGGGGTCGAAGGGTGCGCTCTGGCTGACCAGCTCGAGCAGCGCCCGGTCGAAGACGATGTCGGCGCACTCGCCCAGAAGCGCGGGGTCGAGCCCGTGGTAGACCACGTAGTCGCGCAGCCAGGTGCGCGCGTAGCGGTCGATGCCCGGCGCGATCTCGCGGTACGCCCGCCAGAAGGCATCGAGCTTGCGGAAGCCGTCGAGCGCGTCGGTGGCGCCGACGCCGTTGATGAGCTCGTAAAGGTACACGTACGCGTAGGCGAGCGGGCCCTCCTGGATGTCGCCGCGGCGCACCGCCGCGCGCCACGTGAAGTAGCCGCGCAGCTGCCGGTCGCTCATCGCGTTGTAGGTGGGGTAGTACGAGTCGAAGGCGCCGTGGTAGGGGCAGTCGTCCTCAAAGTCCTCCATGAAGCGCGCCTGCCGGTAGAACAGCTCGGCCTCGCTGAGCCAGCGCCCGCGCGGCGACCCCTCCTGCCAGCGCGAGATCTTGCGCATCTCGCGGTAGCGCTCGGGCAGGTAGCCGGCCATCTGGCGCCCGGTGGTGATGATGGGCTCGTTGCGGTAGACGGCGCTGGAGAAGTGCGAGCTGCCGCGTAGCCGCTCGCTCGCGTTGATGCGCTCTATGAGTTCATGCACGTCATGCACGATGCCATCCATGCGGCCACCTCCTCCGCGTGCCCGCCGGTCGCTTTGGGGGCGGCGGACGGTTTTCGCTTCGATTGACCTTCCATTGTACTACAGGTACAAACACCTGTTCGTATGAATGCTGTGGCGCGTCACTGTGCTGCGCTCGCGGGTCACGGCCATGGGCTTCTCGCGAGATCCTGCAGGCTCAGGCTCGGCAATCGGGCATCTCGAGGTGCGTTCGGAGCCGATTTGGGGGTTCTTATTTATATAAAAATCAAGTAGTAGGTACCTTTATTCCAACCGGGCGAGTATACGGGCGGTGCACGGAAGCAAAACCGCAGGGACACCGACTTCCATGTTTCGCGCTACTTCGCCATGAGGCGAAAAGGTACCGACTATCGAAAAAAGTTGGCGGCCGCACCCGCGATGGGGCGGTTTTCAGCTACACGAAGGCGAGCGCGACGGCGACGACCACCGCGGGCAGCATGTTCGCCGGCTTGAACGTCCGCTCCCAGATGAGGTTCACGCCCACGCAGAAGATGAGGATGGAGCCCACGAGCGAGAGGTTCGCGAGCGCCGCATCGGTCATGATGGGCTGGATGAGGCGCGCGAGCAGGGTGATGCTCCCCTGGAACACGGCGACGGGCAGCGCGGAGAAGATGGCGCCGCGTCCGAGCGAGGCGGCCATCGTGCAGACGATGAGCGCGTCGAGCGCGCCCTTGAGCGCGAGGGTGGACCAGTCGCCCAAAATGCCGTCCTGGATCGAGCCGACGATTGCCATCGCGCCGATGCAGACCGTGAGCGACGTGCTCACGAACGCCTTGACGAAATCGCGGTCGCCCTCGCCGCCCACCTTGCGCTTGAGCCATTCGCCCAGGGTGACGAAGTGGCGGTCGATGTCGATGAGCTCGCCCACGAGCGAGCCGATGGCGAGCGACGCGACCATCATCATGCTCCCGCCGCTCACGAGCCTGCCGTCCTGGATCGAGAGCATGCCGCTGAGCGCGCCGGCGAGCCCGACGAAGATCACGCTCACGCCGGCTGCCTTCATGAGGGTGTCTTGGACCTTGGGCGTGAAGAGTCGGCCGCCGGCGAGTCCCACGACGCCGCCGACGATGATGAGCGCCACGTTGATGACCGTCCCGAGCCCGACCACGATGCCTCCCGTGCGTGCGGGCCCCGCCGCTCGCACGGCAGGGCCGAAGGTTCCGCTGCGCCCGCGCTCCCGCCCTTGGGGCGGAGCACCGGGCCTATCGCATCGTAGCAGATGGCGCGGGAGGCTGTGGGGTGCGGGCTGGGTCTGGGCGAAGGCCTGCGGGCGACCGGGCGCGGGCCGCGGGCGCGGTGCGCGAGGCTAGGCGGCGGGCTGCGCGCCGCCACCGCCCGCGGGCGCGGTGGGGACGAGCGAGATGCCCATGGCGCGCGCGTACTCGGCGAGGTGCAGGTCCTTGTCGAGGCGCCGCATCAGGCGCTTGCGGGCGGCGATCGCCTCGGGCGTGTCGGGCGGCACCGGTACGCCGGCGGCGGCGCCGACGCGCTCGGCCACGCGATGGAACGCGACTGGGTCGCAGACCTCGGCGCTGGTCACGGTCACGATCGTGTAGCCGGGAAAGGCGTCCAGGTCCGCGGGGAGGCTCAGGGGATCGTCGACGATCTCGATAGCCACCTTCGCGTCGGGTAGGTAAACGGCCATACGTCCTCCTCTTCCTCGCGCCCGCGGGCGGATCGGGCGCCGCGTTTCCGCAAGCGGCCAGGGCGCCGCGCATCTGCAGGAGCCGCCGAGTGCCCCGCCTCCCGCGGGCATCTCTCGTGCCATGGAGGCTAGCAGGCGAATCAAACGGATTTGGCAGCGGTTCTTACCGGTTTCTCACCGCCGCAGCGCCACGGGTGCGAAAAATCGATTGTGTGAAAGCCGTGGACGTCTGGCCAGCAAACCGTTTGCGCATCGTGCCGGGATGGCGCACTCGGCGCCGTTGCGGCGCGGCATCTGGCAGGCGAGGGCTTGCCGCGCCCCGCATCCCGTTCGCCGAACCGCGCCGCCCGCCGCCCCGATTGTTTCCAAACCGAAATCGGAAGCCGGGGCGCAAGGTAGCGGCGATGCCCGGGGATACAATGGCAGCAGATGCATCAAGGGGAGGTGGGGTCATGGGCAGCTCCCAGGCCCGTATCGATGCGATCGGTCCCGCGTTCGGGGACTACCTGCACGATGAATCGAGGAACACCGGCTTCGCGGACACGATCTCGTTCCCGCGAAGCGAGGACGAGGTCCGCGCGGTGCTGCGTGCGCTGCACGGGCGGCGCGTCCCCGTGACGGTCCAGGGCGCCCGGACGGGTCTCGCCGCCGGCGCGGTGCCCCACGGCGGGCACATCATGAACCTCTCGCGCATGAACCGCGTGCTGGGCCTGAGCCGCGACGGGGCGGGTGCGTTCGCCGTGCGCGTCGAGCCGGGCGTGGTCCTCTCGGAGCTGCGCAAGCACCTCGCCGCGAAGCGCTTTCCTGAGGACGGCTGGGACGAGGCCTCCCGCGCCGCCGCCCGCGCGCTCGCCGAGGCCTCCGAGCAGATGTTTCCCACCGACCCCACCGAGTCGACAGCCTGCCTGGGCGGCATGGCGGCGTGCAACGCGTCGGGCGCGCGCAGCTACCGCTACGGGCCCATGCGCCCGCACGTCCGGGCGCTCCGCATGGTGCTCGCTGACGGCGACGTGCTCGCGCTGCGCCGCGGCGAGGCGCGCTCGCGCGGCCGGTCGCTCGAGGTCGTCACGGAGGCGGGACGCACGATCGCGGTCGAGCTGCCGACCTACACCATGCCGCACGCGAAGAACGCCTCGGGCTACTACGTCGCCGACGACATGGACGCGATCGACCTGGCGATCGGCTCGGACGGCACGCTCGGCGTCATCACCGAGCTCGAGCTCGCGCTCATGCCCGCGCCGCCGGTGATCTGGGGCGCGAGCTGCTTTCTTCCCGACGAGGAGGCGGCGCTCGACGCGACGGTCGCCGCGCGCGAGGGGCTCCGCCATGTGGCGGCCCTCGAGTACTTTGATCCGGCGTCCCTCGACATCCTGCGGCGCGCCAAGGCGGGCGGTGCGGCGTTCGCGGCGCTCCCCGAGCTGCCCGCGGATGCGGCATGCTGCCTCTACGTCGAGCTCCACAGCGCGAGCGAGGACGAGGCGGCAGACGACCTCGCGCGGCTCGCGGGGCTTCTCGGGCGCGTGGGCGGCGACGCGAGCCGCACGTGGGTCGCGCGCACCGCGCTCGACCGCGAGACGCTCACGTTCTTCAGGCATGCCGTGCCGGAGAGCGTCAACATGCTCATCGACGAGCGCCGCCGCACCGACCCCGCGATCACCAAGCTGGGCAGCGACATGTCCGTGCCCGACGAGCGCCTGCGCGACGTCGTGGCCATGTACCGCGCGACGCTCGCCGAGGCCGGGCTCGAGTCGGCCGCGTGGGGGCATATCGGCGACAACCACCTGCACGTGAACGTGCTTCCGCGCTCGCAGGGCGACTACCTGCGCGGCAAGGAGCTCTTCGAGCGCTGGGCGCGCACCGTCACCGAGCTGGGCGGCGCCGTCTCGGCCGAGCACGGCGTGGGCAAGGTCAAGCGGGATTTCCTGGCGGTCATGTACGGTGAGGCGCACGTGCGCGAGATGGCGCGCGTGAAGCGCGCGTTCGACCCCTTCTGCCAGCTGGGGCGCGGCAACCTGTTCGACGAGGAGTTGCTGGAAGATAGTGCGCTCGACGGGGCGCCGGGCGAAGCCGCCTGCGCGGTCGCGCCGGATGGCGGCGCCTGCGCGGGCCCCTCGGCATCCGCCGCCTGCGGGGAGGTGCGTGCCTGATGCATATCGTGGTCTGCGTGAAGGCGGTGCCGGGAAGCACCGAGGTGCGGATGGACCCCATCACTCACACGATCGTCCGCGACGGCGCTGCCGCGGTGGTGAACCCCTTTGACGCGACGGCGCTCGAGGTCGCGCTGCGCATCAAGGACGAGCGGGCGGCCCGCGGCGCCTCGACGCGGGTGAGCGCGCTCTCGATGGGGATCCCCGTCACCGAGGCCCTGCTGCGCGACTGCATCGCCCGCGGGGCCGACGATGCGCTCCTGCTTTCCGACCGGGCGTTCGCGGGGGCGGACACGCTCGCGACGAGCTACGCGCTCTCCTGCAGCCTGCGCGAGCTCGCCCGCGGCGCCGCGCCCGACCTCATCCTCTGCGGCAAGATGGCCGTCGACGGCGACACGGCCCAGATCGGGCCCGAGCTCGCGGGCCTTCTGGGCCTCGCCTGCGCGACCGACGTGCGCGCGGTCGAGTCCTGCACAGACGGCGCGGTCATTGTGCGGCGCGCCACCGACTCGGGCCTCGAGCGGGCGGAGGTGCCGCTGCCGGCGGTCCTCACCATGGCGAAGGACGCAGCCCAGCCCCGCATGCCGAGCATCCTGGGCGTGCTCGCCGCCCGCGGCGCCGCGGTGCGCGTGCTCGGCGCGCGCGAGGCCGGTGCCGACCCGGCGCGCATCGGGCTTGCGGGTTCGCCCACGCAGGTGGTCCGTTCCTTCGTGCCCGAGCGCGCGGCCGAGGCCGAGGATATCGCGGGCGGCGTCGCCGAGCAGGCGGCGCGTGTGCTCGAGCTGATGGGAGGTGCCGGCGCATGAGCGGGCTTGCGGTCGATACCGAGCGCTGCGTCGGGTGCGCCCGCTGCGTGCGGGCATGCGCGTTCGGCGGGATCGAGGTGCGCGACCGGCTCGCGCGCCCCACCGACGCCTGCACGCTGTGCGGCGCCTGCGTCGAGGCCTGCCCGACGGCTGCGCTCGCCGTCGGGCGCGACGTTGCCGGTGCTGCGCCGGGGCGGCTCGATGCTCAGGGCCTCGCGGGCTTCCGGGACATCTGGGTCGTCGCGCAGCGGGATGCCGCCGGCGCCGTGCTGCCGGTGACCTTCGAGCTCGTCGCCAAGGCGCGCGAGCTCGCCGCCGCGCGCGGTTGCCGCGTCGTGGCGGTGCTCGCCGAGGGCGCGCAGGGGCCGTCCTGCGCCAAGGCGCTTCTCGCCGCGGGTGCGGACGCGGTGCTCAGGTGCCGCGACGGGCGCCTCGCGGAGCAGGATGCCGAGGTCCTCGCCTCGCTGCTCGTCGCGCTCGCGCGCGACCGCAGGCCCGAGGTCGTGCTCTTCGGGGCGACGGCGCTCGGCCGCGAGGTCGCGCCGCGCGCGGCGGTGCAGCTCGCAAGCGGCCTCACGGCGGATTGCACCGCGCTTTCCATCGACCCTGTGACCGATCTTCTGCAGCAGACGCGCCCTGCCTTTGGCGGCAACCTCATGGCGACGATCGAGTGCCCCGCGCACCGTCCCCAGATGGCGACGGTCCGTCCCGGCGTGTTCGCCGGCCCGCATGACGCCGGCACTCCGCGCGGCGCCGCGCCCGCTTCCGGCCCTGTCGAGGACGTCGTGCTCGACGCCGCGGTGGCGCCCCGCGTGCGCGTGATCGAGCGCGTCGCCGCAGCAGGCGGCCCCTCGATCGCGCAGGCCAAGCGGCTCGTCGTCGTGGGGCGCGGCATCGGAGGCAAGAAGAACCTCCCGCTCATGGAGCACCTCGCCTACCTGCTCGGCGCCGAGCTGGGCTGCACGCGGCCGCTCGTGGAGGCGGGCTGGCTCGACTATGCGCACCAGGTGGGGCAGACGGGCGTCGCGGTGGCGCCGGAGCTTATGCTCAGCCTCGGGGTCTCCGGCGCGGTCCAGCACCTGGCGGGCATCGGCGGCGCCCGCACCGTCATCGCCGTGAACGAGGACCCGTCCGCGCCGATCTTCGGCGCCGCGCGCTACCGCGTCGTGGCCGACTGTATGGAGCTCACCCGCGAGCTCGTGCGCCGTCTCGAGGCCCGCCGTTAGGCCTACAGGAACACCAGGTTCACGAGCGTCATGTAGAGCCCCGTGCCCGCGAAGATCGAGAGCAGCATGTTGCGGCGCCACAGGTAGAGCGCGCCGGTCACGAGGATGCAGATGAGCTCGGGTGCCGCGTGGTGCCCGGTGAAGAGGCTCACGTCCTTCAGGCAGTAGACCACGAGCAGCCCGAAGACCGCGCCGGGGAGCGCGCGCCCCAGGTAGCGGATGTAGCGCGGCGCCTCGCGCCCGGAGGGGAAGGCGAAAAACGGCAGCGCGCGCGTGAGCACGGTCGCGGCCGCGGCGACGGCGATGGTGGCGATCATCTGGGGCGTCGTCATCGCGCATCGCCTCCGGCGGCGTCGTCCGCGGCGGCATGGCCCCCATCGCCGGCGCCGTTGCCCCCGGCACGCTCGGCCTGCTCGCTCCCCGACACCCCGAGCACCGGCTCGAGCCGCCCGCGTGCGAGCGTGACGGCCGCCAGGATGATGAGCATCGCCGGAATCATGAAGAGGTCGGCCCCGAACGCCCAGAGCGCGACGAGTGCCGCGCCGACGCCGATGATCTCGCTTGCGGGCACGGGGTCCTTCTGCCACTGGTCGATGAAGATCACCGTGAAGAGCGCCGTCATCGCGAACGACACGCCCTCGACCTCGAGCGCGACCATGCTGCCGAAGAGGCTCCCCAGCGTGCAGCCCACGACCCAGTAGAGCTGGTCGAGCAGGCTCACGAAGGTCATGAACCAACCCTCGTCCACGCCTGCGGGCACGCGGGCCGAGAAGTTGATCGAGAACGACTCGTCGCACATCGCGAAGATGAGGTAGGGCCGCTTGGCGCCCTGCCCGCGGAACCGCTCGAGCATCGAGAGGCCGTAGAACAGGTGCCGCGCGTTGATGACGAGCACCGTGAGGAACACCTGCACGGGGTTGAACGGCGCCGTGAGCATGGACGCGACGACGAACTCGGCCGAGCCGGCGAAGATGAGGCACGCCATGAGCGGCGGCACCCACCAGGGGAGGCCGAGCGACGTCGCGTAGATGCCGCAGGTGATTCCCAGGAACAGGAAGCCGGCGAGGATGGGTATGGTCGGCGGGAACGCCGCCTTGAGGGCGGCGAGGCGCACGGATGCGCCGGTACGCGGGGCGGACAGGGCGGCTCGCCTCTATTCGAACACAGCGACCACGCGCGCGGGCAGGCCCGTGGCCCCCTCGATGTGCGGCCAGCTCACGAACACGATGGCGCCGGTGGCAGGCACCTGGTCGAGGTTCGCCATGACTTCGACCTGCAGGTGGCCGTTATCGAGGATCCAGCGCTCGCAGGCGAGGTCGCCGGCCTCGGCGGCGAGGAAGGAGGCGTCGGTGTCGAACGTCTCGTGGCCGTTCATCTTGATGTCGCGCTCCTCGTAGAGGAAGCGCACGGCCTCCATGGACCAGCCGGGACAGTGCTCGCCGCCGTTTTTGTCGAAGTTGTTGAGGGCGTCGTTGTCGGGCCAGCGGTGGGACCAGTCGGTGCGCAGGGCCACGAAGGCGCCCGCGGGGATGCGGCCGTGCTCGGCCTCCCACGCCTCGATGTCGGCGACGGTGACGGCGGTGTCGGGGCCCTTGGCGGCGATCTTGGGCGTGAGGTCGATCACGCAGAGCGGCATCGCCATGTGCTCGGGGCCGTAGGCCTCGGCGCCGACCTTGCCCGGGGTGAAGTGGCTCGGGAAGTCGACGTGCGTGCCGAACTGTCCGGGGAACTTGTAGGTGTGGATACGGCAGGAGAGCATCTCCTCGTCGTAGTCGAACACGGTGCGGCACAGCTCGACCGAGCCGGCGGGGATGCCCGCCCAGTAAGGGCTCTCGTTGGTGAGGGGGTGGGAGAGCTCGACCCACGTGCAGTCGTTCAGATGCTCGAGTTCTTGCCACAGGCTCATGGGGACCTCCTTGCTCGTGCCGGTGCGGGCGCGCCCGCGTGCTCGCCCCATCATACCAAGCGCGCTGCCCGTGTCGGCGCGCCGGCGCTCGCCGTTCGCCGGTCGAAACATACCGTTGACCGGTCGTGAACGATTCTGGGCGGTTGTGACCGTTCATGGGCGTATAGTCATGGTGACCGGAAAAGACCGTTTGTGAGTGGTTGTGACGGGAAGGCGGCCGCAGGACAGCGCGCGCCACCGCCGACCGGAGCGCCGTCGCAGGTACCAGGGAGGAAGCGCCATGCTCGCCGAGGATCGACTCGACCGGATCGTCCAGATGGTGAACGACCGCGGCTCGGTGACCGCCACCGAGCTCATGGAGGCGCTCGACGCCTCCGAGTCCACGATCCGCCGCGACCTCACGCGGCTCGCGCAGATGGGCCGCATCGCGCGCGTGCACGGCGGCGCCACGGCGCTCGCCCGCACCGTGGTCCCCGCCGACCAGACCGTCAGCGAGAAGCGCCGCCTGCACCTGTGGGAGAAGGCCGCCATCGCGCGCCACGCCGCGAAGCTCATCGGCCCGGACGACTTCGTCTACATCGACGCCGGCTCGACGACCGGCTGCCTGGTCGAGGCCATCACCGAGACGCGCGCGACCTACGTCACCAACTCGATCGCGAACGCGCACGTGCTGCTCGAGAAGGGCTGCCGCGTGCTTCTGCCCGCGGGCGAGCTCAAGGCCATCACCGAGGCGCTCGTCGGCGAGCAGACGGTCGCCTGCATCGAGCGCTTCCGCTTCACGATCGGGTTCTTCGGCACGAACGGCGCCACGCCCGAGACGGGCTTCACCACGCCCGAGGTGGGCGAGGCCTTCATCAAGGAGGTCGCGCTCAAGCAGACGCTGCGGCCCTTCGTGCTGTGCGACTCGAGCAAGTTCTCGAACGTGTCGCCGTGCGCCTTCGCGGCGTTCGAGGCGGCGACGATCATCACCGACTCCGTGCCCGATAGCCTCGCCGACCAGGGCGACATCGTGATCGCGGACCCCGCCGCCTAGCTGCCCTTCCAACCGCGCCCCGTCGTTCGCCAGCAAAGAGAGGATTCGCCATGATCTACACCGTCACCTTCAACCCGTGCCTCGACTACATCGTGCGCGTCGACGGGCTCGAGCTCGGCGCCGTGAACCGCACTGCGCACGAGGAGATGCTCGCGGGCGGCAAGGGCGTGAACGTGTCCATCGTGCTCAGGAACCTGGGCCACGAGAACTGCGCCCTCGGCTTTCTTGCCGGCTTCACCGGCGACGAGATCGCGCGCCGGCTGCGCGCGTCGGGCGTCGCCGCGGACTTCATCCACGTCGCCGAGGGCATGAGCCGCATCAACGTGAAGATCAACGCCGACGGCGTGGAGACCGAGGTCAACGGCATGGGCCCCGCGATCACGGCGGCCGACGTCGAGGCGCTCTACGCGAAGCTCGACGGCCTCGCCGCGGGCGACACGCTCATCATCTCGGGCAGCGTGCCGAGCGTGCTGCCCGGAGACATCTACGAGCGCATCATGGCCCGTCTCGAGGGGCGCGGCATCGACATCGTGGTCGACGCGACGCGCGACCTGCTCGTCAACGTGCTGCCGTACCGGCCCTTCCTCATCAAGCCCAACAACCACGAGCTCGGCGAGATCTTCGGCGTCTCGCTCTCCACGCGCGACGAGGTCGTGCCCTACGCGCGCAGGCTGCAGGAACGCGGCGCGCGCAACGTGCTCGTCTCCATGGCAGGCGAGGGCGCCGTGCTCGTCGCGGAGGGCGGCGGGGTCTACATGAGCGAGGCCCCGCGCGGCATCGTCGTGAACTCCGTGGGCGCCGGCGACTCCATGGTGGCGGGTTTCGTTGCTGGGTTCATGGAGAGCGGCGGGTCGCATGAGCAGGCGTTTCGCATGGGCGTCTGCACCGGGTCGGCCAGCGCGTTCTCGATGGGGCTCGCCACGCGGCCCGCGGTCGAGGAGCTGATGGCGCGGCTGCCGCAACAAAAAATCAAGTAGTAGGTACCTTTTGGCGGACTGTCCGAGTAGCCGGAAGACCTTGAAGATTCCAACCAGCGGTTTCCCTGCAAAACCGGACCGGTCTATCCGCGCGTGTCCCAGTAACCCACCTACTACTTGAAAAAAGTGTCCACCTAGCGATGCGAACGCCGTGGGTCCGCGCTTCCCGGCGGGAAACCCAGGGCCGTCGCGAACCGATCGAGGTAATTCCATCCGGCGCGAGCCGGGGAAAGGAGCTTTTCATGCAAATCACCGGATTGCTGAAGAAGGAGGGCGTGAAGCTCGGTGTCGCCGCCGCGACGCAGGCCGAGGCCATCGACGCGCTGGTCGACCTGCAGGTGGGCATCGGGACGATCGCCGACCGCGAGCGGTACCGCGACGCGGTGCTCGCACGCGAGGCGGAGTTCTCCACGGCGGTGGGCGAGGGCGTGGCGATCCCGCACGCCAAGACCGATGCCGTGCGCGAGCCCGGCCTTGTGGCCATCACGGTCCCCGGCGGCGTTGACTGGAAGGCGCCCGACGGGAAGCCGTCCGACCTCATCTTCCTGATCGCCGCGCCCGAGACCGAGGCGAACGTGCACCTCGAGGTGCTCGCGAAGCTCTCGGCGCTGCTCATGCACCCCGAGTTCCCGGCCGCGCTGCGCGCCTCGAGCAGCGTCGATGAGTTCCTCGCCGCGATCGATGCCGCCGAGGCCGCCTACGACGCCGACCAGCAGGCGAAGGCCGCCGCGAAGGCCGAGGCCGCGCCCGCTGCCGAGGCCGCGTCCGGCCTGCCTGAGATCCTCGCGATTACCGCGTGCCCCACGGGTATCGCGCACACCTACATGGCTGCCGAGAACCTCGAGAAGGTCGCGGGCGAGATGGGTTACACCATCAAGGTCGAGACCCAGGGCTCCGTGGGCACGAAGAACGCCCTCACCGCCGAGGAGATCGCCGCGTGCAAGGGCATCATCATCGCGGCCGACAAGGGCATCGAGCTCGGCCGCTTCGACGGCAAGCCGCTCTACTCCACGAACGTCTCCGCCGGCATCAACGACGCCGAGCGCCTCATCAAGATCATCGTGGACGGCGAGGCGCCCATCTGCCACGCGAAGGGCGGTTCCTCCGCGCCGGCGGCCGCCTCGGGCGACGGCATCGGCTCGCAGATCTACAAGCACCTCATGAACGGCGTGTCGCACATGCTGCCGTTCGTCGTGGGCGGCGGCATCCTGAAGGCCATCGCCTTCTTGGTGGACACCCAGGGCATGGGCACGGCGGCCTACGGCAGCTCCACGCCCATCGCCGCGTTCTTCAACCTCGTGGGCGGCACAGCGTTCGACTTCATGCTGCCCATCCTCGCCGCGTTCATCGCGATGTCGATCGCCGACCGTCCCGGCCTCGCGCCCGGTCTCGTGGGCGGCTGGCTCGCCAAGCAGGGCTTCACGCTGGGCTATCTCGCCACGGCCATGGATGCCGAGGCGCAGGGCGCCCTCATCTCGGGCGGCTTCATCGCGGCACTCTTCGCGGGCTTCGCGGCAGGCTACCTCACGCTCGCCTTCGAGAAGGCCTGCGACCACCTGCCGAGCTCGCTCGAGGGCATCAAGCCGGTGCTGCTCTACCCGCTCGTGGCGATCTTCGCGATCGGCTTCGTGATGCTCGCGCTGAACCCTGTCTTCGCGGCCATCAACTCCTGGCTCACCGGCGCGCTGAACAGCCTCGGCACGGGTAACCTCGTGCTTCTGGGCGCCGTCGTGGGCGGCATGATGTCGGTCGACATGGGCGGTCCCTTCAACAAGGCGGCCTACGTGTTCGGCACCGGCATGCTCGCCGCCGGCACCACCTCCGCGCAGATCGTCATGGCCTCCGTCATGGTCGGCGGCATGGTCCCGCCCATCGCGGTGGCGCTCTCCACGACGTTCTTCAAGAACCGCTGGACCGAGGCCGACCGCAAGGCCGGTATCGTGAACTACATCATGGGCCTCTCGTTCATCTCCGAGGGCGCGATCCCCTATGCCGCCGCCGACCCCGGCCGTGTGCTCCCGAGCTGCATCATCGGCTCCGCGCTGGCCGGCGCGCTCTCCGCGCTCTTCGGCTGCACGAGCCCCGCGCCGCACGGTGGCGCCTGGGTCATCGCCGTCATCGGCAACCCGGTCATGTACCTCGTGGCGCTCGTCGCGGGTTCCGTGGTGGCCGCGCTCATCCTCTCGTTCCTGAAGAAGCCGCTCTCGGCTGAGGAGGCCGGGCTGGCCAGGTAGCGGGCGCGCCGCCGCGTCGGGGCCGGCGCGCAGCGTGCGAGCGCGCTCGCGGCGGGCGAAGGCTCGAATGCGTACCCGATCGACCGGGCGTCTGCCGACACGGCGGGCGCCCGGTCGCTTATCATCCGCCCCTCGGCCCGGAAACGCCCGCGAAACATGTGCCGCAGGCCATCTAGCGCCCAGTGCGGCCCCGGTATACTGGTGCCATCGCATCCTCGATAGGCATACCGCGGCGGGCCGGCGCCCGCCCGGAGAGGGGGCTTTTATGGCAGAAGCGATGCGCGGGGTCTACACCAGCCTCGCCAAGATCCGCCGCACCGTGTTCCGCGAGGTCGCGCGCGTGGCCTACGAAGACGACGACGGTGTGCTCGACGAGCTCAACGACCTGCCGTACGAGATCATCTCGGGCGACGTCGCGACGTACCGCGAGAGCGTGTTCCTCGAGCGCGCCATCGTGGGCGAGCGCATCCGCCTGGCGATGGGCCTGCCGCTCTAGGGCGCCGACCGCCCGGCGAGGATCTCGGAGGGCACGGAGCAGGCGGCGAAACCCGAGACCTACTACGAGCCGCCGCTCATCAACATCATCAACTTCGCGTGCAACGCGTGCGCCGAGGAATCGTACGTGGTGTCGAACCTCTGCCAGGGGTGCCTCGCGCACCCGTGCCGCGAGGTGTGCCCCAAGGGCGCCATCACCTTCGTGGACAAGAAGGCCTACATCGACCAGGAGAAATGCATCAAATGCGGGCGCTGCCGAGAGGTCTGCCCGTACACGGCCATCGCGCACTGGGAGCGCCCGTGCGCGGCGGCGTGCGGCATGGACGCGATCGGCTCCGACGAGCAGGGGCGCGCCGTCATCGATTACGACAAGTGCGTCTCGTGTGGGCAGTGCCTGGTGAGCTGCCCCTTCGGCGCGATCGCCGACAAGAGCCAGATCTTCCAGATCATCCAGGCCATCCGCGCCGGCGAGGAGGTCATCGCGGCGGTCGCCCCGTCGTTCGTGGGGCAGTTCGGCGGCCGCGGCAACGTCGACAAGCTGCGCGAGGCGTTCAAGACGCTCGGCTTCGCGGGCGTCGAGGAGGTCGCGGTCGGCGCGGACCTGTGCGCCGTGCAGGAGGCGGGCTACTTCCTGGAGGAGGTGCCCGAGAAGATCCCGTTCATGGCGACGAGCTGCTGCCCGGCGTGGTCGGTCATGGCCAAGAAGGAGTTCCCCGAGTTCGCGGGCTGCGTCTCGATGGCGCTGACGCCGATGGTGCTCACCGCGCGCCTCATCCGCGAGCACCATCCCAAGGCGAAGATCGTCTTCGTGGGACCGTGCTCGGCCAAGAAGCTCGAGGCGATGCGCAAGAGCGTGAAGAGCGAGGTCGACTTCGTGCTCACCTTCGAGGAGATGGCGGGCATGATGGACGCCAAGGGCATCGAGTACACCAAGCTCACGGGCGACGGCGCGACGGATTTCGAGACGGCGAGCGCCGACGGGCGCGCCTTCGCGGTGGCCGGCGGCGTCGCGCACGCGGTGGTCGACGCCATCCACGAGCAGCATCCCGACCTCGAGGTCAAGGTCGAGGCGGCCGAGGGCCTCGAGAACTGCCGCAAGCTCATGAAGGACGCCGTGAAGGGCAAGTACGACGGCTACCTGCTCGAGGGCATGGCGTGCCCGGGCGGCTGCGTGGCGGGGCCCGGCACCATCCAGGGCGTGAAGAAGTCCGCGGCGCAGGTGCGCGCCTACGCGAAGAAGTCGCCGCACAAGGTCGCGACCGAGAACATGCACAACCGCTACCTCGGCACGCTCGAGCGCGCGAACGACGGCATCCGCGAGGAGGACGCCGTGGCCGAGACCTTCGAGGCGCAGCGGGTGGACGCCGACGCGTAGCAGGTCGCCGGTGCTGGACGCTGCGCTTCAGGGGACGATGCGCCGTCGCCAACGCGCGGCTCAGCCTGCCGGCGGGGTGCCCTTTCGCGCTACGCCAGTCGCTCGTCGATCCAGGCGCGCAGGTGGCCGTCCATGCGGTTCATGAGCATGCGCGTCGCGGGGTCGGTAAACGGCGCCTCGATGCCGAACGGCCGCTCGAAAGGCAGGAACATGAAGCCCTGCTCGTCGGCGATCATAAGGCTTTCGGGGTAGACGAGCTCGTAGGTGAAGCAGGCGAGCGACACGAGGAAGTCCGCCGGCGTGGCGCGCTCCTCGCGGCGCACGGTGCGGTGCGCGAAGAACGCGTCCTCCACGGCGGGGGAGACGGTGCTCGCGAGGAGCTCCGCCTCGCTTGCGCCGAGGACCGTCTCGACCGTGTCGGTGCAGGTTACGCGCAGGATATCGATCTTGTCGGCATCGCGCACCACGTCGCAGACGGCGCGCGTGCGCACGTCGAGCTGCTCGGGCAGACGGAAATCGCTGTGGTAGGCGACCGCCGCGCGGACGATCCGCTCGAGCTCGGCGTCGGGGTCGATGAAGCGGTGGACGAGCGGCCGCTCGCCATCTGCGGCGCCGAAGAGCACCTCGACGCCGAGCGCGGCGTGGCTCGCCGACGCGGCGTCGCTGAACGTGTCCCACCGGCGCAGCTGCTCGAAGCGGCCGATGTCGTGCAGAAGGCCGCACAGCCAGGCGAGGTCCGCACCTGCCGGGGTGAACCCCGCCCCGCGCGCGATGCGGTCGCAGAGCTCCGCCACACGCAGCGTGTGCTCCACCTTGAGCGCGATACGCGGGTTCGCGGCATCGTAGGGCGCCACGTAGGCGTCGAACGCCGCGCGCGCCCGCTCACGGTCGATAGCATCGATGACGTTGGCCATGAAGGCTCCTCTCGATGGACCGGCAGCTAGGGTCGCCGGCGTACAGAGAAGGCCCTCCGCGGGCTCCGCTGCCACAGGGCGGCGGGAACCGGCGCGAAGGGCCTGCTACTTCGGGACCCTACCGGTGCCGGGGCTTACGCGAAGTACGCGACACCGCTCTCGAAGATCGGCATGTACTTGCGGCCGGGCACGTTCCGGTACAGACCCTCGCCGCTGCGCTCGACGTGGCCCATCTTGCCGAAGACGCGGCCGTCCGGCGAGGTGATGCCCTCGATGGCGCACACGCTGCCGTTGGGGTTCACCGCGAGGTCCATGCTGGGCGCGCCCGCCGCGTCGACGTACTGCGTGGCGATCTGGCCGCCGGCCGCGAGCTGGCCGAGCACCTCGTCCGTCGCGACGAAGCGACCCTCGCCGTGGCTGATGGCCACGGTGTAGACGTCGCCGACCTCGCAGGCGGAGAGCCAGGGCGAGAGGTTCGACGCCACGCGCGTCTTCACGAGGCGGCTCTGGTGCCGGCCGATGGTGTTGAACGTGAGCGTGGGCGCGTCCGCCGTGGCGGGCACGATGTCGCCGTACGGCACGAGGCCGAGCTTCACGAGCGCCTGGAAGCCGTTGCAAATTCCGAGCATCAGGCCGTCGCGGTTCTGCAGCAGGTCGCGCACGGCGTCGGTGACCTCGGGCGCGCGGAAGAACGCGGTGATGAACTTCGCGGAGCCGTCCGGCTCGTCGCCGCCGGAGAAGCCGCCGGGGATCATGACGATCTGGCTCTCGCGGAGGCGGCGGGCGAGCTCGCGCGAGCTCTCGGCCACGGCCTCGGGCGTGAGGTTGTTGATGACGAAGGTATCGGCCACGGCGCCGGCGCGCTCGAAGGCGCGGGCGCTGTCGTACTCGCAGTTGTTGCCGGGGAAGACCGGGATGATCACGCGCGGGCGGGCGAACTTCTCGCCGGTGTAGACGTGCGGGGCGGCAGCGGTGAACGTGATGGGCTCGACCGCGGGCAGCGCGGCCGCCTCGGCCGCGGGCGTGCGGTAGGGGAAGACGCCCTCGATGCCGCGCTCCCAGGCTTCCTGCAGCTCGGCGAGGTCGATCTGCTCGCTCGCCGTCTCGAGCACGTAGCCCTCGACCGTGGTGCCGAGCGGCTCGATCACGACGCCGTCCGCGGCGCCCTCGAGCACCGCGTCCGCGTCCTCGGTAAGCTCGACGATGAAGCTGCCGTACATCGGCTCGAAGAGGCTATCCACATCGACGTCGTCGGCGAGCTCGAGGCCGATGCCGTTGCCCACGGCCATCTTGAAGAGCGCCTCGGCGCTGCAGCCGTAGCCGGGGGTGTCGATGGCGAGCGCGGCGCCGGCCTCCGCGAGCTGCTCGACGAGCTTGAACGCCTCGAGCAGCTGGGCGGCGTCGGGACGCCAGTCCTCGGCGTAGTCGGCGGGCGCGATGCGCACGACGCGATGGCCCGCGCCCTTGAACTCGGGCGAGACCACGCGGTCGAGCTTGCCCGTGGCGACGGCGAACGAGACGAGCGTGGGCGGCACGTCGAGGTCCTCGAAGGAGCCGGACATGGAGTCCTTGCCGCCGATAGCGCCGATGCCCAGGTCGATCTGGGCCATGAGGGCGCCGAGCACAGCCGCGGCGGGCTTGCCCCAGCGCTCGGGCACGTCGCGCAGGCGCTCGAAGTACTCCTGGAACGAGAGGTAGGCGCGCTCGTGCTCAAAGCCGGTGGCCACCAGGCGGCTCACGCTCTCCACCACGGAGAGGTAGGCGCCGGCGAACTGATCGGCGCTCATGAGGTAGGGGTTGAAGCCCCATGCCATGCCCGAGACCGTGGTGGTCTCGCCGTCGACGGGGAACTTCGCGACCATCGCCTGCGCGGGCGTGAGCTGGGTCTTGCCGCCGAAGGGCATGAGCACCGTGGCGGCGCCGATGGTGGAGTCGAAGCGCTCGGCGAGGCCCTTGTTCGAGGCGACGTTGAGGTCGGAGACGAGTGCGCCCATGCGCTCGGCGAGCGTGGTACCCTCCCAGGCGGGTTGCCACACGGAGCGCGGCCCCACGTGCACGGCCTGGTGCTTGGGCGCGCCGTTGCTGGCGAGGAAGGCGCGGGAGAGGTCCACGATCACGTCGCCGTTCCAGGCCATGCGCACGCGCTTCTCGTGCGTGACCTCGGCGATGACGGTGGCCTCGAGGTTCTCCTCCTCGGCGTAGCCCATGAACTCGTCGACGTCGTCCTCCGCCACGGCCACGGCCATGCGCTCCTGGGACTCCGAGATCGCGAGCTCGGTGCCGTCGAGGCCCTCGTACTTCTTGGTGACCTGGTCGAGGTCGATGTAGAGGCCGTCGGCGAGCTCACCCACGGCGACGGAGACGCCGCCCGCGCCGAAGTCGTTGCAGCGCTTGATGAGGCGGCACGCGTCCTCGCGGCGGAAGAGGCGCTGGAGTTTGCGCTCCATGGGGGCGTTGCCCTTCTGGACCTCGGCGCCGTCCTTCTCGATGGACTCGACGTTGTGCGCCTTGGAGCTGCCCGTGGCGCCGCCGATGCCGTCGCGGCCGGTGCGCCCGCCGAGCAGGATGATCTTGTCGCCGGGCTGGGGCTCCTCGCGGCGCACGTGGCTCGCGGGCGTGGCGCCCACGACGGCGCCGACCTCCATGCGCTTGGCCACGTAGCCCGGGTGGTAGAGCTCGGAGACCTGCCCCGTGGCGAGGCCGATCTGGTTGCCGTAGCTCGAGTAGCCGGCGGCGGCGGTCGTCACGAGCTTGCGCTGCGGCAGCTTGCCTGCCATGGTCTCGGCGACCGGGACCGTGGGGTCGGCCGCGCCGGTCACGCGCATGGCCTGGTAGACGTAGCTGCGGCCGGAGAGCGGGTCGCGGATGGCGCCGCCGATGCAGGTCGCCGCGCCGCCGAAGGGCTCGATCTCGGTCGGGTGGTTGTGGGTCTCGTTCTTGAAGAGGAAGAGCCAGTCCTCATCCTTGCCGTCGACGTCGACCGTGACCTTCACCGTGCAGGCGTTGATCTCCTCGGACTCGTCGAGGTCGGTGAGCAGCCCCTCGTGCTTGAGCCACTTGGCGCCGATGGTGCCCATGTCCATGAGGCAGACGGGCTTCCCGTCGCGGCCGAGCTCGTGGCGGATCTCGAGGTAGCGGTCGAAGGCCGCCTGGATCACGGCGTCGTCGATCTGGACCTCGTCGAGCACGGTGCCGAACGTGGTGTGGCGGCAGTGGTCGGACCAGTAGGTGTCGATGACGCGGATCTCGGTGATCGAGGGGTCGCGACCCTCCTCGGTGAAGTGCTCCTGGCAGAAGCGGATGTCGGCGAGGTCCATAGCCAGGCCGCGCTCGGCGATGAAGGCGGCGAGGCCGGCCTCGTCGAGCTCGCGGAAGCCGTCGAGGATCTCGACGGGCTCGGGATCGGGAATCTCGGTGGCGAGGGTCTCGGGCTTCTCGAGCGAGGCGAGCCGCGCCTCGACCGGGTTCACCACGTAGCGCTTGATGGCGTCGAGGGCGCCCTCATCGAGCGCACCCTCGATGAGGTAGACCTTGGCGGAGCGCACGGTGGGGCGCTCGCCCTGGGAGATGAGCTGGATGCACTCGCTCGCGGAGTCGGCGCGCTGGTCGAACTGGCCGGGCAGGAACTCCACGGCGAAGGTCGCCGCGCCCTCGGCCTGTGGGAGCTCGTCGTAGGTGACGTCGACCTGCGGCTCGCTGAACACGGTGGGGATGCAGGAGCGGAAGAGCTCCTCGTCGATGCCCTCGACATCGTAGCGGTTGATGAGCCGGAGGCCCGTGATGCCCTCGATGCCGAGGATGGTGGTGAGCTCGGCCGCGAGCTGCTTGGCCTCGACGTCGAAGCCCGGTTTCTTCTCCACGTAGATGCGAGAGACCATGGATCCTGCCCTTCCCTAGGGTGGTTGCATACCGTCTCCATGATACGACAGGGCGCGTGCGCGCAGGCCCCGCCCCGCGAGGTTCACGAGGTTTCTGCGGCAGCCGGGTGCGTCGCGGCCTTTCCGGTGTCTTGCGCGGCAAGGGGGAGAGCGTTCGAGCAAGAATACTGTGCCTTATTCGGGAGGACCGGTTTAGCCGCCGCGCTTGCGTCGAGAAGTCGCAGGATTCTGCTTTGCGTTGCGGCCGTTAGCGGGGTAGCTGCGATTTTTCGCACAGTATTCTTGTCTGAACATGCGCCCGCGTCGCGCTCATCGCTCCAAACCGCCCGAGTGCGTCGCCGGGGTGAGGCCACCCGTTCGAGCGTCTTGGCGGTGGATGCTATCAAAACCAGCGGGTAGAGCGGCTCGGCGAGCTACGTTTTCCTGCGGGTTCTTTTGGGGTTGGTCAGGATGCGCCCAGACGGTCCGATAGTACCCACCGCCAAGATGCCCGAACTCTCAGGAACGGGGCTCGATACGGCATATGGAGGGCGCTCGGCCGCCGGCCACCGCCGTTCGCATCATAAGATTTTTTAAAAATCATTCCGGCACAGAACGCAAAGTAAGAGATAACAAGAAAGAGGTGAAAAAAAGAGGGGGGGGTAATTCGATTATGACACTATATATAATACAAACCAGCAGGATATATACCCCGAATAGGTTTGAACAAGAGAATCGGTTCAGCTGTTTGCGTCGTTATCGGCTGATGGGCCCGTTCGCGTCATCGAACCCGTTGCCGCCCTGCGGAGCGGAGCGCTGCTTCCCACCGGCGATGGGGCCCGAGAGCGGGTCGGTTGCCGTCGCATCACGCTCATCGCGCCGCGCGAGGAAAAACAGGATCGCACCGATGAGGGCGAGCGCTGTCGTGGTGATGGGAAGGACCCGGCTCAAGACGAAGACCACTAGGTAGATCGGCAGCGCGAGCATGACAAACCAGCCCGTGCCGGGTCCGTCGAGTCCGAACTGCACGTCGAGGTAGGCGACTATCGCCCAGCAGATCAACGCGCAGACCAGCGATAGGGCGGCGAGCCCGAAGAGGACAAACGCCGCGGTCCGTTTGCCGTTTGGCTTGTTGGGAGGCTGCGTGAACGGCGGAGGGGAGACCTTCTCTGGGCCTGTTTGATTGCGCGGAGGATGCATGGCGGTTCCTCTCGAGTGGATGCTGGCTCCATTGTACTAGCGGATAGGGCTACGCGGTACGGTTCCCAACAGGCAAAGACCGGCGGATTGACAAAACCTTATTGAGGGGGGTACATTTCAACTAAATGTAGGTCAAACGCAGCACTATGCTCTGTTTGTTCGGGGGAATTGAATATGGTGACCTCACCGCAGCCGCGCAACGTCGTCGCGAAATCGCTGGGCATGCTTGCATGCCTGGTCGCTCTGTTCATCTTCACGTCGGTGCCGCTCACGGCGGGTGCCGAGGAAGGTATCTCGGGGAGCGGCCAGGGTTCCGCGCCGGCGTCTGTCGAGAGCGTCTCGCCGCAGGCGGCGGGATCCGCCGCGCCCGCCGCGGCCCCGCGCGCGACGTACAGCCCCGTCGAGCAGTCAGACGGCACCTGGCTGTGCACGGTCAAGAGCGAGTGGGAGTACGAGAAGGCGCTCGACGAGATCGCCGGCGATGTCCCGGAGGGCGCCGAGGTCACCATCTGCGCGACCGCGTCCTTCAGCGAGAAGGAGCAGTACGACGTCGAGGGCGTCGCGGGCCGTAGCATCACGCTGACGGCGGACGAGGGCGTCACCTTCACCGTGCGCCTGGGCGAGTCTCTTGAGGGCGACCTCACGCTCGACCGCGTGCGCCTGAACCTCTCCTACAACTCCGACGAGACCTGGTGCAACGGCTTCCACTTCGAGACGACCGAGAACACAACTGCCTATATCTCGGGCTCCTCTATGGTCTATGGCACGACGAACCTCTACGGCGGCTCCGATGGTACGGATGTCGCCAGCACGGATATCGTTCTCAAGGGCGGCGCGTTCGAGAACGTCTACGCGGGCGGGTCGGACGGTGGCGCCGTCACAGGTGACACAAGCCTCGTGATTGGTGGATCCGTGACAGTGAAGAAAGCCGCTTTCGGCGGCGGCCTCGACGGCACGGTCGGCGGGGATACCCACGTCACCCTCGAGGACCAGGCGTCCGCCAAGGTCTTCGGCGGCGGCGAGGACGCGAATCCCGACGTCTCCGATACCTCCGACGCGACGCGCACGGATGCCGCCGTGGCCGGGACCGCCTACGTCACCGTGACGAGCTCAGCGAACGGCGGGACCGTCTACGGTGGCTCCATCCACTCGACCGTGGGCAACGTGCGCATGGACGTGACGAAGGCCACGGGCTGGGTCTACGGCACCGGCGAGCACGACACCATCAAGGGCACGGTCGAGATCAAGTACAACTGCAGTGGCGTCTCCGAGGCCAAGATCAGCGGCACGGGCGACTCCGGCTACAATACCGGCGCCGGCCCCATCCGCGTCCTCAACGAGGGCCGCTCCGATCAGGCCATCACCATCGACTACACCGCTGCCGTCGCGGGCGGCGTCACCGACTTTGGCGGCTCCGTCTACCATTTCAGTGGCGGTGATGCCGAGGTCAAGGGCGACGTCGTCGCCAACATCTATGGCGGAAGCCCGGAGAGCCTCCAGAGCAGGAGCTCAACCGTCGACGTGACCGTGAACGGCGACACCGTCTACAACATCCTCGGCACGACGCATACCTACTACGTCGAGGGCCTGCGCGCCGAGGCCGAGAGCGATGACACCACCTACACCACGTCCGTGAACGTGGCCGCGGGCGTCACGTTCACCACGAGCCTCGTCCAGCAGGTCGACCTCTTCGACATCGCCGACGGCGCCGACGTGCGCATCACCGGCTGGAGCCCCGCCTCCAAGAACTGGGGCAACGACCCCTTCCAGGGCACGGTGAGCCTCGTGCGCATCGGCGCGAACGCCGTGCTCGACACGAATCCCCAGGGCTGCTCGCTCTCCGGCTCCGTGGAGATGGATGAGGGCGCCACCTGGCGCGTGCGCGGCCCCATCACGGTCGAGGGCGACTTCACCATCGATGGCGCGGCAAACCTGCAGCTGCCCGTAGTGGCCAATGGCAAGAACTACCACGATGAAGGCGGCACCATCCCCCTGCGTATCGAGGGCGCGGCCTCCGGCACGGCGAAGGTGCAGCTCATGGCGCGCGACTTCGCGGCGTCGGGGGAGAGCGTCCCCGTCAACGTGGCCGCCGCGGCCGACATTGAGGAGGGCCAGGACTACATCATCGCGCGCGGGAACGGCGACGATCCCGTCGCGGGCACCTTCACGCTCGCGAACGCCGACGTTCCCGAGGGCCTCTCGCTCGGCCGCGTGACCGACCCCAAGGCAAGCGACAACTACCTGTGGCAGATCGTGGCGGAGCCGGTCGAGGCCCATGTGATCTACAGCTTCTCGAGCGGCACGCGCGGGGGCAGCCTGCCCGATGAGGTTACGGACCTGCTTCCCGTGGACGGCACGGTCTACAGCGAGGGCGAGACGGTGACTGCGATCCAGCCGGAGCACACCACCGTGCTCGGACCGAAGAACTCCAGCGACGACACCCCGGGCGTGTGGACGTTCGAGGGCTATAAGGTCAACGGAGAACCTGCCGACGAGGTGGTGCTTTCCGAGGACGTCCTGAACAAGGACGGCTACGTCGAGTTCAAGGGCACGTGGACCTGGAGCGCGCTCGTCGAGGACTCCCTTTCCTACGACAAGAACGCCGACGCCGCGACGGGCTCGACGGGGCCCTCTGAGGGCTATGAGGGTCAGCCCGTTAAGGTGGCCGAAAACGGATTCACGCGTGTGGGTTATACGTTCACCGGCTGGAACACCGAGGCGGACGGCTCCGGCGATGATGTCGCCGCGGGCGATGAGTACACCCTGACCGCGGGCGAAGACGTCCTCTACGCGCAGTGGGAGTGCACCGCGGAGCCGCTCGTACCCACGGCCGTGTCGCTCACGGCCTACGAGGGCGGCGCCGGCTCCTCGGCCAACCCCGATGACGCCCTGCCCGAGCCGGTGTGGCTCTTCGAGGCGGAGGACTGGACGCTCTACATCGACGGCGAGGAGCAGGACGGCGACGCCGCGGCCTTCCAGTGGGGCTATTTCGTCGAGGGCTCGGCTGACGAGCAGACCGGCGCCGCCACGCGCGGCGTGTACGAGCTGCGCGTCTGGCCGCTCGCGGGCGATCCCGAGGTCGTTGCCGTGGCGGCCGACGGCGAGCAGTTCATCCTCGACCTCGACGGCGAGACGGCCGTGAAGGACGAGGCGGGCGAACCCGTGACCGTGGCGGTGCGCGACGTCACCGACGACGACGCGGCCGTGTCCCTGTCCGAGGAGCTCTTCCGCCCGGTGTACGGTGCGGCGTCCTCGGTGAGCACGATGAGCGCGCGCTCGGTCCGCGCCACCGCGGCGTGCGACGGCACGTGCGACACCACCGCCCCGCACGCGCACGTGGCCGAGGGCACCACGTTCGAGAGGAACGCGATCGACGGCCTCGCGGTGAACGCGGAAGCGAACGTGCAGCTGCTCTTCGACGGCTTCATTGACGGCGTGCTCGGTGATGCGGGCCGTATGGACGTGCTCGATGGCAAGGCTCGCGCGGCTGCCGGCAGCGCCTTCGGCGGCGACGCGGTCGAGCATGACTTCCGCTACCTGGACCTCGTCGACACGAACGACGGCAACGTGTGGGTGGCACCCGCCGACGGCAGCTCCGTCACGGTCTTCATCCCCTACAGCGGGACCATGACCGCCGAGAGCGAGATCGCGGTCGTCTACTTCGACGGCCTCACGCGCGACTACACCATCGACATGGATGCCGCCGACCTCGATGCCGAGATCGCCGGCACGAACGCCCACGCGCTCAGCGTGACCAAGACGGCGGATGGCATCACGTTCGAGGTGCCCTATTGCGAGTTCGGTCCGTTCGAGATCATGTGGGTCGACGCGGAGCAGACCGGCGACGATACCCCGACCGGCCCCGTTACTCCGGTGAACCCGGACATTCCCGCCGGTCCTGATGGGCCTGCGGGCGGGCAGGGGAGCGGCTCCGCTCAAGCCGGCAACGGCGGCACGCTCGTCGCGACGGGCGACGCCCTTCCCATCATGGGCGGTGCCATCGCCGCCGCGGGCGCGGCGCTGGCGGCTATCGGCGTCGCGCGGAGACGCCATAGCAGGTAGAGCGGCACGCGCTCGCCCTTTACCAACATAACCGAAGGTCCGCGCCCGGCCGCCGTGTCCCATCGGCGGCCGGGCGCGTCCTTGTGCGCCGAGCATTCGTTGCGGTATTCGGTGTGAGATTTCGAAGCGAGGCTGGAAGGGGAGATTTCAGACAAAGAAATCGCAGGTCAGCGAGGCGGGGTAAATCGGCATCTCGGACGGTCTTGATTTCTCACACCGAATTCCGTAACGAGCGTTCGAAACGGGCCGATGAGGGCCGTTCGGCGCCGGCGCCGATCGCCGTCTTGAGACCTCTGGCGCGGGCGCGCCGCCCGGGGCTCATCCGAATAGGTTGTAAACCGTTATGTTGGGAGCTGGAAACTTATTTCTGGTGGTGACAAGGGAATATCCGTGTCTCATAATAGGGGGGGGTAAATTAATATTACTTGGCAAATCGCACTTGAATCGTAACGGAGATGCCATGAAGAAACCTGCCGATATCCAAACGACGCTTTGCCGCGCGCTCGCCGTGCTTGCCGGTGCGGCGTTCCTGGTCGTGTTCACGTCGACGCCGCTCACCGCCCAGGCGGCAGGTGGGGCGGGGTCGCTCGCCGGTTCCGCAAGCGAGGCTGCGGACGCAGCACACGAGTCCGGCACCGCTCCGCAGGCCACCCGTGCCGCTAACGAGTACGAGGTCGGCAGCCCTCAGGACCTCACGGAGGCGATCGATGCGATCGAGCGCTCCGGAGCGACCGAGGCGACCATCGTTCTCACGGCGGATGTCGACGGCAACGTCCAGTTCGCCGGTATCGCCGGGGTCCACGTCACCGTGCGTAGCGAGGGCGACGCGGTCCATCTTCTGGACATGAAGTCCACCACGTCGCTCTTGGGCGGTCTCACGCTCGATAACGTGCAGGTCACGGCCAACACGATCTACGCCTGCGGTCATGATTTCGAGACCACCGACTCCTTCGCGGACAGCTTTCAGAACTTCTACGGCGGCGGCCCCGAGGGCGTGGACGTGACGGGCGACCCGACCATCACCATCCGGGGCGGCAGCTTCCAGAGCTTCTACGGCGGCGGCAAGGACAGCGACCTGGACGGCAGCGTCCACATCGTCGTCGACGATCCGGCGACGCGCGCGGGCGTCTCCTCCTTGAGTGGAATCAATTCGACCATCGGGAACTTCCATGGCGGTGGCCATGCGGAAGATACTCCCTCCGGCAAGGTGACGGGCGACGTCACCGTCGACTTCAGAAGCGGCTGGAACCTCACCTTCTTCGGCGGCGGGCAGAACTATTTCAGCGATACCGACGGTGAGGGCGACCGCGAGCCGGCAAGCGTCGGCGGCACCGTGACCGTCAACTTCAGCTACGAGGGCGCTCCGAGCGGATGCGTGTGGCCCGGTACGGCCATGCTCGCCGTCCATGGCGGCTCGGAGCACTCGACGGTCGGCGACATCCGACTCTACGTTAACGACGGAACCAACAACACCGGGGGCAACGGCGATACCGATTTCTTCGGCTGCGGTATTGAGGACACGGTGCGCGGCACGGTGGAGATGCGGATCACGGGTGGCGACTTCGGGGAGTGGTATTCGGCCTTCTTCGGGGGAGGCGATGAGGAGTCGCAGCTGCCCATCAGGGTTCTGAACGAGGACAGGTAGGGGACCGCCGTCTCCATCGTCTACGACAACTCGCAAGAACTCGACGGAACGTCGCCGATGCGCCGGGTGATCGCCGGGTCCCAGGGCAACGTCGAGACGGTCTATAGCGGCGACGTGAAGATCGAGATCCGCGCGGCAGCGCTCGACGCCGTCGCGCTCGACAACGAGGACCCGGGGTTGTTCTCGGGTCAAGAGAGCAACCTTACCGTCAACGGCAGCTCCCATATCAGCGTGGCGTCGGGCCACGTGTTCCGCATCCAGGGGCATTATGCAGAGTACGAAAGCGGCGAGACCGACGAGCTCACCACGGCGAGCATCACGGGCGGCTCGGAGGGGTCTCCCATCGAGATAGGGTATTTCAACCGTCTCGACCAGGTGACGATCGGGTCGGGTGCGAACGCGCTCGTTGACTCATATGGCCTCTTCGATGTTGAGGAGCCCGGCAAGATCGTTCAGAAGCCTTTCTACAACACCGACGAGCTCCATGTGGAAAGCGGGGCGACGCTTACCACGCGCGGCAACGGCCAGGCACGGGTGCTGTCCGGGGTCTACCTGGCGGGTACGTGGAACCAGGAGTACGCGAGCGGCACGACCATGGCGGGCGACAGTGATCGTTCCGCTGCCGACCTGCGCATCGGCAACTGGCTCGAGGTCGACGGCGGCACGCTGGTGAGTCACGGCACCGCGCACGTGTACAACGACGTCGAGTGCACGGGCGGCACGCTCGTGCTCATGGGGCAGACGATCTTCTCCATGACGGGTTCGAACAACCGCGAGGTGAGCTTCGACGGGACGGAGCTGTACCTTCCCATCGTGCCCTCTGCGGGCGAGGGCTATCCCGAGGCGACGGGCGAGCCGATCCGCCTCGCCTGCGGCGACGCGCTGAGCGGCACCGTGAACGTGCACCTCTTCGAGGACCCGGCGGCGTGGTCCACCGATGCGGTGATAGCCGACGGCCATGTGGGCACGAACTACATCGATGCCAGCACCGAGCGCTCCGACCTCAAAGCCACGCTCCCCAACGCGAACGCGGAGGAGGACGGCTACTTCTTCCGGCGTGTGGCCGACGCGGACAAGACGGACGCGGCAGGCGAGGACTACGACATGTGGCAGATTGACGCCTACGACGTCATGCTCGATCCTCTCGACATGGTCGCCTATACCGGCGGCGCCTCGCAGGGCGGCGACAGCTTCCCGGCCACCCGCTATCGGGTGTGGCTCGCCCCGGATATCGACGCGGCGGATGTCGAGATCGTGGTTGACGGAACGGCGCATGCGCTGCCCGATGGGACCGCGAGCGGCGACGTGGTCGCGCTGCCGTGGCTACCCGACGTGTTCACGCTGAGCGACGGGTCCCAGATGGGCGGCGCCGAGGATGGCGAGGGTGAGGTCGCGACGAGCGACCTGGCCGCGGGCGAGTACGCGGTGAGCGTGGACACGTCGAGGGTGGACGTGACCGCCGCCGGGAAGCCCGCCGACTACCGGTTCGGCACGTCGACCCTCACGGTGCGCGACGTCTCCGAGCCGGAGGGCGTGGTGAGCGGCGCTGTGGACGTGGCGCAGCCCGTGGTGGCGGATGCCTCTCAGGTGGATACCGCGGGCGGCATCGGCATGGCGGTCATCGACGAAGGCACGCGTTACTTTACGAACGGCCGCGAGGAGCTGGGGCTCCTCGGCAACGGCGAGGACGACGCCCAGATCTCCCTGCTCTTCGACGAGCTGCTGCCGGGCGACGGCACGGCTGATACGGCCGAGTACCTGCGCGAGCGCGCGGCGGCCGACGGCCACGTGCTCACGGAGGAGAACTCCGAGTTCCGCTACCTCGACCTTGTGAACGAGAACGACGGTAACGCCTGGGTGAGCACCGAGGACGGTGCCCAGATCGAGATTTACTGGCCGGTGCCCGAGGGTGTCGACCCCGAGGCGGTCGAGTTCTCCGTCCTGCACTTCCAGGGGCTCCACCGCCAGTACCGCGACGACCTCGCCGATCAGATCGCCGCGTGCGAGATCGAGGTGATTGACGCGCGCATCGAGGGCGATAACGTCGTGTTCACCCTCACCGGCGACCAGGACGAGGGCTGCTTCAGCCCGTTCGCCCTCACCTGGACCGCGCGCGGCGACCGGCCCGTCCAGCCCGGGCAGCCGGGTGACACCCCGGGTACGTCCGCCGGCAAGACCGAAGGCCTTGTCGCGACGGGCGATACAATCCCTGCGACGATCGGAGCCGTGGCGGTTGCGGGTACGACCCTGGTGGTCGGCGGTATGGTTGCTCGCCGACGCGACGGGTAGTTTCCGTCGCAGCGAGCTCTGATGAAGGCTCTTTAGCATAGACCCCCTTGGCAAGGGCACCGCATCTGTGCGGTGCCCTTTCTGTTAGTGAATCCGGGGCATCTTCTTTGACAAAGGAATAGGGGGGGGGTACAGTGATTTCATCAGCGCTCAAAGCTGCAATGTACCACGCTGATGCCTAGCCCAAAGGGGGACAAGATGAAGAGTTGCCGCCGTATCGTCGCGACGGGGGCCGGGCGCATGCGTCTCGCGGTTGCCGTGCTCGCACTCACGCTCGCGGCGTTCGTCGCTCCGGTGCGCTCCTATGCCGAGCCCGTCGAGGTGACGTCGTGGGACGAGCTCGCGACTGAGCTCAGGGCGCATTATGCCGAGGTCGTCGTGACCGGTGAGATCGAGGCGGATTCGGTGATCGTCATCGACGGGTCGCCCACGATCACGTTCCAGGACGCGACCATCACGCGCACGTCATCCGATGCCGGTATCCGCGTGTCCAGCGGGACCGCGATGCTCGCGGGCGCCGCGACCGTCACGGGTGGATCGGAGAGCTTCATCTCCGTCGAGCAGGGCGCATCGCTCGTGCTCGAGGGCTCGCTTTCCGCGTCGGGCGTGAAGGGCTCGGAGAGCTTCCTGGATGTCTCGGGCGACCTCTTCCTGCACCAGGGTGCGAAGGTCTCGGGCTGGCGGTCCTCCGGCGATGGCGGCGGCATCCACGCGGACGGCGGCACTATCGAGATGACCGGCGGCGAGATCTCGGGCAACAGCGCCCGCAGGGGCGGCGGCGTGTGCCTCACGAACGGCGCGTCCATGACCGTGAAGGCGGGCTCGATCAGCTTGAACACGGTGGGCACGAACAGCAGCAGCTCGTATGGCGCCGGCGTGTACGTCGGCGAGGGCTGCTCCTTCGAGGCCGCCTCCGCCGACAGCGAAGACCCCATCCAGATGAACAAGAACAAGGCGCAGGCCGACGACTACGCCCAGACCGAGGGCGGCGCGATCTACGCCGAGGGCGAGGGTACCACGGTGACGCTCACCGGCGCCACCTTCGAAGACAACCGCGCCATGAGCACGAACGCCCGCGGTGGTGGCGCGGTGAACGCGGCGGACGGCGTCGTGCTCACCGTCACCGGCTGCACGTTCAAGAACAACGCCTCCTTCCTGGACGGCTATACCGGGCCCGAGAGCGGCGGCGGCACGTTCTTCATCGATGACGGCTGCGCGTTCACGCTGACGGACTCAACCATCACGGGCGGCAAGAGCCGTTATGGCGGCGGTATCAACCTCTATGGCAGCGACATGACGGTCGAAATCTCGGGCTGCGAGATCTCGGGGTGCGTGGCCGACGCCGCTCGTGGATACAATCCGCTCATCGGCGGCGCCATCTTCGTCAACGTCTCCGGCCAGAGCGCGGTCTCCATCTCGGGGACCGATGAGCACCCGATGACGATCTCGGGCAACGAGGCCACCCAGGGCGGTGGCGGCGTCTGCGTGCTCGCCGGCACGGTCGAGATGGACGACGTGAGCGTGATCGACAACGAATCGCCCCTGGGCGGCGGCATCTACGTCGAGGGCGACGGCGTGCTCACGCTGGACGGCTGCGAGGTGACGGGCAACACGGCTTCGAACGGTGCCGGCGTCTACACCAACGGCGAGCTGAACATCATCGATACCGCGGTCGACGACAACTCCGCTACCGTCGCGGCCGGTGGCGTCTTCACCGAGGGCGAAGTCACGCTGACGAGTGGCTCCATCTCGGGGAACACCGCCCCTGAGGGCGCGGGCGTGGCGGTCGTCTCGCATACGTTCGACATGCTGGGTGGCTCCATCTCAGGCAACGTCGCGAGCGGCATGGCCGGCGGCGTCGAGAACCTCGGCACCTTCACCTTGAGCGGCGGCGACATCACGGAGAACCAGGCGAACGGCGCGAGCGACGGCATCGGCGGCGGCGTGGCCAACCTGGGTACCTTCACCATGGAGGGCGGCAGGATCTTCGGCAACACGGCCGCCTACGGCGCGAACGACTTCTACAACTACTCCGAGCTCGAGGATGAGGGTGGTCAGGAAGGTGGCGTTGTTGTCGATCCAGGCTGGGATGGCGACCATAACATGGGGCTCGAATCCCTGAGCGACGACGGCGCCTCCACTCGTGCGGGCGAGAAATACGGCACGTTCACGCTCATCGATCCCAGCGGTTTCGGCCTGGGCGCCAACGGCTGGTACGAGGACGAGCCGGGCGCGCGCTATGCGGAAGCCGACCCCGAGGACCGCAGCGTCTACACGATCGTCGAGGATGACACCTCCGAGCAGTACCTCACGCTCGGCGACCCCGTCACGGCCGGAACGCTCACGCTCGAGCCGCAGGACATGGTGGCCTACACCGGCGGTGACTCCATGGACGGCGACAACTTCCCCGAGGTCCGCTACAAGGTGACCGCGGATGCCGAGCTCACCCAGGCGCTCGGCAGCCAGGGCGTCACCATGCAGGTCATGGTCGACGGCCAGCCGGTTGCCCTCTCCGAAGCGGACGCCACCGTGGGCGAGGACACCGTCATCATCCCCGAGCTCGGCACCATGTTCACGCTCGAGGACAACGAGAGCGATGACGACGAGGTCGCGGGCGTCTACCAGATCGCCATCACCGGTACCGTGACCGCGGTGCTCTCCGACGGGCGCTTGGTCGATGTCGTGGTCGCGACCGCCGACGGCGAGCCGGCGACGCTCACCGTGCGCACCGTCTCCAACGCGGGAGACGCCGCCGGCGAGGGCCAGGCGGGCGTCGTCGCGGCGAGCCCCGTGACCGTGGGCGACGCCGCCACCGACGCGCAGGACCCCGCGATCGCGACCGCGACGGTCTCCGAGGGCGCCAGGTTCTACACCAACGGCGACACCGCGATGGGCCTGCTCGGCACCGACGCGAACGACCCCGATGCGGGCGCGCGCATCTCGCTGCTCTTCGACGACCTGCTGCCCGCCGCGGGCGGCACAGCCGATGACACGGTCGCGGCCCTCGCCGCGCGCGCCGGCATCGACGCCCGGAACGCCGAGTTCAAGTACCTCGACCTCATCAACGAGCACGATGGCAACGCCTGGGTCTCCACCGATTCGGACGTGACGGTCTCCTGGCCGGTACCTGCGGGCGTCGACGCTGACGAAGTCGAGTTTACGGTCTACCACTTCCAGGGACTGCACCGCGAGTACGGCGGCGCGGGCTCGCCGGATGCGGCCGACCAGATCGCCGCGTGTCAGGTCGAGGTGATCCCGTGCGAGGTCGTCGACGGCCGCGTGGTCTTCACGCTCGACGGCGATGCCGAGAACGGCTGCTTCAGCCCGTTCGCGCTCACGTGGAGCGCCGCCGGCGAGGGCGGGGAGCAGCCCGGTGGCGAGCTGCCCGGCGGCGGACAGCAGCCCGGTGGCACGCAGCCCGGCCAGCAGGCTGGTAAGCCCGCCGGTTCCGGTGCGGACGCCGGCACGCTCGCCGCGACGGGCGACGGCGTGCCGGTCGTGGTCGGCGCGGTGCTCGCCGCGGGTGCGGCGGCCTTCGTCGCGGGCATCGTCCTCAGGAGGCGTTCGGCGCAGAGGTAGGCGGAGACCATGAGGCGGTAGTCGCTCATAGGTTCAGTAAACGGGGCGTTCCAGCGGGCGCCCCGTTTTCGTAGCGTAGGGCTTGTCAAAACTGCCGCCCGCTCTGTCTTATCTGCACGTTGACGCGGAAAAGATGGAGGGGGTATATTCAACTTAATTGGCTGTAGAGGCATGATGCGCTATCCCCGCGCGCGCCGCCGCCCGGCACGGACGGGCACCTCGTGGACGCGGAGCAGGGGCGCGGCATCGCCTCAGTGTATCGGGGGAGAACCTATGCCCGTATCTGCTTGTTCACGGAGCCGTTTTCGCTGGATGAAGGCGCGCGTCGTCCTCGCCTTTACCGCCCTCGCCTGCTTGGCGTCACTCGCCCTGCCCCAGCGGGCGCTCGCCGCGGGAAACGAGTACACCGTGGGGTCGAAGGAGGCCTACGAGCAAGCGGTCGCCGATATCAAGGCGAACGTCGAGGAGGGCAGCGAGGTCACGTTCGTCCTCACGGCCGACCTGGGCCTCACCTCGGCGAACTACCAGCGCGCTCCCGTGGAGTTCGGCATCGAGGGCTATGACGTCACCTACACGAGTGATGGCAACGGCCCGTGGGCGCTCGGCGCGAAGAGCTACTACCTGCAGTGCGCCGTGGGCGACGTCACCTTCGATGACGTGTGGCTCGCCGTGGGCCAGCATGCCCAGCGCGACCAGGGCACCGTCTCCAGTTTCTACGCCCAGGGGCACACGGTCGAGTTCGCCGAGAACTTCGACCAGCCCATCGCCCAGCTCTATGGCGGCTCGAAGGGCGGGGCGGTCGAGTCCACCCACCTCATCATCAACGGCGACGTGATCGGCGGGGTGGGGAGCTCCACGGCGCAGAACTGGCATGTGTACGGCGGCGGCTGCTACAGCGGTTCGGGCACCTCGTCCACAGACGGGCTCGTGAGGGGCGACGTCACCATCGACCTGGGGCCGAACTCCCGCGCGCCGTGGGTCTACGGCGGCGGGAAGGATGCGCAGGTGGGCGGGAACGTCACCGTTAACCTGCGCGGCGATGCGAGCGACGCGGACCATCACATCGGCAACATCACGGGCGGCGGTTCCGTTACCGATGACGGACCCGCGAGCTCGAGCTATCCCGGGCGCTATGCGGGCGTGGTGCTCGGCGACATCACGTTGAATCTGGAGAGTGGGCGCACGGCCGGCGTGGCCTCGGGCGGGAGCTACGTCTCGAGCGGGGGCGACCAGGGGCAGGCCCCCGAGGACATCCAGGCGCTCAACGACCGCTATGCCCGCTACAATTACTACTTCCTCGGCACCGTGGCGGGCAACGTGAACGTCATCATGGGCAGGGAGGGCGACGATGCCGGCACGCTGGTGCTCGAGACGACCGTGAACAACAGCGGCGGCTCCACCTACTCGGTGATCCAGGGCGACGTGAGCCTCGTGGTGAACGATGGCGCGCAGATGGAGGACCTCCAGGGCATGGGCCGCAACGACATCGTGGAGGGGACCGTCGCCATCACCGTGAACGGCGGCGTGGTCGAGGGTACCGTCTGGGGCCTCGGCGAGGCGTGGTACTCCAGCGACGGCGCCCACGAAGTGGGCCGCGGCGACGACGAGAACACGGCCGGGATCTACCTCAAGGATGCCGTCACCGTGACCGTGAACGGCGGCGAGGTGGGCTCGATCGCGTGGTTCGAGCAGTACCTGTACGACGGACGCGGCGTCAAATACGGCACGCCGCAGATCTACGGCAACGTGACCCTTAATGTGAACGGCGGCACGGTGGGCCGGGTCTACGCGGGCAATCCCGCCGACGCCGACCCGACGGGCTGGGAGTCCGGGCACGTCAAGCTTGCCTACGTGCGCGGCGACCGGGGTATCGAGCTCCACGTGCGCGGCGGCGAGATCACGGGCCTGCCCTCGGTCTACGCCCACGAGCTCAACACCGTCTACCGCGGCCAGCGCATCTACTTCGAGAACGACGCGCCCGTGCGCCTCTACCAGATCGTGGGCGCCAACGCGCGCAACAACGAGGACTTCGCCGATGCCGCCAGCGAGAGTGCGGCGCACATCGTCGTGAAGAACACCGCCCCGGCCACGCTCATGTACTACGAGAACAGCCGCGGTACCGCCTATCCCGTGTTCGGCCCCGTGAATGACGCGGACGAGACGTGCGGCAGCATCGACGTGCAGTCCGGCACGCTCGCCATGGCGGGCGAGGCCACCATCCTGGGCGATCTCACGGTGCACGAGGGCGGCACGCTCGCGATGCCCTCCGTGACCGCCACAGAGGGGTTCGAGACCGCGCTTAACGTGCGCGGGGAGGCGCTGCTCGCCGATACCGCCGCGGGCGGGAGCCTCAAGACCACGGACGCCGCCCGCTACGACTGGTCGAGCGGCTCCTGGCGCATCTATCCCTCGACGAGTGAGGTTGCGCCCGAGGTGGGCGAGGTGTTCGTGCGCTCGCAGAAGACCAACGAGCCCGCTGACGCCGAGTCGGACGCCGAGCTGCTCGGCCTCGTGAGCGAGCCCGGCGTGGCGGCCGGCCTGTACGTGGAGTACACGCAGGAATCCGAGGCGCTCTCCGGGGCGGACGGGACCACCTACGCCCACGCCTGGCGCATCGCAAAGGGCGAGGTGCCCGAGCCCGACCCCGTGCTCGAGATCACGCTCACCTCGCAGGACATGGTTGCCTACACGGGCGGCGACTCGCTCGGCGGCGATTCCTTCCCGGCGACGCGCTACGAGGTGACGGCAACGCTCGACGGGGCGGCCACCGATATGGACCTCTCCGACGTCGCCTTCACCGTGAACGGCGACGAGCGCACCCTGCCCGATGGCACCCAGAGCGGCGACGTCGTGGTGCTGCCGTGGGTGCCGGATACCTTCACGCTCGCTGACGCCTCCGAGATGGACACGACGGGCGCCGTGGCCGAGGGCGATGCCGCGACGGATGACGTGGTGGCGGGCGATTACGCCGTCGCGGTCGACGTGGATGCGATCTCAGCCGAGGCGGATGGCTACGAGGTGACGGTCGAGGCGGATGCCGGCGAGCTCACCGTGCGCGACGTCTCCAAGCCCGAGGACGTCGCGGCGGGTTCAGCCGACGTGGCGCAGCCCGTGGTGGGAGACGCCGAGCAGGTGGATACCGCGGACGGCATCGGCATGGCGGTGATCGCCGAGGGCACCGAGTTCTTCACCAACGGACAGGAGGAGCTCGGCCTGCTCGGCGACGACGATTCCGACTCGCCCCAGGTGGCGCTGCTCTTCGACGAGCTGCTGCCCGGCGACTCCGACGAGGACACCGCCCAGCTGCTGCGCGACCGCGCCGGCGAGCTCGGCCACGAGCTGACCGCGGAGAACTCCGAGTTCCGCTACCTCGACCTCGTGAACGAGAACGACGGCAACGCCTGGGTGAGCACCCAGGACGGCGCGACGATCGAGATCCACTGGCCGGTGCCCGCGGGCGTCGACCCCGAGGCGGTCGAGTTCTCCGTTCTGCACTTCCAGAACCTGCACCGCGAGTACCGCGACAACCTGGGGGAGCAAGTGGCCGCGTGCCCGGTCGAGGTGATCGACGCGCGCGTCGAGGGCGGGAACGTGGTCTTCACGCTCACCGGAGACCAGGACGAGGGCTGCTTCAGCCCGTTCGCGCTCACCTGGACGCAGGTCGACGACGGCGAGGAGCCGGGCGGTGAGCAGGAGCCCGGCGATGGGGAAGAGCCCGGCGGCGAGCAGCCCGGTGGCGGGCAGCAGCCCGATGGTACGCAGCCCGGCCAGCAGGCTGGTAAGCCCGCCGGTTCCGGTGCGGACGCCGGCACGCTCGCCGCGACGGGCGACAGCACGCCGGTCGTGATCGGCGCGGTGCTCGCCGCGGGCGCGGCCGCCGTCGCCGTGGGCGTCGCCCTCGGGAGGCGCTCGGCGCAGAGGTAGCGGCCGCGAGGCGGTAGCCGCACATAGGTTCACGTGAGCGGGGCGTCCGGCGGGCGCCCCGTTTCCTGACCGACGGGTTGCCCAGAATGTGCCGTTTTGAACTGCGGACGCCCGTTGCGCGGAAACAGTAGAGGGGGTATATTCAATTTGACGATTGCAGCTCAAACGTACAACGTCGTGAGGGGAACAAGATGCACAGGAGAATAACGGCCCTGCTCGCCATCGCGCTGCTGCTCTGCGCGGCGCTGGTTGCACCGCAGGCAGCGTTTGCGAGCGAGGAGGGGACGCTCGACACGGTGTACCTCGGCAGCACCGCGGACGTCGAGGCGAGCGACGTGAACGACGGCGCGACGGCGCAGACTCCCGTGGCGACCTTCGACCGCGCGCGGGACCTGCTGGCGAACGACGGAACGATTGTCCTGCTCTCGCCGCTCAGGCCCCAGGGCGAGGTCACCTACTCGCTCGAGGGCAAGGGCGACGCGAAAGTCGTGCCGTATCGGCACGAGGGCGGTTTCGCCGGGAGCCTCCTGTTCATCTCGGGCGATGCGAACGTCACGCTCGAGCACATCATCGTCGACGGCGGCGGCGAGTCCGACACCATGGACTCGACGGTGAACATGGAGGGTGGCACCCTGACCCTCGGCGACGGCGCGGTGCTTCAGAACCGCAGCTGCAACAAGGGAGCGTTCGGCATCGCGATCGAGGCGATGAACGGCTCCCACATCACCATGCTCGACGGCTCGGCCATTCGCGACAACCACGGGGAGGACCACAAGGTCGCCTACGGCACGGTGTTCATCGCCAACGACTGCGTCTTCGATATGGAGGGCGGCGTCATCGAGGGCAACAGCGCCTCGCGCGGCGGCGCGGTCGCGGTGGTGAGCTCCACCATGAACATGAGCGGCGGTACCATCCAGAACAACGCCGTCCACAGGGAGAGCAGCCAGGGCGCGGCCTACGGCGGCGCCATCTACGTCTCCAACTACGAGGAGTACACCATCGCCGTGGGGTCGGAGCAGCCGATCAAGTGCGGCGACTCCAAGTTCACCATGACCGGCGGAACCATCCAGGGCAATTCTGCGGATGTGTACGGCGGCGCCATCTGCACGCTGACGAACGGCAACGACGGGTCCACCGGGACCTGCTACGTCGACATCCAGCACGGGACGATCACGGGGAACAGCGCCGGCACGGGCGGCGGTGCGATCTCCGTCTGGGACCTGGGTGGCAAGCCCACGTCGAACCTCTCGATCTCCGGCGGG
This sequence comes from Enorma burkinafasonensis, assembly GCF_902150035.1. Taxonomy (GTDB): domain Bacteria; phylum Actinomycetota; class Coriobacteriia; order Coriobacteriales; family Coriobacteriaceae; genus Enorma; species Enorma burkinafasonensis. The sequence continues at coordinate 92,481 of NZ_LR597509.1, forward strand.
GAGATCACGGACAACAGCACGGACGGCAACGGCGGCGCCATCCTCGTCTACGGGCTCGACGGCGAGGACCAGGCCGTCATGACGTCCGGCACCATCTCGGGGAACAGCGCCGATGTCGCCGGTGGCGGCATCATGCTCTACACGGGGACCGGGGCGCGCATGGCGGTCTCGGGGGGATCCGTTACCGATAACGTCTCGCCCGTCGGCGCCGGCGCGTTCGTGGGAGGGGACTGCACCCTCACCATGACGGGCGGCACCATCGAGGGCAACAACGGCGACGAGGACCAGAGCACCACGCGCGGCGACGGCGTCTATGTTGGCGGCACCTTCGAGGTGGACGACGGCGCCGCGGGCGGCCCCGTGGTCGATCAGGACAACGACGTCTACCTGCCGAGCGGCCATGTGATCGACGTCATCGGCGCGTTCACCGGCGCCACGGCGGCAAACCCCATCAGCATCACGAGCGCGGACCTCGCGGTCGAGCCCAAGGACGCCTCGACGCCGGGCACCAAGCTCGTGCACTACCACGACGCGGCCGGCGGCGTCGATGCCGCCGAGCAGGCCGATGCGGACGGCATCTACGTGCCGAGCGCCAAGATGTACGAGCGCGACGCGACGCTCGTCATCGGCAAGAGCATGCACGGCGACCAGCTCGACTACATGACCTACGTGACCGAGGACCCCACGCTCACGCTCGGGGTGCTCGACATGACGGCCTACACCGGCGGCGACTCGCATGATGACGACCCGTTCCCCGCGCCGCGCTACCGCGTGCGCATGAACGCGCCGCTCTCGAACGCGCTCGGCGCTGACGGGCTCGACGGGCTCACGCTGACCGATGCCGCGGGCGATGAGGTCGAGCTTGTCGAGGTTGCCGACGGCGTGGTGATGATTCCCGGCGTGGAGGAGGCCTACACGTTCCAGGGCACGGCCGCCCAGGGCAGGTCCGCGCGCTCCGGTGCTGCCGACGACGCGCAGGCAGGCCTCTACGAGGTCGCACTCGAGGCGGGGGAGAGCCTTGAGGCGACGACCGATGGCGGCTCGGACGTGGCGGTCGAGGTCGACCCCGGTACCCTCACGGTGCGCTATGTGAACGATGCCGACGAGGTCGCGTCCGGTGCGACCGAGCTCACGACGGCCGTGCTCGCCGCGGGCGACCTGGCCTCGTCCGATACCTCGACGTTCCGCGCCGTGGTGGACGGGTCCGCCGTGTTCACGACGAACGACCGGGCCGAGCTCGGCCTCGCGGGGACCGACGGCACCGCGGGTACGGCCGAGCCCGCCCTCTTGGCCGACGAGCTGCTGCTGGCCGACGACGGCTCGAGCCGCGAGCCCGCTATGCGGGCGCGAGCCGAGAGCTACCTGGAGGGCCAGGGTGTCTCGATCGCCGACCGCTGCTGGGACTTCCAGTACCTCGACCTGGTGAACGCCCACGACGGCAATGCCTGGATCGCGTCGAGCACCGGTGCGGACGTCTATTGGCCCTACCCTGAGGGCACGGACCAGAACACCGAGTTCACGCTCGTGCGCTACAGCGATCTCTACCGCGAGTACGGCATCAACGGCGTCGAGGCGATCGACGAGGCGCTCGCGACGACCGAGCTTTCGACCGTGACCGTGGAGAACACGCCCTACGGCATCCGCTTCCATGTTGACACCGACGGCTACGGTCCCTTCGCCCTCTCCTGGGTGGGCGACGGCGGCCAGAGCCCCGCTCCCGACCAGACGCCCGCGGGCCCCCAGGCGCCGAGCGCCACCGTGCCCGGTAAGGAGACCATGCCGGGGACGGGTGACGCCACGCTCACGGTCGTGGGCGCGGTCCTCGCCCTGGGCGTCGCCGCCATCGCGGGCGGCTCGCTCGTCGCGCTGAGGCGCCGGGAGTAGCTGGATCCCTGGCTGGCGCGATATCTCGCCCCCTCTCGGGACCCCGTCCGGTAGCTCCGGGCGGGGTCCCTCTACATGGCGGGCCGGTCCCCGCGCCGCTCGCCCCGGTGGCGCCGCGCCGAGGCCGCGCTATGATAGGGAAGGTTCCCGAGGAGAAAGGCCCGACATGCTACGCATCGGTCACGGTTACGACGTCCACCGCCTCGTCGAGGGGCGCCGCTGCATCATCGGCGGCGTGGACATCCCGCACGACAAGGGCCTGCTCGGCCATTCCGACGCCGACGTGCTCTCGCATGCGCTCGCGGATGCCATCTTGGGCGCCATGCGCGGCGGCGACATCGGCAAGCTCTTCCCCGACACCGACCCCGCCTACGAGGGCGCCGACTCGCTCAAGCTCCTCGCCGAGGTCATGGCCTACGCGCGCCGCGAGGGCTATGAGCTCGTCGACGCGGACTGCACGCTCGCCTGCCAGGAGCCCAAGATCAGCCCCTACCGCGAGCAGATGCGCGAGAACCTGAGCGTCGCGCTCGGCGTTCCCGTGGAGTGCGTGGGCGTGAAGGCCACCACCACCGAGCAGCTCGGCTGGGAGGGCGCAGGCGAGGGCATCGGCGCCTGGGCCGTGTGCCTCCTGGAGCGGCGCTAGCCTCTGTTTTGCAGGCTGGAAATCCTCTATTTTATGGTCAGATAATCCTCTCTTTTATGGCCGGAAAATCCTCTATTTTCAATTCTGCAGCTTGGAAGCTAAGTCTTAGTCCGTCCCCTACTATAGGCGGCGCTGGGGTACCATGGACAGGTACGACACAAGGCGCCCTGCCCGTCGCGCGAGCCGCGCCGGTGAGCCAGCAGGGGCCGCTTGAGCCGAGCAAACCGGGATGAGACTCGATAAGGAGCCGCTCGTGAAGATCTACAACAGCGCCACGCACCGAAAGGAAGCGTTCCAGCCCATCGAGGCGGGGAAGGTCCGCATGTACGTGTGCGGCCCCACGGTGTACGACAACATCCACATCGGCAACGCGCGCACGTTCATCAGCTTCGACGTGATCCGCCGCTGGCTCATCGCCTCGGGCTACGAGGTCACGTTCGCGCAGAACCTCACCGACGTGGACGACAAGATCATCAACCGCGCCAACGAGCAGGGCCGCACGGCCGAGGAGGTGGCGACGGAGTTCTCGGACAAGTTCATCGCCGTCATGCACAAGGCCAACGTGCTCGACCCCGACGTGCGTCCGCGCGCCACGAAGGAGATCGGGCCCATGATCGGCATGATCAAGAGCCTGATCGAGCAGGGCAACGCCTATGCCGCCGAGAACGGCGACGTGTACTTCGCCGTGCGCAGCGACCCCACCTACGGCGAGGTCTCCGGGCGCAACATCGACGACCTCATGGTGGGCGCGCGCATCGCCGCAGGCGAGGAGAAGCGCGACCCGCTCGACTTCGCCCTGTGGAAGGCCGCCAAGCCCGGCGAGCCCATGTGGGACTCGCCGTGGGGCAAGGGCCGCCCCGGCTGGCACACCGAGTGCGCCGCCATGGTGCATCGCTACCTGGGGACGCCGATCGACATCCATGGCGGCGGCTCCGACCTGGCCTTCCCACACCACGAGAACGAGTGCGCGCAGGCCACGTGCGCTTGGCATGAGGGTTTCGCCAACACCTGGATGCACACGGGCATGCTGCTCGTTGACGGCGAGAAGATGAGCAAATCGCTCGGCAACTTCTTCACGCTCGAGGAAGTGCTCGAGAAGCACTCCGCGGCGGCGCTCCGCCTGCTCATGCTGCAGACGCACTACCGCTCGCCGCTCGATTTCAGCTGGGAGCGCCTCGAGGGCGCCGAGAACTCGCTCGTGCGCATCGCCGGTACGGTCAAGAACCTCAAGTGGGCGGCCGACCACGCCGAAGGCGAGCCGGATGCCGGGCTCGCCGCCGGGCTCACCGCCGCCATGGAGCGCGCCGCCGCCGAGTACGAGGCGTGCATGAACGACGACTTCAACACCGCGGGTGCCATCGCGGCGTACTTCCAGCTCGTGACCGAGGCGAACACGTACCTCGATCAGGCTGCGGGCGCGGTCGATCCCGAGGCGGCGCGCGTGTGCGGCGCCGTGATCGCCGGTGCGCTCGTGCAGCTGGGCGTCGAGCTTCCCGTGGTGGAGGAGCCGCTGCCCGCGGGCCTGCTCGGCGTGGCCGCGGGCCTGTGCGCCTACACAGGCGATGACGTCGACGAGGCCGCCGAGCAGATTCTCGCCGCCCGTGCCGAGGCCCGCGCTGCCAAGGATTGGGCAACCGCCGACGCCATCCGCGACCAGCTCCGCGACATGGGCCTCGCCATCGAGGACACCGCAGCCGGGACCCGCATCAAGCGCGCTTAGCATATGGTGCTGGTCTCCAGCTCTGCCTGCTAGCGGCTGAGCGTGACGCTTGTAGCATATGCGAATTATGGGAACCGCTCCTCAGGGGGCGGTTTTTCTTTATGAAGACGCCTCCATAAATTCGAACATATGTCCGCATGAGCATATAGCATTGCGACATGGTGGAATCCTCGGATGGGAGGCGGTCATGCTGGAGAACGGGAACGAGTATCTGCAAGTATTGAATCAGGTGAAGCGGGAGATCACGCAGACGAGGGCGCGTATCGCCGTTGGTGCAAACGCCGAGGTCATCAAGCTATATTGGCGTATTGGAAAGGTGCTGATCGATAGAAGCATCTATGGAACCCGCTACATCAACACGCTTGCACATGATTTGCGAGTTGCTTTTCCTGGGCTAAAAGGGTTTTCCGCGCGAAGCTTGCGCTATATGGCAAAGTTTGCGCGTGAAGTAGATTCCGAATTTTGCAACAGCTGTTGCAAAATCCCATGGGGGCACATCACGCATCTGCTCGATAAGACAAAATCAAGCTTCGAACGCGAATGGTATGTTCAGGCTGCTATAGAAAATGGTTGGTCTCGGACGGTGCTGGTCCATCAGATCGAGTCTCGTCTCTACGAACGTCAAGCGCTGTCCGGTACGGTGAGTAACTTTAGCCGCACACTGCCAGAACCTGAAAGCGAACTGGCGCAACAGGCCCTCAAGGATCCGTTTATCTTTGATTTCATCACGGCACAGCAGGGTCGCAGCGAGCGCGATATCGAAGAACAGATGGTCGAGAACGTGACGAGGGTGCTGCTTGAGCTGGGAACTGTTTTGCATTCATGGGTAACCAGTACCATCTCAGCGTCGGCGGCGAGGACTTCTACATCGACCTGCTGTTCTACAACGTGCGGCTGCACTGTTATCTGGTGGTGGAGCTCAAGAACGAGAAGTTCCGCCCGGAGTTTACCGGAAAGCTCGGGTTCTACGTTGCCGTTGTAGACGACATGCTGACGAATGAGTTCGACAACCCCACCATTGGCCTCGTGCTCTGCAAGGAGAAGAACGACGTGGTGGCGGAGTACGCGCTGCGCAGCATCGACCAACCGGTAGGGGGGTAAGCTCCTATTACTTGGGCGACGAACTGCCCGAGGACTACCGGGACGTACTGCCTTCTCCGGAGGACTTGCAGCAGAGGATTTAATTTGGATAGACCAGCAAAAATAGGTCGCGCGATCCCCACTATAGTGGGGATAAGCCTCCCTTTACAGTGAGGCTTATTGCTATCTCCAAATGCAATAAGGAGCGCGCATGGGACTCGTCTACCACTACACCTCTCCCCAGGGTGCGCTGGGCATATTGCAGAACAAGACGCTTTGGTTCACCGATTGCGAGTTCATGAATGACCCAGGGGAGCTAGCGTATTGTTACGAATTATATGATCGAGCGTGGGTCGAGGTTTGCCGAGAACTCGGAGTGCCTGAGGCTCAGATTGAGCACGAGATAACGAGGTTTGCGAATCCGTATGAGTGCAGGGCTGAGTTGGGTGACGAGCTTGGTTTTGATATCCCCGCGCGCTACTACAGCTTTTCTACCAGCTTTGAAGCTGACAGCGTAGCGGTGTGGTCGAACTATGCAAGTAACGGATCTCAAGCGGGCTACGCACTAGGGTTACATTTTGGAGCCTTGGAGAACGGTCTTCTTCGCATCTCCGAGTCTGTCGCGACGCATGGCATGATCGTCGAGGTGTCAGCTGGTAAGGTAATCTACGATAGGGGTGAGCAACTGGCCACCCTAAAAACCCTCATCAAGGATTATCTTGCGATGAGAGATGGGATTCTGCTGAGCAATACCGATGCAATCGATCGGGTGATGGCGAATGAGGTATCCCAAGATTGCCATTGGTCGCAGATTTGCTCTATTGCTCCGTTTATTAAGCGTCCCGGCTTCGAGTATGAGCAGGAATATCGGTTTGTGCTTAAGGTTGCACAACTCGAGCCTGGGCAAAAAGCAATGTTTGCTCCAGACAAATACGCCGTTAGCGAACAGGTTGGCCCGCGCAGGTGTTCGGACTGTCCTGTCTTCGCTATGTCACCAATTAGGCTGTGCTTTCGCGAGGGGTTCGCGGGGGCGATAACGCCTTATTTTGAAGTCAGGCTTGGCGATGAGTGGGTGGACATGCTGTCTGTGTTGCGAGTCAAATCGTATGCGGCCCCTGACCTCATGATAGATGGAATGGTTCAGTTGGCGGAAGAGTTGGGATACAAGGGTCTTTCTATTGAGGTATCGAATAGTAGTTTGAGAGGCTAGGAGAGGTATGTCACAAGAAGACGTGAAACCGGGCAGCGACACTCAGGAAGGCAAAGAGAAACGAAATACCGATGTTGGCGATGTGGTGTGCGTCTTGTGTATTGGCTGGTGCATTTGCGGAGCAGTGTGGCAGTTTGTTGACTTTGGGCTTTTGGGCGGAGCTCAAATGGTTAGTGACACATTAAATATCGATAGTACTGTGGTTTTGCTTGGAATGCTAGCGAATGTGGGCGTATGGGTTACCGGAGCGTGCATTTGCTGGGTGGTTAAGAGCGAGTGCCGTTGGACCGCTGGGGCTCGTGCGATTGCCGTAATAGCGACTGCATGTGTCGCCCGATTGCTTGTTTGGCTCATGGCTCAACTGCTCGGCATGTATTTCATTAGTGTGTATTGGGCGGGGGCTTATCTTATTTCGTGTCTCCTGCTTATTTTTATAGGCTGGACGTTCTTCAAATTTATTTCCGAAATAGAAATATAGACTTCGTGAGTTTATGCTTGGCGATATGCGACTTATCGCCTTCCTGATCCGGGCGGAGGAGGATTTCCCGAGCTCGCGGGCCACGGCGGGCGGCTCCTTGTGCGAGTCGATGTAGACCACTATGCAGAGCTTCTGCTTCGAGAGACCGCACCTGTTTGTAGCCGTAGGAGAAGTCGGCATCGGCTGGCATCCTGGGAAAATGCCACTTTTTACCGTGCGCAATTGGGGACTGCGGACGAAAAGTTGGACCGGGAGGTCCGGTTTGAAGGTCCGCGGGAGACCGTGGAGCTGGCGCTGGCGGCTTCATGGCCGAGCTCAACCGCTGGCTCCACTGGTTCCGTTCGGGGCGCGCGTCCCAGCGCCTGGACCGGAGGACTCCGAACGGGAACCGCGCGCTGCTCGGCTACGCGGTGTAGCATGTACAAGAAAACGTCCGCGCTCCCGTTCAGGGAAGTGCGTAAGAAAATGCTTACGTATTTCTATGTGTGCGATATGAACATTTCTTGATGCGTTGTGTGCGGATGCGGCCGATACTATCCACGCAATCCAAGCTGCTCGAATAGGGGCTCAAGGTACGCACGGTTGCAATCGTCAAAGCCTTTGCGCATGCCGTCGAGCGAGATGCGGTTGCGCTTTCTCACGCGCTCGTCGCCGCGTTTGATTTCGCCTTCAAGCATCTTGAAATAGATGCGCATGGCTATCTTGTCCACGGTGCTGAGTCGTTCGAAGTGGAAACCGCCGCGGCAGTATACCCAAGGCAAGTCGGGGTAGCGGTCAGCCGGGAAGGAGCGACGGAACGCCTCCTCGTGCTCGGATGCAGGCCAAAGCTCGCACGGCATGGGTGTTGCTCCCACGCCGACCACGGCGTAGCGCTTCTGGGGGTGTGCCGCCATGTAGGCTTGGAACTTCTTGCAACCCTTGATGTTCGCCGCATGGAACCAGCCCACGAATACCACGAGCTCGGCGCCGTCAGCTATGGTTTCGATGTTATCGAGCGACGTAGGCGAGCAGCCAAGTTCTTCCGCCATCCAGCCGGCGTACTTCCTGGCTGAACCGGTTTGAGAACAGTACACAACAGCTGCGTTCATGGTGTCTCCTTAGGTCACGACTCTCGATAAGTATGCCGCGTATGATTGCTCGCGCCACAAGCGCGCGAAAAGCCTTACCAAGAGATGATGGATCCTCCGTTTGCCAGCGGAATGCTACCGCTTGGAGGGAGATCTAGGTTGTCGTCTGGATTGTCTGGGCGGTTATCTGAGGCGAATCATGGCCCAGACCGCCGCCGATGCCCACCGCATCTCGATATCCTGCTTGGGTGCGAAGCCGTGCTGCCTTACAGCGCCGTGCTGTGCTTCGGCGCAAAGAGCTTACTTGTGTCTGTCCTCTCAAGCTCTAGCAGCCGAATCTTCTTGTCGATACCGCCGGCATAGCCGGTTAGACTTCCGTTCGACCCCACAACGCGGTGGCAGGGGATGATGATCGAGATGTGGTTGCGCCCAACGGCGCTGCCGACCGCTTGGGCGGACATATGCTCCGCACCGCGTCCTGTTGCGATTTGCCGCGCGATCGCACCGTATGTGGTGATTTGTCCGTAGGGGATCTGCAGCAGGATGTCCCACACGGCATGTTGGAATGGCGTGCCTGTAGGATGCAACGGCGGCAGAAAATCCGGTTCGCGTCCGGCAAAGTATACGTCGAGCCAGCATTTCGTCTCGACAAGCGCGGGCGTTTCGTGTTCGATACATTCTTTCGGGCTCGCCAGAGAGTCAGCGAAGTATTTCTGTCCCATAAACCATAGTCCGACTAGACCCTGTTCGTCGGTAGCAAGCAACATATCGCCCAACGGTGAGTCATATACCTGGGTGAACGTCACGTTTCGCTCTTCTCTACCCGTTGAGCTTTCACTTTGGGCTTTTTCGGATTTTTCGGCTTGTAGTCGCGCATCTCCGGGATGGCGCCACCGGCGACGGCCCATAGGTACAGACTCGCAACGCTGCAATACGGCGAAAACCGCCGCCGGTACTTCTCGAACAGCTGCCGCGTGATCTTGCGATGGTGGTAGACCATGCGCAGGCCGCGCTGGATGGCGAGGTCGTCGAAGCTGAACACGTTTGGCCGCTGAAGGCAGAACAGCAAGATCATCTCGGCCGTCCATACGCCGACGCCCTTCAAACTGCTGAGCATGCGAATCGCATCCTCGTCGGACATATGCTGCACGGCATCGAGGTCGAACGAGCCTCTCACAACTTGTTCGGCAAAATCGGTGATGTATCCAGCCTTGCGAAAGGTCATACCGAACGATTGCAGCTGCGCAATGCCGGCGCTCAAGATGCTCTGAGCGTCCACCTCGCCGAGCACGTCTCGCATGCGTCGCCAGATGGTTGCCTGCGCTTTGGTGGAGATTTGCTGCCCCACGATGTGATGCGCTACGGACGAGAATAAATCAGGGTCGACCTCGCGCTCGATGCGTCCTACGCGATCGATGACCTCGCGCATGCGCTCATCCTTTTCCCGCAGGTAGGCAAGCTCAGTTTCTCCGTATTCGAAGTACATGCGCCCGACCTCCGCAAGTTACCGCTCCTTACGGTATAGATATAGCGCTCGCGTGTTTTTCTGGCAAATTTGAGCCAACGCGCTGTCATGGAGATAGGTGCTCGATGACCCGTGAGGTGCACGCGCGGCACGGGGTCTCGTATACTACGGGTCTGATAGGTATCTCGAAAGGAAGCATATGGCTCGCCAACAGCAGGGGAGTAGGCAGAATCGGCAGCGTTCGGGCGGCGGTGCCTCCCAGCGGCGAACGGGGGTGCGTTCGAATTCAACGGCCGCGAGCCAGGGTGCGCGGGGTCGCGAGGGCACGGCACCGGCCGCCCGCGAGCGCCGGGGCCGCACGGGCAGTGCGGATGGAGCGCAGTCTGCGCGCCCGGCATCTCGTCCCGCCGGCTCGTTCATCGAAGGCCGTCGTGCTGCGGCGGAGGCGCTGCGCACGGGCTTCCCCGTCAAGCGCGCGCTTGTAGCCGAGGGGGAGGATCGCGACGCCGCCCTCGCCAAGCTCGTGGCCGATGTGCACGCCGCGGGCATCCCCGTACTCCGCGCGCCGCGTGCGGAGCTCGATGCGCTGTCGAGCCATGGCGCGCACCAAGGCATCGCGCTCGAGGTGGGCGCTTTTCCCTATGCCGAGCTCTCCGACGTGATCGCCCGTGCGGGCGACGGTCCCGCCCTCGTGGTGGTGCTCGACCACGTGACCGATGCCGGTAACTTTGGCGCAATCGTGCGCTCAGCGGAGGTCGTGGGCGCAGCGGGCGTGGTTATCGCGAGCAGACGTGCGGCGGAGGTCACGGTGGCAACGTACAAGACGAGCGCCGGCGCCGTGATGCACCTGCCGATCGCCCAAGTGCCTAACATCGCCCGCGCGCTCGAGGAGCTCAAAAGCGCTGGATTCTGGGCGGTGGGTGCGAGCGAGCACGCCGAGGGTATCTGCTGGGACATGTCGCTTAGCGGTCGCATCGCGCTCGTGATGGGGTCGGAGGGCGACGGCTTGAGCCGGCTCGTGCTCGAGACCTGCGACGATCTCACGAAGCTGCCGCAGCATGGCAAGACGGAGAGCCTTAACGTTGCACAGGCGGCGACAGCGCTTTGCTACGAGTGGCTCCGGCAGAACCGCGCGTGATGGGTCATGTTGGGACGGGGTCGTTATGACTCCTTTGGGGCCAAAACGACCCCGTCCCAAATTGGACCACAGGTACAACACGTTCGTGAAAGGGCATGATGGGTAAGAAGAGCCGGCAGAAGGCGAAGGCAAAGCGGTTTGGCGAGGGTTCGGCAAAGCCAATCGTGAGCGCGCAGACGTATGGCGCGGGCAACGCGTTTGCCACGGCGTTTATGAGCGAGAACGTGGTCGACCCAGCCCGGGGCACGAACGCGCGTGGCCAGCGCGAGCTCTTGGTGGTCGACGGCTACAACGTGATCCATGCAAGCCCCCGCTACGAGAAACTCATCTTCGACCGGTCGGACGATCCCTATTCCAGCGATGTGTACGACCGCGCCCGCACGGCGCTCATCGCGGACGTCGCGGCGTTCGCGCTGCGACGCTACGACCCGGTGATCGTGTTCGACGGCGCGGGCAACATCTCCCCCGATCGTCCCAACCTGCCGCAGGCGGGCGTGCGCATCGAGTTCTCGCCCACCGGGGTCTCGGCCGACACGGTGGTGCAGCGTCTGTGCACCGAGGCGCGCGAGGCCGGCCGCGCCTGCTCGGTGGTGACGAGCGACGGCACCATTCAGGCGACGGTCATGGGCAAGGGCGTCACGCGCATCTCCGCGCGCATGTTCGTTGAGGAGATCCGCCAGGTGGATGCTGACGTGGCGGAGGCCGAGGCGGCGCCCGACATCAAGCTCACGCTCGGCAGCAGGCTCTCGGTGGACACGCTCGCCAAGCTCCAGGCGCTGCGCGGCCGCATGTAGGGGCTTCGGCCGTTGAGCGGTGGCGGCCCTGAGCGCCGCCTGTCGCCGCGTCCGTCCCACGTGGCGCCGCTGGCCGAAGCGCCGCTTCCTCCATCTGGTGCAGCCGATACACTGATTCCAGGTATGGCCCGTCCGAAGGAGTTACGTCATGGAACTACCCAGCAAGCGTCCCGATGATATGGTCCGCATCACCACGCCCGAGCTCGCGCAGGCGTTCATCGACGAGCAGGTCGAGGCCCTGCGCGCCCAGATCGGCGACGGCAACGTGCTGCTCGCGCTCTCCGGCGGCGTCGACTCCTCCGTGGTCGCGGCGCTCCTCATCCGCGCGGTGGGCAAGCAGCTCATCTGCGTGCACGTGAACCACGGCCTTATGCGCAAGGGCGAGTCCGAGCAGGTCATCGACGTCTTCCGCAACCAGATGGACGCGAACCTCGTCTACGTGGATGCCACCGACCGCTTCCTGGGCCTGCTCGAGGGCGTGGCGGAGCCTGAGGCGAAGCGCAAGATCATCGGCGCCGAGTTCATCCGCGTCTTCGAGGAGGAGGCGCGCAAGGTCGCAGGCGAGGTGAGCTTCCTGGCGCAAGGCACCATCTACCCGGACATCGTCGAGTCCGACGGCGTGAAGGCGCATCACAACGTAGGCGGTCTGCCCGACGACCTGCAGTTCGAGCTCGTCGAGCCCGTGCGCCTGCTCTTTAAGGACGAGGTGCGCCAGGTTGGGCGCGCGCTCGGGCTGCCCGAGTCCATGGTCGAGCGCCAGCCGTTCCCGGGCCCCGGTTTGGGCGTGCGCTGCCTAGGCGCGATCACGCGCGACCGCTTGGAGGCACTGCGCGAGGCCGATGCCATCCTGCGCGAGGAGTTCGATGCGGCAGGGCTCGCTGGCAAGGTGTGGCAGTACTTCGTCGTGGTGCCGGACATGCGCGCGACCGGCGTGCGCGACGGCAAGCGCGCCTACGAGTGGCCCGCCATCATCCGCGCCGTGAACACCGTCGACGCCATGACCGCAACGGTGCCGGAGCTCGACTGGTCGCTCATGAAGCGCATCGCCGATCGCATCTTGGCCGAGGTGCCGGGCATCTGCCGCGTAGCGATGGATCTCACGCCAAAGCCCATCGGAACGATCGAGTGGGAGTAGGCCGATAGGGTTCTGACCTGCATTTTTGAGTGCCGCGCTGTGCCGCTGAGTTTCGTTTCGTACGACAGTCATGGCAAAGCCACCGGCGACGGCGGTGAGTAAATACGATAAT
>NZ_LR597530.1 GCF_902150035.1 Enorma burkinafasonensis
TTTTGTCCCCAAAGCCGACGAAACGCGACATGGTGTCACCTGGCGGCACTCGGCTCGAGGCGGCACCGAAAACTGGGTGTAACTGGAATGACGGGGCGGCAAAACTATAACCATCGAGTGGGAGTAGGCCGATAGGGTTCTGACCTGCATTTTTGAGTGCCGCACTGTGCCGCTGAGTTTCGTTTCGTACGAGAGTCATGGCAAAGCCACCAGCGATGTTGGTGAGTAAATGCGATAACCGAGCCTCCGTTCCCGCGTTGGGACGGAGGCTTTTTCTTTGTCGTTTTACTCCCTTTCACCTGCGATTTCGCAATTTACTCCCCCGTGTTTCAAGACGGCAAGGCACGGTGCGGCATTCGGAGGAACGGGAGTAAGGATTCATCCCAAGTGAGTAGACGCGCGATTTTTGTCCCCGAGAACGAATCGGGGCCGTTTTGGGGTCTGTGAAACTCAAATCGAACTCAATGGGCTTTTTGAAGGTCTCCGTATAGCGTTTCCCCAGTTGGTTAATGGGGAGTAAAGAATCTCGCCGTCTCAAGGAAAACGGGAGTAATCAGGGGAAATGCCGCTGCGTACTGCCGCGTACCGCCATGTAAGCCACCGCGTTTTTTACTCCCTATGTACGCCGGAAATGCCTTGGCATGCAATGGGGAGTAAAAACTCAGCAGACGCAGGAGCGGGCGGCGATCACCGCCTAGTCTGGCGTTCTGATTTGGTTGCGTTGATTGCAAAAAGCTAGGAGTCGCTACAGCGAGGCTTTCCAGTCCTCGTACTCGCTGTCGTCGATCTCGCCGTTCTCGAGCTGCGCGCGCTTCTCTGCCCACAGCTCGATTGCCATCGCGGCTTTGGGCGCGTGCGGCGCCATGGGGTTCAGGGAGAGGCCCGAGCCGTCGGCTGCGGGCACGATGCCGAAGGAGTCCTCGAGCCGCACGAGAAGCGACATGAGGTCGCCCGCGGTCTCGACGCCGTAATCCTTGAGGGCGTTGACGGAAACGACGAGCGCCGCGGAGATGGACTCCAGCAGCTCGGGCTTCACCGCGCGGATGCCGCTCTCGTAGTGGCGCACGGCCCCCTCGGTCAAGCCGACCGCCTCGGCGAGCTGCGCCTGAGTCATGCCTCGTAACTTGCGGTACCGCCTTATGTTCTCGCCTACGGACATGCGCCCTCCTCCTGGAATTACGTATTCGCACATCTTATCAGCGTACGCAAATGTACGCAATTCTATTGACAGTACAGATATGTACGTTTACTCTGAATCTGTAAACCGTACGTATATGTACGCTAATGATAGGAGGAGCCATGGACGAGAAGGTGGCGAAGACGCCGAGGCCGCACATGCTGGACGCCGACGAGGTCGCGGAGCTGCTGAGGATCAAGAAAGGCAGCGCCTACGAGGTGATCAGGAAGATAAACGCCGAGCAGGAGGCGCGCGGGCGCGTGGTGATCCGCGGGCGCGTCCGGAGCGACGTCTTCGACGCCCTGTACTTCCCGGAGGTGGACTGACATGCCGGTGTACAAGGACGACAGCAACGGCACGTTCTACGTGCAGTGCTACTACCGCGACGCCCGCGGCTCGAAGCGCCACAAGACGAAGCGCGGCTTCTCCTCCGAGGTGGAGGCCGCCGTGTGGGAAGGCCAGTTCAAGAGCCTTAACGGCGGGGCCATGGACATGACGTTCTCCGAGTTCGTCGAGGTGTACGCCTCAGAGGTGAAGCCGCGCATACGCGAGCACACGTGGATCACCAAGGAGTACATCATCAACGACAAGCTGGTGCCGTTCTTCGGGGACATGCGCATGTGCGACGTGAGGCCGATCGACGTCATCAGGTGGCAAAACGAGCTCACCGAGCACCGGGACGCCGACGGGAAGCCCTGGGCGCCGACGTACCTGCGCACGGTGAACAACCAACTGAACGCCATCTTCAACCACGCAGAGCGCTACTACGGCCTCACCGACAACCCGGTGCGCAGGGTCGACAAGATAGGCTCGAAGAAGGGCGGCGAGATGCAGTTCTGGACCAAGGACGAGTACCTGAGGTTCAGCGAGGCAGTCATGGACAAGCCGCTGTCGTTCCACGCCTTCGAGCTGCTCTACTGGACGGGCATCCGCTGCGGCGAGCTCCTGGCGCTCACTCCGTCCGACTTCATGCTGGAGAGCTCGCGGCTGCGCATCAACAAGTCGTACCAGAGCCTCCACGGCGTGGACACCGTTACCGACCCCAAGACGCCCAAGTCGGTGCGCACAATCGTCATGCCCGCCTTCCTGCGCGACGAGATGGCGGAATTCATAGAGCTCCGCGACGACGTCGCCCCCGACGAGCGCCTGTTCGCCGTGACCAAGCACTTCCTGGCCCACGAGATGGAGCGCGGGTGCAAGGCGTCGGGCGTGAAGCGCATCCGAATACACGACATACGCCACAGCCACGTGAGCCTGCTGATCGAGATGGGCTTCTCCGCGCTGGCCATCGCCGAGCGCATGGGCCACGAGGCGGTTGACATCACCTACCGATACGCGCACCTGTTCCCCACGAAGCAGGACGAGATGGCCGCCGCGCTCGACGGAGCGAGGGGGTAAGAAGGATGCCGTGCGAGAACAGCGCCCGCAAGCGCAGCAAGACGATGGCGTTCCGCTGCACGCCCGAGGAGCACAAGCTCATATGCGAGATGGCAGCTTGGAGCGGTATGAGCAGGCAGGACTACATCATCGCCAAGCTCACCGATACCCAGGTCGAGATGAGGCCCTCCGTGAGCGTTCAGAAGGCGCTGAGGGGCTCGATGGCGGAGTTGGCCAAGGAAGTACGGCTGGCGGTCTCCTACGGCGAGCTGAGCGATTCCCTGCAGCAGAGAGTCGAGCTCGTGATGAGGTTCTTCCTGGCACTCGGCGAGGGGGTTGACGATTCAGCGCCTGAACAGTTGCAGCGGGTCGCACCCCTGGAAGAGCCAGCGACAGCCGTAATGGATGCAGAATCCAACACCGCAAGCATCTTCGGAATGGGACGCGGTTAACACTCGTCTAAACGTAGACCTAGGGCTGCGATTCTTTAGTGCGATGATCGCAAAGCAAATAGTTAATCTTCCGGGAAAGGAAGTTAAGCGGTTCGCTCCTCGGCGTAGAGGATCTCGTTCTGCGCCTCCAGGATGCGCGCGGCGTCGCCGATGCGCTCGGCGCACCTCTCGCTTATCGACCTCAGGGCCAGGATTCCCTCGACGTCGAGCGGGTCCAGCTGGTCGGCGTGTGCCAGGGACTCGAGCAACTGGTCCAGGCCCCTCGCCAGCCTCCCGGCATCGCACACGGCATCAATCAGCTCCATGCGCTCCAACTTCTCTTCGTAACCCAACATCAGCTCGACTCCTTCTCTCAACGGACGTGTCGCGCAGCACCGTAGCCGTTCCATGTGGAGAGCCATCTCGCCGCCAGCGATCTCGTGCGCATATCGTCCGCAAGCGGCGCGGGAAAGCCGTCCGTCCCGATTCATGCTGCGGCACTTCAACCTGAGGTTACGCCGCCGTCCCCGCCACGACGTCGTCGTCAATCCCCGCAGGAGCCCAGCAACCGCCGACGGGCCGCATCCCACGCCCGGAGGGTCTCGGCGCCCACGCCGGATTCCATGCCGCACGCCTGCGCCCCTTTGATCCGAATACCCGCCCTGGCGCTCCTTGGACGCGCAGGGTCGCACGCCGGCGGGCGGCCAGCAAGGGTCGCGACACTTTTTCGGGTTCTTCGCCCCATGCGCTCCGCGCGCGAACAACGCGAAAAACTGCCGTCGGGAGATTTCTATATCCACGCCCGACTTCGCTTCCTCCCTTGCAGGCGCGCCCGCGCTGCATGCGACTCACGCGACGCAAGGCACGCCACAGGGGCGGGCCTTAAGAGTCTAAGGAGCAAGACATGAACGACATGAAGGAAAAGGCGATGGGCGCGGTCAAGGCCTTCCTCGAGCGCAAGGGCTACGAGATCGTCGACGAGGCCTGGCAGGGGCCCGAGGGCATCGGCGGGATCGACCTCGTGGCGGTGGACGAGGACGGGACCCTGGTGTTCGTCGACGCCACGGTCCGCATCGGGACGGACGGATTCCCCGAGGCCCACAGGGCGCGCGGGCTGCGCGAGGCGCTGGCGGCGACGTGGCTCTCCGGCAACGGCGACGACTACGCCGACACCCCGGTCCGCTTCGACGAGGTGGCGATGATGGTCGTCAAGGAGAACCGAGCGCTCCTGCGCCACCACGTCAACTGCTTCGGCGAGATGGAGCCGCTCTCCTAGGCGGCGCGCCCGGTCCCGGGCTCCCGGGGCCGGGCTTTTCCCGAATCCGGCCCCTGTACCACGAAAGCGTACATATCCGTACGTTTTCGTGGTACACTCCGCTTGTCGGACAAATCCGTACGGTTTTGTCCCGACGCTCCGAGACTCGGGGCGCGCCGGACCTGATGCGGCGAGGCGCGCCCCACACTAGAGAGGACGCGACCCATGCGCACGATAGCCATTTCCAACTACAAGGGCGGCGTCGGCAAGACGACGACCGCCGTGAACCTGGCGGCGATCTTCGCCGCCCGGGGCCTTCGGACCCTGCTCGTCGATCTCGACCCGCAGGCGTCTGCCACGGACTTCTTCGGCCTCTACGACCGGGCGGCCTCCGAGCGCCGCACCTCGGTCGAGCTGCTCTACGGCGGCGCCCCCGTGGAGGAGGTCGCCTACGCCGCCGGGGAGGGCCTCGACGTGGTGGCCTCGACCATCGACCTCGTCGACCAGAACGAGATGCTCCTGCGCGAGCAGCGACTCAAGTTCGCCCTCGACGACGCCTCGGGCTCCTACGACGTTTGCCTCATCGACTGCAGCCCCGTGATGCGCAGGCTCGCCTTCAACGCCTACCTCGCCGCGGCGGAGGGCGGCATGGTCGTCATCCCCGTCAAGCTCGACTCCACCGTGATGCGCGGCACGGCGCTCACCGTGGAGGCGACGCACTCCATCGCGGACGCCCTGCGCATGCCCACGCCCAGATGGAAGATACTGCGCACCTGCGTGCCCGGCCGCATGACCAACGCCGAGGCCACGGGCGCGGCCGTGCTCGACGGCTTCTTCCCTGGCGAGCAGTTCGAGACGGTCATCCACGCGAGCAGCAAGGTCTGCGAGGGCAGCTGGCAGTGGAAGCCGGTGGCCGCCTTCGAGCCGGGGAGCCGCCCCGCGCGCGACTACGAGGCGCTCGCAGACGAGGTGTCCCGTGAGCTCGCCTAGCCAGGTGGCCGCGGGCTTCACTATCACGGGGCTCCTCGACGGCGCGTCGCGCACCCGCGGGCGCTACCCGGTGTCCGAAATCGCGGTGGCCGACATCGCCGACCACCCGGCGAACGCCGCCTACTCCATGGACCCGGCTGGCATAGCCGAGCTCGCCGAGTCCATACGCGAGGACGGCCTCACCGACCTGCCGCTCGTGCGAAAGGTCGGCGACGGCTCGTGGCAGATGGTCTCCGGGCACCGGCGCAAGGCCGCCTACGCGCTGCTCGCCAAGGACGACCCCGCCTACGAGAAGATGCCCTGCCGCGTGATAGAGGGCATCGACGACGAGCGGGCGGTGACGCTGCTCCACGCCGCGAACTACTTCACCCGCGCCCTCACCGTGACCGAGCGCGCCGCAGCGACGGAGGCGCTCAGGGGCGACGCCGTGCGCCTGCGCTCCGAGGACCCGTCGCTTTCCGGCATGCGCGTCGACGACGTGAAGGCCGCCATCATCGAGCGGCAGACGGGCCGCAAGGTCTCCGGCAAGACCATCGCGCGCGAGGAGAGGCTGGCCCGCCGCATCGCCGAGGACCTCTCGCCCGAGTGGGCCGCCGAGGCCGACCGCGGCAACCTCAGCGCCGAGGCGGTGCGCTCGCTCGCGGGCATGCCGAAGGAGCGCCAGGCGGAGATGCACGCCGCCATGGAGCCCTGGCGGCGCACCAAGCGGGAGCTCTCCGACTACGTGAGGAGCGAGGGCAAGACGCAGGCCGGCCCCGACGGGCGCATCGCGAAGGCCGCGAGGCTCGTCGCCGACTTCCTTGAGAGCCCGCCCGAGAGCCCGAGCGCGGCCGACCTCTCGCTGCTGCGCGAGATGGCGATCATGACCGCGCCCTACGCGGAGGCGGGCGGAGGAGCCCAGAAGGTTCGAAGAAGGGCCTCAGGTTCGAAATCCAGCAAGTAGCCTATGGCGTCCGACATCGCGTCGGGCGTCCATAGCACTTGGGGACCGGGCGGCCTCGGACCCGTCATGCCGCGGGCCGTTGGGGAGCCCGCTTACGCGAGGCCCGGTCCCAGAGGCGGCGCCCGAGCCGGGCTGCCGCCTGCGGGGGATCCCCCGCGCCCCTAGAGAGACGCGCCCGCCGCGCGGCGGGCCCGAGGAAAGGAATCCGCCATGGAAGAGGAAGCCGGCGCCGCCAAAGGCAAGGAGCGCCGCGTCACGTTCCGCATGGAGGGAGGCGACTACGACGCGCTCTGCGAGCGGTGCGAGCGCGCGGGCCTAAGCAAGTCGGAGTACCTGCGCTACCTCGTGCGCATACCGCTGGCGACGGAGGCGAACGCGGGAGACGAGCATCGCATACTCGTCGACCGGAAGGCCCTGTGGGCGATGTCGCGCGAGCTCACGAAGTGGGGCTACCACTACAACCAGGCCGTGCACGCGATGAACCTCATCAACTTCCATGCGCGCCACGGGCACGTCGACCGGGACCTCGTCGCGGAGAGCATCCCGACGATCGAGCGAGAGCTCGCCGACGTGAACGCCGCGGCCCGCGAGATGGCGGCCGAGCTCGGGCGCATCGGGGCCGACTCGCTCGTGGAGGGCTCGCCATGCCGATCCTGAAGCCGATAAGCGGCCACGGCTCGACGGGCGGAATCCGCCGCTACCTCGAGAAGGGAGGCCGCGCCCTGGCGCGCGACCTGTTCAACCTGAGCTACGACGAGCGCGACGGCGGAGCGCTGGGAGACGAGGCCAAGGAGGCCTGCGCCTGGGACGCCGAGATGGACGCCACGCGCGCCGCCTTCGGCACGGACGCCCCCTGGAGGGGAAAGCCCGCGCGGACGTTCAAGCACTTCGTGCTCTCGCCGGACCCCGGCGACGATATCGACCTGGCGGCGCTGCGCGAGCTCGCGTGCTCGTGGGCTCTCAAGCACTTCGGCGACCACGAGATCGCCATCGTGTACCACGACGACAACGCCCGCGGCATACCGCACGCGCACATCGTCGTGAACAACGCGAATCTCCGCACCGGCTACCGCATGCAGACCCAGCACCCCGAGGACCTCAACCGCGACCTTCAGGACATGGCGCGCGAGCGCGGGCTGTCGGGGCTCTCCAACGACCGAGCTCCCGAATCCCCCTCGAGGGCGCGCGGGCATGCCGGCG
Source organism: Enorma burkinafasonensis (assembly GCF_902150035.1). GTDB lineage: Bacteria > Actinomycetota > Coriobacteriia > Coriobacteriales > Coriobacteriaceae > Enorma > Enorma burkinafasonensis. The sequence goes on from NZ_LR597530.1 coordinate 7,374, forward strand.
CGGGCGGGCCCAGGAGCCGCAGGAGCGTCTACCTGGGCCGTGCCGAGAAGGAGATCATGCGCTCGGGCGGCTACTCGTGGGTCGGCGACATCCGCGCTCGAGTCGCGCTCGCCAAGACCACGGCGCGCGACGAGGCGGAGTTCCTCGGTATCCTCGACGCCCTGGGCGTGCACGTCGCCGACAACTCGGCCAAGGCGAGGCGGGACGACTGGGTGTTCAGCTTGGCCGAGGAGCCGTCCAAGAAGGTCAGCGGCGAGCGGCTGGGATTCGTCTACGGCAAGGAGATGCTGCGCCGCCGCTTCGAGCGCGAGGGGGCCTACCGCCCCACGGACGCGAGCGCCGCGCGCATCCGCGAGGCCGCCGAGCGAGCCCTCGAGCTCAACGACCTCTCGGAGCTGAGCAGGCTCTCCTCGGCGCTCGAGACCTGCGCGAAGTTCGACGTCGAGTCCATCGAGGAGTTCGGTCTCAGGATGTCGACGCTCGAGCGGCGCGGCCAGGCGGGCGGCGAGGGGTACCGCCGCCTCGAGGCCGCCCGCGCCTACATGGCAGAGAACGGGCTCATGCCCCTCAAGACCCGATACGGGAATGATGGCGGGCGCGGTGCGGCCGAGGGGAGCTTGCGCGACGGGCGCCGCGGGGACGAGCAGCAGCGCATACTCGCCGCCGAGCGGCAGCGGGCCCAGCAGGACCAGCGCAGGGAGAGGGGCCGGAGATGATGGTGAGGATAGAGTACGAGGGCGGCAGGACGACGCTGTTCGACACGCTCTCGTTCACGGAGGGGTCGCCGTTCTCCGGCGCGAACATGCTCACGGAGTTCGAGCTCGAGATGCGGGAGGAGCCCGAGAAGGGGCTCTGGCTCACGGCGAACTGGCACCAGGTGCGCGACGACTGGCGCGCCGACGCGCCCGCGGACGGCATCCCGGCGGCGCGCAGGTCCCGCGGCTGGCGCTTCATGCTGGCCTCGGAGGCCGAGCTGGGGCGCGCCCGCCGCGTCCTGCTCGACGGGGACGAGGCGTTCGCCCGGGTGCGGGGGTACCTGTGCGACGCGGCAGCGATCGGCGCCTGCTACCGCGAGTACGTGGGCCCTCCCTCAAAACCGCTGAAGTCGCAGATAAGGGACCTGCAGCGCGCTCTGGGGAGGGCGGAGGTCCCGGGCGTGCCCGACGAGCTGGCGAGGCTGCTCGCGCAAGAGAAGGAAGAGGGCGCCGAAAAGGGCGCCCGCAAGGTCAAGGAAGATTGGGGTGACGTCGATGAAGAGGCTTGGTAGGTTCCTCATGGCGGCGCTTAAGGTCACGCTGGGCTTTTTCGTCTGGCTGTTCCGCGCCGTGTTCAAGTGGGTGATGTGAGAAGAGGCGGGCAATTGCCCGCCTCTTTCCGTTGTGCGATTTCGATTTCCCACGGCTAGTCCCGGTCGTCGTCGCCGGCTGCGCAGCAGGCGTAGGCCGTGAGCGTGAGGAGCCCCATGAGGATCCCTATTCCGAAGGGCGCGAATCCCATGCTTCCACCTCCTTCGCGTAGACCACGGTGCGGGAGTTGCTCGTCTGGTAGCTGCACGTCACGAAGGCCCAGGCATGCGCGGCGTCCGAAGGCTCTTCCAGGACGACCTCGCAGCGGGACAATTTGTCCCCGAGGTAGGCGTCGAGCTCCGCAGCGCCGGCGAAGTCGGTCCGCTTGCCCTCCGAGCTCGCGTCGACCACGTCGGCCGCGAAGACCTCGAGCTCGATCTCCTTCTCGCGGGTGTAGACCCGGATGGTGCGGTGCCCCTCGGCGAAACCGCGCGACGAGTACTGCGCGAGCGGCGCGAACATGGTGCCGTCGGACATGTGGTGCCCGTAGACGATGACGAGCGGGCTCTCGGCTCCCTGCGCGCAGCCTGCGTCGATGTAGGGAGCGCCCCATGCGGAGCGCTCGCCGCCGGCGTCGTGCGTAAGGTAGAAGTCGGGCGATTCGGGCCAACCCTGGACGATCGGGTAGTCGACGGTCGTGCCCGGCACGCGCACCCATGCGACGACGGAGGCGGGAAGGGCGTCCCAGTCGATTCCGCCTCGCGCCTCTTGCGCCCCCATCGCCGCGTCCTCTTCCGCAGCGGGCACCTCGTGCACCACGTACGGGTTCCTCTCGGGCTGCGGCAGGGCGGCGAGCGCCGCCAGCGCCAGCAACGCCACTGCGACGGCGAGCGCCGTGGCGGCTTTCCCTTTGTTCATGTCCTCCCCCGTTCGCAGGGGAGGCCCCGGGCGGGCGCCCAGGGCCTCCGGTTCGGTATCGATGCGGCGCCGCTACTCTTCCGGCTCTTCGACAGGCTCTTCGGCCGCCTCATCCTTGCTTGCGCCGGCCGTCTTGCGCTTGCGGTACGCGAGCGCCCCGCCCGCGCCCGCCGCAGCTGCCATAGCGATGCCTGCGGCCACGGCGTAGCCGGTGCCGTCGGGGGCGTCGGCCCCGGTCTTGGCGTAGGGCTCCTCGGGCACCTCGGGCGTGTCGGGGTTGTCCACGACGACGCTCTGCTCGGCGGAGTCGATGTCCTCGTGGACCGCGACGACGTTGCCGGCGGAGTCCAGGACCTTCTCGAAGACGACGAGCTCGTCTCCCTCGGCCAGGCCCTCGGTGTCGAACTCGAAGGTCACCTCGACGGTGCCGGAGGGCGCCTCGGGCTCGAAGGGCGTGCGCGCGGTCACCTCGTTGCCGTCCTTGTCGAGGAACGGCTCTCCGGTGCCCTTGTCCATGAGCGTGCCCACGGCGATGTAGGTCTCGCCGGGGACGAGGCCCTTGTAGGCCACCGTGTCGACGACCTTGGCCTTGCCGGCCTCGATGACCTGGTCGCCGTCGGCGGCGTCAGCCACCTGCGTGCCCACCTCGACGGCGACGTGGACGGTCTGGCCCTCGTCGGAGAGGTCCGCGTGCGACGCCACCTCGGCGCCGTCCTTGCGAAGGCTCTCGAACACGACCAGGTCGCGGCCGCCGAGCAGGCTCGCGTCGAAGGAGATCTCGACGTCCTGGCTGCCCGTCGAGAGCGCGGGGACGAACTCTGCCTTGGCCCCCACGGGCATGCCCGAGGCGTCGGCCACGGGCTTGCCGGTCGCCTTGTCGACGAGGGTTGCCGAGAGCTCGTATTCCTCGTCGGCCTTCAGGCCCTCGTAGGCGACCGCGTCGACGACCTTGGCCACGGCGTCGGCCGAGACGTCCTTGTCGCCGTCCGCCCCGTCCTTTGCCGTGGTGGAAATGCGCGGGCCCTCCTGGTCGTCGAGGCCCATCCACACGGCCTTGGCCACCGTCGAGTCGCGATCGATCCAGAAGCTCCTGGTGATGAGCTCGAGGCCCTCGTTGGCATCGCAGCGCAGCTCGGTCATGGTGTAGGCGCCGTACGGCAGGGCCGCCAGCGAGTCGTCCACCGGCGCCGAGGAGCCGTCCT
>NZ_LR597531.1 GCF_902150035.1 Enorma burkinafasonensis
ATCGAGTGGGAGTAGGCCGATAGGGTTCTGACCTGCATTTTTGAGTGCCGCGCTGTGCCGCTGAGTTTCGTTTCGTACGACAGTCATGGCAAAGCCACCGGCGACGGCGGTGAGTAAATACGATAATCTAGCCTCCGCTCCCATGTTGGAACGGAGGCTTTTTCTTTGCCTATTTACTCCCTTTCACCTGCGATTTCGCCATTTACTCCCCGTATTTCAAGACGGCAAAGCACTGGGCGGTATTCGGAGGAATGGGAGTAAGGATTCATCCCAAATGAGTAGACGCGCGGTTTTTGTCCCCGAGGACGAAACGAGGCCGTTTCGGGGCCCGTGAAACTCAAATCGAACTCAATAGGCTTTTCGGCGGTCTCCGCACGGCGTTTCCCCAGGTCGTTAATGGGGAGTAAAGAATCTCACCGTCTCAAGGAAAACGGGAGTAATCAGGGGAAATGCCGCGGCGTGCTGCCGCGTGCCGTCATATAAGCCACCGCGTCATTTACTCCCCAGGAGCGCCGAAAATGCCTTGACATGCAATGGGGAGTAAAAACTCAGCAGACGCAGGAGCGGGCGGAGCTCACCGCCTAGCCTGGCGTCCTGATTCGGTTGCGCTGGTTGCGAAATGCGGGGAGCCGCTACAGCGAGGCTTTCCAGCCCTCGTATTCGTCGGCGTCGATCTCGCCGTTCTCGAGCTGCGCGCGCTTCTCGGCCCACAGCCCGATCGCCATCGCGGCTTTGGGAGCGTGCGGCGCCTTGGGGTTCAGGGAGAGGCCCGAGCCGTCGGCTGCGGGAACGATGCCGAAGGAGTCCTCGAGCCGCACGAGCAGCGACGCGAGGTCGCCCGCGGTCTCGACGCCGTAATCCTTGAGGGCGTTGACGGAAACGCCGAGCGCGGCGGAGATGGACTCGAGCAGCTCGGGCTTGACGGCGCGGATGCCGCTCTCGTAATGGCGCACGGCCCCCTCGGTCAGACCGACCGCCTCGGCGAGCTGCGCCTGCGTCATGCCGCGCAACTTGCGGTACCGCCTTATGTTCTCGCCTACGGACATGCGCCCTCCTCCTGGAATTACGTACCCGCACATCTTATCAGCGTACGCAAATGTACGCAATTCTATTGACAGTACGGATGCGTACGTTTACTCTCAATCTGTAAACCGTACATATACGTACGCTGTTGATTGGAGGAGCCATGGACGAGAAGGTGGCGAAGACGCCGAGGCCTCACATGCTGGACGCCGACGAGGTCGCGGAGCTGCTGAGGATCAAGAAAGGCAGCGCCTACGAGGTGATCAGGAGGATAAACGCCGAGCAGGAGGCGCGCGGGCGCGTGGTTATCCGCGGGCGCGTCCGAAGCGACGTCTTCGACGCACTGTACTTCCCGGAGGTGGACTGACATGCCCGTGTACAAGGACGACAACAACGGCACGTTCTACGTGCAGTGCTACTACCGCGACGCCCGCGGCTCGAAGCGCCACAAGACGAAGCGCGGCTTCTCCTCCGAGGTGGAGGCCGCAGTGTGGGAGAGCCAGTTCAAGAGCCTTAACGGCGGGGCCATGGACATGACGTTCTCAGAGTTCGTCGAGGTGTACGCCTCCGAGGTGAAGCCGCGCGTACGCGAGCACACCTGGATCACCAAGGAGTACATCATCAACGACAAGCTCGTGCCGTTCTTCGGGGACATGCGCATGTGCGACGTGAGGCCGATCGACGTCATCAGGTGGCAAAACGAGCTCACCGAGCACCGGGACGCCGACGGGAAGCCCTGGGCGCCGACGTACCTGCGCACGGTGAACAACCAGCTCAACGCCATCTTCAACCACGCCGAGCGCTACTACGGCCTCACCGACAACCCGGTGCGCAGGGTCGACAAGATAGGGTCGAAGAAGGGCGGCGAGATGCAGTTCTGGACCAAGGACGAGTACCTGAGGTTCAGCGAGGCCATCATGGACAAGCCTCTCTCGTTCCACGCCTTCGAGCTGCTCTACTGGACGGGCATCCGCTGCGGCGAGCTCCTGGCGCTCACGCCGTCCGACTTCATGCTGGAGAGCTCGCGGCTGCGCATCAACAAGTCGTACCAGAGCCTCCACGGCATGGACACCGTGACCGACCCCAAGACGCCCAAGTCGGTGCGCACGATCGTCATGCCCGCCTTCCTGCGCGACGAGATGGCGGACTTCATCGAGATGCGCGACGACGTCGCCCCCGACGAGCGCCTGTTCGCCGTGACCAAGCACTTCCTGGCCCACGAGATGGAGCGCGGGTGCAAGGCGTCTGGCGTGAAGCGCATCCGCATACACGACATACGCCACAGCCATGTGAGCCTGCTGATCGAGATGGGGTTCTCCGCGCTTGCCATCGCCGAGCGCATGGGCCACGAGGCGGTTGACATCACCTACCGCTACGCGCACCTGTTCCCCACGAAGCAGGACGAGATGGCCGCCGCGCTCGACGGGGCGAGGGGGTAAGAAGGATGCCGTGCGAGAACAGCGCCCGCAAGCGCAGCAAGACGATGGCGTTCCGCTGTACGCCCGAGGAGCACAAGCTCATATGCGAGATGGCAGCTTGGAGCGGCATGAGCAGGCAGGACTACATCATCGCCAAGCTGACCGATACCAAGGTCGAGGTGAGGCCCTCTGTGAGCGTTCAGAAGGCGCTGAAGGACACGATGACGGAGTTGGCCAAGGAGGTCCGGCTGGCGGCCTCCTACGGCGAGCTGAGCGAGTCCCTGCAGCAGAGGATCGAGCTCGTGATGAGGTTCTTCCTGGCGCTCGGCGAGGGGGTTGAGGCACCAGTGACGGAAGCGCCACCGCAAACCTCGCATTTGGAAGAGCCGACAACATCCGTCATGGATGCGGGCTCCGACACCGCAAGCATCTTCGAGATGGGGCGCATGTAAGGTTTAACGCCAGACCTCCAACGCCTTGTCCGCAAGCCATTCGGCGCGATCGGCGATATCGCCCTCGTCCCAAGACTCCTTCTCCAGGGCGCCGGCCATGGTCGCAAGGCCGGCGGCGCAGAGGGCAAGACCGTCCTTGTATCCCTTTCCCTGCTTCTTGGTGGGCCAATCGGCATCGCGGATGGAGGCGTTAAGGGAATGCGTGATGATGGCGAGGTTGCCGAGCGTGAGGAGCTTCCTGTCCCTTCGCGTGGCAGCCTCATCGTCGAGGGCTCCCCATTTGTTGCGCCACTTCTTGGGCATCATGTGTTCGAGGGTGTACTGGTTGAACCCGAGCAGGGCCGTGCTGCTCATGTCTGGGCGAATGGCGCTTTCCAGCAGATAGAGAACGCCCTTGGACTGAAGGTTGTACAGACACGATTCCTCGAACGCCCTTCGAACCTCGTCATCGCCGGGCATGTACGTCGTCGCCTCTTCGTTGGCTTCAAGAGCCTTCCTCAGCGTCTCCGCGTCCTTCACCTCGTTCAGGATCAGCGAGGTGAACAGCCTGTTGTAGTTCTTCGTGGTCGCCTGAACCAGCGTTCGGCGGACGATGTAGCTCTCAAGCAGGGCGAAGACCTCGGATTCCTCGCCCGAAGACTCCGCGTTCTTGCGAACGTAGAGCACGTACGGGATGAGCGTCGAGTTCTTGAGGCCGAATATCAGCACGTTCAGGCGCTCGACGCCGGGAGCGGAGGGGATGTCCGCGTCGCAGTAGCCGGGGTCGAACGTGGACTCGAACACCTCGTGATTTTATCAATGATATTTCGCAATAGCCAGCAATGAACGCTTGCATTGCGCAAGACGTTACATTACCTTCTGAAACATATGGCGCACCTTGTCCAGGCGGCTGTTTGGACGGCGGGGCTGGATGACTGGCTTGCCGACAGCGGCCTGATACCCTTTCAGTTCTGTAAGGCATACGCTCTGCCCGTTGGTGTAAAAGGCCAGATCAGTACGGTATGCCTGTATACAGCGGGCGGGAATCTCGCCAGTAAAGACAACTTCATCCTTTTTTACCTGGACCGTTTCGATGGTGGCACAGTATTTCGGTGCATCATGATAAGCCCTGGAAAGATATTCCCGGGGCGCATAGAGGGTGAAGGAGAGATAAGGTTCCAGCAGTTGCGTCCCTGATTCCTTCAATGCCTGTTCCAATACAATCGGGGCCAATGAGCGGAAGTCCGCCGGCGTGCTGACCGGACTGTAATAAAGCCCGTATTCAAAGCAAATCTTACAGTCCGTTACGTTCCAGCCGAACAAGCCCTGCTCCAGCCCGTAACGGATACCATCCCTGACAGCGTTTTGAAAACTCTGGTTCAAGTATCCCAGCGAAACCCGGCTCTCGTATTGTACACCGGAGCCAAGCGGGAGTGGTGTAACAGACAGTCCTATGGATGCCCAAAACGGGTTGGGCGGCACCTCGATATGGATGGTGTGGCTGGCTGCTTTGAGCGGCCGCTCCATATAAATGAGGGAGGGTTCCTTTACCACTGTTTCAAGCTTGTATTTTTCCGACAGCAAAGCGGAAACAACCTCCAACTGCACCCGGCCCAAAAAAGAAAGAATGATCTCATGGGTGATGGAATCCACCTCGCAGCGCAAAAGCGGGTCAGTATCCGCAAGTTGCGTAAGAGCGTCCAGCAGCCGTTCTCTTTGCGCTGCCGTTTTCGGCGCAATCGTCGTCCGCAGCATGGGGAGGGGGTCCTCGCGCCACCTTTTACGAGGGAGCCGGGTTTGGTCCCCTAATACATCGTTTAACCTCACGCTGTCGCTGGGAAGGATAACAATTTCACCCGGATAAGCGGTGTCTGTCCGAACAATTTCCCCTTTGGATGGAATACGCATCTCTGTGATTTTCAGCTTTTCTCTCCCGGCCAGAGCCACCGTATCCCGCAGGCGCAGCGTTCCGCTGTATAGCCGCAAATAGATGAGCCGCTGGCCACAATCTGTATACTCCACCTTGAAAACGCTGCCGCATAGGGCGTCGCTCCTCTGTTCCCCAATCGGTTGGAACAGCCCTGTCACCGCATCCATCAACGGTTGAATGCCAAGGCCCTTTTTGGCGCTGCCATGATAGACCGGGAACAGGGAGGCGTCTTGAACCCGCCGCTGTTCCTCCTGCGCAAGTTCTTCCCGGCTGATTGGTTCTCCTGCGATATACTTTTCCAATAATTCATCGTTATTTTCGATGACCGCATCCCATGCTTCTATGTCGGTATTTTCCTCCAGGACTATTTCCGGGGACAGCGACACCGTCTGCTTGATGATAATATCGGCGGAGAGCTTATCCCGAACAGACTGATACACGCCCTGCAAATCAACGCCAGCCTGGTCGATCTTATTGATAAAGATAACGGTGGGAATGTCCATTTTCCGCAGGGCATGGAACAGAATACGGGTCTGGGCCTGCACACCATCTTTAGCGGAGATCACCAAGATGGCCCCATCTAAAACAGCCAAAGAGCGGTACACCTCCGCCAAAAAATCCATGTGGCCGGGCGTATCCACAATGTTGACTTTACATCTGTGCCACTGGAAGGAAGTGACTGCCGCTTGAATGGTAATCCCACGCTGCCGCTCCAAAAGCATGGTGTCCGTCCTCGTTGTCCCTTTTTCGACGCTCCCCGGTTCTGAAATGGCTCCGCTGGCATATAGCAGGCTCTCCGTCAAGGTTGTCTTTCCAGCGTCTACATGGGCAAGAATCCCGATATTGATAATGTTCATGTCTATCCTCCATACAAGGCCCAAATGGGCGCAAAAATCCCCAGCGGCTAATACTTTTACCGCTGGGGATCATGACTTCGGACAAACAGAAGTATGACGGCTTACATGAGCCGCTGTCCGTCACGATATTTACTAAAAAGGCAAAAGTATTCTTAAATTGGGTACAAAAACTAAGCCCCTGCAAGGGGCAATCATTTTTGCGCCCATTATCAAATTTTATTTAAGAATACCTTGCCGCATATTTTTTACTCCTTTTCTGGTTTAAATCATTGTATCACATCAGTTTTAGGAAAGCAAGTATCTAAAAGAAATTTTTCTTCCCCTTATATGTAACAATCATACCGGCTTCCTAGCGTTCAGAATGTTTTCTGCTGTCTGCTGTGGTGTTTGGTTGGAATTGTCCAACCAAAAGCCGATCCGTGGTGTTGTCTGCATTTTACTAAATACAAATTCAATGTATACAGAAAGATATAAGGAGTGGGAGGGATTCCGCCGTAGTTGGCATTGTAGGAAAATCCAAAAGTTTAGATTTTCCCACAATGCTTATCTTTTGGTCTTTGGTTCGGAATAGTGTAGTGCTGGCGGTCTATCTATTGTTTTCGGTTGCTTGCTTCTTTACCGTACATGAGCATTCTCGACGGTCATCTCGTCATCGCCCATGTAGCCGTCGCCTAGGGCCTCGTATTCGTTGTCGGCCCATATGATGTTGCGCCCCGTAGTGCGGTCGCACAGCAACGTCTTGAGAATGAAAGTCGGGTATCGGCGGTCGAAGGACTCTATGAAGCCTTCGACCGAGATGTCGTGCATTGGCTCCGTCACGGGCTATTGTCCCTTCTTCGCGAGCTCTTCGATCATGCAAGTGCGCACAAAGGCGGAGAAGCTCATGCCGCGAAGGGCAGCCTCCTCCTTCGCCGCGTCGCGCAGGGTGTCGGGGATGCGCAGGGTCACAGATACCTGGTCGCCGTTTACCAGGAAGCTCCTGATCTCGGTCTCGCCGGGGTTACCCTTGATGAGCTCCTTATAGCCATTAGACATTCGCGCCTCTATCCCTCGAAATGCAATACAAATGCGTTTTCTGAATTATAACGCAGCGGTACGCCGCGGCACTGGGAATAGGGGGACATCAGCCGCTCGGACACAATGCGACACCGGGCGGCGGAGAAGATCATCCGGCCGGAATCAAGGAACAGTTTCCGGACCGGGTTTCGTTCCTCAGTTATCGCGCGGTTTGACTTTGGCCCGCTCCTCCGCATAGAGGACCTCGTTCTGAGCCTCCAGGATGCGCGCCGCGTCGCCGATGCGCTCGGCACACCTCTCGCTTATAGACCTCAGGACCAGGATCCCCTCGACGTCGAGCGGGTCCAGCTGGTCGGCGTGAGCCAGGGACTCGAGCAGCTGGTCCAGGCCCCTCGCCAGTCTCCCGGCATCGCACACGGCATCGATGAGCTCGATGCGCTCCAACTTCTCTTCGTGGCTCAACATCAGCTCGCCTCCTTCTCTCAACAGACGTGTCGCGCAGCACCGTAGCCGTTCCATGCGGAGAACCATCTCGCTGCCCACGGTCCCGTGCACATATCGACCGCAAGCGGCGCGGGAAAGCCATCTGTCCCGACTCATACCGCGGCACCACGACTCGGGATCCCGCCTCCGTCCCCGCCGCGACGTCGTCGCCAAGTCCCGCGGGAGCCCAGGACCGCCGACGGGCCGCATCCCATGCCCGGAGGGTTTCGGCGCCCACGCCCGATTCCATGCCGCACGCCTCCGCCCCTCCGACCCGAAACTCGCCCCGGCGCTCCTTGGACGCGCAGGGTCGCACGCCGGCAGGCGGCCCGCAAGGGCCGCGACACTTTTTCGGGTTCTTCGCCCCATGCGCTGCGCGCGCGAACAACGCGAAAAACTGACGTCGGGAGATTTCTATAACCACGCCCGACTTCGCTTCCTCCCTTGCAGGCACGCCCGCGCTGCATGCGACTCACGCGGCGCAAGGCACGCCACAGGGGCGGGCCTCAGAGTCTAAGGAGCAAGGCATGAACGACATGAAGGAAAAGGCGATGGGCGCGGTCAGGGCCTTCCTCGAGCGCAAGGGCTACGAGATCGTCGACGAGGCCTGGCAGGGGCCCGAGGGCATCGGCGGGATCGACCTCGTGGCGGTGGACGAGGACGGGACCCTGGTCTTCGTCGACGCCACGGTCCGGATCGGAACGGACGGCTTCCCCGAGGCCCACAGGGCGCGCGGGCTGCGCGAGGCGCTGGCGGCGACGTGGCTCGCGGGGAACAGCGACGACTACGCAGACACCCCGGTCCGCTTCGACGAGGTGGCGATGATGGTCGTCAAGGAGAACCGAGCGCTCCTTCGCCACCACATCAACTGCTTCGGCGAGATGGAGCCGCTCTCCTAGGCGGCGCGCCCGGCCCCGGGCTCCCGGGGCCGGACTTCCCCCGAAACCGGCCCCTGTACCACGAAAACGTACATATACGTACGTTTTCGTGGTACACTCCGCTTGTCGGACAAATTCGTACGGTTTTGTCCCGACGCTCCGAGACTCGGGGCGCGCCGGACCGGATGCGGCGAGGCGCGCCCCACGCTAGAGAGGACGCGACCCATGCGCACGATAGCCATTTCCAACTACAAGGGAGGCGTCGGCAAGACGACGACCGCCGTCAACCTGGCGGCCATCTTCGCCGCCCGGGGCCTTCGGACCCTGCTCGTCGACCTCGACCCGCAGGCGTCGGCCACCGACTTCTTCGGCCTCTACGACCGCGCCGCCTCCGAGCGGCGCACCTCGGTCGAGCTGCTCTACGGCGGCGCGCCCGTGGAGGAGGTCGCCTACGCCGCCGGGGAGGGCCTCGACGTGGTGGCCTCGACCATCGACCTCGTCGACCAGAACGAGATGCTCCTGCGCGAGCAGCGCCTCAAGTTCGCCCTCGACGACGCCTCGGGCTCCTACGACGTCTGCCTCATCGACTGCAGCCCCGTGATGCGCAGGCTTGCCTTCAACGCCTACCTCGCCGCAGCGGAGGGCGGCATGGTCGTCATCCCCGTGAAGCTCGACTCCACCGTGATGCGCGGCACGGCGCTCACCGTGGAGGCGACGCGCTCCATTTCAGACGCCCTGCGCATGCCCACGCCCAGATGGAAGATACTGCGCACCTGCGTGCCCGGCCGCATGACCAACGCCGAGGCCACGGGCGCGGCCGTGCTCGACGGGTTCTTCCCGGGCGAGCAGTTCGAGACGGTCATACACGCGAGCAGCAAGGTCTGCGAGGGCAGCTGGCAGTGGAAGCCGGTGGCGGCCTTCGAGCCGGGGAGCCGCCCCGCGCGCGACTACGAGGCTCTCGCCGACGAGGTGTCCCGTGAGCTCGCCTAGCCAGGTGGCCGCGGGCTTCACCATCACGGGGCTTCTCGACGGCGCGTCGCGCACCCGCGGGCGCTACCCGGTGTCCGAGATAGCGGTGGCCGACATCGCCGACCACCCGGCGAACGCCGCGTACTCCATGGACCCGGCCGGCATAGCCGAGCTCGCCGAGTCCATACGCGAGGACGGCCTCACCGACCTGCCGCTGGTGCGCAAGGTCGGCGACGGCTCGTGGCAGATGGTCTCCGGGCACCGCCGCAAGGCCGCCTACGCGCTGCTCGCCAAGGACGACCCCGCCTACGAGAGGATGCCCTGCCGCGTGATAGAGGGCATCGACGACGAGCGGGCGGTGACGCTGCTCCACGCCGCGAACTACTTCACCCGCGCGCTCACCGTGACCGAGCGCGCCGCAGCGACCGAGGCGCTCAGGGGCGACGCCGTGCGCCTGCGCTCCGAGGACCCGTCGCTTTCCGGCATGCGCGTCGACGACGTGAAGGCCGCCATCATCGAGCGGCAGACGGGCCGCAAGGTCTCCGGCAAGACCATCGCGCGCGAGGAGAGGCTGGCCCGCCGCATCGCCGAGGACCTCTCGCCCGAGTGGGCCGCCGAGGCCGACCGCGGCAACCTCAGCGCCGAGGCGGTGCGCTCGCTCGCGGGCATGCCGAAGGAGCGCCAGGCGGAGATGCACGCCGCCATGGAGCCCTGGCGGCGCACCAAGCGGGAGCTCTCCGACTACGTGAGGAGCGAG
>NZ_LR597510.1 GCF_902150035.1 Enorma burkinafasonensis
CATCTCCACCATTCCTTCAACTGGGAAAATGCCGCCCCCGGGGCCCGGATAGGACCTCGGGGGCGTTCGGTTAACTGCGGGAGCGTGCCGTCAGCTCAATGTGTTCGGTTGGGATCGGAAATCAACCTACGAAAGCTAATCGCGAGGTTGTCTAATTACTGCGAACAATTATAATACTTTATAACGATTTATTTTCAAGAATGCGATTGGAGATGCAATGATCGATTTCCGCAACCCATATACGCCAGGTGCGGGCGTCATGCCACGGTACTTAGCCGGACGCAGTGACCTCGTCGATAGCGCCCGACAGCGCCTCCAGGCTGTTTCTGAGGGTTACCAGGCGCGATCTGTCATCTACTACGGCCTGCGCGGGGTGGGGAAGACAGTCCTTCTCAACGCGGTCGAGGAGGAGGCCGATAAACTCGAGGTCCTTTGCCGCCATATCGAGGTCAAGGAGGACGGCGATCTCACCAAAACGTTAGCGAGCGCATCGAACGCCTTCGTGGTGAGCCTGAGCGCATTCCAGGCTGCGAAGAGCTGGCTCAACAGGCTCGCATCGGTTGCCAAATCGTTCAGCGCTACTTGGAATCCTGCAGACAACACGCTATCGCTCGGTCTCAAAGACGCCGCCCTCACCACGGCGACGGCTGGAACCGGTGATCTGTCGAACGACTTGACCCAGCTGTTTGTGGAGCTCGGGAAATGCGCGCGGCAATGTGGGAAGACCATCTGCTTCTGCGTCGACGAAGTCCAGTACGCTCGCAAAGAGGAGCTGGAGGCGGTCATGACGGCCCTCCATCGCACGAGCCAGCTCAACCTCCCCATCATCTTCTTCTGTGCCGGCTTGCCGCGGATCCTCAAAGATGCGGGCGATGTCAAGTCGTATTCCGAGCGCCTCTTCGAGTTCATCGAGGTCGACTCGCTGAGCGCGAGCGCTGCCGCCGAGGCGATCGTCGAGCCGGCCAAGCCGTTCGGCGTGGCGTATGACGAGGACGCGGTCGAGCTCATCGTCCAGGAGACCGCCGGGTATCCGTATTTCATCCAGGAGATGTGCGCGACGATTTGGGAGCGCTGCGACGGGCGGCGCATCACCGCAGACAACGTCGCCGCCAACATCGAAGAGACCAACAAGAGGCTCGACAAGGGGTTCTTCCTCGTGAGGTACAACCGCTGCACGGCGCGCGAGCAGGAGTTCCTGCAGGCTATGGCATCGTGCGGCGAGCTGCCGTGCACGATCGCCAACGTCGCGAAGGCGATGGGGCGCAAGGTCACGGCCATCAGCCCCTTCCGCGGCAAGCTCATCAACAAGGGTCTCATCTACGCTACGGGAAGAGGGGAGATCGATTTCACCGTTCCGCGATTCGATGCCTTCCTCAAGCGCGTGCAGGGGATGTGACCCGTTCGGCTCGTTCAGCCCGCCCCGTGCATACCGCTCGCAAATCTTTAGTCCCAAGGGCGGCGGCATGCGTTAAACTATGAGAGTCGTTTATTGTGGCCCGGCGGGCGCCGTCCGAACCGGGACAATGCAAAAAAGGAGACAGCTATGGTTTCTGAGAAGGTCACCCTCGTCAACCCCCAGGGTCTTCACATGCGTCCTGCGGGCCTCTTCGCCTCCACCATGGGCAAGTTCGCCTGCGACGTGACCGTCGTCACCCCCGAGAAGGAGGTCAACGGCAAGAGCCCCATGGCCCTCATGGCCGCCGGCATCCCCTGCGGCACCGAGGTCGAGATCCGCTGCGACGGCGCTGACGAGGCCGACGCCCTCACCACCGCCATCGACCTCATCAAGAGCGGTCTCGGCGAGTAGACCACCTGCCATGTCTCGCATAGCGAGCATCTAAGTTTGTGTGGAGAGCGCAGGTGCCTGCATGGTGCCTGCGCTTTTCTGTTCCCGGGTATAGGGACCCGGGTTGCACGGAGAGAGGAACTGCACATGTACGAGGGAGTCAACGCATCCGAGGGCATCGGCATCGGCTCGGTCGTCCTGGCCGTCGAGCCCGATCTGTCCTTCGAGCCGCATGCGGTCGAGGATGCCGCGGCCGAGAAGGCGCGCTACCAGGCCGCGCTCGACGTCTTCTGCAAGAAGACCGAGGCCCAGGCCGAGCGCATGAAGGTCACCGTGGGTGAGAACGAGGCCGAGATCATGAGCGGCCACATCATGCTCGCTCAGGACCCCGGTCTCGTGGACGGCATCAACGCCGCCATCGACGGCGGCACCTGCGCCGAGCAGGCGCTCGTCGAGACGTCCACCATGTTCGAGAACATGTTCCTGAGCATGGACGACGAGATGTTCCGCCTGCGCGCGGCCGACATCGCCGACATCCGCACCGGCATCCTGGCCGAGCTGCTCGGCCGCGACGTGGTCGACCTGTCCGCGCTGCCCGCCGGCAGCATCATCGTGGTGCACGACCTCACCCCGTCCATGACCGCCACCATCGACAAGGAGAACGTGGCCGGCATCGTGACCGAGGTCGGCGGCCGCACCTCCCACTCCGCCATCATCGCCCGCGCGCTCGAGATCCCTGCGGTCCTCTCGGTCGCCAACGCCTGCGGCGCCCTGCACAACGGCATGACCGTCGTCGTCGACGGCATCAACGGCCACGTGCTCGCCGAGCCTGATGAGGCCACCCTCGCCGACTACCAGGCCCGCGCCGCCGCCTTCGCGGAGGAGAAGCACGCGCTCGAGGCCTTCCGCGGCAAGCCCACGGTCACGGCCGACGGCGACAAGAAGGTGCTCGCCTGCAACATCGGCAACCCCGAGGACGCCAAGGGCGCCATCGACCACGACGCCGAGGCCATCGGGCTTTTCCGCTCCGAGTTCCTGTTCATGGACGCCAAGGAGCTCCCGACCGAGGACGAGCAGTTCGAGGCCTACCGCAAGGCGGCCGTGACGCTCAAGGGCGCGCCGGTCATCATCCGCACGCTCGACGTGGGCGGCGACAAGGAGATTCCGTACCTCAAGCTCCAGAAGGAGGACAACCCCTTCATGGGCTACCGCGCCGTGCGCTACTGCCTCGACAACTCCGACGAGTACAAGGTCCAGCTCCGCGCCCTGCTGCGCGCGAGCGCCTTCGGCGACATCAAGATCATGATCCCGCTCGTCACCTGCGTCGAGGAGGTCCGCCAGGTCAAGGCGCTCGTCGAGGAGTGCAAGGAGGAGCTGCGCTGCGAGGGCCGCAAGTTCGACGAGAACATCGAGGTCGGCGTCATGATGGAGACGGCAGCCGCCGCCAACATCGCCGACCTGCTCGCCGAGGAGGCTGCGTTCTTCTCCATCGGCACCAACGACCTCACGGGCTACACCATGGCCTCCGACCGCGGCAACGACAAGGTCTCCTATCTCTACAGCTGGTACTACCCGGCGGTGCTGCGCGCCATCAAGAACATCATCACCAATGGCGTCAAGGCCGGCATCATGGTGGGTATGTGCGGCGAGGCCGCGGCCGACCCGCTGCTCACGCCGCTGCTGCTCAGCTGGGGCATGGAGGAGTTCTCGGTCTCCGCGCCGAGCATCCTGCGTACCCGCAAGACCATCTCCCAGTGGTCGAAGGCCGACGCCGACGCCCTCGAGGCCGAGGTCATGCAGCTCAAGACCGCCGAAGAGGTCAAGGCCGCGCTCCAGAAGGCCGCCCGCTAGGGGAGTGCCTCGGTAAAGGCTCCGTAAGGCCCGATGGGCCATAGCTTGCATCCGCTGCATGGCGCGACTATGCTTGCGCCATGCAGCTTCGTGCGAAAGGAAGGTGGCAGCCTATGTTCTACACCCTTACCGCCAACCCGGCCGTCGACATGACGGTCCAGTGCCCCACGCTCGTCCCCAACGAGAACGTGCGCTCGTATTCCGCCAGCTACACCGCGAACGGCAAGGGCCTCGACGTGTCCTTCGCCCTGAAGAAGTTCGGCGTCGACTCGGTCGCGCTCGGGTTCTTCGCCGGCTTCACCGGCAAGTACGTCGTCGATGAGACCATGAACATGGGGTGCCTGTGCCGCCCGGTCTGGATCGACGGCATCACGCGCATCTGCGGCTACTTCAACGATGGCGAGAACGAGTACGGCGTGCTCAACCCCGGCCCCGTGCTGACCCCGCAGGGCGAGCAGGAGCTCCTGAACATCCTGGACAACACCGGCGACCTCGAGTGCCTCGTCGTGTCCGGTTCGCTCCCGCCCAAGGCGTCGAAGGACTTCCTCGACAAGGTCGTCGACCACGCCCAGGCGCGCGGCGCCGACGTGGTGCTCGACCTCTCGAGCGACAAGCTCAAGACGCTCTGCGCCAAGCACCCGCTGCTCATCAAGCCCAACCACCACGAGATGCGCGAGATCTTCGGCGTGCAGATCGACACGGACGACGACGCCCGCCGCGCGCTCGCGCTCGCGCACGAGGCCGGCGTGCAGAACGTGCTGCTCACCATGGGCAGCCGCGGCAGCGCCTACTTCTCCAACGGCGAGGATATCTGGTATGCCAAGCGCGACTTCAACATCAAGCTCGTGTCCTCCGTCTGCGCCGGCGACTGCACCCTCGCGGCGTTCCTCTACAAGTGGTACCACGACCGCGACAACGTCGCGGACGCGCTCAAGCTCGCCATGGCGACGGGCGCGAACGTCGCCGAGAGCGTCGGTTTGGGCGACTTCGGCCATGTCGACGAGTACAGCAAGCGCGTGACTGTGCGCAAGCTCGCGCGCTAGGCCCGCGTGCGGGGCGCCCCGCGCCCGGTGGGCACAGGCGCCCCCGCGCCCCCGGTGCCTCGGCCCCATAGCCATCCCGACCGCCTCCGCGCCCGCGCGCGGGGGCGGTTCCTTGTGCCGCGCCTGGCCGCCGTCCGCGTGCGGCACGCTATACTGATGTCACCGACAGGTCCGAGAGAGGGGGCATGACATGACGAGCGATCCGCGCGATGCCGCGTCCGCGGCCGCACCGCGCGTCGGTGCCCCCGCGCTCAACGGGACCGTGCTGCCCGCGCCGGCGCTCCGCGTGCTGCGCTCGCTCGAGGCCGCGGGCCTCGAGGCCTGGGTCGTCGGCGGCTGGGTGCGCGACGCCCTGCGCGGCGCCCCGTGCCACGACGTCGACATCTGCTGCGCGGGCGCCTGGGAGGAGAACGACCGCGCGCTCGAGGCCGCGGGCATCCGCGTGATCGAGTCGGGTACGCGCTTCGGCGGCATCACCGCCGTTTGCGACGGCGAGCGCATCGAGGTCACCACGTACCGCCTCGATGGCTTCTACACCGACGGCCGCCACCCCGAGGAGGTCACGCGTGCCACCTGCGTCGAGGACGACCTGGCCCGGCGCGACTTCACCGTGAACGCCATGGCCTGGCACCCCGAGCGCGGGCTGCTCGACCGCTACGACGGCGAAGGGGACCTCGCGCACGGCGTCATCCGCGCGGTGGGGGAGCCGCGCCGGCGCTTCGAGGAGGACGCGCTCAGGATGCTGCGCGCCGTGCGGTTCGCCTGCCGGCTCGACTTCGCCATGGACCCGGCCACGGCGCGGGCGCTGGCCGACTGCGCGCCGCTGCTCGACGCCGTCGCCCGCGAGCGCGTGGGCTGGGAGCTCGACGGCATCCTCGCCACCGGGCACGGCGGCGACGCCCTCATCCGCTACCCCGAGCTCATGTGCGCGGCGATCCCCGAGCTCGCGGCCTGCCGCGGCTTCGACCAGCACAGCCGCTACCATGCCTTTGACGTCTACGATCACATCGCGCGCGTGCTCACGGTCGCCGGCGAGCTCGCCCGGGCGCGCATCGACGGGGGGGACCCCGACCGCCCGCCCTCGGCATCGCTCATGTGGGCGGCGCTTCTGCACGACATCGCCAAGCCCGAGTGCTTCACCTTGGACGACCGGGGCAACGGGCACTTCTACGGCCACCCCGAACGGGGCGCGCGCACGGCCGAGGCCATCATGCGCCGCCTCTCCTGCTCGACGGAGCTCACGCGCGACGCCTGCCTCATCATCCGCCACCACGACCGGCCGCTCCGCACCGAGCGCACCGACCTGCTGCGTCTGCTCGGCCTCTTCGCGGGCGAGGGGCTCAATACCGTGCGGCTCGTGAACGAGCTCTTCGACATCAAGCGCGCCGACACGCTCGGCAAGGCACCGTTCTGCTTCTACTACGTGGACGAGATCGAGCGCATGCGCGAGATGGTGCGCGAGCTTCTCGCCAACCACGAGGCGTACAGCCTGCAGACGCTCGCGCTCGGCGGGCGCGACCTCATAGCCGCCGGCGTGAAGCCGGGCCCGCGCATCGGGGTCCTGCTCCAGCGCGCGCTCGACGGCGTGGTCGACGGCGTGGTGGCGAACGACCGCGCCGAGCTGCTCGCGTTCTTGAGGCTCGACTAAGGCCGCGGGCGCCGTTTCTCGCGGCGGGCCGGCGCCGGGCCCCATCCGCCCGCTTCCCGCATCCGATGCCGACCGGTCTATGCTAAGATGGTCACGGTAACACGAATGGTTACTTTCGTAACACTTATGATGACGGGGCATGCGCCCCGTTTCCATGAAAGGACGCGCCATGGCCGCTTTCGACGGGAATCGCACGACCGGGCTCACGCGCCGCGGGTTCGTCTCGCTTGCGGGGGCGGCGGCGCTCGCGGCGGCGGGCACGCAGGCCGCCTGTTCGGGGGACGACGCCGGCGCGGATGCCGGTTCCGCCGCCGGGGACGCTGCCGTGCAGGTCATCGTCGCGATGAACACGGGCAGCGAGCCCGCGGCGGGCTTCGACCCGCTCATCGCATGGGGCTGCGGCGAGCACGTGCACGAGCCCCTCATCCAGTCCACCCTCATCACCACCGACGAGAACCTGGAGTTCGTCTGCGACCTCGCCACGGAGTACGGCTGCTCAGAGGACGGCCTCACCTGGACCTTCGCCCTGCGCGACGATGCGGCCTTCAGCGACGGCGAGCCGCTCACCGCCTCTGACGTGGCGTTCACGGTGAACTCGATCGTCGCGAGCGACGTCGCGGAGGCGGACCTCTCCATGGTGGACGAGGCGGTGGCCACGGGCGAGTACACGGTCGAGCTCCACCTCAACAAGCCGTACAACGCGCTGCTCTACACGCTCGCGGTGCTCGGCATCGTGCCCGAACACGCCTATGGGGAGGGCTACGGCCAAAACCCCATCGGCTCCGGCCGCTACCTGCTCGAGCGCTGGGACCGCGGCCAGCAGGCGATCTTTCGCGCCAACCCGGGCTACTACGGCGAGGCGCCCCTCATGGAGCGTGTGGTCGTGGTGTTCATGGACGAGGACGCCGCGCTCGCCGCGGTCGCCGCGGGCGAGGTCGACATCGCCTACACCTACGCCACGCACGCGAGCCAGAGCTTCGAGGGCTACGAGCTCGTGTCGTACGCGACGGTCGACTCGCGCGGCATCTCGCTGCCGACCCTTCCTGCCGGCGGGACCAAGACGGTCGAGGGCGACATGGCGTACCCCACCGGCAACGACGTCACCTGCGACATCGCCGTGCGCCGCGCCATCAACCAGGGCATCGACCGCGAGCAGGTGATCGAGCACGTGCTTTCGGGCTATGGCAAGGTCGCCTACAGCGTGGGCGACGACATGCCGTGGTCGAGCGAGGACATGCAGGTCGCCTACGATCCCGATGCCGCCCGCGCCCTCCTCGACGAGGCGGGCTGGGCGCCGGGGGAGGACGGCATCCGCGTGCGCGACGGCGTGCGCGCCGCCTTCGACATCTGGTACGCGTCGGACGACTCCGTGCGCCAGGCCATGGCGAACGAGCTCGCCTCCCAGCTCGCGGAGCTGGGCATCGAGGCGAGCCCGCGCGGCGGCAGCTGGGACGAGATCTACCCCAACCAGTACGCCCAGCCGGTGCTCTGGGGTTGGGGCTCCAACTCGCCCATCGAGGTCTACGCCTTGAACTACTCCACGGGCTGGGGCAACTACGCCTGCTACGAGAGCGCCGCCATCGACGCGCACCTCGACGAGGCGCTCGCGCAGCCCGAGGTCGAGGAGTCCTATGGGCATTGGCGGCTCGCCGCGTGGGACGGGGCGGACGGCTTCGCCCCCAAGGGCGCGGCCACCTGGGCCTGGATCGCCAACGTCGACCACCTCTACTTCAAGCGCGCGGGACTCTCCGTCGCGGAGCAGAAGCCCCATCCGCACGGGCACGGCTGGTCGCTCGTGAACAACGTCGACCGTTGGAGCTGGTAGCCGGTGCCTGTCAGGGATCCCCATGCTACGGGGCGCGCGGGCGCGTCCCCTGACGGCCGCGGCGCGCGCCGCGCCGGCGGGCAGGATGCCCCGCGCCGCCTGCCCTTCGCGGTGCGCCTCGCCGCGCGCTTCGCCCTGCTCATGCTCGCTGTGAGCTTCGTCACGTTCTGGCTGGTGGGCAACTCGCCCATCGACCCCGTCCAGGCGAACGTGGGCCAGGTCGCCTACGCCACGATGTCGCCCGAGCGCCGCGCGCAGCTCGCCGAGCGCTGGGACGCGGGCACCCCGGTGCTCGAGCGCTACGCGGCGTGGCTCGCCGATGCCGTCCGCGGCGACCTGGGCGAGAGCCTGCGCTACAACGAGCCGGTCGTCGCCGTGGTGGCGGAGCGCTTCACGAGCTCCGTGGTGCTGCTCGCCGCGAGCTGGCTTGTCGCCGGACTGCTCGGCACCGCGCTCGGCGTCGCCTCCGGCGCGCGGCCGGGAAGCCTGCTCGATCGCGCGGTGCGCGGCTACTGCTACCTGCTTTCGGCCACGCCCACGTTCTGGCTGGCCCTGGTCGCGCTCATGGTCTTCTCCGTCTACCTGGGCTGGTTCCCCCTGGGCTTTTCGGTCCCCATCGGGTCTTCCGGCGCGGTCCCGCTCGCCGTGCGCCTGCACCACATCGTGTTGCCGGCGCTCGTGCTCTCGCTCACCGGCGTCGCCAACGTGGCGCTCCACACCCGCGAGAAGACCCGCGAGGTCATGGCGAGCGACTACGTGCGCTTCGCGCGCTCGCGCGGGGAGTCGGCGCGCTCCATCGTGCTGCGGCACGGCGTGCGCAACCTCATCATCCCGGCGCTCACGCTCCAGTGCGCGCAGATCAGCGAGATCTTCGGCGGCTCGATCCTGGTGGAGCAGGTCTTCTCGTATCCCGGGCTGGGACAGGCCGCGGTGACGGCGGGCCTCGGCGGCGACGCGCCGCTGCTGGTCGGGCTCGCGCTCGCCTCGGCCGCCCTCGTGTTCGCGGGAAACGCGCTCGCGAACGCCCTCTACGGCGCGGTCGACCCGCGCCTCAAGGGGGAGGTGGCCCATGTCGAGTGACGCGCGCGCGGACGTGCCCGCAACCACGGCACCGATGCCGGACGCCGCCCCGGGCGCCCGCACCGTGTTCCACGTACCGGCCGCATCGGGCCGCCTGAGCGGCAGGCGGGCGCTTCTGCTCATGTTCGCCGCCGTCGCCGCCGCGCTCGCGGCGATCGCCGTCGCAGGCGCCCTCTCGCAGGACCGCGCCGCGGCGGTGGACTTCGCCGCGCGCAACCTCGCCCCCAGCTCCGCGCACCCCTTCGGGACGGATTGGATGGGCCGCGACATGCTCGCGCGCACGCTCGCGGGGCTCTCGACCTCGATCGGGGTGGGGCTGCTCGCAGCCGCGGCATCCTCGGTCATCGCGCTCGCGCTCGAGACCGCGGCGGCGCTCGGCGGCCCGCGCGTCGACGCCGCGGTCGAGTGGCTCATCGACCTCGTGATGGGCATCCCGCACCTGGTGTTGCTCATCCTCATCAGCTACGCGCTCGGGCGCGGCACGGCGGGCGTGCTCGTGGGCATCGCCGTCACGCACTGGCCGAGCCTCGCGCGCGTCCTGCGCGCCGAGATCCTCCAGGTGCGCGCGCAGCCGTTCTTCGCCTGCTCGACGGCGCTCGGCGTCTCGCGCGCGCGGCTGGTGGCGGCGCACGTCATCCCCCATGTGCTGCCGCAGTACCTGGTGGGGCTCGTGCTCCTCTTCCCGCACGCGGTCCTGCACGAGGCGTCCATCACCTTCCTGGGCTTCGGCCTCCCGCCCGAGCAGCCCGCGATCGGCGTGATCCTCTCGGAGGCCATGGGCTACCTCACGACCGGCGCCTGGTGGCTCGCGGTGTTCCCCGGCTTGGCGCTGCTCGCGTGCGTGCTGCTCTTCGACCGCGCCGGAGCGCTCTTGCGCCGCCTCGTCGATCCCGAGGGGGCGCAGGCATGATGCGCGATCGCCTCGAGCCGGAGACGGCTTCGCCGGAGGCGCCCGCAGCCGCGCACCGCGACACCGAGCTGCACCACCACCATACCCATGCGGACGGCTCGCGCCATGCGGCCGGGCACCATCTGCTCACGGTCGAGCACCTGGGCGTGTCCTTCACCATGTACGACCCCGCCGCCCCCTTCTTCTCCGCGAAGAAGGTCGAGCTGCCCGTCATCCGCGACCTCTCGGTCTCGGTGCACGAGGGCGAGGTCCTCGCCGTGGTGGGCGCGAGCGGCTCGGGAAAGACGCTTCTTGCCGACGCTATCCTGGGGCTCTATGAGCCGAACGCCCGCGTGGAGGGCTCGATCTTCTTCGATGGGCGGCGTGTCGGCGCCCACGACCTGGCGCGTCTGCGCGGACACGGGATCTCGCTCGTGCCGCAGAGCGTGACGCACCTGGACCCGCTCATGAGGGTGGGGGAACAGGTCGTCGGGGCCTGCTCGGGAGCGCGGCGCCGCGAGCGCGCGGAGCGCATGCGGGAGCTCTTCGCACGCTACGGTCTTGCGCCCGAGGTCGAGCGGCTCTACCCGCATGAGCTCTCGGGCGGCATGGCCCGCCGCGTGCTCCTCATGTGCGCACTCATGGACGAGCCCCGCCTCATCGTGGCGGATGAGCCCACGCCCGGGCTCGACCTCGAGCTCGCGGTGCGCGCCCTCGACGACCTCAGGACCTTCGCGCGCTCGGGCGGCGGCGTGCTGCTCATCACGCACGACCTCGAGCTCGCGCTCACCGTGGCCGACCGCGTCGCGGTCTTCAAGGACGGCACCGTGGTGGAGGAGACCTCGTGCGCGAGCTTCGCGGCGCCGGAGCTGCTGCGCCACCCGTTCTCGCGGGCGCTCTGGCATGCGATGCCGGAACACGATTTCGCCGCCGGCGCAGACGCGGGCGCGGACGATGGGAGGTGCCCCGATGGGCCTCGTCGCCGATAGCATCTCGTTTTCCTATCCGAGCGGCCGCTCGGTGCTGGATGGCCTGTCGCTCATGGTCGAGCCGGGCGAGTGCGTCGCCCTCGCGGCGCCCTCGGGCACGGGCAAGACCACACTCTGCCGTCTGCTCGCCGGGTACCTCCGTCCGCAGGCCGGTACGGTCACCGTCGACGGCGCGCCCCTTCTCGCACGTGGCGGCCTCTTCCGCCACCCGCCTGCGTCTCCGCGTCCGGTCCAGCTGATCTGGCAGCACCCCGAGCAGGCGTTCGACCCGCTCGCGCGCCTCGACGTGAGCGTTTCGGAAGGGCTCCCTCATACGACCGGGAACGACTCGCCCGCGCTCCGCCGCCCCGAGCTCGACCGAATCCGCTCGACAGGTCTTCTCGAGCGGTTTGGCGTGCGCGAGGCGTGGCTCGACCGCTTCCCGCACGAGCTCTCGGGCGGCGAGCTCATGAGGCTCTGCGTCGTGCGCGCGCTGCTCGCCCGGCCACGCTACCTCATCTGCGACGAGATGACGGCCATGCTCGATGCCGTCACGCAGGCCTCGCTCTGGCGCGAGGTGCTCGCGCTCGCCGATGAGCGCGCGATGGGCCTCGTCATCGTGTCGCACAGCCCCGCGCTCGTGCGGCGCATCGCGACGCGCACCGTGCGCCTCGGGTAGACGGCTCTCAGGGTGCTCGGGCCGCCGTTCCGACATTCGATCGTCTTGGCGGTGGTTGTTTTCGGAACGGTAGGGTAGCGCTTTGCGTCAGGAACCGTTTATCTGGGCTTTCGTCGCAAGGGAATCGCGGTGTACCGGCTGTTTTCCGATCTACCCACCGCCAAGACGGCCGAGTTGGGAAACCGAGGGGAAAGCCGGTGTTGACGCGCGATCCGTCGCCCCGTGTCGTCCTGCATCGGGGCGTCGTCTCGCTTGAGGCGCGCCCCACATCGATTTTTATATATCTAATTTAAAAAACCCATGTCCACAGGCCGGCAACCGGCGTCTTCGGCGGCAGCCGGGGAAGTTCAGACAAGAATACTGTGGGTTACTCGTGCGAGGCGGGTGTCACGGGGCATTGCCAGACGGCTATCCAGCTGTTTTCTCGATGGGGAACGGGTGTGGCGGGGGCTTGCCGCGAATGACCCACAGTATTCCTGCTTGAACATCACGCTGGCCGGATCGGAATGGCGTCCGCACGCCCCATGCCTTTCCAAGCGCCGCCCCTACCGTTTCCGTTGCGTGAATTCGCCGGGCTCGACCGCGCCGGCGCGGTGCCCGAGTGATACCATGAAGGCCCGTAAAGACCACAGGTTCTGATACGGGAAGCGCAGGTACAACATAATGACCAAGCATATCTTCGTGACCGGCGGCGTCGTCTCGTCCCTCGGCAAGGGCATCACCGCGGCCTCGCTCGGCAGGCTCCTCAAGAGCCGCGGCTACAAGGTGACCATGCAGAAGGCCGACCCGTATCTCAACGTCGACCCGGGCACCATGAGCCCGTTCCAGCACGGCGAGGTGTTCGTGACGGAGGACGGCTACGAGAGCGACCTCGACCTCGGCCATTACGAGCGCTTCATCGACGAGAACCTCACGCGCGACTCGAACTTCACCACCGGCGCCATCTACAAGAACCTGATCGCGCGCGAGCGTCGCGGCGACTTTTTGGGCGGCACCGTCCAGGTGATCCCGCACGTGACGAACGCCATCAAGGACAAGTTCCGCCGCATCGAGGAGCAGACGGGCTCCGACGTCGTGATTACCGAGCTCGGCGGCACCATCGGCGACATCGAGAGCCAGGCGTTCCTCGAGGCGATCCGTCAGTACCGCAAGGACGCCGGGGCCGAGAACGTCTGCTTCATCCACGTGTCGCTCGTGCCCTACATCGCCGCGGCGCACGAGGTCAAGACCAAGCCCACGCAGCACTCGGTGAAGGAGCTCCGCAGCTTCGGCATCCAGCCCGACATCATCGTCCTGCGCAGCGATCACGAGATCGACGACGCCATCCGTGCGAAGATCGCGAGCTTCTGCGACGTGGATGTGGACTGCGTCTTCACGAACGAGGACTGCGCGAGCATCTACGACGTGCCGCGCATGCTCGCCGACCAGGACTTCGACCTGCGTGTCTGCGAGCGCCTTGGGCTCGAGCCGCATGAGCGCGACATGGCGGACTGGTACCGCTTCCTCGAGAAGAAGGACCACGCCAACCATCATGCCGACGCGGTGAAGGTGGCCGTGGTGGGCAAGTACACCCAGCTGCCCGACGCCTACCTCTCGGTCATCGAGGCTATCCGGCACGCGGGCATCGCGTTCGACCGCCACATCGACGTCCAGCTCATCGACGGCGAGGCGCTCACCTGGGAGGCCTGCGACGAGGTGCTCGGCGACGCGGCGGGCATCGTGGTGCCGGGCGGCTTCGGCGTGCGCGGCCTCGAGGGCAAGATCTGCGCGGCGCGCTACGCCCGCGAGCACAAGATCCCCTATCTCGGCCTCTGCCTGGGCATGCAGGTCGCGGTCTGCGAGTTCGCGCGCCACGTGGCCGGCCTCGCCGACGCCGACTCCACCGAGTTCGAGCCCGAGTGCCCGCATCCGGTCATCGACCTCATGAGCGCCCAGGAGGACGTGACCGAGAAGGGCGGCACCATGCGCCTCGGCGCCTACCCCTGCAAGCTCGCCGCGGGCTCGCTCGCGCGCGAGGCGTACGGCGAGGAGCTCGTCTACGAGCGCCATCGCCACCGCTACGAGTTCAACAACGCGTTCCGCGACGAGCTCGAGCGCGCCGGCCTCGTGATCTCGGGGCTCTCGCCGGATGAGTCGCTCGTCGAGATGGTCGAGCTGCCGGCGGACGTGCACCCCTGGTTCGTGGCCACGCAGGCGCACCCCGAGTTCAAGAGCCGTCCCACCAAGCCGGCGCCGCTCTTCCGCGAGTTCACCCGTGCCGCCATCGGCCGCCACGAGGGCGTCGACCGCCTCGAGGTCACGCCCAGGAATTCCGCCGAGGGCTAGGGCCGTGGCCGCGCCCGCCCGCAACGGCGCCGCGCGCCCCGGCGCCGCGCCCACGGCGCTCGAGCGCGCGGTGAGGGAGTACCTGGCGTTTCTCGCCGTCGAGCGCAACCTCGCGCGCAACACGGTCGAGGGCTACCGGCGCGACCTCTCCGCCTATACCGGCTTCCTCGCCGAGCGGGACGTCACCGACCCCGACCGCGTCGCGCGCGCCGACATCGACGCGTTCGTCGTCGCGCGCCGCGATGCCGGCTACGCGGACGCCTCGGTCGAGCGCGCGCTTTCCGCCATCAAGGGCCTCCACGCCTTCATGCTGCGCGAGGGGCTCACGACAGCGCATCCCACCGCGGCGCTCCGCCTGCCCAAGAAGGAGGAGCACCTGCCCGACTTCCTCACGATCGACGAGGCCCGCGCCCTGCTCGAGCAGCCGTTCCCCGATACCGCCGCGGCCGCGCGCGACCGTGCCATCCTGGAGGTGCTCTACGGGTGCGGCCTGCGCGTGAACGAGCTTTCAGGTCTCGACCTGCGCGACCTCTACCTCGACGAGGAGTTCATGCGCGTGGTGGGCAAGGGGTCCAAGGAGCGGCTCGTCCCCATCCTGGGCACCGCGCGCGCGGCGCTCATGGGCTATCTCGACGGGCCGCGCGACGAGCTCGCGCGCCACGCCCGATCGGGCCAGGCGACCTCGGCGGTCTTTCTCAACAAGAACGGCGGGCGGCTCTCGCGCCAGTCGGTGCACGCGCTTTGCGAGCGCTACGGCCGCGCCGTGGGCATCGAGGGGCTGCACCCGCACACGCTGCGCCACTCGTTCGCGACCCACATGCTCGCCGGCGGCGCCGACCTGCGCGTCCTGCAGGAGATCTTGGGCCATGCCGACATCTCGACCACGCAGGTCTACACGCACCTCGACCGCACGCAGCTGCGCGAGGTGTACCTTGCCGCCCACCCGCGCGCGTGACGGGGCGCCGAGCGCCATCTCGACCGCAGCCGCGCGCATACGCGCCCACCCGCGCACCTTGCTCGCGCCGTCTCCCCAGGCCACCGGCCACCTGCGGCTTCTCCGTTTCGACACAATTCCTTCGGCCGTCTGCGAAAATCGGTTCAAGTAAAACTTGAAGGTTAGGTTCACCGAGCCCCCATCGACCGGTGGGGGCTCTTTCGTACCGCGAACCCAACATCTTGTGTTCCGCCTTGGGTGGAGGCGGGGTGCCCGCGGGCCCGTCGAGGGGCGCTGGGGTACCGTTGGGGGAGAGAGTGGGAGAAAGTGTTGCGAAAGGGGGAGTCAACCCATATTATTGAAAGCGTCGACGGCGGGGTGGCTCCCGCATCTGCCCACGAGTAAGCCTAAGGGGGTGCAAGCGGTGTATCTGACAGGTACCTACGATCGCAATCTCGATGCGAAGGGTCGTCTGTCTCTGCCGCCTGCCTTCCGTAAGCAGCTTGGGGACCAGGTGCGCGTCCTCGCCGCTCCTGAGAAGGAGATCGACGCCGTGTACGTGTTCACCGAGGACACGTTCCGCGACTGGCTCATGTCGGTGTTCGAGTCAAAGGGTGGCTACAACCCCACGAACGAGCAGCATCGACTGGTCAAGGAGGCTCTTAACGGTGCGGCAACCACACTTGAAATAGACTCCGCCGCCCGTATCAGCCTTCCCGAGTCGGTCCGGGGAGAGGCCCATCTCGACCGCGAGGTGACCGTTGTGGGCAACGACGACCGCCTGGTGATCTGGGATCGCGCGACGCACGAGGCCCGCAAGGCCTCCGTGAAGAGCGCGCTCGCGGACTTCTTCAACTAACGGTCCTGGGAGGGTGCGTGCATGGCAACGGGAACGTTGACACCAGAATATCGGCATGAACCTGTCATGCTCCGGGAAGTGCTCACAGCGCTTCAGCTGGAGAGCGGGTCCGTCGTGTGCGACTGCACGCTCGGCGGCGCCGGCCACTCGGTCGAGATGGCCCGCGCGATCGGCGAGGACGGCCTGCTGATCGGGATCGATCAGGATGACATGGCACTCGCCGCGGCCACCGAGCGGCTCGACCGCGAGGCGCCGGGTACGCCGCACAAGCTCCTGAAGGGCAACTTCGGGGACTTGGACGAGCTCCTCTGCCGGGCCGAGGTGCCCGGCGTCGACGGCATCCTCTTCGATCTTGGCGTTTCGAGCCCGCAACTCGATATCCCAGGAAGGGGCTTCTCGTATCACGAGGACGCCCCGCTCGATATGCGGATGGATCCGGGGAACAACCCCCTAAACGCAGCTCAGGTCATCAACACCTACAACACAGCAGACCTGACCCGGATCCTCAGCATCTACGGGGAGGAGAAGTTCGCCCCGCAGATCGCCCGCGAGATCGTGCGGCGTCGCGAGACGCGCCCGATCGAGACCACCGGCGAGCTCGTCGAGGCCATCAAGGCGGCCATCCCGGCCGCGGCCCGCAGGCGCGCAGGCCACCATCCCGCGCGCAAGAGCTTCCAGGCCATCCGCATCGAGGTGAACCACGAGCTCGAGGTGCTCGAGCGCGGCCTCGAGGCGGCGGTGCGGTGGCTCAACCCGGGAGGGCGCATCTGCGTCATCTCGTACCACTCGCTTGAGGACCGCATCGTGAAGCGGCTCTTCCAGGAGCTGAGCCAGGGCTGCACCTGCCCGCCGGAGATCCCGGTGTGCGTGTGCGGGAACGTGCCGATACTCAAGGTCATCACCCGTAAACCGCTCGTTGCATCCGCCGAAGAGGTGGAGCGCAACCCGCGGGCGAGGTCGGCGAAGATCCGCGTGGCCGAGCGGACGGAGGGCATCCGTCAACGCTCGTGACGCGAGGGCTTCGAAGATCCCACCCGTATCGCTAGAAACGCACTGCAAACGAACCGACGATCGATTTGGGATGGGAGGCCGAGCACCATGGCACGCTATGATTCCAATCTCGCATACGCCTTCGACGCCGCGGCCGCTCCCGAGCGCGCCCGCACCGCCGCGCCGGCCCGCGCCCCGCAGGGCCGCCCGCACCTCGACGTCTACACCGGCGAGGGTCGCGAGGCCAACCAGCTGGTGAGCCCGGTCTTCACCCATGTCGTGAAGGTCTTCTGTGTGCTCGTCGCGCTCGTTTTCACCATCGGTATCGCCCGTGTTACCATCGCAGGCGCCACCGCCTCGTACCTGAACGCGAACGCCGAGGTCTCCTCGTCGCTCGAGGCCGCGCGCGACGACAGCTCGAGCCTCGAGGTGATGAACTCGGTCTACGGCGCCGACACGCGCATCCGCGACCTCGCGATGGGCACGCTCGGCATGGTCGAGCCCGAGGGCTCGGTCACGCTCGATCTGAGTGAGCCCGACGCCGCTGCGACGGAGGGCGACGCGCTCAATGCGGCGGCAGCCGAGGCGGACGCTCCCGCGCCCGTCGCGGCCCAGTAGGCTACCGATCAGATCAGGCACCTATGTCAGCTAACCGATATGGATACGATTCCCGCGGCGGTTCGTCCTCGAGCCGCCGCGGTTCGGGTTCCGCGGGCCGCGGGCCGGCATCGCGTCGCTCCGCCCGCGGCGGTCGCCCGGCTGCGGGCGGCGAGCGCCGCGGCTCGGCCTCCGGCCGCGGTGGCCGCGCGGGGTCGGGCTCGTCCGGCGGCGGCAGGCCCCCGCGCCCGCCGCGCGGCGGCCGCCCCCAGGTCGACCTGCTCCACAGCGACCTCGACCGCGAGCGCATCCCACGGCGCAACGTCGTGATGGGCGCCTTCGGGTTCTGTGTGGCCCTCGGCGTGGGCAAGCTCATCGACTACCAGGTGGTGAACGCGGGGACCTACCGCGACCGCGCCGACCAGCGCCGCGTCTCCAACCAGACACTCTTCGCCAAGCGCGGCACCATCTACGACCGTAACGGCAACGTGCTCACCTCGAGTGTGGAGTGCCAGAACGTCTACGTGAACCCGCAGCTCATCGATGACGAGGACGAGGCGGTCTCCGCTCTCGTGGAGCTCCTCGGCGTCGACGAGGAGGAGTGCCGCGAGAAGGTCGGCCGCGACACCACGTTCGCCTACATCAAGCGCCAGGTCGACCAGGACATCGCCGACGCCCTCGCCGACCGCGAGATCGCCGGCATCGAGTTCGAGCAGACCATGAAGCGCGTCTACCCCTACGGCAACCTCGCCTCGCAGGTGCTGGGCGTGGTGAACATCGACAACGAGGGTGTCTCGGGCCTGGAGAGCTACTACGACGAGCAGCTCCAGGGTGTGAACGGCTCGATCGTGCGCGAGCGCGCCCGCGACGGCTCCTACATCGCCGGCGGCGCCTACGAGAAGGTGAACGCCGAGGACGGCGAGGACCTGGTGCTCGCGCTCGACGTGAACATCCAGTCCGCCGCCGAGAAGGCGCTTGCCGAGGCGGTCCAGTCGTCGGGAGCCAACTACGGCTCGATCCTCGTGATGGACCCCCAGACCGGCGAGATCTTCGCCGCCTGCTCGAACCCCACCTACGACCAGACCGACCTCGCGAACACCGAGGCTGCGGACATGAACCTGCGCGTCGTGACCGACGCCTACGAGCCCGGCTCGGTGTTCAAGGCCCTCGTCACGGGCATGGGCATCGACATGGGCGCCTTCACGCCCGACTCGACCTTCGAGGTCCCCGCCCGCGTCAAGGTGGGCGACGACTGGGTGACCGACGTCGACAAGCGCGACTACGGCATGACCATGACGGTCCGCGAGATCATGCGCCGCTCGTCCAACACCGGCATGGTCCTTTTGGGCGAGCAGATCGGGGCCGACGCCTTCGCCGAGTACCTCGACACCTATGGGATCGGGCACGAGTCGGGCATCGACTTCCCGGGCGAGTCGACGGGCATCGTGCGCGAGCGCAGCGAGTACGACGGCTCGACTCTGGGCTCGATGTCGTTCGGCCAGGGCATCGCCGTCTCGCCCATCGAGGTCGCCCGCGCCGTGGCGAGCATCGCCGGCGGCGGGGTGGCGCACACGCCGCACTTCCTCAAGTCGCACCACGGCGAGGAGGTCGACTGGAGCGACGGCGACGTCGAGACCATCAGCCCCGAGGCCGCCGAGGCCGTGACGTCGATGATGGTGACGGTCGTGGACGAGGGCACCGGCTCGGGCGGCCAGGTGCCCGGCTACGACGTCGCGGGCAAGAC
Source organism: Enorma burkinafasonensis (assembly GCF_902150035.1). Lineage (GTDB taxonomy): Bacteria > Actinomycetota > Coriobacteriia > Coriobacteriales > Coriobacteriaceae > Enorma > Enorma burkinafasonensis. Next base: position 19,219 of record NZ_LR597510.1, read on the forward strand.
CGGCACGGCGGAGCGCGCGAGCGAGGAGGGCGGCTACCAGGAGAACAACTTCATGGCCTCCTTCATGGGCTTCGCGCCGGCGAGCGACCCGAAGGTCCTCGTCTACGTGACGCTCGACGGTACGGCGGGCTCCGGCGGCGGCCAGGCGGCGCCGCCCTTCGCCGCGGTGATGGGGCAGGCGCTCTCGATCCTGGGCGTGGAGCGCACGCGCTAGGCTCACCGGCCGGCCCTGGAGCTCCAGTTGCACACCTTGTGCGATTGGCCGCCCCGCCCGCCGGGCGCGTGCGCCTACGCTACAATAACCTGCTGGTACCGCATGGCGGTGCCGGGGGCGCCCGGGTGCGGGCGCACGATGGAGACGTCGGGCCGGATGAGCTTCGGCCCCGTATATACGAGGGGACGGCACCGTGGAGCTTGCTGTCAGAGAGATCCGGGAGGCGACCGGCGCCGAGCTTCGCGCCGGCGACCCCGAGCGCGTGTGCACGCGCTGCGTTATCGATTCGCGCGAGGCCGGCGAGGGGGCGCTCTTCGTCGCGTTTCCCGGCGAGCGCGTTGACGGCAACGACTTCGCCGCGCAGGCGATCGAGGCCGGCGCCGCGGCCGTGGCGCTCACGCGCGAGCCTACCGCCCGCGAGCTCGAGCTCGCGGTGGAGCGCGGCTGCGCGGTTTTCACGGTCGATGACGCCGAGGGGTTCCTCCTCGCGCTCGCGCACCGCTGGCGGCGCATCCTCGGCTGCACCGTGGTGGGCATCACCGGCTCCATCGGCAAGACCACCACGAAGGACATCCTCGCCGGCGTGCTCGCGCGCCGCTTCCGCGTGCACGTGACCGGCGGCAACTTCAACAACCTCATCGGCATGCCGCTCACCATCCTCGCGGCCCCGCGCGGCACCGAGGTGCTCGTGCTCGAGATGGGCATGAACTCCCGCGGCGAGATCGAGCGGCTCACGCGCTGCGCCGAGCCGTCGCTCGCCGTCATCACCAAGGTGGGCACCTCGCATATCGGCATGCTCGGCAGCCGCGAGAACATCGCGCGCGCCAAGGCCGAGATCGTGGACGGCATGGTGCCCGTGCCCCAGGGTGCGACGGCGGGGGAGCCGGGCGCGGCGCCGCTTCTGGTGCTCACCGGCGAGGACGCCTTCACGCCGTTCATCGCCGACACCTTCGCCCGCCCGGCGGGCGTCGAGGTGCTTCTGGCCGGCTTCGAGGAGCTCGACGCCGTGCGCGCCAGCGCCGTCGAGCTCGACGACGAGGGCCGTCCGCACTTCGCGCTCAAGCTCGAGGACGGCACCTCGATCGACACCATGCTCTCCATCACGGGCCGCCAGTCCGTGGCGAACGCCGTGCTCGCGGCCGCCGTCGCCGCCCGCCTGGGCGCGAGCGCGGAGGATATCGACCAGGCGTTCCGCGCGCTCGCCATCACGGGGCGGCGCCAGGAGATCCGCCGCGCGCGGTGCGGGGCGCGCATCATCGACGACTCGTACAACGCGAGCCCCGAGTCCACGGCCGCCGCGCTCGACCTCATGTGCATGCTGCCGGCCCGCGGCCGGCGCATCGCCGTTCTGGGCGAGATCGGCGAGCTGGGGGGCGAGTCCGCGCGTCTGCACGGGCTCGTGGGTGCCTACGCCGCCGCCAAGAAGCCGGACCTCCTCGTCTGCGTGGGCGGCCCCGGCGCCGAGGAGATGCTCGCGGCCGCCCGCCTCATGGGGCTCGACGAGGACGTGACGCTGCTCGCGAGCTCGGCGGAGGAGGTCGCGCGCCTCATCGCGGGCGACCTTACGGCAGATGATACGGTGCTGGTCAAGGGCTCGCGCTTCGTGGGCCTCGACCGCTTCGTCGAGGAGGTGTGCTAGATGCTCGGCAATCCCGCGTACCCGACCTACCAGACGTTTCTGGCGCTCGGCATCGCCGCGGTCGTGGCGATGGCGCTCATGCCGCTGTGGATCCGGCTGCTCCGGTTCGAGGGCATCGGCCAGCAGGTCCGCGCCGACGGCCCCGAGCGGCACCTCGTGAAGCAGGGCACGCCCACCATGGGCGGCGTGGTCATCCTCGTCTCCGTGCTCGCGACGACGCTCATCATGGCGCGCTTCACCACCGAGATCGCGCTCGTGCTGGGCGCCACCATCGCGACGGGGCTGCTCGGCCTCATCGACGACGCGACCTCCGTCTCGCACGGGCGCTCGCTCGGCCTCACGCCGCACGCCAAGATGATCGGTCTGACCGTCATCTGCGTGACGTTCTGCCTGCTCGCCGTCAACTGGTGCGGCGTCGACCCCCTGGTGCGTTTCCCGGGCGGGCTCTCCATCGACCTCGGCATCCTCACCACGACGCTCGGCGAGGGCGCCGGGGCGTTCAGCATCCCGTGGCTCTACGTCGCCTTCACGTGGCTGCTCATCGCGGGTCTCTCCAACGCGGTGAACCTCACCGACGGCCTGGACGGCCTGGCCGGCGGCACCTCGATGATCGCCATGCTCATCATGGCCGCCTTCGCCTTCATCTCGGGCGACGCCAACCTCGCGGTGTTCTCCGCCGCCTGTGCGGGCGCGTGCCTCGGCTTTCTGTGGTTCAACTGCTACCCCGCGAGCATCTTCATGGGCGACACGGGGTCGCTCGCCCTGGGCGCGGGCTTCGCGTGCATGGCCATCATGACCGGCACCGAGGTGGTCTCGCTCATCGTGGGCGGGCTTTTCATCATCGAGGCCCTCTCGGTGATGATCCAGGTCGTGAGCTTCAAGGCCACGGGGAAGCGCGTCTTCCTCATGGCCCCCATCCACCATCATTTCGAGAAGATGGGCTGGGCCGAGACGAAGGTCGTCATCCGCTTCTGGATCGTGGCGGCCGCCTTCGGCGCGCTCGGGCTCGCCCTCGCCTTCCAGCTGGGATAGTGACCGCGATGCCTCTGCCTCAAACGTTCAGCCTGCTCGTGCTCGGCCAGGGCGGGACCGGTCTCGCCGTCGCCCGATGGGCTTCGGCCCACCTGGGCGGGCGCGTGAGCTCCGTCACCGTCTACGGCGGCGCCTCCTCGAAGGAGACCGACGCCACCCGCGAGCTCGCGCGCGCCGGCGTGCGCTTCGTCTTCTCGACCGAGGAGGTCGCGGGCGCCTACGATGTCTGCGTGGCGAGCCCCGGCATCTCGGAGTTCTCGGATTTCTTCGCCTCGGCGGCGGCCCATGCGACCGAGATCATGGGCGAGCCCGAGTTCGCCTGGCGCCTCTCGCCGGAGCGCTGGATCGCGATCACCGGCACGAACGGCAAGACCACCACGACCTCGCTCGTGAACCACCTGCTCAACGCCGCCGGGATGCCGTGCAGCGCGGTGGGAAACATCGGGACGGCACCCATCGCCGCCGTCGACTCCCGGGCTCCTGGCTCGTGGTTCGCGGCCGAGCTGTCGAGCTACCAGCTCGCGACGACGACCGAGCTGCACCCGCGCGTCGCCGTCCTGCTCAACATCACCGCCGACCATCTGGCCTGGCACCGCACGCACGAGGCCTACGCGGCGGCGAAGCGCCGCATCTTCGCGAACCTCGTTCCGGGCGACCTCGCCGTGGTCTCGATGGACGACCCCGAGGCCGCGGCGTGCGCGCCCGCGGCCGCCTCGCACGGCGCCGCCGTGCTCGAGCTCGCGCTCGCCGACACCGGGGCGGAGCATGCCGCCTTCGTGCGCGACGGGGTGCTCACCGTGCGCCTCGCCGGCACGGAGCGCCCGCTCGTGCCCGTCAGCGAGCTCGGCATCGCCGGCGACCACAACGTCACGAACGCGCTCGCGGCCGCGGCCGCGGCCCTCTGGGTGGGGGCCGACCCCGCGCGGGTCGATGCGGCCTTACGCTCCTTCGCGCCGCTCGAGCACCGCATCGAGCCCGTCGCGACCGTCGACGGGGTGCGCTACGTGAACGATTCCAAGGCGACCAACACCGACGCCGTGGAGAAGGCGCTCACCGCCTTCCCGCAGGTGGGCGTGGTGCTGCTCGTGGGCGGGTCCGACAAGGGCACGCCGCTCGAGGGCTTCGCCCAGCGCGTCGCGGCGTCCTCGGTCAAGGCCGTGGTGTGCTTCGGCGCCGCCCGCCAGCGCTTCCTCGACGCCTTCCGCGAAGCGGACGGCCAGGGCGCCCTCGACATCGCCGAGGCGGGCGACCTCGCCGACGCGGTGCAGGTCGCGCGCTCGCTCGCCGCCGCGGGCGACGTGGTCCTGCTCTCGCCGGCTTGCGCGTCCTACGACGAGTTCTCCGGCTTCGAGGAGCGCGGCCGGCGCTTCAAGGAGCTCGTGGCCGACCTCGGGCCGCGCGACGGCTCCGGGCGCTAGGGGGCGTAGATGGCGACCACGAAGCGCGAAGCCCGGGCGGGATCCGGGGCGAAGGACAAAGAGAACGCGCGCGAGCGGCAAGCGAGCCGGCGCGCGCGCCGCGGCGCGGGCGAGCACTCGGCCCTCGGCGAGAAGCTCATCGCCGGCGTGCCCGCGCGCATCATGCGCCCGCGGCTCGTCTTCCTGAGCTGCCTCGCGGCGCTGCTCGCGTTCGGCCTGCTCATGGTCTACTCCGCCTCGTCGGTCGAGGCGCTCAAGGAGACGGGCAGCTCGACGTACTACCTCGGCCGCCAGGCGACCTTCATGGCGGCGGGCGTCGCGCTCATGCTCGCGGCCTCGCGCGTCTCGCTCGACTTCATGCGCTCGGGGCTCATGTGGGGCATCTGGCTCGGCTTTCTGGCGCTCCTGCTCGCCGTGCTCCTCGTGGGCGTGAACGTGGGCGGCGCCACGCGCTGGATCGTGATCGCCGGTTTCCAGTTCCAGCCCTCGGAGTTCGCCAAGGCCGTGCTCATCCTCACGGCCGCCAAGATCTTCCACGAGTACTACGAGGAGGGCTCGCTCGACACGGCGGCGTTTCTGCTGCAGCTGGCGGTCTGCGTCATCGCCCCGCTCGCCGCGATCATCCTCGAGCCCGACATGGGCACCTGCCTCATCATCGCCTCGACCGTCTATGCGATGTGCTACTTCGCCGGGTTCTCCTACCCGCTTATCGGCTTCATCTTCGTCACGGGCGTGCTTTTGGTGCTCATCTTCGTGCTGGGCTCGAGCTACCGCTCGGCGCGCCTCTTCACGGCGAGCGACCCGTGGCTCGACCCGTACGGCGACGGCTACCAGGCCACGCTCGCCATCATGGCCTTCGCCTCGGGCGGGCTGTTCGGCCGGGGCATCGGCAACTCCACGATGAAGTACAACTACCTGCCCGAGGCCCACAACGACTACATCCTCGCCATCATCGGCGAGGAGCTGGGCTTCGTGGGCACGCTCGTCTTCTTCGCGCTCTACCTCATGATGATCTACGCCGCCTTCAAGATCGCCGCGCAGTCGCCCACGGTGCACGGCAGGCTCGTCGCCTACGGCTCGGCCTTCATGATCATGGCGCAGTTCCTGGTGAACATCCTCGGCATCCTGGGTGTCACGCCCATGACGGGCAAGACGCTGCCGTTCATCTCCTACGGCGGCTCCTCGATGATGGCCATGCTCATCCTCGCGGGCCTCATCCTGCGCGTGTCGATCGAGAGCAACCCGCTCACCTCGCACGACGCGCGCCGCGCCGCCTTCCAGGTGGTGCGCGAGGACGCGGCGGGTGGCGTCGCGGACGCGGCTCCCGGCACCATCGAGGGCAGCACCGCGGGCGCGCCCCGGGTGCGCGGAACCGGCCGGCAGCGCGGCTTCTCCGTGGTGGACGGCGCCGCCCCCGAGGGGCAGGCCCGCCCGTCCGGCAGGAGGTCCGCGGGCGGGGCGGGGGAGCGGCGCCGCCCGCAGGGCACGGACAGGCCGCCGCGCGCTGACGCGGGCCGGCGCGGGTCCTGGGAGCGGGTCGACCTGGGCGCCGACCCGGCGGACCGCCTGCGCTCGCGCGGGGTCCGCACGAACTATGATGGGACGGAACCGTCCCGCGACCGGCGGGGCCGCGGGCGCGACCGGGGGAGGAACAGCCATGACCGCTAGCCTCAACATCGCCATTGCCGCCGGCGGAACGGCCGGCCACGTGAATCCGGCCCTGGCGCTCGCCGAGGAGCTCCGCGAGCGCGGGCACCGGGTGACGTTTTACGGCGAGACCCGCCGCCTGGAGGGCACCCTCGTGCCGCAGGCGGGCTTCGCCTTCCAGCCGATCGACGTGACCGGCTTCGACCGCTCGCGCCCTTGGACGCTCGTCTCGGCCCTGGTGAGGCTCTCGCGCGAGGCGGCGCGCCTCACGCGCCTCTTCGAGGACGACGCCGCGCTCAGGCCCGACGTGGCGATCGGCTTCGGCGCCTACGTGGAGCTGCCGCTCGTGCGCGCCGCGGCGCACCTGGGGATCCCGTACGCCCTGCACGAGCAGAACTCCGTGCCGGGGCTCGCCAACAAGCAGTCCGCCAAGGGCGCCTCGCTCATCGCCGTCGCGCAGCCGAGCGTCTCGGCGGTCTTCGAGCAGCGCGGCGCCGCGCCTGAGCGCATCGTGTTCACCGGTAACCCCGTGCGCCGCTCCGTGCTCGCGGGGGACCGCGTGCGCGGCCGTGCCGCGCTCGGCGTGCGCGACGGGGAGACGCTCCTCGTCACCTTCGGCGGCTCGCTCGGGGCGCACCACCTGAACGAGCGCATGATCTCCCTCAAGGAGGCCCTCCTGGCCCTTTCCGGCGTGCACGTGCTCCACTCGACCGGCGCCGACGACTACGACGGCACCGAGCGCGCCCTCGCGCTCGCGCCCGCCGAGGCCGAGCGCTACCGCGTGCGGCCCTACATCGACGACATGGGCGACGTGCTCGCGGCGGCCGACCTCGTGCTCTCGCGCGCCGGCGCCTCCTCGATCGCCGAGATCGCGGCGCTCGCGGTGCCCTCGGTCCTCGTGCCCTACCCGCACGCCACGGCCGACCACCAGACCACCAACGCGCGTCTTCTGGTCGATGCCGGCGCTGCCGTCATGTTCCCCGACGCCCGCATCGACGACGCGGATTTCGCCGACGAGCTGCTGGGGTTGCTCGCGGACCCCGAGCGCCGCGCGGCGATGCGCGAGCGCGCCCGCGGGCTCGAGCAGGCGCGGGCGGCGGAGCGCCTCGCCGACGCGCTCGAGGGGCTCGCGTAGGGCGCGGGCGCGCCCGCCGCGCCGGCCGCCGCGCCACAAGCGCGCCGATTTGAAGTAAACTGATACGTTTGACAAGGGGGACCGCCGCGCGGTCCCTATCCCCTGATAAAGGAGCACTCACTTATGGGACAGACCTCAGCGACCCTGAACGCGCCCGACTCGATGCGTGTGCATTTTATCGGCGTGGGAGGTGCCGGCATGAGCGGCATCGCGCTCGTGCTGCATGAGCGCGGCTACGCGGTGAGCGGCTCCGACCTCAAGAAGTCCCGCTACATCCGCCAGCTCATCCGCGCCGGCGTGGACATCCACATCGGGCACGACGCGGCGACCATAGACGAGGTGCGCCCGGACGTGGTGGTGGTCTCGACCGCTATCCCCGAGACCAACCCGGAGCTCATGCGCGCCCGCGAGCTCAAGATCCCCGTCTGGCCGCGCGCCAAGATGCTCTCCGAGCTCGGCCACGGCTACACCACCGTCGCCATCGCCGGCACGCACGGCAAGACCACGACGTCCTCCATGTGCGCCACGATGCTCGACCGCATGGGCCTCGACCCGAGCTTCCTCATCGGCGGCATCGTCGAGGGCTACGACACCAACGGCCGCAACGGGCAGGGCCCGCACTTCGTCTGCGAGGCCGACGAGTCCGACAAGTCGTTCCTCTACCTCGACCCCGACGTGGTCGTGGTGACCAACATCGAGGCCGACCACCTCGACCACTACGACTCGCTCGACGAGATCGAGCGCACCTTCGCCGAGTTCATGGGCCTCGTCGGCGAGGAGGGCACCGTCATCGCCTGCGCCGAGAGCCCGCATCTCGCCGAGCTCGCGCGAGGCACCGGCCGGCGCGTGGTCACCTACGGCACCGCCGCGGACGCCGACGTGCGCTGCATCCCCGACGAGCGCACCGAGGGCCTCGCCGGCGGCTGCACCGTGCGCTTCCCCGACGGAAGCGAGCGCCACGTAACCATCAAGGCCAACCCGGGCCTCCATAACCTCCTGAACGCCACCGCGTCGCTTACCGTGGCCTGGGTGCTCGACCTCGACACCGCCGCCGCGGCCGAGGCGCTCTCGGGCTTCGCCGGGGTGCGCCGCCGCTTCACGCACGTGGGCGACATCGACGGGATCACCGTCGTGGACGACTACGGGCACCATCCCACCGAGATCAAGGCGACGCTCGCCGCCGCCGCGCGCCTCGGCTACCCGAGCGTGGGCGTGGTATTCCAGCCGCATCGCTACTCGCGCCTCCAAGCCTTCGCCGACGACTTCGCCGACGCCTTCGCCGAGGCGGACCGCCTCGTGCTCATCGACGTGTTCTCCGCGGGCGAGATGCCCATCCCGGGCGTCACGAGCCGCATGCTCGCCGACCTGGTGCGCGAGCGGCACCCGGGCAAGGAGGTCGTCTACGTGGGCGACCGCATGAAGCTTCCCGAGGTGCTCGCCGAGGTGGTGAAGCCGGGCGACCTGTTCATCACCATGGGCGCCGGCGACGTGACCGCCGTGGGGCCCGAGTTCATCGAGTACCTCTCCCAGCGAGAGGCGTAAGGGTCTCATGGGCCTCTTCAACGCGGTCATGGCGCTCTCCGGGGCCGTCGACACCGACGTCTCCGAGCACGAGCGCCTCGCGCGCCACACCACCTACCGCATCGGCGGCCCCGCCGACCTGTTCGTGACCTGCCACAGCTACCACGCGCTGCGCCGCACCGTCGACGTGCTCGCGCGCGAGCGGGTCCCCTGGGTCGTCATCGGCCGCGGGTCGAACCTGCTCGTCGCCGACGAGGGCTACCGCGGCGCGGTCATCACGCTCGGCAACGAGTTCGGCCGTACGGTGCTCGCCGACGATGGCCGCACGCTCACGGTGGGCGCGGGCGTGGTGCTCATGCGACTCGTGAACGAGGCCTACGCGAAGGGCCTCTCAGGGCTGGAGTTCGCCGTGGGGATCCCCGGCACCGTGGGCGGCGCGGTCTCCATGGACGCCGGCACGCGCACCGAGTGGATCGGCTCGGTCGTGAAGGAGGTCGTCACCTTCAAGCCGGGCGCGGGTTTTCGCCACTACGGCGCCGGCGACATCGTCTGGGGCTACCGTACCTGCACGCTCCCGCGCGACGAGATCGTGCTGGAGGCCACGCTCGAGCTCGAGCCCGCCGCGAAGCTCGACATCCGCACCAAGATGGAGCGCTACCTCTCCCGGCGCCGCCGCACGCAGCCGATCGGCGTCGCGAGCTGCGGCTCGGTCTTCCGCAACCCGCCCGAGGGAAGTGTAGGGAAGATGGTCGAGGACTGTGGATTGAAGGGTTTTTCGGTCGGCGGGGCCGAGGTATCGCCCGTCCACGGTAACTTTATCGTGAACACGGGAACCGCGACGGCATCCGACGTCGCCGCGGTCATCAGGCACGTCTACGAGAAGGTTCAGGAGGAGTATGGCGTCGAGCTTCAACCGGAAGTCAAGTTCCTCGGCTTCTAGCGCCTCCAAACCGACCTTCCGCCGCGCCGGCGCCTCCTCGTCGCGCCCCGCCCAGGGCCCGCGCCCCAAGAAGGCGGCGCGCCCGGGCGCGGCACCCGCCAAGAAGAAGGCTCCCGCCAGGAAGGCCCCGGCAGCGGCCGGCGCCGCCCGCGGCGGCTCGCTTCTGGGCGGGACGGGCAAGGCCAAGGCCGCCCGCCCGCGCAAGACCTCGCTTTCGGCCCCCGCAGCCAAGTCCGCCTCGCCTAAGCCGCAGGCCCCGAAGGCCCGCGTCCAGGCCAAGGGCGCCGCGCCCGCCGGCAAGGGCGCCGCCCCCACCGTGCGCCGTCCCGCCGGCAAGCCCGCGGGCGGCAGGCGCCCGGCCGGCCCCGGCACCAAGCGCGTCCTCTCCACGCCGCCGTCCAAGAGGACGGTATCCGGCGGGAAGGGGTTCGCGCTCCCGGCCCTCCCGCACATCCCGCTGCCCAAGCTTCCCGCGCTGCCGGGGCGCTTCATCGGCATCGCCCTCGCGGCCGTCCTCGCGCTCGGCGTGCTCGGCATCGTGGTGGCCAACTCGCCGCTCTTCGCGATCACGGACGTGGTCGTGAACGGCAGCGAGCACGTCACGCAGGAGGCGGCCGAGCAGCTGGTCGACGTGCCCCAGGGCTCGACCCTCATGAACGTCGACGTGGGCGCCATCGAGGAGTCGCTCGGGCAGAACCCCTGGATCGCCGGCGCGGACGTGGAGCGCCGGTTCCCGCATACCCTCGTGGTGACGCCCCGCGAGCACGAGGTCGTCGCCATCGCGTTCATCGCCTCGAGCGACGTCGCGTGGAGCATCAGCGCCGAGGGGACATGGATCGCGCCGATCTCGCTCTCCGTCACGGTCGATGCCGAGGGCAACGTCGCGCCCGCCTCCGCGCTCGCGCCTGCGGACGCGGGGACGCCGGCATCGGCCGATGCGCAGGACGCCGCCGCGGACGATGCGGCGGACGGCGATGCCGCTGTGGCAGATGACGGGGCGGGGGAGCCGTCCGACGGCGGATCTGCCGCCGCGGCTTCCGATACCTCCGATGAGGGCGGCGCGGCGTCGGGCGACGATGCGGACGCCGCGGACGATGCCGGCGACGGGGAGGCGGCTGACGCCGTCCAGCAGGCGCCGGCGGTCGCGGTGCCGGAGGGGAGCCAGCTCCTCACGGGCATGGATGCCGCCGTCGCGCTCGCCCAGCAGGACGGGGTCGTGCTCTTCACGGATGTCGCCGCCGACATCGAGCCGTCCTCGGGCGCCGAGGTCACCTCGGAGGTGCTCCTCGCGGGCCTCGAGTACGTGAACGGCTTTACGGCCTCCTTCCGCTCCGAGGTGCGCGAGCTGTCGCTCGAGTCGGTCGAGGCGATCTCGGCCATCCTGAAATCGGGCATTGAGGTCTCGCTCGGCGAGCCGGTCGACATCGCCACGAAGGAGCGCATCATAACCCGCCTGCTCGAGCAGGAGCAGGGCGTGGTCTACATCAACGTGAGCACGCCTGACCACTACACCTTCAGGCAGGCGCAGAGCGACTAGACCTGACCGGTGAACGGTTGATGCCCTGACCTGCGTATCTCCTGCGAAATCCACATTTTGGGCCGCGTCGGTTGACTTCAAAGCGCGTTTTGTGCAAACATATGCCGGTTTACCTCGACGTTTAATGTAAACTTGAAGGTTAAAGTTAGGACCAGATCCGCAGCCCGATTTCGGAGGACCGACATGCACGAGAACGAGATCAGCAATTACCTCGCCGTTATCAAGGTAGTCGGCGTGGGCGGCGGCGGAACCAACGCGGTCAACCGCATGATCGAGGAGGGCATCCGCGGCGTCGAGTTCGTCGCCATCAACACCGACGCCCAGGCACTCGCGATCTCGGATGCGGACATCAAGGTGCACATCGGCACCGACCTCACTCGCGGCCTCGGCGCCGGCGCCAACCCCGAGATCGGCCGCAAGGCGGCCGACGAGAGCCGCGACGACATCCAGGAGGCGCTCGCCGGCGCCGACATGGTGTTCATCACCGCGGGCGAGGGCGGCGGCACGGGCACGGGCGCCGCTCCCATCGTGGCCGACATCGCCATGAACGACATCGGCGCGCTCACGGTCGCCGTCGTCACCAAGCCCTTCACCTTCGAGGGCCGCAAGCGCAAGGCCAGCGCCGAGGAGGGCATCCGCACGCTCGCCGACTGCGTCGACACCATGATCGTCATCCCCAACGACAAGCTGCTCGATATCGCCGAGAAAAAGACCACCATGCTCGAGGCCTTCGCCACGGCCGACGGCGTGCTCTCGCAGGGCACCCAGGGCATCACGGACCTCATCACCGTGCCCGGCATCATCAACCTCGACTTCGCCGACGTGAAGACCATCATGAAGCAGGCCGGCACGGCCATGATGGGCATCGGCACCGCCTCCGGCGACAACCGCGCCGTGGACGCCGCCCAGCAGGCCATCTCGAGCCGCCTGCTCGAGAGCTCCATCGACGGCGCGACCCGCGTCCTGCTCTCCATCGCCGGCTCCAAGGACCTCGGCATCCAGGAGATCAACGACGCCGCCGACCTCGTCGCGAACGCCGTCGACTCCGAGGCCAACATCATCTTCGGTACCGTTGTGGACGAGTCCCTTGGCGACCAGGTGCGCATCACCGTCATCGCCACCGGCTTCACCGACCGCAACGTCAACCGCCAGGACGAGCTCTTCACGCCCGCGAGCTCCCGTGCCGAGCGCGAGCCGGCCGGCGCCCACGCCGCGCCCGCCCAGAGCGCTCCCTCGACGCGCACCATCGGCGGCACCGAGGTCCCCAACTTCGGCAACGACCAGTTCGAGCTGCCCGACTTCCTGAAGCGCGGCAACTTCTAAGGGCCGGGGCCCATCACCAACGGATCGTCTGCCAGGCGCCTCGGTTCCCGGGGCGCCTGCTCATATCCACCCGAGGCGGCCCGCTCACCGGCCGCACCAGACGGCGTCGCGCAGGCGCCGTGAGAAAGGACCGCACCATGGAGCTCACGCGCATCGAACATGACGGGGTCGCCCTCGTCGGAAGCCTCGAGGGGCCGGTGGCCTTCGGCTTCACCGAGCGCACAGGCGGCGTCTCGGTGGCGCCCTTTACCTCGCTGAACCTCGGCGCGCATGTGGGCGACGACCCCGAGGCGGTGGGGGAGAACCGCCGCCGCGCGCTCGCCGCGCTCGGCGCCGAGGGCCTCGCGGGGTGCCTCATCGTGCCCAACCAGGTGCACGGCGACCATGTGGCCATTGTGCGCACGGGCGACGACGCGGAGCTCGAGCGCGTGCGCGCCGAGGCCGCCGAGGGCGCCGACGCGATCGTGTGCCGCGCCCCGGGCGTCCCCGTGCTTCTGTGCTTCGCCGACTGCGTGCCGGTCATCGTCGTCGCCGAGGGCGGGTTCGCCGTGGCGCACTCCGGCTGGAAGGGCACGTACGCCGGCATCGCGGGCAAGGCGGCGCGCCTGCTCGCCTCCGAGCTCGGCTGCGACCCCGCCGGCATGGACGCCTTCATAGGCCCGCACATCCTCGGGGACGAGTACGAGGTCTCGCCCGAGCTCATCGAGCGCTTCGGCGAGCGCTACCCTGCCTCGGTGCGCCCGGGCTCGCGCCTGCTCGACCTGGCGGCGGCCATCCGGCAGTCGCTCGAGGCGGCGGGGCTTGCGGCGGAGCGCATCTGCGACACGGGGCTCTCGACGCTCTCGGGCACGGACCGCTTCTACTCGTACCGCGGCGAGGGCGGCACCTGCGGGCGCCATGGGGCCATCGCCGTGCTGCGCGCGTAGGCCCGGCGCCCCGCACGCCGCGGCAGGCCGGCCGTATCGTAAACCTTGCGTGAGGCTTTGCGGTCGCGGGCCGCGCACGTGTCGCCTGCGCTAGTATGGAGGCGTCGCTACGTGAAGGAAGGCGCTCATGGACGAATATCTCGAGGCGATCAGCCGCCGGCGCGCGGAGATCATGGAGCGCGTCGACGCCGCGCTGGCCGCCTGCGGCCGCGCCCCCGGCGAGGTCAAGGTCATGGCGGTCTCCAAGACCGTCGACGTCGTGCAGGTGCTCGCCGCCATCGAGGCGGGGTATAGGCTCTTCGGCGAGAACCGGCCGCAGGAGCTCGCCCGCAAGCTCGAGGGCCTCGCGCTCGTGCCCGGGTTCGAGCCGGTGCGCTTCGACATGATCGGGAACCTCCAGAAGAACAAGATCAACGCGGTGCTCGGCCGCGCGGCGTGCATCCACTCCATCAGCTCGGCGCACCTCGCGGAGGCGGTCTCCTCGCGGGCGGAGCGCCGCATGGAGGAGGGGAGCCTCACCGCGCCCCAGCCGGTGCTCCTGGAGGTCAACGTCTCCGGCGAGGCCTCCAAGTCGGGCTTCGACCCCGCCGAGCTGCGCCGTGTGCTTCCGGAGTTGGGTGAGCTTCGTGGAATCGCCATCCGCGGGCTTATGACCATGGCCCCGCAGGGGGATAAGGATATCGCGCGGTCCACGTTCGAGGGCCTGCGCGAGCTTCGCGACGAGCTCGCGGCCGCCTGCCCCGCGCTCGACCTCGCGGAGCTCTCCTGCGGCATGAGCGAGGACTTCGAGGAGGCGATCCTCGAGGGGTCGACCCTCATCCGCCTGGGCAGGGTGGTCTTCAACCCCGCCTTTACGCTAGAATAGGCAGGTCGGGGCAACAACGACCTGCGACCGTCACGAACCGCGGCATGCAGAGAGGTTGAGAACGTGAGCTTCCTAGACGACATCAAAAGCAGGCTTCCCTTCGGCCAGAACCAGGACGACTACGCCCAGGACGGCTATGACGAGGGCGACGGCTACGACGAGTACTACGACGACGGCTACCAGGACGACTACCAGGTGGCCGATTCCGCCTACGGCGCGGGCGACGGCAGCGTCTCCGAGCCCACGTACCGCTCGCAGGCCGACCCGTCCAACGGCGTGCTCGGCCAGACGCGCCGCGGCGAGGCCGAGTCCGTCGCGGTCTACACGCGCTCGGGCCAGCTCGTGGGCGACGCCGACCGCCACGGCGCCACGTACAACCCGCCGGCGCGCAGCCAGGACGCCTACCGTCCCGGCGCCTACGACACGCCGTCCACGTTCGCGGCATCGGTGCGCGAGCACGCTGCCCAGACACGCACGGCCCCCGCGCCCGCGGTGGAGCAGCATGCGTCCTCGATCCTCTCGTCCACGCCCCAGCTGCCCGCCTACGTGCTGCGCCCCGAGAGCTACGACGACGTCGAGACCGTCGTGCGCCGCGTGCGCACCAAGCAGCCCGTGGCGCTCGTCTTCGTGGGCGTGCGCACCGAGATCGCCAAGCGCGTGCTCGACTTCAGCTACGGGTTCGCCTGCGGGCTCGGCGCCTCGGTCAAGGAGGTGGGCGACCGCGTGTTCATGGTCCTGCCCGCCGGCTGCGAGGTCAAGCAGTCCGACCTGGTAAAGCTACGCGACGACGGCTACCTCAAGTAGCCCCGAAGGAGCGCTGATCACCATCACACCCTACCAGCTCGCCGAGGTCTTGAGCACGCTCGTCAACTTCTACGAGATGCTCATCCTCGCCTACATCCTCATGTCCTGGTTCCCCATCCGCGAGGGGAGCCTCGTCTACGACATCGGCATGGTCCTGCAGCAGCTGTGCGAGCCGTTCCTCGGGCTCTTCAGGCGACTCATCCCCCCTATGGGCGGGCTCGACTTCTCGCCGGTAATTGCAATAATTGCGTTGAATCTCGTGTCGAGGTTCGTTATCGGTATAATCTTGTAGATAAGCGGCAAGGGGCGGTATGCGCCCATTGACACGTGAACGAAGGAGTTCCCATGGCCATTACACCTGCTGATATCCAGGCCCAGACGTTTTCCGAGGCCAAGCGCGGCTACGATCCCGCCGAGGTCGACGTCTTCCTCGAGCAGCTCGCGTCCGAGGTCGACGCCATGCTCGCCAAGATCGTCGACCTGAAGAACCGCCTCACAGCGACCCAGCAGCAGCTCGCCGACGCGCAGGCCCAGCTCGCCGCCGGCCCCGCCGCGGCCATCGCCGCGCCGCAGCAGCCCTCCACCTCCGCCTCCGAGCGCCAGATCTCGGCTGCCCTCATCGCCGCCCAGCAGACCGCCGAGGCGATCGTCGCCGAGGCGCAGCAGAACGCCGAGCACATCTCCAGCGAGGCCGACGCCAAGGCGCGCGACGTCATCCGCCAGGCCCTCCAGGAGAAGCAGGAGGAGCTCAAGGAGATCGACCGCCTCAAGGCCTCCCGCGAGGAGTTCAAGGCCGAGTACCTGAAGCTCCTGCAGCACTTCATGGACGACGCGCAGAACTCGTTCCCCTCCGACTTGCTGAGCTCCACGCCCGTCGGCTCCGCCGCCGCGAGCTACGAGCCCGCGCCCGCCGTCCCGGCGCCGGCGCCCGCGCCCGTGGCCGAGCCCGCCCCGGAGCCGGTCCCCGTGGCCGATCCCTTCGCGCCGCTCGACAACTTCGGCGTGGACGACCTCGACTAGGCTCGTTCGCGACCGACCGCATAGGCATGCTACGGCCCCGGTGACCCCGGGGCCGTTTCCGTTGGATGCGCCGGCACGGCCGGGGCTTGGGCGCGCCGCCGCGCCCGCGGCGGCCGCCTGCCCGTCAACGTCTGGCGAACAAATCGCTCCCGCCGCGCCGCGCCCGCGCGCGAGCGGGCATAATGGACGGGAGTAATACCGACGCGATCTCGATCGAAAGGACGTCTCATGGGTAGATCTGGTGGCGGGCGCTCTGGCGGGGGCTTCGGCGGCGGCTTCTCGGGCGGCGGGCGCTCGTTCGGCGGCTTCTCCGGCGGCGGTGGCCGCGGCAGGAGCGGTGGCCGCTCGGGCGGGTTCGGCGGCTTCGGGCGCGGCCCGCGGCCGATGGGGCCGCCTCCGCGGGGTTACCATACGGGCGGCGGCTTCTGGCCTTTCATGGTCGGCTACGGCATAGGGCGCGGTTCGCGCGGCGGCGGGGGAGGCCCAGCGGGTCCTTCGCCGCAAGGAAGTGGTTGCTCATTCGGCGGGTGCCTGGGCATCATTGTGATGCTGATTGTCCTTTCGATGCTGTTCTCGTTGCTGAGCGGCGCGATGTCGTGCTCGGCAGAATCTCTGTCGGCTCCTTCATCTACGGTCGAGCGCGAGGCGCTGCCGGCAGGCGCCGCGAGCGACGACGCGGGCTACTACACCGACGCCGACGGCTCCTGGATCTATGACTCCGCCACGCTCGAGCGCGGCCTGCGCGCCTTCCAGGATGAGACCGGCGTGGCGCCGTACGTCTACATCCTGCCTAACGGTGCCGAGACCTCGGTGAGTGCGTTGGGCCAGATGGCGAATCAACTATACGATGAGCTCTTCGACGACGAGGCTCACTTCCTGCTCGTGTTCTGCGATGATAACCACGGTTCGTTCAACTGCGGGTACGCGGTGGGCAGCCAGGCCAAGACCGTTATGGACGACGAGGCCATCGGCATCCTCGCGGACTACCTCGACCGGTACTACCAGGAGGCCGACACCGAGGAAGAGGTCTTCGCCGACGCCTTCGAGAGCACGGGCGAGCGCATCATGCACGTCACGACCTCGCCTCTGGTCTACATCGCGGTGTGCGCCGCGATCGTGGCCGTCGCGGCCCTCGTGTACCTGGGCGTGAAGCGCTACCGCGCCTCGAAGGAGCGGGAGGCCGAGCGCATGCAGGAGGTGCTCAACACGCCGCTCGAGACCTTCGGCGACCAGGACCTCGAGGATCTGGAGCGCAAGTACGGGAAAGATCCTGGAGACGACGAGGGGCCCTTCTCGTAGGGGAGCGGACGGGTACATACCGGACGAGCGCCCGGGAGGCGCCCGGACGGATAGGAAACAGGTTCGATACGACAAGGAGTACGGACATGGGAATGCTCGATAGGTTCGCGGACATCATCAAGGCCAACATCAACGACCTTCTGGACAAGGCCGAGGATCCCGCCAAGATGGTCGACCAGTACCTGCGCGACCTCACCGAGTCGCTCGCCGAGGTGAAGCAGGAGACCGCCGGCGTCATGGCGGAGGAGACCCGCGCGCAGCGCCTCGTCGACGAGAACGACGCCGAGATCGCCAAGTACGACGACCTCGCGCGCCAGGCGCTCAAGGCCGGCAACGAGGGCGACGCCCGCGCGTTCCTCGCCAAGAAGCAGCAGCTCGAGGCCAAGGGCGACAGCCTCGGCAAGGCCGCCCAGGCCGCGCACGACAACGCGACCAAGATGCGCCAGATGCACGACAAGCTCGTCTCGGACATCGAGGCGCTCAAGAGCCGCCGCGAGGCCATCAAGGCCAAGGTCGCCGTCGCCAAGACGCAGGACAAGGTCAACGCCGTCAGCTCCGCCGGCGATAGCGCCGCTGCCGCCATGAGCGCCTTCGACCGCATGGAGGCCAAGGCGGACGAGATGCTCGACCGCTCCAACGCCATGACCGAGCTCAACGCCGAGCCGGTCGACTCGGCTGCCGAGCTCGAGAAGAAGTACGCCGACGCCGGCTCCACCGCGGCCGTCGATGGGGAGCTCGCCCGCCTGAAGCAGGAGATGGGCCTCTAGCCTCTCGCCGCCCCGAGCGCCCGGCACCGACCCCGGACATGAGGCGCCGGGCACCGGTCGAAGTACCGGTGCCCGGCGCTTGCCGTATCTATCGGTCCGCTAGGCGCGCGGGTCGAGGAAGCGCTCGCGGGGGATGCAGCGCTCGGCGCGCTTCTCGGGGGCGGCGATCTCCTCTGCCGGATAGCCGAGCGTGAGCATCGAGACGGGCTCGACGCCCTCGGGCAGGTCGAACTCGGCGCGCACGATGGCGGGGTCAAACATGCACACCCAGCAGGTGCCCAGGCCGAGCTCGGTCGCCTGCATCATCATCTGATCGACGACGATCGAGGTGTCGATGAGCGAGGAGTTCATGCCGTCGGTGGTGCGCACCCAGGCGTCGCCGGTGACGGCGCAGGCGATGAGCACGACGGGCGCCCCGAAGACGCTGCCGTCGCGGTCGAAGTGGTGCGCGGCGCGGGCGGCCTTGGCGCGCAGTTCGGGCGTGTCGCAGACGATGACGCGCGTGGGGTGGTTGTTGTGGGCCGAGGGCGCGATGCGGCCCGCCTCGATCACGGCGTCGAGCGCCTCGGCGGCGACGGCGCGGCTCTCGTAGGCACGGCAGGAGAAGCGCGAACGGGTCAGGTCGGCGAAGGACATGGCAGCTCCAATCCACGGTAGGATGCGCCCGCAGGCAAACGGGTGCCGGGTTCCCTCCATTGTAGCGCCGTGCGGGCGGGTGCCCGGTCGCATGCATTCGCCGACCGAGTGATACGATTCGGCGCGCGTGGGTATCAACCAGACAGTTGGGCGTCCGGGTGGGCGCCTGTCCATGCGGAGCTGCGCCATGGCCCCGCTGGTGTGGGAAGGAGACAAGATGGCACAGCGTTTCATGCTCAACGAGACCTCGTATCACGGCTCCGGCGCGATCGCCGAGATCCCCAACGAGATCGCCGCCCGCGGCTTCAAGAAGGCCTTCGTGGCGTCCGACCCGGATCTGGTGAAGTTCGGCATCACCGCCAAGGTGACCGACCTGCTCGACGCCGCCCAGATCCCCTATGAGGTCTACTCCGACATCAAGCCCAACCCCACGATCGAGAACGTCCAGCACGGCGTCGAGGCCTTCAAGGCGTGCGGCGCCGACTGCATCGTCGCCATCGGCGGCGGCTCCTCGATGGACACCTCCAAGGCCATCGGCATCATCATCGCGAACCCCGAGTTCGAGGACGTGCGCTCGCTCGAGGGCGTCGCACCCACCAAGAACCCCTGCACGCCGATCATCGCCGTGCCCACCACCGCCGGCACCGCGGCCGAGGTCACGATCAACTACGTCATCACCGATGTCGAGCGCATGCGCAAGTTCGTGTGCGTCGACCCGCACGACATGCCGATCGTCGCCGTGGTCGACCCCGACATGATGGCCACCATGCCGGCGGGCCTCACCGCCGCCACCGGCATGGACGCGCTCACGCACGCCATCGAGGGCTACACCACCAAGGGCGCCTGGGAGCTCTCCGATATGTTCCACCTGAAGGCCATCGAGCTCATCTCCAAGCACCTGCGCGACGCCGTCGCCGAGGCCAAGAGCGGCGAGCCCGGCAGCGGTCGCGAGGGCATGGCGCTCGGCCAGTACATCGCCGGCATGGGCTTCTCCAACGTGGGCCTCGGCATCGACCACGCCATGGCGCACACCCTCTCCGCGCACTACGACACGCCGCACGGCGTGGCCTGCGCGATGCTCCTGCCCATCGCCATGGAGTTCAACAAGCCCGTCGTGGCCGAGCGCCTGGCCGACGTCGCCGTCGCCATGGGCGTCGACACCACCGGCATGACGACCGACGAGGCCGCCGACGCCGCCATCGCCGCGGTGCGCCAGCTCTCCGCCGACGTCGAGATCCCCAAGGTCTGCGAGGCCATCAAGGCCGACGAGCTCGACCAGATCGCCGATGACGCGCTCGCCGACGCCTGCTACCCGGGCAACCCGCGCGAGGCCGACCACGCGATCGTCGTGGAGCTCTTCAAGAAGATCATGGCGTAGACCGGATCCACGCACGCGCATGCCGGGGCGGTCCGCTGGGGCGGGCCGCCCTTTTGCATGGCGCGATGCGCCGCGCGTGCTACAATACCCCCTGCGAAGCGGGCCGGACGGTCGCGCGCGGGGCTCCGGGCTCGGCCCGGTTCACCCGCGTGAGGAAAGTCCGGGCTCCACAGGGCAGGATGCTGGCTAACGGCCAGGCGGGGCGACCCGACGGAAAGTGCCGCAGAAAAGAAGACTCCCACCTGCGGGGAGGCGCCTCGGCGCCGAAGCGCAAAGGGAAAAGCTGAAACGGTGGTGTAAGAGACCACCAGCGTCGCGGCGACGCGGCGGCTTGGTAAACCCCATCCGGAGCAAGCGCGAATAGGGGTGCCACGGTGCGGCCCGCACCGCACCCGGGTGGCGTGCGCAGAGCGGCGCGGTAACGCGTCCGCCAAGATAAATGACCGTCCCCGACAGAACCCGGCTTACAGGCCCGCTTCGCCTCCATGCTGTCGGCGGCCGGTGCCCATCCGGTCATCCGGGTATCAGGGCAATGTAAGCTGAGCGTAAAGATTTGCGGCCGCACTCGAAAACATCCCAGCTCGCAGGCGTCGCGCCGTGCATGACGGCCCGAGATTTGCCGGCAAATATCCAGATGAACATCAGGTTAACGTTAAGAAACGGTAAAATAGCCCGTGGTCGTATCGTCGTGTGCGCGTGCGCGCACCGCATCGGGGAGAACGAATCTTGGACGTCTCGGTAACCCAGTTCATCGGTCAGGTGGCCACCAACCCCATCCTGGCGATCACTGTCCTGCTCACCTTGGGTGTCATCTTCGTCAACGGCTGGACCGACGCCCCCAACGCCATCGCCACGGCGGTGACCACGCGCAGCATCAACGTGCGCCCCGCCATCATCATGAGCGCCGTCTTCAACTTTTTGGGCGTGCTCCTCATGACGATGGTCAACTCCTCGGTCGCCTCGACCATCTCCAACATGGTCGACTTCGGCACCGACACCCAGATGGCGCTCATCGCGCTGTGCGCCGCGCTCTTCTCGATCGTGGTCTACAGCGTGGGCGCCTCGATCTTCGGCATCCCCACGAGCGAGAGTCACAGCCTCATCGCCGGCCTCACGGGCGCCGCCATCGCCATCCAGGGTGGTCTCGACGGCGTCAACGGCGAGGAGTGGGTGAAGGTTCTCTACGGCCTCGTGCTCAGCCTCATCCTGGGCTTCGCGCTCGGCTGGGGCATCTGCAAGCTCGTCACCATCCTCTGCGCGGGCATGGACCGGCGGCACACCAACAAGGCGTTCAAGTACGCGCAGATCTTCGGCGCCGCCGCCATGAGCTTCATGCACGGCGCGCAGGACGGCCAGAAGTTCATCGGCGTCCTGCTTTTGGGCGTGGCGTTCTGCAACGGCCAGCCCGACCTCGCGAGCGCCGTCATCCCCGTCTGGCTCATGCTCCTCTGCAGCGTGACCATGGGCGTGGGCACGAGCGTGGGCGGCGAGAAGATCATCAAGTCCGTGGGCATGGACATGGTCAAGCTCGAGACCTTCCAGGGCTTCTCGGCCGACCTCGCCGGCGCCGCCTGCATCCTGCTCTCGACGCTCACCGGCATCCCGGTATCGACCACGCACACCAAGACCAGCGCCATCATGGGCGTCGGCGCCGTGAAGCGGCTGTCGGCCATCAACTTCGGCGTGGTCCGCGACATGATGCTCACCTGGGTGTTCACGTTCCCGGGCTGCGGCCTCATCAGCTTCGTCATGGCGAAGCTCTTCATGATGGTGTTCTAGACCGCGTTTCGCATGACCTGCCGCGCCGGGCGGTCCGGCGCGTACCCGTTCGCACATCACGACATTGGAGGATCTGGTGGCTAGGAAGAACGACGCATTCTATTTCGAGACCTTCTGCGCGAGCGCCGACTACTCGCTGCAGGCGGCCCAGCTGCTCTCGAAGATCATGCACGATTTCGATCCCGACACGCTCGAGCAGTCGCTCGAGGAGATGCACGCCATCGAGCAGGCGGCCGACGAGAAGAAGCACGAGATCCAGGACGCGCTCGTCACCGCGTTCGTGACGCCCATCGAGCGCGAGGACATCGGCGAGCTCAGTGAGTCGCTCGACACGGTGGTCGACCGCATCGAAGGCGTGCTGCATCGGCTGTACTTCGACAACATCCGCGAGATGCGCCCCGACGCGCTCGAGATGGTCGAGACGGTCGTGCGCGGCTGCGAGGCCATGCGCCGGCTCGTGGGCGAGCTCGCGCACTTCCGCAAGTCCAAGTCGATCCGCAAGTACGTGGTCGAGCTCAACAGCATCGAGGAGGAGGCCGACGCCCTCTACATGAAGGCGATGCGCGAGCTGCACACCGCCTGCACCGACCCCATCGTGATCTTCACCTGGCACGAAACCTACTCGTTCCTCGAGTACTGCGTCGATTACTGCGAGGAGGTCGCGGACCGCATCGACACGATCGTGATGAAGAACAGCTAAGCCGCACGCGCTTCACGGCGGCGCTTGCCGCCGGGCTTGCTACCATTGAGGGCGGTGCCTTGGGGCGCCGCCCTCGTCGCATTGACGATTCTAGGCATGAAGGGCCGGTGAAATGGAGAGCTACCTCACGATGCGCGCCGGGTGCGAGGCGCAGGGCGAGTTCGTCGACCGCAAGAGCCGCTTCATCGCCCAGCTGGTGCATGTCGAGGACGAGGAGGCCGCGGCCGCGCACATCGAGGCGGTCCGCGCCCGGCACTTCGATGCACGGCACAACGTCCCCGCCTGGATCTTGCGCGACGGGCGGGAGCGGGCGAGCGACGACGGCGAGCCGCAGCGCACGAGCGGCATGCCCACGCTCGAGGTGCTGCGCGGCGCCGGCTTGAGAGACGTCTGCTGCGTGACGACCCGCTATTTCGGCGGGACGCTGCTCGGGCCCGGCGGGCTCGCGCGCGCCTATACCGCCGCCGCGCACGCCGCGATCGAGCGGGCGGTGGAGCAGGGGATGGTCGTGGAGATGACGGCCGTGGTCCCGGTGGAGGTGCGCGTGGGGTACGCCCTGCTGGAGCAGGTGCGGCATCTCGCCGAGCGCGCCGGCGGCAAGGTGCGCGATTGCGCCTACACCGACGAGGTAGCGCTCTCGATCGCGTTCCGCGCCGGCGACGAGGAGGCGTTCATCGCGGCCGTGACCGAGCTCATGGCCGGGAAGCCCCGGCTCGAGCGGGGCGCGGAGCGCTTCGCCGAGTTCTAGGGACGCCTGCGGGCGCGCTGCCTGTGCTCTCCCGCCGCGAAGTGGGAGCGCTCCGATCTAGCGCTGGCTCTCGGCGATGATCCCGATCGCGAGGCGCATGGCGTCCTCGATGCAGCCGGGGCAGCTGCGGAGCGGCCCGTGGTCGCAGCCTATGCCCTTGAGCTCGCGGCAGACGGTGCCGCCGTTCTTGACGCGGAACCCCTCGACCAGCGCGTCGACGAGTCGGTAGGTCTCGGCCTTCGTGGTGCCGGCGGCATCGCTGCCGCCGCTGTTCAGCTGACTGAGCGCGATCACGGCGCCCGAGATGGCGCCGCAGGTCTCGTTGTTGCCGCCCATGCCGCCGCCGAACCCCTCGGCCAGGCGGTAGCAGGTCTCGAAATCGGCGCCGACCTCGGGCGCGAGCGCGCACGCGACCGACTGCGCGCAGTTGAACTTGCGGCGGTGCAGGGCGTCCGCCTGGGCGACGAGCTCCTCGGTGCGCGCGGTGATGTCGGAGGCTGCCATGGCGGTTCCTCTCTTCTCGATGTTATGCCCAAGGGACGGACGGGCATGCGGCGAATGCGCGGCGATAGGGCCGTGCGGTCTCTCGCCTGCATCATAGCACCCGGCCCGGGGCTTCTTACGGTAGCGTCTCTGTAAAACTTCACGCGTCCGTGGCGTGCGCCCCCGCGCAAGGGGTACCCTAGGTAGACATGGCCTCCGGGCGGGCGCCCGGTCGCCGAGACGATTCCGTACACGGTTAGGAGCGATTCCATGCAAGAGCATATCGGCACCACGTGCGTGCAAGGCGGGTACCGTCCGGGTGACGGCGAGCCGCGCCAGGTCCCCATCTACCAGTCCACCACGTGGAAGTACGATACCTCCGAGCACATGGGGCGCCTCTTCGACCTCGAGGAGGCCGGCTACTTCTACACGCGCCTGCAGAACCCCACGAACGACTACGTCGCCCAGAAGATCTGCGAGCTCGAGGGCGGCTCGGCCGCGATGCTCACGAGCTCCGGCCAGGCGGCGAACTTCTTCGCCGTCTTCAACATCGCCGGCTGCGGCGACCACGTCGTGGCGAGCTCCGCGATCTACGGCGGCACGTTCAACCTGCTCGCCCACACGCTCGAGCGCATGGGCATCGAGAGCACGTTCGTCGCGCCCGACTGTACCGACGCCGAGCTCGAGGCGGCGTTTAAGCCCAACACGAAGGCCGTCTTCGGCGAGTCCATCGCCAACCCCGCCCTCGATGTGCTCGACATCGAGCGCTTCGCCGCCGCCGCGCACGCGCACGGCGTGCCGCTCATCGTGGACAACACGTTCCCCACGCCCATCATGTGCCGTCCCATCGAGTGGGGCGCCGACATCGTGACGCACTCCACCACCAAGTACATGGACGGCCACGGCGCCGCCGTGGGCGGTGCCATCGTGGACTCCGGCAACTTCGACTGGGAGGCGCACGCCGACAAGTTCCCTGGCCTCACCACGCCGGACGAGACCTACCACGGCGTCGTCTACACGCAGAAGTTCGGGCAGGCCGGTGCCTTCATCACCAAGGCGACCTCGCAGCTCATGCGCGACTTCGGCTGCATCCAGAGCCCGCAGAACGCGTTTCTGCTCAACATGGGCCTGGAGAGCCTGCACGTGCGCATGCCCCAGCACGTCAAGAACGGCCAGGCCATGGCCGAGTTCCTCTCTGGGCATCCCAAGGTCCGCTTCGTGAAGTACCCGGGCCTCCCGGGCGACCCCTGGCACGAGCTGGCGCTCAAGTACATGCCCAACGGCACCTGCGGCGTCGTGAGCTTCGGCTTTACCGGCGGGCGCGCCGCGGCCGAGGAGTTCATGAAGAACCTGCGCGTCGCGCAGATCGCCACCCACGTGGCCGACGCCCGCACCTGCGTGCTGCACCCCGCGAACGCGACGCACCGCCAGATGACCGACGCGGAGCTCGAGGCGGCCGGCATCGCGCCCGACATGGTGCGCCTGTCCTGCGGCATCGAGGACACGCAGGACCTCCTCGACGACGTCGCGCAGGCCCTCGAGCACTGCTAGCGCCGTGGGCACCCGCTCGTTCGCGTTCCCGAGCGCCGATGGCGCCTCGACCGTCCGCGCCCGCCTTTGGGTACCGGACGGCTCCGGGGCGCCCGCGCGCCCGCGCGGGCTCGTGCAGATTGTGCACGGGATGTCCGAGCACATCGGCCGCTACGAGCGCTTCGCCGGCGAGCTTGCCGACTCGGGCTTCGCCGTCGTCGCCCACGACCAGATCGGCCACGGCGCCACCGCGGCTGCGGGCGATCTGGGCCATCTGCCGGTCGATGGGGGAGCGGAATGCCTCATCGCCGACGTCGCGGAGGCCCGCGCGCGGGCCGAGGGGCTCTGCGGCGCGGACGGGCTGCCCTACATCCTCTTCGGTCACTCCCTCGGCAGCTTCATCGCCCGCGTGTACCTCACGCGGGCTGCCGATGTCGCCGCCGCGATCGTCTGCGGCACGGGCCAGCAGCCGCTCGCGCTCGCCCGTGCGGGCAACCTGCTCTGCCGAGTCCTCGCCCGCGTGCGAGGAGAGCGGTCGCGCAGCCCGCTCGTGCACGGCCTCGCCGTCGGCGCCTACGGGCGCGCGATACCGGGTGCGCGCACGGACTTCGACTGGCTCTCGCATGACCCCGCCGTGGTGGACGCCTATATCGGCGACCCGCTCTGCGGGCGCGAGTTCACCGTCGGGGGCTACGCCGCGGTGACGGCGCTCGCCGCTGCGGCCCAGGACCGCTCGCGGGCGCGACGGATCCCCTCCGGGCTTCCGATGCTCTTCATCGCGGGAGAGGGCGACCCGGTGGGCGATTTCGGCCGCGGCGTGCACCGCGCGGTCGGGCAGTACCGCGCGCTCGGCATGGATCGCGTCGAAGAGATCGTCTACCCGGGACTTCGTCACGAGATCCTGAACGAGCCGGAACGCGGTCGCGTCGTCGCCGACATTCTCGCGTGGCTCGAGGGGCTCGGCCTCTAGGCAGGCCCGGTATGCAGCCGGAGGGCCGGTGCATCGTGCTACGGCGCGATGGGTTTTAAGACCGTGAGGGCACCGGGCAGAAGCTCGATGGAGGCGCATTGGCCACGGACCCGCTCGCCGTCCGCCTGCATGGGGTAGTCGCGCCCCTCGAGCTCGATATCCACCCGGCGCGCCCGCTCGAAGCGGATGTAGCGCGATCCCACGTGCCCTCCGTTCTTCGCCCGGAGCAGCAGCCCGAGCGCGGTCACGCGCGTCGCGCGGCCGCTCGCGATGCACACGTCGAACAGGCCGTCCGTCGGGTCGGCGTCGGGGCAGATATGGAAGCCCGAGCCGTACGTGGGCCCCAGCTGCACGGCCATGATGAAGGTGCGGAAGCGCTCGGCGTCTCCGCCATCGAGCGCTATCTGGGCGGGGTAGGGCTGGAACCGGCGCGCGAGGACGTCGACGCCGCTCGCCATGTAGAGGGCGTTGCCGGTGAGGTGCGTCTTCTCGCGCAGCTCGTAGGTGCCGATGGCGACCGCCGCGTCGAGCCCGAAGGAGAACGTCTCGACGAAGTGCTCGTGCGCGCTCGGCGGCTCCCCGGCGGCGCGCGCCTCGCGGTCGCTCCAGAGCGAGAGCCGGCCCACATCGAACGGCACGCGCTCGCAGGCGAGGTAGCGCGCGAGGCTCCCTCCTGTGAAATCGCTCATGCCGAGCGTTCGCGCGAAGTCGTTGCCCGACCCCACGGGCACGACGCCCATCGCGGGGCGCCGCGCCCGGTCGATGGCCATAAGGCCGTTCGCCACCTCGTGCACGACGCCGTCGCCCCCGAGCGCGATGACCGAGTCGAAGCCCGCCGCCGCGCGCGCGAGCTCCTCGGCATGCCTTGCGCGCTCGGTGTACACGAGCTCGAACGATGCCCGGTCGTGGTGGTAGAGCGAGAGGAAGCGCTGCAGCCGCTCCGCCACGCGCTCGCTCGTCCCGAGCTGCGCCGTAGGGTTCGCGATGATGAGGGTGCGGCCAAGTTCCTCGGTCGGTATGCCGGTATCGTTCATGTCGTCCTCATGGTCCGTGCCTGCTGATCTTGGCATCCATTATGGCGCATAGGCGCTCGTATTCGGGTGCGCATCGGGAAGATGGGGCATCGGTTGAGGGTGCCCGCCGCCTTGCCCGTACCGGGCAAAACCCGTATAATGCTTCCCCGGACGCACGGGACGTGGCGCAGTCTGGTAGCGCGCGTGCTTTGGGAGCACGATGCCGCAGGTTCGAATCCTGTCGTCCCGACCATATGCGGGCGTAGTTCAATGGTAGAACCCCAGCCTTCCAAGCTGATGACGCGGGTTCGATTCCCGTCGCCCGCTCCAGGAAAATCGCAGGCCAGAAGCTTAAGGCATCTGGCCTGCTTTCGTTTTGCGCCAAGGCGCGCATGCGACGTCGCACCCGGTCGCCGCCTTGCTGCGCTGCGGCGCGTGTTTCCGGCTTCGCTTCTGTTTCGCGTTGTTTCGACCGTGTTGCATCTGCGTTTCAAGAGCACGGCCGTTCCCATGGCGGGAATCGCCTCGCGCTACACTCTATCCGGCTAGAGTGCCCGCCGTGCCACCACCGGCCGGGCATGAATTGGAGGAGGAATCGATGAACTATACCCAACGTGTGATCGACGAGCTGCGCGAGCGCTACGCCGACCAGCCGGAGTTCCTACAGGCCGCGACCGAGGTCCTCGAGACCATCGAGCCCGCCGTCGCAGTCCACCCCGAGTTCGAGGAGGTCTCGCTTCTCGAGCGCCTCGTCGAACCGGAACGCGTGGTCATGTTCCGCGTCCCGTGGATCGACGACGCCGGCAAGGTGCAGGTCAACCGCGGCTACCGTGTCGAGTTCAACTCCGCGCTCGGTCCCTACAAGGGCGGCCTGCGCTTCAACCCAACCGTTACCCTCGGCATGCTCAAGTTCCTCGGCTTCGAGCAGATCTTCAAGAACTCCCTTACCACGCTGCCCATGGGCGGCGGCAAGGGCGGATCGGATTTCGATCCCAAGGGCAAGTCCAACCGCGAGGTCATGGCGTTCTGCCAGTCGTTCATGACCGAGCTCAGCCGCCATATCGGCCCCAACACCGACGTCCCTGCCGGCGACCTGGGCGTGGGCGGACGCGAGATCGGCTTCATGTTCGGCCAGTACAAGCGCCTCCGCAACGAGTGGAGCGGCGTGCTCACCGGCAAGGGCCTCTCGTTCGGCGGCTCGCTCGCCCGCACCGAGGCCACGGGGTACGGTCTCGTCTACTTCGTCGACGAGTACCTCAAGAGCAAGGGCGATTCCTTCGAGGGCAAGAAGGTCGTCGTGCACGGTTCCGGCAACGTCGCCATCTACGCGGTCCAGAAGGTCGCCCAGCTCGGCGGCACCGTGATCTCGGCTTCCGACACCAAGGGCTGGATCGAGGACCAGGACGGTATCGACTACAAGGTGCTCGAGCACATCTACGACAAGAAGCGCTCCGGTCACGACCAGGGTGTGAGCCTCGCTATGTACATCGACGAGCGTCCCGGCGCCGTATGGCATGAGGGCGACGGCCGCGGCGTCTGGCAGCTGCCCTGCGATATCGCCCTGCCGTGCGCCCGCGAGAACACGCTTACGCTCGACGACGCCAAGACGCTCGTCGCGAACGGCTGCAAGGTCGTCGGCGAGGGCGCCAACATGCCCACGACCTTGGAGGCGACGACCTATCTTCTGGACCACGGCGTCGCGTTCATGCCCGGCAAGGCTGCCAATGCCGGCGGCGTGCTGGTCTCGGGACTCGAGATGAGCCAGAACGCCGAGCACCTCACGTGGACGTTCGAGGAGGTCGACGGCAAGCTCGAGAAGCTCATGCGCGACATGTTCCACAACGTCGACGACACCGCTCGTGCGTACGGTCACGAGGGGAACTACGTGTACGGTGCGAACATCGCCGGCTTCCTCAAGGTCGCCCATGCCATGATGGACCAGGGCGTGTGCTAGCCACTTCGACCCTTGCGAGCGATCGGGCGGGCCGGTTCTAATATGAACCGCCCGCCCTTTCCCGTTCGCGGTGGGCGGTCGCGCGCCTGGCGCGCGATGGATGCGGATCAGGTAGACATCTTTTTCGATTTTGCTCGATGTATCCTGGGAGTCTATCAGTGCGTTTTCCCAAGCAGGCGCATAGAGCGAATCCTATCCTGCGAAAACGCGCCCGCATTCCGGCCAGTGAGGCGGCCAATCGTGCAATATCGAAAAAAGTGTCTTACGAAGCTCGCCCAAAGGGGCGGAGCTTCCTAAACTATGCATGGGTCGCCCCGGTCAACAGGGGCTGAGGCCGAATGCGCTGCGCAACCCGTTGAGAAGCTCGATCTGCTTGGGTCTGTATCCGCGCGTCCGCATCCGATACTGCTTTCCGGCGCGCCGGTAGAGCGCCCGCGCGATCGCCTCGAGGGATTCGATGTCCCTGAGCATGGTGTAGTTGATCGAGAACGTCACGATACCCATCACCGCAAGCCCTGCCGCCCGCCGTTCGTCATGGATGCGGGCGCCGGGGCTGTCGTGGTCCCCTCCGTTGTATTCCATGGTCGCACGCGCGATGTCGATATAGGCATCGCAGACGGCGTAGGGCATCCCCGATGCTGCTTGGGCATCAGGCGTGAAATCGACCCTGCGGTTCAGCTCGATCTGAACGATCCCGAAGCCGCCCCGTTCCTGGGGAGTGTGGTATTGACCTGCGATGATGGCTTCGGCGGGCGAGCGCGCGCCGTCGAGGGCGCAGCGCGCCGCCACACGAGCGGCTTTGACCCCGTGCATGCCGGGGCTGCCCGAAAGCATCCGCTCGAGGACGCGCTTGCAGGTTGCGGGTTCGCTCTCGAGGTATCCCGGCTCACGTGAATATGGGTCGTCGGGTCGGTCATGGCGCATGGGCTGCTCGCCCAGCGAGAACCCGCCGCAGAGCTCATATGCGAGCGCCAGCGACTCCTCGAACGTATGGGTCTGGGCGTATTGGAGGAAGGCGATCTCCGGCGAGGTCGCATACAGCCCTCGGGACACCTCCATGAGGCTCCCCTCGGGAAGGGGCACGGTGAGCAGATGGGGGCTCATGAGCGAGGAGGGCCTTCGCGCACCGCCGGTCGACATCAAGCAGTCGATCGCGCCGCTGCCGTCCCAGAACCCGTAGCGAAGGAGCTCGCCATCATCGATGCGGCGGATGCCCGATTCGCTGCGCGCGAGCACGGAGCGCTGCTCCGGCACGGATAGTCTTCTCCAGGGGAGGTGCCCGTAGCGGCAGCGGGCGTAGCGGATCGCGCGGAGCGCGTTCGCATGCGATATGACCGTTGTCGGAGGGTGCGATTCATCTCTCATGGGGGCACCCTAACGCGTCTGCCACGTGTCTGCAAGAGGGGGTATAGGTTTGCCGAGGATTGCCGTTCGCGCTCGGTGAACGGTATGCGAGCCTGTTGGAAACGAGGAAGAACCTGGGAAGATTTGGGATAGGAAGCGGTAAGGATCGAAAGCCTAGGGCGCCTTCGTCGAAGGGGGCAGGACGAGGGAGCTGGGCAGGCGCGGGGTGGCGGCCTATAATGTCTCGCATGCGATGATGCCTGCTCCCTGAGCCCTGGAGGTTCCCATGCCCGATTCCATTCCCAAAGACGTCGCGTCGATCGTGCTCGGGGCGATCTCGCTCGCGCTGTCGTTCGTGCCCGTGCTGGTGCTGCAGGTCGCGGGGATCGCGGTTGGAGCCTATGGGTTCACGCTCGCGCGCGCCGCGCGCCGCGCCGACTACCGCAAGGACCTGACCTGCACCGTCGGCAAGATCTGCTGCGTCGCCGGCGTCGTGCTCTGCGCGCTCGGCCCGGTGCTCTACGTCGCCGGGACGGTGATCCTGGCTATCGCGGGATAGGCCGCGCGGACGTGCTATAGTTATCCCGGCGACAGACGATGCGCGGTGAACACGCGCGAGGGAGGCGGCGGGCGCGGTCCGTGCGCCATCTCCCGCATAACCGGGGAGCTCACATGTCGTCTCGAACCGATTCCGATACCAAGCAGAATAGCGCTGCCGACGAGGTCTTCTTGCGGCGTCTCGCCCGCCATCATGACGAGCTCCGCTGGCTCTACATGGAGCTCTATGACAACGGTGACATGTTCGCCGAGCTGTGCGACTGCCTCAGGGCCGCCTTCGATGAGCGCCCCGCCCCGCTCAAGGAGCTCGATGCAAAGCGCGAGTCGGCGGGCGCGTGGTACCGCGACCGGTCCATGCTCGGGATGCAGCTGTATATCGAGAACTTCGCGGGGACGATCCGCGGGGTGGAGGAGAAACTGCCCTATATCGAACGGTGCGGCGTGAACTACCTGCATCTCATGCCCTTCCTGGATACGCCGGCAGACAGAAGCCGCTCGGACGGCGGCTACGCGGTCTCGGATTTCCGCCGCGTCAACCCGGCACTCGGCACCATGGACGACCTCGCGCATCTCGCGCGCACCTGCCACGAGCGCGGCATCAGCCTCTGCATGGACTTCGTGATGAACCACACGTCGGATGAGCACGAGTGGGCCCGCCGGGCGCGCGCGGGCGAGGGCGAGTACATGAGCCGCTACTTCTTCACGGCCGACCAGGGCGCGATCGAGCGCTACGGCCGCGAGGTGCCGCAGGTCTTCCCGACGACGGCACCGGGCCATTTCACGTACGTCCCGGAGCTGGGGCAGTCGGTCATGACCCAGTTCTATCCCTACCAATGGGACCTGAACTACCGCAACCCGCGCGTGTTCAACGAGATGATGTGCAACTTCCTCTTCCTCGCGAACCAGGGCATGGACGTCATCCGCCTCGACGCGGTGCCCTACATCTGGAAGCAGCTGGGCACCAACTGCCGCAACCTGCCGCAGGTGCACACGATCGTGCGCATGATGCGCATGATCGCCGAGATCGTGTGCCCGGGGGTCATGCTCCTGGGCGAGGTGGTGATGGCGCCCGTCGAGGTCGTACCGTATTTCGGGACGGTCGACAAACCGGAGTGCCACATGCTCTACAACGTGACCACCATGGCCACGACCTGGCATACCGTCGCCACGCGCGACACGCGTCTGCTGCGCAACCAGCTGAACGCGGTCAGCGGCCTGCCGCGCGCCTACACCTTCCTCAACTACCTGCGCTGTCACGACGATATCGGCTGGGGCCTCGACTACCCGGCGCTCAGGCGATGGGGGATGGAGGAGGTCCCGCACAAGTGCTACCTGAACGAGTTCTTCCAGGGGCATGTGCCGGGCAGCGTCGCGCGCGGCGAGCTCTACAACGCCGACCCCGTGACGGGCGACGCGCGCCTCTGCGCGACGACGGCGTCCATGTGCGGCGTCGAGGCGGCGGGTTTCGAGGGCGACGGGCAGAAGATGGACCTGGCGCTGCGCAAGGACGTGATGCTCCACGCCTACATGCTCACGCTCTCGGGGTTGCCCA
The DNA here is from genome assembly GCF_902150035.1 of Enorma burkinafasonensis. Taxonomy (GTDB): domain Bacteria; phylum Actinomycetota; class Coriobacteriia; order Coriobacteriales; family Coriobacteriaceae; genus Enorma; species Enorma burkinafasonensis. The sequence continues at coordinate 51,951 of NZ_LR597510.1, forward strand.
TCCTCTACAGCGGCGACGAGGTGGCGCAGGTGAACGACTACGGCTACCACGACGACCCGGAACGGGCGGACGACTCGCGCTACATCCACCGCGGGCGCTTCGACTGGGACCTCGCGCGCCTCATCGACCGGCACGGCACGGTGCAGAATCGGATCTTCCGCGCGCTCGCCAAGCTCGAGCGCGTCCGCCGCTCGAGTGCGCTCTTCGATGCGGACGCCGAGGCGTACGCCAAGGACTACAGCGATCCCGCGATCCTGTGGATCGTACGCCGCACGGGGACCGAGGAGCTCCATGCCGTCTTCAACTTCGACGATGCCGGGAAGACGGTGTGGATGCCCGAGCGCGCCGCCTACACCGACCTGCTCACCGGCGTGACGGCGAGTATCGGGACCTTTAGGCTCGAGGCCTGGGACTTCGTGTGGATGAGCCGGCCCATCGCCGGGGGACGGGCGGCGTCGGGGCGCTAGGCGGCGTCAGCGCGTCGTGTTCTGCTGGCGCCACGCGCGCGGTGAGATGCCGACTGCGTTTCTGAACGCGCGCGAGAAGTGCAGCTGGTTGGGGTAGCCGACCTCGCGCCCGACCTGGGCGATGGAGAGCGTCGAGAGCTTGAGCAGCTCGCAGGCCTTCTCCATGCGGTAGCCGATGAGGAACTGCTGCGGGGACACCCCCATGGCCTCGCGGAACACCTTGCCGAAATAGCTGCGGTTGAGGCCCACGCTGCGCGCGATGTCCTCGACGCCGACGTTGTCGCGGTAATTCTCCTCGATGAAGTTCAGGGCGTGGTCGACGTAGAAGTCGTGCAGCTTGTTCGGCGCCTGCGAGCGATGCGGCTCAACCGAGCTCAAGAACGCCTCGAAGAAGAAGTACGTGCAGCCGACCAGGTACACCGGCGATTCGGCGCGGTGATCGAGGAGGCTCCTCATGGCGTCGACCATCTGGCGCGCCTTCCCGTCGTCGCGCGAGCGGTAGATCGGGTAGGCGGGGGAGAGCCCCGTGCGGTCGAGCAGGCTTTTCACATGGGACCCGTCGAACTCGACCCAGATGTACTCCCAGGGCGTCTTGAGGTCGGCCACGTAGGTGGTCACCTGGCCCGGGAAGATCAGGAAGCCCTCGCCGGCTGAGACCTCGAAGGTCGCGGGCTCGGCGTCCTCCGCGCCGCTCGCCGTGAGCGTCCCGCACCCGTCGAGCACGTAATGGAAGAGGTAGTGCCCGCGCCGCGCCGGGCCGAAGGCATGGCCGGGCGTGCAGACCTCGCGCCCGTATTGATAGGGGGTGAGGTCGGTGTAGATCCCCCCGTCGAAGGTCGAGAACTCGATTTCATGCGGACGCATGGTCCCTCCTTTGCGGCGACGCAAGGTATCGTGTTGGTGCGATAAATATACCATAATGCACGGATAGTTCAATAAGGATATATTATTTGTCCATACAAACGAGAACAATGGTATATGTGATCGAAAACGCGCGGAAGCTCAGGGCATGCCGCTAAATCCCCCCTGCTACGATGCGGTGTAGATACCTTGTGGTCCATTTGGCGAGCCTACCGTTAGGGAGGGGAAATCGACCGTTCGTCGAATCTGTTTGGAGAGCAAACGTCGAATCTATACACCAGATACCAGTGATAACAACGAATAGGGAATAAAACATACCCGTAAGCGAGTTACAGCTAGCAAAAAGATAACTTCTAGAATCAAGACGGAACGCTTTGTCTGTCGCCATCAGCAAAGCAGGGAACCGCGATGGAAGGGGTCGCTCGATGGCTGGACTTACGCTTGAACACGTAGGCAAGAAGTATCCCAACGGCTACGAGGGGGTGAAGGACTTCAATCTCGAGATCGCCGACAAGGAATTCATCATCTTCGTCGGTCCGTCCGGCTGCGGCAAGTCCACCACCTTGCGCATGATCGCCGGCCTCGAGGACATCACTTCGGGCACGCTCAAGATCGACGGCCGCGTGGTGAACGATGTCGAGCCCAAGGACCGCGACATCGCCATGGTCTTCCAGAACTACGCGCTCTACCCGCACATGACGGTCTACGAGAACATGGCTTTCCCGCTGCGCCTGCGCAAGGTCGACCAGGCCCAGATCGACAAGATCGTGCACGATGCCGCCCGCATCCTCGACCTCGAGAAGCTGCTCGACCGCAAGCCCTCCGCGCTTTCCGGCGGCCAGCGCCAGCGCGTCGCGATGGGCCGCGCCATCGCCCGCCAGCCCAAGGTGTTCCTGATGGACGAGCCGCTCTCCAACCTCGACGCCAAGCTCCGCGTGCAGATGCGCGCCGAGATCTCCAAGCTCCACGACCGCCTGGGCGCCACGATCATCTACGTCACGCACGACCAGACCGAGGCCATGACGCTCGGCACCCGCATCGTGGTCATGAAGGAGGGCGTGATGCAGCAGGTGGACACGCCGTCCAAGCTCTACGCCGAGCCCTGCAACCTGTTCGTCGCCGGCTTCATCGGCTCCCCGCAGATGAACTTCATCGACGCCCGGGTGGGCGAGCGCGACGGGCGCGTTAACCTCACCTTCGGCGCCAACACCGTCACCGTGCCCGATGCGAAGGCCGATGCGCTCAAGCCCTACGTCGGCAAGGTCGTCGTCGCCGGCATCCGTCCGGAGGACGTCGTCGAGGAGCACGAGTACGCCGAGAACCGGAACCTCTCCGAGCAGATCGACGCTACCGTGACCGTCTACGAGCTCCTGGGCTCGGAGGCCATGATCTACGGCGACGTCGACGGAGGCGCCATCTCGGCCCACATCTCCGCCGCGAACCCCGTGCGCACCGGCGACCGCATCAAGGTCGCCTTCGATATCGACAAGCTCCACGTGTTCGACAAAGAGACCGAGCTTGCCATCGTCCACTAGATGAGCCCGAGAGGAGAGCACAGCATGCTTACCAAGCCAATTTCGCGCCGCTCGCTCCTGGGGCTCACCGCCGCGGGCGCCGCGTCGCTCATGTTCGCGGGCTGCGCGCACGAGCGGAGCGACGGTAAGGTGGAGGTCGAGATCGTCTCCTACAAGCAGGAGGCCGTGAGCATCTTCGAGCAGATCATGGCCGACTTCAACGCGAGCCATGACGACATCTACCTGAACATCCAGAGCCCGGCGGACGCCGTGACCGTCATGAAGACGCGCTTCGTGCGCGAGAACTACCCCGACGTGATCGGCATCGGCGGCGACGCCGACTACGCGAGCTTCGTCGATTCTGAGATCCTCGCCGACGTCTCCGGCTACGCCGGCATCGAGAACGTGCAGCCGGCCTACCGCGACATCCTCGAGAGCGTCACCTACGTCCCCATGGAGGGCATCTACGGCGTGCCCTATGTCGCCAACGCCGCGGGCATGCTCTACAACAAGCGGATGTTCGCCGACAAGGGCTGGGAGATCCCCGAGACCTGGGACGAGCTCATCGCGTTGTGCGACCGGATCGTCGCGGAGGGGGAGGTTGCCCCGTTCTACCTGGGCTACGCCGACACCTGGACGATTCTCTCCCCGTGGAACTCCATCACGGTGAACATGGTGCCCGCGGACCTCGCGCGCCAGGTGAACGCCGGCGAGGCGAAGTTCGCCGACTACTACGGCGAGCCTGCGCGCCGTATGCGCCAGCTGCTCGTCTACAGCCAGACCACGATCGGCGACCCCGGCCCGTTCTCGATCCAGTACAACGACGCGTGCACGCGCTTCGCCAACGGCATGTCCGCGATGTTCCCGTGCGGCAGCTTCGCGGTCCCGCAGATCCTGCGCGCCGGCACCGACATCGAGGTCGGCATGTTCGCCATGCCCTCCGCGGACGACCCCGCAGACCGCATCGTGGTCTCCGGTGTCGACCTGCAGTGGTGCGTCGCCGAGACCTGCCAGCACAAGGACGCCGTTTTCGAGGTGCTCGACTTCCTGTCCTCGCCCGAGTACATGCAGACCTACATCGCCGACCAGCGCGCCATCCCCTGCATCGAGGGCGACTTCGAGCTCGACCCCCTGTTCGACGACATCAAGCCCTGGCTGGACGAGGGCCGCGTCCTCGACTACCTTGACCACTCCTACCAGAGCGCCATGGCGGTCGACGCGCAGCTGCAGACCATGCTCCAGGACGACCGCGACGACGATGCCGCCATCGCCGCGTTCCTCGAGAAGTTCGACAGCGACTGGCAGCGCTACAACCGCAACGTCATCCGCAAGGTCCAGGAATACGAAGAGAGCCAGGGATAAGGAGGAGAGGCAATGGCAAGTCTCGCAAAGAGCAAGATCGGCTCGGGCCGCGCAAGGACGTTCTACGCGATCCTCATCCCGGTGCTCGTGCTGTTCGTCGCGTTCAACACCTACCCGCTCATCACGGGGTTCTTCTACAGCTTCACCGACTCGAAGGGCTACGGCGCCTTCAACATGGTGGGCCTGCTCAACTACGCGGACCTGTTCACCGACACGCGCGTGCTTAACTCGTACCTGTTCACGTTCAAGGTCGCGGTGGTCGCCACGATCCTGACGAACGTGATCTCGCTCATGCTGGCCATCGCGCTGTCGAGTAAGATCAAGTTCAAGAGCGCGCTGCGCGGCCTGTTCTTCGTGCCGCAGATCCTGGGCGCGCTCGTCGTGGGCTACGTGTTCCAGTTCCTGTTCACCTGGCTCATCCCGGCGTTCTTCAACACCGACTACACGATCCTCGGCGACCCCAACTGGGCGTGGATCGCCATCGTCGTGGTGCTCGTGTGGCAGTCCTGCGCGCAGACCACCATCATCTACATCACGGGCCTCTCCTCGGTACCCGAGGACGTCTACGAGGCCGGCTCGCTTGACGGCGCCACGGGCTGGAACAAGTTCCGCTACATCACCCTGCCGCTCATCATGCCGTCCGTGACCACCAACATGGTGCTCGTGATGAAGAACATGCTCATGGTCTTCGACCAGATCGTCGCCATGACGAGCGGCGGCCCCTCGCAGTCCACCGAGTCCATCTCGTACCTCATCTACAACAACGGCCTGTCGGGCGGGCAGTTCGGCTTCCAGTGCGCCAACGCGGTCATCTTCTTCATTCTGATCGCCGCGATCTCGATCCTGCAGACGCGCTTTTTGAACAGCAGAGAGGAGCAACTGTAATGGCTGGCAAAGAGAAGGTGAAAGAGCGCGTCAACTGGCCCGTCACCATCCTTTTGATCGCGCTCGCGGCCGTAACCATCGTATTCCCGCTCTACATGGCGGTGCGCATCGCGGTGGCCGAGAACTACCCCATGGGGCTCGAGATCTTCACGCTCCCCGAGACGTGGGACCTCGCGAACTTCATCGAGGCCATCGAGGCGACCGACTTCCCCGTGACGTTCATGAACTCGCTCGTCATCACCGTCGTGGCGGTCGTGGTGTCGATCGTGGTGCATTCGCTCGCGGCCTACGCCATCGGGCGCAACATGGAGCGCAAGCCCTTCAAGCTGTCGTACTACTTCATCGTGGCGGGCATGTACGTCCCGTTCGCGATCCTCATGATGCCGCTCGTCAAGCAGACGTCCGTGCTGCACCTCGACAACATGTTCGGCGTGATGATCCTCTACATCGTGTTCTACATGCCGATGAACATCATGCTCTACACGGGCTACCTGCGCAACATCCCCATCGCGCTCGAGGAGGCCGCGCGCGTGGACGGCGCGAGCACCTGGACGACGTTCTGGAAGGTCATCTTCCCGATCATGAAGCCCATGCACGCGACCGTCGCGATCCTCACGGGCCTCGCGGTGTGGAACGACGTCATGACCCCGCTCGTCATCATGGGCGGCTCGGGCGTGAACACGCTGCCGCTCGCGCAGATGACGTTCCAGACGGCGTTCGGCACCGACTACTCGCTCGCGTTCGCATCCTACCTGCTCGCCATGCTGCCGATGATCATCTTCTACATCTTCGCGCAGAAGCAGATCATCAACGGCGTCACCAACGGTGCCGTGAAGTAGCGAGGTTCTGTTGCGCTGCGGATGCCCTTTCACGGGGGCGCGCCGAAACCTATACTGATAGCGCCCCGGCTGGAACTTGGTTCCGGCCGGGGCATCGCCACGACCGTACATCCCGATGCCAGCTGCTAGGAAGGCCCGATCCCCATGCCCATCTCCTTCGATGCCGCGACGAGGCTCATCACGCTCGATACCGAGAACTCCACCTACCAGATGCTGGTGGACCGGCACGGCTACCTCCAGCACCTCTATTACGGGGACCGCACGGCGGGCGATATGAGCTACCTCGTGACCTATGCTGACCGCAGCGGCATGTGCGGCTGCCCCTACGACGTGCACGACCGCACCTACTCGCTCGACGTGCTGCCCCAGGAGTTCCCCTTCCAGGGGAGCGGCGACATGCGCTCCACGCTGCTGTCGGTCCGCGACGCGACGGGCGCCTTCGGCTGCGACCTGCGCTACGCGGAGCATGACGTACGGCCCGGGCTCTTCTCGCTGCCGGGCCTGCCCGCTGCCTACAGCGACGATGCGGCGGACGGCGCGGAGACCCTTTCGCTCACCCTGCGCGACGAGCGCCTGGGGCTCGAGGTCGAGCTCCTCTACGGCGTGCTTCCGCGGATCGACATCATCGTGCGCGCGGCGATCGTGCGCAACCGTGGGCGCGCCCGCGTCACCGTGGAGCGCCTGCAGTCGGCCTGCCTCGACTTCGTGCACGGCGACTTCGACGTCTACACCTTCAACGGGCGCCATGCGATGGAGCGCCGGCCCGACCGCCACCGTGTGGGGCACGGCACCTTCAGCGTGGGCAGCCGCCGCGGGATGTCCTCGAACCAGTACTGCCCGTTCATGATCCTTTCCGACCACGACGCGACGGAGCGCTCCGGCCGGGCGTGGGCGATGAACTTCGTCTACAGCGGCGGCTTCGAGGCCGAGGTCGAGCGTGACCAGTACGAGCAGGTGCGCATGGTGATGGGGCTCTCGCACGAGCGGCTGTCCTACCCGCTCGAGCCGGGGGAGCGCATCGTCGCGCCCGAGGTGATCCTCACGTACTCAAGCGCCGGGGTGGAGCGCATCTCGCACAACATGCACCGCTGCATCCGCCGCCACATCTGCCGCGGCCCCTGGCGCGACCGGCCCCGCCCGGTGCTCATCAACAGCTGGGAGGCGGCGTACTTCAACTTCACGGGCGAGAGCCTGCTCATGCTCGCGAAGAAGGCGGCCGAGCTCGGCATCGAGCTCTTCGTCATGGATGACGGGTGGTTCGGCAGGCGCGACGACGACGTGACCTCGCTCGGCGACTGGCACGTCAACGAGGAGAAGCTCGGCGGCCCGCTCAAGCACCTGGTCGATGACGTCAACGCACTCGGCATGAAGTTCGGCATCTGGGTCGAGCCGGAGATGATCAGCGAGGACAGCGACCTGTACCGCGCGCACCCGGACTGGGCGCTCGTGTTGCCGGGCAAGAACCCGGTGCTCGGCCGCGACCAGCTCGTGCTCGACCTCTCGCGCGCCGACGTGCGCGAGAACCTCTACGGGCAGCTGTGCGGTGTGCTCGACCAGGCGAACATCGCCTACGTGAAATGGGACTACAACCGCAGCATCGTGGACGCCTACTCCAACGTGGCGACCGACCAGGGCAAGGTGCTCTACGACTACATGCTCGGCCTCTACGAGCTGCTCGAGCGGCTCATCGAGCGCTACCCGGACATCCTGTTCGAGGGCTGCTCGGCGGGTGGCGGGCGCTTCGACGCCGGCATGCTCTACTACACGCCGCAGATCTGGACGAGCGACAACACCGATGCCGTCGACCGCCTGACCATCCAGTACGGCACCTCCTTCGGGTTCCCAGCGTCGGCCATGGGGGCGCACGTCTCGGCGTGCCCCAACGAGATCAACGGGCGCGAGGTGCCCATCTCGGCGCGCGGCACGGTCGCGATGGCGGGCGGTGGCTTCGGCTACGAGCTCGACCTGCTCACGCTGCCCGAGCGCGCCTGCGAGCACATCAGGCGCCAGATCGAGCTGTACCGCGATATCGAGGGGCTGGTCCGCGAGGGCCTCTACTACCGCTTGAGCTCGCCGGTCGAAGATGACGTCTGCGCCTGGGAGTTCGTCGCGGAGGACGGGTCGCGCGCCGTGGTGGGCGCCGTCGTGCTCGAGGTCGAGGGCTACGGTGTTGCGAACTACGTCGTGCCGCGCGGTCTCACGCCGCACGCGCGCTACCGCGACGAGGAGACGGGCGCCGTCTACCCCGCGGACGCCCTCATGGACATGGGGTTCCCCCTGCCGGTGGGGTGCGCCCAGTACGCGAGCTTCGTCTACCGCCTCGCGCGGGTCGACGACTGATCTAGCGGGGGCGGCCCGCCGGCAGGCGTTCGAGAGGGGAGCGTGAGCGGATGCTCGATGATTACCGCAAGGCCCGCAGGCGCGCGCAGAAGCGCTTCCAGGATGACGTCTCGGCGGGCAGGTACCCGTACCCGCCCGCGCTCGACGACATCCTGAAAGGGGAGGGCTACCAGGGCGAGATCCCCATGGGCACCATGGAGATCGACATGGAGCTCGTCGCCGGCACGCGCACGCGGGGCCGGCAGAACAGCTTCTCGGCAGACTTCATGCCGCTGCCGGAGGCCTCCTCCGAGTTCGCGATGAAGTGGAGCGACCTCATCGACGCGCAGCGCGCTGAGGGCATCCGCGAGCCGATCGTCGCCTTCGAGTTTCTGCAGCGCTTCTACGTGCAGGAGGGCAACAAGCGCGTATCGGTCCTGCGCTACCTGGGGCAGCCCACGATCCTCGCTAACGTCACGCGCGTGATCCCCATGCCCTCCGACAGCAAGGCGTTTTGCGTCTACCAGGAGTTTGCACGGTTCTACGACGTGGCGCCCGTCTACGGCATCGTGCTCGAGGAGGAGGGCGCCTACGCCCGCCTCGCGGCGCTTTGCGGCCACGACCTCGAGACTCCCTGGCCCGAGGATGACGTGCGCTCGCTGAGGAGCGCCTTCGACGCCTTCTCGGTCGCCTTCAGGAAGCTCGGCGGCGCGGCCACGGGCATCACGGCGGGCGAGGCCTTCCTCATCTACCTCAAGATCTACGGCTTCGAGGCGGCCTCCTCGGACCTGCCGTCGACCGTCGAAGCGCACGTCAAGGCCATCTGGGGCGAGTTCGTGGTCTCGCGCGACGGCGGCAGGGTCGCCTACCTCGAGGATCCGAGCTCGTTCAGGCTCCCCATCATCCCCGAGATCAAGCACATCTACAAGCAGGCCATAAGCCTCAAGCCCTTCCGCGCGTCGTTCATCTACGAGTACGCGCCCGAGACCGACGGCTGGACGGCCCTGCACGAGCGCGGCCGCCTCGTGCTCGAGCGCAAGCTGGGCACGACGGTCGAGACGGAGGCCTACCGCGACTGCCTCGCGGACGCGGCGTTCGACCGCGCGGTCGAGCGGGCCGACGCGCGGGAGGCGGACCTCATCGTCACGGTGTCGCCGACGCAGATGGGCCAGGCGCTGCGCGGGGCGGTGCGCCATCCGGGCCGCGCGTTCATCAACTGCTCGGTGAGCCTCTCGCACAGCGCCGTGCGCACGTTCAGCGGCCGGCTGTACGAGGCGAAGTTCCTGCTCGGCGCGCTGGCGGCGAGCATGGCGGACAACCATCGGGTAGGTTACGTCGCCGAGACCCCGGTCTTCGGCAGCGTGTCCGAGATCAACGCCTTCGCCATCGGCGCCCAGATGGTCGACCCGGCGGCCACGATCTTCCTCAAGTGGTTCTCGGCCAAGGACTACGACTGGAAGCGCGAGCTCGCCGACGACGACGTGCGCATCGTGTCGGCGCGCGACTACCCCGACCCGGCCGCCCCCGCCGAGGCATGGGGCCTCTACCGCGTGGAGTCCGACGGAACGACGACGCACCTCGCGGAGCCCATCTGGAAGTGGGGGCGCTACTACCAGCTCATCGTCCAGTCGATCCGCAACGAGACCTGGCGCAAGGAGGGGAGCGCGCGAGCGGGGGAGGCCCTCAACTACTGGTGGGGCCTGAGCGCGGGCGTGCTCGACGTACGCCTGTCGAGCGAGCTGCCGCGCGGCCAGCGCGTGCTCATCGAGCTTTTGCGCCAGTCGATCCTCACGCGCCGGCTCGACCCGTTCGCGGGCGAGCTGCGCAGCTGCGAGGGCGTCGTGCAGGACGAGCGCGCTGGCCGCCTGCCGAGCGAGCAGATCGTGCGCATGAGCTGGCTCAACGAGAACGTGGTGGGACGCCTCCCCGAGCAGTGCGAGCTCACGGACGACAGCCTCGAGAAGGTCGAGGTGAGCGGCCTCATACCGCTCGATGTCGCACGGCTGCCCAAGGCGAGGCGCACGGTATGAGGATCCTCGCGATCTCGGATGTCGAGGAGGCGTGGCTCACCGACCGCTACGACCGCGAGCGCATGGCGGGCGTCGACGTCATCGTGTCGTGCGGCGACCTCGCGGCATCCTACCTCGAGCACATCGTGACCCTCGCCAACGTCCCTTTGCTCTACGTGCCGGGCAACCACGACACGGCCTACGCGCGCCACGCCCCCGAGGGTTGCGTCGACATCGACGGCTGCATCGCCACGTACCGCGGGCTGCGCTTCATGGGGCTTGGCGGCTCCGTGCGCTACAACGACCGCGTCTACGGCTACACCGAGCAGGAGATGCGCTGGCGCGCGACCAAGCTGTCGCTCATCGCCCGCATGTCCGGCGGCATCGACGTCTTGGTGACCCACGCGCCGGCATACGGCCACGGCGACCTCGGCGACCTGCCCCACCGGGGCTTCGAGGCGTTCAACGCGGTCCTCGACGCGCTCGCCCCCGACACCATGGTCCACGGCCACGTGCACCTGGAGTACGGGCGCATCGCGCGCGTGAGCAGGCACGCGAGCGGCACGCGCATCGTCAACGCCTGCGGCTCGCGCGTCTTCGAGGTGCCGGACGCGCCCGGGGCCGACCCGCGCGACTGCTCGCTTGCCGTGCGCCGCGTGGCGCGCGGCGGGTTGGTGGTTGATTTCCGATCCCAACCGAACACATTGAGCTGACGGCACGCTCCCGCAGTTAACCGAACGCCCCCGAGGTCCTATCCGGGCCCCGGGGGCGGCATTTTCCCAGTTGAAGGAATGGTGGAGATG
>NZ_LR597532.1 GCF_902150035.1 Enorma burkinafasonensis
CTACTCCCACTCGATGGTTATAGTTTTGCCGCCCCGTCATTCCAGTTACACCCAGTTTTCGGTGCCGCCTCGAGCCGAGTGCCGCCAGGTGACACCATGTCGCGTTTCGTCGGCTTTGGGGACAAAAGCTGGGACAACTCTAAAAACTTTTTTCAAACTCAGGGCTTTGAGTTTTTGTTTTTGTCCCAAAGGGCGCGGCGGGACGCCTTTGCAAGCTCAATATCGCCGAAAACGCCCGTTTTGAAACTCAACCGCCCTTTTGCCCGCAAGCCGCCAGCTACAATCGCAAGTGAATCAACGCGGGCGGCTTTCATGCTGGTTGAAAAACCGCAGGTCGCAGCTCTTCGTCGTCCGCGGGTAAAGTGAGTAGTCTCAGGTGGCTTGCCCATGAGTTGGCGAGCGGGCTTTGAGATTCCGCCGACGTCCGGAAACGCATCGAGCTCCCTTGAATTTCCGGACAGTACATGATATAAGGTAATTGGTTTTCCGTTAGGAAGGCTTCCAAGTGCCGGGGACGTTTTCCCCGGCTTTTTTCTTATCCAGGAGAACAATGCGAGAACTCAGCATCTTCGTCGACGAGTCGGGAAGCGACGGCCTCTCCGACCGCCACTACCTGCTCACCGTCGTCATGCACGACCAATCCGAAAACATCGCGAATTCGATCGCGGCATATGAGGGCGCCCTTCGCGCCAAGGGGCTCCCGGACATACCCTTCCATGCGTCGCCGCTCATGAACGGCAAGGACCAGTACTCGGGGCTCGACCTGAGGACGCGCAAGATGATGCTCGGCTCGTTCCGCGTCTTCTTCCGCCACATGCCCGTAAAGTACCACACCTTCGCATACGCGACCAAGCAGTTCGCCTCGCTCGACAAGCTCGCGGGGGCGATGCGAAGGGATATCGTGAACTTCCTGTTCGACAACCTCGCGGAGCTGCAATACTACGATTTGGTCAAGGTCTATTACGACAACGGCCAGCGCTCCATCGCCGAGTCGCTGCACCGCGCGGTCGAGTACGCGCTGTCGAAGGACGCCGTCGTCTACCGATCGGCGCAGCCCTCCGAGTACCGGCTTTCGCAGGCGGCGGACTACATCTGCACCATGGAACTCACGGCAATCAAATACGCCGAGCACACCGCCACCGCGACGGACGAGAAGTTCTTCGGCAAGTGGTCCGATTTCAAGAAGGGCATACTGAAGGAGACGCGCAAGAAGCTCGTCTAGGGAGGCGATCAGCCCTTGGCGGAGCGTTTACCGACAATGGAGTCTGTTACGGGGGGGTTGATAAGACGCCGCTTAGCTGCATAATAGGTTCCAGTTAGAAACCCTCGGGTTTGCGGGGCGGGATCGTGAAAGCGATTCTGCCCTATTTTTTTTTGAAAGACTGCTCGTCCAATGGCTTCTGCATCAGATAAACCACTTGGAGCAGAAGCCGATTTGGAAGACCGAATGGACCAGCATCGAGATTCCTAAACAGGCCATCATCGCGCAAAACCCGATTCCGGCCCATTTCATGAAGGGGTCTTTGCCCAGCCTGTCGGAATCCCGTTCAGATCGGTCGGGTGAATAGGTGTCGGCGTACACGTCGACCCTGGCAGACTCTTTTGAAAGCAGCTCGAGGGCCTCGTCGAGGTCGCCGGCGAGCTTGTCCCCGTCGATTCCGACCTTGAAAAGGTGCGTCTCGTCATGCTGCTTGAGCGCCGATTCATCCTGCAGCAGGTAGAACCTCTCGCCGTTCACCCCGTTCGCCAGAGCGGTCCTCTCGCTCGAGAACGATCGGATCTCCCTCTTGAGCCTCGGGAAGGCCCCCTTGCCCTCGATTCCGAACTTCTGCGCGAGCGACTCAAGCTGCCAGAGCAGGTCGTACAACCCCACCGCGGGCAGGAGTCCGGCCCCGTACGCCTTTTCGAGCATCGTCCGCTCGAAGCGGTCGTATGCTTTGATTGCCTCGCCGTAAGTCAGCGTGGTCCCGATCGAGGGCATCTCATTCATCTGCATCGATTCTCCTGTCCGCCGATTAGAGGCTGCTCGCCTCGCCGAGCGCTGCCGTATTCGCCGCGAAGCGCACCCCTCCAGAGGTGAGCTCGACGGGGTGTCCGGATTTGACCAGGTCGCAAAGGGCGTATATTCCATATCCCGCCACCCCGGCAATGGAAACGACGAGGCATCCGAGGAGGCCGGCCTGAGGCCCGGTGATGCCGTTCGTCGCATCGACAAGGGATTTGAGCATGCCCCGACAATCGCTTGCTTTGTTGTCCACCGCATCAATCGCCGCGTAGCTTGTAGCGGTGCGTTCCATAACGTCGTTCATCTGCTTACCTCCATTTTCCCGTTGATCCGAGCACGTATCCGCCCGCAAGGCCTAAAAGAAGAGCCACTGCACCCGAGACGAGCGCAGGAGACGGCCTCCGCGCCTGAGATACCGAGCAGGTCTCGCTCTCGGGAGCGGACACGCGAGCGAAATCCTCGCCCTCTTTCTCCTCCGCAACCGATCGGGCGATCAGCGAGAGGGCCTCGTGCAGGGTTGCCGATACGTACTCGAAATCGATCTCCGGCTCGATCTCGATGGGATGGTGGGCAGCCTCAAGCGCCGCCTTGATGGCGGAGACGTCTTCGGCCCCTAGGACCTCGTCGCCTCTCAGCAGCTCCTCGACTCGACGCGCGATGCTGCCCGTGCTCTGAACCTCGACTCGATCAGAATCGTTCCGAATAAAGGTCTTCTCGTTGGCGTTGACGACAAGGGAGACAATCCTTTCATCAGGGAGCTCGCGCCCAATTGCGTTGGACACTACCTCGCGCAAGACGTAACGTTTGGAGGCCATCCTCTCCCCGACGTTGCGCATGCGCCCGCTTCCGTCCTCAAACCTCAGGATCCCGTCGCTCCCGATCGCGGCCGAGGAGGAGTAGTTCTTCACTTCGACTATCACAAGACCCTGCCGGCTGACGAGGATCTGGTCGAACTCATCGTGCTCGCCCTCGTAGTCCAGCTCGGCATTGACCAGTTGCTCGAAGCCGGACCCGACATGCTTGATCGCGTAGAAGACCCGTCGTTCCCCGGCAAAACCCCTGATTAGGCCAGCGTGATAGGAGCTGAATCTCTTCAGCGCCTCTATCGCCGCGAGATAGCTTGGGACGCCCATGAGTCCGAGCTCTTCGCCTCGAGCAATAAGATGGTCGATGACGTGGTAGGTCTTCACGCTGGAGCTGTACTTGTCTTGAAACACCGTTCTGCATATTGCTTGCTCGAAATCGTTATGCCGTTCGAGAAGGGCCGGCACCTCGAACGATTTCTTGGTCAATTCGCATTTCATCGTTTAATCCTTTCGTATCGGATGACTTGATTCTCTCAACTTGATAGACTCGTGTATAGAAGCTTTTCACGAGTATCTCAGTGGTAAATGGAAGAGAGAAACAACATGGGACGAGTCTTAACCGATCAAGAAATGAAAGACGCCTGGGGTGAGCGATTTAAAACCGAGAGGAAAAAATGGTATGCAACGCAAGAGGACTTCGCGAATGCAATGCAGAAAGAAGGGCATGCTACGACGAAGACCACTGTTGGACGCTGGGAGAAAATCGGCGGCAAATACGGCAAAGAAAAACCCGGTTTCCCATCGTTTCCCACGATGCAAACGATTTCAAGACTCCTGAAAGTCCAGATTGGATACTTGATCGGCGAATCAAAGGGAAGGACGTTCGACGAGCAGGAGGTTTCGGAATATCTCGGAATAAGCGTGGAGGCGGTCAACGCGCTTCGCGAGCTCGCGGCGAGGCCCGGCGCCAATAGCAGCCCGTTTAAAGAAAAATACGGTTTGCCAACGACCTCTTATGCAGACACCCTCGAAAAAGTCCTGACGAGCAGTAGCTTTCGATGTCTTATTGACCATCTGAACGAGGTGGATTGCGGCATCTCCGATTTCACTGAGAGAAATTCCCCTAAATCCCGGAACGACAACGCGAACCTACTGGAAAGCGAACGCTGTCGCGAATATCGCCTTAGCCCGGAATCGAATCCGGAACGATTCGATCATGATGGGCACTTGGTCAACGAGAGCGGTGCAAGAATGTTCGACCCAGAAGACCCGGAAAGGCTCGGAGAAGAGGTCATCGGCATGAGGAATAGGGTGCGAATGGCGAAATGCCTGCTGATAGACGACCAAATGGCCATGGTCCGCGAGGTCTGGCCTCAAGTCGTTCAGCTCGATGAGGGCGTGGCGGACCTCGGCGATATTGTCGTTCAGGCGACCGAGAACAGCTGCAGGGTAACGGAGAAGCCCTAATCGAGCCGCCGACGCCCGCTCGTCCACCCCAGCTTGCCCAGACGGCCCTCCCGCAATGTCCTTGTCCCGGCGGGTGGGTACCATTTACCCGGGTGCACCTGGGGCAACGGGCTGAAAAACCTGTGCAAGGTCGCTCGCAGAACACGCAACATCAAACACGACAGAAGAGGCGAACGACAGATGCCGGACCCCGGACGACAGCACCGCGGAAGACGAGCATTCCGACCACAACCGAACAACTCCAGCTACTAGGCAGGCGCCCGCATGGGCGCCTTTTGCTTTTCGGGGACTTAGCTGCGAGCTAAGGCATGCGGCTCATGGCCGTTTCGTGAAGGCCCGACCAGCTCGACCCACCTCGACCCGTCTCCGCTCCCGCCGGGCGCGCCAAGCGCCATCAGGCGGTTCAATCGTCGCGCAGACGAAAAGGCACACGGTGTCGTGCGGTGTCCTCGCGCGGTGCCGCACGGGAAGATTGGAGGAACCATGGCAAGCACAGCCGAATGCGCCGCGCCCGAGGGCAACCAAGATCGCGGCGAATGGATGACGGTGATCGAGATGCAGGAGTACATGAGGGCGAGCCGAAACAAGGCGTACGACCTCATCTGGTCGGGAGAGATCGACTCGTACAGGCTCGGAAGGAAGCTCCTGGTTTCGAGGGCGTCCGTGGACGCCTACATCGAGTCGAGGAGCGGCAGGAAATGACGGCGGCGACCGCCCCGGGAGCCGCCCGCGGCCGGGCACGCGAGGGAGCCTCGAGACGAAAGGAGCTCGAGGACGACCATGACCAAGAGCACTAGCAGGAGCCAGGTGAGGCTCATCGCATCGACCAACGCGATATTCGGCGCCGACGAGGCGTGCGCGATGCTGCGCATCAGCCGCGACGCCATGTACCGGCTCGCCAAGGACCCCGACGACCCGTTCCCGATCCGCTACATCGGCGGCAAGACGCGCGACGGCATCGTGCTGCACGACGAGCTCGTCGCATGGGTCGAGCGCAACAGCGTCGTCGGCTCGCCCAGAAGGGACTAGCGCCGATGGCGGCCGCAGGCCCGAGGGGGCGCGACGGCCCCTCCCCGCGCGAGTTCACGGCGGTACGGCACTTCATGATGGCGGACCTGGGCCTCTCCGGCCTTCCCCTGCTCGTCTACGCGCGCATCTTCGGCTTCTGCGACGCCGGGTGCGGCTACTTCGAGAGCAAGGGCAACCTGGCCCGCTTCCTCAACGTGCAGGAGCGCAGCGCCCACCGCGCCATCCGCGACCTGCTCGACCGGGGCCTCATCGAGGAATGCGGCGTGCACGCCCCGGCGCGCGGGCATGCCACGAAGCGGTACCGCATCGTGCGCGAGAGGCTGCCGCCCGGAGCGCTGGCAACCCCTGACGGTTCGTCAGGGTTCCAGACGCAAAAGGGTGACGAGATGACAGGGTTCGCCGAGAACAAGGGTGACGAACCGTCAGGGTTCTCAGCCCGAACCCCTGACGAGATGACAGGAAAACCCCTGACGATATGCCACCCAATAAGCAAAAGGGACAACAAGGACTTCAGAAGATAAGGAAGGGGCGCCCGATGGACCGAGCGGGACTCATCACCCTGGAGCAGGCCCGGGCGGCCGGGCTCTCCTTCGACGAGCCGGAGCCGAGGGCGTGCCCGCACTGCGGCGCCGCCCTCGATCCGCTCGGCGCGGCGCTGGCGGGCAGGGTCGCCTGGGTCTCCGCCGCCCCCTGCCCGTGCGAGGGCGCAGCCAGCGAGCGGGAGGCCGAGGCGCGAAGGCGCGCGGCCCTCGCCGCCAAGGAGGAGGCCGCCCGCCGGGAGAAGGCGCTCTCGCGCGCGGGCATCCCCAGGCGCTACCGGGCCGCCGAGGCCGACCGCCCCGAGTTCGCCGAGTACATCGCCTCGTTCGCGGGCAACGGGGGCGCCGGGCTCTACATACACGGGGGCGTCGGCGCCGGCAAGACGCACGCCGCCTCCGCCATGGCCAGGCTGTTCGCCGAGGCCGGCTACGACGTCGCCTTCACGACGGCCAAGGGCATGCTCGAGCG
>NZ_LR597511.1 GCF_902150035.1 Enorma burkinafasonensis
TCCGGACATGCCGTCCTCCGATCTCCCGGGGCCGGCCGATCCGGCCCTCAGGGTATCGGGTTCCCACATTCATCCGCACATGTGCGGATGAATGTGGGAGGTGTTCGGATAAAGTTGATAATCAAGGTAGCCGAAGACGACCGTGACATCGTGGAGCTCCTCACGCTCTACCTCTCGGGCAGCGGCTACAATGTCGCCGCCGCCTACGACGGCGAGCAGGCGCTCGCGGTCGCGCGGGAGCGCACGGTCGACATCGCGCTCGTCGACATCATGATGCCGCGCATGAACGGCTACGACTTCATCAAGGCGTTCCGGCAGCTGAGCGCAGCACCGGTCATCATCGTCTCCGCGCGCACGCAGCCGGCCGACAAGATCGTGGGGCTCGACGCGGGCGCCGACGGCTTCATCGCCAAGCCGTTCGACCCGCTCGAGGTCACGGCCTACATCCGCGCCCTGCTGCGCCGGGTCGAGCGCGACGCCGCATCCCCGGCGGGCCCCGAGGGCGCTACTGGGGCGCCCGCTGGCGCGCCCCCCGCGAACCCCGAGCCGCGCGGCCAGAAGACGCCCGCGCCGAACGTCCTCACCGCGGGCGACCTCGCCTTCGACACCGAGCGCCTCGCCCTCACCCGCTCCGGCCGGCCCGTCGCCCTCACCGCCGCCGAGCTCAAGATCATGGCGACCCTCATCGCGGCCCCGGGCAGGGTCTTCAGCAAGGCGCAACTGTATTCCTGCATCAACGGGGAGCCGTACGCGGGGAGCGAGAACAGCGTGATGGTGCACATCTCCAACATCCGCGGTAAGCTCGAGGACGACCCGCTCCACCCCCGCTACATCAAGACCGTCCGAGGACTGGGCTACCGCCTCGACGGGTAGAAAGGCGGATTTCATGGACGCATCCGCTCGGCCCGCGGCCGATCCCGTGCCCGAGACCCCGACCAGCCGGCTCCGCCGGCGCATCCATAGCGCGCGGACGAGCATCGCCTTCCGCTGCCTTGTCTGCATCGTCGCGTACGCGGCGGCGCTCGCCGGGCTCTTCTGGGCGGTGAACGTCGCCGGCGACCGGCTGCTCACCAACGCGTTCCCCTCCATCGAGACGGTGCTCGCCCACGGCGACGACCTTGCGGGCGACCGCTTCGACGCGCTGCAGACGAGCGACCTCGAGAACAGCCGGATCGTGATCTTCGACGGCGACGGCAAGCGCCTGTACGCCTCGACCACCGAGGCGGGCCAGCGCATCCGCGCGACGGATCTGCCCCTCATCAACGAGTACGGCGACCGCAACTACTACGAGGTCTTCGAGGAGCCCACCGAGGACGGCATGCACTACCGCATCCTCTGGTGCTCCTACAGCACCGACGACGGCTTCAGCAAGCAGGTCGAGGCGTGGTGCGTGCTCGACGATGAGCTGCGCATCGTCCAGGGCAACCTCTTCGCCTCGCGCGACGCCCTCACCCAGCGCGAGTTCGACTTCATCAAGGGCGTCTACAGCTCGCGCATGTCGGTCGAGCGCTACGACTACACCACCGCGGAGGGCGAGCCGCGCACGCTCGTGTTCGTCGCGCCGCTCGTGAACCTGGCCCGCTACGACGAGCTCGTCGACGAGGCGGGCGACCTCTCGCTCTACGCCGTGCCCGTGGCGGGCGCCATCACCGCGGTGGCGGCGTGGTACCTGGTGCACCAGGTCAAGCGCGCGATCCGGCCGCTCGACGAGGCCATCGCCGCGTGCCGTCGCGACGAGGGCGCGCACGTGCGCCCCGCCGAGGTCCCCACCGAGCTCGCGAAGGTCTACGACGACTTCAGCGGCCTCATGGCCGAGCTCCGCCAGGCGCGCAACGACCAGCGCCGCATCATCGCCGACATCTCGCACGACCTCAAGACGCCGCTCACCGTGATCTACGGCTACGCCACCGCCTTCAGCGACGGGTGCGTGCCGCCCGAGCGCGAGCAGGCCTACCACCAGGTCATCGCCGAGAAGGCGCTCACGGCGAGCGAGCTCATCGACATACTGTTCTCCTACGCCAAGATGGAGCACCCCGAGTACCGCCCCAACCTGGAGCGCGTCGACGTCGCCGACGCGGTCGCGGCGGTCGCCGAGGAGGCGCGCGCCCAGGTCGAGCAGGCGGGTTGCATGCTCGAGGTCGAGCTCGACGGCGCAAAGGAGGGCGTCCCGGCGCCCGCGGCCATGCTCGACCGCCAGCTCTTCCGCCGGATGCTGCTCAACCTCATCGGCAACGCCTGCTCGCACAACCCCGCGGGCACGCGCATCCGCGTGGGCGTGCGCCTGGGCGCGCGCGGGCGGCGCGTGCACGCCTACGTGGCGGACACG
Source organism: Enorma burkinafasonensis (assembly GCF_902150035.1). Classification (GTDB taxonomy): domain Bacteria; phylum Actinomycetota; class Coriobacteriia; order Coriobacteriales; family Coriobacteriaceae; genus Enorma; species Enorma burkinafasonensis. Next base: position 2,327 of record NZ_LR597511.1, read on the forward strand.
GGCGCCGGCATCCCGCCCGAGATCGCCGAGCGCATCTTCGACCCGTTCGTGACGAGCAACACCGCGCGCGTCGCCCACCAGGGCACGGGTCTGGGGCTCACCATCGCGCGGCGCTGCGCCCTGCTCATGAACGGCGAGCTGCGCTACGACGACCACCCTAACGGCCCCTGGGCGACCGTGTTCTCGCTCGTCGTGCCGGTCGCGTAGGCGCGGCGCGGCGGGAGCCGCCCAACCTTAAGGAACCTTGAGGTTCGCTTCAGCGACCGTAAAGCATGCCCTCCCATACTGTGACCATCACAGGCCACCGACGGGAGGAAGCCATGTTCGACACCACCGACCGCACCGATAGCGCCCCGCTCGGCGCCCCGGTGCCGCCCTCCGCCTATCGCGGGCGCGCCACCCCGCTCGCGTTCCTCGAGCGCACGGTGAGGCGCGCGCCCGGCAAGACCGCCATCGTGGACGAGTCCGGCAGCTGCACCTATGCCGAGCTCGACCGGCGCAGCCGCCGCATCGCGAGCGCGCTCATCGAGCTCGCTGCGCGGGACGCTGCCACCCGGGCGCGCGATACCGGGGGCAACCCGGGCGCCGCGGGCGGTCCCGCCGCGGACGCGCCCCGCCCGGTCGCGCTCTTCATGGAGAAGAGCTCCTGGATGGCCGCCGCGTTTCTGGGCACGCTCATGGCGGGCGGCTTCTACGTCCCCATCGACCCGTCGGTGCCCGCCGAGCGCGCGCGGCGCATCCTCGACACGCTCGGTGAGGGCACGCTCGTCGTCACCTGCGCGGAGAGCGCCGAGGCCGCCCGGCGCGCCCTGCCCGGCGTGGAGCTTCTGGACGTTCGCGAGCTCGGTGAGCACGCCATCGACGAGCGCGCCCTCGCCCGGGCGGCCCGGGCGCTCGTGGACACCGACCCCGCCTACGTGCTCTTCACCTCCGGCTCGACCGGCACGCCCAAGGGCGTCGCCGTGAGCCATCGGGCCATCTGCGGCTTCATCGGCACCTTCGTCGACACCTTCGGCATCCGCGCCGACGACGTCCTGGGCAACCAGGCGCCCTTCGACTTCGACGTCTCGGTCAAGGACCTCTACGGCGCGCTCGCCGCGGGCGCGACCCTCGTGCTCATCCCCCGCCGGCTCTTCAGCGCGCCGGCCCTGCTCGTCGAGGAGCTCCGCCGCCGCGACGTCACGGTCATGGTCTGGGCGGTCGCCGCGCTCTGCCTGGTGAGCAGCCTGCATGCGCTCGACGGCGCCGAGCTGCCGAGCGTGCGGCTCGTGATGTTCTCGGGCGAGGTCATGCCGGCGAAGCACCTCGCGCGCTGGCTGGAGCGCCTGCCCGAGACCCTGTTCGTGAACCTCTACGGCCCCACCGAGATCACCTGCAACTGCCTCTACCACGTCGTCGACCGCGCGCGCTCCTACGAGGACGGGCTGCCGCTCGGCGAGGCGTTCCGCAACCGCCGCGTGCGCGCCATCGACCCCGCGACGGGCGCGCCGGCGGAGGCGGGCGGGACCGGCGAGCTCTACGTGGGCGGGCCGGACATCGCGCTCGGCTACTACGCCGACCCCGTGCGCACGCAGGCGGCCTTCGTGCCCGACCCGCTCGGCGGGAGCCTGCCGCAGACCTTCTACCGCACCGGCGATATGGTGCGCGTGGGCGCGGCGGGCGAGCTCTTCTTCGCCGGGCGCGTCGACAACCAGATCAAGCACCAGGGCCACCGCATCGAGCTCGAGGAGATCGATGCCGCCTTCGAGCGCCAGGGCGGGGTCGAGCGCTGCCGCTGCGCCTACGACGCGCGGCGGGGGCGCATCGTCGCCTGCTACGAGGGCACGGCCGACGCGGCCGAGCTCAGGCGGGCCGTCGCCCGGATCCTGCCCGGCCCCATGGTGCCCCAGGCCATCCTGCGCGTCGAGCGGATGCCGCTCACCAAGAACGGCAAGGTCGACCGCGCGGCGCTGCTCGCCCTGCGCCCGTAAGACGCCACCACCCGCCCCGGCGCGCCCGCTGAGGCTGCCGTGCGGCATGCCCACCCGGACGCGCCCGCACCGTCCCCGACCATCCTCCCGAAAGGAGCCGTCATGCAAACCGACCTCCGTCAGCTCGCCGTCGCCTTCGGCACGCCGCTCTACGCCTTCGACGCCCGCGCCCTCGCCGAGCGCGTGCGCGTCCTGCGCGCGGCGCTCCCCCAAGGCACCGGCATCTGCTTCGCCATCAAGGCGAACCCCTTCGTCCTGCCTGAGCTCGAGCCCCTGATCGACCGGCTCGAGGTCTGCTCGCCCGGCGAGTACCGCATCTGCGAGGCGCTCGGCCTCGCGCACGGCAAGCTCGTGGTCTCGGGCGTGCACAAGGACGCCGAGACCGTCGAGTCCGCCATCGCCGCGGACGCCCTCCCCGCCGCCATCACCGTGGAGTCGCTCGAGCAGCTCGACCTGGTCGTGCGCACGGCATCGTGGCGCGGGGTGCGCGTGCCGGTGCTTCTGCGCCTCACGAGCGGCAACCAGTTCGGCATGGCGCCTAACGACCTTATCGCCGCGGTCCGCCAGCTCAAGCGCGCCGCCTACATCGACCTCAGGGGCATCCAGTTCTTCTCGGGCACGCAGAAGACCTCGCTCAAGCGCATCGCGCGCGAGCTCGCGCGCCTCGACGCCTTCATGCGGGAGCTCGACGAGACGTGCGGCTGGATGCCGCCCGAGCTCGAGTACGGCCCCGGCCTGCCTGTCGCCTACTTCGAGGGCGACGCGTTCGACGAGGCGGCCTACCTGACCGAGTTCTCCGAGCTGCTCGAGGGCATGGAGTTTTCCGGCCGCATCACGCTCGAGCTCGGGCGGAGCCTCGTCGCCGCATCGGGCACCTACCTCACGCGCGTGGTGGACACCAAGGTGAACGGCGGGCAACGCTATGCCATCGTCGACGGCGGGATCCACCAGCTCGTCTACTACGGGCAGTCGATGGCGATGCACCAGCCGCCCGTCCGCCTGCTCGATGCCGGCCGAAGCGCGCTCGCGGCACACGGCGAGGACGCGGCTCGCAGCGCCGCCGATGCGGCCCGGACCGCCGCCGATACCGCGGCTCGCGGCGCCATCGCCCACGCGGACGCCTCCCCCGCCGGTGCCTGGACCGTCTGCGGGTCGCTCTGCACCGTGAACGACATCCTCGCGAAGCAGCTCCCGCTGGCCGGCCTCGAGGTGGGCGACATCCTCGCCTTCGAGCGCACCGGCGCCTACAGCATGACCGAGGGCATCTCGCTCTTCCTGAGCCGCGACCTGCCCGCCGTCGTCGTCATCGGCGAGGACGGCGCGCCCGCGCTCGTCCGCGACGCGCTGCGCACCGACATCATCAACACGCCGCTCGCCCAGCTCGGCTCACGCTAGCGGCGAGGTCGCCCGACCGCTCTCTTTTGCAACGTCTCTCCGACAGCGTCTCCCCAACAGAAAGGACCTACCATGGACGCCATCCTCGATATCCTGAACGAACTCAAGCCCGGCGTGGACTACGCCGAGCGCCGCGACCTCGTCGACGCGCGCGAGCTCGACTCGCTCACCATCCTGAGCCTCGTGTCCGAGCTCGAGGACACCTTCGACATCACCATCCCCGCCGTGGAAATCGTCCCCGCCAACTTCAACTCGCTCGCCGGTATCTGGGCGATGGTGGAGCGCCTGCGCGAGGCCGGGTTCTAGGGGGCCGCCATGCACGCGTACCTCTCGCTCACGGTCCTGGGCGTCTTCCTGCCCGCGACCATGCTCTGCTACCAGGTCGCGCCCCGTCGCGCGCGGCCGGGCGTGCTGCTCGCGGCGAGCTACCTCTTCTTCTGGCTCATGAGCGGCGAGCTCACGGTGTACCTCGCGCTCTCCACCGTGAGCATCTGGGCGCTCGGGCTCGCGCTCGACGGCCAGATCAGACGGCGCGCCCGGGCGCTTAAGGAGCCCGGGGCCGACCGCCGCGCCGTGAAGCGCGCCTTCGCGCGGCGGATGCGCGCCGTGCTCGCGGCGGGCGTCGCCCTGAACTTCGGCGTGCTCTTCGCGTTCAAGTACCTCGGGTTCGCCGAGGAGGTGACCCGGGCGCTCCTCGCGGCGCTCCCCGGCGGGCTCGCGGACGCGCTCCCTATGGTCGAGCCCGCCGTCGCCGCGCCCATCGGCATCTCGTTCTACACGCTGCAGGCCATCTCGTACCTGGTCGACGTCTATCGGCAGAGCATCACGGCCGACCGCAACCTCGCGCGCGTGGCGCTCTTCCTCTCGTTCTTCCCCGCGATCATGGAGGGGCCCATCTGCCGCTACGGCGAGACCGCGCAGGCGCTGTGGGCCGGCCACCCGATCACCTGGCCGGCGGTCGCCTGCGGCGCCGAGCGGATCGCCTGGGGCCTCGCCAAGAAGCTCATCGTGGCCGATAGGGTGAACCTGCTCGTGAAGAACGTCTTCGCGAGCCCTAGCGCCTATGACGGCGGTGTGATCGCGCTCGCCGCGGTGCTCTACACGGTGCAGCTGTACTGCGATTTCTCGGGAACGATGGATTTCGTGGTCGGCGCCGGGCGGATCTTCGGCGTGCGCATGCCCGAGAACTTCCGTCAGCCGTTCTTCTCGCGCACCGGGTCCGAGTTCTGGCAGCGCTGGCACATCACCCTCGGCACGTGGTTCCGCGATTACGTGTTCTACCCCGTCTCACTCAGCAAGCCGGTCAAGCACCTCACCACCCACGTGCGCCGCGTGGCCGGCAACCGCCTGGGGCCGCTCGTCACGAGCGGGATCGCGCTTCTGTGCGTGTGGCTCGGCAACGGGCTCTGGCACGGCGCCGGCGGGCAGTACGTGCTCTTCGGCCTGTTCTGGTTCGCGGTCATCTGGGTCGGCGGCCTCATGGAGCCCGTGGCGCAGGCGGTCTGTGAGCGGATGGGCATCGACCGCGCAGGTGCGCCCTACCGGGCAATGCAGCATGCGCGCACGCTCGCCGTCGTCTTCTGCGGGGAGCTCATCTTCCGCGCGGAGGGCACTGCGGCGGCGCTCGCCATGCTCGACCGGCTCTTCACGGGCTTCACGCTCGCGTCCTTCCGCGACGGGACGGTGCTCGCGCTCGGCATGGACGCCGGCGACTTCGCCTGCGTCGCCGTGGCCTGCGCGGTGCTGCTCGCCGTGGGCCTCGTGCGCGAGCGCGGGCTGGGCGGTGCGGGCGCTTCCGCCCCGGACGCGGGTACAGCCCCGGGCGCGGGCGCCCCTGCCGCGAGCGCTCCCGGAACCGCCGCCGCGACGCCCAGCGGGCGCCTCGCCCGCGCGGTCGACTCGCCCAGCCTGCGCTGGGCCGCCGCCTGCGCCATCGTCCTCATCGTCGTCGTCTTCGGCGCCTACGGGGCGGGCTATGTGCCGGTCGACCCCATGTACGCCTCGTTCTAGGGAGCTCTCCCATGTCTTCCAAGCATCCGCGCCGACGCGCCGTCCTGACGGTCGCCGCGAGCGCGCTCATCCTCTGCGCCCTGCTGGCGCTCGCCTCGCGCATCGTCGCGCCCAAGAACAACCAGGCCGAGTTCGGCCAGATCGACGCCGAGGCCCACGGGGTGCTCGGCGAGCCCGAGGACTCCATCGACGTCCTCGTACTCGGCGATTCCGAGGCGTACTGCGCCTTTTCGCCGCTCCAGCTATGGGGCGAGCAGGGCATCACCTCGTATGTGTGCGCCACGAGCGGCCAGCCCCTGCCGTACACGCGCTCGCTGCTCACACAGGCGCTCGGGCGGCAGCACCCGCGCGTCGTCGTGCTCGAGACGAACTGCCTCTTCCGCAGCTTCACCCCCGGCTACGCGCTGCTCCGCGGCGCGCAGGACCTCTTCCCCGTGCTCGAGTACCACAACCGCTGGAAGTCGCTGCGCGCGGAGGATGTCACGTCGACGCCGCGCGCCACCTGGTCCGATGAGTACAAGGGCCACAAGGTGAAGACCGACGTCGCGGCCGCCGACGATGCGGGCTACATGGCGCCGACCGAGAACGTCGCCGTGATCCCCATCCTCAACTACTGGTACGTGCAGGACATCGCGCGCATCTGCCGCGACAACGGCGCCGAGCTCCTGTTGGTGAGCACGCCGAGCACCAAGAACTGGAACACGGCGCGTCACGAGCGCACCGCCGAGCTCGCGCACGAGCTCGGGGTCGCATACCTCGACCTGAACTGGCAGGATACCCGGGTCGCGATCGACTGGCGGCTCGACACCTGCGACGCGGGCGACCACCTCAACGAGCGCGGCGCGCAGAAGACCACCCATGCCCTCGGCGAGGCGCTGCGCGCGGGCTTCGATGTGCCCGACCACCGCGGCGATGCCGATTTCGCCACATGGAACGATGCGTGCGCGCGCTACCGCCGGCAGGTGGACGCCATCGTGTGGCCGGACGCCGCCGCGCCGGATGCGAGCGCGTAGCCAGGAGGCACGGCCCGCATGGGGCCGCGCGGCCGGCGCCCCGTCGCGCCCCGCATAGGGCCGTGCGGCCGGCGCCCCGTCGCGCCCCACTTCATTACAACTCGGATACCGCGCGCGATCGTCGTCGCGCGCGGTGGGCGCAGCAGGCATAATAGACCGCACGAAACATACCGTCGCCCGGCTACGAAGGGTCACCACCATGTCCATGAAGTTCAAGCGCCTGCTCCCCATCCCCAAGGAGATCCGCGAGGAGATGCCGCTCGCCGCCGAGACCGCGGCCAAGAAGCACGCCTTCGACGCGCAGGTCGCCGCCATCCTCACCGGCGAGGACGACCGCCGCCTGCTCATCGTGGGCCCCTGCTCCGCCGACCGCGAGGACTCCGTCCTCGAGTACGCCACGCGCCTCGCCGGGCTCGCCGAGCGCGTGCGCGACCGCCTGCTCATCGTCCCGCGCGTCTACACCAACAAGCCGCGCACCAAGGGCACCGGCTACAAGGGCCTGCTGCACAACCCCGATCCCGAGGGCCCCAGCGACCTGCTCGGCGGCATCAAGGCCATCCGCCGCATGCACCTGCGCGTGGCGGAGGAGACCGGCATGTTCACCGCCGACGAGATGCTCTACCCCACCAACTACCAGTACCTCATCGACGTGCTGGGCTACATCGCCGTGGGCGCACGCTCGGTCGAGAACCAGGAGCACCGCCTCGTCGCGTCGGGCGTGACCATGCCCGTGGGCATGAAGAACCCCACCGGCGGCTCGACAAGCGTGATGCTCAACTCGATCTTCGCCGCCCAGCAGCCGCAGACCTTCATCTTCCGCAACTGGGAGGTCGAGACCTCGGGCAACCCGCTCGCGCACGCGGTGCTGCGCGGCTACATCGGCGAGGACGGGCTCAACTACCCCAACTACCACTACGAGTACCTCGAGCGCCTCGCCGAGAAGTACACGGAGGCCGATTTTGCCAACCCCGCCGTGATCGTCGACTGCAACCACGACAACTCCGGCAAGCGGCCGCTTGAGCAGATCCGTATCAGCCACGAGGTCGCCGACTCCATGCGCCGGTCCGAGACCATCCGCCACATGGTGCGCGGCTTCATGGTCGAAAGCTACCTCGAGGACGGCAACCAGCCGCTCGACGGCGGCGTGTACGGCAAGTCCATCACCGATGCCTGCCTGGGCTGGGAGAAGACCGAGCGCCTGGTGCTCGACCTCGCCGAGCGCATCTAACACCCACCCGATAGCTCACGCGCGGCGCGCACCTTCGGTCCGCGCGCCGCGCAAATCACGGCCCGTATGGCGCCGTCCGCCTTCCTTGGAGTTTTCCGGAAGCGAGTGCCTGCATCTTCATGCGGTGAACGGCCGTGCTGTTCTGCCCGCAAATCCGCAGGTCGCAGAAAGCCCAGCCTGCGTCTGCCCTGCGAGCGCGAGAGCAGACATTCTTTTTTTAATATCTATTCCGCTTCTTTACGCGGACGTTTTCCCAGCTCGATTCCAATAGATGCTGGCTTTTGTTCTCGCGGTGACCGGGATGGCTCCACCCGTTGCGCCGAGACTCCACGAAAGTGAGAACTAACCGGCGGCATGTCGCGTAGCCGAGCCATGCTCCCCGATCGACCCGCTGGTAGCGGAGACGGAGATCTCTCGGCTACGCCTTGACCCCCTGGTTAGCTCTCACTTTCGGCACGTTTCCCGACGGCCGCGTCTCCACAACGCACGGCATCTTGATGCCGTGCGCCCTTGGATAACCGCACGCGGCGCCTGTTTTTCAAATAGTTGGTGCCTTTATCGCGGGGTATCGGGTAGAGCGGGCGCGGACGTCGCTTAATACGCAGGAACAGAGCCCAGCGTTCCCGCATCTACTACGCAGGTCCCCGATAAGGTACCGACTACCTGAAAAAGTGTTCTAGACCGCACTCCGACACGGGCAGCGCCTACCCGAGCGCGCCTGAGCCTAGCAGGTCTCGCACCTCGAGCAGGCTCGCGCAGATGCGGCTCGCGATGCGGCGCATCTCGTCGTCGGGCGCAGCCAGGTCGGGCACCATCACCGTGCAGAACCCGCCCGCGACGCCGGCACGGACGCCGTTGAAGGAGTCCTCGAGCACGAGCGCACGGGACGGCTCGGCGCCGAGCGCCCGCGCCGCCTTGAGGAATACATCGGGCGCCGGTTTGGCGTGCTCGACCTCAAGGCTCGAGATCACGGCGCCGAAGTAGCGCCGAACGCCAGCCGTGTCGAGGTGATGCGCGATGTCCTCCGGCGTTGAGGATGAGGCGACGGCCATGGGGACGCCCTGCTCATCGAGATATCCGAGCAGCTCGTCGAGGCCGGGCTTCTTCTCGACACCGAGCCGGAAGCGCTCGGCCGCGACCTCGTGCCACACGTCCCATAACCGCTGCGCATCGACATCGGCACCGAACCAGGCGTGCACCACCTCGGCGAACTCCGCGCCCGCGGTACCGCGCGCGGCGTCGGCGATACCTTCCTTCATCGGGAGCCCCATGCGCGCCAGCGCGGGCTCCCAGCAGGCGCCCCAGACCTTCTCGGTATCGAACATGAGGCCGTCCATGTCAAAAATCACGCCATCGAACACGGGAAACCCCTTCCATCGTCACAGTGGCCGGTGCCGAAAGCACCGCGCCGGATACTACATACCATCCGCGCCGCCGCGCCAGCGGTCGATGCAGGCGCAGAGGTCCTGCGGGCGCGGGAGCGCGAGCCCGCAGGCGACCTCGCCGTGCGGGGAGATCTCGCGCCAGCCGCGGCGGCGGACGCGCTCGATGAGGTCGGCGGCGAGCTCGGCCACGGGGCGCCGACCGTCTGCGAGGCCTCGCTCGACGATGGCGCGCATGAGCTGCGCGAGCGCACGCACCTGCTCCGGGTCGACGAGCTGCTCCGTGCGCCGCAGGTCGACCGTGCCGCTCCCAACGGAGAAGCCGTCGAGCCCCTGGGTGCGCACCTTGAGCCCCCGGCCAGCGCCGCTTCGGGCAGCGCCCCGGTCGCGCTCACGGCCGCGGGCACCGGACACGCCAACCCGCACGGCACGGTCGCGATCCCCCACGACGTCGCTGTCACCCTCCGGAGCCTCCAGCCCGCGGGCCGTGCAGACCACGCGCACCCGCTCGGTCGCGTCCGCGGCGCGATAGCGATCCATCAAGATCACGGTATCGGCGACCGGGAAGAACGCACCCGAGCTGCCGACCACGATAATCGAGCTCACGCCTTGGCGCTCCCAGAGGCCGCGGACGCGTTCCACGAAGGGTGTGATGGGCTCGCGCTCGGCGGCGACCACCGAGGCCATCAGCTCGTCGCGCACCATGAAGTTCGTGGCCGAGGTGTCCTCGTCGATGAGCAGCACGCGGGCACCGGCCTCGATAGCCTCCACGGTCGCCGCGGCCTGCGAGGTGCTGCCGCTCGCATCGAGCGTGGAGAAGCGCGCCGTGTCGCGCCCGTCGGGGAGATTCGCGATGAATGGCGAGACATCGACCGCTGTGACCGGCCGTCCGTCCTCGGAGCGAACCTTCATCGCCGTGGCGTCCGTGATGACGAGCTCGCGCCCGTCGCCCAGCACGTGGTCGTAGATACCCTCCTGCAGGGCCTTGAGCAGCGTCGACTTGCCATGGTAGCCGCCACCCACCACCAAGGTGACGCCGCGGGGGATGCCCATGCCGCGCGTCTGCCCGCGGTGGGGCAGATCGAGCGTGACGCTCAGGCTCTCCGGCGCCTCGAAGGGCACCGCACCCGCAAGCGGGCGCGCCGAGACGCCGCTCGCCCGCGGCAGGACCGAGCCGTCCGCCACGAACGCCACCAGCCCACGCCGCTCGAGCTCACGGCGCACGGCGAGCTGGTCGTCGGCGAGCTCGGCAGCGGAGCGCGCGGCGGCGAGCGCGTTCCGGTCGCACACGAGCGCGCGCTCGGCGCACGCGGGGATGAGGTCGAGAAGCATGCGGCCGAGCGCCCGGGCGTCGACGGTCCTCCCGTGCGCGGGGAAGCCCGCCTCGAGACGGAGCGTCACCGACCCGTCATCGGCGACCTCGCAGGCCGAGCGCTCGAGCACCTCGGGCCCGGGCGCGCTCGTCGCGATGAGGCCGCTTTTCCCCGAGCCCCGCACCGTGAAACTCGCCCGCGCGGCCTCGGCGGCGAAGCGGCGCACGAGCAGGTCCTCGAGGGCGACCCTGCGATGAGGGGCGTCGATGAGGTCGCTGGGAAACTCCGCCGCCTCAGCCGAGACGCACACGCTCACCTGCGACGGCGCCGCGAAGGGGTCGCCCTGCACATGGTCGATCGAGAGGACGAACGGCCCGAAGTCGTACGCTCCCTTGAGCGATTTGTACGCCGAGTAGCCGCGGCCGTCGATGGCGCGCAGCCGCCGCTCCAGGTCCATATCGGTCGCCATGCCCACAGGGCACCTCCCCTGTCGCGGCGCGCCCGGCTCGCTGCCGGCAGGCGCCGTGCGACGCTACAATGCAGTGCGTACCCATCGTACCCGATGGCCGCCCGAAGCGCCGCGATATCGAGGAGGACCCGTGCTCAACATCGTGCTCTACGCGCCCGAAATCCCCGCGAACACCGGGAACATCGGCCGGACCTGCGTGCTCACCGGGACGAGCCTGCACCTGATCGAGCCCATCGGCTTCTCGCTCGACGAGCGGTCGCTGCATCGCGCCGGGCTCGGCTACTGGCAAAACCTCGACCTTGCCGTCCATCCCAGCTGGGACGCGTTCGTCGAGCGCTGCGGGCTCGCCCCCGCCGGCGACGAGCCGCGCCTGCACCTCCTCACCAAGAAGGCTCGGCGCATCCACACGCAGGCGACGTACCGCGACGGCGACTACCTCGTGCTCGGCAGCGAGAGCTCCGGCATCCCCGAGGAGCTGCTCGCCCGCTACGCCGCGCGCTGCGAGCGCATCCCCATGCTGCCCGACGCCGCATCGCTCGAGAACCGCGACGCCTGGGCGCAGGCGGAGGCCGCGCGCACGGCCGCGCGCGATGGGGTGGCGTCCGGCTATGCCGAGGGGCACGGGCCCCTGCGCGCCCAGGACATCTGCGGTAACTTCATCGACCCCGAGGACTACCGCATCAGCGCGCTCAACCTCTCGAACGCCGCGGCCGTCGTGCTCTACGAGGCGCTGCGTCAGACCGGGTTTCCCGGCATGGAGCGCTAGGGGCGACCGCGCACGGCAGCCGCTCACCGCGCGCACCCAGCGCCCTTACGCCAGGTACTCCTTGAGCGCCGCGAGCGTCGATGCGCCGTCGCGTCGGCCGACCTCGTACACGCGGTCCAGCTCCGACGGGTCCTTCACCGAGATGGGCACCTTCACCGACTCGCTCGGCCTGATCACGAAGACGCGCCCCGCGCGCTCGAGCTCGGCGAGCTCGTCGAGTTGGGCGTTGTAGCGCTCGTGCCGGTCCGCCAGGAGCTCGACGAGCCGGGGGTAGTGCCTGAGCAGCACGCGCAGCGCCGGCATGAGGCCGTTCGGCTCCTTGCGGTAGCCCGCGGGCTGCGTGCAGACCACGACGCAGCGCTCGTAGCCCTGGTCGAGCATCCAGCGGAACGGGATGGAATCGGCCGTACCGCCGTCGAGGAGCCGGCGCCCCTCGAGCTCGACCGGTCGCGAGAGGCCGGGAATCGCCGAGGACGCGCGCATCCACTCGACATCGCCGGCATCGCCTCGGTTCACGTCGTGGTAGACGGCCTCACCGGTCTCGATGTCGGTGGCGACCGCCGTGAAGCGCATGGGGTTCGCCGCGTACGTCGGCGTGTCGAACACGTCGAACTCCCACGGCAGGCGGCCGAAGGCGAAATCCTCGCTGAAGAGGTTCCCTGTCGTGACGAGGTTGCGCAGGCCCGCGTAGCGCGGGTCGCGGCAGTAGCGCTTGTTGTACCTGAGCGCGCGGCCCACCTGGCACGACTTGTAGTTGCAGCCGAAGGTCACGCCCGCGGAGACGCCGATGGCGTGCGTCGCCTGGATGCCCTGCTCGAGCCAGGTGTCGAACACGCCCTCCGTGTACAGGCCGCGGAAGCCTCCGCCCTCGAAGACCACGCCCGTCGTGTGCGCCGGCAGCTCGAATGCGGGCCGTTCCTCAGGCGCGCGCAGGTCTGCAACCCGGTAGTCTCGCGCTTGTCTTCCGCTCATGTACTCCACGACCTATCTCTGCGCCACGCGGGCGCCCATCACGCTTATCGACGAAACAGGCACTATTGTCCTACAACGGCACCGAAGCGCAACCGGGCCGAGGCACCGCGCCCGTCAGTGACCCGTCGCGAGGCCGCCCCATACCTGGTCGGGGATCGGCCGCGGAAGCGTCAGCGCGCCACGCGCACCCGCCGCCGCTCGAGTAGGTACGTGAGCGCCGCAAGGCCCCAGGCCACCAGCGAGAACGCGGCGCCCACGGCGCCCACGTGCGCGAGCCCCGGACCCGAGACCACCGCGCCGCCCATCGCCGTGCCGAAGGCGATCCCCATGTTGAAGGATGTGGGCTCGAGGGAGCTGGCGAGCGTGAGCGCCTTGGGGTGCCAGCGCAGCGCCGCGTTCATGAAGACCGACACGCACGGCACCGAGACGAGGTACATCGAGAGCCCCACGCAAAGGATCGCGGCGACGCCGCCCAGGGCGTTCCCGCCCAGGACCCACACCCCGAACAGCAGCAGCGCCTGCACGGGAAACGTCACGGAGAGCGCCTTGATGCCGAAGCGGCTGTCGAGCCACCCCGAGAGCAGGTTCGAGAAGAAGCAGGCCACGCCGTAGGCCATGAGCACCGCGCTCGCCGCGACGGCGTCGAGCCCGAGCACCTGCTCGAGGTAGGGCGTCACGTACCCGTAGAGCACGTACACCGACCCCACGCCGAACAGGAAGATGAACACGCCGCACGCGACCTGTGGCTCGCGGAAGAGCTCGACCTGCTCGCGCATGGTCGCCGGCGCATCGGTCGAGCCCGTGCGCGGCAGCACCGCGAGCAGCGCGACCGATGACGCCACGGCGAGCACGAGCGCCGCCACCATGATGAGGTGCCAGTCGAGCGCGTGCGCCACGATCTTGCCCACCGAGGTGATGAACACCATCGCGACCGCGAACGACGCGTAGACCACCGAGATCGTCATCGACGAGCGCTCGGCGCCCACGAGCTCGGGGATGTAGGTGATGCCGAGTGCGAGCAGCCCGCCCGACACCGCACCCAGCAGCACGCGCGAGGCGAGCAGCAGCTCGAACGTGGGTGCGAACACCATGACCACGTTCGCCAGGCAGAAGAGCGCCGCGTACACCGCGAGCAGCGGGTAGCGGCGGAAGCGCCCCGTCACGATCGCGAGCGTGGGCGTGAGCACCGCGTACGCGACAGAGAAGAAGCTGATGAGTTCCCCCACGCGGGCGAGCGGTACCTGGAACGCCGCGGCGAGCTCGGCCTCGATGCCGATCACCACGAACTCCGAGCACCCGAGCGCGAAGCCGATCAGCACGAGCAGCGCGACGCACGCGAGCGCCCGCCCGCGCGAGACGGACGTCGGCGCGGGCGCCGCGGTACCTGAACCACCTGACACAGAAATCCCCCCGATCGAATCTTGACCGAGGGGATTGTACAACGGACGGGCCCTAAAGGGCGACCGGTTCGCGCGGGCGCCCCGCCGGGCGCCGGGACCGCTTCCGCCAGACCGCGCTACTTCACGGTGAGCACCGGCACGTCCACCGAGCGCAGCACGCCGAAGCTCACGCTGCCGAGCATGCCGCGCAGGGCGCCCAGGCCGCGGCGCCCCATGACCACGAGGTCGATCCCGTGCGACTCCACGTACTCGGCGATGCCCTCGACCGGTGAGGACGCGACGCCCGCCGTGATCACGACCTTACAGGTCGCTCCGTCGAGCGCGTCATCGACCGTACCCTGCATGTCGGTGCGCGCGCGGTGCACGAGCGCGCCCATGATGTCGTCGTTCTCGGTACGGTCGGGATCGGACAGGTACGAGAGGTCGTCGAACGCGTTGCCGGTGAGCGTGGGCGAGGTGAACGCACCCGTCGCGACAATCGCCAGCACGTGGACCGTCGCCGTGGGGTCATCCCCCGCTATGCCGAGCGCGATATGCAGGGCGCTCTTCGCGTGCTCGGACTCATCGTAGGGAACCAGGACGTTCTTGAACAACATGGCCGCTCCTTTCCCTCGCGGCGACTCTTGACCTGGTTATACCCTCCTGAGACCATGCCGTGCGAGGCGGCCCGTCGGCGGTCGCATGCCCCCGGCGAGCAGCACGCCCCGCCGTTGGCAGTGCCGATCGCAAACATGACGAAAGTGAGGACTAACTGGGAGGCATCTCGATAGATCGCAAGACCAACGGCATACTTACCTGCCGTCTTTGTCTTTCGGTACCGTTTTGTACCCGGCGTGCTTTCTGTTTGCCCTCACTTTCGGCATGTTTGCGCTTACCCCACTGTCACCTCGGATGACAAGGGTCTTTTCTTTCTCTATTCGCCCCCTCTGAAGCAGCTTTTCAACTAGTAGATACCTTTTGCCTGAATCGCCCGGTAGCCAACGCCACCCTGCTTCGATAACCTGCATGTTTAGCCCGGCGAGGCACCCGTCTACCCACGGGACCCGCAAAAAGGTACCGACTACTTGAAAAAGATAAGACAAAAGATGAGACCAGCCGGGAGGCACGAGCGCCAAGCCCGGCCTACCGCGCGCCCCTGCGCGCCTCGAGCATAGCCGTCACGGGGAGCAGGTCCTCGGGCACGGTGACCTTCAGGTTGTCGCGCGCGGTCTCCACGCAGCGCATACGGCCGCCGAAGCGCTCCACGAGCGACGAGTCATCGGTCCCCACGAAACCCGCCGCCCCCGCCGCCTCGTGCGCGCGGCGCATGGCGTCGAGCCTGATGATCTGCGGCGTCTGCACGGTCCAGAACCGGCTGCGCGGCGGCGTGTCCTCGATGATGCCATCCTCGCCGACCACCTTGAGCGTGTCGATAGCCGGCTGGCCGCACACCACCCCGTCGAGAGCGGGATCGGCGAGCAGCACCTCGATGGCATGATCGATCGCCTCGGGCGTGATAAGCGGACGCGCACCGTCGTGGACAGCCACGATATCGAAGCCCGCGGGCACCGCCTCGACGCCGGCATCGGTCGAATCCTGCCGCGTCGCGCCGGCGTCGGCGAAGGTCACGGGCGTCGCGAAGCCGAACGGCTCGACGGCGCGCCGACGCATCTCATCGCGACGCCCTGCCGGACACACCACCACGATGTGGCCCACATGCGCCGCGCGGTCGAACGCCTCGAGACACCACGACATGAGCGGACGGCCCGCCACGTCGATGAGCTGCTTGCCGCCGGGGTTGCCGAAGCGCTGGCCCGAGCCGCCCGCCACGACCACGGCGCACACGCGTGCCCCCGCAGCTCCGGCGCCGCAGCCCAGCGCACCCCTCGCAGCCGGTGCCATCTTATGCCCCCTGCTTGCCCTGCATGCGGTAGAGCGAGTCAGCGAGGATCGTGGGGTTGTTGACGCCGAAGTCGCCCAGGCGCTCCGGGTTCTCCTTGATGTTGTCGAGCAGCTCCTGGAGCGACCCGTACTCGTCGACGATGCGCTCGGCCACGCCGTCGCGCACGACGGACACCTGCGAGAGCGTGCGCAGGCCCAGGGGCGTCATGACGGAATCCTCGTCGAGGTCGTCGTAGCCCAGCACCTCGGCGACGCGATGCGGATTGGTGAGGTCCTGCGCCTTCATCTTGGCGAACTGGTCGCGGATGCGCGCCGCGTTCTCCTCGGACGAATCCGACGCGTAGTCGCGGATCATGAGGTTGTAGTCGTTCTCGATGGTGCTGCCCGCGAGCTGCTCGAGCTGCATGCGCACGAGCTTGCCCTGGCTGCCGAGCTTGACGATGCAGAACTGCAGCTCCTCCTTAGCTTGCTGCAGGATCTCGAAACTCGAGAAGATGCTCGTGATGTCGGCCAGCGTGACGTAGTTGTCGAGCTCGAGGGCGGTGAGGCGCAGAAGCGAGCGGTCGAGCGCGGCGCGCGTGGTCTGCAGCGTCGAGACGAGCTGGTTGACCTGGCCCATGATCTCGGTGACCGTCTGGATCTGGTAGGACTTGCCGTGCACGTAGACGTTCACCACGGATCGGCGCTCAGAGACCGAGATCACGATCGCGTCGGTGAGCACGCTCATGCGCGCGGCGGTGCGGTGGCGCATACCGGTCTCGCTCGTCGCGAGCGAGGGGTCGGGGTTCAGGTGGAAGTTCGCGCGGAGGATCTGCGAGAGGCTCTCGTCGATGACGATGGCGCCGTCCATCTTGGAGAGCTCGAACAGGCGGTTGCTGGTGAACGAGATGTTGAGCGGGAAGCCGTCGTTGCCGGCGGCGAGCACGTTCTCCGAGTCGCCCACGCAGATGAGGGCACCCAGGTGCCCGGCGATGATCATGTCGAGCGCGGTGCGGATCGGTTGCCCGGGGGCCGTGAGGCGGATGGCCTCGTTCATACGCTTCTGAATCTCGTTCTTCTCCAATGCGCTACCCCCAAACCCATATGCATGCACACAGTCACTGGTATTTTCCCACGAGCGCACCGTATAACGCGACTTCAACCGCATATTCAAGAGAAAGCAAGAACTGAGGCGCCGCATGCGGGCGCGGATGCCGGGCCGCGCCGGAGGTGCCGCATGCGGCGGCGGGGTCGGGCCCGCCTACCGGCGCGAGCCCGTCCCGACCTGCATGGCGCCGCCGGGACCGCCGCCGACGGCCACCGGGGCCGAGGCGCCGGAGCGCGGAGCCGCCTCGAAGCTCGCCCCCAGCGCGCCGGTCGCACGCGGCGCGGGAATCTCGCCCGTGCCGTGGCTGAACACGAACGCGTCGTCGACCACGTCGCAGAGCACCGTGTCGCCCGCGCTCCACTCGCCGGCGAGCAGCTCCTCCGAGAGCGGGTCCTCGATGAGGCGCTGGATGGCGCGGCGCAGCGGCCGCGCGCCGTTGGTGAGGTCGGTCCCCTCGGACACGATCTTGGCGACCGCGCCGTCCGTGAGGCGGATGTTCATGCCGTTCGCGATGAGGCGCTGGCGCAGGTCGTCCACCAAGAGCTCGGCGATGGCGGTGAGGCTCTCGCCCGTGAGCTTCTGGAAGACCACGATGTCGTCCACGCGGTTCAGGAACTCGGGCCGGAACAGGCGCTTCAGCTCGGACATCGCGCGGCTGTGAATCTCCTTGCCGGAGAGCCCCGCCTCGCCCGTGGTGCCGAAGCCCACGCTCGACTCCTGCGAGATCTCGCGCGCGCCGACGTTCGAGGTCATGATGACCACGGTGTTGCGGAAGTCCACCGTCTTGCCCTGGCCGTCGGTGAGGCGGCCCTCGTCGAGCACCTGCAGAAGGATGTTGAAGATGTCGGGGTGCGCCTTCTCGATCTCATCGAAGAGCACGACCGAGTAGGGATGCCGGCGCACAGCCTTGGTGAGCTGGCCGCCCTCCTCGTGGCCCACGTAGCCCGGGGGGCTGCCGATGAGCTTCGAGACCTCGTACTCGCTCGCGAACTCGCTCATGTCGAAGCTGATGAGCGCGTCCTTGCTGCCGAACAGGTACTCGGCGAGCGTCTTGGCGAGCTCGGTCTTGCCCGTGCCCGTGGGGCCCAGGAAGATGAACGAGCCACCGGGACGGCGCGGGTCCTTGAGCGGCGAGCGGCTGCGGCGGATGGCCTTCGCCACGGCGGAGACCGCCTCGTCCTGGCCGATGATGCGCGTCTTGAGCACCTGCTCGCAGTTGAGCAGGCGACGGCTCTCGTCCTCGGTGAGCGAGGAGACCGGCACGCCGGAGGTCACGGAGACGATGTCGGCGATCTCGCCGATGCCGATCGTGACCGGCGCGGCGTCGAGCTCGGCCGTCCAGGCGGCGCGTGCCTCGGAGAGCGCGATCTCGGAGCGCTGCTCCTGCTCCTTGAGCTCGGCGGCGCGGTTCATGTCGTCGCCCTCGGTCGCCTCCTCGACCGCGGCCTTGAGGCGCGCGACCTCGGCCTCGGCGGCGCGCACCGGCTCGGGCGCGCGGTTGCGCGCGATGCGGGCGCGGGCGTCGGCCTCGTCGATGAGGTCGATGGCCTTGTCGGGCAGGAAGCGGTCCTGGATGTAGCGGGCGGAAAGCGACGCGGCCGCCTCGACGGCCTCGGGCGCATAGTGCACGTGGTGGTGCTCCTCGTAGCGCGGCAGCAGCGCGTTCAAGATCTTGATCGTATCCTCGACGCTCGGCTCCTCGATGTCGATGGACTGGAAGCGCCGCTCGAACGCGGGGTCCTTGGAGAGGTACTTGCGGAACTCCTCGGCCGTGGTGGCGCCGATGATCTGGAACGCGCCGCGCGCGAGCACGGGCTTGAGCATGGAGCTCGCGTCGATGGAGCC
This sequence comes from Enorma burkinafasonensis, assembly GCF_902150035.1. GTDB lineage: Bacteria > Actinomycetota > Coriobacteriia > Coriobacteriales > Coriobacteriaceae > Enorma > Enorma burkinafasonensis. Next base: position 21,058 of record NZ_LR597511.1, read on the forward strand.
CTCGGCCGAGCCGGCGCCGATGAGGGTGTGCATCTCGTCGATGAAGAGGATCGCGTCGTCCGCCTCGGTGCACTCCTGGATGACGCCCTTCAGGCGCTCCTCGAACTCGCCGCGGTACTTCGCGCCGGCCACGAGGCCGGGCAGGTCGAGCGACCAGATTTTCTTGTCCATGAGGTTCTCGGGCACGTTGCCGGCCGCGATCTCCTGGGCCAAGCCCTCGACGATCGCCGTCTTGCCCACGCCCGGGTCGCCCAGGATGAGCGGGTTGTTCTTGGTGCGCCGCGAGAGGATCTCCATCATGCGGGCGATCTCGTGGTCGCGGCCGATCACCGGGTCGAGCTTGCCGTCGCGCGCCTCCTGGGTGAGGTTCGTGCTGAACTGCTTGAGCATCGAGGTTTCCTCGCCCTTGCCGTGCGCGGCCTCGCCCGAGAAGAACGGCAGGCCCGCGCCGGGGCGCGACGTGGCGGAGCCGGCGAGCGGCCGCTTGCCCTGGTCCTTGGAGGTGAGCTTCTCGACGGCCTGGCGCACCGACGCCGCGGTGACGCCCAGGCGCATGAGGATGTCCATCGCCATGCAGGATGACTCGTCCACGATGCCGAGCAGCAGGTGCTCGGTCGAGACGTAGGTCTGGTTGTTCTCGCGCGCGTGGCGGAAGCTCTTCTCCATGACGGTGATGACCTGCGGCGTGAACGCGAGCTTGCCGCCCTCGGCCTTGCCGTCCGCCGGCGCGGCGCCGGAAGCGGAGGCGTCGGCGGGAGCTCCCGCCTGCCCGTCGGAAGCTGCCGCGTCGGGTGTGGAGGTGCCCTCGGCATCCGCCTGCGCATCGGGTGCGGCGGTGCCGGCGGCGGCGCCCTTCTTGGAGACGACCTCCTTGAGCTCGTCCATGATGTCGTCATAGGAGATATCGAGGGTGCGCAGCGCCTCCGCGGCGATGCCCTCGTCCTCCTTGGCGAGCGCGAGCAGCAGGTGCTCGGTGCCCACCTTGTTCGTGGAGAGCGCGATCGCCTCTTCCTTCGCCAGGGACATGACGTGACGCGCGCGATCGGTGAATCTGTCCAACATGCTCGTACCTTCTGTCGTGCTGAACCGTGCGGGGCGGCTCGACCGCGCGCTTCGGCGCGTCGAACCGCATCAGACCCGTGTACCCATTGCCTATCGATACTAACAGGTCGCGCCGGAACGATACATGCCTCGAATACAGGGGAGCCCCCGGCGGATCCTCCTGAGCGATTCCGCAGCCGCGAAGCGGCGAGGACCTGCGAAGGAGAACCGCCGGGGGCTTCCCGGTGAGAGCTTACGGCTCAGGGCTTAGTACATGCCGCCGCCCTGCGCGTTGGCCGTGGCGGACGCGATGGCGTCCTCGAGCGCGGTGTTCTTCGGCACGTCGGTCACCGTGGCCTCGGTGATGAGGATGAGCGACGCGACGGACGCGGCGTTCTGCAGCGTGGTGCGGGTGACCTTGACGGGGTCGAGCACGCCCATCTTGATCATGTCGCCCCACTCGCCGTTGGCGGAGTTCAGGCCCTCGCCCGCGGGCAGGCTGGCGACCTTGTCGACCACCACGGCGCCCTCGAAGCCGGCGTTCTGGGCGATGGTCGCCACGGGGGCGGTCAGCGCCTTCTTGACGATGTCGATGCCGATCTGCTCCTCGGGGTCGGAGATCTCGATGCCCTCGAGCGCGGGCGCGGCGTCCATGAAGGCCACGCCGCCGCCGGCGACGATGCCCTCCTCGACCGCGGCGCGGGTCGCCTGCAGGGCGTCCTCGACGCGGTGCTTGATCTCCTTGAGCTCGGTCTCGGTCGCGGCACCGACCTTGATGACGGCCACGCCGCCGGAGAGCTTGGCGAGGCGCTCCTGGAGCTTCTCGCGGTCGAAGTCGGAGTCGGTGTGCTCGAGCTCGGCCTTGATCTGGGCGACGCGGCCCTCGATGGCCGCCTTGTCGCCGCCGCCGTCGACGATGGTGGTGTTGTCCTTCGTCACGGTGACGGACTTGGCGGTACCGAGCATCTCGGCGGTGATGTCGGCGACCTTGATGCCCAGCTCGTCGAGGGCGGCCTGGCCGCCGGTGAGGGCGGCGATGTCCTCGAGCATGCGCTTGCGGCGGTCACCGTAGCCGGGGGCCTTCACGGCGACGACGTTGAGCGCGCCGCGGACCTTGTTGAGCACGAGGGTCGGCAGGGCCTCGCCCTCGATGTCCTCGGCGATGATGAGCAGGCTCTTGCCGGCGCGCGAGACGGCCTCGAGCACGGGCATGATGTCCTGGACGTTGGAGATCTTCTGGTCGGTCATGAGGATGTAGGGATCCTTGAGCACGGCCTCCATGCGATCGTTGTCGGTCACGAAGTACGCCGAGACATAGCCCTTGTCGAACTGCATGCCCTCGACGGTGTCGATCTGGATATCGAAGGTCTGGCCGTCCTCGACGGTGATGACGCCGTCCTTGCCCACGACGTCCATGGCGTCGGAGATCTTCTCGCCGACCTTGGGGTCGCCGGCGGAGATGGTGCCCACGGAAGCGATCTGCTCCTTGGTCTCGACCGGCTGGGCCTGCTTCTTCATCTGGTCGACGGCGGCGTTGACGGCCTTCTCGATGCCGCGGCGGATGGCGAGCGGGTTGGCGCCGGCGGCCACGTTGCGCAGGCCGTCGTTCACGATGGCCTGGGCGAGCAGGGTCGCGGTGGTGGTGCCGTCACCCACGGTGTCGTTGGTCTTGGTGGCGACCTCCTTGACGAGCTGGGCGCCCATGTTCTCGATGGGGTCCTCGAGCTCGATCTCCTTGGCGACGGAGACGCCGTCGTTGGTGATGGTCGGCGCGCCGAAGGAGCGCTGCAGCGCGACGTAGCGGCCCTTGGGGCCCATGGTGACGGTCACGGCGTCAGCGAGCTTGTTCACGCCCTTGGCGAGCTTGGTGCGCGCCGTGGTGTCGAAAGTGATGTCCTTAGCCATCTTATGCATCCTCCATTGCTAGAAGTTGGTACCGAATGATCCGGCTGCGAGCTACTCGACGACCGCGTAGATGTCGTCGGCGCGCATGAGCAGGTAGTCCTCGCCGTCGATCTTGACCTCGTTGCCGCCGAACTTGCCGTAGATGACGGTGTCGCCGGGCTTGACGTCCATCGGCATGCGCTCACCCTTGTCGTTGAGCTTGCCGGCGCCCACGGCGATGACCTCGCCGCGCTGCGGCTTCTCCTGGGCGTTGCTGGCGATGTAGAGACCGGACGCGGTCTTCTGCTCGGCAGCCTCGGGCTTGATCAGAACGCGATCACCAAGCGGCTTGAGACTCATAGAAGGTTCCTCCTTCACCGGTTGCGCGGGCTGGCCGCGCACCTCTGACTTACGTACGCCCAGAATGGTACCCATCTGTCGGAACTTATACAACGGACGGGCAAAAAATCTTATTATTCGACACTTAGATTTTGTGAGTCTCTCGGTTTCCCCGGGCGCGCCGGATACCATGTCGCCTGCCAGCGCAGCAGCCGTTGTCCACTCATCACTCCGTTTAGTCCAAAGACCGAGATTGTTTATTCTGCAAGAAGTCTATCCCCCGGCCGGCGCTGTCGTGCTACCGTACTCACACAGGGCCGCCATGCCGGCGGCGATTCGCACTCCCCGCATTCCGTTGAAAGATCCAGGCGATGGAAACCGATTCGTTCAATGTAGTCTCGTTCGCCGCGACGTTCGGCGTGTTCACGCATGAGCCGCTCGAGCGCCTCGAGGCAGCCGGGTGCAACGTCACCATCGTCGAGCACGACCACCCCCTCTCACCCACCGAGATGATCTACCATGCGCACGAGGCCGATGCGGTCATCTTGGGCGGCGGGGGCATGAAGCGCTCCGTGATGGAGCGCCTCCCGCGCCTCAAGCTCATCGTGCAGCATGGCCGCGGCATCGACGGCATCGACTACACCACCGCCATGAAGTGCGGCATCACCATCGCCAACACACCCGGCGTCAACACCGAGGAGACGGCCGACCTCACCTTCGGCCTCATCATCGACCTCGAGCGCCATATCACCCAGATGAACAACGAGTTCAAAAGCGGCGTCTGGAAGAAGCGCGCCGGCCACAGCCTCTACGGCAAGACGATCGGCATCGTCGGCGTGGGCGAGATCGGCAAGGCGGTCGCGCGGCGCGCGATGGGCTTCGGCATGGACATCCTCGGCAACGACATCTGCCCGCAGGAGGACGCCGCCGCGACCGGGCTCATCTTCACGAGCCTGAACGACCTACTCAAGCGGAGCGACATCGTCACCCTGCACGTGCCGCTGACCTCCTCGACCGTCAACCTGATCGGTGCCAAGGAGCTCAAGATGATGCGGGAGAGCGCCATCCTCGTGAACACGTCGCGCGCCGGCATCATCCGCGAGACCGCGCTCGAGAAGGCGCTGCGCAGCGGCAGTCTCTACGGCTACGCAACCGACGTCTACAAGAACGAGCCCGGCCCCGCGCCGAGCATCGCCGAGCTCCCCAACGTGATCGTCACGCCGCACGTGGGTTCGGCGACCTATGAGACGAACCTGCGCATGGGCATGGCGGTCGCGGACAACATCATCGCGGTCAAAAACGGCATGACCCCGCCGAACGTCGTGACGCCTTTGAGCCTGCTGTACGGCTAGCGCACCCGCAGACCCCATACCAATATATAGAGCCGCCGCCCCAGCGCGGACGCGCCGGCCCATCCCGTCGAGCGGGCCGCGATGATCTCTCGTCCCGATGCGCGAGGCGGTAAGCGAGCTGCCATCTTTCTAACTACTTAATTGTGTGCATTATGTGTGCGTATTCTTATTCTGTTCTAGTTTTATGCGTTTCTAAGTTTTTTTTATGCACTTTTGATTTAGCGTTTTTTGTCCCTTGTTTTCAATCTTCACGATAAACGGTCAAATCTAATCGGTGAACGGTATCTTGCTTTTTTATAAACTCGGCTACTAGCTGCGGTCTCCATATTCATTAAGGCAGATACCTACCGTTCGCGGATACCCAGTTGCGCTTACTCCCATAAGTGTTGAAAATATGTGGCCATCTTCAGACAGTGGATTGAATTATGCATCCACTTAGAGAGAGGAGATGGCATGCTCGAAGAAGCGAGCAACTTCCCGAAGGTGACCGTCATCTTGCGCGGCTACACCTACGACCAGTGCCGTTGCGTGGTGCGCCAGCTCGTCGGCAGCAAGCTCAACGCCGTCGAGGTGGCCATGAACACGCCGGGCGCGGCCGAGACGATCGCCAAGCTCGTGCAGGAGTTCGGCGACGAGGTCCACATCGGCGCCGGCACCGTCACCACGGTCGAGCGCGCCAAGGCGGCCGCCGCGGCGGGGGCGAAGTTCATGCTCTCCCCCATCAACTTCACCGAGGAGATCTTCGAGATCGCCCGCAAGGCGGGCGCCATCACGGTCCCGGCTGCCTACACCCCCACCGAGGTCATCAAGATGTTCGACATGGGCGCCGACATCGTGAAGATCTTCCCGGCGGCGTGCGCCAGCCCGCGGTTCTTCTCCGACATCCAGGCCCCGCTCGACCGCATGCCGCTCATGGCGGTCGGCGGCGTCAACGGCAACAACGTCCAGGACTACTTCGACGCGGGCGCCGAGTTCGCCGGCATCGGCTCGGGCATCTTCGAGAAGGATGACATCCGCGCCATGAACGAGGACGCGCTCGCCGAGCAGATCAAGGCATTCGAGAACCGGGTTAGGTGGTAGACATGGCAGGACTGTTTTTCTCCGAGGACCTCGTGACGATCCTCGACGAGCCGGGTGACTTCGCCGCCGTCGAGAAGAGCATGGCCGACCGCATGTTCGAGGTCGGCGTGGTCAAGGACACCTATGCCGGCGCGATCGCCGAGCGCGAGAAGGGCTTCCCCACCGCGCTGGCCGTCGGCGAGGTGAACGTCGCCATCCCGCACTGCGACACCGAGCACGTCAACAAGGACGCCGTGTGCGTGGGCATCCTCAAGAAGCCCGTCGCCTGGCACCGCATGGACGACGCCGCGGCCACCACGGACGTGAGCCTCGTCTTCATGCTCGCCCTGAGCGAGCCCCACGCCCACCTGCAGATGATCCAGAAGGTCATCGGCATCATCCAGGACCAGGAGCTCGCCAAGCAGCTCGTCGCGTGCGATCAGCATGGGGCCTTCGAGCTGCTCAAGGACCGCCTGGCCTAAGCGCCGCGCCCCGCGGCACCCGATCGGCATATCCGGCTGGACACCCAGCCGATACGCAAGGCAGACGCGAAAAGAAAGGAAATGGCATGAAACGCGTACTGTTTGCCTGTGGAAACGGCATCGTGACCTCGACCATGGTCGCCCACAAGGTCGCCGACTACCTCGAGGAGAACGGCGTCGAGATCAAGTACGACCAGTGCAAGGTGCAGGAGGTAGCCGCCATCGCCGGAGACTACGACCTCGTCGTCACCTCGGGCCAGTTCAACGAGAACGAGATCAAGACCCCCGTCATCATGGCGATCAACCTGCTGACCGGCATCGGCGAGGACGAGACCCTCGAGGAGATCCTCGAGGCCTGCAAGGAGTAGCCCTTAGGGCTCAGCGGCCACCCCATTCGTACCGTATCTAGAGGAGGAAATGCATGGACGCATTCGTCAACGGCTTTTTCGCTGCGTTCCAAGCGATCATCGATGCCGGCGCCTACGTTATGCTGCCGATCATCATCACCGTGCTCGGCCTGATCTTCGGCCTTAAGTTCAGCAAGGCGTTCAAGGCGGGCATCACCATCGACATCGGCTTCGCCGGCATCAACCTGGTCACCCAGCTCATGAAGGACCAGCTCGGCCCCGCCGCGCAGGCCATGGTCGAGAACTTCGGCGTGCAGCTCGACGTCCTCGACGTGGGCTGGAGCGCGCTTGCCTCCGTCGCCTGGGCGTCGCCGATCGTCCCGCTCATCGTGCTCGAGGTCATCGCCATCAACATCATCATGCTCGCGGTGCGCATGACCAACACGCTCGACGTCGACATCTGGAACTACCACTCGATGCTCACCTGCGGCGGCCTCGTGTTCTTCGTGACCGGCAACATCGTGTGGGCGCTCGTGGCCTCCGGCCTCATGGCGGTCATCACCTTCAAGTTCGCCGACTGGTCGCAGCCGCTCGTGTCCAAGTTCTTCGGTATCCCCAACGTCTCGCTGCCGCACGTCCCCGCCGCGAGCTCGCTGATCATCGCCGCGCCGATGAACTGGCTGCTCGACCGCATCCCGGGCGTCAAGGACATCGACCTCAACCTCTCCGGCGTCAAGAAGTACCTCGGCTTCTTCGGCGAGCCTTGGATGCTCGGCCTGATCCTGGGCTGCATCATCGGCGCCCTCGCCAAGTACGACATCGCCGGCATCTTCACCCTCGGCGTCTACATGTCCGCCGTCATGGTGCTCCTGCCCCGCATGACCGTTCTCTTCGTCGAGGGCCTCATGCCGGTCTCCAGCGCCGCCAGCAAGTTCTGCAAGAAGCGCTTCAAGGGTCGTGAGTTCAGCATCGGCCTCGACGCCGCTGTGGTCGTGGGTAACGACTCCGTCATCACCCTCGCCCTGCTCATGGTGCCGATCACCCTGCTGCTCGCCGTAATCCTGCCCGGCAACCACATGCTGCCGTTCGCCGACCTCGCGGTCATCACCTTCCGCGTCTGCCTGGTCGTTGCCCTCTGCCGCGGCAACATGTTCCGCTCGCTGATCATCGCCTGCGTCGTCATGACCGCGATCCTGTACGCCGGCACCGCTGCCGCCCCCTACATGACCGCCTTCGCCTCCAGCGCCGGCCTTGACTTCGACAGCCTGATCGCCTCCACCTGCGGCCCGTCGCTCACCATGAGCGCCATGCTCTTCTGGAGCTGCATCACCAACCCGGTCGTCTTCATCCCTGCCATCGTGGTCGTCTTCGCCGCCGTGTACTTCTTCATCGAGAAGAAGGTCGGCATGAACCGCATCCAGGCCTACGCCGAGGGCAAGACCCTCGAGGAGTACGAGGCCGAGCAGGCCGAGGCCGCTACCGAAGAGTAGTCCCTCCTTCGAACGCATGGCCTAGCGGCACACTCTCCCCAGTCAGCCCGCCATGCATCGGGCGGGCATCTGGATCCCAGGATGCCCGCCCGTTTTTTATCCGCAGACTGCAAGAAAGGTTCCCATGGACCAGCAAGCAAAGCACATCAGCATCGCCATCACCAACTCCTCGTCGTTCGGCTACGCGGTGCCCGAGCACATCGAGCGCCTCGAGAAGCTCGGCCCGGTGAAGCGCGTCGACGTCCCCGGCGACTGCCACGGGGCGGAGCTCGCGGAGGCCGTCGGCGACGCGAACATCATCATCTCCTCGGGCACCCCGCAGTTCGACAAGGAGTTCTTCGAGTGCAAGCCGGACATGCTCCTCGTCGCCCGTGACGGCCTGGGCTTCAACAACGTCGACGTCGACGCCGCCCGCGCCTGCGGCTGCTACGTGACCAAGGTTCAGAAGGTCGTCGAGCGCGAGGCCGTCGCCGAGTGCGCGGTCGGCGAGATGCTCGACCTGATCCGCCAGTTCAGCGCCGCCTCCCGCGCCGCCAACGAGAACCGCTGGCTTGACCGCGGGCAGTTCGTGGGCATGGAGCTGCGCGGCCGTACCGTCGGCATCATCGGCTGCGGCAACATCGGCTCGCGCGTCGCCGAGATCCTCCACCATGGCTTCGGCATGCGCGTGCTCGCCAACGACCCGGTGCATGACGACGAGTGGGCCCAGAAGAACGACGTGACCTACGTCGACCTCGACACCCTGCTCGCCGAGTCCGACGTGGTCACCTTCCACGCGACCCTGAACCCGACGTCGTTCCACCTCGCCGATGAGGACTTCTACAAGAAGATCAAGCGCGGCGCCTACGTGATCAACACCGCCCGCGGCGACATGCTCGACCAGGCCGCGACGGTCGCCGCCCTTGAGGACGGCACGATCTCCGGCCTCGCCATCGACGCCATGAGCGTCGAGCCGCCCGCGCCGGACGACCCGTTCCTCAACAACCCGCGCGTGCTCGTCACGCCGCACACCGGCGCCTACACCGTCGAGGCCCTCGGCGGCATGGGCGACATCTGCGTGAAGAACGCCGAGCTCGTCGCCCGCGGCGAGAAGCCGGTGAACATCGTCTGGGAGCAGTAGGGGCTTTTTGTGGCAGAAGGCCGCGACGCGGCCGTACCGACCTTTGGAGGTAATCCGACATGGCAGATCTATCAGCACGGGATTCCGCGATCAAGTTCGGCGCGGGCAGGTACCGCCAGGAGCGCAACCTCCTGCCCGAGCTCGGCGAGGAGATCGCCCGCTTCGGCAAGCGCGTCCTCATCATCGCCGGCACCCGCTCGTGGGCCGCGGTCGAGCCCAAGCTCGCGCCCAGCATGAAGGAGGCGGGCATCGACTGGGATCTCGTGATCTGGAAGGGAGCCTGCTCCGCCCAGGCGGCGGGTGAGCTCGCCGAGCGCGCGAACGAGTTCAACGCCGACGAGGTCATCGGCATCGGCGGCGGCAAGAACATGGACCTCGCCAAGGCGACCGGCGAGCTCGCCGGCATGGGCGTCATCAACATCCCGACGTCCATCTCGCAGTGCGCCCCGTTCGCCTGCACGAGCGTCATGTACACCCCGGAGGGCGCGAAAGACGTCACCTGGCGCTACGCCCACGAGATCGACGCCTGCTACCTGGATCTCGACATCGTGGCCAAGTGCCCCGTGCGCTATGCCGCCGCGGGCATCCTGGACGCCATGGCCAAGAAGATCGAGATCCTGAACGGCCGTCCCTCGCTCGATGTCACCGACACCGACATCGACCTGTTCACCGCCTACAAGTTCGCCGAGTACACCGCCGACGTCCTCGACCGGCGCGCGCAGGAGGCCATCGAGGCCATCCGCGCCGGCGAGGCCAACAAGGCGCTCGCCGACGTCGCGTTCATCAACGTGCCGGTGACCGGCATCATCTCCAACACCACGCGCGGCTACAACCAGACGCAGCTCGCGCACGTGTTCTACGACTGCACGCGCACGCTGTTCACGCGCGAGGTGGCAGACGTCGTCCACGGCGAGATCGTCGCCGTGGGCCTGTTCCTGCAGCTGCACTTCAACGGCCTCGAGCACCAGGAGGACGAGCTGAGGAAGCTCCTCGCCGACTGGGAGATGCCGCGCAACCTCTCTGACCTGGGCATCGAGCCCACCGAGGAGAACCTCGACGCCATCGAGGAGTACATCGTGAACTCGCGTCACTACAACAGCACGGACCCCGCCGACCGCGCACGGCTCCATGAGTCGATCCGCCAGATGATCTAGCCACATGGCTGCAGGGTGGCCGCGCGTCGCCCTGCAGCCCGCTGCCGGAGGGGCACGCGCACGCGCGCCCCTCCGGCAGCGCCGCCATCCGCACGGGTCGGGTGGCGGCGGACTCTGGAACACCATTCGCACGGAGGTACACATGAAGCGAGCCATAGACAAGCTCGATCCGTTCCAGCGGGCGATATCGAAGGCGCACCTGGCGTCAGCGGGCATCTCGATCGATTCGCTGCTCGACAGCGACCGCCCGCTCATCGCGGTGGCGAACAGCTGGAACGAACTCTGCCCCGGGCACGAGCCCTTGCGCCAGCTTGCCCAGGAGGTCAAGAAGGGCATCCTCGAGGCGGGCGGCGAGCCCGTCGAGTTCAACACGATCGCGATGTGCGACGGCGTCGCGCAGGGGCACGCCGGCATGCGCTACTGCCTCCCCCACCGCGAGATCGTGACCGATTCATGCGAGGCCATGATCGTGGGCGAGGGCATCTTCGACGGCGCGGTGTTCCTCGGCAGCTGCGACAAGATCATCCCCGGCATGCTCAACGCCGCGGCGCGCATCGACCTCCCCGCGGCGATCGTCACCGCGGGTCCCTGCTATGACGAGATCAAGCCCTCGGAGTCCAAGGCGCTGCGCGCCCGCTTCCTCGCCGGTGAGGCGACCGAGCGCGAGGTCATCGAGGGGACCCTTCGCTACTACACCGGCCCGGGCGTGTGCCCGTTCCTCGGCACCGCGAACACCATGGCCTGCCTCTCCGAGGCGCTCGGCATGATGCTGCCCGGCGGGGCGCTGCTCCCCTCCTCCACGAGCCAGCGCCGCTTCTGCGCGCGCCGCACCGGCGCCGCCGTCGTCGATATGGTCCGGCGGGGCATCAGGCCCTCGGACATCATGACCGAGCAGGCCATCCACAACGCGGTCGTGCTCCTTTCCTGCATGGGCGGCTCACTCAATGCGATGCTGCATCTCCCCGCCCTCGCACGGGAGCTGGGCCTCGAGCTCACCTGGGACGACATCGCCCAGGTGAGCTCATCGGTGCCCGTGATCACCAACATCGTGCCCAACGGCGACATGAGCTGCATCAACCTGTACAAGGCGGGCGGCGTCCCGGCGCTGCTCAAGACCGTCGAGGGGCTCCTCGACGGGGGCTGCATGACCGTCACGGGGAAGACGCTCGCCGAAAACCTCGACCGCGACATCGCGATCGACCGCACGGTGATCCGCACCATGGACGACGACGCCTCGGTCGCAAGCGGCATCCAGGTGCTCTACGGCAACCTCGCGCCCGAGGGCGCCCTCGTCAAGACGAGCGCCGTGCCCGAGGACCTGCATGTCTTCACCGGCACCGCACGGGTCTTCGACTCCGAGGACGCCTGCTACGAGGCGTTCGGCCAGGGCGCCATCGAGCCGGGGTGCGCCGTGGTGATCCGCTACGAGGGCCCGGTCGGCGGCCCCGGCATGAAGGAGCTCCACCGCGTGACCGAGATCATGCGTGGCATCCCCAACTCGGGCGTCATCACCGACGGCCGCTTCTCCGGCGCGTCGGGCGGGCTCTCCATCGGCTATCTCTGCCCCGAGGCGGCTGCGGGCGGCCCCATCGCCCTCGTCCAGGACGGCGACCGCATCCACGTCGATCTCACGCGCAACCTCATCGAGCTCGAGGTCCCCGCAGACGAGCTCGAGCGGCGCCGCGCGAACCTCGAGGCCTTTGGGCACACCGTGGACCGCGGCCTACTCCCACGCTACGCACGCATGGTCGGCAGCGCACGCACGGGCGCGGCCGTGCGGTAGGGGGCGGCCATGAGACTGATCTTCTCCGATATGGACGGGACGTTTCTCGCCGACGACAAGACCATCTCCGAGGACAACCTGCGCGCCCTCGACCTCATCGCCCGGGCCGGCGACCGGTTCGTCCCCTGCACGGGGCGGCTGTTCGACGGCATCCCCGCGTGCGTGCTCGAGCGCCCGGACGTCGAGTACGCGATCAGCGCGAACGGCGCTTGCGTGTCAAGTAAGACCGCGCAGGGCTGGCAGCTCGTCCATGCGCACGAGATGGCACCCGAGACCATGCTCGCGGTCGCGCATGCCGTGGAGTCGATGGACCTGCTCGTCGAGTTCTTCACCGAGCACGCCATCTTCATCACGAGCGACCGCTTCGCCGCGTTCGACCGCTACTTCAAGGACACGCCGTTCTACGAGTACGCGCAGCGCACCCGCCGGCCGTACCCCGGCACCGTCGAGGAGCTGGTGGCCGCCTGCGCGCCCATCTTCCGCATGAACCTGCGCACCTACACGCCCCAGGTGAGCCGCGAGGCCATCTGCGCCCTTGCGGGCATCGGGGGCCTGCACGTCACGTCCTCGATCCCGCGCGCGGTCGACATCACCGTCGCCGGGGCGACCAAGGGGACGGCGGCGGCATGGCTCGCCGACCACCTGGGTGTCTCGCTCGCCGATGCCATCGCGTTCGGCGACGCCAACAACGACAGCACGCTCCTCGCCGCCGTGGGCGACGGGGTGGCTGTGAGCAACGCCGATGACGACGCCGTCCGCGCGGCGCGCCATAGGACCTGTTCGAACAACGAGGCAGGAGTCGGGCGCTATATCGCCCGCCACTACGAGAAGGAGGACTGAACATGAGCAAACGAGGCCTGCGCATGGCCGAGGCCGACGACGTCGTGACCCTGCTCGGCGAGACCTGCGCCGGCGACACCGTCGACGTCATGGACAAGAAGACCGGTGCGTGCGTCGCGCACGTGGTCGCCAAAGACGACGCCCCGGTCTACCACAAGCTCGCCCTGCACGACATCGCCCGCGGCGACGAGGTGCGCAAGTACGGCGAGATCATCGGCGTCGCGACCGCCGACATCCCGCAGGGCGCCTACGTCCATGTCCACAACATCGAAAGCGCGAAAACGAGGAACCATGACTGAATTTCTTGGATACCCACGCCCGGACGGCACGTACGGCGTGCGCAACTATGTACTCGTGCTCTCCACGGTCGGGTGCGCCAACGGCACGGTGCGGCAGATCGCCGCGCAGGTGCCGGGCGCGGTCGGCGTCGAGAACGTCAAGGGCTGCGGGCAGATCGGCAAGGGCATCGAGATCATGAAGCGCTGCCTTGAGAACCTGCCCCGAAACCCCAACGTCTACGGCACGCTCATCGTGGGCCTCGGCTGCGAGAGCACCAAGCCCTACGAGCTGGCTGACAAGGTCCGCTCCGTGAGCCCCAAGCCGCTCGAGGTCCTCACCATCCAGGACGAGGGCGGCACCGACGCCTGCGTGGAGAAGGGCGTCGAGATCGCGCGCCGCATGGTAGAGGAGGCTCAGAAGGTCGAGCGCGTCGCCGTGCCGATCTCCGAGCTCATGCTCGCCACGAACTGCGGCGGCTCCGACGCCACCTCGGGCCTTGCGGCCAACCCGTCGCTCGGCTCGTGCAGCGACCGCATCGCGCGCGAGGGCGGCACCGTGCTTCTGGGCGAGACGACCGAGCTCATCGGCACCGAGCACATCCTCGCCGCGCGCGCCAAGGACGAGAAGGTCGCGCACGACGTCCTCATGATCATCAACGACCTCGAGCAGCAGTTCATCGATAACGACATCGATGTGCGCGGCGCGAACCCCACGCCCGGCAACATGAAGGGCGGCCTGTCCACGCTCGAGGAGAAGGCGCTCGGCAGCATGCAGAAGGGCGGTACCTCGGCGGTCAACGAGGTCATCCCCTATGGCTGCGTGCCCACCGAGCACGGCCTCGTCATCATGGACACGCCCGGCTACGACATCGAGTCGGTCTCGGGCATGACCTGTGCGGGAGCCCAGGTGTGCATCTTCACGAGCGGCCGCGGCACGCCGGTGGGCAGCGCGCTCGTGCCGATGATCAAGCTCACGGGCAACCACCAGACGTTCGAGAAGATGGAATCCAACATCGATATCGACACGTCGCCCGTCATCGACGGCACCTGCTCGGTCGACGAGATGGGCGACCGCATCTTCGACGAGCTTATCGAGGTTTGCAACGGCAAGCGGACCAAGGCCGAGGAGCACGGCTTCGAGGACTTCGCGATCTACCACAACCAAGAGATCTGGTGCTACTGCGAGCCGTAAACGAGCGTTCCGGCGCATGGCCGACCCCGCGGTCGCCATGCGCCGCTTACTTTCCTTGGGGGGTACACACATGCTCGAGTCCGTTAAGATCAAACCCTCGCTCACCTCTGCCGACCCGCTTGAGCTCGGGTCGGCGATCGCGCGCATCTCGCGCGCCGACGGCATCCACCTCAACATCACCGACGGGCACTTCTGCCCCAACCTCACGTTCGGTCCCGACCTCATCCGCGCCATCAAGCGGCGCTCGCCCCTTCCCGTCGAGGTCCACGTGATGGCGACCAATCCCGAGTCCGTGGTGCAATGGGTCCTCGACGCCGGAGCCGATACCGTCGTCTTCCCCATCGAGTCGTGCATGAGCCCGCTCAGGCTCGCGAGCTATATCAAGCGCGCGGGGGCGCGGGCGGGCATCGCGCTGTCGCCCGGCACCTCGCCGTCGGCGATCGAGTACTGCATCAGCCAGTTCGACATGGTGCTCATCATGGGGGTCGAGCCGGGCTTCGGCGGGCAGATCCTCATGGACACCACCTACGGCAAGGTGTCGCACATCTACGAGATGGCGCGCAACGCCAACCCGCGCCTCGACATCGCCGTCGACGGCGGCATAAACAAGGGCAACATCGCCCGCCTCGCCGCCTGCGGGGCCCGCTCGTTCTGCGCCGGCTCCTCGGTCTTCGGGGCCGAGAGCCCCAACGGGGCGATCGACCGCCTGCGCGCCCTCGCGATGGGGCGCTAGGCCGGCGGGCCCGACGGCGGGCTACAGCCGCGCGAGCAGCTCGTCGCGCTCGGTGCGGGAACGGGGGCACAAGGGCTCGAGCGCCGGGTCCTCGAGCAGGCGGCGCGCCTCCTCGGCCCCGCGGTGCAGAAGCTCGTACTCGGCGAGGCGCAGCTGCGCGGTAACGCGATTGAGGTGGCAGTCGGCGTTCACGAGGCGCTGGTACATGCGCTGGGCGTCCTTCTTCGTCCACTGCTCGTGCGGGCGGAGCATCTCCTTGCCGCTCTGGTAGACCGCCTCGAGCGGCCCCGCCCACTCGGAGCCGCGCGGGAGCTCCTGCCTAAGCTCCTTGAGCTCGGCGAGCACGCGGCGGGCGCCCTCCGCATCACCTATGGCGCAGCGGCACAGAAGCTCGACGTTCGCGGCGCGGACGCCCAGCTTGTCCCGCTTGCCGCGCACCTCGATGCCCTCCAGGCGCTTAAGCGCGGCCGCGGGGTCGTCGCAGAAGTAGTCGCAAAGCGCCAGGTCGTCCTGGGTGAGCATCTTCCCGCGCCTGCCGACCGCCTTGTCGCGCACGCGCTCCAGCACGAGGCGCAGCTTCTCGGGGTCGCAGTCATGCATGAGGATGTCCAGCAGCCCCTCGTAGCGGCGTGCGGCCCACCGGCGGAAGAGCACCACCACGACCCCGATGCCGAAGATGCCGATGGCGTAGCAGAGCCAGTTGGAGTACGACACGGCGCTGACGGAGGCCACGGCGATCGCGACCACCAGGGCGAGGGCGGCGACCTGCGCGAGACGATAGCCCGTCGCGTACGAGCGATAGGCCTCTTCGGCGGTCATGTCGAAAAACCGCGTCTTCCTGTCGGTGCCGCGGAGCTGGTACTTGGCCATGGATTACCCCCGGATCTTAGCGCCGGCCGCCCGGCGCCCCCTGCGATACGGCACCATTCTACGATACCGGCGGCAGCCCCTCCCTGCCGGATGAAGCGTACAATGACGTTTAAGGCATTTCGCGAACGAGATCGGGAGCAGAGCGCATGGCAGGCGACGTAAGCGGCACCATCCGGGAACTCGGCCGGGCGACCGAGCCCTACATCATCGAGCAGCGCCGGCATTTCCACCGGCACCCGGAGCTCAGCCTGCGCGAGTTCGAGACGACCGCCTCCATAGCCCGCGAGCTCGACGCGATGGGCATCCCCTACGAGCGACCGCTCGAGACGGGACTGGTCGCCACGCTCGCCGGGACGGCCGCAGACGCCTACCTGCCCGACGGCGCGCCCCGCCGGCGCCTGCTCATCCGCGCCGACATCGATGCGCTCCCCGTGACGGAGCGCACCGGCGAGCCGTTCGCCAGCGCGAACGAGGGCGTCATGCACGCCTGCGGGCACGACTGCCATATCGCCATGCAGCTCGGCGCCCTCAAGATCTTGAGCCGCATGCGCGATGAGCTGCACGGCGAGGTGCGCGCCGTGTTCCAGCCCTCGGAGGAGAACGGCGGCGGATCCAAGCTCATGATCGACGCGGGCGTCTGCGACGGCGTGGACGGCGCGTATGCGGCGCACGTCTGGAGCGAGGTCCAGGCGGGCACCATCTCGTGCGAGCCGGGACCGCGCATGGCGAACACCGACTGGTTCCGCATCGACATCCGCGGGACCTCGTGCCACGGCGCCATGCCCCAGCGCGGCGCGGACGCCATCATCGCCGCGGCCGAGATCGTGAACAACCTCCAGACCATCGTGAGCCGCGATCTCAACCCCTACGAGCCCGCCGTGGTGACCGTGGGCGAGCTGCACGGCGGCACCGCGCGCAACGTCATCGCGGGCACGGCCTACCTCACGGGCACCGTGCGCACGTACAGCGCGCCCGCCCACGAGGCGATGCCCAAGCTCATCGAACGCATCGCGGTGCATACCGCCGCCGCGCTCGGCGCCGAGGCCGAGCTCACCGACTACACGGTCGCCCATGGCGCCGTCGTGAACGACGAGCGGGCGGCGAGGCGCTGCCGGCAGGCGGTCGTCGAGGTGCTCGGAGAGGACGCCGTCGGGCGCTACCGGGGCACGCTCTCGGGCGAGGACTTCTCGGAGTACCTGCGCCTCGTGCCCGGCGTGCTCGCGTTCGTGGGCACGCGCAACCCCGCCATCGGCGCCACGTTCGCCCAGCATTCCTGCTATTACAAGGTTGACGAGAGCGTGCTCGCGAAGGGCGCGATGCTCGCCGCGCAGTACGCCGTCGACTTCCTCGCGGAGGCGGACGGCTAGGCGGGCGCGGGGCACGCCCCGCCCGACCCCGCCTCTCCGGACCCGGGCACTCCCGGGCCGCATCCTGTGACCGCTCATCCACCTCGGATTGGAGACCCCATGTTCTGCACCGCCTGCGGCGCGCCCCTCGCCCCGAACGCCCGCTTCTGCACGGCCTGCGGCTCGCCGGACGCCCCGGCCGCACCCCAGCCGAGCCCCCGCGCCCGCCACGACGGCACCCGCGCAGCCGGTCCCCTCGGCACCCGCCGCGCAACCGACGCCCGCCGCTGGCGGGAGCGTCGATGCGCTCCCCTCCTACCTGCAGGCGGTCGCGGCGCGACTCGGCACGCAGCCCCGCTTCATCCCCGAAACCGGGGCCTACCTCCTTGTCGCCGAGCGCTTCGGCGCCTTCGCCGTGAAGATGCACAGCTACTTCTTCTTCGCCGCCAACGACGCCCTGGGCTTTAGCGGGATGCAGGCGTACGCGCAGGCGTGCACGACCTGGGCGCTCAACAACTACGAGGGGCTTCCCCGCGGCATGCAGAAGGGGCTCGCCATCTACCCGGTCATGCTCCAGCACCCGCTCGTCCCCGATGCGGTCGCCTACGTGAAGCAGGTCCCCGAAAAGCACTGGGCCGCATTCGAGCTGCCCGTGCTCCTCGACCCCCAGACCGGCCAGCTCGAGACCCTCGACAAGACGCCCGTCTGGGGCTTCGCCATGTGGAGCGGCATCAAGAAGGCCGCGCGGTTCGCCCTCACCGGCGTCCAGGCGTAAGGGGGCGCGATGGCGAGCAGGAAGCCCGCGGCGCGGGCCCGCAAGATCGCGGCGTTCAAGGAGGAGCGCGCGGCGAGCATGGACGATATCTTCGGTCGCGAGGAGGAGCGCAGGCGCGAGCGCGCCGCACGGCACGAGGCGGCGCTCCGCGAGAAGGCGTGCCTCTCCAAGAACCGCTACCCCACCCGGGCGGAGGCCGAGGCGGCCATCGCCGCCTGCGCGGATCACGGCAGGCGCGGGCTCCATTGCTACCGCTGCGACTACTGCGGCGGCTGGCACCTCACCTCGAAGGCGCCGCGCACTAGCTAGGCTGTTGCCGCGCACGGGCGGCGCCGCTGCTATACTGGGGCAAAGCCACCCCGGGGATAGGAGCCGCCATGGCGTTCACCGTCTACAACTTCACCAACAACGACGACGTGAAGATCCTCCACCAGATGGGCCAGTTCCAGGTCATCCAATGGGACCGCGACCTCTCCGTCGCCCCCTGGACCGCGCAGACCGCCTGGTTCGCCTCGCAGATGGACGTGCGGCGCCGCCAGCTCATCGCCAACCTCGACGGCCGCACCGGCGTGACCCTGCAGGCGGGCGCCATGCAGTGGACGGCCGGCCAGATCCAGGCGACGACCGGGGTCAAGGGCGCGGGCGACCTGCTCGGCAAGATGGTCCGCGGCGCGGTAAGCCAGGACTCCATGATCAAGCCCGAGTACACGGGCGTGGGCCTGCTCGTCTGCGAGCCCACCTGGCAGCACCTGCTCCTCGTCGACGTCGCGCAATGGGGCGGCTCGATCGTGCTCAACGACGGCCTCTTCCTCGCCTGCGACAGCACCCTGCAGCACACGCTCGAGCGCCGGGCGAACCTCTCGTCGGCCGTCGCCGGCAACGAGGGACTTTTCAACCTGCGCCTCAACGGCCAGGGCACGCTCGTGCTCGAATCGCCCTGCCCGCAGACCGAAGTCGTCTACATCGACCTGCAAAACGACGAGGTCAAGATCGACGGCAACTACGCGCTCGCCTGGACGGCGGGCCTGCAGTTCACGGTCGAGCGCTCCGGCAAGTCGCTCATCGGCTCCGCCATGGGCGGCGAGGGCCTGGTGAACGTCTACCGCGGAACCGGCCGCATCATGATGGCGCCCATGCAGGCCGCGACGAGCTTCAACACGCTTGCGAGCAAGCCCACGAGCTAACCGGCCGCGTCCGCGCTACTGCGTCTGCCGCAGGTCATCGGCGTCGATAGCCTGCATCCAGGCGATGTAGACACCCGGGTAGTGCCCGTAGAGGATCCGCATGAGGTCCACGCCCGACGTGAGGTCGCCCACGAGCGTGGTGAACGTTCCCACCGAGAGCAGGTCATCGACCGTGGGCACCTCGCGGCTCAGGTCGTCGATCAGGCGGTCGACGTTCTCGCGGTCCTCGGGCACGTACGGGCACGGCGCGCCCACGTTCTCCTCGAAGATGGCGCTCATGGTCTCGTGCTGCGCGTCGAAGCCCTCGTCGCCGTAGCCCGGCAGCCACAGGTCGTGGCCGTAGCGGGAGTAGCCCCACGAGGCCAGCGGCATCCGCGGGACCATGTCGCTCGGGTTCATGATGTTGAAGATGTTGTCGTAGATCGGGTCGGTCACGTTGGTGAGCTCGGTCACCTCGGGCGTGGCGAAGGTGTAGCAGTAGATGCTCCCCAGCGGCGCGAGTGGGCGCAGGCTCTCGGTCATGTCGTCCGCGTACGATGCGGCGATGTTGGCCGTCGCGGCGCCGCGCGAGTGGCCGCAGAAGAGCAGCGCCACGTCGCCGGTGCCCTGGTCCTGGGCATCCTCGGTGATGCGCGCCGCGAGCTCCTCGACGATCTCGTTCGCCGCGTCCATGAAGCCCTCGTGGTCGATGGCGTCCATCTCGTAGTCGGCCGCGTCACCCATGTTGAAGTCGCTCAGCCACTCCGCGCCGTAGCTGCCGCGGACCGACACCACGTAGAGCGTCTTCTCGCTGCCGTCCGCGCCCACGATGCGCTTGCTCGCGATCGAGTAGGCCACGACGTCGTCGGTGCCGGTGATGAAGTCGACCACCTCGTCGAACACCTCGCTGCGGTATTGGTACGACGCGGTCGAGATGTCGTCGAAGCCCAGCTGCGCGAGAGCGTTCTCCATGTAGGCGGGCGAGTTCGACCCGGCCTGGTAGTAGGCGGACTCGGCGTTCGCCACGGCCGAGAGCACCGAGCAGGTGGTCGCGAGGTCATGGTTGTAGACCGTGGGGTCCTGGAAGAACCAGTTGTCGTCCCACGCGATCTCGGTCGAGACATGCTGGCCCTCGGTTGCCGCCATGCTCGTGAAGTCGACGCGCGCCGTGAAGGCGCCGGTGCGGCCGGTCGAGTCCTCGAGCTCGCGCGGGATGCTCGGAGCGCCCACGGCGGCGGTGCCCGCGCGCTCCTGCTCGAGCCTGCGGTGCACGGCGAACGCTAGCGTGCCGCCGCCGATGATGGCGAGCGCCAGCACGACCAACAGCGCGATCTTGAGCTTGCGGTGGCGTTTGCGCGGTTTGGGCGCATCGGCTCCGGCCTGCCGCTTCTCGTTTTCAGCCATGGTAATGTCCATCCCCCGTGTAGCGCCGGGCGCGCGGTCGCGCCCGATCGTCACGCACCAGCATACCGGATGACGCCGATCGCCGTGCGGCTCGCACGCTCTACGGCCCCGGTCGGCCCTGTTCTGCACACTCGTTGCGGAATTCGGTGTGAAGAATCGGGAAGCGCCCCGTCACCGAAATTCGCCACTTCTGTGACCTGCGATTTTGTTGGTAGAAAACGCGCGTATCGCCCTCGCGCCGAAATCTCACACCGAATACCGCAACGAGCGTTTGCGCACCATGCGCGCGGGCGCATCGAGATCCATGAATATGGCCGGAATGCCTCGACCAAGGTGGCATTCCGGCCGTTTCGCGCGCTTCGGCACGTGGCGCGGCGGGCGCTCTATCGGAATATGCAGCCTACCGCTTGCCGCGGCGGCGGACATCCTCGTCGAGGTCATCGCGCCATGCGGCGGCATCCAGACTCGTCCCCGAGCGGCACGCGCCCACCGCGATGCTCGCGGCCCGGTACACGCGCTCGGTCCCGAACGCATCGGGCACGTAGCCCACCGCGCGCTCGCGGCTGATGCCGAGCCGGTCGGCCTCGGCCGCCACGTCGATGTTCGCGCCGATGAAGATGAACTCCCAGCCCTGCTCGCGGTGCGTCTCGATCAAGCGCTTGACCTTGCGGTACGTGTAGCGCTTGCTCGCGTTCTCCATGCCGTCGGTCGTGATGGCGAAAAGGACCTTGTCCGCCTGGTAGCCCTCCGGCTGGACCCGCTGCACGAGGTCGATGTGCTCGATGGCGCCGCCCACCGCGTCGAGCAGGGCGGTGCACCCGAAGCAGCGGTACTGCTTGCGCGTGAGACGGGGCACCTCGTCGATCGCGACGCGGTCGAGCAGCACGTTCGAGCGGTCGTTGAACGTGACGACCGAGACGGTGGCCTCGCCGGGCTCCGCGCGGTTCTCCGCGATCATCGCGTTGAACCCGCCCACGGTATCCTCCTCGAGCCCCGACATCGAGCCGCTCGCATCGAGGATGAACACGAGCTCCGTGCGCCCCGCCCCATCGCGATCCTTCTTGCCCCACGCCGCCTTGCCGTTTGCCGTTCCCATACCTGCCTCCTTATCCCAAGGTGTACCTGACATCTTGGAGGTTACGCGTCGGGAGGGCCGGGAAGGTAAACCGGCAGGCGACATCTCGGGTGGGCGCGCGACGGGAGCGTCGCAGGTCTTCCACGCCCGCGCGGCTGCGACGCGGCGACATCTCGGGCGGGCGCGACGGGAGCCGGGAACCTAGAAGGAGCCTACGAGCGGTTGGTCGTAGGCGAAGAGCGCCTCGTTCAGGCGGTAGATGTCGTAGATGCCGCACTCGATGAAGAAGCGCACGATAACGTCGAACTTGCTCGTGTTGGAGAGCGTGAGCCCCGCGCGGGCGAGCAGGTCCTGCGTCGCGGGAAGGTCGAGCTCGAGCGCCATGGCGAGCGCGACCGCCGTGGGCTTGGTGGGCCGGTAGTCGGCCTTGCCGCGGATCTTCGAGAAGAGCTGGCGGCTCAGGTTGGCGCGGTGGTATACCTCCGCATCGGTCATGCCGCGCCGGTCGATGAGGGCGAGCAGGGTCTCCGAGAACGAGGCATCGAGGTGCTCAAGCAGGTCGTCCAGCTCGGTTTCCGGGCTGGGCGCGGCGCTGGAATCGAAGGCGAGCCCAGAAGGCGCCCCGAGCGCCTTCCCCGCACCGACCCGGCGCGCCCGCGGGCGGTGGGTGCCAGGCGCCCCGAACACCGGTGCGCCCGCACCGCCGTCGGGGGCCTCATGCTTCAGGGGAGCGACCTCGATGCTGCCCGCCGTATAGAAGCGCGGCGGCTCGCCGCGCCTGAACGGGCTCCGCTCGACGTACTCGTCGTCTATGTACGCGCGGATCGCGTGGCCGAGCTCGGCGCCCAGGCGCAGGGCCGCGCGGTCGAACACCACGAGCGTGACCTCGATGTCATCGTGTCCCTCGAGAAATGCGCGCGTCTCCTCGCGGGCGACGGCGAGCGCGCGGTCGGCCGGGTACCCGTAGATCCCGGCCGAGATGAGCGGATAGGCGACCGAGCGGGCGCCCAGCTCGACGACGCGCGCGAAGATGCTCCGGTAGCAGCTGCGCAGCGCCTCCTCCTCGCCGTGGGCGCCGCCCTGCCACACGGGGCCGACGGCATGGATGCACCACCGCGCGGGCAGGTCGAAGGCGGGCGTGACCACGGCACCGCCCGTGGGGCAGCGGCCGATCGCGTCGCAGGCGGCGCGCATCCGCTCACGGCCCGCGGCGGCGAAGAGCGCGCCGCACACGCCGCCGCCCTCCTCGAGCCCGGTGTTCGCCGCGTTCACGAGCGCGTCGGCGCGCACGCGCGCAATGTCATCCCTCACGATAGCGAAGGGCATAGCCCACCTCCCGTACTCTCAAGGGATCGATGAAGCCGCCGCAACGGGGGGCGGGCTCCGAAAGCAACCGATTCGGATAAGCCCGATCCCATCGGTTCCAAGTGGCCGCATGAAACCGAACTTCTGCGGCCGCCCTGCGCCCACAGGGGCGCAAGGGAAGTTTTCGATGCAGCGCCAGGGGATATGCGATCCACAAGCATGCCCGTAACGCATGATCCGCAACTCATAACAAACAACGGACAACGGACATCTTTACCTCGGGAACCGTAACCTTGGATGCTCAGAAGCATCTACTTGGGAAGCGCTGCATCCGGAACGAACCTTGATGAGCGAGCGCGGTGCGCCTACAGGTCCACCGAGAACCGTTCGGTCTGGTTCACCAGGTCAAGGCGCAGCTGGAGCTCGGCTATGCGATCGTAGAGCACGCGGTAGTCCTCCGCCGCGCGCTTGACGTCGTAGTTCGCGTACTCGTATTCGATAACCGCATTCCCGCGGAACATCCCGCTCTCGCGGCGCCGCTTAGGCTCGTGCGAGCGCAGCGCATCCAGGCGGCGTAGCTTGTTGTTGAGCTGCGCCATCAAGACGAGCGCCTCGTCGATGGTCATGCCCTCTTCGGGAATGAGCGTGACGGCGTTGAACGCATGGAGCGCGTGGCGGACGAGGCGGACCTTGCGATCGATCTCGTCGACCTCTGCGAAGGTCCGCTCGTAATCGTACTCAGGCGGCATCTCCTCCTCGCCTTGAGCCAGAACGTAGGTCGCGTTCTCTCGCTCACGCGACAGCAGGCGTGCCTTCTCGTCTTCCAGGCTCTTGATGTACTTCGCGGCACTGGCAGAGGTAAACGTCATCTCGCTCATGGTTCCTCCAAACGCTACGAGCCCTCTTGATAGCGACGCGGTCGCCAAACCCCAGGGGCGCCGGCCATCTCACCAGACGCCCGCCATGTCCGCTCCCGTCGATCCGACAACCGTCTTTCCGGTCTTAAGCCATACTACCCACTGGGCCGGACAAAACACGGCGGGTGGCCATCCGGACAAGCGGGCGCCGCGCCCGTTACTTGCCCTGCACCATGGTGAGCGAGATCTTGCCGCGGTCGCGGTCGATCTTCTCGACCCACACCTTGACGGTGTCGCCCACCGCCACGACGTCGGTCGGGTGCTTGACGAAGCGCCGCGCGAGCTTCGAGATGTGCACGAGCCCGTCCTGCTTCACGCCCACGTCCACGAACGCGCCGAAGTCGACCACGTTGCGCACGGTACCGCTGAGCTCCATGCCCACCTCGAGGTCGTCGATGCTGCGCGCCGAGCGGCTGAACACGACCTCGGGCGCGTCATCGCGCGGGTCGCGCCCCGGCTTCTCGAGCTCGGCGATGATGTCGATGAGGGTGAGCACGCCGCAGCCCAGATCGCCCGCGAGGGCGGCGACGCTGCCCACGCGCTTGTCGATGTCCGGCACGCCGCCGCGGGCGAGGTCCTCGGCGCCCACGCCCGCGCGCTCGAGCACGGCACGGGCGACCTCGTAGCTCTCCGGATGCACCGCCGTGGCGTCGAGCGGGTTGTCGCCGCCCGCGATGCGCAAAAAGCCCGCGCACTGCTCGAAGGCCTTGGGCCCCAGCTTGGGCACCTTCTTGAGCTGCCGGCGGTCCGTGAAGGCGCCGTGCTCCTCGCGGTAGGCGACGATGTTCGCGGCGACCGCCGGCGTGATGCCCGAGACGTAAGCAAGCAGGCTCGCGCTCGCGGTGTTCACGTCGACGCCCACGCGGTTCACGACGTCCTCGACCACGTGCCCGAGCGTGCGGGCGAGCTCGGCCTGGTCGAGGTCGTGCTGGTACTGCCCGACGCCGATGGACTGGGGCGGGATCTTCACGAGCTCGGCGAGCGGGTCCTGGAGGCGCCGTCCCAGGCTCATGGCGCCACGCGTGGTCACGTCGAGGTCCGGGTACTCGCGGCTCGCGAGCTCGGAGGCCGAGTAGACCGAGGCGCCGGCCTCGTTGACGATCGTGTAGCGCAGCTCGGGTGTCTCCTCGGCGATGAAGTCGGAGACGACCTCCTCGGTCTCGCGGCTCGCCGTGCCGTTGCCGATCACGACGGTGTTCACGGCGTAGCGCTTCACGAGCCGCGCGAGCTCGCGCCTGGTGCCGGCGATGTCGCGGCGCGGCGGCGTGGGGTACACGACGCCGTGGTCGAGGAGCTTGCCCGTCTCGTCGAGCACCGCGACCTTGCAGCCGGTGCGGTACCCCGGGTCGAGCGCGATCACGCGCGCGCCGCGCACGGGGCGCTGCGACAGCAGGCTCTCGAGGTTCTTGGCGAAGACCTTGATCGCGTCCATCTGCGCGCGGACCGTTAGCTTGGCGCGCGCCTCGCGCTCGAGCGAGGGGGCCATGAGGCGCTTGTAGCCGTCGGCGATGGCGGCGTCGAGCACCGGCGCGAAGGCACCCTGGCGGCGCGGCCAGCGGCTGCCCAGACGCGCGACGGCGGCCGCCGTGTCCACCTGCACGTGCACGCGGAGCTTGCCCTCGCGCTCGCCACGGTCGATGGCGAGGATGCGGTGGTTGGGGATCTTGCGCACGGGCTCGTCGTAGGCGTAGTACGGCTCGTAGGGGGTCTTCTCGTCCGCGTCGACCGCGACCGAGACCACCTCGCCCGTGCCCTCGGTGAAGGAGCGCAGGTCGGCCACGTTCTCGGCGTCCTCGGCAACGACCTCGGCGACGATGTCCGAGACGCCGGCGAGCGCCTTCTCGGGCGTGTCGTAGCCGGCCTCGACGGCCTCGGGCGTGACGAACCCGGCCGCCGCCTCGAGCGGCGCGCCCTTGGTCGTGACCTGCATGATGATCATGTTGGCGAGGGGCTCGAGCCCCGCCTCGCGGGCCTTCTGCGCGCGCGTCTGGCGCTTCTTGCGGTACGGCTTGTAGAGGTCCTCGACGCGCTGCAGCTGCGTGGCGGCGCGGATCTCGGCCTCGAGCTCGGGCGTGAGCTTGCCCTGGGCGCCGATGAGGGTGATGACGTCGTCTTTGCGCTGCTCGAGGTTGCGCAGGTAGGTGAGGCGGTCGTCGAGCGCGCGCAGCGCGACGTCGTCCATGCCGCCCGTCGCCTCCTTGCGGTAGCGCGCGATGAACGGGATGGTGTTCCCCTCGTCGATGAGGGCGACCGCCGCCTCGACGGCGGAGCGCTTGAGGCCGAGCTCCTCGGCGAGCGTTGCGATGATATCCATACGGCTCCCCACATAGGTCCGGTTCCGGATTGCTGAAGCCGAACTAGGATACCCGCGCGGGCGGACAAGGGCAAGGCGCGCTGGCAGCCGCGCCGGGCGCCTCGCTTGGGCCGCACCGCCCCGGACGCGCCCTCGGCCCCGCATCGGCCGCGCCCGCCCCGGACGCGCCTCTCGGCCCCCGAAGTCTCAGTCCCCGAAGTACCGGATGCCCTGCTCGAGGTAGCGCCGCTTCTCGACCGTGGGGTACGCGTCGTTGATCGCGCGGTAGCGCGGGCACTCCTCGCTATGGTCGTTGATGATGCCGCACGCCTGCAGATGCGAGTAGATCACCGTGGGGCCCAGGTACTTGAAGCCCCGGCGCTTGAGGTCGCGGGCGATGCGCGCGGACAGGCCGTTGCTCACCGGGACGTAGCCCTGCGCGTGCTTGTTGTAGAGGATGGTCTTGCCGCCCGAATAGCCCCACAGGTACGCGTCGAACGTGCCGAACTCCTCGCGGATGCGCTGGAAGCAGCGCGCGTTGCCGATGATCGCCTCGATCTTGCGGCGGCTGCGGATCATCCCCGGCGTCGCGAGGATGCGCTCGATGTCGCGCTCGCCATAGGCCGCGACGCGGTCGAAATCGAAGCTGTCGAAGCACGCGCGGAAGATCTCGCGCTTCTGCATCATCATGTTCCAGTTGAGCCCGCACTGCATGACCTCGAGCGAGAGGAACTCGAACTGCCCGCGATCGTCGTGAAGGGGCGTGCCCCACTCCTCGTCGTGGTAGCGGATGTTGAGCTCGCTCGTCGCGTCCCAATCGCAGTAGGCCATCGCTCTCACCTCCCGTGCACGGCTTCCGCTTCAAGTATATCGGCGAACGGCGCGTTCCTGTCCGCGCGAAAGGGTATCGCGGTCTCAAGGATCGATGCGCTCGGAGGTGCGCCATGGATGAGAATGCCTACGCCGTCAGCCGCGAGGATCTCGAACAGCTCGCTGCGTTTGCGAGCGTCCCGCTCTTCTTCCACGAGTCGGCAGACGACTACCACGACACGGCGGAGGCCGACAACGCCCAAGAGCTGCTCCAGGAGCTCGCCCGCATGGCGCTTTCCCATACAGGAGATGGCTTCGCGCGGTTCGCGCAGGAGCATGCCGCGCGCATCCGCGAGGCGGCGCGCTATAACGACGGCATCGCCGAGGCGCTGGTCCTCGGCTACCGCCTCGGTATCTCCGCCGGCAGCGCCACCTGCATGAACGATCTCGGTGCCCTGTATTATCTGGGCGATCTTGTCGAGCAGGATTACGCCAAAGCCGCTGGGCTGTACGAGATGGCGATGCGCCACGGGTGCTTCCAGTCCATCATCAACCTCGGTTACATCTACGAATACGGCCGCATCGGCGAGCGCGACCTCGACAGGGCATTCCGCTACTATGCCCTCGCCGCGGCGCTCGCGCCCTCCTGCGAGGCCACCTACAAGCTCGGCGACATGTTCAGCCGCGGCCAGGCGACCGAAGCGAACCCGAGCTTTGCTAAGGCGCTCTGGGAGCGCAGCCTTGAGCTTGCCGAAAGCGCCGAGCTCGCCGCGCAACCGGCGATCCGCATCGCGCGCCTGCTCATCGACCCCAGCTCGGTCGAATGGGGTATCGAACTCGATCCGCTGCGGGCGCTGTCGCTCTTCCAGCAAGCCGAGGTGGGCTTGAGGATCGACATCGCGAACGGGATGCACTACTACCGCAAGCGCCTTGCCGAGGCAATCGAGGGCCAGGCCCGCGCCCGCGCCATGCTCGATGAGGACCCGGTCGTGATAGCACGGTAGCAGCAGGCGCAAGACCCGTTTGACGATGCGAAGGAGCTTCCCGATGTCCCGCCCCCGCCGACACGAAATCACCTGCCCCGTCTGCGGCACCACGGGGGAATTTATCCTGTGGGAGAGTTTGAACAACGTGCTCAACCCGGATGAAGCGCAACAGCTTATCGACGGATCGCTTTTCACGTACCGCTGCCCGCATTGCGGCGCCAAAACCGATGTGGTCTACCCCTGTCTCTACCACGACATGAAAGAGCACGCGATGGTGCAGCTCGTGGACAAGGGTAGCCTCGATGAAGCCATACGAATGCTCGACAAGCTGCAGGCGGACGGCATGCTCGCCAGGATGACTGCAGAAGCGAACTATCGGCATCGCCTCGTCACATCTCAAAACGACCTGCGTGAAAAGGCCATGCTGTTCCGCGATGGCCTCGACGATCGCGCGATGGAAGTCCTCAAATTGCTGGTACTCAAGCAACTGGCAGAGACCGAGACGGATTTCGAGGAGTTCATGAGCAACGGAATCCTGCTCTACGTTGGCCAAACCACCGCAGAGGAGATCGAGTTCGAATGGTTCATCGAGCAACCGGACGGGTCGTGGTCAAAGCCGCTTGCATTCAGCGTACCGCGCGAGCACTACATGCAGGCCGAGCAGATTGTCGAGATGCTCGGGCAACGCATTGCACCCACCTACATCATCGATCGCGATTGGACGTCCCAGATTCTACTTGAGAAGGAAAACGACAATTAGCTATTGAACCGAGGTTCCATGGACGCAAGAGGCAAGGCAACGCTCTCTTTTGCTGATATGCCGCAAGCTGCCGTATCGTTCGATTAAGAATACTGTGGGTAATTCGCAGAGCTGCATGTAGACACGATTGCCACCACCACAAAACTGCAGGAAAGCCGTGTCTGCTCGAGAGGTCTACTCGGTCTTTTGAGTTTAACCCACAGTATTCTTGCTTGAACTGTCTCGAGCAGAGGCTGACACGGTCCCTAACCGAGGAACAATCGAGAAAACCACAGCTTGCGCCGCTCTGGGACGAGGCGCCGCATGCAAGACGTCCTAGGACCCCAGGCATCACTTGGCCTGCCGTCCGGTCGCCATGGCGACGCCCTGGCCCATGGCACGTGCCGCTCGGCTATACTTGCGGACATGAATACCGCAACGGACAAACAGGGCAACGGGGTCGTCGGCAGGTTCGCGCCGTCGCCCTCCGGCCGCATGCACCTGGGTAACATCTACGCCTCGCTCGTCGCGTGGCTCTCCGCCCGCTCGGCGGGCGGCCGCATGGTGCTGCGCATCGAGGACCTGGACCCGCGCACGCAGAGCGGCCCCTGGACGGAGCTGCTCATCCGCGACCTCGACTGGCTCGGCCTGACCTGGGATGTGGGCCCGCTCTACCAGCACGACCGCGTCGAGCGCTACGAGGCGGCAGCCCGCTCGATCGCCGAGCGCGGGCTCACCTACCCCTGCTTCTGCACGCGCGCCGAGCTGCACGCGGCGAGCGCGCCGCACGCGAGCGACGGCACGCCCATATACAGCGGCACCTGCCGCGGGCTCTCCCCCGCCGAGGTCGAGCGGCGCGTGCTCGAGCGCCCTCCCGCCACGCGCCTCATGGTCCCCCCTGCAGGCGACCCCGCCGGCGTCATCGCCTTCACAGACCGCGTATTCGGGCCGCAGCGCCAGGTGCTCGCCCGCGATTGCGGCGACTTCCTCATCCGCCGCTCCGACGGCGTGTTCGCCTACCAGCTCGCCGTCGTCGTCGACGATGCCGAGATGGGCGTCACCGAGGTCGTACGCGGCTGCGATTTGCTCTCGTCCACGCCGCGCCAGATCTACCTGCAGCGACTGCTCGGCCTGCCCGAGCCCGCCTACGCCCACGTCCCGCTCCTCATGGCGCCCGACGGCCGCCGACTCTCCAAGCGCGACCGTGACCTGGACATGGAGGGGCTGCGCGAGCGCTTCGGGACGGCGGAGCGCCTGCTCGGCTGGCTCGCGGGCACGACGGGTATCGCGCCCGATACCGAGCCGCGCACGGCAGATGAGCTCGCGTGCCTCTTCAGCTGGGACGCCATCCGCGCGCATCGCGAGAACATGGCCATCGACCCCGGCGACGAGCGGCGCGGCCCCGCCGCCTAATCTGCCCGTCCCGCCGCACGAGCCCATGGCCCGCCGCCTAAACGCGAAAGCCCCCTCGTGCAGAGGGGGCTTTCGGACATGCATCGGATGCCTCTCTAGAACGGGGAGCCGATCTGATCGAGGCGCGTCCGGGGCAAACACCGCTCTGACGCGCCAACCGGCGCCCGCTTCGAGGATTCGAGCGTCTTGGCGGTGGGCGCATCGAGAATCGTCGGGAAGGGAGGGCTTCCACGATCATGAACCAGCAGGTATCTGACTTGCGCACCTACGGCTCACCCGATTGGAGGATAATCACCCACCGCCAAGATGTCCGAGGGCCCGCGTGGGCCCCCGGACGGCCCGGCTCCGCTGCCGCGCGGCGCGCCTAGCAGATGCCGAGCAAACCGAGCGCCAGACCGATCACCATGGTGCCCACGATGACGATGTTGACGTTCACGTTCTTGCGCAGCAGCAAGAAGCAGCCGAGCGTGTAGAGCAGCGGGATGATGCCGATGAAAATCGAGTCGAGCGTGCTCTGCAGCAGGATGGGGTCGCCCTCGCCCGCCGGGATCGAGAGGATCGTCGAGAACTTGACGTTCGATGCGGTCATGGCACCGATCATGAGCAGGCCGAGCGTGCTGGCGAGCTTGGTCAGAACCCCCATGAGGCCGCTCTCGTAGATCGTGTTGATGAAGCTCGAGCCCACGCGGTAGCCGAGGACCGTCAGGCACCAGCGGCAGATGTAGCTCGGGATGTTGTAGATCAGCAGGAAGACGATCGGGCCCAGGATGGAGCCGTTGTCAGCGCACAGCGCCATGCCCACGGAGGCGGCGATCACGCGCAGGCAGCCCCAGAAGATGGCGTCGCCGATACCGGACATGGGGCCCATGAGGGACGCCTTGACCGAGTCGATGGACTGCGTGTCGAAGTCGGCCTTCTCGGAGTTCTCCTTCTCCATGGACGCGACGAGGCCCATGCAGAACGTGCCGACGTTCGAGGTGATGTTGTACCAGGTGGAGTGGCGCGTATAGGCGTCGACCATCTCGTCCTTGGTGTGGTAGAAGCGCTTGAAGGCCGGCGAGAGCGCCCACATGAAGCCCGAGGCACCGGCACGGGCGCCGCCGCAGTACATGGCGAAGATGTTCAGCGAGCGCCAGAAGATACCGTGCAGCATCTTCTTGTCGTCGTGGGAGAGGCCCTTGGTGGAGACGGTGATCTTGACGTCATCCGAGGTGGATTCCAGGCCCTGAGTTGCGTTCAGTTCGTTGCTCATGCGAAAAAGTCCTCCTCTTCAAGCTCGGCCTGCGAGGCGCCGACGCCGGAGACGCCGCCCTCACGCAGCTGCTGGATCTGCTTCTTGATGTCGAGGTTCTCGAAGTCGCGGATGCCCGTCACCACGATGATCACGACGCCCACGGCCGCCACGGCGATCATCGGCATGCCGAGGTAGGCGAACAGCACGAAGCCCAGCAGGAAGTACACGCAGATCTTGCTGTCCCAGAGCATGCGGAGCAGCAGGGCCATGCCGACGGCGGGCAGCAGGCCGGAGACGGTGTTGAAGCCGTTGAGCACGGCCTGGGGCACCAGGTCCATGAGCTGCGAGGCAGGCTCAGCGCCGATCAGCACGGCGGCGAAGGTCGGGATGGCCATGGCCGCGTTCATGACGACGGCGCCGCCGAAGTGGCACAGGAACACGTTGCGCTCCTCGCCCGAGCGGGCGGCCCAGTCGATGATGGGCGCCCAGAAGGACATGAGCACGTTGAAGATGAGCGAGTAGATCACGTTGGCGAAGATGGCCGCGGCGACGGCGAGCGGGATCGCGACGCCCTGGTCCATGCCGTTCACCACGACGAAGCACACGGCCAGCACCGTGCCGCAGGTGGTGTCGGCCGAGGTGGCGCCGCCGACGTTCACGCTGCCGATGAAGATGGCCTGCAGCGCAGCACCGATCATGATGCCCGTCGTGATGTCGCCGAAGACGATGCCGGCGACGAGACCGGCGCCGAGCGGCTGCTCGATCATGGGCTGACCGAACGTCCACTGCACGAAGTAGCAGAAGAACGCCGCGAAGAACGCCAATAGTGCGGTGGTTACCATACAAACTCCTTTCGAAGCACTATCTTGTGCCCCGCGCCTGACCTTGCGGTCGCGGGGCGCCGTTCCTAGAGCTTGGCGAGCAGGTCGGACACCGGCGTCTTGGCGTCCGTCACACCCACCTGGTGGATGACGGGAATGCCCTGCTCGCAGAGCTCGCGCGCGGCGGCAACCTCATCCGGGTTCAAGGTGACGCCCGTGGTGAGCAGCACCTTCTTGGAATCGTCGGAACGATCGAAACGGCCCACGTTGGCCACGTTCACGCTGCCGATCTTGCCGGGCGCGCCCTTGACGAGCGCGAGTGCGTCGGCGACGTTATCGGTGAGCGCAAAGATGCGCATATCGGCGCCGCGCGGGTCGTTCGCGACCTTGATGGCGTCCTCGATGGTGCGGATGAGCAGCTTCTGGCCGCCCGGGCACGCCATCTTGAGCGTCGCCGCCTGGGTCTTGTCCTCGGCGGCATGGTCGTTCGCGACCAGGATGCCCTTGGTGTTGAGCTCCTTGCCCCACATGAGCGTGACCTGCCCGTGGACCAGGCGATCATCGACTCGCAACTGTACGATCATGTCTCTCCCCTCTCTTTGGTGACCGTAATATGCAGACGCGCACGGGATCCCGCCCGCGCACGGAAACGCCTAGGCGAAGAAATCGTCGTCGCTCTCGTCCTCGGCGGCCTCCTCCTCGAGCACCACGCGCTCCATGAGCGCGGTCGCGCCCTGGATGCCCGCGTCGATGAACTCGGGCGTGATGGGGTCGGCCGTGATGAGGCACTCGAGCACGAGGGCGAGGTTGAACCCCGTGACGTGCACGATGCCGCGCTTCTCGGGATGCATGCCGGCAATCTTGTTGCAGACGCTGCCGCCCTTGAGGTCCGTGAAGATCACGGCGTCGTCCTCGGGCTCGACGCCGTCGATCCACTCCTGGACCTTCGACGTGAAGTCGGACTCGTCCACATAGCAGTCGACGGCGGTGATGGCGCTGTCGTCGCGCAGCAGGATCTTGGCGACGCTCTTCACGCCCGAGGCCATGTGCCCATGGGTCGCGATCAGGATCTTCTTCATCGCGCCCCCCCTTAGGCGAGCGGAGCGGCGCCGTTGGCGAACACCTTGACGATGTGCTCGAACGTGTCGCGCAGGCTCTCGTAGGCAACCGTGGTCATGTCGTGCCAATACACGACGTTCTCCGGGTCCGCCGCGATGCGGTCGTCGATCATCTTGCGCACGGCCTCGCCGGCGTACTTCACGCCGTAGGTGTAGTAGTTCACCTTGCGGATGCCCGCGTCGATGGCGCGCTTGTAGTCCTCGTCCGAGACGCCAGAGCCGCCATGCATGACGAGCGGCACGTTGACGCGCTCGCGGATCTTCGTGAGCACGTCGAACGACAGGTGCGGCTCGCCCTTGTAGAGGCCGTGCACCGTGCCGAAGGAGCAGGCGAGGATGTCGAGGCCGGTACGGGCCACGAAGTCGGCGGCCTGGTCGGGGTCGGTGTAGATGGCGCCCGCCTCCTCGGCGGTGCCGCCCTCGTTGGAGTCGCCGCCCTCGCGCGAGCCCATGGAGCCGAGCTCGCACTCGAGACCGGCGCCGTAGGCGGCGCACATGTCGGCAGCGGCCTGCGAGAACTCGATGTTCTTCTCGTACGGTAGCGTGGAGCCGTCGAACATCACGCCCGTGAAGCCCAGGTCGAGCGCGCGCTGGGCGTAGCTCAGGTGCTCGCAGTGGTCGAGATGCAGGCAGATGAGCGCGCTCGAGCACTCGGCGAGGGCCGTGACCATGGGGCCGGCGACCGAGAGCGGAACGAGCCCCTCGTGCGCCTCGGCGTGCTGGATGATGATGGGGTAGCCCGTCTCCTCGGCGACGTCGATCGCGGCACGGACCGCCTCCAGGCTCGCCGCGTTCACCGCCGCGAGCGCCATGTTGTTCTGCTCCGCGATCTTGCAGATGTCGCGCAGGTTGACTAACATGTCTCTCCTTTCGATGCTGCCAATATGAACTCAAATGAGCTCATATGAACCTAATACAACATAGAATAGAACGTTTTTAAGTTTCGTCTAGTTCTTTTTTTGCCAATCTGCTGAACGGTAGGAAACAAAACGTAAGCGAACAGAAGTATTCGAATGCTTTTACCGTACATAGCCTCGACGCGAGGCGGGCGGTCGCGCTACACCTCGCCGTCACCCGGGAAGACGATCCCCGCCTGGCGGCGCGCCTCGTCCATAATCTCAAGTGATGCGAGCGAGACCTCCTGGTAGGGTGCAACGTCGCGCTCGCCCTTCACGCAGGCTACGAAATGCTCGAGCTCGTAGACCATGTTGTTGTCGCACGGCTCGAAGGCGATGGGCTCCTCGCGGTCCCCGATGCTTTGCGCCGTCGCCTTGGCGGCGTTGCGCACCGCGCGGCCGCGCAGATGGAGCGTGCCCGCATCCGGTGCGGACATGTTCTCGACCGTGATGGTCCCCCGCTCGCCCTCGATCTGGTTCGTGGCGAGGTCCTGCGAGATCTTCGAGTAGGCGAGCTCCACCACCTTGTCGTCGTAGCGCGCGACGATGGTGCCCAAGCCGTCGATGGCGCCATGCGTGAGCTCGCATTCCTGCCCGGCCACCATGACCGGCGAGCACGATATCGACTTCGGTGCACCGAAGAGGTAGACCATGGTCTCCACGCAGTAGATCCCCAGGTCCATGAGGGCGCCCGTCGCCATATGCGTGTCGAAGATGTTCGTGTGCCTGCCGGCGAGCAGGTCGTCGTAGCGCGAGGAGTACTTGCCGTATCTCAGCGTCGCGCGGCGGATAGGGGCGATGCGTTCCATGAGCTTCTTGATCCGCGCGATACCCGGATCGTGCACGGGGCGCATCGCCTCCATGGCGACCACGCCCTTCGCGCGGGCCGCATCGATGAGGTTTCGCGCCTTGGCGGCGTCGCTCGAGAACGGCTTCTCGACCATGACGTGCTTGCCGGCCTCGACCAGCGGCAGCGCTTGGCCGTAGTGGATGGCGTTGGGCGTGGCGATGTAGACCGCGTCCACCGCGTCGCTCGCGGCGAGCTCCTCGAGGCTCGCGAACGGGACCGTCCCGCCGTTGCGCTCGGTCGCGGCGACGGACTCCTCGGAGGTCATGCCCATGCTGCCCACGTACTGCGCATCCGGGCAACCCCGAAGCGTCTCGATGAAGTTCTCCGAGATCATGCTCGTGCCGATCACGGCGAACCGGACCCTCTCCATATGCGTCCCCTCTCGCATCGCGCCATCGGTATGGTCCGCATGCTTCGAAACCATACTGTTCGAAACCTATATGTTTCGTTACTACGCTATTCTTACGCAAAATACTTTCGTTTTCAAGCACTATATCTTTCGTTCGAAGCGTTTTCGGTGAGTTTCTGCTTTGAGCTGAGTTTCTATCGAAATCTTGAGCCGTCTTTCCCGTGCCGGGTTTCGTTTTACAATCGAGGGGAGCCGCAGACGACGCGTCCGGATGAGGGAGCCATGAAGCAGAGCGACACGCGGAAGAACGACATACTCGATATCCTCAAGCGCGAGAACAAGGTCCACGTCCCCGACCTGAGCGACCGCTTCGGCGTCTCCGAGGTCACCATCAGGAAGGACCTGAAGGAGCTCGAGGACCGCGGCCTGCTGCGCCGCGTGCACGGCGGCGCCGAATGCATCCGGCAGGATCGGGTGGCCGTGGAGTCGACGCTGAGCGAGCTCGTCACGCTCCATCCCGCGGAGAAGCGCGCCATCGCGCGAAGGGCCTTCGGGTTCATCGAGGACGGCGACGCGATCCTGCTCGACGCCTCGACCACGACGCGCGAGCTCGCGCATCTCCTGCGCGATAGCGACCTTGCCGACCTGACCGTCATCACGCCCTCCGCCGAGATCGCCATCGAGCTCGTCGCCTGCCCGCGCATCCAGGTCATCCTCATCGGCGGCATCATGCGCCCGTCGCTCAACACGACCATGGGCCCCATCGCCACCGACACGCTCAAGCAGCTGCACGCCGACAAGGCGTTCATCGGCGTCAACGGCGTCGACGCTCAGGTGGGCCTCACCACGCAGAACATTCTCGAATGCGAGATGAAGCGCTGCATCATCGAGGCGAGCACGCGCTCGTTCGTGCTCGCGGACGCCAGCAAGCTCAACGCCATCGCGCTCGGCGTCATCGGGCCGGTGAGCGCCGTCGACTATATCGTCACCGAGGCGACCATATCCTCGCGGCTCAAGGCGAAACTCGAGGAGCAGGGCGTCGAGGTCGTCACCGTCGAGGTCGCGGATCCCACCGACGCGTGATATTGCGTTTATCGCGAATTCGACACCATTCAAAACAAAATGAAATGCCGTCTGCGCTCTTCATGGTACATTGTCGCTAGGCAAACGGATGCCGAGCAACCTACCGGACGGATACCAGAACCATGAGCGGACAAGAGAATCAAAGCCTGTACCTCGAAGAACGCCACGATGCCATCCTCAAGCTCCTTGAGGACGAGGCGTCGGTGAGCGTCAACGACCTCAGCGTGCGCTTCGGGGTTTCATCTGCCACCATCCGCAAGGACATCAAGGCCCTCGAGCGGCTCGGCAAGCTCCGCCGCACCCACGGCGGCGCGATCCGCACCTCCGCCGACGGCACCGAGGTCCTCTTCGATGCGGCGCGCGCTGTCGCCCACCGCGAGAAGACGCGGATCGGACGGGCGGCCGCTCGATTCGTCTCGGACGGCGACACCATCCTCGTCCAATCCGGCACCACCTGCCTGGAGCTCGTGCGCGCCCTCGACGGCAAGCGCGACATCACGCTCATCACCTGTGACATGGCGGTCGCCATGGAGGCCGAGGCCAAGCTCGTCGACAGCAGCATCATCCTCATCGGCGGCATCCTGCGCGTGGGGTACCACTACGCCCAGGGTTCCGAGGCCGTCGCTCAGCTCGAGCAGTACCACGTCCCCACGGCGTTCCTTTGCGGCAACGCCTTCTCGCTCGCCCACGGCCTCACCGCGCACCGCATGGAGCAGGCCAACTGGGTCCAGACGCAGATGAAGGTCTCCGACCGGCATATCCTGCTCATGGACTCCAGCAAGATGGGCCAAAGCGCGCTCGCCCACGCCGCGGACCTCACCGACATCGACGTGCTCGTGACCGATGAGGGGGTCGACGATCAGATGCGCGTGGGCCTCGCGCAGGCCGCCCCGCATCTCGAGGTCCTCTACGCCTGATGGTCGCGACCGCATGCCGCGGTCCGGCCGCCCGCCGTGCCCCGGTCACCTGCAATCGCCGGAAACCCGATGTCCGGCACAGGACGTGCCCGGTCCTAAGGCGCTCCCAACTACCCAGATACGCAGTTCGCGTAAGTTCCAACTTCCATCTTGTGCAGATACGGGCGGATACGGTAATATGAGTGACTGCTACGGAGAGCTGACCGAGAGGCCGAAGGTGCTCGCCTGCTAAGCGAGTATTCCCCACAAGGGAATCTGGGGTTCGAATCCCCAGCTCTCCGCCAGCTGCGTTTTCACGGACCCCGTTTGGACCATCCAAGCGGGGTCCGCGCGTTTCGCGACCCTCAGGCCCTGAGCGAGCGACCCACCGCGCCGAGCTCGTCGCTGCCGAGCAGCAGCCAGAGCGTGTAGACGCAGTCGTACGCGAGCGTGAAGAACCCCTCATCGACAAGGAGCATCGCCGCCGCCTCGAGCTGATGGAGCGCCTCCGCGCTCGGCGGGACGGGCATGCCGGCGCCCTCCATGAGCGCGGCGGCCTCTTCGACCGAAGGCTCCTCGGCACGTCCCATCTCCCCCATGAGCTGCGCGAGCTCGGAGCGCGCCATCTCGCTCATCTGCTCGCCCCGGGGCACCATGCGGTAGCACGCCATGCCCACCTCCGGCTCGCCCATACGCCAGTAGGCGAAGGCCACGCGGTAGAGTAGATACGCGATCGAGTCGCGGTCGGTCGCGATGCGCAGACCGTGCTTGACGACCTCGATCACCTCGTCATAGCGCTCCAGCCGCGCGAGCACGTTCACGAGCGCGGCGTGCGCGAGCGTCGAGGTGCCGGCCATGTCGAGCAGGCGGCGCGCCTCGTCGAGCGCCCGGTCGAAGGCGCCCGCGTTGAAGTAGAGCTGCTCGAGCTCATGGTGGGCGAAGAAGAGCGCGTCGGGTGCCCGGCGGATGCGCATCGCGGGGTCGTCCTCCCACAGCGGCAAAAGCACGCGCCCCACGCGGTTCTGACAGAACCTGCTGATGAGCGGTACGTCGCTCATGAACTCCGCCGCGGCGCAGCCCGCCTCGAGCTCCTCGATGAGCGCGACGAGGCCGGCCTCCGCGCGGGCGGGGTCGTCACGCGCGATGTCGCGCAACTCGGCGACGCGCTCGGCGCGCTCATCGGGACCGCTCTCCATCACCTCGAGCTCGCAGGCGGTATCGGCCAGCAGCAGGTCGCGGAGCACCGGTGAAAGCGGCCTGTCGTCCTGTGCGGGGGAGACCCGGCGCGCCGCGCTGGCGGCGATCCCGAACGGCTCGTCCACCGCGAGGCCGGAGATGCGCTCGAGGGCCGCCTGCCGCTCGAGCGGCGCCCCGTCGAGCTTCTTCGCGAAGGGCACGAGCGCCGCCATGAAGCCCGCGCGCTCGAAGAGGTAGCTCGACTCCGATTGAGCCCGCAGGTCGCGGGCCACCACCGTGCAGCGCCGGAGGGCGATCTTCGAGGCGAACGCCGCGGCGGCGAAGGCGAGCACCATGCGCGCGCCGTATTCGGCGGCCATGCGCTCGCGGCGCACACGCTCGAGCTCGACCCACGCGCCCGCATCGGCATCGTAGAGCTCGCGGGACATGGCGTAGGCATCGGGCAGGCTGAAGCGCACGTGGAGCACGCCCGCCGCCGCGTCGCAATCGTATTCGTACTCGAGCCTCACGACCGCGGCCATGTCCTCGCACAGCGTGGCGAACCGCGTGCGGAGGTCCCACTCCCCTCCCGGCTTGCACGACGTCCCATCTATCTCGGCCCAGCCGTTGGGTGCGACGCTCCGTGCCAGCGAGCGCTCGACCCAGGCGGTCATGCCGCGAAGCACCTGCTGGTCGATGAGCGAGCACGCCTCCTCGGCCGGCGAGGCGGAGAGGCCCTCGATCACCGAGCCGAAGCGGCTGCCCACCGCGCAGATTCGGTTCAGCGCGGCCTCCACCCCGAAGAGGAAGAGGATATCATCGGCTTCAAGGCCGTCGCGCGCGAAGTTGAGGTAGAGGCTGTCGATGCCGCGGATGTAGGCGAGCGATACATGGGCGCGCTCCGTGAGCTCGCGCAGCCGGTCGACGTCGATGTGCGCGCAGAGGCGCAGGGCGAACCGCTCGATACCCGAGGGCGCATCGCTCGAGCGCCAGCGGAAGAGCGCCGCCTCGAGCGCATCGGGGAGCGCGAGGTCCCTGAAGCCCTCGAGGAGGTGGACCTCGCGGGGCAGCGGCTCGGCGGCAAGCGAGACCGCGGGACGCCGGGCGCCGCCATGCGCCTGCCCGGTCTCGCCGGCGGAAGCACCGCGCAGCCGCGTGGCCTCGATCACGCAGTAGCGCAGGTACAGCGAGGACGCGAACGCCCTGAAGCCCATCGTGCGCGACGAGTTCCAGGTCTCGGTCTCGCTCACCTCGCGCATGACGCCCCTGAACGAACCGCGGTACCGGCTGTACGGCTCGAGCGCGGCAGCGCCGCATCTCAGGTAGACCGTGCCCGATACGCCCCGCTCGTCGGGGACGAGCGCGAGCTCGGGACGGGAACTCGGCGCGAGCGTGAGCGGCTCCTCTGCCGCGAAGACCTCGCCCTCGTCGCTCACGTACCCGAGGATGTGCACCTGCGCGTCGCTCTCGAAGCGCACGACGTAGCAGGAGCCGTTCGCGGGCAGGGGGCAGGCGCCCCAGATCATGCCGTAGCTCACGCCCTCCTGCTGCCCGGGCAGCACCGGCAGGCGCTTCCGCTGGGCGAGCAGGGGTATCTTGTAGGGTTCGCCACCCACCGCGGACGCACCTCCTTGCCAAGGTCCCGGATACGCGGCGGACTGCCGCCGCATGCACTCGCTTGCTCCATTGTGGACCCCGCACGCGGGCGCGGCGGCGACTTTTTCGCATCAGGTAGCAATCCGCCGCCGAACGAGGGCGCTCCCCGCGGGCGCGGCGGCCAGCGCCCTGCCCGGGCCTGGGCGCATCGGACCGCTGTCCCGCGCTCAAAACGACCAAACCCGCAGGCGGGCCCGCGGGTTTGGAATGAGGGTATGTGGTGCCCCCAGCGGGATTCGAACCCGCGATATCCACCTTGAAAGGGTGGCGTCCTAGGCCGCTAGACGATGGGGACAGCGGTCACGAGTATACCAGACTCGCGCCTGACCGGCACCGGCGATGAGAGCGCCGGCGTCGGCAGCACAAATCCCTTGATTATCAACTTTATCCGAACACCTCCCACATTCATCCGCACATGTGCGGATGAATGTGGGAACCCGATACCCTGAGGGCCGGATCGGCCGGCCCCGGGAGATCGGAGGACGGCATGTCCGGA
>NZ_LR597533.1 GCF_902150035.1 Enorma burkinafasonensis
TCCGGACATGCCGTCCTCCGATCTCCCGGGGCCGGCCGATCCGGCCCTCAGGGTATCGGGTTCCCACATTCATCCGCACATGTGCGGATGAATGTGGGAGGTGTTCGGATAAAGTTGATAATCAAGGCTTGCTCGGTGTTGCCGTTTCCTTCCAGTATATCGACCGCGCACGGCGTGGACGCCGTCTATAATGGTGCGTTGATATGAGGGGCGCGCGGCGCCCGATGACGTGACGAAAGGCCGTACATGCAGGCACAGAAGGCAGAAGGAACCAGGGACCTGATCGGGCGCGAGATGCGCGCCTGGCAGCGCATGCAGCGCATCGCGGCCGAGGTGTTCGGCCCCTACGGCTTCGAGCAGGTGGAGACGCCGGCGATCGAGCAGGTCGACGTGTTCGTGCACGGCATCGGGCAGTCGACCGACGTGGTGCGCAAGGAGATGTTCCGCGTCTTCTCGGGCGCGAACCTGGAGCGCGTGCTCGCCGAGGGCACCGACGCGAAGCTCAAGGCCAAGCAGCGCCTGGCCCTGCGCCCGGAGGGCACCGCGGGCGTGGTGCGCGCCGTCGTGGAGAACAACCTGGTCCCGCAGGGGGCGAGCCCCGTCAAGCTGTACTACGCCGAGGCGATGTTTCGCGGCGAGCGCCCGCAGAAGGGCCGCCTGCGCCAGTTCCACCAGGTCGGAATCGAGTGGCTGGG
Source organism: Enorma burkinafasonensis (assembly GCF_902150035.1). GTDB lineage: Bacteria > Actinomycetota > Coriobacteriia > Coriobacteriales > Coriobacteriaceae > Enorma > Enorma burkinafasonensis. The sequence continues at coordinate 696 of NZ_LR597533.1, forward strand.
AGCTCCCGACCCCGTCGCCGACGCCGAGTGCATCATCATGCTCATGGAGTTCTACCAGCGCCTGGGCTTCGACCTCTCGAAGCTCCGCCTGCTCATCAACAGCATGGGCGACCCGGCGTGCCGTCCGGCGTACCGCGAGAAGGTCCGCTCGTTCATCCTCGACCACGCGGACGAGATGTGCGACGAGTGCCGCGAGCGCGCCGAGGTGAACCCGCTGCGCGCCTTCGACTGCAAGAACGACCGCTGCCGCGAGGTCATGAAGGGCGCGCCGCTCGCGCCCGACCACCTCTGCGACGAGTGCGCCGCCCACTACGAGCAGGTCAAGCGCTATCTCGATGCCGCGGGCATCGCCTATGTGGAGGACCCGACCCTCGTGCGCGGGCTCGACTACTACACCCGCACGGTCTTCGAGGTCGAGGCGCCCGGAGCGGGCGTGGGCTCGATCGGCGGCGGCGGGCGCTATGACGGCCTCGTGGAGCTCGAGGGCGGCAAGCCCACGCCGGGCGTCGGCTTCGCGGTGGGCTTCGAGCGGGCGCTGCTCGCGCTCGAGGCCTTCGGCGGCGAGCTCGCGGACGAGGCCGAGCCGTGCGTCTACGTGGCGAACGCCGGGGCGGAGCTGCGCGAGCGCGTCTTCGGCATCACGCATGAGCTGCGCCGGGCCGGCATCCGCACCGAGGCCGACTACCAGGGCCGCTCGCTCAAGAGCCAGTTCAAGCAGGCGGACAAGCTCGGCGCGACGCTCATGGTTGTCGTGGGCGGCGACGAGCTCGCCCAGGGGGCCGTCAAGCTCCGCGACATGGTGAGCCACGAGGAGTGCCTCGTGCCCGTCGACGGCATCGTCGAGGCGATCCGCGCCGCGCGGTAACGGCTGCGTTACTCAGCGTATCTTCATACACCTCACGATGGGGTTACCTATAATGTGGCGAGACGCGCCCGGGAGGCGCGCCGCCAGAAGAAGGAGGCCCCATGTCAGAATCGACGGATCCCGCGCGCTGCACGGTAGGCCGTGAAGCGGGTGCCGCTGCCGACCGGCCCGGCGCCGCGCTGTCGCCCGCGCGCATCCTGAGCAGCACCGAGACCGCCTCGGCGATCCGCAGCTACGCCGAGATCGAGCTTCCCGAGCGCCTGCGCGAGAGCCTGGCGCTATTCCTCCGCCTGGAGCGCAAGGTGCTCCGCGAGTACGACCCCGAGCTCTGCGAGCTCTTCGATCGGTTGCTCAACAGCGTCGTCGCGGCCAACGAGGGCGACCCGGGCGGCGCCGCCGCCGGCGAGCACGTCGATGCCGAGGGCATCCCCGTCGAGGACACCCCGAGCGCGCAGGCGTTCCGCGACGCCGTCGCACTCATCGACAGCCTCTCGCTCGACCGCGCCCAGGTGGTGGTGCGCGCGTTCACGTCGTTCTTCCATCTCGCCAACCTCTCCGAGGAGAACTACCGCGTCGCGAGCATGCGCGCCCGCGAGCGCGAGGTCTCCCCGAACGCGCTCGTGGACCCCTCCAACGAGCTCACCGTCGCCTACAGCCAGCTCGTAGACGAGCTCGGCGGCGGCCCGGCTACGCAGCTGCTCGGCAGGCTCGAGTTCCACCCGGTCTTCACCGCGCATCCCACCGAGGCGCGCCGCAAGGCCGTCGAGGGCAAGATCCGCCGCATCGCCCGTCTGCTCGACGAGCGGCCCGAGCTGGGTGGGTCGGCGCTCGTCGAGAACGAGCGGCACCTTTTGCAGGAAATCGACGCGCTCGTTCGCACCTCGCCGACCTCGGTGAGCAAGCCGACCCCGCTCGAGGAGGCCGACACCGTCCTCGACATCTTCGACAACACGCTGTTCGACATCATCCCCGAGGTCTACCGCCGCTTCGATGACTGGGTGCTCGGCGAGTACGCCGGCACGGTGCCGCCCGTGTGCCCGGCGTTCTTCCATCCCGGCAGCTGGATCGGGTCGGACCGCGACGGCAACCCCAACGTGACGGCCAAGGTCTCGCGCCAGGTCGCCGCGAAGTACGCGACGCATATGCTCGAGAAGCTCGAGGAGAAGTGCCGCCGCGTGGGGCGCAACCTCACGCTCGAGGCGCGCTACACCAAGCCCTCCGAGGAGCTGCTGAACCTCTGGAACCACCAGGTGGAGATGAGCGAGATCCTGACCTCGCGCGCGCAGGGGATCTCTGCTTCCGAGCCGCACCGCGCCGTGATGCTCGTCATGGCCGACCGCCTCGACGCCACCATCCGCCGCAATGCCGACACCATGTACCGCAGCGCCGAGGAGTTCCTCGCCGACCTGCGCGTGGTGCAGCGCTCGCTCGCCGCCGCAGGCGCCGTCCGCGCGGCCTACGGGCCGGTGCAGACGCTCATCTGGCAGGTCGAGACCTTCGGCTTCCATATGGTCGAGATGGAGTTCCGTCAGCACTCGGTCGTGCACGAGCGCGCGCTGGCGGACATCCGCGAGCACGGCCTGCATGGCGAGCGCGGCGAGCTCGCGCCCATGACGCGCGAGGTGCTCGACACGTTCCGCGCGATCGGCTCCATCCAGAAGCGCTACGGCGAGAAGATGGCCCGACGCTACATCATCTCGTTCACCAAGAGCGCCCGCCACGTCGCCGACGTCTACGAGCTCGCGAACCTCGCCTTCGCGCATGCCGAGGACGTGCCCGCGCTCGACGTGATCCCGCTCTTCGAGCAGCTCGAGGACCTCGAGGGCTGCGTGGACGTGCTCGACGCCATGCTTGAGCTCGAGCCCGTGCAGAAGCGCCTCGCGAGTACGGGGCGCCGCATGGAGGTCATGCTCGGCTACTCCGACTCCTCGAAGGACGCCGGCCCGACCACGGCCACCCTCGCGCTGCACAGCGCGCAGGCCCGTATCGCCGAGTGGGCAGAGCGCAACGACATCGACCTCGTGCTCATGCACGGCCGCGGCGGCGCCGTGGGCCGCGGCGGCGGTCCGGCGAACCGCGCCGTGCTCGCGCAGCCCGCGGGCTCGGTGAACTGCTTCTTCAAGGTGACCGAGCAGGGCGAGATCATCTTCGCGCGTTACGGCAACCCGCTTCTGGCGCGGCGCCACATCGAGAGCGTAGCCGCGGCGACGCTGCTCAACTCGGCGCCGTCGGTGGAGCGCGTCAACACCGAGACCACCGCGCGCTATGCCGAGATGGCCGCCCGCCTGAACGACGTCTCGCACGAGCGCTACCTCGACCTCCTCAACACCGACGATTTCGCGCCGTGGTTCTCGATCGTGACCCCGCTCACCGAGGTGGGCCTTCTGCCCATCGGCAGCCGTCCGGCCAAGCGCGGGCTGGGCGCCCAGTCCCTCGACGACCTGCGCACCATCCCGTGGGTCTTCTCCTGGTCGCAGGCGCGCATCAACCTCGCGGCATGGTACGGGCTGGGCAGCGCCTGCGAGGCCCTGGGGGACCTGGAGCTGCTGCGGCGGGCCTACCGCGAGTGGCCGCTGTTCGCCACGTTCATCGACAACATCGAGATGTCCATCGCCAAGACCGACGGCCGCATCGCGAAGATGTACCTCGCACTCGGCGACCGCGAGGACCTCGCGCGCAAGGTCTTCGACGAGATGCAGCTCACGCGCCGGTGGACGCTCGCGATCGTGGGCGATGCCTGGCCGCTCGAGCACCGTCACGTGCTCGGTCGCGCGGTGCGCGTGCGCAACCCCTACGTCGACGTGCTCTCGCTCGCCCAGGTCCGCGCGCTGCGCGTGGTCCGCGCCGAGCAGGACGAGCTCGCCGCCGAGGAGAAGGCCGCCTACCTGGCGCTTATCCTTTCGACCGTGACCGGCGTCTCCGCAGGGCTCCAGAACACGGGGTAGGGGCGCCGGCGCGCCCGCCTCGCGTGGGGCATGCGCCATCGCGACCGCGGGCTCTCCCTCCATCGCTTTCCGAAAGCCGTCCGATGCCCGCGGGCGGCTTTCCTATGCCGAGTCGCCCGCCGTGCGGGCCTCGCAGCTCGGTTATGCGTGGTTCCCGGTACCGAATCACGAGAGGGTTTCATGCTACGGCTTGTTCTATCGTACGGATTATGCAGATGAACCACTGGTATCGTACATATTCTGCATTTCCGATGAGTTTATCGTAAGAAAAATGCAAAAATATATATTAAAATGAATATATCGTACGATAGAGGATTGAGATATGCAGAAAACGTACGATAGTACCCTCAGTTATGCAGAAAAGGTACGATAGAAAGTCGAGATATGGGAAATGGCAGGTATCTACTGGGGGTTTCGCAGGAACCGCTCGATGACGTCGCTCGGCACCGCCATCTCCGTGTAGGTCAGCGCGGATTGCGGCCGAATCGTCGCGAGGCGCTTTATGGCGGCGGCGACGCGCTCGGAGCGCGGGATGCCGTAGCGGACCAGCTTGTCGACGAACAGCTGCGGGTTCTTGATGTCCTCGGGCGCGATGCGCAGGATCGGGGCCCCGTAGAGCGTGAGCTCGGCTTCGCGGTGCTGCTCGGCGGCGAGCGCCTGGATCGCGGTGCGGCCGAGGGCCCGGGCATCCTCGTCGTACTTCCGGATGCCGTCCGCCTCGCCGATGACCTCGCCGCCGTTCGCGAGCTTCCAAAGAAAGTCGACGCGGTAGGTGCGCTCGGAATCGTCGGGACGCGGCAGCTCGACCTGCAGGTCGGGGAGGGCGAAGCCCTGGGTGATCATGAGGGCGCGGGCGGCGGACTCGAGCCAGCTCTCGCTGCGCGGGTCGGCATAGCTCATGATGCCGACGGCGCGGTTGACCCCCTGGCAGTGCGCGCCGAATCCGCGAAACGCGGCGTGCATGGCAGAGCGGCTCGAGCCGCTGAGGGCAAGTGCGCGGTCCGCGATGGGGAGCCCCTCGGTGAAGGAGCTGGTGCGCAGGCAGTCGAAAGCGGTGCGCGCGAGCGGTGTGACGGAGATACCGTCGACGACCTCGACGTCGTCGCCGACGATATGCCGTGCGATGCGCCCGGTCGCCCGGCGGCGCTGCTCCTGCGTGGTGGCCACGTGCACGGTCGCGAGGCGCGGGTTGGAGATGGGCAGCCCCCACACGAGGCCTGCGGTCTCGTGGCAGAAGACCATATCCGGATGGAGCTTCTGCATGCCGCGCACGATATGGAGCGCCTGGGCATCGGGTTTGAGTGCGTGCCAGTACTCCGGGCGGGCGAAGAGCGAGCGCTCGGGCCGCACGACGGAGCCGGCGGCGGCGCGCCGGTTCAGCAGCGCCCGAAGGGCCGGGTCCTCGACGACCAGGCACGTTCCTCTTGCCTCGGCCTCATCAAAGAGATCGGCGAGGATGCGGTCGTTGGCTTTACTCATGGCGCTCCCATCGATCGCGTGGCGGCTGAGATGCGACGCCTGCATACGGTGTCGCTACTGTCGTAATAATAATGCAGAAATGGCTGGGGAAACGCAGAATCCGTTCGACGGTCGGCAGGTGGGCGCGGCACAACCGTGACCTGCGGACCCGCGCTGCGAAGGGAGGTTGATTTCCGATCCCAACCGAACACATTGAGCTGACGGCACGCTCCCGCAGTTAACCGAACGCCCCCGAGGTCCTATCCGGGCCCCGGGGGCGGCATTTTCCCAGTTGAAGGAATGGTGGAGATG
>NZ_LR597512.1 GCF_902150035.1 Enorma burkinafasonensis
TACATGTACTTCACCCCGGCTGAGCTCGCCGCCGTCCAGCTCACCATCGGCGGGGTCGCCGTCGACCCCGCGCTCTACCGGATCGAGCCGGCGGGGGGCGCGCCGGGCGGGGGGGACCCCTCGGTCACCGGCACGGTCACGGGCAGGGGCGCCGGGGCGGGCGCGGCCACCACCGGTGCGGGGCCGGCGGGTGCGCCGACCTCCTCCATCTCCACGAGGTACTGGGTTCCGTCGATCGAGATCTTGAATTTACGCAGCATGGTTCCCCTCCATTGGTTGCTACTTCTTGCGGTAGATGCGCTTCACGGTGAACGAGCTCTTCTCCAGGGCGCCTGCGCCCAGCGCCGTGGCGATGGCGGCGACGCGCCGGTGCTCGGGGTTGGCCGCGAGCACGCGCTTCACCGTGAGCTTGCTTTCAGCCTGCGCGCCGGCAGCGATCGCCGATGCGATGACGCAGGCGGTGAGGTGCTTGTACGGGTCCACCGGCAGGTAGGCGGGCACCTCGTCCCATTCGTCGGCAGGGCAGCCGGGCGCCAGCTCGGTGCGCGCCGGTGCGTCGGCACGGGGCCGCTCGCCTTCCCGCTGCCGGGCCGCACGGGAGGTGCGCCCGCGCAGCCAAGAGCGAAATCCCATATGACCGTCCTTTCTAGCACGCCGCCTGGACTTGCGGAAACGGCGCGGCGTGCACGCATGTGTAGATATTGTATAGGGAGCGTGGCGCGCCTGCGGGGGCGGAGCGCGCCTTATCGGCGGTCGGAGGGCCGGCTACGTCGCGTTTCCCCTGTGTGCAACCGGGAAATGCGCGGGACATGGTCCGGAGACGCTAATCGGCGAACGGTAGGCGGCCCCGCTGCGCAGTGAGGGGTTTTCGGCGAACGGTTTCGCGCCTCACGGCGACGCCGCGCCCTCGAGCGAGGCGGCGGGCGCGCCCGCCTACCCGCCGGCGCCCTCGGCGCACCGTGCCTGCGCGGGCGGCGTCGGGCGCGGGCGCTGTGTGCTCTCGGTGGTCATGATTAGCGTCCACGCCCCCCGGGCATAATCCCCAAGACTCAAGAGCCGTAAAGCGTATTCGTTGGAGGTATGACATGGCGACGTTTTTCAAGGATGCCGATGGCAACATCATCACCGCGCTCAAGGCGGGCACGCCCGTGCCGGCCGGCTTCGAGGCGCTCGAGGCCAACACCACCGACGCCGCGACGGAGAAGCACGTCCCGGTCGTCGAGTCGCAGCGTGACGGCCACGTGCTCTGCGTGACCGTCGGCGAGGTCGAGCACCCCATGGAGGAGAAGCACTACATCGAGTGGATCGCGCTCGAGGCCGACGACCGCCTGGAGGTCCACCACCTCAAGCCCGGCCAGACCCCGCGCGTGTTCTTCCCCGCCGGCCCCAAGAACGGGACGGTCTACGCCTACTGCAACCTGCACGGCCTGTGGAAGGCGGATTTCTAGCCGGCAGCCGCGCACAGCCGATGTCGGGGGCCGTCGCATGACGGCCCCTTTTGCCATACGGGGCGGCGGCGTGCAGGTAAACTGTTTCGTTAAGGTAAGTCAGGGGAACCGAGCGGGGAGGGAAGGCGTTCCATGAAGATCGCGCTCGCGCAGATCGATTGCCGGCTCGGGGATATCGAGCGCATCTGCTCGCGTATCGAGAGCCAGGCCTCGCTCGCCCACGACCAGGGCGCGCGGGTCCTGTGCGTCCCGGCCCCGCTTCTGGGCGGCACCGCGCCCGGCACGCTCGCGGAGTCTGCCGACTACATCCACGACGTGCTCACGGCCCTGACCGACCTCTCCGCGCACTGCGCGCGCCTGGGCGTCGTCGCGCTCGTGCCCGCGGTCGTCGCGCACGAGGGCGCGCCCATCCTCGAGCTCTTCATGCTCAAGAAGGGGCGCGTGATCCCGGTGCGCACCCTTCTGGCCCTGCGCCGCGCCCAGGCCCAGGAGGAGCTCTGGCAGCCACCCGTGTTCGATGTCGACGGGGTGCGCCTGGCGGTCACGTTCGACGCCCACCGCGACCTCGAGGAGCTCCCCCAGGGGGTCGACGCGCTCATCTACTTCCAGATGGACGCGCTCAACCTCGCGGACGAGTCGACGGCGGCGGTCGCGGCGGTCGCCGACGGCCATTTCCGCGAGCAGGTCGCCCGGCGGAGCCTGTGGTTCGCGTGCATGGCGCCCGTCGGCGGGTTCGACGACGCCGTCTTCTGCGGCGGGTCGTTCGTGATGGACGACGGCGGCCGCGTGGTCGCCTGCGCGCCCTGCTTCGAGGAGGCGCTGCTTATCCAGGAGATCTCCCGCGGGGTCGCCGTGCCGTGCATGGAGGACCACGAGCTGCCGCACTTCGAGCGCAACGAATGGCTCTGGGAGGCCCTGAGGCTCGGGCTCGCCGACGCCGTCGCCGCCCAGGCGCGCGGGCGCGCGGTGCTCGTGCTCGCCGGCGACCTCCCCAGCTCGCTGCTCGCGGCGCTCGCCGTGGACGCGCTGGGTCCGCGCAACGTGGTGGGGCTCTTCGTGGCCCGCCAGGGCATTGCCACGCCCGCCCAGGAGGCGGCCGAGGAGGCGCGCGCGTCACGGGCCCGCGAGCTCGCCCGCCATCTGGGCATCCGCCTGGTGGAGCGCACCGAGCCTGACCAGGGCCTCGTGCTCGACGCCGACGGGGCCGTCGCCTCCCGGGCGGGGCGCGCCGCGGGCATCGAGCGGCTGCTTCTGGCCGACCTGGCCCATGCCGAGGCCGCGGTGCCCCTGAGCGCGATCACCAAGACGCACGCGGCCCTCGCCCCCTCCATGGCGGAGGGGGCCCTCGCCGGCCAGATCGCGCCGTTCGGGGACGTGTACCTCACCGCGCTGGAGTTCCTCGCCCGTTCGCGCAACCGCGCCGGCGAGGTCGTGCCCGCCGAGCTGGTCTCGCTCAAGGCGGTCGCCTCGACCATGGGCGATATCGTCGCCCATGCCGTGTGGGCCGAGCGCGCCGACGCCGCCTACGCCGGCAAGATGGCGGCGCTTCTGGCGGAGCTCGAGCCCAACCAGATCGACGGCGTGCTCGAGGCGCACGTCGACCGCGGGCTCTCGCTCGACGAGCTGCCCCTGGCGCCGTCCGCGCCCGAGGCGTGCGCGCTGCTGCTCATGATCGTGCGCCAGGGCGAGACGGCCCGGCGTGCGCTGCCCATGGCGTTCTCGGTCTCGGCCCGCACGTTCGAGGAGCGCGCCTGGCCGCGCGGCCTCGCCTGGTCCGACCTGGGGCTGCGCGACGCCGAGCGCCTGACGCTCGCCGACGTGGCGCAGAAGGAGATCGAGCGCGCCGAGTCGCGTGGCGCCGAGATGGGCGAGCGCATGCGCGGCGAGCTCATGGGCCTCATCAGCGGGCTTTTGGGCATCAGTCCCGAGCAGCTGGAGGAGCTCGGCTCTGAGGAGGGCCAGCGCCGGCTGGGCGAGGGCATCGCGCGCTTCGAGAGCCAGATGCGCGAGGCGTTCGAGCAGATGGCCGAGCAGGATGGGCCGGATGCCGGAGGCGGCCATCCCGGCCAGGCGGGCGGCGCGCCCGGAATGCGCGGCCTGCCGTTCTTCTCCCTCAACTGATGCCCGAGGTGCGTTCGCGCTAGCGCGCTCGGGGCCGCTGTGCTAATCTAGAACAGATGTTCGAAGCGTTAGGGCGCGCGGGCGCCGGGGAAGGGGCCGCATGGTCATCCTGGGGATCGATCCCGGTCTGGCGAACACCGGCTGGGGTGTCGTCGAGGAGCGGCGCGGGTCGTGCCGGTGCCGCGCCTACGGCTGCATCCATACCACGCCCGACGACGACCTCGCGTCGCGCCTGAGGGCCATCGTCGACGACCTCGCCCGCGCCATCGGGCGCTACCGGCCCGATGCCGCCGCGATCGAGGGCATCTACTTCGGCGCGAACGTGCGCTCGGCCATCCCCACGGCGCATGCCCGCGGCGCGGCGCTCGTCGCCTGCAGCCTCGCGGACATCGCGGTGGGGGAGTACACCCCCATGCAGATCAAGCAGGCCGTGGTGGGCACCGGCGCCGCCGACAAGCGGCAGGTCACCTACATGGTGCGCAGCCTCCTCGCGCTCGATCACGACCCCAAGCCCGACCATGCGGCGGACGCGCTCGCCTGCGCCATCTGCCATGCCAACCTCGTCCGTACCGAGGCGCTTACCAGCGGCGCCTACATCCAGGAGAAGGGAAACCCGTACTCATGATCGCTCAGTTGCGCGGAACGCTCGTGGAGGCGACGCTCTCCCAGGCGGTGATCGATGTCTCGGGCATCGGGTTCGAGGTGGGCATCTCGGGCCTCACGGCGGCGGCCCTGCCGGCGCTCGGCGAGGAGGTCCGGCTCTTCACGCGCATGCGCGTGGGCCAGGACGCCGTGGCGGTCTTCGGCTTCGCCACGCGCGAGGAGCGCACGGTCTTCGACCGGCTCGTCGCCGTGGCCACGGTGGGCCCGCGTCTCGCGCTCGCGGTGCTCTCGAAGTACTCCGCCTCGCAGCTCTACTCCATCGTCATGGCCGAGGACGCGGCGGCGATGGCTGCGGTGCCCGGCGTGGGCAAGAAGAAGGCGCAGCGCCTCATCCTGGAGCTCAAGGGGTCGCTCGCCCAGGATACCGAGCTCGCGGGCGCGGCCGCGCCGCTTCCGGGCCAGGCGCCGCTCTCGCTCTCGAGCTCCTCGCCCGCAGACGACGCGCGACAGGCGCTGCTCTCGATGGGCTTCAGCCCGCAGGAGGCCGACCTCGCGCTCGAAGGGTATGATGGTCGGGACATGCGGGTCGAGGACCTCCTCGCCGCAGCGCTCAAGCGACTCGGGATGGATGCATGATGTGGGAAGACACCTCTGAGGACCTCTGGGCGGGTGACGCCGCGCGCAGCCCGCATGCCCCCGCGCCGGCCGCGCCCGCGCCCGGCCAGCACGGCGACCGCTTCGTGACGGGCAACCTCACGGGCGAGGACCTGGATGTCGAGCGGTCGCTGCGCCCGCAGAAGCTCGATGACTACTGCGGTCAGGAGCACATCAAGCAGAGCCTGCGCATCCTCATCGAGGCCGCCCAGAGCCGCGGGGAGACCTTGGACCACGTGATCTTCTCGGGCCCCCCGGGGCTCGGCAAGACCACGCTCGCCGCCGTGGTCGCCAACGAGCTGGGCGCCCAGATCAAGACCACCTCGGGCCCCGCCATCGAGCGCACGGGCGACCTCGCGGCGATCCTCACCAACCTCCAGCCCGGCGACGTGCTCTTCATCGACGAGATCCATCGCCTCAACCGCTCCGTCGAGGAGATCCTCTATCCCGCGATGGAGGATTTCGCGCTCGACATCGTGATCGGCAAGGGGCCCGCCGCCCGCTCGATCCGCCTCGACATCCCGCGCTTCACGCTCGTGGGCGCCACCACGCGCTCCGGCATGCTCACTGGCCCTCTGCGCGACCGCTTCGGCATCTCGTTCAGGCTCGACTACTACAGCGTCGACGACCTCGCTCAGATCGTGCTGCGCTCCGCGGCGATCCTCGGCGTGGAGGTCGACCGCGCCTCGGCGCTCGAGATCGCTTCGCGCTCGCGCGGCACGCCGCGCCTGGCGAACCGCCTGCTCAAGCGCGTGCGCGACTACGCGCAGGTGCGGGGGAGCGGCCCTGTGGACCTGCCGATCGCCCGCGAGGCGCTCGAGTTCTTCGAGATCGACGAGCTCGGTCTGGACTGGATGGACATCCGCATCCTGGAGACGCTCGCCAAGACGTTCCGCGGCCGCGCTGTGGGCCTCACCACGCTCGCGAGCGCCGTGGGCGAGGACCCCTCCACCCTCGAGGACGTCTACGAGCCCTACCTGCTGCAGCGCGGTCTCATCGTGCGCACCCCGCAGGGCCGCATGGCGACCCTGGCGGCCTTCGACCACCTGGGCATGGAGCCGCCGGCACGGTAGGGGCACGTCCCGCCGGGCGCGGGCGAGGCGGTGCCTACCGGGCGCCCTCGGGCGCGCATGCGCCTACGCCGCCCGCCTCGCGCCCCGAGCTTCCCCGCGCTGCTACACTGGGGAGGACCGACGGCGTATCGAGGAGGCCCCCATGCCCTGCACCACCATCCTGATCGGCAAGAACGCGAGCTATGACGGCTCGACCATCGTCGCCCGCAACGAGGACTCGCCCAACGGGCAGTTCGAGCCCAAACGGCTCTGCGTCGTGAAGTCCGAGGACCAGCCGCGCGTCTACACGGCGACGACCTCGAAGGTCACCATCGAGCTGCCCGGCGACCCCATGCGCTACACCGCCGTGCCGGATGCCGTGCCGGGTCACGGGCCGTGGGCGGCCGCCGGCGTGAACGAGCTCAACGTCGCGATGAGCGCGACCGAGACCATCACCTCGAACCCGCGCGTGCTGGGGGCCGACCCGCTCGTCATCTACCGCCCGGCCGAGGGCGCGGAGGGCGAGCCCGGCTACGTGCCCGCCCGGCCGGGCGGCATCGGCGAGGAGGACATGGTGACGCTCGTGCTGCCCTACATCACGAGCGCCCGCGACGGCGTGCGGCGCCTGGGCGCGCTCCTCGAGCGCTACGGCACCTACGAGATGAACGGCATCGCCTTCTCAGACGTCGACGAGATCTGGTGGCTGGAGACCGTGGGCGGCCACCATTGGATCGCCCGGCGCGTGCCCGACGACGCCTACGTGACCATGCCCAACCAGCTGGGCATCGACCGCTTCGACCTCGCAGACGCCGAGGGCGCCGAGGCCGAGCACATGGCGAGCGCCGACCTGCGCGCGTGGATGGCCGAGCACCACCTCGACCTCACGCTCCGCGGCGACGGCGACGCGACGGACGTCTTCAACCCGCGCGAGGCCTTCGGCTCGCACACTGATTCGGACCACGTGTACAACACGCCGCGGGCCTGGTACATGCAGCGCTGCCTGAACCCGCACGACAGCTGGGACGGCCCGGCCGCGCGCCACACGCCCGAGTCCGACGACATCCCCTGGGCGCGCGTCCCCGAGCGCAAGCTCACCGTCGAGGACGTGAAGGACGTGCTCTCGGCGCACTACCAGGGCACCCCGTTCGACCCGTACGGCACCCTGGGCACGCCGGGCTCGCGGGCGCGCTACCGCCCCATCGGTATCAACCGCAGCGGCCAGCTCGCCGTGCTGCAGCTGCGCGACCGGGTGCCCGCGGCCTGGCGCGCCGTGCAGTGGATGGCCTTCGGCTCGAACCCCTTCAACGCGCTCGTGCCCTTCTACACCAATGTGGACGCGCTGCCGGAGTACCTCGGCAACACGACCGCGCGCGTGACGAGCGAGAGCTTCTACTGGGCGAACCGCCTCATCGCGGCCCTGGCGGACGCGCGCTTCCACGAGAACGCAGCCGCGATCGAGGGCTACCAGGAGGCCATGGCCGCCGCGGGCCACGCGATGCTCGGCCGCACCGACGCCGAGGCCGCCGCAGCCTCCGAGGACGAGGTTCCGGCCCTGCTCGCCCGCGCGAACGACGATATGGCCCGCAAGCTCAAGCGCGCCACCGAGGAGCTTCTGGGCAAGGTGCTCTACATCACGAGCTGCGCGATGCGAAACGGCTTCTCGATGTCGGACAACGAGCGGTAGCGTCCCGCGGGCGGACGCCGGGCGCTCGCCGCGCGTCTGCGTCCACCGGCGGCTCGCTCGCCGCGCACCAGCGTCCACCGGCGGCTGCGCCGCCGCGCCCGGCCGTTACGCGCGGGCCGCTTAGGGTACAACAGATGAAATGGACCCGGATGAGGGAGGAAACATGGCCAAGACCTTCGAGGAGCTCGTCACCGACATGCTCGACATGAGCCTGGGCGCCGCCGCCATGGCGGCCGACAAGGGCAAGGAGTTTTTGGACGACCTCACCGCACGCGGCGCGCAGGCGCGCGACGAGGCCGCGCAGAGCGATTTCGGCCGCTCGATGGCCGAGGTCTTCAAGCAGGCCGGCGACGCCGTCGAGGACGCTACCGATCGCCTGAGCGAGCGCGGCGCGACCGTCGCCGAGCGCATCTTGGACGAGCTCATCGCGGCGCGCGTGCGGCCGCTCTCCGCGACCGAGCGCACGGCCTTCATCGCGCACGTGAACGAGCTCGTGGCCTCCGTGCCGGAGGCCGCCGTCTCCGTGCCGGTCGAGTCCGTGGAGGACGAGACCGCACCCGCCGAGGACGCCCCGGCGGACGGCGACGCCACCGCGGCCGACGGGGAGTAGGGGCCCGCGCGTCCCTAGAGCACCATGGATGCCAAGTCGAAGGAGCGGCCCCCTGCGGAACCGCTGATCCCCGAGGAGCCCCTATACGGCGAGGAGCCGCCGCCGGAGCCGGAGCCCGCCGGCCGCCGCCGCGAGCGCGCGGTCGATGAGTTCCCCGACGAGCCTGAGGTCATGGCCGAGACCGAGAAGTACCAGCTCACCATGACCGGCAGGCGGCGCCGTATCGCGCAGATCTTCGATATCGCGCACAAGTACGAGGTGTGGCGCGCGATCACGCCCGTGCGCCTGCGCCGCATGCTCGAGGAGCTCGGCCCCATGTTCGTCAAGATGGGGCAGATTCTCGCCAACCGCTCGGAGATCCTGCCGCAGCGCTACTGCGACGAGCTCAGGCGCCTGCGCACGGAGGTCGACCCCGTCCCCTACAAGGTGGTGCTCGAGTGCCTCGAGGCCGAGTACGGCAAGAAGCTCGGCGAGGTCTTCGACGCCATCGACCCCAAACCGCTCGGCAGCGCCTCGCTCGCGCAGGTGCACCGCGCGCGCCTTGTCACGGGCGAGGACGTCGCCGTGAAGGTGCAGCGCCCCGGCGCGCAGCAGGTCATGGCCCAGGACATCGACATCATGCGCTCGCTCGCGCGCCATATCTCGCGCTTCATCAAGAGCGAGCAGTTCATCGACTTGCGCGACGTGGTCGAGGAGCTGTGGCAGTCGTTCCGCGAGGAGACCAACTTCCTCGCCGAGGCCCGCAACCTCGACGAGTTCTACGCGTTCCACAAGGGCTCCGCCACCATCTCGTGCCCACGCTCGTACATGGACCTCTGCACCGAGCACGTCGTCGTGATGGACTACATCGAGGGCATCTCGATCGCCGAGCCCGATGCGCTCAAGGCCGCGGGCTACGACCTCGAGCAGGTGGGGGAGCGCATCGTCGACGACTACGCCACCCAGGTGCTCGACGACGGCTTCTTCCACGCCGACCCGCATGCCGGCAACATCATCCTCGCGGACGGCGTCATCTACTTCATCGACCTCGGCATGGTGGGCCGCATGTCGGCGCACGACCGCGGCGTGGTGAAGGACATCATCTTCGCGGTCGCCGAGGGCGATGTTCCCAAGCTCAAGGACGCCTTCATGCGCTTCGCGATCTCGCGCGGGGAGACCTCGCAGATCGATCACACGGCGTTTCTCACCGACCTCGACTACATCGTCGAGGACTTCGGCGGGCGCGACCTGCGCGACCTCGACATCGGGCGGTTCCTCACCTCGCTCATCAACCTCGCGCGCAAGAACGACATCGAGCTGCCGAGCGTGGTGACGATGTTCGCCCGCGGCATGGTGACGCTCGAGGGGCTCCTCACCGAGTACATGCCCGACGTGAACATGATCGAGATCATCCAGCTGCACATCGCGCACGAGAAGAGCGGCTACCAGCGCGCCCGCGAGGCCGCCGAGGAGCTCGCGCTGGGCACGGGTCGTGCCGTGAAGGGCGGGCTCGAGGCGATGGAGTACCTGGGGCTCGCGTCGCGCATGCTCACGCGCGGCCAGCTCAAGATCAACGCCGAGGTGCTGGGATCGGAGGAGGTCCTGCGCCGCGTGGGCGGCATCGTGGACCGCATGTCGATGGCCATCGTGATCGCGGGTCTGTTCATCGGGTCCTCGGTGGTCTACTACGCCAAGATCGAGCCGGTCATCTTCGGCATCCCCATCATCGGCTTTCTGGGGTACCTCTCGGCGCTCGTGCTCGCGCTCATGCTCGGGCGCGAAATCTGGCGCAACAGCCGCGGCCGCCATCGCTGACGCGGGGCGCACGGCCCCGGACCCGCCTCGCCGCGCGCCGCTTCGGCGCTACTGGTTGAAGATCTCGATGTTCGCGAAGGTGCGCGCGGCGCGGTCGTACTCGAACACGAGGACGCAGCAGTTGCCGAGCGCGACGTCCTGCTCGCAGCGGGCGGTGTGCGCCCAGATGGTCTTGAAGAGCCGCGTGATGGAGCCGTGGCTCACGGCGAGCACGTCGCCTTCCGCTTTCTGCATGAGGTCGTCGAGGGCGTGCGCGATGCGGTAGCGCGCGCACGCCTGGGTCTCGCCGCCGCCCCTGACGTAGGCGTCGCCGGGGTCCCAGGGGTCCACGGGCAACACGGTCGTCGGTTTGGTCTCGTATGCGCCGAAGTCGCGCTCCATGAGGCCACGGTCCGCGACGCGCGGCAGGTCCTCGAGCCCGGGCACCTCGGCGCACACGATGTCGAGGGTCGTCTGCGCGCGGCCGGACGGGGAGGCCGCGACGAGCGTGAGCTTCGGGTCTTGCTCCCGGAGCCACGCCGCGGTGCGCCGCGCCTGCTCGACGCCCTCGTCGGTGAGGGGCGAGTCCGAGCGCCCCTGGAGGATGTGCTGCGTGTTGAAGACCGTCTGCCCATGGCGCATGAGGTAGAGCTTCTGCATGGTCGCCTCGATTTCCGTCTCTGGTGGTTCGGTCGCGCTGCGAGCTGCCGCCTAGCGCGTTCCTGTGCGGCAGGGTGGCGCTAGATGAGCTTCTCGTAGGCGATGCGCGTGCGGGAGCCCTCCGCCCCGGCGCGGGGCTCGAGCTCGATGACGCCGACCTCGGTATACCCCTGCTTGGCGATAAAGCCGCGCATGGCCCGGTTGCCCGGATGGGTGTCGATGCGGATGCCGCTGCGGCCGGCCGCGCGGGCGATGGTCGCCGCCTGCTCGAACATGGACCCCATCACGCCGCGCCCGAGGGCCTGGCTCGCGGTCGCGCAGCGGTGGATCGCCGCATAGGCGGGCGTCCCGGCACCGCTCGCGGTAAGCCACGGCACGCGCGCCTGCTCGTAGGACGCATCCGCGTCGAAGATGAGCGCGAGCGTGCCCACCGCCGCGCCGTCCGCGTCCTCGGCGACCCAGCAGGTGCCGGCACGGATGTCCTCCTCGACGGCGGCGCGGTCGGGATAGCCGCCCTGCCACTGGTCGATCCCGAGTCCGGCGATCTGGCGCTTGCCGTCCTCCAGGATGGCAAGCACGCGGTCCGTGTCTGCCGCCTCGGCGCGGCGCATGGTGATTCCCTCCACCGCCGTCGCCCCTAGAGCGAGAAGAAGTCGAAGCGCGGGGGCAGCGCCTTCACGCGGTGGCCGCCCGGCTTCTCGCCGAGCGCGCGGGCGAGGTCGTCCATCGTGTCGAAGATGTGCTCCCACGAGAAGAACGTCTCCGGCGCGATGGCGAAGTGCTCGCAGATGAGCTCGCAGCCCTCGGGCACGATGCCGTGCATGAGCACGGTCGCGACGTGCAGCTCGTGGAAGGCGTCCACGAGCGCCCGGTGCATGAGCTCGTCGCCGCGCGCGGCATCCTCGGCACCCGCCGCCTTCGCGGCCTTGCTCGCGTCGCTCCAGCGCTTGTTGGCGGCACGCAGGTACGCGTCGCAGATGCCCAGCGCGCGATGGAGCTCGAAGCGGTGCATGGCGTCCTCGAAGGAGAGGATAGCGGCCTCGGCGGCCTCGATCACCGCGGGCGCAGGCGTGCCGGCGGGGATGCAGCCGCAGCGCACGCGGCTCTCGTCGCCCTCCTTCTCGGCGACACCGTAGAAGCAGGAGCGGGCGAGGCGGTTGAACACGCCCGTGAGGAGCGCGCCCTCCTTGAGCACGGGGTCGATGACGCGCTTGTCGTCGCGGGCCAGAAGCGGCGTTCCGTCCGGGTTCTTGCCGGTCTCGCGCGTGTCGTAGGCTTTGGGGCTGAAGCTCACCGGCTTCTCGCCGAGGCCGAGCGACAGGAAGTGGGCGCGCAGCTGCTCGGGGCGGTAGTGCTCGAGGAGCTCCGAGGCGGGCGGGGGCGGGGTCTTGCTGCTCGAGCTCGCCTTCTTGCCCATGTAGAGCACGTGGTAGTTGGCCACGAGCGTCGACTGCTGCATGCCGCAGCCGAGCGCCTCCCACAGCGCCGTCTGCGCGACGCCGTAGAAGTAGATGTTGTCCTGGCCGATGAACTGGTAGGCGTGCGCGTCGGGCGAGCACCACCAGTCGTGCCAGTCGAGGCTGCTGTAGCGCTCGGGGGCGCCTGCGCGCTCCGCCTCGGCGAGTGCCGTGCGCGTGAAGCTGATGGGCGCCCAGAGGCTCTCGGGCCACACCCAGCAGGTGAGGCCGGAGCAGCCGCAGGAATCGTCCACCGGCACGCCCCACTCGATGTTGCCCGTGATGCGGAACGGCACGAGCGCCTTGCCCGAGCGGAAGCGCACGCCGCCGCGGTTCAGGACCTCGTGGGCCTCGTCGCGCTCGCGCCAGGAGGGGAACTGGACCGTGAAGGAGCTCTTGTTGCCCTCGGCCTCGATGACGGTGTGCTCGGGCAGCTCGGTCTCGATGGCGTCGAAGGCCTCGCGGAATTTCGTCTGGATGTAGAGCTGCGGCGCGCCGAGCCACTCCTCCATGGTCTTCACCACGACGGAGCGGGTGACGCCGTCGTGCGCGAGCTCGGCGGTGTAGCGTTTGAGGTAGTCGAGGTAGGCGGGCAGGTCGAAGTAGAGGTTGTCGACCGGGCGCAGCTCCGGCGTGGTGCCGGTGAGCTGCGAGATAGGCGCGATGAGCTCCTCGGGCTCGAACTGGTGCCCCAGGTCGCACTCGTCCGCATAGGCCTTCTCGGACTTGCAGCCCTGGATGGGGCAGCGGCCGATCACCTGGCGGCCGTTCAGGAACTGCCCGGCCTGCGTGTCGAAGAACTGGAGCGTCGAGCGCTTGTGGAGCACGCCCGCGTCCTTCAGGCGGTGGAGGATCTTGTCGGTCACGCGCTCGTGCACGCCCGCCGCGGGCGCAAGGGCGCTGCCGCCGAAGAAATCGGGCTCAACGCCGTAGCCCGCGAGCGTCGCCGCCTGCTTGTCATGGTTCTCCTGCACGTAGTCCGCGATGCTCGCGGTGTAGCCCTGCTCGTCGCACAGCTTGCGGTAGCTCTCCATGATGGGCGAGCCGTAGCAGTCGGTGCCCGAGACGAAGAGCACGTTCTCGGCGCCCAGGCGGTCGCGGAGGAAGCGCGCGTAGAAGTCCGCGGGGATGAACACGCCCCCCACGTGGCCGAAATGCAGGTTCTTGTTGCCGTAGGGCATGCCCGCCGTCACGACGGCGCGGCGGGGCCACGCGGGGCGGGATGCTTTGCTGAGATGAGCGGCCATGGCGCTCCTTCGGTCTCGATCGGTCGGGTCGCCGCGGGGTGCGCGGCAGCCATCCATTATCGCACATGATGGCTGCATCGCCCGCACGCGGCGGGGTCGCGACAATTAGGACAGGTTTCGCGTGCGGTGCGCTCGGCCGCGGGGCGTTCGAGTATGATGGGTGCCATGAGGAAGATCGCAGACATCCGCACGTTCGACGACCGGGCGTTCCAGCGGCGCATGATGCGCCTTTCGGCCGCCGTGGCCGTGGTGGGCGCCGTTGCCGGCGCGCTGTGGTTCACGGTGGGGGCGCCCCGGCTGGGGCTTTCGGGCAGCGAGTTCGCCGCCGTGGTGCTCGAGGGCTCGGGCCCCCGTCTGGGGTTTCTAGGGCCCGGCGCCCTGTGGTTCGCTGCGGGCGCCGTCGCCGTGCTCGCGTCGCTCGGGGTGCACGAGCTCGTGCATGCCCTCTTCTTCAAGCTGTTCGCCCCGGCGGGCGCGCGCGTGACCTTCGGTGCCAACTGGGATGCGGGCATGCTCTACGCTTGCGCCGAGGGCATCGTGTACACGCGCCGGCAGTACCTGGCCATCGCGCTCGCGCCGACGCTCGCGGTGACGGTCCTCGTGCTCGCGGCGGGGGCTGCCTGCGGGTGGCCGCTTCTGGGCTACATCGTGGCCGTGGCGCACCTCACCGGGTGCACGGGCGACTGGTGCTACGCCGCCACCATCGTCCGTGACGCGCGCATCACGCATTGCGAGGACTGCACCTGGGGGGTCAGGTTCTACGGCGCGGGCGAAGAGGTGCCGGGGCCCGATACGACCGCGGAGGGGGATGGTTCCCGATGACCCGCCTGCTGCTGCACGCCTGCTGCGCCCCGTGCTCGCTTGAGCCGGTGCGCATCCTCGTCGAGGAGGGCTTTGCGCCCACCATCTGCTGGACGAATCCCAACATCCAGCCGCCCGAGGAGCACGACCGCCGCCTCGCGGAGCTTCGCCGCTGGTGCGCCGACGAGGGGATCCCCCTCATCGAGGCCGAGGAGGACCCCACCGCCTGGGAGGCCAAGGTGGCACCCATCGGCGCGCTCCGGCGTGAGACGCGCTGCCGCGCCTGCTACGCGCTGCGGCTCGCCGAGGCCTGCCGCGTCGCGCGGGCGGAGGGGTTCACGCACGTCGCCACGACGCTCGCCGTCTCGCCCTACCAGCTCTTCGACACCTGCAACGACGTGCTCGAGTGTCTCGCCGGCGCGTACGGCCTCACGCCTGTGGTGCGCGACTTCCGCCCCTGGTACCCCGAGGCCACGCGCCGCTCGCGCGAGCTCGGCATGTACCGACAGAACTACTGCGGCTGCCGCTTCTCCGCCGCCGAGGCCGCGCTCGACCGCGCCCGGCTACGCGACGAGCGCAAGGCAGGCCGCGCAAGCGGGTAGCCTTCTGCCTGCGGGCGGGCGCGCGCTGGCCGATCGGGGGCGGCGGGCCTGCCGTGCAGCTCGAAGCGTACGGGGCTGCGCGGTCTCTTCCACGGAATCAAGGCGAGCGACCGCCGAATGACGACCATGCTCGATCCAGGCCCATGGTCCCGGAATGCCGCCGATACAGAAATCGATCGGATGGCATCCGAAGGCAACTCGATTGATTTCTGTACAAATCAGGGCGTTCATTAATCATTCGGATTGCATGGGCCCGGCGCTTCCGCAGGATAACGATGTGGTGCTCAGCGCCATGTTCCTTTGTTTTTATTCATTTTTCAATCGGATGGCTACTAGGAATCATTTCGAGTTCATTGATCAATCGGATGGCAAGATTTGTGCAACTCGGTGTTCAAATGAATGGCGAGTTGCAGCTGCGGTCCACTCGGCAATCAAATGAATGGCGAGTTGCATCTGCAGTCCACTCGGCAATCAAATGAACGGCGAACGGCATCTCACCCCATGCGCCATCCGCCTGGGCGACGGGCGATGAGGTGGCGGCGTCTGGCGAAGCGCGGCTGCCGGGACGCTTCCGCGCTTGTGCTGCGTGTGTTCCGTCCCGCCGGCCGCGTCCGCCTGGCGCATCCGTGCTAAGCTTGACCGTCGGAACACAGAAAGCGAGGCCGCCATGCGCACCGATGATTTCGACTACAACCTGCCCGAGGAACTGATCGCCCAGGCCCCCGCGGAGCCGCGCGACTCGTGCCGCCTGCTCGTCTTGCACCGGGCCGAGCCGCTCGCGACCACGGGTGATGTCGTCCCGCTCGCGGCGGGCGGCAGCGTGGAGCACCGGCATTTCTTCGACATCATCGACTACCTGGAGCCGGGCGACCTACTCGTCGCGAACGAGACCCGCGTCATGCCGGCGCGCCTCATCGGCCGCAAGGCCAGAACCGGCGGCGTGGCCGAGACGCTGCTGCTCAACCGCCGCGAGGACGTGGATCCCTTGGGGCACGTGTGGGAGTGCCTCGTGAACCCAGGCAAGCGGCTCAAGCCGGGCGCCGTGATCGAGTACCGCGCGGGCGGCCCGCACGCCCCCGAGAGCGCGCCCGTGGTGCTCACGGGCGAGGTCATCGACTTCGTGACCGACAGCCGCGGCGGCCGCCTCGTGCGCTTCACGCCCGCGGGCGAGAACGCCGCGGGGGCGCCGCGCACGCTCGACGAGGCGATCCATGCGGCCGGCCACGTGCCGCTGCCACCCTACATCACCGACTACGAGGGCGATCCCGAGAAGTACCAGACCGTCTACGCCATGCGCGAGGAGCACTCGGCGGCGGCCCCTACGGCGGGCCTGCACTTCACGCCCGAGCTCATCGAGCGCATCAAGCAGAAAGGGGTCGGCTGGGCGACGGTCGAGCTCGAGGTGGGCATCGACACGTTCCGCCTCGTGGAGGAGGACGACCCCACCGAGCACGTTATGCACACCGAGCGCTACCACGTGCCGCGCTCGGTCGTCGACGCCGTGCACGCGACGAAGGCCGCGGGCCACCGCGTGATCGCCGTGGGCACCACGGCCGTGCGCTCGCTCGAGAGCGCCTGGGAGGCGGGCGACCCGGCCGGCGAGCCCGCGGTCACGGCGCGCCGCTTCGAGGGTGCCGCCGATTCCGCCGCTGTCACGGGGACGGGTGACATCGTCGAGCGCGCCGATGCGACGACGAACCTCTACCTCATGCCCGGCTCGACCTACCACGTGGTCGACGCGCTCATCACGAACTTCCACGTGCCGCGCTCGACGCTCATGATGCTCGTCTCGGCCCTCGCCACGCGCGAGCAGATCATGGACGCCTACGAGCAGGCGGTCGCGGAGCGCTACCGCTTCTTCAGCTTCGGCGACGCGATGCTCATCGAGTAGGCGGCGCGAGCGGCGAGCGTGCCGCCCAGCGCCCCTCAGCCGAGATGGCGCGCTTTCGTTCCCGTGTGCGGGCGCGGCCCTAGCGGTTCATGAGGAAGATGACGAGCGCCACGATGGCCACGGCCACGACGGCGATTGCGGCGATGACGGCGATGAAGCGCACGCGCGAGCCGCGGGTCCTCATGCGGACGTCATGCTCGACCCCCGCGAGCTGCTCGACCTGGGCGTTCTTGGCCTCATAGGAGGCCTGGTCGCTCTGCAGCTGCGCGGCGATGGCCGCGGTGACCTCGGGATGGGCGTGGATGTCGTTCGCCTCGTCGAGCAGGGCCTGCGCGTCGGCGGCCTCGTCGCCGGCGTCGGCTGCCTGCTGCTCCTGCTCGCGCTTGGCCTTCTCGTTCGCCGAGATCTCGTCGCGGAGCGCCCGCTGCCGCTCGGCGGCGTCGTCCTTCGCCTCGCGGTAGGCGTTGCGCGCCTCGTCGGCCGCGTCGCTGATCTCGCGGAACTGCTTCTTGGCCTCGTCGATGGGCTTCTCCGCCTCGGTGACCGCCCGGCGGGCGCGCTCGAGCTCCTGGGCGAGCTCCTGCGTCACGCGGGGCAGGTCGTCCTGGGCGGCCGTGAGCTCGCGCGCGGCGTCCGAGATCTCGACCTCGAGCTCCTCGGCGCGCACGCTGTAGGCGGCCGAGTTCGCCGAGGGGTTGCGCTGGATATCGGCGTACTCCTCGCGCAGCATGTCGAGCCGGCTCGAGGTGCTCTCGACGGCGGCCTGCGCGGCCGCGACGCCGTTCTTGCTGTCGGCCTCCGCCTTCTCGAGGTTGCGCTTCGCGTCGTCGAGGCGGCGCTGCAGGCGGCTGCCGCTCTCGCGGGCCGACGCCTCGCGCGCCTCGGCGGCGTCGAGGGCTGCCTTCAGGCGCTTCTCGGTCTGGGCGTCGGCGTCCTTCATCTTCTGGAGCTCGTCCTTGAGGCGGTCGATCTCGCCCTGGAGGCGCTCCTGCTCGAGCTCGCAGGCGGCGATCGCCTTCTCGGCCTCCGCCTTGCGCGCGCTCTCGGTGCGGACGATCTCGTCGTAGCGGGCAGCGACGTCCTGGCGGTGCGCGAGTTCTGCCTGCTCGCCCTCGATGGCGTCGCCGATGGCCTCGAGCTCGTCGCGGGCGGCGGCGTGCGCGCGGCGCGCGGCGCTCATCTCGCGCATGGCGTCGGCGCCCTGCGCGAAGAACGTGCCCACGGCGTCGACCGCCGAGGTGAGCTGCTGCTGGGCGTCGGGTGCTGCGGCGGCTCCGGGTTGCCCCGGTTGGCTCTCCGCGGCCTCCGGCGCCGGCGCCTCCAGCGGAGCCTGGTCCTCAGGCGCCGACTCGTGCGGTGCCGGTGCGGCCTCATGGCCGGTGAGGTCCTCGTGCTGCTGCGTGTTCTGGTCGAGATCCATGGCTGCCCCCCGTAGTCGTCGCGGACGGGCCGGCGCGGCCGGCGTTGCGATTGGTGGTTCTATACCCCATACCGATACCTATGATAGCCGGCTTCGCGGACCATTTCCGGGCGGCGCCCATTTACCGTCTTGCCGGTATGGCCCCGTCCCGCCTGGCGCGGCGCGACCCTGCGCATGACGTCGCGCAAGCGGGTCCGTGCCGCCTGCGGCCACCGTTCGCGGGCGTTCCGCTACCGTTCGCGAACTTGCTCGAGAAGATGGCGCCTCGGCGCATAAACACCTGCTAGCGGGGAATATTCAGCAATGAACAGCAGGGTCGCTTCAGAACAGCAAGCGACGACCGAAGGAGGCGATTCCGATGGGCACAGAAGAGATAGCACAAGCGTTCGAGCTCGTTGGATACGGCTCCGAGGCTAGTTCGTAAGGGTGTATGCAGAAGGCAACCCATTGGATTCCGTCGCAACACGGAAAAGGCCGAAGAAGAGACGTAGACAGGCTCGGAGGCATCTAGAGCGGCAGGGCTCCGGTCCCGGAAGGGGCGGGAAGCCGGGGAGCCGGATAGATGCATTGGGGTGAGTCCACCGTAATAGACACGCCGGAGGGGCGGTGACGCGTAAGCGCACCGCCCCTCGTCATGCGCGTCCCGCACCGCCGGAGAAAGCGGGCGCACCGACACCCAGAGGATCGATGCGCCCGCAGCGTATGCGGCGTCTGTGCAGCCGGCTCTAGTAGCCGAGCTCCTCGCCGATGAGGACGACCTTGATGCGGCCCTCGTGGCGCGAGTGGCGGGTCACGACCATCTGGCAGCACATGCAGCTCTTGGCGCGGCACTCGGCGCAGGTCCCCGTGAGCTCGCAGGGGGTGCCGGTGTGCAGACGCGCGGCGTTGAGCGGGCAGGTGATGGTGCGGATGCGCTTGAAGCCGGCCTCGACGTCGGCGACGAGCTTGTTCATGCCGACGAGCACCACGACGTGCTCGGGGCCGTGCAGCAGCAGCGACAGGCGGTCGCTGTTGCCGTCGATGTTCACGAGCTCGCCGTTCACGGTGAGAGCGTTCGTGCTCATGAAGAACCAGTCGGCGCAGACGCGGTCGCGCCACATCGCGCGCTTCTCCTCGGGCGTGGTCGCCGTCGTGCGGTCGAGCATACGGTAGATGCCGGCCTCGTCGAGCGCCGCTTTCATGCCGGTCTCCTTGAAGGTCTCGGTCCCGCCCCAGGTGACGGAGTCGTCCTCGGCCATCCAGGAGCGGACGAGCTCGACGGCTTCGGCGCTCGAGGGGCAGAAGTAGCCCTCCATCCCGTGGTGGCCGAGGTTCTTGATGACGGTCTGGGCGGTCATCGCGTACGCGGCGCGGACGGTGTCGGTGAGCTGGGCCATGGGTTCTCCCTTCGACGATGATGCCCTTATGGTAGCGCATGCCCGCGAGCGGGGCTGCTGCGCGGCGCGTGATAACCAATCCGTAAGGCGCCCATGCCGGCTGCGACGTGGAGCGGGCGCGCGGGCCTCTGGAGCATGCCGAAAGAAGGTCGGCATCTGGTATGATGGCGTATCGCCGCGGCGGGGCGGGGTCTCGGGCGACCGGGCCCATCCACGACCGCCGCCGCATCAACGCCAGCCAAACGAGGAAGGTGCCCCATGGACCAGTCCCTCTTCACCTACGACATCGTCGCCGAGGACTCCTCGACCCACGCCCGCGCCGGCATGCTCCATACGCCGCATGGCGACATCGAGACCCCGATCTTCATGCCCGTGGGCACGCGCGCCACGGTGAAGGGCGTGCCCTGGGAGACCGTGCGCGACCTGGGCGCCCAGATCGTGCTCTCCAACACTTACCATCTCGCCATGCGCCCCGGCGCCGACCTCATCGCCGAGATGGGCGGCCTGCATGATTTCATGAACTGGCACGGCCCCATCCTGACCGACTCGGGCGGCTTTCAAATCTTCAGCCACTCGGACGCCGTCAAGCTGTCCGACAAGGGCGTGCGCTTCATCGCGACCGATTACGACGGCAGCCACGTGTTCTGGAGCCCCGAGGACAACATGGCCATCGCCCAGAAGCTCGGCAGCGACATCTGCATGCAGCTCGACCAGTGCATCGGCTACCCCGCCGAGCGGCGCGACGTCGAGCGCGCCATGGACCTCTCGAGCCGCTGGGCCGAGCGCTGCTATCGCGCGCATACCCGCCCCGACCAGGCGCTCTTCGGCATCGTGCAGGGCGGTATGCACCTCGATTTGCGCGTCAGGAGCCTCGAGCGCCTGGAGGACATGGGCGACTTCCCGGGCTATGGCATCGGCGGGTACTCGGTGGGGGAGAGCCACGAGGTCATGTTCGAGACGCTCGAGCCGCTCGCCGCCGAGTACATGCCGCGGAGCAAACCCCGCTACCTCATGGGCGTGGGCAACCCCACCACGCTCGTGCGCGGCGTGGCGTGCGGAATAGACATGTTCGACTGCGTGCTGCCCACCCGTACCGGCCGCATGGGCACGGCCTTCTCGAGCGAGGGACGGCTGAACTTCCGCAACGCCCGCTTCGCCCGCGACCCGCGCCCCATCGACGAGCGGTGCGCCTGCCCGGTGTGCACCGGGGGCTACACCCGTGCGCACATCCGGCACATGGTCGCGCAGAAGGAGATGCTCGGCGGCATCCTGCTCTCCATGCACAACATCTTCTACCTGCTCGACCTCATGCGCCGCGCGCGCCGCTCGATCATCGAGGGGACCTACGGCGCGTTCGTGCGCGCCTGGATGGACTCGCCGGCAGCCGCCGATTACTAGCGTGCGGGGCGGGCTCGGCGCGGCGGTACCGAGCCCCGGCAAACGGGGCGGGCGCCGTGCTGGACCCTCCAGCCGGCGCCCGCCCTCGCTTCCCGGGTGACCCTCTGGGACGGGCGCCCGCCCGCGGCCCGTCTTGGCTACTCGGCCCCGAGCGCCGCCATGGTGATGTAGTTGTACGGCTGGTTGAAGTGGGGCAGGAAGAAGATGTCGAGGAGCTTCAGCTGGTCGATGGTGTAGCCGACCTCGATGGCGAGCGAGAACAGGTGGATCGTGGGCGACACATCGAGCTCGCTCGCGAGCTGGGCGCCCACGATGCGGCGGCTGCCGCGCTCGTAGACGATGCGGATCTTCACCTCTCCGTTCTCGCGCATGAAGGCGGGGCGCTGCAGGTCCTCGAAGTCGGTGTGCAGCACCTCGAGGCCCGCCCGCTCGGCCGCCGCGACGGAGAGCCCGGTCGAGACGAGGTTGAGCCCGTACACGGAGATGGCGTTCGAGCCCTGCACCCCCGCGGCCTCGAGCGGCGTCCCGCCCGCGTTGTGGCCGGCGACGATGCCGGAGCGCACGGCGTTCGTGGCGAGGGCGATGTAGGTTTCGGCGCGCAGGGCATTGGAATAGATGGTCGCGCAGTCACCGATGGCGTACACGTCCTCGATGCTCGTCTGCTGGTGCCTGTCGACGCGGTACGCGCCCTTCGCGCCGAGCTCGAGCGCATCGCGGCCGAGCTCGGTGTTGGGTACGAAGCCGATGGCGTTCACGACCAGGTCGGCAGGGTAGGTGTCGCGCGAGGTCCTGACGGCCCGCACGTGGCCGTCTTCGTCGCCGATGTACTCCTCGACGCCCTCCCCGAAATGGCACTCGATGCCGTTGCGCTCGAGGCGCTCGTCCATGAGGTGGGCGAACGAGGGGTCGTAGTAGCTCGCGAGCGAGGTCGGGGCGATGTCGAAGAGGCGCACGCGCTTGCCGCGCCGGTGCGCCGCCTCGGCGATCTCGACGCCGATGTAGCCCGCGCCGATGACGGCGACGGTGTCGACTTTGGGATCGCTGACCTGTCGGTCGACCTCCTGGCCCTCCTGGAAGAGCTTGAGGAAGCTGATGCCCGCAAGGTCGTTGCCGGGGATCTTGGGCGCGATGGGCAGCGAGCCGGTCGCCAGGATGAGCTTGTCGTAGGCGACCGTGAACGGTGCGCCCACAAGGGGCTCGCAGCTCACCGTCTTGGCGGTGAAGTCGATACCCGTCACGCTCGTCTCCATGAAGATCTTCGCGCCCTTGGCCTCGAACGCCTCCCTGCTGGTGTAGAAGAGGTTCTGGTATGAATCGATCTGGCGGCCCACCCAGAGCGCCGTGCCGCACCCGAGGTAGCTCAGGTTCGAGTTGCGGTCGATCATGACGACCTCGGCCTCCGGGTAGTTGTCGAGCAGGGTGTTGGCCGCGGCGATACCCGCATGGTTGGTTCCGACGATGACGACGCGCATGGCTCCTCCTTCGCTCCCCACGCGGTGGGGGTGGCAGAAACTGACAGTAACAGTGTAGCATTTATGGACGGACCGCATGGCGGCGTCTCTCAGGCGCGGCGATCCGCGCGCCGGGATTCCCCGCATGCGCTCGGCGATTGCTCGCGAGCGGGCCGCGGCAGATGGCCTATACTCGTCTGGTAGCCGAGCTCAACGCGACATCGATGCGAGGGTGATCACATGGACCATCGAGAGAACCGCAACGCCTCCGGAAACCGATCGAACCCGCGGCGCGACGCGCGCCGCGCCGCCGCCGAGCGCCACACCGCCGAGGTGGCGGAGCGCCTGGCCCGGGATATCGAGCGCTCGAGCGCGGGCGTGGCCAGCTTCGAGGGCGACCCCAAGGCCGAGGTCGCCGAGCCCTGCGTGCCCGAGGTCAAGGTCGCGGCGCAGGACGCCGTCGCCGCGGTGCTGGAGCACGGCCGCGGCTATGCGCAGTTCTGCGACCTCGCGGTGCTCGACTTCGCCTCGTTCGTGAACCCCGGCGGCGGCTACATCCGCGGGGGCCTCGCCCAAGAGGAGGCGCTCTGCACCGAGTCGTACCTCTACAACGTCCTGGACGGCCAGCGCGACTGGTACGGCGAGAACCGCCGCCGCAACATCAACTGCGAGCTCTACCGCGAGCGCGCGCTCGTCGTGCCGGCCGTGCGCTTCGAGCGCGGCAAGATGCACGCCTACGCCGACGTGATCGTGGCGGCCGCGCCCAACGCCCGCCGCGCCCGCGAGGAGTACCGCGTGGCCGACGCCACGCTCGAGGCGGCCATGCGCGACCGCATCCGCTTCGTGCTCGACATCGCCGACGCCCTCGGGCGCGAGAAGATCGTGCTCGGCGCCTACGGCTGCGGCGTCTTCGGGTGGGATGCGGAGCTCGTCGCCGAGCTGTTCCGCGCGGAGCTCGCCCGCGGCGCGCACTGCGTCAAGCAGGCCGTGTTCGCCATCCCGCGCACGCGCTACGACGAGAACCTCGCCAAGTTCGAGCACGCGTTCAGCGCCTTCCCCGACGCGCCGGCGACGACCTACGCCGACGCCGCCCGGGCGGCCGCCGCGGCGAAGGCGGCGGAGGAGTCCGCGCGCGGGGCGCAGGCGGACGACGACGAGGACGAGGACGACTGGCGGAAGTACCTCTGATACCGGCCCGTCACGGGGCGGGGCATCTCCCGGCATGACAGGGGCCCGCGCGGGACAGCTTCCGTGCGGGCCCTTATCTGTGCCGCGGCAACACCGGCGGGCGGCGCTTGGAGCGGCTCGTCTCTAGCGCTCGATGCGCTTGATGGCGATGCTCTCGGCGATGAGCGTGACGCCGGCGACGATGAGGTAGCCCGCGATCAGGTACACGAGCGTGAGGCTCGCCATGAGCGGCGCGAACAGGAAGATCACGCCCAAGACGATGTTGAGGACGCCGGTCGCCGTCCCGGCCGACGAGGCGGGGATCCGGTAGTAGCTCAGCTGACGGGCGAACGTCATGCGCTCGATGCCGCTCAGGATGAGCAGGAAGGCGAAGAGGAAGACGAGCGTGCCGGCGGTGAAGAGCGCGGGCAGCGCGAGCAGCATGATGCCGAGCAGCGCGTTCAAGATGCCCGACGCCACCGAGACGCCGCTGCGGAAGAACTCGGGTGTCTGGAAGTGGCCGACGATCTGCGTGATACCGTGCGCGATGAGCACCGTCGCGGTGACGCCCTGGATGACGGCGTACATGCTCATGGGCGATACCGCCGCGGCGATGCCGGCGAGCACGAGAACGACGCCCAGGACGACCATCCACGCCTTGGCGCGCCCCACCTCCTTGTTCCAGTGGTCTATGTACTCCTCGATGTAGTCGCGATCGGGATCGAAGCTGCTCATGACGAGGCCTCCCTAGAGAAAAGCTCCCGACCGCGGACCGGTCAGGAGCACGTTGCTATATCTCTTCTACCCGGGACGCGCTGCGCTAGACTGGAGACAATGTGACGTTTCGCTTAAGGCCCGGGCGGGCGAGGGGGCGGTGGAGATGACAGGTTCGGGTGACCCGTGCAGGAGGAGCCTTGCGGGCGCGGTCGTCCTGGCGGTGGTGCGGACCGCCATCGCGGTGCTCGACCCGGGGATCGGGCTCTTCGCGCTCTTCGATGCGGTCTCGCTGTTCATCATGGTCGTTTTCTACATCGCGGTACGCGCAAACATCAGGTGCTTCGTTCGAGATGCGCTTCTCGCCCGCGGGGCGGACGGCTGGAGCGCTCGCCCCATCACCCGCGCCCGCTACGCGAGTGTGCGGTCGATCATCTGGCTCTTCGTCTTCATTCTCTCGCTGATCATCCTGGCGTCGAGCGCGCTGCTCGTCCCCGTGGCCATGGTCGCGGTCGATCAGGCCCGCTGCATGTTCCCCGTGCAGCTGCTGCCGTTCGAGACGGCGGTGCCGCTCGCCGTGCTCCACCTGGTGCTCGCGGTGCCGCTCGTGGCCTGCCTCGTGCTCCTCGGCCGCGCGCTGCGCGCGGAGCTGGAGGCCGCCCGGTCCGCTTGAGGGCTCCCTCAGTAGGCCCACATGTGGTTCACGGGGCCGGAGCCGTGGCC
Organism: Enorma burkinafasonensis; assembly: GCF_902150035.1. Classification (GTDB taxonomy): domain Bacteria; phylum Actinomycetota; class Coriobacteriia; order Coriobacteriales; family Coriobacteriaceae; genus Enorma; species Enorma burkinafasonensis. Next base: position 24,853 of record NZ_LR597512.1, read on the forward strand.
GAGGTCGAGCCCGGCGGCTAGCGCGCCCGTGAGGTACTCCTTCGCCTGGTTGATGGCCTCGGGCAGCGTGCGCCCCTGCGCGAGCGCGCAGGCGATCGCCGAGGAGAGCGTGCAGCCGGTGCCGTGGGTGTTCTCGGTCTCGACGCGCGCATGGCGGAACCACGTGATGCGCGGGGCGTCGCACTCGTTCGCGACGGGCTCGGCGAGCACGTCGTTGGCGTCGTTCACGTTGTGGCCGCCCTTGACGAGGACGGCGCACCCATAGCGGCGCGCCAGCTCGGCGGCGACCGTCTCCTGGTCGTGCGACGATTCGATCGCGTGCCCCACGAGCGCCTCGGCCTCCTTGATGTTGGGCGTGATGACGCGGGCGAGCGGGAAGAGGCGCCCGGTGAGCGCCGACACCGCGTCCTCGTCGATGAGGCGCGCGCCCGAGGTCGCGACCATCACGGGGTCGACCACGATGTCGCTCGCCTCCCAATGGGCGAGCCGCTCGGCGATGGCCTCGATGATGGCGGCGGAGGACACCATGCCGATCTTGACCGCCGCCGGCGGGATGTCCTCGAAGACCGCGTCGATCTCATCGGCGACGAACTCCGGCGTCGCGTCCAGCACGGCGCGCACGCCGAGGGTGTTCTGCGCCGTGAGCCCGGTGATCGCGGTCTCGGCGTACAGGCGGTGGGCGGTTATGGTCTTGATGTCTGCCTGGATGCCCGCCCCGCCGCTCGAGTCGGAGCCGGCGATGGACAGGACGGCGGGCACGGTCTTGACGTTCATGGTTACCTCGTTTCCCCGATGCCGTGGCCGCGGTGCGGGACGGGCCCCTCGCCCGACTGCCGTGTCGCGGCCGCTTGGGTAGCTGTACCCGTTTGCGCGCGCGGGTAAGCAGGGCGCGCGGACCTCTCCGTATCGCCAGAACTCCCCGCGGGCGCCGCGTCGCCCCGGATGCGAGCCGCCTGCCGGCTCGATGCGCCCCTCTCGCCCCGGATGCGTGCTGCCCCTCGCGTCAATGGCAGCTTGAAGAGCGTGTTCTTGCAGGTAATCGACGCCGTATGATGCATTGTCCCAACCTGTATCCCCATGTCCTGTTTCAATTCATGCATAAAAGGGCTACCATTATGCGCGCTTTGTCCGCAGCGGTAAGGAGTACGCATGTCTCAAGACCAAGCTGGCTCGAGTCCTGAGGAGCTCGGGTCGAACGGGGGGAACAAGGCCGAGCAGAAGGTCATGATCTCCTCCTACACCATCCTCGTCATCATCACGCTCATCGTCGGCGTGGCGACCGTCTTTTTGTCGCGGGTGCTTCCCGGCGTCACTGCGGCGTCGCTGTCTGACATCCTCGCGTCGCCCGTCATGGGCTTCCTCGACGGCATCGAGGTGTCGCTGTTCCTGCTCATCCTCGGCGGCTGCCTGGGTATCGTGAACAGGCTGGGCGCCCTCGACGCGGGCATCGCCGCGCTCGTGCGCGCGCTCCACGGCCACGAGACGGTGCTCATCGCCGCGATCATGGCCATCTTCGCGCTGCTGGGCTCGACCTACGGCTTCTGCGAGGAGACGATCCCGTTCTACGCGCTGCTCTCGGCGACGCTGTTCGCCGCGGGCTTCGACACCATGGTCGCCGCCGCGACGGTGCTGCTGGGCGCCGGCGTGGGCTGCCTGGGCTCCACGGTCAACCCGTTTGCCGTGGGTGTGGCCATCGACTCGCTCGCGAGCGTGGGGATCGAGGCCAACCAGGGCATCGTCATCGTGCTCGGCTTCATCCTTACCGTGGTGAGCTACGCCATCTCGCTCTTCTTCATCCTGCGCTACGCCAACCGCGTGCGCCGCGACAAGGGCTCGACCATCCTGTCGCTCCAGGAGCAGGCCGCGGCCGAGGAGGCCTACGGCAAGGAGGCCACCGAGAAGGTCGAGACGCTTGAGTTCACCGGCAAGCGCAAGCTCGCGCTCGCGCTGTTCGGCCTGTCCTTCGTGGTCATGATCTGCGGCTTCATCCCGTGGGAGGACTTCGGCGTGAGCATCTTCACCGCCGGCGGCGTGTACGATGCGGCCGAGGAGGTCTGGGCCACCATGCCCTGGAGCGGCATCATCACCGGCAACCCGGTGGGCGAGTGGTACTTCAACGACGCCTCGATCTGGTTCTTCCTCATGGCGATCGTGATCGGCGTGCTCGGCGGCCTGCGCGAGAACGAGATCGTGGACGCGTTCCTCTCGGGCGCCGCCGACATGATCGGCGTCGCGCTGATGGTCGGCCTGTCGCGCGCCATCTCGATCCTGATGGGCGAGACCGGCCTCGACATCGTGATCCTGAACGGCGCCTCCGCGGCGCTCGCCGGCACGAGCGCGCTCATCTTCGGGCCGCTGTGCTACCTCGTGTACCTGGGCCTTTCCGTCGTCATCACCTCGACGTCGGCGCTTGCCACCATCTCCATGCCCATCCTGGGGCCGCTGGCGGCGAACCTCGGCTTCTCGCCCGAGGTCATCATCGCCATCTTCTGTGCGGCGAACGGTCTCGCGAACCTCTTCAGCCCCACGGCGGTGTTCCTGCCGGGCCTGCTGCTCGCCCGCGTGCAGTACCCCACCTGGCTCAAGTGGGCGCTCGTGCCCATCGTGACCATCGCCGTCGCGAGCGTGGTCATCACCACCGCGGGCCTCTTGATTCTGTAGGGGCCCTGCGGGTTGCCTCGCGCAACTCGTTTCGGTATTCGGTGTGAGAAATGGGACTGTCGGGAATACCCGTCAGTCCCATTTTCTTTTCCGCAGGTCAGAGGCCCGCCGATTTTCCGTTTTGGCGCCCTTCTGTCGCATCCGCCGAAACTCGCACCGAATACCGCAACGAGCGTGCGAACGGGCCCGCGCGACCCTAGGGGAGCACGCGGTCGAGGGCGTCCGAGAGCTCGCGCGTGGCCGCCGGGATGTCGTCGGCGGCGAAGATGGCCGAGACCACCGCCGCGCCGTCCACGCCGGTGCCCGCGAGCACGTCGAGCGTGCCCGCATGCAGCCCGCCGATGCCCACCACGGGGATCTCGACCGCCTGGCAGATGCGGGCGAGCTCGTCTTTGGTCACGTCGACGGCGTCGGGCTTGGTCGGGGTGGGGATGAGGGCCCCCACGCCCAGGTAGTCGGCACCGGCGGCCTCGGCCGCGCGCGCCTCCTCGACCGTCTGGGCGGAGACGCCGACGATCGCGTCGGGCCCCAGGATGCGGCGGGCGTCGGAGCAGGCGACGTCGCTCTGGCCCACGTGCACGCCGTCCGCGCCCGAGCGCCGCGCCGCCTCGACGTCGTCGTCGATGAGGAAGGGCACGCGCGCGGTGCGGCAGATGGGCAGGATGGTGGCGGCGAGCTCGACGATCGCATCGGTGCCGAGGTGCTTCTCGCGCAGCTGCACGCAGGTGGCGCCGGCGTCTACGGCCTCCTGCACGCACGCGGCGAGCGTCCGCCCGCGCAGCCAGGCGCTGTCCGTGACCGCGTAGAGCCGCATGGCGCGGCGGATGTCGTCGGGGCCCCAGGCGCCGCGCCGCGCGGGCGCGGCCGCCTGCTCCCGGTCGGCCGCCATGCTAGAGCTCCTCAACGCAGGCGCCGTCCATGAGCTGGGCGGCCGTCATGTTGTAGGCGGCGTCGATGAGGTAGGTGCGGAAGCTCGCGTTGCCGTCGAGCGCGCCCATGCGACCTTCGGCGACCTCGCCCGCAAGGCCCCAGCCGGCGATGGCGGCGACGGTCGCCTCGAGCGCGCGGTCGGGGTTCGCGACGGTGTAGGCGGCGATGATGGTGTCGAGCATGCAGCCGGTGCCGGTGATCTTGCCCATGATGGCGCGGCCGTTGCGCACGGCGACGGCGCGCTCGGCGGTCGCCACGAGGTCGATCGCGCCGGTGACGGCGACGATGCAGCCGAGCTTGCCGGCGAGCTCGCGCACGACGGCGGCGACCTCGGCGAGGTTCTCCTCGGTCACGGCGTCGTCGGGGTTGGCGTCGACGCCGCGCGTGGCCGCCGCGGCGCCGGTGAGCGCCTTGATCTCGCTCATGTTGCCGCGCACCACGGTGACGGGCAGCCCGTCGATGAGGGCGGCCGCCGTGTCGGTGCGCAGCTGGCTCGCGCCGGCGCCCACCGGGTCGAGCACGATGGGGTGGCCGAGCTCGCCGGCGACCTTGCCCGCGGCGTGCATGGTCTCGATGGTGCGGGCGTTCAGGGTGCCGATGTTCAGCACGAGGCCGCCGCAGATGCGGGTGATCGCCGGGGCGTCGTCGATGTCGTCCGCCATGATGGGGCTGCCGCCGCAGGCGAGCAGGGCGTTCGCGCAGTCGTTGACCGTGACGTAGTTGGTGATGCAGTGCACGAGCGGCGTGGTGGCGCGGACGTTGTCGAGCGCGGCGCCGAGCAGGTTCTTGTCCATGGTTGAAATCCCCTTTCAGGTAGGGAGTCGGATCTGGTTTCAGGTAGCGGGTCGATGGTTCGGGTGGCGTCTACTCCGCGTCGAGGTCGATCGTGGTGCCCTCGAACACCTTGTTCACGGTGCGCACGGCGCACATCTTGCCGCACATGGTGCAGGTGCCCTCGGTCGAGGCAGGGGAGGCCTCGTAGCGCGCCCTCGAGGTCACGGGGTCGAGCGCGTACTGCCACATTTCATCCCACGCGAGGCGCCGGCGCGCGTCGCCCATGCGGTTATCGGCCTCCTGCGCACCGGGCACGCCCTTGGCGATGTCCGCGGCGTGCGCGGCGATGCGCGTAGCGATGAGGCCGTCGAGCACGTCCTTCGCGTCAGGCAGGCACAGGTGCTCGGCGGGGGTCACGTAGCAGAGGAAGTCCGCGCCCGCGCTCGCGCTGATCGCGCCGCCGATGGCCGCGGTGATGTGGTCGTAGCCCACGCCGATGTCCGTGACGAGCGGGCCCAGCACATAGTAGGGCGCGCCATGGCAGAGGCTCTTCTCGAGCGCCACGTTCGCCTCGATCTCGTTGATGGGCATGTGGCCCGGACCCTCGATCATGACCTGCACGCCCGCGTCCCAGGCGCGCTTGGTGAGCTTGCCGAGCTCGATCATCTCGGCGGTCTCCACGGCGTCGTTCGCGTCGAAGAGGCAGCCCGGGCGGCACGAGTCGCCGAGCGAGATGGTCACGTCGTACTCGTGGCAGATCTTCAGGATCTCGTCGTAGAACTCGTAGAACGGGTTCTCGTTGCCGGTAACCTCCATCCAGCCGAAGAGCAGCGACCCGCCGCGCGAGACGATGTTCATGAGGCGGCCGGTCTCCTTGAAGGTCTTGACGACGCTCTTGTTGATGCCGCAGTGGATGGTGAGGAAGTCAACGCCGTCCTCGGCATGCGCGCGCGTGACCTCCAGCAGGTCGTCGACCGTGAGCTTGACGAGGGGCTTCTCCATGTAGCCGATGGCGTCGTACATGGGGACGGTGCCCACCATGAGCGGGGTCTTCTGCACGAGCTCCTGGCGGAAGAACCGCGTCTTGCCGGAGTTCGACAGGTCCATGATGGCGTCGGCGCCGAACCGCTCGGCCGTGCGCACCTTCTCCCATTCCACGTCGGCGTCCGCGACGTCACCCGAGATGCCGAGGTTCACGTTCACCTTGGTCGAGAGGCCCTCGCCCACGCCGCGCGGCTCGAGGCCGTACTCGAGGTGGCGGATGTTCGCCGGGATGGCGATGCGCCCGGCGGCGACACCTGCGCGGATGAACTCCGGGTCGCGATGCTCACGCTCGGCGACGGCGCGCATTGCGGGCGTGATCACGCCGGCGCGCGCGAAGTCGAGCTGTGTGACGCACGGGCTTCCGTCGGGGCGGGTGGGCGCGGTGCCCGGTGATTCGGTTGCGGTGGTCGCGTGCTGCGTATCCATGACGCACTCCCTTCGTTGGCATTACCCATATCAGGTTCCGCGGGTCGGGGCGGGCGCCGCCCCCTCTCAGCCTGCCGTCCCATCCTGCAAGCTCCCCGTTATGTCGAGGCTGATTATAGCGCGTTGGGCATACCTGTAAGGTAAAACCGTAACCCGAATGGCGCGTGAGGTCGATTTCGAGCTCTTGCGTCCGTTCATGTTACGGTTTCGATTCGTGATGCACGGCAGCTGGATGGCACGACAGGTCGGGCTTGCGTAGCACGGTTACAACAGCCAAGTGTCGCCCAACCATCCGTCGAAAGGTGCTGCGCCGTGTGGCCGGACTCGAAGCACTCGCCCTCCGTTATAATCACCACCCCACAGGGTTTACCTGCGATTATACCATGTATATATTGTGCTCATCTGTTATGCGCTTCTGGTATGGGCACGATGAGATGCCGGGTGGCCACGACATGAAATAGCGCCGGCCGAAGCCGGGCGGCAAAGAATCAAAGTTCGAAATAGAACTGAAGCAGCCGTCTTTCTTAATGAGGAAGACCGACGAACGACCTCACGCATGGATGCGATAGCGCGGCGCATAGAATCATGATAAGAACGAGGACGGCATTGGAACCAATTAAAAGCCTGACGGGCCAATTGCCTATCTCGATCTTCCCGTTGAACGACATCTTCCAGAGAAAGACAAACAGGATGCTGATGGCATCGATGAGGACGAATCCGACGAGCGCGGTGAGGAACACCAGCGCTCTGAGCCCGGACGCCGTTCCAAGCGCGGAAAGGGACGATGTCGAGAATCCGACGGCACCGTTGAAGGCCAGAACTATGGCTGCGAACACGCCGAGGATGGCGATGTACTCCATTCGCATGCTATCGACCTTATCGGTAAACTTCTCTTCAAGCTCCTTTCGATTGTTGACGGCGTCCCTCTCGAGCTCCTTCCGCCTCTCGTTGAAATCCCTGATTCGGTTGCTCTGCTCTACATAGTGCCTCAATCTTGTTCGTTCGAGCTCTATATGGTCGCAGAGCTTTAAGACGCTTTCCGCCTGCGTGCTGGGTGCGTCGCCGCCGTCCGTCATGCGCGCGTAGACGATGTTGATATTCTCGGCAAGGCTGTTTACCTGATAAGGAACTCCGCAGTCCAGCTCCTCAGATTCCTCGAGGAGGGAAAACATTGTATCGCAGATATCCGCGTAGCTGTGCCGGTACTTTGGCGTTCCGCCGTATAGACGGTTGAAGAACTCGATTGTCGCATCGATATCTGCATCGGATAGAGCATCCTCCGGCCTGACGCTTGCCATCTCCTTAAGAAGAGAACGTAAGGCCTTCCTTCGCTCTCCGTCATCACAGCCTTCACTCAGTTGAGGGATGTTCAGATTCGGCTTATCTATTCCACCAAACTGGTCGACAAGCGATTGAAGGGCGGAGGAGAAGGATCTTAATAACTCGTCCGCCCCCGGATATTGATCGGACTTCCTATCTTCCATGATGAGGCCCCGTCGCAGCGGCGAGAATCATCTCGTTCGGGATAATCCCCTTATGCTCATTTCTTACGTTGTAAACCTCATCCCACGGAGACCCTTTAGCATGGGAGATCCTAACAAGCTCCCATGGAGACTTCTCGCGCAACAGAGCGATTCCCTCATCGATAAACTCGCGATGCGCAGGGGCAATCTGTGCACCAGAGTCGTTAAAAGAAACTCTTATCGGAGCTCCACCGTAGTTGGAAAACTCGATATAAATCTCCCGGATGACCGGGCCGTACGGCCATGCCTCAAACTGATCGGAAAAGAGAAGATCGCCAAACACCCTGGCAAACACAATCTGAAGAAAATACAGCATCTTCTGCAACTGCAAGTTACTGATGGGCTTCTGATCCTTATAGCACTTGTCTATGACATATCGGGCGATTTGACGCACGCGATATGGCGTTCCTGTTGACTTTCCCATGCGATGCCTCTCCTCTCCAGACACATATCATAGCAGTTTGTTATCTCCTCACATCAATTAATATAGTACATATGTTCGTGTTTTACAATGTGAAGCCAAGACAAATTGGGGAAACGCATAAGGACGCCCCTCCTTCGTTGCACGTTACCGATTGCCCTGCGCGCCACGTGGATGCAGTGGCCACCACGTCCCATCGGAGCAAGTGCGCATCTTTCTTCATGTACTGCTGGTCTTAAAACTCCTCAACCAGCGCCGGTAGCACCGAGTGGTCCACGCGTGTTCCTCGGTCGGAATCGAGGGGCGCATCTGAGCGCGTTCTGCCCCTCGCCTGGGCTGATGAGGTCGGTGAGGCGGGTGAAAACCTTCTGTCATGACCACCCGTCGACGTCACCCGCGCCGATGATCACGGCCATGATTTCGCCGATGGCGTCGACGTCGGCGTCCCTGCCGTTATACGCCCTCAGCGTCGAAGCAACGTGCTTGCACCCGTCATTCGTCATGGTCATGTCGGCTCACCTATCCCGATGATTCGATGTCTGCGAGCTGGTTTCGGCTCGAGATGGCTTTCCCGATAACCGGCGGCTTGTTGATGCCCTCGCCAGCAAGGAGATGAGTCGTCCTCCCAGACTGGTACACTATTGATGTTGAGGTGTGGCAGCCGGAACAGACCGCATGGGCTTCCTTGCCGCCAACCAAGGGGTAGTCTCAGTACTGGATGTAGGTCATGCCCCCGCAGAACGGGTGCGGGGCGAGTATGAAGCTGTATGCGCTCTGGCCGGTGCTTTCGATGAGACTCACCATGACCTCGCGGAGGTACGCCATGGTGCGCCTTACCTTTTCGCGCATCTCGGTCGTGGCCATTTCCATGACCTCATCGTTCGGAAGCTCTGTGACGTCGATTATGCATTCTCCTCAACGATTCGAGCACCTCAGTTTTCGCAGAAAATGGGCTCATCATCGTATTTGTGGCGTCCATCGCATTCCGAGCGGCAAAACACGCAACTGTAGTCGACCATGCGGCACGTCCGCTCCGCGCGGCAGTTTCACACGGTGGCCGTGTCTCAGACCGCGGCCATCTTGGAGACGCCAACTCCGCTCGGGCCTTCCTCCCCGCAGCAACCGCAGTGGAAGAACGCGAAGTGCATTACGGACGAGTTGGAGTCCTCATTTTGGAGCAGTGGCATTCTGGTTGGCAATCAAACGGGAGAGTGCGCATACGCCCGGTGCATCCAGTCGCGCAACCGCCTTAAAGCGTCGAATATCGCATCACGGCGGCCCGGTATCCCGCGGCCGCGCATCGCGGTGGGACTCGGCGGCACGGTACAAAAAACGGGCCCCGGTCGGGGCCCGTCTCCTCAATCAATCCCGGTCGATGTGCGACGCGTCGACTATCCGGCGCATCTTCGCGCGTAGCCTCGCGGCGCGCCAGTACGTCACGGCGAGCGATATAGCACCCCATAGCGGGTAGACGAACAGGAGCGCGACGACGAATATAACTATTGCGTATCCGATTACGTATTCCATCGAGTCACCTCATAGACCGTCCGATGTGCACGCCCATGATAAACGCCATGGCGCAGGCGACGAGCGCGAGCGCCGCGGCGATATGCCCATATCCCATTATACAGCCTCCAAACGGGGCTGCCCGGTCGGACCGGGCCACCTGAATCTATCGTCCATTCCCAGGGTGTGGGCTCGGTTGGCCTATAACGTCTTGCTCGTTTTGGGGCAATGGCATTCTGTGTGGCAGGCAAATTCGGAACGCATCGGAGAGGCGGTGTGCAGCGACAGGCCGAAAGCGGTTGCTGCCGAGCTGTACAATTAGAAATACGACCAGATGAGGAGCATGAAATGAGATTTCCCATGCCAGACTTTGTGAGAAGTCCTTACGTGGAGCACGGCAATAGGGCGGGCGACCCGGCATGGGTCGTTCGCGAGGACGCTCCTCAGGCGTTGCGAATCGAGCTGCAGAAGCAGATTGATCAATGGGAGAGAAAGCTCATCGATGCGAGACGCGAACTCGGATACAGAGCGTGATATGTTTTGGAACAGCAGCGCCCTAACTGGCAAGCAAACAGAAGAACGGGGCGTACTGCGTGAGGGTTGACGACAAGCCGTTTTCCGACCTAATCAGGGAAGCGGTGCAGGAGAGCTGATGGAAGGCATGTCCGGAATCATATCCGACAGGCTTCGGGAGCTGCGCGGCGAGCACTCCTGCAAGATCGGCATGAACGAGCCGACGCGTGTGGTAGACGGCATGCTTTATGTGCCGTACTACGACACTAAGGACGGGAACGCTCCGGATGAGCCCCTCCCGATCCTCCTCATCGGTACTGACGGGAGCTTTACGGAAGTGTATGGCCCATCTGAGGAATGGTTCAGGCTCATTGACCAGATTCCAGACTAACTTGTTGCAGGTTGGGGCAGTGGCATTCTGGCTGGTAATCACACTGAGGGATGCTTTGGGATGGTGGTTGATACTCAAGAGCGATGCAAGCGCTGGGCATCGACTATCGAGATAATGCCGAAGTGGTCAGAATCTCGGGCATGTTTTCTTACGGAGCTATGGAGAACGGCGATTGTGGCGCAGGCCGATACATCGAGATCATCATGTCGCTGCTCGAGAAACCTAGGATAGCAACGACCCGCCGCGACGGACCATGCAAGCGATACCCGAAGATGTTCGATCTCGACGGCTACCGACTCGGCACATTTGGGTAAGATATCGGAGAATACGTTGTATTCGTTAGGGAGGTTGCCATGGCCACGATGACGATTAGGATGAGCCAGGAGGAAGCGGCGATCGCGAAGAAGTACGCGGAGTTCACGGGGCAGTCGTTCTCCGAGTTCGCGCGCCGCGCGATCGCGGACGCCATCGACGATGAGTGCGACACGGCGCTCCTCGAGAAGGCGATACGCGAGGATGACGGCGAGCGCGTGAGCCATGCCGAGCTCATGAAGGAGCTCGCGCGATGAGCTGGCGCGTGGAGTACTCGAAGCGGGCCGCCAAGACGCTGAGGAAGATGGACCGGTTCGACCGCACTATGATCCTCGAGTGGGTCGACAGGAACCTCGAGGGTTGCGAGAACCCCAGGGCCCATGGGAAGTCCCTTACGGGAAACTACAGCGGCATGTGGCGCTACCGGGTCGGGAAGTACAGGATCCTATGCCGGATCGAGGACGGCGCCCTCGTCGTTCACGCGCTCGAGATCGGGCACGGGCGCGAGGTCTACCAATCATGAGGCAATCGGAAGCATCACGGAAGAGGGGTCATGGCTGAGTTTCTTGCCGTCGCGATCGGCGGCGCGGTGGGGAGCCTGGGGCGCTGGGGCATCGGCATCGTTCTGGGCTCGTGGCTGCCCGGCATCCCCGCGGGGACCTTCGTCGCCAACGTGCTCGCGGGCCTCATCATCGGCACGGTGACCGGCGCGCATGCTGTGGTGCCGCTTCCCGAACCATGGCGCCTGCTGCTCACAGTCGGCCTGTGCGGAGGTCTCTCGACGTTTTCGACCTTCTCCAACGAGACGGTCCGCATGCTCGAGGTGGGCCAGCTCGGCGGGGCGGCGCTGAACATCGCACTCAACGTCGCGACGTGTTTGGTCGCCGTGTGGCTGGGATCGCGCTTGGGCATGAGAATCGCGGCGTTCTAAGGCGCATGCGTGGTGGGCTGCCGATTTGCTACGGGATCTTAAGGGGGAGCATATGGGGGAGCGGATCTTGATTGACGTCGACCGCCTGCGCGCGGCGCTCATGGACGATACGGGTTCCGCCATGTTCGCCGCGTCGCCCTGGGCGGTCATGGATCTTTCCGACCTCGAGCGTGCGCCCGCCGAGGAGCTGGTCCGCGAGGCCGAGCGCCGCGGCTGGGATCTGCGTCGGTTCGAGGCACGGCAATAGGGGTCCGCGGACCAGCGGTGCAAGTTGCGACCCTGTCTGTCGAGCGACGTCCCCTGGGAGTGCATGTGCGCTGCGCTCTGGGATTTCTGGCTTTTGATGGGCAGATAGCAAAACAGCTCAGAGCGGAGATGCTCTGAGCTGCGAAAGTTTGGTGGGCGTTACAAGATTTGAACTTGTGACCTCTTCCGTGTCAGGGAAGCGCTCTCCCCCTGAGCTAAACGCCCTTGTGCTTTTCAGCGATAGCTATACTACCATGACCGCCCCCGCGTGCCAACGACAAATTTCCGAACTTTCAAAACTACGACGTCCGCGGCTGCTTGTCCTTCGAGAAATTGAGGTTCTGGAAGGTGTCGGCGATGAAGCGGTCGTCGAAATGGCGGTCCACGTACTCCTCGAACGCGTTCTGCGGCGGGACGCCTTCCTGGCGCTGCCCCGAGCGGTAGAAGCACGCCACCGTCATGACGATGTCGAGCGCGATGAAGATACTCAGGAGGCTCACGAGGATCACCTGGCCGCGCCGCGTGGGCTCGCCGATGCGGTAGAGCAGCTCGGGCATGATCGCCTTGCACCACACGATGCCGAGGATGCCCCAGGCGATGAGGAAGCGCCAGGCGACCCATTGCGTGATGTGGTCGGGGAAGTGGAGGTAGGACCACGACCAGGCGTGCATGACGGTCTCCATGCTCCAGCCGGCGATCTGCTCGAGCAGGCCGCCGAGCGCCGCGGAGATGAGGAAGATCATCCAGAGCGGCTGGTCGCGCAGGCGCCAGAGCACGACGGTGAGGAGCACCGCACCGCAGCCGTAGAGCGGCGAGAACGGTCCCCAGACGAGGCCGACCCGGCTCTCCAGCACACCGTAGAGCACGTACATCCAGACGGTCTCGAGCAAAAGGCCCAGGACCGAGGCGACGAGGAACAGCAATATATATTGGTAGAGGCCGGGCTTGTGGTCGTTGAGGAAGTCGTCGCGGAGCTCGAGGCGGGCGGCGAGGATGACCTTGCGCTGCGCCTTGGAGATCTTGGGGCGGAGCTTGTTGCGCCCGAAGCTATCGTTCTCCGTCCAGATCGCGTCCTCGTAGACGCCGGCGTCGATGCGGCCCTGCTTGAGCATGCGCTTGAACGCCTTGCCCTGCCCGCGCCAGTCCTGGTAGCGGGCGACGGCCCCGGTGACGAGCCGCGCGATGAGGAAGAGCACGACGATGACGATGGATATGGTGAACAGCACGGTGCGTCCAATCGGAAGCGGGCGGCCTGCCCGGCAGATGTCGAGGATGTGTAGAGGCGGGTCCAGCCGATGACCAGCGAAAACCCGAGCGGCACACGTGCATCATTGTACCCACGGAACTTTTTTCAAAAACAGGCTTGCACTCGGTTGGGTTCTCGCGTATATTATTTCCCGCAAGCGGACATGGCTCAGTTGGTAGAGCACAACCTTGCCAAGGTTGGGGTCGCGGGTTCGAGCCCCGTTGTCCGCTCCATCGCATGTCAAAGGCCGGATGCAAGTTCGGCCTTTTTCATCGGCGACGTGGCCAAGTGGTAAGGCAGAGGCCTGCAAAGCCTTTACCCCCAGTTCGAATCTGGGCGTCGCCTCCATCGCAAGGAAAGGGCACCGCGCGCGGTGCCCTTTTTGCGTTCGATGGGGGATGCGCCCGCAGGGGGCGGACCTGTGAGGGTGGCCCGGCGGCGCGCCTGCGCTAGCCGTCCACGTCCGTCTTGCCGATCATGATGTTCAGGATCTCGACGTCGGTGGGCTTCATGCCCACGCGCCCCACGTAGCCCATGCTCGCGATGGTCTCCTCGATGGTGTCCTGCACCAGGCCCTCGCCCGCCCGGAAGCTGCGGCCGGCCATCGCCATGTCGTGGCCCAGGATCGCCGCGTCGACGGCGGCCGAGATCTTGGCGGCGCAGCTCGACTTGGCGCCGTCGCAGACGATGCCGCCCACGTTGGCGAGGGTGTTCACCACGGTCGCCCCGATCTGCTCGAGCGTGCCGCCGGCCATCCACGTGATGGCGGCACCGGCCCCGCACGCGGCACAGACCGCCCCGCAGAAGGCCGAGAGCGCGCCGATGTAGCTCTTCACGTGGATCGCCACGAGGTCGGAGAGCGCGGCGGCCCGCAGGAGCCGGTCGCCCTCGACGCCGAGCCGCTCGGCGTACTCCATGACCGGCAGGCTCGCCGTGATACCCTGGTTTCCCGAGCCGCAGACGATGACCACCGGCAGCGCGCACCCGCTCATGCGGGCGTCCGAGCCGGCGGCCGCCCGCGCGCGGGCGCAGCACGACGCGCTGTCGGGATAGGAGGAGAGGATCGTGCGCCCCACCTCGGCGCCCCAGGGATGGGCGAGCCCCTCCCGCGAGATGGCGTCGTTGAGCTCCATCTGCTGCGCGAGGACATCGCGTGCCGCCGTGATGTCGCCCTCGTCCGCGAAGGCGACGATGCCCTCGAGCGAGAGGCGCGCGTCCTCGCTGGCGCGCTCGCTGTCGTCCTCGGCAGCGGCAGCCGCCTCGGCAGAGCCCTCGATCGCTGCGCCGTCGAGCGCGCGGTAGACGACATCGGTGTGGTGCTCGGCGATGACCACCTCGGCGCGGTGCCCCGCCGCGGTCGCGACAACCTTGATATAAAGGTTGGGCACGCCCTCGGCGAGCGTCACCTGGGCGAAACCCGGCTGCGCGAGCAGCTCGCGCGCACGGGCGCGGTCGGCGTCGTCGAGCGACTCGAGCACCTCGAGCGCGCTTTTCGCATCGCCGCCCACGCAGCCCAGCGTCGCCGCGGCCTCGATGCCGCGCATGCCGCCCGAGTTGGGCACCGTCACGCTCATCACGTTCTTGATGATGTTGCCCGAGCAGGCGAGGTCGAGGCGCTCGGGCTCGCGCCCCAGCGTCTCGCGCGCGAGCGCCGCTGCGTAGGCGACGGCGATGGGCTCGGTGCAGCCGAGTGCGCACACGAGCTCGCGGTTCAGGATGGCGCAGAAGAGCTCGTCGCGTTCTGCAGGGGAGAGCGGGGGTTCGCTGGGCATGGGCACGCTCCTGGTCTCGGATGCCGGTGTTCGTGCATAATTCTAGCCTCGACATGCATACTCCGCCTCCAGGCGCCATCGCGCGTCGGGTAATGGAGGGGAATCGCGGGCAGGCGTTCAGCGCCCGCGATGGGTGTCCTGCACGATGTCGAGCAGCCCGCGCTCCTGCCGCTCGCAGAAGCGCTCCTCGACCTCGTCGAAGCGCTCCGCGAACTCGGCCATGGAGCCGCACCAGGTGGCGCGCACCGGCTTGCCCGAGCCCACGTAGGCGGTCTGGATCCCGCAGTCGGGCGTGGGGAAGTCGCGCTTGGGGTCGTTGCCGACCATGAGAACCTCCCCGGGCTCAAGGCCGAGCGCCGCGAGCGCCTCGAGGTAGTAACGGGGGCTCGGCTTGCAGCGCGTGCTGTTCTCCATCGAGGTCACGAGCTCGAACGGCATGTCGAGCATCTCGCCCCAGCCCATGCGGCACTCGATGCAGGCCCGGCTGAAGCTCGGGTTGGTGAGCAGCGCGATGCGGATGCCGCGGTCCGCGAGCATGGCCACGGCCTCGTGCGCGCCCGGGCGCGGTCGCGCGGCGATGATGCTGTCGTTGCGGTGGGGGAGCACGTCGCGCTCGTAGCACGCGAAGGCGTCGGCAATTACCGGGTCGTCGAGGGGGACGCCCGTGCGCTGTCTGATCGCGTCGTTGAAGAAGGCGAGGTTGGTGCGGTCGTCGCCGTCATCGCGCGCGTTGTTGTTGAGGCTGAGCAGCGCGCCGCCGAAGGCGGCGAACGCCGAGAACGGGTTGATGCGCGCGATGTCGCCGAGCAGGCGCGCCTCGTCCCGCGCGTAGACGGCGATGAAGGCGCTCAGGTTGATGCTGAGCAGCGTGTCGTCCATATCGAACAGAACGGCTTTGAGCACCTGGCACCTCCTCGTCAGAGCCGGACGCGGGCGGCTCGCCCGCTCGCGTTCACCTCTTTCTACCCAAAATCGAAGGTGCCCTTCGCGGGGGTGGGGAGCTTCGCGGCGCGCGGCGCGGGGCACCAGCGGGAAATATGGTAATCGCATTGAAAAAAACACCGGTCGACCTTGAATTCGAGAGCAGTTCAACGTAACCTATAGGTCTGTGAACGCAACCGCGCTCACGTACGTATCTGTCGGCCCCCGAGTGTTTCCCAGAGGGTGTGCGTGGGTTATTGGCGCAAGCCGGCCACCCCTGTGCATCTGCAAGGTCCTTGCAATCGGGGCCCCGTACTTCGAAAGGGGTCCACCTTTGAGTGAGATTCAGAACTCGTCCATCTTCTCGCTAGATGACGTCAGCGACGAGGAGATGAGCAGCCTCGTCGACGGCACGATCACCGACTTCGATGAGGGCGATCTCGTGAACGGCACCGTCGTTCAGATCGAGAAGGACGAGGTCCTTGTCGACATCGGCTTCAAGTCCGAGGGCGTCATCCCGGTCCGCGAGCTCTCCATCCGCAAGGATGCCGATCCGTCCGAGATCGTCTCGCTCGGTGACCCGATCGAGGCGCTCGTGCTCCAGAAGGAGGACAAGGACGGCCGTCTCGTGCTCTCCAAGAAGCGCGCCGAGTACGAGCACGCCTGGAACCGCATCGAGGAGAAGTTCCAGTCCGGCGAGAACGTCGAGGGCGAGGTCATCGAGGTCGTCAAGGGCGGTCTCATCCTCGACATCGGCCTGCGCGGCTTCTTGCCCGCGTCCCTCGTCGACCTGCGCCGCGTGAAGGACCTTTCCAGCTACCTCGGCACCTCCATCGAGGCCCGCGTCATCGAGATGGACCGCAACCGCAACAACGTGGTCCTGTCCCGCCGCGTGGTGCTCGAGGAGTCCCGCAAGGCCGAGCGCTCCGAGATCCTCTCCAAGCTCAAGCCCGGCATGCGCCTCAAGGGCACCGTGTCCTCCATCGTGGACTTCGGCGCCTTCGTGGACCTGGGCGGCATCGACGGCCTGGTGCACATCTCCGAGCTCTCCTGGAACCACGTCAACCATCCCTCCGAGGTCGTCAAGCAGGGCCAGGAGATCGAGGTCGAGGTGCTCGACGTCGACCTCAACCGCGAGCGCATCTCGCTCGGCCTCAAGCAGACCACCGAGGACCCGTGGCGCGCACTCGTCAAGAAGTACCCCGTGGGTGCTATCGTCGAGGGCACCGTCACCAAGCTCGTCCCGTTCGGCGCCTTCGTCGACCTGGGCGATGGCATCGAGGGCCTGGTGCACATCTCCGAGATGGCCAAGCAGCACGTCGACCAGCCCTCGCAGGTCACGCATGTGGGCGCTAAGGTGCAGGTCAAGGTCATGGAGATCGACCTCGACCGCCGCCGCATCAGCCTCTCGATGAAGTCCGCCGCCGAGACCCTCGGCTTCGAGATCGAGGTCACCCCGCTCGAGAAGCCCGAGGAGAAGGCCGAGGACGCCGAGTAGCCTCGCGTTTCCCAAGGACGCTTGATCGAAGCCCTGCCGGTTGCGGTGGGGCTTCGTTCGTTTGAGGGGCTGCGGAAGGGCGGCGCGCCCGCACGCGCCCCGGTAGAGGAGGGACCATGCTGGATAGACGTCACGTCCGCGACCGGCTTGCCCGGGCGGCCGTCGTGGTCTTCGACTTCGACGGGACGCTCGTCGACACGGGCCCGGCGATCCTGCGCTGCGCCGCCCGCGCGCTCGAGCTCAACGGCTACGACCTGGATGCCCTGCGCGACCTGCGCCTTATGATCGGGCCTCCCCTGGTGGACGGCTTTCGCGAGGTGGCGGGCGTCTCGCGCAAGGATGCGCTGCCGCTTGTGGCGGCCTATCGCGAGATCTTCCGCCGCGAGGTGACGCCTGCGGACTACCCGCCGTTTCCCGGCGCGGTCGAGCTCCTCGGGCGCCTGCGCGCCCGGGGCGTGCGCACGGCCATCGCCACGTCGCGGCTCGAGGCCTCGGCGCTCGAGATGCTCGCCGCTGCCGACCTGCCGCCGTTCGACGCCGTCGCCGGCCGACTGGAGCCCGGGCGCTCCACGAAGGCCGACTGCATCGCCGCCGCCCTCGATATGCTCGGTTGCACCGCCGACGCTGCTGTCATGGTCGGCGACCGGAAAAACGACGTCGAGGGCGCCCATGCGCTCGGCATCCCCTGCATCGGGGTCTACCGCGACGAGCGCGGCCGCGCGGAGCTCGAGGAGGCGGGGGCGGACGCGCTCGCCGGCGGCATGGCCATGGTGGCCGACCTGCTGGGAGGTTCCCTCCCGGGCGGGGCCGTATAATCATCTGGACCCAAACCCGCCTGACGAAAGGAGCATCGTGAGCGATTCGACCCCTGCCGCGCTCGAGGAGCGCGTCGACGCCTACATCGACGAGGTCTGGGGCGCCCTCGTCGACGACATCGCCGCGCTCGTGCGCTACCCCTCGGTCGCGGACGCCGCCCATGCGCTGCCGGGCGCGCCCTATGGCGCCCCGGTGCGCGAGGCGCTCGACGCCGCGCTCGGTATCGCGCGCCGCCTGGGCTATGCGACCGATGAGGATGAGGGCCATGTGGGCTGGGGCGATATCCCCGGCCGCGAGCCGGGGCAGGTCGCGACGATCGCCCATGTGGACGTCGTGCCCGCCGGTCCCGGCTGGGCGACCGACCCCTTCGAGCTCGTGCGGCGCGAGGGGTGGTTCCTCGGCCGCGGCGTGATCGACGACAAGGGTCCCGCCGTGCTCTCGCTCTACGCCGGTGCGTTCCTGCTGCACGAGGGGATCGTGCCCCGCTACACCTTCCGCGCGCTTTTGGGCTGCGCCGAGGAGGTGGGCATGGGCGACGTCCGCCATTACCTCGAGGGGCACGACGCCCCCGGCTTCCTCTTCACCCCCGATGCCGACTTCCCCCTGTGCAACGCCGAGAAGGGCTGCTTCAACGGCAGGTTCGTGAGTGCCCCCGTCGCGGGCGGCAGGATCGTTTCCTGGAGCGGCGCCGAGGCACCCAACGCCGTGCCGGGTGAGTCGGTGCTCGAGCTCGTGGTCGATGCGTCCGAGCTGCCCCTTCCCGCAGAGCATGCGGACCGTATCGCAATCGAGGCCCTGCGCCCCGGCGTGTGCCGCATCAGCGCGCGGGGTATCGGCGGTCACGCCTCGGCGCCCGCCGGCACGATCAACGCCATCGCGCTCATCGTCGGCTATCTGCGCTCCTGCGACGTGCTCGAGGGCGCGGAGCGCGCCTTTGTCGACCTCATCGACCTCGTGCTCGCCGATACGGCCGGCACGGGGCTCGGCATCGCGTGCGCGGACGACGCGTTCGGGCCGCTCACGCTCAACGGCGGCACGATCGGTGTGCGCGACGACGGCCGGCTCGCCATGAGCGTCGACATTCGCTACCCCGCCTGCATCGACTGCGAGCGCATCCGCTCCGCCTGCGAGGGGTTCGCCCGGCGCTTCGGCGCCTCGTTCGAGATGGACTGGTGCAAGGTGCCGTTCTCGGTCGGCGTCGACCATCCGGCGGTGCGCGCGCTGCTGGACGTCTACCGCGAGGTGACGGGTGAGGAGGCCGAGCCGTTCTCGATGGGCGGCGGCACCTACGCGCGCAACTTCCCCTGCGCGGTCTCCTATGGCCCCGTGGGCCGGTGGTCGACCGTCCCCGCCTGGGTGGGGCACATGCACGGGCCCAACGAGGGTGCACGCGAGGCCGACCTCAAGCGGGCGCTCAAGATCTACATCCTCGCGATCGTGCGCCTCATGGAGGTCGACCTCTAGGCGCCGGTCGCGGCCTGTTTTCCGGGTGGCTCCGCAGGCGCCCAGCGCCCGCGGGCCCCCTTCACGAGGAGGTTTCCCATGGATCAGCTGCTCTGGTTCGCGGTGATCGCGGTGGCCATGGTGTTCGGCTGGTACCTGCACCAGAAGTACTCGGGCGGCGGTGCTGCCGGCAAGGGCTCGGCCCAGGCGGGCTCCGCCGCGCGCCCCAAGCGCAAGAAGCGCCCGCGCAAGCGCTCGTGACAAAACGCCGCGCCTGACGGGCCCTGTGTCGGTTCCGCTTCCTCTGCGCAGCGGGGTTTCGGTTGGGTTCGTTTTCGCGCCTCCGGTGCCGGCGCGCTATCCCTCGAGCCGCTCGGTGACCTCAAGCCAGCTCGTCTCGAGTTCATCGATCGTCCCGCGCGCCGCGTCGATGAGCTTCTGCTGCTCCTCGAGGGCAAGGTAGTCGGTGGGGTCGATCGCGCCCATGGCGTCTTGGAGATCCTGTACTCGACGCTGCTGGGTCTCGAGCCTGCGCTCGAGCGACGCGGCTTCCTTGCGCAGGCGCTGGCGCTCGGCATTGGAGAGGCCGTCGTCTTCGTGCGCGCCCTCGGCGCGTCCCTCGGCCTTGCCGCGCCCTGACGCGCCCGGGGCCGCGGCCCTGGGTGCGACAGCCTTGCGGCCGGCGACGAGCTCGAGGTACTGGTCCACGCCGCCCGGGACGTGCCGCAGGCGGCCGTCGATGAGTGCGAACTGCTGGTCGGTGACGCGCTCCATGAGGTAGCGGTCGTGGGTCACGAGGATGAGGGTCCCGGGCCATCCGTCGAGCAGGTCCTCGACGATCGCGAGCATGTCCGTGTCGAGGTCGTTGCCCGGCTCGTCCAAGATGAGCACGTTGGGCTCCTCGAGGAGCGTGAGCAGGAGCTGCAGCCGCCTGCGCTGCCCGCCGGAAAGGTCGCGTATGCGGCTCCAGAGCTGCTCCGGCGAGAAGCCGAGCCGCTCGAGCAGCTTCTCGGGGCTCGTCTCCTTGCCGTCGACCACGTAGCTGCGCTTGTAGCGCTTGAGCACGTCGCGGATGGGCTCGTCCATGAGCGGGTCGAGCTCGTGGAGCTGCTGCGAGAGGACGCCGAAGCGCACCGTCTTGCCGATCTTGACCCTTCCCGCGAGCGGAGCGAGCTTGCCCTGCACCACGTCGAGCAGGGTGGATTTGCCGGCGCCGTTCTCGCCGAGCAGGCCGAAGCGGTCGCCCGCGCCGATGAGCCAGGTGACGTCCTCCACGACCGCGCCTGCCGAGCCGTCTCCGTAGCCCGCCGTGACGTCGAGCACGTCGATGACCTGCTTGCCCAGGCGGGCGACCGCGAGGCGCTTGAGCTCGAGCTCGTCGCGCAGCGGCGGGACGTCGGCGATGAGCTCGCGCGCCGCCTCGACGCGGAACTTCGGCTTGGTGCTGCGCGCCTGCGCCCCGCGCGAGAGCCACGCGAGCTCCTTGCGGGCCATGTTGCGCCGGCGCTCCTCGGCGACCTGCGCCAGCCGGTCGCGCTCGACGCGCTGCAGGATGTAGGCCGAGTACCCGCCCTCGAACGGGTCGACGGTCGCGTCGTGGACCTCCCACATCGTGGTGCAGACCTCGTCGAGGAACCACCGGTCGTGCGTCACCATGAGCAGGGCGCCCTGGCCGTCCTGCCAGCGCTCCTTGAGATGGCGGGCCAGCCAGTCGATCGTGCGCATGTCGAGATGGTTGGTGGGCTCGTCGAGCAGGAGCGCGTCGTAGGTGCCGATGAGCAGCCGCGCGAGGTCGACGCGGCGCCGCTGGCCGCCCGAGAGCGCTCCGAGCGTGCCCTCCCAGGGGACGTCGGCGATGAGGCCGGCGAGGACCTCGCGGATGCGGGGCGACGAGGCCCATTCGAATTCGGGGAGATCGCCCACGACCGCGTGGCGCACGGTGTCGTCGTCGGCAAGCGAGTCGCGCTGGCCCAGAAGCCCCACCGCGATGCCGCGCCGGTGCGTGACGCGGCCCTCGTCGGGCTCGAGCGTGCCCGCGAGCAGCGAGAGCAGCGTGGACTTGCCGTCGCCGTTGCGTCCCACGATGCCGATGCGGTCGCCCTCGTAGACGCCGAGGGTGACATCGCGCATGACGCGCTTGGTGGGGAAGTCGAGCGAGATGCGGTCGCAACCGAGGAGGATGGCCATGGGGTTCCTTTGATCGAGGCGGGCCCGGGGCGCCGCCGCGTGTCGATGATGGGCGCGGCGCCCTCAAGCTGCGCGGCGCGCCATAGCTATCCTAGCAGACCGCGCCGTTGGCGATCTGGGCGCTGCGCTATACTGGGCGCGTTGGCGGTTCGCATCACGTTCGTTTCGGTATTCGGTGTGAGATTCGTCTCAGTGTTGCGACAGCGCCGGGTGGCACTTCCGCTACCTGGGGTTTTGTTGAGTGCATGCGCCGCTTAGATGGCATGCGCGCAAAACTGACACCGAATACCGAAACGAGCGTGCGATGAAGGGGGACGAACGTGATCAAGGCGGCGTTTTTCGATGTCGACGGGACCTTGCTGAGCTTCAAGACGCATCTGCTGCCCGAATCCACCAAGGCGGCGCTCGCCCGGCTGCGCGAGCGCGGGGTCAAGACCGTCATCTCCTCGGGAAGGCCGACCTACCTGCTGCCCCCGTGCATCCGCGAGAGCTTCGACGCCTACGTCACCTTGAACGGCCAGCTCTGCTACGACGGCGACGGCGTGTTCCGCAGCTGCCCGATTGCCGAGGACGACGTGCAAACCATCGTCGGCCAGGTGCGCGCGGGCCTCTACGACGCGCTGGTCCTGCAGCGGAGCCGCGCGTTCGCGAACAGGCTCTCGCCGCGCATCGTCGCGAACGGCCGCGAGGTGGGCCTCGACTACGAGGCCGATGACATCGAGCGTGCCCTCGACGAACCCGTCTACCAGTTCTGCGCCTATCTCGAGCCGGGGGAGGAGCACGTCATCATGGATGCGACGCACTCGGTGGCGCACACGCGCTGGACGAACCTGTTCTGCGACGTCATCCCCAAGGCGGGCGGCAAGGACCTCGGCGTCCGGTCGGTGCTCGAGCGCCTCGGGATCGAGCCGGAGGAGGCGGTCGCGTTCGGCGACGGCGAGAACGACCTCGCGATGTTCGAGAGCGTGGGCACGAGCGTCGCCATGGGCAACGCCTGGGATTCCGTCAAGGAGCGGGCGACCCTGGTCACCTCGCACGTCGACGAGGACGGCATCTACCGTGCCTGCGAGCGGCTGGGGCTGATCTAGCGGCGCGGGCGATGCGTGCGGATCGCGGGGCGCCCGAGCCGGTCGCGTAGGGCGCGGCCGCAGACGGCGATCTCGGCAGGGACACTCCCACCGCAGGGCGCGTTTAAGCGGACTTCTTCAGGTTGGGGATGATGCGCTTCACGACCCAGACGATCGCGACCACGATCACGATGGCGATGATCACGTACTTCACGATGTCCGAGACCCACTCGGCCTGCTCGCTCACCGTCATCCACGCGCTGCCGGCGGCTGCGCCGAGCGAGCAGAGCACGGTGTTCCACACGGCGGAGCCCACGAGGGTGAAGAGCGTGAATTTCACGGGGTTCATGCGCGCCGTGCCGGCCGGGATGGAGATGAGGCTGCGCACCACGGGGATGCAGCGGCACAGGAGCACGGTGAACTGGCCCTTGCGGTCGAACCAGTCGACGGCGCTCGCGATGTCGGTGCCCTTGAAGCCCAGAAGGCGCATGGGCTTGGTATCGAAGAAGTACATGAGGCGCTCGCGCGAGAGCACCCAGCCGATACCGTAGAGGATGTAGGCGCCGAGGACCGAGCCGGCGGTCGCGGACACGATGACCAGCGGCAGCACCATGTCGGTCGTGGTGGTGAAGAAGCCCGAGAGCGGCAGGATGAGCTCGCTCGGGATGGGCGGGAATATGTTCTCGATGAAGATGAGCGCGGCGACGGCGAAGTAGCCGAACTGGTCGATGAAGTTGAAGAACAGCTCTTCCATCATGGTCCCTTCATGCGGGCGGCCCCGCGCGGGGGCCGTCGTGTGTGCAGGGGAAAGTGTAGCCCAAGCGGCGGGGGTGAGGGCATTTTCCATGGTACCTACGGAAGTTCGCCGCGCACCCTTGATTATCAACTTTATCCGAACACCTCCCACATTCATCCGCACATGTGCGGATGAATGTGGGAACCCGATACCCTGAGGGCCGGATCGGCCGGCCCCGGGAGATCGGAGGACGGCATGTCCGGA
>NZ_LR597534.1 GCF_902150035.1 Enorma burkinafasonensis
CTTCGAGCCCGAGGCGCCCTCCGGCACCGTCGAGGTGACCTTCGAGTTCGACACCGAGGGCCTGGCCGAGGGAGACGAGCTCGTCGTCTTCGAGAAGGTCCTGGACTCCGCCGGCAACGTCGTCGCGACCCACGAGGACATCGACTCCGCCGAGCAGAGCGTCGTCGTGGACAACCCCGACACGCCCGAGGTCCCCGAGGAGCCCTACGCCAAGACCGGGGCCGACGCCCCCGACGGCACCGGCTACGCCGTGGCCGCGGGCATCGCTCTGGCAGCTGCGGCGGGCGCGGGCGGAGCGCTCGCGTACCGCAAGCGCAAGACGGCCGGCGCAAGCAAGGACGCGGCAGCCGAAGAGCCTGCCGAAGAGCCGGAAGAGTAGCGGCGCCGCATCGATACCGAGCCGGAGGCCCTGGGCGCCCGCCCGGGGCCTCCCCTGCGAACGGGGGAGGACATGAACAAAGGGAAAGCCGCCACGGCGCTCGCCGTCGCCGTGGCGTTGCTGGCGCTGGCGGCGCTCGCCGTCCTGCCGCAGCCCGAGAGGAACCCGTACGGGGTGCACGAGGTACCCGCAACGGAAGAGGACGCGACTATGGAGGTGAAAGAGACGGGAGGCGGAATCGACTGGGACGCCCTTCCCGCCTCCGTCGTCGCATGGGTGCGAGTGCCAGGCACGACCGTCGACTACCCGATCGTCCAGGGCCGGCAGGAATCGCCCGACTTCTACCTCACGCACGACGTCGGCGGCGAAAGATCCGCATGGGGCGCTCCCTACATCGACGCCGGGTGCGCGCAGGGCGCCGAGAGCCCGCTCGTCATCGTCTACGGGCACCACATGTCCGACGGCACCATGTTCGCGCCGCTCGCGCAGTACTCGTCGCGCGGTTTCGCCGAGGGGCACCGCACCATCCGGGTCTACACCCGCGAGAAGGAGATCGAGCTCGAGGTCTTCGCCGTGGACGTGGTCGACGCGAGCTCGGAGGGCAAGCGGACCGACTTCGCCGACGCGGCCGAGCTCGACGCCTACCTCGGGGACAAATTGTCCCGGTGCGAGGTCGTCCTGGAAGAGCCGTCGGACGTCGCGCAGGCCTGGGCCTTCGTGACGTGCAGCTACCAGACGAGCAACTCGCGCACCGTCGTCTACGCGAAGGAGGTGGAAGGATGGGATTCGCGCCCTTCGGAATAGGGCTCCTCATGGGGCTCCTCACGCTCACTGCCTACGCATGCTGCGCAGTCGGCGACGACGACCGGGACTAGTTGCCGAAAAACGAAATCGCAACTGAACCGAACGATCAAGCCCCTCGCTCCGTCGGACGAGGGGCTTGCACATGGTGGGATAATGAAGAGCACATGAGACGTGTCGTGCGTGCCGTGTTGCATCGGCTGCGCATGAGCGCCTTACACAAGGTTCGTTTACGTCAGGAGATACAGGATGGCGCTCAAATTCGATCTCGGGGAAGCCCTGTCCCAAGCTGCGCACGCCGCAGGAGAGGTGGCAAAAGGCGCATCGGCAACTGTCGAGTCCGCCGCCAAAGGCGTCGCGAATGCGGCCGAGGGCGCGGGGAACGCCATCGTCGATACGGCCGCCTCGGCATCCGAAGCCGTCGGAAGCGCCATGTGCTCGGCTGCGGAAGGCGTGTCGAGCGCCGGCGAGCAGATCGCGTCGTCCGATGCGGGCAAGGCGATCGCAGGGGCTGCGAACGCGGTAGGCGGAATCGCCGTCGGCGCCGCAATGGGTTTGGCCCAGGGGGCGTCGTCCCTTGCATCCGGCGCGGCGTCGACCGTCGAGGGCGGCATCAACGCCATCAAGGAGAACTCGTTCTCCGCGCGCCTCCGCAAGGCGCGCATCAAGGGGTTCCGTGACGGCATCAAGCAGGGGGCCTACCTTGCGGGCGAGAAACGTTACAACTTCATCTACGCCTACGTGGCGACGCTCTGCTTCCTGATGCGCTGCGACGGCGATTTCTCCCATGAGGAGCAGGAGTGGCTCGAGGACGGCCTCGACTACCTCAAGCTGGACGGCGGCCTTCCGGACGACGTGAAGGCGAAGGTGCAGGCAATCGCGGACAACGAGGGCTTGTCCTTCGACCAAGTCAAGGACTGCCTGGACAACGTGAGCATCGTGTCGCTGGGCTCCATCGCCGAGCAGCTGCAGGTCGCCGCGGCGGCGGACGGCGAGGTGACGGAGGAAGAGGAGCACGCTTGCAGGCTCTTCGCCGACTACATGGCCGCGAGGGCGGCATGCGTGGCGGTTGACGAGAACTGGGCCGAGCAGGCAGTCGAGAAATCCGTTCGCGAGTACGGCGAGAGCCTCGAGCGCATTGACCGTGAGTTCAAGGAGCGGACGAGGCTGCAGGACGCCGACGCGGCCTTCGTCGTCGCCGCGACCATGCTCCAGGTCGCCCGCGTGCTCGTCATCAACTCCCTGACGGAGGTCGAGCGGGCGGGAGCGGGCAACGCCAAGGAGGACGCCCTGCACAGCTTCCAGGGCCGCGTTTTCTCGGGCTTCGACGACGGGGCTCCGGCGGAATCGGGCCGCCTGTTCGCCTCCAAGAGCCACATCCTCTCCTCGCGAGGCGTGCCGTACGACGCGACACGTTACGAGGCTGAGAACCTCAAGATATTCAAGGGGGCGAACCACCGGTTCGCGACCCTCGGCCACGACCCGGTGCTCGGCCTCGTGTTCGGGACCTCGAACATCATGACGAACAGCATCACCTGCGTGAAGGACGCCAACGTCTTCGGGATCGGCGCGCGGATCCCCGCGACCTACTCGGTCTCCTACGACGCATTCGGGAAGAACCCGCTGATCGGGGCGCCCACCGGGACCGTGGAGATGCTGGTCGCGGCGGGAAGGCGCATCGTGAGCGAGCCGGATGCCGCCGCGGCGGCCCTGATCAAGCAGCTGGTCCACATCGGCACCGACCTCTACACGCCGTGCGGGATACAGATCCCGTTCGCCAACCTCGTCCTCGACAAGGCGCACACCGAGGCCCTCACCAAATACGTCAGCACCGGCGACATATTGAAAGTCGGCATGCAGGCGGGCATGACGGTGCTCATCAACTGGCTGATAGCGGCGCTCCACGGCTGCTCCCTGATATTCAAGGACGACGGGTCGGACTACTGCACCGAGATGTACCAGGCGCGCACCAAGAAGATCATCCTCATCTCCGACACCATCGCGACCTCGAGCAGCATCGTGCAGGCATCGATCACGAAGAACCCCAAGTGTCTCGATCTCGGAGGCGCGGCGGTGCTCGTCTACCGACTGTTCTCGGATGCTCGCTTCGTCGCCAAGCTCAAAGAGGAGTTCCTCCAATCGGAGCTTGACAAGATCTACGACGAGCGAGCCAAGGGGCTACTCTAGGCACCAGGTGCCTTCGTTCTCACATCACCCACTTGAACACGGCGCGGAACAGCCAGACGAAAAAGCCCAGCGTGACCTTAAGCGCCGCCATGAGGAACCTACCAAGCCTCTTCATCGACGTCACCCCAATCTTCCTTGACCTTGCGGGCGCCCTCGTCGGCGCCCTCTTCCTTCTCTTCCGCGAGCAGCCTCGCCAGCTCATCCGGCACGCCCGGGACCTCCGCCCTCCCCAGCGCGCGCTGAAGGTCCCTTATCTGCGACTTCAGCGGTTTTGAGGGAGGGCCCACGTGCTCGCGGTAGCAAGCGGAAATTGCAGCCGCGTCGCACAGGTACCCTCGCACCCGGGCGAACGCCTCGTCGCCGTCGAGCAGGACGCGGCGGGCGCGCCCGAGCTCTGCCTCCGAGGCCAGCATGAAGCGCCACCCGCGGGACCTCCGCGCGGCCGGGATGCCGTCCGCGGGCGCCTCGGCGCGCCAGTCGTCGCGCACCTGGTGCCAGTTCGCCGTGAGCCAGAGCCCCTTCTCGGGCTCCTCGCGCATCTCGAGCTCGAACTCCGTGAGCATGTTCGCGCCGGAGAACGGCGAGCCCTCCGTGAACGAGAGCGTGTCGAACAGCGTCGTCCTGCCGCCCTCGTACTCTATCCTCACCATCATCTCCGGCCCCTTTCCCTGCGATGCTCCTGCTGGGCCCGCTGGCGTTCGACGGCGAGGATGCGCTGTTGCTCGTCCTCGCGGCGCCCGTCGCGCGAGCTTCCTTCGGCAGCACCGCGCCCGCGATCGTCCCCGTAGCGGGTTTTGAGCGGCATGAGCTCGTTCATCGCCATGTAGTCGCGCGCCGCCTCGAGTCGACGGTAGCCCTCGCCGCCCGCCTGGCCGCGACGCTCGAGCGTCGCCATCCTGAGACCGAACTCCTCGATGGACTCGACGTCGAACTTCGCGCAGGTCTCGAGCGCCGAGGAGAGCCTGCTCAGCTCCGAGAGGTCGTTGAGCTCGAGGGCTCGCTCGGCGGCCTCGCGGATGCGCGCGGCGCTCGCGTCCGTGGGACGGTAGGCGCCCCCGCGCTCGAACCGCCGGCGGAGCATCTCCTTGCCGTAGACGAACCCCAGGCGCTCGCCGCTGACCTTCTTGGACGGCTCCTCGGCCAGGCTGAACACCCAGTCGTCCCGCCGCGCCTTGGCCGAGTTGTCGGCGACGTGCACGCCCAGGGCGTCGAGGACGCCGAGGAACTCCGCCTCGTCGCGCGCCGTGGTCTTGGCGAGCGCGACGCGGGCGCGGATGTCGCCGACCCACGAGTAGCCGCCCGAGCGCATGATCTCCTTCTCGGCCCGGCCCAGGTAGACGCTCCTGCGGCTCCTGGGCCCGCCCGCACCTGCCCGCCCGCGCGCCTTCGACGGCGATTCGGGAGCTCGGTCGTTGGAGAGCCCCGACAGCCCGCGCTCGCGCGCCATGTCCTGCAGGTCTCGGTTGAGGTCCTCGGGGTGCTGGGTCTGCATGCGGTAGCCGGTGCGGAGGTTGGCGTTATTCACGACGATGTGCGCGTGCGGTATGCCGCGGGCGTTGTCGTCGTGGTACACGATGGCGATCTCGTGGTCGCCGAAGTGCTTGAGAGCCCACGAGCACGCGAGCTCGCGCAGCGCCGCCAGGTCGATATCGTCGCCGGGGTCCGGCGAGAGCACGAAGTGCTTGAACGTCCGCGCGGGCTTTCCCCTCCAGGGGGCGTCCGTGCCGAAGGCGGCGCGCGTGGCGTCCATCTCGGCGTCCCAGGCGCAGGCCTCCTTGGCCTCGTTTCCCAGTGCGCCGGCATCGCGCTCGTCGTAGCTCAGGTTGAACAGGTCGCGCGCCAGGGCGCGGCCTCCCTTCTCGAGGTAGCGGCGGATGCCACCCGTCGAGCCGTGGCCGCTTATCGGCTTCAGGATCGGCATGGCGAGCCCTCCACGAGCGAGTCGGCACCGATGCGACCGAGCTCCGCCGCCATCTCGCGGGCCGCGCCGTTCACGTCGGCGAGCTCTCGCTCGATCGTCGGGATGCTCTCCGCGACGAGGTCCCGGTCGACGTGCCCGTGGCGGGCGTGGAAGTTGATGAGGTTCATCGCGTGCACTGCCTGGTTGTAGTGGTAGCCCCACTTCGTGAGCTCCCGAGACATCGACCAAAGGGCCCTGCGGTCCACGAGTATGCGGTGCTCGTCTCCAGCGTTGGCCTCCGTCGACAGCGGTATGCGAACGAGGTAGCGCAGGTACTCTGACTTGCTGAGGCCGGCGCGCTCGCACCGCTCGCAGAGCGCGTCGTAGTCGCCTCCCTCCATGCGGAACGTGACGCGGCGCTCCTTGCCTTTGGCGGCGCCGGCTTCCTCTTCCATGGCGGATTCCTTTCCTCGGGCCCGCCGCGCGGCGGGCGCGTCTCTCTAGGGGCGCGGGGGATCCCCCGCAGGCGGTGGCCCGGCCCGGGCGCCGCCTCTGGGACCGGGCCTCGCGAAAGCGGGCTCCCAAACGGCCCGCGGCATGACGGGTCCGAAGCCGCCCGTTCCCCAAGTGCTATGGACGCCCGACGCGATGTCGGACGCCATAGGCTACTTGCTGGATTTCGAACCTGAGGCCCTTCTGCGGCGCTTTCGGGCATCGCTGCCCGCATCCGCGTACGGGGCGGTCATGAGCGCCATCTCGCGCAGCAGCGAGAGGTCGGCCGCGCTCGGGCTCTCGGGCGGGCTCTCCAGGAAGTCGGCGACGAGCCTCGCGGCCTTCGCGATGCGCCCGTCGGGGCCGGCCTGCGTTTCGCTCTCGCTCCTCACGTAGTCGGAGAGCTCCCGCTTGGTGCGCCGCCAGGGCTCCATGGCGGCGTGCATCTCCGCCTGGCGCTCCTTCGGCATGCCCGCGAGCGAGCGCACCGCCTCGGCGCTGAGGTTG
>NZ_LR597513.1 GCF_902150035.1 Enorma burkinafasonensis
TCCGGACATGCCGTCCTCCGATCTCCCGGGGCCGGCCGATCCGGCCCTCAGGGTATCGGGTTCCCACATTCATCCGCACATGTGCGGATGAATGTGGGAGGTGTTCGGATAAAGTTGATAATCAAGGTCCCCCGAATCTTTCGCAGCGCGGCGGATATAGTAGGGTACATGGCCTATACTCAGGTAACCATCGAGCGAGCTATGGTACCCATCGGGCGAGCGATTTGGAGCGTGCGAGCATGAACAGGGACGGCAAGGCAGAGCGAACGAGGGGCGCGGCGGACCGGATCCTCGGCGTCAACCTGTCCGGGTGGTTCATCCCCGAGCCGTGGGTCACGCCGTCGCTGTTCGCGGCGACGGGCGCCTCGAACGAGGCCGAGCTCCAGGTCGCGCTCGGCACCGCCGCGTACAGCGATCGCATCCGCCAGCATTACGAGACATTCATCACCGAGGACGACTTCCGCCGCATGTCGGCTATCGGCCTCAACGCGGTGCGCCTGCCGGTACCGTGGTACACCTTCGGCGCCCAGCAGGAGTCCGAGGTCCACATCCCCGTCGTCGACTACGTCGACCGCGCCTTCGAGTGGGCGCGCAAGTACGACATGCGTGTGCTACTCGACCTGGCGACGGTCCCCGGCGGCCAGGGCGACTCGAACGACTCCCGCAGCACGCCCGAGTCGACGGTCGACTGGCACTCCTCCACGAACGGGCGGCATATCGCCCTGAACGTGCTCGAGCGCCTCGCCGCGCGCTACGGCACGAACCCCAACCTCATGGGCATCGAGCTGCTCGACTCGCCCATCATGAGCGTGCGCAAGAACCTTATGACGGTGACCGAGGGCATCCCCAGCCATTACCTCAGGAACTTCTACCGCGACGCCTACGGCCTGGTGCGCATGCACATGGGCGAGGACAAGATGGTCGTGTTCTCGGCGTCGGGCCACCCCAAGGCGTGGAAGCGCTTCATGAGCAGCTCCCGCTACCGGAACGTGTGCATGGACGTGCACCTCTACCACTACCGCGACGAGATGGCGCTCGACATCACCATGCCGCACGGGCTCTCGGCGGCGCTCGCGCGCAACCGCCGCCTCATCCACGAGGCGCGTCAGGCGGGCTTCCCCGTGATCGTGGGCGAGTGGTCGGGCGCGGCCGTGTTCACGAACGTCTCGATCACGCCCGAGGGCCGCTCGGCCTACGAGCGCGTGTTCATCTCCAACCAGATGGCGTCGTTCGCCGAGGCGCGCGGCTGGTTCTTCCAGACCTGGAAGACCGAGAAGCGCATCGCCGCCTGGGACGCGCGCGCCGCGCTGGGCACGCTCGAGCGCGCGATGCTCGACTAGCGCCATGGGTACGCAGGCGCAGGCGGCCGGCCGCCTCATCGTGGTCGGCACGCCGATCGGCAACCTGGGCGACCTCTCGCCGCGCGCCGTCGAGGCGTTCCGCCGCGCCGACGCCGTGTGCTGCGAGGACACGCGCGTGACGGCCAAGCTGCTCGCGCACGCCGGCGTATCGCGGCCGCTCGTGCGCTGCGACGAGAACGTGATCGCGGGCAGGGCGGCGGGCCTGGTGGAGCGCATGGAGGCCGGCGACACGCTCGCGTTCGCGTCCGATGCGGGCATGCCGGGCGTCTCGGACCCCGGGCAGGTGCTCGTCGACGCGGCGCGCGCGGCGGGCGTGGCCGTCGAGGTCGTGCCGGGGCCCACGGCGTGCGTCACCGCGCTCGTGGCATCGGGCATCCCATGCGAGCACTTCTTCTTCGAGGGGTTCCTGCCGCGCAAGGCGGGCGAGCGCGCGCGGCGCCTGGCCGAGCTCGCCGCCGTGCCGGGGGCGCTGCTGTTCTACGAGTCCCCGCACCGCGTGGCGGCGACGGTCGCGTCGCTCGCCGAGGCGTTTCCCGCCCGCGAGGTCGCGCTCTGCCGCGAGCTCACCAAGCTGCATGAGGAGGTGCTGCGCGGAACGGCCTCCGAGGTGCTCGAGGAGCTGCAGGCCCGCGGCGAGGTGCGCGGCGAGATCGTGCTCGTGGTGGCGCCGCCGACCGCCGACGAGCTCGCGGGGATCGCGGCGCGCTCCGCAGGCGGCGCGGATGCGGCGGGCGCAGGGGCCCCTGACCCGGACGGGGCGCTCCGGGCGGACATCGAGCGCGCGCTCGCGGAGGGCGAGGCGCCCTCGGCGATAGCCAAACGCCTCTCGCAGCGCTACTCGCGCCGCCGCCGCGAGGTCTACGCCATGGTGGTCGATCAGCAGGGCGAGTGACGCTTTACATGGCGCTCTCGGCCTTCGATAGGGTAGTCCGGGAGGGCATTTTCGCCGAAGCGGATCCAAGAATGTAGTTTACAAACTGCGATCGGGCAGCCAGAAGCGAAAACGTAGTTTACAAACTGCATTTTACCGTCCGAACACTCGATGGCAGGCGCAGGCATGGAATCGGCGCGCATGCGATAGAATGGGAGGTCGAATGCAGCGACCACCGGAGGGGATCCAAGCATGGAGCACACCAAGCCTTCGTACTACATCACCACGCCCATCTACTACGTGAACGCCAAGCCGCATCTGGGGACGGCGTACTGCACGGTCCTCGCCGACGTGCAGGCGCGGTTCCGTCGCTCGTGCGGCTACGACGTCAAGTTCCTCACCGGTATGGACGAGCACGGCGAGAAGGTCGCCGAGGCCGCCGAGAAGAACGGTTTCGACTCGCCGCAGGCGTGGTGCGACTCCATGGAGCCGGCCTTCCGCGACCTGTGGGGCGAGCTCGAGATCTCGAACGACGACTTCATTCGCACCACGCAGCCGCGCCACATCGCCGGCGTGCAGCGGTTCCTCGAGGTCCTGCTCGACCGCGGCTACATCTACAAGGACGCCTACGACGGCTGGTACTGCCGCCCGGACGAGACCTACTTCACCGAGACTCAGGTGCGCCACCACGAGGAGGAGCGCGTCGCCGCCGGCGAGGCCCCAGCCGACCCGGAGCACCCGCTCTGCCC
The DNA here is from genome assembly GCF_902150035.1 of Enorma burkinafasonensis. GTDB lineage: Bacteria > Actinomycetota > Coriobacteriia > Coriobacteriales > Coriobacteriaceae > Enorma > Enorma burkinafasonensis. Next base: position 2,982 of record NZ_LR597513.1, read on the forward strand.
CGACTGCGACCGCCCGCTCGAGCGCATCAAGGAGGAGAGCTGGTTCTTCAAGCTCTCCGCGTTCCAGCAGCCGCTGCTCGACTTCTATGAGGCGCATCCCGACTTCATCCAGCCCGAGACCCGCCGCAACGAGGTGCTCTCGTTCGTGAAGGGCGGCCTCAAGGACCTCTCCATCAGCCGCTCGACCTTCGATTGGGGCGTGCCGTTCCCGTTCGACGGCAAGCACGTCGCCTACGTGTGGGTCGACGCCCTCATCAACTACCTCTCGGCCGTGGGCTACGGCGCCGAGGGCGACGACGCGGCCCAGACGCTCGCCTTCCGCTGGCCCGCGCAGGTGCACGTGGTGGGCAAGGACATCATCCGCTTCCACTGCGTGATCTGGCCGGCGCTGCTCATGGCCGCGGGCCTGCCGCTGCCCGAGAAGGTCTTCGTGCACGGCTTCCTCACCGTGCGCAACGAGGAGACCGGCAAGATCGAGAAGATGAGCAAGAGCCGCGGCAACGTGATCGCCCCGCAGGAGGTCGTGGACCTGGTCGGCGTGGACGCGTACCGCTACTACTTCATGACCGACGTGGTGCACGGCGCGGACTCGCCCATCTCGTGGGGCCGCATGCGCCAGGTGTACAACGCCGACCTCGCCAACAGCTGGGGCAACCTCGTCTCGCGCACGCTCAACATGAGCGCGAAGTACTTCGACGGACGGGCGCCCGAGCGCCCGGCGGACTTCGACCGCGCCTCGGCGCTGCACGACGCGTGCGCGGGCGTGTTCGAGCGTTATGCCGAGCGCATGGAGGCCATGGACTTCGGCGGGGCGGCGAGCGAGGTGCTCGGCATCGTCTCCGCGGCGAACCACTACATCGAGGACATGGCGCCCTGGGCGCTCGCGAAGGACCCCGAGCGCGCCGACGAGCTCGCGTACGTGATCTGGAGCCTGCTCGAGGTGATCCGTATCGCCTCCGAGCTCTACGACCCCTTCATGCCGAGTATCTCCGCCGAGGTGCGCCGCCGCCTGTCGCTCGACCCCGCGCCGACGGCCGACCTGGCCGCTGCGTGCGCCTGGGGCGGCCTCGCGGGCGGCGCGCCGGTCGAGAAGGGCCAGCCGCTCTTCCCGCGCCTGACCGACGAGTAGCGCCCCATGACCACATCGCCCCTAGCCAACCTCGGCGCGACGCGCGCGCTGCTCGATGAGTTCGGGCTGGCGACCAAGCACCGCCTGGGCCAGAACTTCCTCGTGGACAACCACGTCATCGAGCGCATCTGCGCACTGGCCGAGCTCACCGGTTCGGAACGCGTGCTCGAGGTGGGGCCGGGTATCGGCACGCTCACGCTCGCGCTCGTGCAGGAGGCGGCGCGCGTCGTGTCGATCGAGATGGACGCCGAGCTCGAGCCGGTGCTCGCCGAGCACGCCGCCGAGCACGCGAACTTCGCCTACCTGATGGGTGACGCGCTCAAGGTGCCCCTCGAGCGCATCGTCGAGGCGATGGGCGGCGAGCCCGAGCTGCTCGTCGCGAACCTGCCCTACAACGTTGCCGCGACGATTATCCTCGCGTTCTTCGAGCGGATGCCGTCGATTCGGCGCGCCGTCGTCATGGTGCAGAAGGAGGTCGCGGACCGCATCGCGGCCGTGCCGGGCACCAAGGCGTACGGCGCCTACACGGTGAAGCTCGCGCTGCACGGGCAGGTCACCGGGCGCTTCGAGGTGCCGCCGCGCTGCTTCATGCCCGCGCCGCACGTCGACTCGGCCGTGGTACGCATCGACCGTCGGAGCGAGCCGCTGGCCGCGAGCGACGAGGTCGCCCGCGTGGTCGAGGCCGCGTTCGCGCAGCGGCGCAAGACCATCCGCAACTCCATGTCGTCGAACGGGTTTAGCAAGGGGGAGCTCGACCGGGCCTTCGCGGCGACGGGGATCGCGCCCACGTCGCGCGCCGAGACGCTCTCCGTCGAGGAGTTCATCCGGCTCGCGGGGGAGCTCGCGGGCTGAAGCGGGGGATCGGCTGAGGTTCGAGCAAGAATACTGTGGGTAATCTGCGCCATGCCGCTGAGACCCTCAGGCGAGAGAAGTGCCACCTGCGGTTTTGACGTTTGTTTCGACGGTGTGGTCGCCGGTTTGGGAATAAGGCACAGTATTCTTGATTGAGTTGCGCGAGAGCGGGTGGTTGGCATGCCGGTACGCGAATCGAAGACGCTGGCGGAGCAGGAAACGGACGATCGGGGCGCCGCTCCGACCACGCGGGCGGGCGCCCTTGCGCTCGAGTTCAGGAAAAAGAAGAAATCCAAGGTGCAGGTCTATGCCCCGCCCCGGGTGCCGGTTCCTGTAGCCGACACGCATGCGCATCTCACCTGCTTCTGGAGCAAGGATCCCGCCGAGGTCGTCGCCCGCGCGGCGCTCGCGGGCGTCGGGCGGCTCGTGACGCTCTACGACCCGGTCGCGGACGGCGTCGACCCGCAGGGGTTCCGAGTGCAGCTGGACGCGGTGCTCGAGCGCGCAGGCGAGCTGCTCGCGTGCGCGGCGGCGGACGGTGCGCCGGCGGATGCGGCGCCGAGTGGGCGGCCGGCCGGTGCGGCGAACGCCCTGGAGCTGCCCGGCCGCGTGCGCTACCTGGTGGGCGTGCACCCGTACGGCGCCCCGGACTACGACGACGCGGTGCATGCGCGGCTCGCCGAGGCGCTGAGCGACCCGCGCTGCATCGGTATCGGCGAGATCGGTCTGGACTACCACTTCGACGCGGACGATGGGATCGAGGCCGCGCCGCATGATATCCAGATCGCCTGCATGGAGCGGCAGCTCGCGTTCGCGCGCGAGAGCGGGCTCCCGGTGGAGCTGCACCTGCGCAACGATGACGGCGACGAGGGCCGCGCCGCGCATGCGGACGCCTACCGCGTCCTCGCCGACCAGGGCGTTCCCGAGGCGGGTTGCGTGCTCCACTGCTTCACGGAGGACCGACCCACGATGGAGCGCTTCGTGGGCCTCGGCTGCTCTATCGCCTTCGGTGGCGCGGCCACCTTCAAGCGCAACGAGGCGATCCGCGAGGCGTTCGCCGCGTGCCCGCTCGACCGGATCCTCTTCGAGACCGACTGCCCCTACATGGCGCCCGACCCCATCCGCGGGCTCGAGTGCGAGCCGGCCATGATCGCGTTCACCGTGGACGCACTCTGCCGCGACCGCGCCGCGCGCACGGGCGAGGAGCCTTTGGATATCGCCCGCGCCGCCTGGGGGAACGCGCTCAGGCTGTTCGGGTAGGCCGCTCGCCGCAAAGGGCGCGTCCCGCTGCCGGCCAAGCCGCCCGCCGCCGCGCGGGGCGATTGCGGACGCGCTGCCCGTTTTCGCCAGCGGCGCCTGCTGCTACCATGGGGGCATACGTACCGGGGAGGCGCCATGGCGAAGAAGGACAAGAACGGGGCCCGCGAGGACGAGGCCCGCATCAAGCGGAGCAAGAAGGAGGCGCGCGCCCGCGCCGAGGCGGCGGAGAAGGTGCGCCGCAAGGCGGAGCGCAAGGCGGCGAAGGCCCGCAAGCGCGCTGCCGAGGACGCCGCGACGAAGCTCGTCCAGTGCGCGCGGGCGTCGGCGGACGCGACGCTGCGCATCCAGGAGCCGCGCTCCGCCGAGGGCGCCTGGGACCTGCACAACCACTCCGTGTTCTCCGATGGCTCCAAGACCGTCGACGAGCTCGTGGCCGAAGCCCGCGCCGCCGGCCTCGCCCGCATCGCCATCACCGACCACGACACCCTCGCGCAGCTCTCCTACGTGCGCGAGCGCTCGCGCGAGCTCGGCTTCCCCGTGCTCGCGGGCACCGAGGTCTCGGCGCACGACCCCGCGACGGGCCGCAAGGTCCACATCCTGGCGTTCGGCCTCGAGGCGACCCCCGACGCGTCGGGCCCGCTCGAGCGCCTGGTCGCGCAGACGCTGTTCGACCGCACGGCGAACACGCTCTGGCAGGCCTGGGTGCTCCGCCGCGCCGGTGCCGAGTTCTCGGGGCACACCGTCTCGCTCGACGAGGTCGTCGCCGTGGCGGGGGAGAGCAAGGGCGTCTACAAGCAGCATGTCATGGAGGCGCTCACGCGCCGGCCGCAGACCGACCTGGACTACCGCTTCTGCTATCGCTGCCTCTTCAAGGGCGACGGCATCGCGGCGCGCGACATCGCCTCGCCGGCGGCGGTGGACGCCGTGCGCGCGGTGCGCGAGCAGGGCGGCGTGCCCGTGCTCGCCCATCCCGGCCAGATGGACTCGTGGGGCGTCGTGCCCGAGCTCGTGAAGGCCGGTCTCATGGGTATCGAGGCCTTCCATCCCGACCACGATTCCAAGGATACGGTGCATGCGTTCGAGCTCGCCGAGCGCTACGGCCTCTTCGTGACCGGAGGCAGCGACTACCATGGCAAGTACGGCGACTCGCCGGCGATGGGCACGAGCTTCATCATGCCGGGCGAGGCAGGCGAGCGCGTGGAGGAGCTGTTCTTAGCGGAGGAGCGGCTGGGCTAGCGAGGCGCCCGAGCGGGGTCGCCCCGCCGGGACGCGCGCCGTGCCGGGCCGGACGCCGCGGGCGTGCGCCGCCCCCTGTAATCACACCGCGGGTACCGTGGCGAGCACCTCGTCCGGTGCGGTGGCGGGCTCGCCGGTGAAGAAGCGCACGAACCGGTCGAGCTGGATGAGCGCCCACTCGAGCGGGCTCGGCGCGGTGACGCCCTCGGCGGTGACGAGATCGACCTCCGCGAGCGTTTCGTCGCCCTGCATGAGCGTGAGCGTCCCCGCATCGGCCCCGCGCTCGACGTCCCCGCTGAAGGTCGCGAGGTCGACCTCGAGCTCGAGCTCCCCCTCGAGGTCGAAGAAGCGCACGGTCGCCGTGGGGTCCGCGGCGACGATGTCGATCGTCTTGTCGGCCCAGTCGGAGGCGCCGGCGCGCGCGACCAGCGTCTCGCCCTCGGGCGTGGTGCGCGTGCCGTTCACGACGGGCACCGTGTGCGCGTGGGCATAGTACCAGTTGGCGAGCGCGAACGTGTCGGCCCAGCGGATGTCGCCATCCTCGCAGCCGAGCACCACGGTGTAGATCTCGTCCCCGTCGCGCGAGAACGCCCCCACGAAGCACGAGAGCGCCTCGTAGGTGCCGCCGGTCTTGCCGCCGATGTTGCCCTGCTGGCCCAAGATCTCGTTGCGCTCGAGAAGCTCGATCTGGCGCTCGGCGCCGTCGGCGCCCGTGACGGTGATGACGTTGTCCGTGCTGGCCGAGATTGCGCGGAAGTCCTCGTTTCGCATGGCGTGCGCGAACATGATGGCGACGTCGCGCGCCGAGGCGTGCATCGCATCATCCTCCCACACCCCGAAATCGAGGCCGTGGGGGTTGGTGAAGACGGCCTCCATGCCGAGCTCCGCCGCCTTGTCGTTCATCGCCCGGATGAAGGTCGCGTACGGGTCGGGGCTCGCGGGGTCGATCATCGCGCCCACCGAGCGCGCGATAGCCATCGCCGCGTCGTTGCCCGAGGGCATGAGCAGCGCCTTCAGGGCGGTGCCGAGCGTCATGGTGTCGCCCTCGCACAGGTGCGCGGTCGACTCGCCCACGGTCGCGGCCGCGTGGTCGACGGTGACGGTGTCGTCGAGCGCGGCGTGCTCGAGGGCGACGATGGCGGTCATGACCTTGGTGGTCGAGGCGATCTTGACCTGCGCGTCGGCGTCGCGCTCGAAGTAGACCTCGCCGTCGCTGCGCACGACGATGGCGTTGCGCGCGGAGATGTCGGGCAGGTCCGCGGCGGCAAGCGAGCGCTCGTCGGCGGTCTCGCCGCAGACGATGTCGCTGCCGCGGGTCTCGGCCCATGCGGCGGTCGGGAGCGCGAGGGCGAGGGCGGCCGCGAGCGCGCGCAGCGCGGCGGCGGGCAGATGGCGATGGCGACGGGTGGTGACAGATTCGGTCACGGGGACCTCCGGGTGCGTTTGGGGTGCGTCTGGGCGGGCGGGGCCCGCAAGCAGATTATACCGGCAGCGCGCGGCCGCATGCCCGTCCCCGCCCGGTTGAGGCGCTCCGCACGCCCGTGCGCACCCGCGCCGCCATCCATTAGTGAAGACTCCCTTAATCCCTTCTGAACAGGTAACGGGACGGTTTCGCTTGGGCATAATGTGACGGGGAAAGGAGCACATGTGGAACCTCGTATCCTCGTCGTCGATGACGAGAAGACCATAACCGATCTCGTCGGCATCTACCTTCGCAACGAAGGCTACGACGTGACGCTCGCCTACAACGGCGCAGACGCCGCCCGCGCGATCCTCGCACGGGAATTCGACCTCGCGGTCCTGGACATCATGCTGCCCGACATCGACGGGTTCGAGCTTTTGCGTACCATCCGCGCCGAGCACACCTACCCGGTGATCATGCTCACCGCGCGCGACTCGCAGACCGACAAGATCGAGGGCCTGAGCCTGGGCGCCGACGACTACGTGGTGAAGCCCTTCCGCCCGCTCGAGCTCGTCGCCCGCGTGAAGGCGCAGCTGCGCCGCTACACGAGCTATGGGAACCGCGAGAAGGCCGACGGGCCCGCGATCATCTCCATCAATGGGCTCGAGATCAACCCCGACGCCCATGCGGTGACGGTCGACGGCAAGCCGGTGCGCTGCACGCCGCTCGAGTACGCGATCTTGCTCTACCTGGCCGAGAACCAGGGGCGCGTGGTGCCGGTGGAGGACCTGTTCCGCGCGGTGTGGAAGGAGGAGTTCATGTCGAGCTCCAACAACACCGTGATGGTGCACATCAGGCACCTGCGCGAGAAGATCGGCGACGACGCGCAGAACCCGCGCTTCATCAAGAACATCTGGGGCGTGGGCTACACCATCGAGGCGTAGGCGCCCCGGCACCGCGGCGCGCGGAGCACGCAGGCCGTTCATCGCATCTTAAGCGTTTCTTCCCTACTGCCCTCGGCGAATCGTTACCTATACTTAATTAACGGTAAGGATGACATTCACTGAGGCGGGCAGGGCCGTTTGCGCGAACCCGCCGTTCCACCGCTGGGGAGACGACGGAACGTGAAGATCGGGGATATCGTAGGGGACCGCGAGCCGCATGCGCCGGTGAACCCGTATGCGGGCATGTCGAGCGATCCGGGCCGCCGGCCGCATGCAGGCGGGCAGGACGCCCAAGGCGGGCAGCCGCGTGCGGACGGCGTGCCCGGCCAGCCTGCGACGCCCGCCGGCATGCCGCAGGGTGCGCCCGGCCCCATGCCCCCTGGGGACGATGGGTCCGGAGGCGGAGAGTTCCTCGAGCGCCTGGACGCCATCGCCGGCAGCCGCACGTGCTCGATGGTCGCCTTGGCGCTCGCGCTCCTCGTCATCGTGGGCACGGGCAACCTGCTGGTGTTCCTGGCGCTCCTCCTCGGCGGCTTTCTGCTCATCGACCGCTTCGAGACCGTGCGCCGCTGCGTGGTGCTCGGCGGCGTCTCGTGGCTCGCCGTCGTCCTTCTGGGCAGGTTCATCGAACGCAGCGTTCCCGGCCGCATGTTCGTGGAGCTCGACTACCTCTTCATGTTCTGCGGCTTCCTCTTCGGGGTCGCGATCTGCGCGTCGTTCTTCGCGGGGCGCGCGATGTACTGGCACGGCTACGCCGCCGGCCAGGAGGAGGCCGACGGGGCCATCGCGGCGCACATCGTGGGCAGGCTCATCGACCACCCGGACGACTGGGAGGGCCTGGACGGCGACTACCTCGAGGTCGAGAGCGCCATCAACCGCGTGCGCGAGCGCCAGCGCCTGGCCGAGCAGGCCCTGCGCGACGAGGCCCGCCGCAAGGACGACCTGGTGACCTACCTCGCGCACGACCTCAAGACCCCGCTCGCGAGCGTGGTGGGCTACCTGTCGCTGCTCGACGAGGCTCCCGACCTGCCGACCGAGCAGCGCGCCCGCTTCGTGGGCATCACGCTCGACAAGGCGCACCGTCTGGACGCGCTCATCGAGGAGTTCTTCGACATCACGCGCTTCGACTTCCACGACATCGTGCTCACCCGCGGCTACGTCGACTTGAGCTTCATGCTCGGGCAGGTGGTGGACGAGTTCTACCCCGCGCTCGAGGAGCAGCGCAAGCGGGCGGTCGTCGACGCGCCCGAGGGCCTCACCGCGCTCATCGACGGCGACAAGATGGCGCGCGTGTTCAACAACGTGATGAAGAACGCCATCGCCTACAGCTACGAGGGCTCGACCATCCGCGTGTCAGCCGAGCGGCGCGACCAGACGGTCGAGATCAGGTTCGAGAACCAGGGCGACCCCATCCCCAAGCCCAAGCTGCAGGTGATCTTCGAGAAGTTCTACCGGCTCGACGCGGCGCGCGCGACGGACCGCGGCGGGGCGGGGCTGGGGCTCGCCATCGCCAAGGAGATCGTGACCGCGCACGGCGGCACCATCGAGTGCGACTCGACGCCGGAGCGCACGGTGTTCACCATCGTGGTGCCTGCGTGAGAGCATGCCCGCGGCCATGCGGCGCCCGGGTGCCACGTGACCCGGTGACCAGCGACTTTACCGTTTCTTGACATTGCCCTTTCGCCTTATTGAACCTTGACGCGTAGTATAGACTCGGCATATTGGAACCAGAGGGCACGCACCGCCCCGTGGGACCGGGCATCCGGCCCCGCGCGCGACGGGCGCCCCCCAAAGGCACCGCCATCGGGTTGGAGTGACGCGAGCTGTGATCTACTACGTCGAAGATGACGACAACATCCGCGGCCTCACGCTGTACGCCCTGCACCAGCAGGGTATCGAGGCCGAGGGCTTCTCGTGCGACAGCGAGTTCAAGGCCGCCGTGGCGCGCCGCGTGCCCGATGCCGTGCTGCTGGACATCATGCTGCCCGACACCGACGGCCTCGAGATCTTGCGCCGCCTGCGCACCGACCAGGAGACCGCGACGGTGCCTATCATGATGCTTACCGCCAAGGACACCGAGCTCGACAAGGTGGTCGCGCTCGACGGCGGCGCCGACGACTACCTCACCAAGCCGTTCAGCCTGATGGAGCTCACGAGCCGCTGCCGGGCGCTTCTGCGCCGCGGCGGCATGATCAAGAAGACGACCGACATCCTCTCCTTCTGCGGCATCGTGCTCTCGCCGAGCCACCGCGAGGTGACCGTCGACGGCCAGCCCGTCAAGCTCACCCTGCGCGAGTTCGACCTCCTGGAGTACCTCATGCGCAAGCCCGGCGTGGTGTTCAGCCGCGAGGCGCTGCTGCAGAGCGTGTGGGGCTGGGACTTCGACGGCGGCTCGCGCACGGTGGACGTGCACGTGCAGACGCTGCGCCAGAAGCTCGGCGACCGCTCGGGCTGCATCGAGACGGTGCGCGGCGTGGGGTACCGCTTCGCGGACCGCGCCGCCGACCAGGGCGCGTAGCGGCGGACCGGCCCCATGAGCCCCATCGGCAGCAAACGCTCGCTCTTCAGGCGCGTTTTCGGGACCATCTTCGTCGTGGCGGTGGTCGTGGTCGTCGTCCTCACGGCGGCGGGCACCGCCTACCTGCAGCGCAACCTCGCCGACGTGACGCGCGCCGAGCTCCACGACGAGGCCGCGTTCATGGCCTCCGCCCTGAACCGGACCGAGGACGACGTCGCCACGATCGAGAGCCTCTCGCTCCAGGGCAAGCGCGTGACGCTCATCGCCCCCGACGGGACCGTCGTCTACGACAGCGAGGAACCCGCCGCCCAGATGGAGAACCACGCCGGCCGCCCCGAGGTCGCCGCCGCCCTCGCGCAGGGCCAGGGCGCCTCCGAGCGTGCGAGCTCGACTTTGGGCGAAGTGATGCTCTACCAGGCGGTCCGCCTCGACGACGGCATGGTGGTGCGCCTCGCGCAGGAGCAGGACGGCTTTTTGAGCGTGCTCGTGTCGCTCGCCGTGCCGCTGGTGCTGCTCGCCGCGGTGCTGCTCGCGATCTCGTTCGCCACGGCCCGCCGCGCGGCGCGCGCCATCATCGCGCCCCTGCTCGACGTCGACCTCGACCACCCGCGTCGCAACAACGACACCGTCTACGCGGAGATGATGCCCATGCTCGACCGCATCGAGAGCCAGCGCCAGGAGCTCAAGCAGCAGATGCGCGCGCTCGCCGACAACGACCGCATGCGCCGCGAGTTCACCGCCAACATCACGCACGAGCTCAAGACGCCGCTCACCACGATCTCGGGCTACGCCGAGCTCATCGCCGGCGGGATGGTGGCCGACGAGGCGGACCTGCGCGATTTCGGCGGCCGCATCCACCGGGAGGCCGGCCGGCTCACCGCGCTCGTGAACGACATCCTGACGCTCTCCAACCTCGACGAGGCGGAGCGCTCGGACATCGACGGCGCCGACGCCACCGCGTCGGTCCTGGGCTCGGTCGAGCCGGTGGACCTGCCGCGCATGCTCGAGTCGATCCAGCAGCGCCTGGAGCAGATGGCCGCGCGCAGCGAGGTGACCCTTGTGGTCGAGGCCGAGCCCGCGATGGTGCTCGGCGTGCCGCGCCTGCTCGACGAGCTGGCCTACAACCTGGCGAGCAACGGCATCCGCTACAACCTGCCCCAGGGCACGGTCACGCTCAAGTGCGGCGTGGATGCCGAGGACCACCCCTACATCCAGGTGATCGACACGGGCATCGGCATCGCGCCGGAGGAGCAGGGCAAGGTCTTCGAGCGGTTCTACCGCGTGGACAAGAGCCGCAGCAAGGCGCGCGGAGGCACGGGCCTGGGGCTCGCCATCGTGAAGCACGCCGCGGTGTTCCACGGCGCGACCATCGACATGGCGAGCGAGCTCGGCATGGGGACCTGCATCACGGTGACGTTCCCCGTGCAGGACCTGCCCGAGATGTAGGGGCGCCGGGGCGGCTCCCGTCTACGATGCGCGATGGAAAAGCGGGGAGACGGCATGCCGCCTCCCCGCTCGCTGTCTGTTCCGCCGCAGCGGCGGGCCCGGCCGGATGGCCCGCTATTCCAACGTGCGCAGGTAGCTCGAGATTGCGGCGAGCCCGCGCTTGAGGTCCTCGACGTTGTCGGAGTAGGCGTACCCGATGCGCATGCTCTTCGGCTCCTCGAAGCAGTCACCCGGGGTGACGAGCGCGCCGGAGCGCTTGATCATGTCGATGCAGAACGTGTAGGAGTCGATGTCGTAGTCGTAGTAGACGAGCGCCGTGGTGCCGGCCTCGGGCTTCACGAACGAGAGGTGCGGCTCGCTTGCCACCCACTCCTCGAGGGCGGCGAGGTTCTGGCGCACGATGCGGCGGCTGCGCTCGAGGATCTTGTCGGCGTTGGCGAGCGCGAGCGCCGCGACCGCTTCGTCGAACATGCCGCAGGAGATGAGGTTGTAGTCGCGGTGCGACAGCAGGTCGTGCCGGAGCTCGGCGCTCTTGGTGATGCACCAGCCCAGGCGGATGCCCGCGAGCGACCAGACCTTGGACATCGACGAGGTCACGACGGCCTTGTCGTAGAGGTCGATGGCGGACTCGGGGTAGACGTCGTCCTGCGTGAGCAGGCGGTAGACCTCGTCGCACACGAGCCAGGCGTCATGCTTGCGGGCGATCTCGACGATGGTCTCGAGCTCCTCGGCCGTGAGCAGCGCGCCGGTGGGGTTGTCGGGGTTGTTGATGCAGATGGCCTTGGTGTCGTCGGTCACGAGCGCCTCGAGCTCGGCGGGGTCCACGTGGTAGTGCTTCGCCGGGTCGAGGTGCATGATGTCGACCTTCGCGCCGCACATCTCGGGGATGGAGTAGAGCTGCTGGTAGGTGGGCATGATCGAGACCACGTGGTCGCCGGGTGCGATGAGCGTGGTCAGCACGAGCGAGTTGGCGCCCGTGGCGCCGTGGGTGGGGATGATGTGCCCGGGCTCGACCGTGCGGTAGAGCTTCGCCACGCCCTCGAGGAACGCGGGGCTGCCCTCGATGTCGCCGTAGGTGAAGCGCCGGCTCGAGATCGCGCCGTAGAACTCCTGCGGGTCGGTGCCGCAGAGCTCGAAAAGCTCGTTGAGGCTCAGCGAGTAGACGCAGGTCTCGGCGACGTTGTACGTGCACTTGGTCTCCCAGGCGTTCATCCACTGCTCGACGCCGAAGTCCTCGATCTTCATAGGTGTCTCCTTCCGCCCGGTGGCCGTACCGGTTGCGCGCCCTACTCCGTTGATTATGCCTGAAGGGAGGTGTCCCATGGCTTCGCGGCCGGTTTTTCGGCTCGCCCGCCCAATTTTGGCAGTCCAGTTCAGATATGAACGATTTGCCGGGCGCATGAGCGCCTGTCGCCCCCCCATATCGCTGCTCCGGGTCGGCGGCGCGCGGGCGCGCGCGACAAAAGCCCAGGATTCACTCGCCTGAGACCATGGGGGTCCCGCCATCCCGACAGCGCAATCGTTCATATCTGAACTGGGCGGCCATAAAACCGCTCCAATCGATTCAATTCGAGGACTCGAGGGCTCCGCGCGGGCAGGATGGCGCCGCGACGGGCGGCGCGCTCCACGAATCGCCCAGCCTGCCATGGATCCCGACCCGCTCGATTTGACGTTTATATAAAGAACGTCAACAAAACACCTCATCTTTGCTAGCATGATGCGCCGTTGTGTTGTCTGAGAAAGGGGGAGCTGTGGAGGAGACGACAAAGACGGAGGCCGCGTCGGCGGTAAAGAAGCCCGGCGGCGCGAAGCGCATCGTCGCGCGCGTCCTGATCGCGCTCGTGGTGCTTGTCATCGTGGCCGTGGGCGCCGTGGCGTTCATGTTCCGGCACGAGATCGCGACCGTCGCGTCCATCCGGAAGGTCAACGACTACCCGATGTACACCATGGACTACGACGGCGACTACGGTATCGACGAGTTCCTGGAGCAGGGAGGCGCCTCCAACGACGCCGAACTCATCGAGTTCGTGGTCCAGCACCTCATGAAGGGCCTGCCGATCACCATCGAGCTGCCCGACCTCGCGTGCTCGACCTTCAACGCCACCACGCCGGAGGGCGAGGCGATCTTCGGGCGCAACTTCGATCTGTCCTACTCGCCGAGCATGCTCGTGCGCACCGACCCCGATGACGGCTACGCGAGCATCAGCATGGTGAACCTGGGCTTCCTCGGCTACGGAGAGGACAAGCTGCCCGATTCGCCCACCTCGAGCATCACGGCGCTCGCCGCCCCGTACGCCCCGCTCGACGGCGTGAACGAGGCCGGCCTCGCCGTGGGCGTGCTGCTCATCGATACCGACCCCACGAACCAGCAGACCGACCGCGTGGACATCACCACCACGACCGCCATCCGCCTCATGCTCGACAAGTGCGCCACGGTGGACGAGGCAATCGAGCTGCTCGGCCGCTACGACATGCACTCGAGTGCCAACAGCTGCTACCACTTCCAGATCGCCGACGCGAGCGGCGCCTCGGTCGTGGTCGAGTACATCGACGACGAGATCTCGGTGCTCGAGGCCGACGACGTGACGACCGCCGGTGCGCCCGCCGAGGGCCGGACCTACATGGCGGCGACGAACTTCCTGCTCACGCCCGGCGACTACGATTTCGGCGGCGGCCAGGACCGCTACGCTATCGTGATGGAGGGGCTCACCGCCGCGGACGGCGTGCTCACCGAGGAGGCCGCCATGGACCTGCTCGCCGCCTGCGCGCAGGAGCCGCACCTCAACAGCCGCGGCGAGGAGAGCGCGACGCAGTGGTCGGTGGTGTACAACCTCGACGAGCCGGGCGCGACCATCGCCGTCGGCATGGATTACGAGGACGTTTTCGAGGTGAGCCTCGCGGAGTAGCGCTACCATGGTCGCTGAGTCCTGTCGGGCGACCATCGAGGAGGCAGCATGACCGCAAAGCTCAAGATCACCCTCGGAGGCGAGGCCTACCTTGCCGACCTGCTCTGGGACGAGGCGCTGCGAACCTGCGAGGCGTTCGTCGCGTCGTGCCCGTTCGAGTCGCGCGTGTTCTCTGCGCGCGTCTGTGACGCCGAGGTCACCTATCCCGTCCCCGGTGACATCGCCGACCTCGACCTCATGGAGAACCCCAAGTTCGAGGAGCCGGCGGGCGCCATCGTGTGGTACGGGGCGTGGTCGTGCATCTGCATCTTCTTCGACGAGTGCGAGCCCTACGGCACGTGCAACATGTTCGCGCGCGTCTGCGAGCCCGATCGGGAGCGCTTCGCGCGCGCCTGCCGCGCCGTCTGGGACGTGCCGGACGCCGTCGTCTTCAACGAGATCGTCGACGTCGAGGAAGAGGGGGAGTAACCATGGCCGCGATCGAGTCGCTTTCCACCCTGTCCGCCCGCGAGTTGGCCGCCGCCCTGCGCGCCTGCGCGGACCACATGATCGCCCACGAGCCCGCTGACATCGCGCGCCTGCGCGAGCGCAAGCTCGACACCGGGCGCGAGTTCTCCGTCTGGGAGTACACGATCGGCTACTGCATGAACCTCTCGGACGTCGCGAGCGTCCTGCGCGACCAGGCGGGCTGCGCCGCGCGCGGCGAGGAGCCGGGCGACATCGCCACGCTCGCCCGCACCATGGAGCGCCTGTGCACCTGGTACGCCGGGCAGTACGAGACCACGGGCAAGATGGTCGACACCGAGGCGGTCCTCGCGCGGTGCGCCGAGCTGTTCGCCGAGGTCGATGACGCCGAGACCTTCTGCGACCTGGCGCGCGGGCTGGAGCGCTACATCGTGCAGCTCATGTTCTGGGTCGACCGCCAGCTCCCCTGGAGCGCGGTGAGCGACCTGGTGCACGGCTACCGCCTGCGCCAGGCGGCGTCGGCGAGGTAGACGGTCGGGAGGGCTTGCGTCGGCTCGCTTCTCCACCACCGCGCCGTGCGGGTCGCACCCTGCAGCTGCGTGTGCTATCATTTCGACCAACGCGTTGACGGAGAGGTCGACACCTCGGATGTCGCGGCGAAGAGAGGGAGGGTCACCGGCTGAGAGCCCACCCGCTGCGACGAGGCGCCGAGTTCACTCCCGAGCAGCGACCTGAACGGTCGGTCGCCTGCGCCGCTCGCGCCGCGCGCCGATGCCAGTAGGAGAGCCGCCCGCCCGGGCGACATCGGGCCAAAGGGGGCATGCGGGGCGGACAGCCCGCAGCCAAGCAAGGTGGTACCGCGGATCGAATCCGTCCTTGGGCAAATGATGCCCGAGGACGGTTTTTTGTTAGAGAGGATGGACACATGGCGTTGATCGACGAACTGGATGCGCTCGAGCGCAAGGCCCGCGAGCTTATCGGCGAGGCCGACTCCGCCGAGCGGCTCGAGGCCGCGCGCGTGGCGCTGCTCGGCAAGAAGGGCGAGATCACGGCCCTCATGCACATGATGGGCAAGGTCGCCCCCGAGGAGCGCCCGGTGCTCGGCAAGCGCGCCAACGAGCTGCGCCGCATGGCCGAGGAGCTCCTGCGCGAGCGGACCGACGACATCAAGCGGCACGAGATGAGCGGGCGCATGGCCGCCGAGGCCGTGGACATCACGCTGCCCGGCGTGCGTCCCACCATCGGCCACCAGCACCTCATCAACCAGATCAAGGAGGAGATCGAGGACGTCTTCTGCGCGATCGGCTACACGGTCGAGTCGGGTCCCCAGGTCGAGACGAGCTGGTACAACTTCACCGCGCTGAACGCACCGATGGACCACCCGAGCCGCTCGGCGCGCGACACGTTCTACGTGGTCGACAACGCCCCCGGCTCCGTGCCCCATCCCGAGGCGCACGCCCACGGCGAGTCCGACGTGCTGCTGCGCACCCAGACCTCGGGCGTGCAGATCCACATCATGGAGCACCAGAAGCCGCCCATCTACGCGATCGTCCCGGGCACGGTCTACCGCCCCGACACGGCCGACGCCTGCCACCTGCCGCAGTTCAACCAGGTCGAGGGCCTCGTGGTGGACGAGGGCATCACCTTCGGCGACCTCAAGGGCACGCTCGACTACTTCGCCAAGTGCATGTTCGGCGCCGACCGCAAGACGCGCTACCGCCCGCACTTCTTCCCCTTCACCGAGCCCTCCTGCGAGCTCGACGTGTCGTGCAACGTCTGCGGCGGCAAGGGCTGCAGCTTCTGCAAGCACAGCGGCTGGATCGAGATCCTGGGCTGCGGCATGATCGACCCCAACGTGCTCATCAACTGCGGTGTCGACCCCGAGCGCTACACGGGCTTCGCCTTCGGCATCGGCGTCGAGCGCGTCGCCGCGCTCCGCTACGACCTGCCCGACCTGCGCACGCTCATGACGGGCGACATGCGCTTCCTGGCTCAATTCTAAAGGGGGAGAGACATGCGCGTTTCCTATAGCTGGCTGAAGGACCTGATCGACGTCCCCGAGACGCCCGATGAGCTCAGCCGTGAATTCATCCGCACCGGCACCGAGGTCGAGGCAATCGATCAGGTGGGGCAGTCGTTCGATAACATCGTGACCGCCCAGGTGCTCGAGAAGGAGCCCCACCCCGACTCGGACCACATGTGGGTCACGAAGGTCGACGTGGGCCGCTTCAACCTCGGCGAGGACGGCGAGCCCGAGCCGCTGCAGATCGTCTGCGGCGCCCAGAACTTCAACGCGGGCGACCACATCGTGACCGCGCTCGTGGGCGCCGAGCTCCCGGGCGACATCAAGATCAAGAAGAGCAAGCTGCGCGGCGTCGTGTCGTGGGGCATGAACTGCTCCGCGCGCGAGCTGGGGCTCTCGGGCGACCACTCGGGCATCATGATCCTGCCCGAGGACGCGCCGGTGGGCGTTCCGTTCGCCGACTACCTGGGCACCTCCGACGTGGTGCTCGACTGCGAGATCACGCCCAACCGCCCCGACTGCCTCTCGATGGTGGGCATCGCGCGCGAGGTCGGCGCCATTTTCGACCGCGACACGCATATCGAGCTGCCCGCCATCAAGCGCGAGGTGGGGCGCCCCACCGCCGACGAGGTCTCGCTCGAGATCGCCGACGCGGGCCTGTGCGACCGCTACGTCGCGCGCATCGTGCGCAACGTCCAGGTGGGCCCCTCGCCCGACTGGATGGTCGAGCGCCTCGCCGCTGCGGGCGTGCGCTCCATCAACAACATCGTCGACATCACGAACTACGTGATGATGCTCACCGGCCAGCCGCTGCACGCCTTCGACCTCGACACCTTCGCCGAGCGCGACGGACGACGCCGCGTGGTCGTGCGCGCCGCGCGCGAGGGCGAGGTGTTCCAGACCCTCGACGGCCAGGAGCGCACGCTCGACGCCGGCATGGGCCTCATCACCGACGGCGAGCGCCCCGTCGCGCTCGCGGGCGTGATGGGCGGCATGGACTCCGAGATCGAGGACACGACGCGCGACGTGCTCGTCGAGAGCGCCTGCTTCGACGCCGGCCGCACCTCCCACACGAGCCGCGACCTGCAGCTCATCTCCGAGGCCTCCATCCGCTTCGAGCGCCAGGTCGACGAGGCCGGCTGCATCGACGTCGCGAACATCACCTGCGCGCTCATCGAGGAGCTCGCGGGCGGCGAGGTGGCCCCGGGCTACGTGGACCTGTACCCCGCGCCCAAGGAGCGCGCGGATATCGAGCTGCGCCAGAAGCGCGTCGAGCTCATCAGCGGCGCGGCGATCGAGCCCGCGTTCACGGAGCGCGCGCTCACGCGCCTGGGCTGCACGGTCGAGCGCGCGGCCGAGGGCGGCGAGCCGGTCTTCAAGGTCGTGCCGCCCACGTTCCGCCCCGACCTCGAGCGCGAGATCGACCTCATTGAGGAGGTCCTGCGCCTGTGGGGCATGGACCGCGTCGAGGCGACCATCCCCGCCGCCAGGAACCACATCGGCGGCCTCACGCACGATCAGCGCCAGATGCGCCGCGTGGGCGCCATCCTGCGCTCCTGCGGCTTGAACGAGACCACGACCTACTCCTTCGCCGCGCCGGGCGACCTTGAGAAGACGCGCATGAGCGCCGAGGGCCGCGGCGTGCCGGTGGTCCTCATGAACCCGCTCGTCGCCGAGCAGACCGAGATGCGCCGCTCGCTTCTGTCGGGCCTTCTGCAGTCGGTCGCCTACAACGAGGCGCACGGCACCGCGAACGTGCACCTCTACGAGGTGGGCACGCTCTTCCACGGCCGCGAGAACGCGAGCCTGCCCAAGGAGCGCACCTCGCTCGCCGCGGTGCTCACGGGTGCATGGGGCGACGACACCTGGGCGCGCCGCTTCGAGCCACTGCGCTTCTTCGACGGCAAGGGCATCGTGGAGGAGCTCCTCGCCCAGCTGCGCGTCGAGAAGGTGCGCTTCCGCCCGGCCGAGGGCGACGGCTACGGGCACCTGCAGCCCGGCCGCGCCGCCGAGGTGCTCGCGGGCGGCGTGGTGCTCGGCTGGGTCGGCGAGATCCACCCCGAGGTGCGCGACGCCTACGACATCTCGACACCGGTGACCGCCTTCGAGCTCAACCTTGACGCCGTCCTGCGCGAGGCGCACGACCAGGCCGCCTACCGCAGCTACTCGACCTATCCCGCGGTCGAGGTCGACCTCGCCATCGTGGTCGACGAGGACGTCACGGTCGAGACGCTCGTCCAGCGCCTCACCTCCGCCGGCGGCAAGCTGCTGCGCGACGTGCGCCTGTTCGACGTCTACCGCGACGAGGAGCGCCTCGGCGCGGGCAAGAAGTCGATGGCGTTCTCGCTCACCTACCGGGCCGACGACCACACGCTCACCTCGGACGAGGTGGAGAAGGTCCATGGCAAGCTGGTGACCAAGGTCTGCAAGGCCGTCGCCGGCGAGGTCCGCTCGTAGCGCACGAGCCGCTGGCGGCCGCCGGAGCGCGGCCTGCTGTCGTCTGCCGGTAGCGGGCTGCCGCCGGCTATCGCCGGCCTGCCGGCGACCGGTTGGCGCCACACTTCAATGCTCTTGAGCGATAACAGGCTCACGGGTAACGTACCCGTGAGTCTGTTACGCTTCTTTCGGTACCGTTCGTTACGCGGAGGCCTCGATGCCCAGCTGGAACATACATATCGCGCAGGCGGAGCGGATCCTCGAGCGGCGAGGGCCCCTCGAGCGCGCCGTGCGCGACCGCAACGCGTTCCTGTTCGGCTGCCTCGTGCCCGACATCTACGTGGGCTACATGGTGCCCGCCGTCGAGCATCCCATCGCGTATCGCATCACGCACTTCGCGGCGCCGGCGCACATCCCCAAGCCGCGCGAGGACGAGTTCTGGGACATGTACGTGGCGCCCGCGGCGAAGCGCGTCGCGGCTTCGGGCGGCGCCTCCGGCAGCGCCCGCAGCGACGGCTCCGGTGCAGGCCCCGCGCCCGGAGGCGCGATCCCGTACGCGTCCCTGCGTGCGGAGGCCGACCGCGTGAGCCGCGTCCACTACCCGCAGCGCTATGAGGGCACGCCCGAGCCGCCGGCGCCCGGCTGCGCCGCCGACGCCCTCGTGGACGCGGAGGCGGTCGAGCGCTCCGTCTTCGACCTCGTGCTGGGTGCGTGGGTGCACCTCGTGGCCGACAACATCTGGAACACGCGGGTGAACGAGTTCCTGGACGCGATCGGCGGCAAGCCGAGCGAGGAGTTCCGCATCAAGAAGCAGGGGGACTTCGACCTCTTCGGGAAGGCGCTTCCCATCGATGCCCTGCCGCGGGTGACGCCCCGGCTCATTGCCGCCGCCGCGGCCTTTCCCCAGTATCCCATCGCCGAGGGCGAGGTGCGCTCCACCGTGGGCGTGGCCCACGAGATCGTGCGCACGAACCACGGGGACGAGAACCCGACGTACCGCCTGCTCACGGAAGACTTCTTCGAGCACGTCTTCGCCGAGTCGGTCGAGCTGCCCGACCGGCTGCTCGCCGAGCGGCTGGGCTAGGGCAACGCGCTCTCCACGGCAGTTCATCGCTCTTGGCGGTGGTCGCGTTAGGGACCGCCGGGTACAGAGGGCGTTGATTATCGTGAATGTGCAGGTACACGGCTTGCGTCTCTGAGGTCTACCTGGCGGACGGTCGATCGACCACCGCCAAGATGCCCGAAGGTCCCCGCGCCGGTCTCGTGCCCCCTTGATGCCGTCCCTAGATCTGGCAGAACGGTCGTGAGTGCTCGGGTTTGGGGGAGGCCGGCCGGTTGTCGCCCGTTGCGCAAGAAAAACCCGGCATGCCATGGAGCATGCCGGGTTTTGCGGTTCGGGTTCTCTGCGAAGCGCGCGGGTTAGCGCACCTCGGCGACGTAGACAACGTTGGTGGAGCTGACCTTGCCGTCGCCAAGCGTGGAGTTGACGGAGGTCTTGGGGTCGCCGACGGTCACGACGGTGACGTCGCCGGCCTCGACGTAGCCGCGCTCCTTGGCCGAGTCGATGGCCTTGGCCACGGTGTCGTCGACGCTGCCCTGGGTGATGGCGGCCAGATGCGGCTCGACGCCCCAGTACATGATCATCTTCTGCACGGCCCACTGGTGGCGCGAGAACGCGACGACCGGCGTGTTGGAGCGGAAGTGCGAGATCAGGCGCGCGGTGCGGCCGGTGGTGGTGGGGGCGATGATGCACTTGGCGCCCACGGTGGTGGCCATGTTCACGGCCGAGAGGCCCACGACGTTGTTGACCACGCGCACGCCCTGGCTGCCCTCGGGCACCTTGAGCTCGGCATGCGGCGCGAGGTGCTGCTCGGTCTCATGGGCGATCTGGGCCTGCATGCGCACGGCCTCGACGGGGTAGCTGCCCGCCGCGGTCTCGCCGGAGAGCATCACGGCGTCGGTGCCGTCGTAGATGGCGTTCGCGACGTCGGCGACCTCGGCGCGCGTGGGGCGCGGGTTGCGGATCATCGAGTCGAGCATCTGCGTGGCGGTGATGACCGGCTTATAGGCGGCGTTGCACTTCTTGATCATTTCCTTCTGCAGGTGCGGCACGAGCTCGGGCGCGATCTCGATGCCCAGGTCGCCGCGGGCGATCATGATGCCGGTGGAGGCCTTCAGGATCTCGTCGAAGTTCTTGACGCCCTGCGCGCTCTCGATCTTGGAGAAGACGCCCACGTGCTCGCCGCCATTGGCGTTGCACAGCTCACGGATCTCGCGCACGGCGGAGCCGCTGCGGATGAAGGAGGCGGCGATGTAGTCGATGCCCTCGGAGAGGCCGAAGAGGATGTCCTCGCGGTCGCGCTCGGTGATGGCGGGCAGGCCGATCTCGACGTTGGGCAGGTTCACGCCCTTGCGCTCGCCGATCTCGCCGTCGTTCTTGACGACGCAGTGCATGTCCTGGCCGTCGACGCGCTCGACCACGAGCTCGACGATGCCGTCGTCGATGAGGATGCGGGAGCCCTCCTCGACCTCGGCGGGCAGGTTGACGTAGTCGAGGCTGATGTGGCCGCTGTCGCCGAGCCAGTCCTCGCTGGTGGGCTGGGCGGTGACCACGATCTTGTCACCGGTCTTGACGGCGATCTTCTGGTGGTCCTTGAGCAGGCCGGTGCGGACCTCGGGGCCCTTGGTGTCGAGCAGGATGCCGATGGTCATGTCGAGCTCGTCGGCGATGCGGCGCACGCGCTCGATGCGCTCATGGTGCTCCTCGTAGGAGCCGTGCGAGAAGTTGAAGCGGGCGACGTTCATGCCCGCCTTCATCATCTCGCGGAGCGTATCGTCGTTGTCGCAGGCCGGACCCATCGTGCAGACGATCTTGGTGCGTTTATACATGCAGACCTCCAAAGGTAGTGTTCTGCCGATACGACAGGGTTCGTCGTGAGAGATTATAGGGTGATTGCCGCCGTTAAGAAACCATTTATCCGACCAGAAATACCGATTACCGATAACATATGTAGAAACTGTGGTGAACAATTTACGAAATGCAAACAGTTCTTTACATGCTCGGGACATTGCGTCCATCGCTCGCTGCGTGGTGCGCGCACGTAGTGCGGAGCGGCGCGGCCGCGGCATCGGCTGGAGCACCGGGACCGGATCACGGGAGATGGGGCCCGGCATCCGGATGGTCCGGAACACGCCGTGAGCGACCGACCATGTCGCCTCAGTGCGAAATTGACGGCGCGAAATGTTCCGCATCACAGGTTTCGACCAACGCCAATCGGCTAAAATGTACGTTTACGTGGCAAGCCCTTGCCTTCTTGGAATTACTAACGGGGCCATGGTTGTACCGGGGCGCGAGAGCGCCCGTCGTTTCGATGTATCGGGAGGGATACATTTGAAGGAGTACCTAGCTTCCGCTGAGGACGTGCTCGCGGAGCAATCCACGAGCGAGGAGTCCGGTCTGACTTCCGCCGAGGCGCAGGCGCGCGCGGCGAAGTTCGGCCCGAACAAGCTCAAGGAGGAGGAGAAGACCCCGCTGTGGATCCGCTTCTTCCAGCAGATGGCCGACCCCATGGTCATCATGCTCATCGTCGCTGCGGTCATCTCGGCCGTGACCGGCATGATCCAGGGCGAGTCTGAGTGGGCCGACGTCATCATCATCATGACGGTCGTCATCATCAACTCCGCGCTCGGCGTCATCCAGGAGGCCAAGAGCGAGGAGGCGCTCGCCGCGCTGCAGGAGATGAGCGCCGCCCAGTCCAAGGTCATCCGCGACGGCAAGCAGATCGCGCTGCACTCCTCTGAGCTCGTCCCCGGCGACATCGTGCTGCTCGAGGCCGGCGACGCCGTGCCCGCGGACTGCCGCGTGCTCGAGAGCGCCTCGATGAAGATCGAGGAGGCCGCCCTCACCGGCGAGTCCGTGCCCGTCGAGAAGCACACGGACGCCATCGAGCTCGCCGAGGGCACCGACGACGTGCCGCTCGGCGACCGCAAGAACATGTGCTACATGGGCTCCACCGTGGTGTACGGCCGCGGTCGCGCCGTCGTGTGCGGCACCGGCATGGACACCGAGATGGGCAAGATCGCCGGCGCCCTGAACGACGCCAAGGAGGAGCTCACCCCGCTCCAGATGAAGCTCGCCGAGCTCTCGAAGATCCTGACCATCATGGTCATCGTGATCTGCGTGGTCATCTTCGCGGTCGACATCCTGCGCACGGGCCTCGGCACCGTCGCCGCCGAGCCGCACATGCTGCTCGACACCTTCATGGTCGCCGTGTCGCTCGCCGTGGCCGCCATCCCCGAGGGCCTCGTGGCCGTCGTGACGATCGTGCTCTCCATCGGCGTGACCAAGATGGCCAAGCGCCAGGCGATTATCCGCAACCTCTCCGCGGTCGAGACGCTCGGCTGCACGCAGGTCATCTGCTCCGATAAGACCGGCACCCTCACCCAGAACAAGATGACGGTCGTCAAGCACGAGCTCGCCTCCTCCGAGGAGAAGCTCCTCGCCGGCATGGCGCTGTGCTCCGACGCCAAGTGGGACGATGAGGCCGGCCAGGCCGTGGGCGAGCCCACCGAGTGCGCGCTCGTGAACGACGCCGGCAAGGCCGGCATGACCGGGCTCGACGTCGAGCACCCGCGCGTGGGCGAGGCGCCGTTCGACTCCGGCCGCAAGATGATGTCCGTCGTGGTCGAGGAGGCCGACGGCTCCTTCGAGCAGTACACCAAGGGCGCCCCCGACGTCATCCTGGGCCTGTGCACCCAGGTCTGGCAGGACGGTGAGATCGTCCCCATGACCGACGAGCGCCGCGAGCAGCTGCTCGCCGCCAACAAGGCCATGGCCGACGAGGCGCTCCGCGTGCTCGCGCTCGCGTCCCGCAGCTATGCCGAGAAGCCGGCCGACTTCAGCGCCGAGACGCTCGAGCACGACCTCGTGTTCTGCGGCCTCTCCGGCATGATCGACCCCGAGCGCCCCGAGGTGGCCCCGGCCATCGCCGAGGCGCACGGCGCCGGCATCCGCACCGTCATGATCACGGGCGACCACATCGACACCGGCGTCGCCATCGCCAAGAACCTCGGCATCGTCGAGGGCCGCGACGAGGCCATTACCGGCGCCGAGATCGACAAGATGTCCGACGACGAGCTCGACGCCCAGATCGAGAAGTACGGCGTCTACGCGCGCGTCCAGCCCGAGCACAAGACCCGCATCGTCGAGGCGTGGAAGTCCAAGGACAAGGTCGTCGCCATGACCGGCGACGGCGTGAACGACGCCCCGTCCATCAAGCACGCCAACATCGGCGTGGGCATGGGCATCACCGGCACCGACGTCACCAAGAACGTCGCCGACATGGTGCTTGCCGACGACAACTTCGCCACGATCATCAACGCGTGCGAAGAGGGCCGTCGCATCTACGACAACATCCGCAAGGTCATCCAGTTCCTGCTCTCCGCGAACCTCGCCGAGGTGTTCTCGGTCTTCGCGGCCACGCTCATGGGCTTCACGCTGTTCCAGCCCATCCAGCTGCTGTGGGTGAACCTCGTCACCGACTGCTTCCCCGCGCTCGCGCTGGGCATGGAGGAGGCCGAGGGCGACGTCATGAAGCGCAAGCCGCGTAACGCCACCGACGGCGTGTTCGCCGGCAACATGGGCCTCGACACCGTGGTCCAGGGTGTCGTCATCGCTATCCTCGTGCTCATCAGCTTCTTCTGCGGTGTGTACTTCGACCTGGGCGAGATTGACCTCTCGCAGCTCGCCACCTCCATGGCGGACGAGGAGGGCGTCATGATGGCGTTCATCACGCTCAACATGGTCGAGATCTTCCATTGCTTCAACATGCGCAGCCGCCGTGCCTCCATCTTCCACATGAAGAAGCAGAACAAGTGGCTGTGGGGCGCCGCGTTCCTCGCGCTCATCCTCACGCTCGTCGTGGTCGAGGTCGACGCGCTCTCGATGATCTTCTTCGGCGTGGAGCACCTCGAGCCCAAGGGCATGGTCACCGCGCTCGCGCTCGGCTTCCTGATCATCCCGATCGTGGAGATCTACAAGGCCATCATGCGCGCCGTGGAGAAGGAGCAGTAAGGCTTCTTTCACGCAGCACATAGTGCCCTGAGATGACGGGCGCGTCCTCGCCGCTTCGCGGTCGCAGGGCGCGCCCGTTTCGCGTGCGGGGCCGAGCGAGCGGGTCGCGGGCGGCGTCCCGGCGGCGGCGCGGCCTTACAGCGGGGCCGCCCCGCCGCCGCAGGAGCTGCCGCTGCGGTGCTGTGATGCGCGTTTGGGATCTCTGGGCGGATTTTAGCAGGAAGCGGCTTTCGCAGGGCCCTCGTCTTGCTACATCGCGCCCGCAGATCGCGTTGGCGCTTCGGGAGCGGAGCGGTGCCGGCGTCGCGGCGGCGCGGTCCCGCTTTGGGATTCGCAAGCAGAAAAACGACGGAGGGTACCCTTCTGGAGCCCTTCACGGTAGATTTTCTGCTTGCGAATGCACAGAGAAAATGTGTCGAAATTGCCGGCAAACGGTCAGTCAACCTACCATTCGGTCGTATATACGACCATTGGGTAATCAGGGGGCGTCTCGCGGGGGCGGGGGGATACCATAAGCGGAATCTGTACACCGCTTGCACGTAAGGTGGTCCCGCATGGCTTCGCACCGCGGCTATCGCTCATCCCGTTTCAGGTGGCTCGGCGTCCTGCCGGCCGTCGCCGCGCTCCTGCTCGCGACGGCGCCCGTCCTCGCGAGCGCGCAGCCGTCCCCGGCGCGCGCCGGCGAGGAGTGGCTCCCCGATCCCACGATTACGATCGAGGACGCATCGGGGCTGCCGATCACGCTGGATGACGGCGACGTCCTCCCCATCAGGAACGTGACCTACAGCGCCGAGACCGGCGTGAGCCCCATCGCGCTCGCCGATAACGCGACGGCGACCATCATCGTCGAGGGCACGGTCGAGCTCAACGGCGCCGACGCCGAGGGCCGCACGGGCGCCACGCCCGCCATCGAGGTCCCCGAGACCGCGACGCTCGTCGTGTACGGCGCGCACGACGAGGAGCTCGCCGGCACCTACGAGGCGCCCGAGGACTCGCTCATCGTCACCGGCGGCGACCCGGCTGTTGGCGAGGACGGCCAGGATGCGCGGAGTGCCGGGTACGGAGAAGGTAACGTAGATTTTCTTCCCACTTCGGGCAACGGGGGAGCTGGCGGCGGAGGTGGCGCGGCAGCCATCGGCGGTAGAGGCGGCGACGGCGGTGCGGGCGGTGCCGGGACTGCCGGAAGCATGAACCGCGATGGCGAGCCGCGTGTCGAATGGTGGGCGCGTTGGAAGAACGACGAGCTCGCGTCCATCGAAGGCTCGGGAAACGACGGGACCATGGGTCGCGATGGTGAGACCGCAGAGGCGGGCGAGCAGGGCGCAGGATGCGGTTCTGTGTATCTGCTGGGTCGCCTGAACATCACGGCGTCGACTTCCGGCGAGAACGCGACGGGCGGCCACGGTGGCAGCGGTGACGGCGGAGGCAACGACAACGATGACGGCATTGGAATCGGCGACGGAAAGACGTGGGAGCTGTACGGCGGCGCCGGCGGTGGCGGCGGCGGTGGCGGCGGTACGGCCGCGGCCGCGATCGGTGCCGGAGGCGCCGGCGGCAGCGGCGGCGGCGGCGGGGGAACGGGACCCTCAGACGATGCCTACAATATGTCTACGACGCAAGACCATCCGGACACGGCGCCGGGTGGTGGCGGCGGTGGCGGCGGCTGGCCGAACGGCGGTGGCGGCGGCGGTGGCGGCCCTGCCGACTTTTACGCATATGCAGTTGATGCCGACAGCTATGGTGGCGATGGTGGTCCCGGCGGTGAAGACAACGGCATCATCGGAGCCGGCGGATATATCATCTCTGAAAGAGGCGAACGCTGGGATCGGTACCCTGGAAGAGGTGGAGCTGGCGCAGGTGGCATCGACTCGACTGATCAGGCGCTCGGGGGCATTAGAGTTTACGCTCCCGGCTATACCATCCACGATCCGGATATCTGGAGCGGGTCCGGCGGGTACGGCGGCGGTCCGGTCGCCGCACGGGAGTGGGGATCCAGCGATGGCAAGCCGGCACTCGTGATGAGCACGGCGGGTCTCTACACGCTTTCGAATGAGGGGAGCCTCGGCTATGCGTGTGGATCGGGCGGCGGCAGCGGTGCCGATGCCCGTGTAGCCACCGAACCTCGTCTCGTGTACGAGGCCGAGGACCTCGCATACGAGCCGCTATCCGGGGCGGAGGGCTCCTACACCTACACTGGCGGGCAGATTCGCCCGGAAGGAGAGTTCGGCACAAGCGCGAGGTACACGGCAGAGTCGGATCGCGACGGGCAGCTCGTGCCGGGTGCCGTCGAGGAGGAGCTCTCGGTCTCCACGACGGGCGATCCCGTCTACGGCGAGAACATCCACTGCCCCGAGGGCACGGTCACCTTCGATGCAACCGGCCTGACCGACCGCGCGGACGTGCTCAGACGGCTGCTGGACCCCAGCGACACCGAGCCTATCATCGTGGGCTCCCAGATCACCTGGCGGTTCCCCATCAACAAGGCGACGTTCACCGAGGCGCCCATCAGCTGGAGCACCGAGGGGGACGTGCCGCGCGTCGGCGAGCCCATCACGCTCTCGCTCGATAGCTATGTGTTCAAGGGCGCCGATGGCGAGGATGTCGAGGGGAGCCTCTCCGAGCTCTGGCTCGATGCGGATGGAACGGTCGGCGCCCCCACGGTCTTCTGGAGCGCCGAGGGGGTCTCCTACGGGGAGTTCTCCTCCGATGGGAGCCTCCAGACCACGTTCACGCCGTATGCCTCAGGCAAGGTCGTCATCCGGGCAGCCATCCTCTATGAGGGCGGCTCCGACCTGGACATGAACGATTTCGTGCACTATGAGACGACGCTGGAGCTCGAGGTGCAGGTCGGTTCGGATCCGGTTGAGATTACCCTCGACGATGACGGCGACGCCTGCTACGGCGACCTGATCCCGTTCACCGTCACGGGACCCGATGGTATGCACATCGATCAGGTCGTGGCGGCGGGCGACGGGGAGATCCGCGCGTACGACCCGCTGACCGGCGAGGGCACGCTCAAGTGCGCCGGTGCGGGAACGGCGATCGTGATAGCGATCTGTCCCGAGAGCTCAGGCTGGGACATCGCGAGCGTCGAGGTCGCGAAGAGGAGCATCACTGCAGAATGGTCAGGCACGGAGGACCGTGTCTACGACGGGACCGCCTCGGCGGTGTGGGCGGACTTCGATGATTACATTTTCCGGGGAGACCAACTATACGGCGACGTAATCTCCCCGGTCACCGGTGGTAACGCTGTGCTCGGCGGGAGACATACGGCAACCGTGGAGCTTGCAGGCGGCCATGCCGACGACTTCGTAGTCACGAACCCGACGGTCGAGTACGAGATCTTGCAGGCGGCATCGTCGACGCTTACCCCCCGTGTCCTAAACGAGGAGGGGACGCAGGAGATCGACAGCGCGGTCTACGGAGACGTCGTCGTGCTCGAAGCGGTGGTCACGCCGGGGACCGCTGGGGCGCCTGGGGCCCGGACCGGGGACTCCGATGCGCCGGACGCACCCGATGCTTCGACATTCACGTTCACCGTGGACGGAGAAGAGCTGGAAGGGGAGCGCTCGGAGGTGAGCGTGGGCACCGACGGGTCGTTCACGATGCGCTTTACCTACGATACCGCCTCGCGCCAGATGCCGGTCGATGTGAACGAAATCACCTTCAGCTTTGCAGGCGATGACAGCATGCCGGCGGCTGAGGAAACCGATTCTCTGACGCTCGAGAGGGCCCCGTTGGGTATCTCGCTCGAGGCCGCCTATGAGAAGCCCTATGACGGGACGACCGAGGTCACCGGCGTCGAGTTCAGCTTCAGGGGCGTCGTGGGCGACGATGAGCCCTACGTCATCTGGGATGACGCCGCGTGGATCGCGGCCGACCCGGGGACGGATACCGTGCGGGTGTCGGGTATAGCGCTCGGCGATGACTATGGCGCGTGGTATGACTTGGACGATGGCGTCGAGGCAGATGGCATCGAAGAGAGAGGCCCTTAAACCGCGCTGCCATCCGCGCGGCCGACGTCGACGTGACGGTCGAGCTTGAGGGCAAGGTCTACGACGGCGAGCCCGTCGGCGAGCCCGAGGTCGCTGTCACCGCCGAGGCTGGGACGGTCAGCACGGGCGAGGTCACGGTGACCTGGTTCGCCTCCAACGGCCAGGGCGGCTGGAACGAGATCGAGGGCGCGCCCGCGGACGCCGGCGACTACAAGGTCGAGGCAACGGTCGCGGCTGACGACAACCACAACGCGAGCGCCGAGCCGGGCGTCGCGCTCTTCACGATCGCCAAGGCACCCCAGGATGCCCCCTCGGGCGTGACGTCGACGGGGGAGACCTCTCCGGATGCCGGTGACGGCACGATCTCCGGCCTGCCCGCGGGCTCCGAGTGGCGCCCCGAGGGCGGCACGTGGGCGGACGCCCCCGAGGGCGGCACGGTAGAGGGGCTCGCGCCCGGAGCCTACGAGGTCCGCATGAAGGGCGACGCCAACCACGAGCCCTCCGAGGCCGTGACGGTCCGCGTCGACGCGGCGTCCGCGCTCGCGGGAATCATCGGGTCCCTCGGCGGGGCCTCAGGCGATGCCCAGGGTGGCATCCCCAGCACAGGTGACCCCGCCGCCATCGCGGGTGTCCTCGCCGCCGCGGGCGCAACCGCGCTGGCCGTGGGCGCCATGCGCCGCCGCCGCTAAACCGGCCCTGGGCAGTCCCAGAAGAGCCCGGCACTACGTGTGCCGGGCTCTTTCCATGCGCGCGTTTTGAATCTGCGGGCACGATTTAGCAGGAAGTGCCCTTCGCTAAGCCCTCGTCTTGCTAAATCGTGCCCACAGATCGCGGCGGCGCTTCGGGTACCGGGTGGTTCTCTGCAACATCGCACCGCCCGGCTCGCTGTGAGAATCACAAGCAGAAAATCGATTGTTCGTGCCTCCAGAGGCTCTTTTTCAGTCGATTTTCTGCTTGCGAATCGCGGCGGCGTGAACGGCGCTGCGGTTCGCGGCGTGTCCGATGCCGCGGCCGCGGCTCGGCGATAGCGCCGCGACCGGGCGCCCTTGCGGTACCATAGCTAACGGCAAGATGACGAGCGGATGCGGCGTGGCCGCAGCGGAGGGCGGGCATGGCGAAACGGGCCAAGACCAAGGGCAAGCGCGGTACGCGCCGGGCGCGGGAGGACGCTGCCGCATCCAGGCAGCTCGATGCCGCCGAGGCGATGGCGTCCCTGCCCAAGATCGACGCCCTCCACGACCTGCCGGCGTTCGGCGACCTCAGCTGCGATGACGCGCAGCGCGCCGCGTTCGATGGCTTCTGCCGGGCGGCTGAGAGCCCAGACGAGATGCACCTGGGCTGCGTCGTCCGCCTCGACCGCGGGTTCCCGCTGGTCGTGACCGAGCAGGCGACGCTTCGTGCCGAGCACGCGGTGGGCTTCGCCAAGCAGGACAAGGACCTCGGGCAGGTGCTCTTCCCGGCGGTGGGCGACTGGGTGGCGATCCGCATCGCGCCGGGGCACGACATGGGCGTGATCGAGCGCGTGCTGCCGCGGCGCACGGCGTTCGAGCGCTGGCGCGGCAAGAACCGCGGCGAGCGCCAGGTGCTTTGCGCCAACGTCGACACGATCTTGATCGTCCAGGCGCTCGGCGCCGGCGAGGTGCTGCTCGGCCGCATCGCGCGCTCGCTCGTGCTGGCGGCGGATTGCGGCGCCGAGCCCGTGGTGGTGCTCACCAAGGCAGACCGCTGCGATGACGAGGAGCTCTCCCGCGAGCTCGAGCGCGTGCGCCGGCTCGTGGGGCCCGCGGTCGAGGTCGTCGTCACGTCCTCCGCGACGGGGGTCGGCATGGACGGCGTGCGCGCCTGCGTGGCGCCGCGTACGTGCGCGATGATTCTGGGCGAGTCGGGCGCCGGCAAGTCGACGCTGCTCAACATGCTGCTCGGCCACGAGGCGCTCGAGACGGGCGCGGTCCGCGAGCGCGACGACATGGGGCGGCACACCACGGTCGCCCGCGTCATGGTGAAGCTGCCCGGCGACTGCGGCGTGATCGCCGACGCGCCCGGGCTGCGGAGCCTGCCGCTCGTGGGGCACGAGCGCGGGCTCGCGCGCACGTTCCCCGAGGTGGTGGAGGCGGCGCGCGGCTGCCGCTTCAACGACTGCACGCATACGCACGAGCCGGGCTGCGCCGTGCGGGAGGCGGTCGAGGCCGGCGAGATCGACCCCATGCGCCTCGAGGTGTTCGGCGCCCTCGCGTCCGAGATGCGCGTGAGCGCCCAGAGCCTGGACCCGGACATTCACCTGTAGGGGCAGGCGGCGTGCCCGCGGCGCATGCGTGCGCCACACCGTTTGTGCATAGCGGGCGGCATCAGCTGACCACAAGATGAATAGCCAGGCGAACCACATGCCGTACCGGCCCGTTTCCCCGGTGCCGGGGCAGTGCGGCATCAAACGGGAATCTAACGGGGAGCTTCCCCCAATCTGTCCGGGCGGAAAGGTTCGGGGAAGGGTCTCGTAAGGTCGCGTTCAAGGAATTCAGTCTGTTACCTGCCGCGACACCATGCGCTCGCACAATTGAATCAGGGAGGAAGCCGATGCCGGCGATGGCTCTCGAGACGGGAGGCGACGCATGAAACGAACGACGAGACTGGTGCTGAGCGTCGCTGCGGGATGTCTCGCCATGGGGCTCGTCTTCGCGTACGGCTCCTCCGTTCGCGCCGAGGCCGAGCAGGCCAGACAGGAGATGCTTGCGGCATATGGGGGAGAGCTTGTCACGGTCTGCGTGGCCTCGCGCGCTATCGAGCCCGGCGAGGAGCTCGACGAGTCGAACGTGCAGGCGGAGGAGTGGGTCGCGAGCCTGCTGCCGCCCGGGGCGGAGACCTCCCTCGAGGAGTTGGTGGGCCGCCGGGCGACCTCGACGGTTCCCGAGCGCGCCGTGATCTGCCCCGCCTACCTCGAGGAGCGCGGTGGCGCGCTCGAGGTCCCCGAGGGGATGGTCGCGGTCTCCGTCACGGCTGACGCGTCGCATGCCGTCGGCGGGTCGGTCGCGCCGGGCGACGAGGTGGACGTCTACGTCTCGAACGCGGGCGTCGCCGACCTGCTCTGCCGGGCGCGCATCTTGGAGACGAGCGCGCGCGCGAGCGAGACCGACGGGGCCGATTTGAGCTGGGTCACGCTCGCGGTCGAGCCGGAGCGCGTCGAGGAGCTCCTCGCCGCGACGGCGAAGGGCACGGTGAGCCTGACCGTACCGGGTGTCGGCGCGACGCCCGATGACAACGCAGGGGAGGAGACGTCATGAAGCCGCTATGGCTCGTATGCTGCTCGAGCGGGGACTACCCCCGCGCCCAGCGCGAGATCGATATGGATGCCGCCGAGATCCAGGTGCTGCGGCTCGACGACCCCGGGACGCTCGAGCGCGTCGCGCAGGCGTTCGCCGAGCCCCCGTGCGGAGCGGTGCTCTACAGCAGACACGCGACCCGCGAGGAGCTTGAGGGCACCGTAGGCCGCCTGAAGGGCGCGCATGGCGGCATGCGCATCGTGGTCATCCTCGACGAGCTCGATGTCGCGCACATCGCGCAGCTGTTCCGTGCCGGGGCGACCGAGGTGGTCGCCGCCGACGGCGCGCGCGATGCGCATGCCGCCCATACCGCGGAGGGCACTTGTAGGCATGGCACGGGAGAGGGAAATCCCGAGCATCTCCTGAGCTCTCCGCTGGACATGGCCGTTGAACCTGGGGCGCCGCGTGAGACCGACGGGCTTGCCTTGAACGCAGCGGAAGCCGCACACGTCCGCGCGCCCCAGGATCAACCCGATGGACAAGGCGCCCGGCTTCCCGGAGCTGCCGCCCGGGCCCAGGCTCCGGCGGAACTCGCCGACGGCCTGGACGAGCCGGACGGTGTGCGCGTGCAAGGCGGAGCCGCCCGGCGGCCAGCAGGGTGGCGGGAGCCCGCGCCGGGCCATGCCCCGGTCGTGTGCCTTATCTCCGGCCAGGGGGGAGCCGGCAAGACCACGCTCGCCGCGGCGATGGCCTGGTGCTCGTCGCAGCTGGGCCTGCGCACGGCCGCCGTCGATCTGGACCTCATGTTCGGCAACCTCTACCGCCTTGTGGGCGTCACCGCGCCGCGTGACCTCGGGGCCCTGCTCGCCCCCGCGCGCACGGGCACGCTCGACGAGGAGGCCATCGTGGGCGCCTCGATGCGCGTCGCCCCGGGCTTCACCCTGTGGGGCCCGCTCGCCGTGCCCGAGCAGGCGGAGCTCATGGGCCCTGCGGTCGAGCTCCTGCTCGCCACGCTGCGGGCGGAGTCCGACGTGGTCTTCGTGGACACCGCGACCCAATGGGGCGATGCCGTGGCGGCGGCGGTCGAGCTGAGCGAGCGGTGCCTCATGGTCTGCGACGGGGCGGTGGGAGCGCGCGAGGCTCTGCGGCGCGTCATCAAGCTGGCGGAGCGGATCGGCGTGCCGCGCACGCGCATGACCTGCGTCGCGAACCGCGTGGGCGCCCGCGCCCTCAGCGAGGAGCGCGCCTCGGCGCTCGAGATCGCCGCGTCGTTGAGCTCGGCGCTGCGCATCGCCGAGGGCGGGCCCGACACGGTCGAGCTCCTGCGCGCGGGTCGCATGGACCAGCTCATGGCGGCGCCCCGCCCCTTCCCGCGCTCCGTGCGCGCGGCGACCGGAAAGCTCCTCCTCGAGCTGGGCTGCCCGGTCGACCGCTCGCGCCTGGACGCAGATGAGGGCGATGAGCCCCGGCCCCGGCTGCGCCTGCCGTGGGCCAAGACGGGCGGTGCATGATGGGCGTGTTCGCCCGCGTCGAGCGGGCGGGCAGGACGCGCAGCCGGACGGGGACGGCCCCGGGGCCGCGCCGTGCGCCTTCGCGCGAGCGCCGCGAGGTGGCGCGCGCGGCGAAACGCGACGTCATGGACCGCGTGGGCTTCTCCGAGGTCGCGCGCATCGCCGCCGAGCCGGATGCGGCGCGCTCGCGCGAGGAGCTGCGCCCGGCGGTCGAGGCGGTCCTCAACGCGCGCGAGACCGAGGAGCTGGGGGCGGCGGAGCGCGAGGCGGTCGTCGCCGAGGTGCTCGACGACATCGTGGGGCTCGGCCCGCTCCAGGCGCTCATCGAGGATGACACGGTGAGCGAGATCATGGTGAACGGGAGCGGCTCGGCGTTCTTCGAGCGCGCGGGCACGCTCCATCCGCTCGGCGCGCTCTTCGAGAACGACGAGCAGATCCGCATCCTCATCGACCGCATCATCTCGCCTCTGGGCCGGCGCATCGACGAGCGGAGCCCGATCGTGAACGCGCGGCTCAGCCTCGGCTACCGCGTGAACGCCGTGATCCCGCCGGTCGCCCTGGACGGCCCCGTGCTCACCATCCGCAAGTTCTCGGACCGCATCAGCTCCCTCAAGGAGCTGGTCGATCTGGGCTCGCTGCCCGGTTGGTACGCCGGCCTGCTCTCGTGCGCGGTGTCGCTCAGGCAGGATTTGGCGGTGGCCGGGGGCACGGGCTCGGGCAAGACGACCCTTCTGAACGCGCTCTCGTGCGAGATCCCCGAGGGCGAGCGCATCGTGACCATCGAGGATTCCGCGGAGCTCAAGTTCTCGTGGCACCCCCACGTGGTGCGCCTCGAGGCGCGGCCGGCCTCCATCGAGGGGGAGGGCGCCGTCACCATCCGCGACCTCGTCACGAACGCCCTGCGCATGCGGCCCGACCGCATCGTGGTGGGCGAGGTGCGCGGCGCGGAGTGCATCGACATGCTGCAGGCCATGAACACGGGCCACGACGGATCGCTCACGACGCTGCACGCCGGGACCGAGGAGGAGGCGATCGTGCGCCTGACGCTTCTGGCCCGCTACGGCATCAACCTGCCGTCGGAGCTCATCGAGGAGCAGATCGCCATGGCGCTCGACGGGATCGTGATGTCCGAGCGCCGAGCCGACGGGCGCCGCTTCGTCTCGAGCTACGCGGGCGTGCGGCGCGCCGCGACGGGCGGCGTCGAGCTCGAGCGCTACGTGTCGTTCGACAGCGCGTCGGCGACCTGGGTCCTGGAGCGCGAGCCGCCGTTCATCGACGAGGGCCTCGCGTCGGGCAGGTTGACTGAGGAGGAGGTGGAGCAATGGAGGCGTTCTTGCCCCTAGGGGCGGGCATCGCCGCGGCGGCGGGCGCATGGGCCCTCACGGCCGCGGCCGGGCCGCAGCCATCGGCGGATTGCGCCGGGGGCGCGTGGCATGCGGCGTCGCGGGATGCGCTCAGGGCAGCATCGGGTTGGGTGCGTGCCCTGGGGGCGCGGCTCCCGCGCCGCCTCTCGTCGATCCTCGCGTCGAGGGGTTGCCTCTCCGAGCTCGAGCGCGTCGTGGCGGCCGCATGCCGGCGCGCCGGGCCCGGGTCAGCGGCGGGTGCCACCGCCCGCGAGCTTATCCAGGGCCTCTGGCTCTGCATCACGGTCGCGGCAGCCGCCGCGGGGGCCGCCGTCGCGTCCTCGCCCTGGGGCGCGCCCGTCGGGGCGGCCCTTCCCACCGCCGTGCTCGCGGCACGCGGGGCGCGCCGCAAGCGTGCCGAGAGAAGACGCGTCGAGGCGGCGATGCCCGAGGCCTTCTCGGCGCTGGCGATCTCGCTCGGGTCGGGCCATACGCTCGCCCAGGGCATGCGCTTCGTGGGCGGGCATGCCGAGGAGCCCATACGGACCGAGTTCCTGCGCGTCGCCTGCTCCATCGACTGCGGGGTGCCGGCGGCATCCGCCCTCGACGACCTGCTCGCGCGCCTGCCCGCGCCGGGGCTCGGCCTGGTATCGCTCGCCCTCAAGGTCTCCCAGCGCACCGGGGCGCCGCTGCGCGACCTGCTGGCCGATGCGGCCGCCATGGTCTCGGAGCGCATGGAGCTCGTGCGCAAGCTCGACGTGAAGACGTCCCAGGCGCGCATGTCGGCCCGGTTGGTCGCGCTCATGCCCATCGCGATGATCGGCGCGCTCACGCTGCTGTCGCCGGACTTCCGCGCGGGGCTCGGCGAGCCGGTGGGGATGGGGAGCGTGGCCGTGGCGCTCGCGCTCAACGTCTGCGCCTGGCTCATCATCAGGCGGATCATGGAGGTCGAGGTGTGATGGGCGCGCATCTTCCGCTGCTCGGGGCCCTGGGGTGCTCGGGCACGCTCGCGGCATGGCTCGCCCTGGGGGCGTCCGCGGCGGACCGCAGGTGGGTCCGGGACCTCTGCGCGGCGGGATGGCGCCGTGCGGAGGCAGCCGTGCGGGCATGCGCCGAGTCCCTGGCAAAGCGCATGCCCCGGCAGGGGGCCGCACGCGCGGTGGGTCTCGCCGACGTCTCCGAGATGATCGACGTGGTGCGCCTGGGTCTCACCGCGGGGCTCTCGTTCGACGCGGCGCTCGAGCTCTACAGCGAGCAGCGCGCCTGCGCGCTCGCCGGGCACATGCGCCGCGCGCGGCTCTGCTGGCAGATGGGGGTCTGCTCGCGCGAGGAGGCGCTTTCCGAGGTGGCGCGCGCGACGGGCGTGCGGGCGCTCGAGTCGTTCGCCATCGCCGTCGCGCAGGCGCTCGCCCTGGGTGCCCCGCTCGCCGAGACCCTCGAGGGGCAGACGCGCGAGATCCGCTCGGCGCACCGGGCCGAGGTGGAGCGCGAGATCGAACGGGTTCCCGTCAAGCTGCTCATCCCCACGGGCACGCTTATCCTGCCCGCCCTGCTGCTTTCCATCGTGGGACCGCTGCTCGCTGCGAGCGGCATGATCTAAGGAGGTTCTTATGGTCTGGAACACACGCGCGATCGGCAAGGTGTCGAGCTTTCTCGAGGAGGAGCGCGCCCAGGGCACGACGGAGTACGCCATCCTGGTCGGGGTCCTGGTTGTGATCGCGATTATCGCGATCATAGCCTTCCGCGACCGGGTGAGCGAGCTGTGGACCGCGATCTCAGACGGCATCAACAGCCTCTAGGGCATCGCATGGGGGTGCAGGACGGCTGCGGGGAGCCCGAGCGCCTGTCCACGCGCGCGCTCAGGCTGCTGGCACCCGCGCTCTGCCTCGCGACCGTGGTCGCCGCCTGCTCGCTCGTGCCCATGGCGCAGACGGGAGGCGCCGGCTCTGTAGGCAGCGCGGCAGGCTCGTCGCTCGCGGCTCAGGCGGGCTCCGCCGATGCGGATGCCGGGCCGGAGCCGGAGGGGAGCCCGCCGCGGGAAGGGGAGTCGCCAGGAGATCCGCCTGCCGCGCAGGAGGCGGGCTCCGGCTCGACGCCGGAGGGCGCACCGGAGACCCCATCCGCGGGAGGTGCCTCCTCCGCGACCTTCATGGGGGAGCTCGAGGAGGCGGCGGCGCGCACGGACGACCCCCAGGTGGGCATCGCATGGGAGGAGCCGCGCGGTCTCGCGCCGGTCGCGGGAGACATCCTCGACCGCTACGCGGCATGCGGGACGGCGCGGCTCGCCACCAGCGGCTTTATCGACATCAAGGGCAACGTGTGGGGCGCCGTGATCGAGGACGGGCGCGGTTGGGTCGACGTCGTGACCGTGACGGAGGCGCCGGACGGGGCGAGCTCGACGGCGCGCGTCATCCGGATGCTTCCGCGCGGAGGGGAGGGATCGTGACATGGAGGATGCCGTTTGCGGGCGCTGGGTCCGCCGGCTCGCGCGCGAGGGCGCCGCGCAGGCGACGCTCGAGTACGCGCTCACCGTCTTGGCGCTGCTCGCGGTGGTCACCGGGCTCGCGCTCGTCTGGCGCGCGGCGGAGGCCGGGACGCTCACCGCGCTCATCGAGGATGCCGCCTCGCACGCGCTCGACGGGACCGGCGTGGTGGACATCTCGCTGTACTGAGGGGATGCGCCCGGGGGCGGGCGGGAGGTTTGGCGCGCCCGCGCG
>NZ_LR597535.1 GCF_902150035.1 Enorma burkinafasonensis
TTCTGGCAATATATCTCCTTGCCGCGCGGCGCCGAGCCGCGCAGGCGGGTACCTTGGGAACCGGATACCGCGAGGCGGGAGAGGGAGAATGCGCGGGAGCGCGCCCTCCTCGCCAGGGAAGAGACGAACGAACACCATTGTGATTCGAGCGGAACTCACCTAAGTGAGATGATTCTTCGGCCCCCCTCGGGGGGCGAGTCGATTCACCTTTCCAGGAATGAAAAGTAACGCTACGCAATCGGATGGATCCAGATCGGCGTCATGCCGGCCGGGTGCGGACACGCTCCGACATCCAGGCTGATGATAAATCGCTTGGACGGAGAGTTCGATCCTGGCTCAGGATGAACGCTGGCGGCGCGCCTAACACATGCAAGTCGAGCGGCACCCCCCTTCGGGGGGAAGCGAGCGGCGAACGGCTGAGTAACACGTGACCAACCTGCCCTCCGCACGGGGACAGCCGCGGGAAACCGCGGGTGATACCCGGTGGCCCCCGGGGACCGCATGGCCCCCGGGGCATAGCTCCGGCGGCGGGGGATGGGGTCGCGGCCCATCAGGTAGACGGCGGGGTGACGGCCCACCGTGCCGACAACGGGTAGCCGGGTTGAGAGACCGACCGGCCAGATTGGGACTGAGACACGGCCCAGACTCCTACGGGAGGCAGCAGTGGGGAATCTTGCGCAATGGGGGCAACCCTGACGCAGCGACGCCGCGTGCGGGACGGAGGCCTTCGGGTCGTGAACCGCTTTCGGCAGGGACGAGGATGACGGTACCTGCAGAAGAAGCCCCGGCTAACTACGTGCCAGCAGCCGCGGTAATACGTAGGGGGCGAGCGTTATCCGGATTCATTGGGCGTAAAGCGCGCGTAGGCGGCCGCGCAGGCGGGGGGTCAAATCCCGGGGCTCAACCCCGGGCCGCCCCCCGAACCGCGCGGCTTGGGTCCGGCAGGGGAGGGTGGAACGCCCGGTGTAGCGGTGGAATGCGCAGATATCGGGCGGAACACCGGTGGCGAAGGCGGCCCTCTGGGCCGGCACCGACGCTGAGGCGCGAGAGCCGGGGGAGCGAACAGGATTAGATACCCTGGTAGTCCCGGCCGTAAACGATGGACGCTAGGTGTGGGGGGAACATCCCTCCGTGCCGCAGCCAACGCATTAAGCGTCCCGCCTGGGGAGTACGGCCGCAAGGCTAAAACTCAAAGGAATTGACGGGGGCCCGCACAAGCAGCGGAGCATGTGGCTTAATTCGAAGCAACGCGAAGAACCTTACCAGCGCTTGACATGCAGGTGAAGCCGGGGAGACCCGGTGGCCGGAAGGAGCCTGCACAGGTGGTGCATGGCTGTCGTCAGCTCGTGTCGTGAGATGTTGGGTTAAGTCCCGCAACGAGCGCAACCCCCGCCGCGTGTTGCCATCATTGAGTTGGGCACCCACGCGGGACCGCCGGCGCCAAGCCGGAGGAGGGCGGGGACGACGTCAAGTCATCATGCCCCTTATGCGCTGGGCTGCACACGTGCTACAATGGCCGGTACAGAGGGTTGCCACCCCGCGAGGGGGAGCGGATCCCTAAAGCCGGCCCCAGTTCGGATTGGGGGCTGCAACCCGCCCCCATGAAGTCGGAGTTGCTAGTAATCGCGGATCAGCATGCCGCGGTGAATGCGTTCCCGGGCCTTGTACACACCGCCCGTCACACCACCCGAGTCGTCTGCACCCGAAGCCGCCGGCCCAACCTTTCAGGGGGGAGGCGTCGAAGGTGTGGAGGGCGAGGGGGGTGAAGTCGTAACAAGGTAGCCGTACGGGAACGTGCGGCTGGATCACCTCCTTTCTAGGGAGACATTTCTTAGAGAGACAAGACGAATATTTTCCTCGACGGTTTTCAGCCGGATGCGGGGCGTGCACCCGACCGGCCTTCCCTGGCGCCCGCCCCCGCGGTCTCCGGCCCCCGGGGCGCGACCCCGCGTACCTTGAGAGCCGCATAGCGCGATGGAGCCGGGCGGGAGCCCGCCTCCAGTCGCGATCTCCATAAGACGCATCTATGAGAATCAGATATCATCTGACCGAATCATTTTCGGGAAGCATCTGAGCGATCAGATAGGCGACACCGATCGAATCGATATCATCGACACCGATGCTATTCATGTTTACATATCGTTGGATACCGTGGCCCGCGCTAGGCGCGGGAAGATGACACGGGCGCACGGCGGATGCCTTGGCGCAGGGAGCCGACGAAGGGCGCGGCAAGCCGCGATAGTCCCCGGGGAGGCGCACACGGCCTTCGATCCGGGGGTGCCCGAATGGGAGAACCCGCATGGCGGAGGCCATGCATCCCCGCCCCGAATACATAGGGGCGGGGAGGGGAACCGGGGGAACTGAAACATCTAAGTACCCCGAGGAGGAGAAATCAATCACGAGATCCCCCGAGTAGCGGCGAGCGAAAGGGGGCGACGGCCAAACCGGCGAGCGCTCAACGGCCTGAGGGCCTCGCGCCGCCGGGGTTGTAGGGCCGCCCGCCCGGGAGCCTCAGCTCCCGGCGCGCACCGACCACAGGGAGCCGAACGGCATGGGAAGGCCGGCGGCACAGGGTTAGGGCCCCGTAGGCGAACCTGATGGCCGGGCGCGGAGGCGGTCCCTGAGTAGGGCCGGGCACGTGAAACCCGGTCCGAACCTGGGTGGACCACCATCCAAGCCTGAACACTACCCTGCGACCGATAGTGGACAAGTACCGTGAGGGAAAGGTGAAAAGCACCCCGGGAGGGGAGTGAAACAGCACCTGAAACCGTGCGCCCACGAGCAGTCGGAGCACCGTTAGGTGTGACGGCGTGCCTTTTGTAGAATGAGCCAGCGAGTCAGACGCGCGCGGCGAGGTTAAGCTGGGAAGCGAGCCGCAGCGAAAGCGAGTCCGAAACGGGCGGCGCAGTCGCGCGCGCTGGACGCGAAGCCGGGTGAGCTATCCCTGGGCAGGCTGAAGCGGGGGTAAGACCCCGTGGAGGGCCGAACGCACGTCGGTTGAAAACGGCGGCGATGACCTGGGGATAGGGGTGAAAGGCCAATCAAACCCGGAGATATCTCGTTCTCCCCGAAATAGCTTTAGGGCTAGCGTCGCGCGTTCTCCGCCGGAGGTAGAGCACCGGACAGGTGAGGGGGCTTCGCCGCCTACCGATCCCGACCGAACTCCGAATGCCGGCGGACCTGAGCGCGGCAGTCAGAGCATGTGGGCTAAGCTGTGTGCTCGAGAGGGAAACAGCCCAGACCGCCCGCCAAGGCCCCCAAGTCCGTGCCGAGTGGCAAAGGATGTGCGTCCGCCCAGACAGCCAGGAGGTTGGCTTAGAAGCAGCCACCCCTTCAAAGAGTGCGTAACAGCTCACTGGCCGAGTGGACATGCGCCGACAATACACGGGGCTAAGCACGGCGCCGAAGCGGCGGATACCCTTCGGGGTATGGTAGGGGAGCGTCCCCTGGGGGGCGAAGCGGAGGGGCGACCCTCCGTGGACCGCAGGGGAGCGAGGATGCTGGCATGAGTAGCGAGAGACTGGAGAGTAACCAGTCCGCCGTAAACCCGAGGTTTCCTGGGCGAGGCTAATCCCCCCAGGGTCAGTCGGGGGCTAAGGCGAGGCCGGCAGGCGTAGCCGAAGCGCAGCAGGCAGACATTCCTGCACCGCGCACGCGGCGCTATGACCGATGCGGCGACGGATGGGGGTGGCTCGGCCGGGTTCTGGACGTCCCGGTGATGGCGCGCGGCCCGAGGCGGAGGGAAGTCCCCGCCTCATCGAGGGTTAGGCGCCGGACGAAGCGGCTTCGCGAAGCGAGTGAGCCCGTGGTCCCTAGAAAAACCGCTAGGCAGGCGCGTGCGCGCCCGTACCGCAAACCGACACAGGTGGGTGGGTAGAACATACCGAGGCGATCGGGAGAACCGTGGTCAAGGAACTCGGCACAATGGCCCCGTAACCTAGGGAGAAGGGGTGCCGGCGCGTACGTGAAGGGGCATGCCCCCGGAGCGGAGGCCGGCCGCAGTGAAGAGGCCCAAGCGACTGTTTACCAAAAACACAGGACTCTGCAGAAGCCGCAAGGCGACGTATAGGGTCTGACGCCTGCCCGGTGCCGGA
Organism: Enorma burkinafasonensis; assembly: GCF_902150035.1. Lineage (GTDB taxonomy): Bacteria > Actinomycetota > Coriobacteriia > Coriobacteriales > Coriobacteriaceae > Enorma > Enorma burkinafasonensis. The sequence continues at coordinate 4,095 of NZ_LR597535.1, forward strand.
AGGTCACGCGGAGGGGTTAGGGTTCGCCCGAAGCTCCGAAGCCAAGCCCCGGTAAACGGCGGCCGTAACTATAACGGTCCTAAGGTAGCGAAATTCCTTGTCGGGTAAGTTCCGACCTGCACGAAAGGCGCAACGACTTGGGCGCTGTCTCGACCACGGACCCGGTGAAATTGCACTGGTCGTGAAGATGCGACCTACCCGCGGAAGGACGGAAAGACCCCGTGAACCTTCACTGCAGCTTGGCATTGGCCGCTGCTCGGGAGCGTAGAGGATAGGCGGGAGGCTTCGAAGCGGGGGCGCCAGCCCCCGTGGAGCCGACCTTGGAATACCGCCCCCTCCCGTGCGGCGTCCTAACCCGCGGCCGCGATCCGGCGCGGGGACCGTGCCAGGTGGGCAGTTTGACTGGGGCGGTCGCCTCCTAAAGGGTAACGGAGGCGCGCGAAGGTCCGCTCGGGGCGGTCGGCAACCGCCCTTTTGAATGCAAGAGTACAAGCGGGCTTGACTGCGAGACCCACGAGTCGAGCAGGTGCGAAAGCAGGCTCTAGTGATCCGGCGGCCCCACGTGGGAGGGCCGTCGCTCAACGGATAAAAGGTACTCCGGGGATAACAGGCTGATCTTGCCCAAGAGTCCACATCGACGGCAAGGTTTGGCACCTCGATGTCGGCTCATCGCATCCTGGGGCTGGAGCAGGTCCCAAGGGTACGGCTGTTCGCCGTTTAAAGCGGTACGCGAGCTGGGTTCAGAACGTCGTGAGACAGTTCGGTCCCTATCCTCCGTGGGCGCAGGAGACTTGATGGAGGCTGCCCCCAGTACGAGAGGACCGGGGTGGACGCGCCTCCGGTGAACCGGTTGTCGACCAACGGCACGGCCGGGTAGCCGCGCGCGGCGCGGATAACCGCTGAAGGCATCTAAGCGGGAAGCCGTTCCAGAGATGGGGTCTCCCTTCGGTAAGGGCACTCGTAGACGACGAGTTCGATAGGCGGCAGGTGCAAGCGCGGCGACGCGCTCAGCCGAGCCGTACTAATCGCCCGAGCTCTTCACGCTCCAGGCGCGGGCCCGCATCGGCGGGTCGGTGGCGCCTGCTTCCCGGGTGCGCCGGGCGGGGATCGCGGCATCACGCGCTGTGCGGCCCTGAGGGCACGCGGGGGGATCGACCCCCGG
>NZ_LR597514.1 GCF_902150035.1 Enorma burkinafasonensis
CATCTCCACCATTCCTTCAACTGGGAAAATGCCGCCCCCGGGGCCCGGATAGGACCTCGGGGGCGTTCGGTTAACTGCGGGAGCGTGCCGTCAGCTCAATGTGTTCGGTTGGGATCGGAAATCAACCAAGATTCGGGGGAACGCCCGGCGCGCCCTCGTTCACGCGTTTTTCAAACCAGCCGAAAAGCCCGCTTGACGCACCGCCGCAATTTGGTATAGTAATCGAGCTGTTAGTTGCTAACGCACCCGGTCAGATAGCTCAGTTGGTAGAGCAGAGGACTGAAAATCCTCGTGTCGGGGGTTCGACTCCCTCTCTGACCACCATCGAGATGAGAGCCCGCTCCCCGAGCGGGCTTTTTTCATGCGTCGACGGCCTGCGCGCGGCGCAGGCGAACGCGCGGCGCGGGGCAGGCGGCATGGCGCACCCGAGCGCCGCGCCCGGGGCGCCGTCGCTACCCGTTCATGTTGCCCTTGCCGTAGGGCACGGCGAGCGGCTCGACGGCACGTCCCGAACGCGCCTCCAGCTCTGCCGCGACCGTCGCGGGAAGGGGGACAGCGCCGTCCCGCCCCGGCTGGCCGAGCACCTCGAGCTCCGCGACCGGGGCCTCCACCCGGATGCGGCCCGCGATCAGGCGCGCGCGCACGCCGGGCAGCCCCAGCCCGTGCAGGTAGTCCTCGCAGGCGCGCACCGCGGCGAGCTTCCCCAGGTCGAGCGGCTCGCCGCACGGGATGCGCGTCGCCAGGCAGGCGCCCGCCGGCAGGTTCCATTGCGGAAGGCCCCAAGCGCGCAGCAGCTCGCGCTCCTCGTCCTTATGCCAGCCGCACTCCATGAGCGGCGAGCGCACGCCCAGCTCGCGGATAGCGCGCATCCCCGGACGGTAGTCGTCCGCGTCGTCGGCGTTGCTCCCGTCGACGACCTCGGCGAACCCGCGCTCGCGCGCCGCCTCGACGATGCGCGTGAATCCCATGCGCTTGCAGTGGTAGCAGCGAAGCGCGCCGTTCTCCCTGATGTCCGGCTCGGCCAAGGGGTCGACCTCGATCGTGACGAGCGGCACTCCGAGGTAGCCGCGCCTTGGCTCCCCCGCATCGCCGGCGCCGTATGCCCGCTCGGGCGTAGTCGCGAAGGGCGTGGCCAGATGCACGAGCAGCGTCCGCTCGGGAAGCGCGCGGGCACACACCGCGGCGAGAAACGTGCTGTCGACGCCCCCCGAGAACCCCACGGCGACCGATCCGTAGCCCCGCAGGAGCCCCTCGAGCTCAGCCAGCTTCTCGCGGTATATCTCAATGGGATCGCCCATCGGCATCGCTCCTATCGGGGCCGGCGCAGACCGAGCGGGCGCCGCGCACCCGTCAAGAACCGGTAACAAAACTTCGAGCCGGCCGCCCGCGCGGCGCGGCTCTGGCACAATGGTAGCGGCAACGACGGCCCCGGGCGCGTATCTTCAGGAAATCCCTCAGCGCCCGGGCATACGACAATGGGACGGGACGAGATGATCAGCACCGTATTGTTCGACATGGACGGGACCCTCATCGACAGCGAGCCGCTCAGCGCGCGGGCGTGGCGGCACGTCGGCGACGCGCACCGGGCGCCCGTCACCGACGAGCTGATCCGCAGCTTCGTGGGCCGCCCCCTCCACACCATCATGGGCATGCTCGCTGACCAGGTGGGCTCGCGCGAGCTCGCGGACGCCATCTACGCCGACTACCGCGTCTACAAAGCCGAGCTCTACGACCGCGAGCTCGCCCTCAAGCCGCGCGTGGCCGAGGCGCTCGCTGCGCTCGAGGACGCGGGCCTGCGCATGGCGGTCGCGACCTCCTCGGGGCGCGAGATCACGACGCGCAACCTCGAGCGGCTGGGGATCCTCTCCTACTTCGAGGGCCTCACCACGGGCGACGAGGTCGAGAACGGCAAGCCCAGCCCCGACATCTACCTCCTGGCCTGCGAGCGCATGGGCGCCGAGCCCGCCAGCTGCGCCGTCGTCGAGGACTCCGTCAACGGCGTGCGCGCGGGCCACGCCGCCGGCTGCCCCGTCTTCATGGTCCCCGACCTCACCGAGCCCGATGACGGGCTGCGCGCGCTCTGCCGCGCCGTGATCCCCGATATGGGCGAGCTTCTGGGCGCTATCGCCGAGGTGAACGGGCAGTAGTCCGCGCAAAATCCGCGACAGCGTACGCCGGCGCCCGCCGCGGCGCCCCATGGCGGCACGCCCCACAGGGCGCACCCATGCAGCGGCCTTACAGGTACGCGCCCGCGTCGAACTCCGGGATCCCCGCCACGGGGTCGCCGCCCGCGGGCGCCGCGGGCCAGGACACGGTGCTCGCCCGCTCCAGCAGAAACGGCCGCACCGTCTCGTGCGCGACGGGCGGCTCGTCCGCGAACGCCGAGCGGCCCAAGCCGCGCGCCGCGGCGCGCTTCGCCTCGCGGTCGCGCTCCTCGTCCCACATGATCCGCTCGATGATGAGCTGCGCACCCTTGCGCCCGAGCTCGTAGCCCGCGGGCGAGCAGGTGGTGAGCGGCACGGGGCCGCCCCAGGCGAGCGGGTTGCCGTCGCAGCCGGCGACCATGATGTCGTCCGGCACCGAGCAGCCCGCGGCCATCACACCCGCGAGCGCGCCCATGGCGATCGCGTCCGTGAGGCCGATGATGGCATCGGGCCGCACGCGCTCGTTGCGCCCGGCGAGCATGGCGCCCAGCCGTGCCCCGTCGCCCGTGCCCTCGGTCGCGCCCTCGTTGTAGATCTCGAGCGAGACGTCGCCGTAGCCCGGGAACATGTCGCGGATGCCCTCGAGGCGCTCGGCGAGCTGCGCGCTCTCGGCACGCCCCACCACCGCGACCCGCTCGGCGCCGCGCGCCAGCACGTGCTCGGCGATCAGGCGCCCCTGGGCGCGGTAGCCGGCGGCGACCGTCGCCGTCGCCTCAGGCTCCCAGGGCATGTCCACGTAGACGGTGGGCACGGGAACCTCGGCCACCGGCCGCGGCCGCATGCTCGGCGCGGGCTGTATGAGGATGCCGGCGACCTGGATGCCCACGAAGAAGTTCACGTAGCGGTCCTCGAGCGCGGCGTCGCCGTCGGTGTTCATGACGATGAGGTCGTACCCGTGACGGATGGCCTCGTTGCGAGCGCCGTTGGCGATCTGCAGGCTGCAGCCGCTCGTGAGCCCCGGCAGGATCAAACCGATCGTGGTGTTGCGGCCGCCCGCCAGCAGGCGCGCGCTCTGGTTGGGCAGGTAGCCCAGGCGCTGGATGGTCTCGTCGATGAGCTTGCGCGTGTCGGGACGCACCTTCTCGGGGTGGTTGAGCGCGTTCGACACCGTGCCGAGCGACACGCCCGCCTCGCGGGCCACATCCACAATGCGCACCTTGCCCATGCGACCTCCCATCCGCGCGATCGGGGCACAGCGGCCCCGCGTTCCAGGTCCCCTGAGTATACCAAGGAGTTGAAACGCTTCAAAGCTCCACCCTGCGGCACGGGGGCCTGAGCTACAATGGCAGGCGACCAGCGACGCTGGCGACCACCGACTCCAGGGAGGCAGCATGCTACTCGCCGTCGACATGGGAAACACGCAGACCGCGCTCGGCCTCTTCGATGGCGGCGCGCTCGTGCACTCGTGGCGCATGCCCACCGACCGCACCTTCACGGCCGACGAGCTGCACGTGCGCCTGCTCGGCTACCTGCGCGTCTACGACCTGCGGCTCGACTGCATCGACGCGATCGCCTTCGCCGGGGTCGTGCCGCAGCTCACGCGCGAGTGGCGCGCCGTCGCACGGCGCATCACGCAAAACGTCGTCGCCGTGGGCCCGCAGACCGCCGACGTCGTGCGCGTGGACGCCCCGCGCCCGGCCGAGGTCGGCGCGGACCGCATCGCCAACGCCGTCGCCGCCGAGGAGCTCTACGGCGCCCCCTCCATCGTGGTCGACTTCGGCACGGCGACCAACATCGACGTCGTGGACGGGCGCGGCTACTACATCGGCGGCGCCATCGCGCCGGGGCTGCGCATCTCGATGGACGCCCTCGTCGCCCGGGCGGCGCGCATCGCAAGCATCCCGCTCGAGACGCCGGCTCACGCTATCGGGCGCGACACCACCGAGGCCGTGCAGAGCGGCGCGGTGCTCGGCACCGCGGCCATGGTCGAGGGGCTCGTCGCCCGCATCAGGAGCGAGCTCGGCGCCCCCGGCGCGCGCGTCATCGCCACCGGCGGCCTCGCAAGCGTCGTCGCGGACTCCACCGACGTCTTCGACGTGATCGACCAGCAGCTCACGCTCAAGGGCATCGCCGAGATCGCCCGACGCGTGCGCGACCGCGAGCCGCGGCAGGCGTAAAGGCCCGACCGAACGAAAGCCCAACCGGCCCGCAGCCGGTACCATCCGTGCAGCGCGCTACGCCGCGTCCCCGTCGTCCTCGACGGCGACGGCATCGGCCGCCAGGCGGTGCGCCATGACATCGCAGGCGAGCGCCCCCACCACGGTCTTGGCGTCCTCGATCTTGCCGTCGAGCACCGCGTCCACGAGCTCCTGCACATCGACGAGGTCCACGTTCAGGAACTCGTCCTCGTCGGGCTCCGCGCCCTCGAAAGAGAGCTGCGTGGCCAGGAAGATGTGGATGAGCTCGTCGGTGAACCCGCCGGAGGTCGCGATCGTGGTGAGGTAGGCGATCTTGCCGGCGACGAATCCCGTCTCCTCCTTGAGCTCGCGCTTGGCGCTCTCGAGCGGCTCCTCGCCCGGGTCCATCTTGCCCGCCGGGATCTCGACCGTCACGCGGTCGAGCGCCGTGCGGTACTGGCGCACGACGGCGATCTTGCCGTTCTCGGTGAGCGCCACGACGGCGACGGCCCCGCAGTGGCGCACCACGTCGCGCCGCGAGCAGTGACCGTTGGGGAGCTTCACCTCGAGGGTGTCCACATCGAAGATCTTGCCGCGCCAGACGGTCTCCTGCGAGAGGATCTCCTCGTGCAGGCCGGCGTCGCGCTCGTCCTCGTCGCCGGGAACCAGGCGCCCCTCCTCGTCCTCGCCGCCGTCGTCCTCGAGCTCGAAGTCGCCCTCGACATCGACCGCCTCAGGCTCCATCGTCTCCGTTGCCCCCTCGAGCTCCTCGTCGAGCTGCTGCTTCTCGTCTCGCGCCATGCGCCCTCCCCTGCGACATCCGGCTCTCGCCGGCTCACGTGCATACAAGCGTCTTGTACCCAGTCCGGAGCTCGTCCCGGCGCTCGAGGGGCGCCCCGTAGAAGGTTCAGGCAAGAATACTGTGGGTCCTTTCGCACCGCCGGCCGAGAGCGCCCGTCTCGAAAGCAAAACCGCAGGATTTTTGAGCCTGCATCCGCGGTCAAGCGCACGGCTTCCATTTGACCCACAGTATTCTTGCTTGAACGATCGATCGGGCAATACAGCGGTCCGCATCGCGCGGGCACCGAGGGTCGTTTGGACCTTGAAGCGCCCTGAACCATCCGATCGGCATAAGAAACGCCCCCGCGGGCGAACCCACGGGGGCGTGTGCGCCTACCGTGCGCGAGCGGCTGTGCCGGCGCGCTTAAGCCTTAGACCTCGGCGTAGAGATCCTTGAGCTTGGTGAGGTGCTGGTAGCGCGCCATGGCGGCTTCCTCGTTCTCGCGGAAGAGCTCGTCGACCTGCTCCTGCGGAAGCACGCGCGAAAGCGACGCGTAACGGGCCTCGTTCATGAGGAACTCCTGGTAACCGCCCTTCGGCTCCTTGGAGTCGAGCGTGAACTTCTTGCCCACCTCGGCAGCCGGGTTGAAGCGGAAGAGGTTCCAGTAGCCGCAGTCCACGGCCTTCTTCATCTCGGCCTGGCAGTTCTGCATGCCGCCCTTCTTGATGGAGTGCATCTCGCAGGGAGCGTAGCCGATGATGATCGACGGGCCGTCGTAGGCCTCGGCCTCCTGGATGGCCTTCAAGGTCTGGGCCGGGTTCGCGCCCATGGCGACCTGCGCCACGTACACGTAGCCGTAGCTCATCGCGATCTCGGCGAGGCTCTTCTTCTTGGTGAGCTTGCCGGCCGCGGCGAACTGAGCGACCTGGCCGATGTTCGAGGCCTTGGAGGCCTGGCCACCGGTGTTGGAGTAGACCTCGGTGTCGAACACGAAGACGTTGACGTTGTGGTTCGAGGCGAGGACGTGGTCCAGGCCGCCGAAGCCGATGTCATACGCCCAGCCGTCGCCGCCGAAGATCCAGAAGGACTTCTTGGTGAGGTAGCTCTTGTCGGCGAGGATCGCCTTGGCGGCGTCGCAGCCGCAGGCCTCGAGCGCCTCGACGTAGGCGGCAGCCGCGGTCTTGGAGCCCTCGGCGTCGTTCTTGGCGTCGAGCCAGGCCTGGCCGGCGGCCTTCACGGCCTCGGGCGTGTTCTCGCCCGCGATGAGGGCCTCGGTCTCGGCGACGAGCTTGTTCTGGACGGCCTCGTAACCGAGGGCCATGCCCAGACCGTGCTCGGCGTTGTCCTCGAAGAGGCTGTTGTTCCACGCCGGGCCGTGGCCGTCCTTGTTCACCGTGTAGGGCGAACGGGCCGCGGGGTTGCCCCAGATCGAGGAGCAGCCGGTGGCGTTGGAGATGAACATGCGGTCACCGCAGACCTGCGTGACGAGACGCGCGTAGGCCGTCTCGGCGCAGCCGGCGCAGGAGCCGGAGAACTCAAGCAGCGGCTGCTTGAACTGGCTGCCCTTGACGTTGGCGGCCTCGAGGACCGGCTTGGGGGCGACGTTCTCGACGCAGTAGTCGAAGGTCTTCTGCTCGGCGAGCTCCTGCTCCTGCGGCACCATCTCGAGGGCGCCCTTCGGGCAGACCTTCGCGCAGTTGGTGCAGCCCATGCAGTCGAGCGGGCTGATGGCCATGGTGAACTTGAGGCCGGTGTCCTTGGGCATCTTGATGTCGAGCGTGCGCAGGCCCTCGGGCGCCGCGGCGATCTCGTCCTCGGTCAGGCCGAACGGACGGATGGTCGCATGCGGGCACACATAGGAGCACTGGTTGCACTGGATGCACTTGGTCTCGTCCCAGTGCGGCACCATGACGGCGACGCCGCGCTTCTCGTAGGCGGAAGCGCCCTGCTCGAACTGGCCGTCCTCGTGGCCAACGAACGCGGACACGGGGAGCTCGTCGCCCTCCATGCGGTTGATGGGCTCCATGATGTCCTTGACCTGCTTGACGAGCTCGGGGCGACCCTTGAGCTCGACGGCGGCGGCGTCATCGGCGGCGTCGGCCCACTCGGCCGGGACCTCATGCTTCTCGAAGGCGGTGGCGCCGGCGTCGATGGCCTTCCAGTTGGCCTCGACGACGTCCTGGCCCTTCTTGGCGTAGGACTTCTCGGCGGCGGCCTTCATGTACTGGATCGCGTCCTCCTGCGGGAGCACGCCGGCCAGCGTGAAGAACGCGGACTGAAGGATCGTGTTGGTGCGCTTGCCCATGCCCACCTGGACCGCCAGGTCGATGGCGTTGATGGTGTAGAGCTGGATGTCGTTCTTGGCGATGTAGCGCTTCTCAGCCGCGGAGAGGTGCTTCGAGAGCTCGTCGAAGTTCCACTGGCAGTTGATCATCAGCGTGCCGCCGGGCTTCACGCCCTGGGCGATCTTGAAGTGCTTGGTGATGTAGCTGGGGTTGTGGCACGCGACGAAGTCGGCCTTGGTGATGTAGTACGGGCTCTTGATGGGCTTGTCGCCGAAGCGCAGGTGGCTGATGGTCACGCCGCCCGTCTTCTTGGAGTCGTACTGGAAGTATGCCTGGACGTACTTGTCGGTGTGGTCGCCGATGATCTTGATCGAGTTCTTGTTGGCGCCCACGGTACCGTCGCCGCCGAGACCCCAGAACTTGCACTCGATGGTGCCCTCGGCCGCCGTGTTGGGGGCGTCGGCGTCCATGGGGAGGCTGAGGTTGGTGACGTCGTCGACGATGCCGATCGTGAACTCGCGCTTGGGCTCGTCCTTCTCGAGCTCCTCGTAGACCGAGAACGCGGCCGCGGGCGGCTCGTCCTTGGAACCGAGGCCGTAACGGCCGCCGATGACCTTGATGCCGGAGAGGCCGGCCTCGTAGAGCGCGGAGACGACGTCCTCGTAGAGCGGCTCGCCGATGGAGCCCGGCTCCTTGGTGCGGTCGAGCACGGCGATCTTCTTGACGGTCTTGGGCAGCGCGGCCACGAAGTGCTCGATGGACCACGGACGGTACAGGCGGACCTTCACCAGGCCGACCTTCTTGCCGTGGGCGTTGAGGTAGTCGATGACCTCCTCGAGCGTGTCGCAGAAGGAGCCCATGCACACGACGATGTTCTCAGCGTCGTCGGCGCCGTAGTAGTCGAACAGGTGATAGCTCGTGCCGAGCTTCTCGTTCACCTTGTCCATGTAGGCCTCGACGACCGCGGGGAGCTTGTCGTAGGCGGTGTTGCACGCCTCGCGGTGCTGGAAGAAGACGTCGCCGTCCTCATGCGTGCCGCGGTTGTGCGGATGCTCGGGGTTGAGCGCGTGGTCGCGGAAGGCCTGGACGGCCTCCATGTCGCACATCTCGGCGAGGTCTGCGTAGTCCCACACGGCGACCTTCTGGATCTCGTGCGAGGTGCGGAAGCCGTCGAAGAAGTTCAGGAACGGCACCTTGCCCTCGATGGCGGCGAGATGCGCCACCGCGGCGAGGTCCATGACCTCCTGGACGTTGGTCTCGGCCAGCATGGCGAAGCCGGTCTGGCGGCAGGCCATGACGTCGGAGTGATCGCCGAAGATGTTCAGCGCGTGGGTCGCGACCGTACGGGCGGACACGTGGAACACGCCCGGCAGGCCCTCGCCCGCGATCTTGTACATGTTCGGGATCATGAGCAGAAGACCCTGGGACGCGGTGTAGGTGGTGGTCAGCGCACCCGCGACGAGCGAGCCGTGGACGGTGCCCGCGGCGCCGGCCTCGGACTCCATCTCGATGACGTCCACCTTCGTGCCAAAGATGTTCTTCTTGCCCTGAGCTGCCCACTGGTCGACATGGTCGGCCATCGGGCTGGACGGCGTAATCGGGTAGATACCCGCAACCTCGGTGAACGCATACGAAACGTATGCGGCCGCCTCGTTGCCGTCCATGGACTTGAACGAACGCGCCATATACCCCTCTCCTCTCGTGTAGGTATACAGTCCCCCCGGTGGCCCTTGCCACCGGTTAGTCAACGGCGCTTGCGTCATCCCCGCAGGTCAAATGCGACCCGGCGATACGGTCGAGTGTTTCCGGCCACGGGAAATCCACATGCACGTCTTATTGTACCGCGTTCAAATAGAACGTATGCGCAAATCTGTATGGTCTGTGACACATCGCGGGCGGGGTGTCGGCCCAGGTCTTCGCCTTCAAGCGATGCCGTTATGGGGCGCATCTATCTTTTTTATTTTTTTCTCATTTTTTATTATTTGCTCTTTTGCGTTTGAGCAGGTAAACGACATGGCCCGAATCACCGGAGATAGAGACTCGTTGCTTGAGGCGTCCTTACACCCCAGCCTTTCGACGCTCACGAGTCTTGGCGGTGGCCCTTCGGAAGGCGTCCGCGTAGCCGATCTTGGTGCAACGCGCCTACCTGCAACAATTAAGGTTGCCTTGTTTGGTCCGTCTACCACCCGGCAAACCGACCACCGCCAAGACGCGCGAACGGGTCGGATATAAGAAAACCGTGCGGCGGTATCCCGCGGCACGGCGACATTCCACGGCGCTATGACCCCATCGCACCGCATCATGTCCTAGAAGGAAGCCGGTGTCGGTAGCGTTCAGACAACTTTACTGTGGCTATCTGAGAAACTGTCGGGTAGCCACCAAAGCCACAAGCCGCTCACCTGCGGTAATGCAACACCGCAGGTACAGACTACTTCGCATCCAGTAAATTACCCACAGTAAAGCTGCTTGAACTGTCCCCGCTATCGAGCGGAGGAGGCAAATCGTCACCCGAAGGATACCTCGCGCCAGAAAAAAAGGCGCGGCCGCCACGAAGACGGCCGCGCCCGCACGCCTGACGCGGTCTGAAGGGGTCGCCTACGCGGTGACCTCCATGGACTCGATGCACTTAATGAGCGAGTCGTCGTCCTTGCCGAAGCCATAGGCGACAAACGAGCTGAAGCGCGCAAGGAACGCCCGCCGCATGACCTCGAAATCATCCGCCGAGACGAATCCCGCCTGCGCCTCGAACACGGCGGCGACGCGGAGCAGGTTCGCCGCGACCTGCGCCGGCGTGCCCGTGCCCAGGCCGTAGTGCCCCTTCGAGATGACGCACCAGTCCTCGTAGGCGATGCCGTCGTTGCGCATGCCGATGAAGTTCGCGAGCATGAGGTCGCACAGGCGCTCGAACTCCTCGCAGGTAGCGGGCCTGCCGGCTAGCTCGCTGGCGAGCTCGAGCGGCGCGCTTACCGGCGCGCCTACGGAGAACGCGTGCAGCGCGAGCCTACCCGCGAAGTCGCGCTTGGCGCGCTCCATCACGCCGTACTGGTCGTACTCACCCGGCTCGTCGCCCTTGCCCAGGCAGCCGGGTGCGAGCTCGATCTTGACCGTGTCGCGACGCCTCTCGCTCCACGGGAGGTGAATCTCGAAGGTCACCACGCCGGGCTCCGACTCCGCCAGGCGCGCCAGCAGCACGGGAACGGGGGCGCTGCTGATGCACCACACGTCCTCGAGGCCGTCGCCTGCGGACTCAATCAGCAGATGCCGGTCGAGCTGGGCGCGGGCCTCGGGCAGGAGCCCCTCGGCGAGCTGCGCGAACCGCTCGAACTCATTCGCGTCCACATCGTGGCGCTCATAGCGCACGCGGAAGTCGTACTCTCCCTGCACGACCTGCTCCAGCGTGTGCTTGCGGTCGAACACCACGAAGTCCGCCGTCCCCTCCGGCAGCTCGACGTCATAGGCGATCTTGGTGCCGTCCGGCGCGCAGATGCCGCCCGCGCGGCCCGCGACCCGGCGCTCGTAGTGGTAGCGCCGCGGCAGGATCACGCTGTCGTCCGGCGCGAGGGGCCTCTTCTCGATCGGGTCCCAGATCTGCCCGGACCCGTCGAGGACCATCTGCTGCGTGACGCGATCCTCCGCCTGCCCCACGCTGGATAAAGGAACCTTCTTGCCCTTGCGCGCCTTCTTCTTGGACCCGGCCGCCTCGGCCTCATAGGCGTCGAGCAGCTCCTGCCGCGCCCCGCCGAATGCCTGCGTCCGCTCCTCTACAAGCTCGATCGCGCGCTTGATCGTATCCATATCCGCACTCCCCTTCCGGAAGAACCGTCTTAGCCGATGATGCCTAAGCCGTTGAGCGGCCTAGTAGCTGCGCGGGACCTCGCGCAGCTCCATCCATTCCGTCGTGGCGACCGACTCCGCCAGGCCCATGAGGTCGGCTTTCTTGAGCTGGCGCTTGTCGAGGCCGGAGAGCGCACCCCCGAAGCCCGCGACCTTCACCCGGGGCTCGTGCGGCTCGGTCGGGTCGGGCTCCGCGAGCAGCTCGGCAGGAAGCTCCGCGCCGCCACCCGTATAGGGATCGGGTGAGCTCAGCAGGTCGTAGGTGTACAGATCACCGTAGTTGGCATCGGGCAGGTCGCCGTCGCACTGCGCGGCGAGCGCATCGAAGTACTCCGGGGCGTCCTCGTAGGAGCCCATCGGCCAGCCCGCCGCGATGGCGACGCCGTAGGACCCCTCGGGCAGGCGCTGCAGGATGCTGGCGACGCGGTCGCGCTTCGGCGCGTAGTCGCCCTTTGCGGTGTCGCTGAACCAGAGCACGAGGTTGTCGCCGTACTGCTCGAGCTTGAAGTGCAGCTCGTGCGGAGGGAGAACGCGGTTGACCTTCTTCTTGGCGGCGACAAGCGCCTCGAGGTCCTTCTTGCGGATCGTCGCGGCGGTCTTCGCGGGGTAGAGGTCGGCGACGGCGTCCACGACCTGGGCCATATCATGCGGGTTCGCCGTTATCGCGCAGGTCACGTGCCAGCGGCCGAAGTCGATCTTGATGACCGTCGAGTCTCGCACCGTCATCGTCTCGCGGTACGACACCTCGTCGTACTCGAAGCGCCGGACCTCCCTCACGGTGTTGTACTCAAGCGAGCATTCCATGCTCATGTTCAGTCTAGGCATGCGGTTCTCCTTCCGCCCTAACGCGCGCCGCAGCACGGCGCAGGCTCCGATCAGACCATAGCAAGCGGATGGGACGGATTGTTGAGCAACACGGCGAGCGGCCCACCGGTTGACGGTAGCCGCTCGTATTTGTTGCACAACAAAAAACGCCAGCTCTGTGCCAGTGTTGACGCCGATGATCGGTCGGAGAAAGGCGTCCATGGCATGTTCCACAACCTCGTCGAGCGCGAGCTGGGCCGCGCGATATCCTATAATTCGAATCGAACCGAGCGGCTGCTGCATCCACGCCGCACGGAACCTGTGTCCCGGAGGAGACGAAGTTGCTCAACCCTGCATGGAGTGCAGGGGGGATGGCATTTTCTACGCCGCTCCACCCAGGCAGTATCTCATAGCTCGCTAGCTGCCCGCATGTCCACGAGCGGACGCTCGTGCGCGAGCACCACGCACAAACCGATATATCGAGCTGCGGTCGCCGCTCCCCTCAAGGGGGTGGCGTAATGGGCGCGCCCAAGACCTATCGCGGGGGTATCACGCGCGAGCAATGGCTCGAGAACGAGACCCGCACCGTCGCCCGCCTGATGGCGGACGAGGGGATGTGCGAGCCGGACAACCTCGTCGATGCCGTCACCCAGGGCAACCTCTTCCAGTACCCCACCGAGCGCGAGCTCAAGTCCATCACCCGCGCCTGCGCGCGCCGACTCGAGGCGCTCTCCGAAGACCCCAGCCTGCGCGGGCGCCTCATCGAACTCATCGCGCACGGCACGCCCGACCAGCTCAAGCAGACGAACCTCTACGCCATGATGCGCGACAACCGCATCGTGTGGGAGTTCATGCTCTGCGTGGTCGCCACCAAGTTCGCGACCTTCGATGCCACCCTGCGAAGGCATGAAATCGCGGACTTTCTTGAAGGCCTGCGCGCGCAGGACGAGAAGGCCGCCCGCTGGAGCGACGCGACCCTGGACAAGATCCGTCAGGTGCTCGCCTCCTCCCTCGAGCGCTGCGGTATGTACGACCGCCGCTCCGAACAGCTGAGCCCCCTGCTCATCGACTTCGACCTGGAAATGGCCATACGCGCGAACGGTGACGAGCAGGTGCTCGCCGCGTTCGGGCGCACGTCCTAGGAGAGCCCATGACCGCATCCGAATCGCCTTCGCTCGCCATCAGCTTCGACCTCATCCGCTCGCGCCTGAGCGATCCCGGCTTCCTGAATAGCCAGGGCCTGGGCAACGAAGTGCCGTTCTACGTGTTCGCTTACGACGCGGCGCGCGAGGACGAGGTCCGCGAGCGCACCGAGCGCCTGCTGAAGGATGCTGCCGAAGGGGCCATCCCCACGCGGATCACGCGGTTCGACCTGTGGGACATCTTCTCCCAAATTTGTGAGTACTACGAGATCTTCGACGATCTCGAGCGCATGGAGGCCCAGCAGGGCGACGAGGCGGTTCTGCGCCATATCCAGGAACTCGCCATGCCCGAGGACTACGTCACCAGAATGGCCGAGCAGTTCGAGCTCGTGCATGGCGCACCAGAGCCGGGCCGCGACGTCCTGCTCATCACCGGCGTGGGCAAGGCCTACCCCTTCGTGCGCGCCCACGACATCCTCGAGAACGCCCAGCCGGTGTTCTCACAGATTCCCGTGGTGCTGTTCTATCCCGGCGTCTACGACGGCCAGTCGCTGCGCCTGTTCGGCTCCATCCAAGACGGCAACTACTACCGGGCGTTCAGCCTGCTCTAAGCCCATCCGCCCCGCGTGAAAGGACCCTCCCCCATGCGCATCAAGGACATGTTCGAGCGCGACATCGACCGCAACATCAACGGCGTCATCAAAGTCGACCAGACAAGCGAAGAGATCATCGAGCAGGAGCTTTCCGAGTATGTGGTCACGCGCGAGCTGCGCGGGCACTATGCAACCTTTTACCACGCATACTGCCAGGCGCTCGACACTCCCACCGATAAGATAGGCGTCTGGATCTCGGGCTCATTCGGCTCAGGTAAGTCGCACTTCCTGAAGATGCTCTCCTACCTGCTTGCCAACCGCGAAGTCGCAGGCAAACGCGCCCTCGACTACATCGCCCCGCGCTTCGAGGACGAGCTGCTCGCCGCCCAGGCGCGCCGCGCGGCGAGCGCCCCCGCCGAGACCATCCTCTTCAACATAGACAGCAAGGGCACCACCAAGGACCAGTCCGCCATCATGCGCACGTTCGCGCGGGTGTTCTACGAGAACCAGGGCTTCTACGGCGCGAGCCTCAAGCTCGCCCGCCTGGAGCAGCTCATCGAGAGCCAGGGCAAGACGCAGGCGTTCCGCGCGTTGTACGAGGAGGCGTCCGGCCACCCGTGGACCGAGTGGCGCAAGACCTACCGTTCCAAGTCCGACCCGGTAATCGCCGCGCTCGAGGCCTCGGGCGTCATGAGCCGCGAAGAGGGCGAACGCTGGTACGATTCGGGCGACGCGGACGACCTCTCCATCGACTCGCTCACCGACGAGATCCGCGACTACGTCGAGATGCGCGCCGAGCAGAACGGCGGGCAGTTCCGCCTGCTCTTCATGGTCGACGAGATCGGTCAGTACATCGGCACGGACACGAGCCTCATGCTGAACCTGCAGACCCTCGTCGAGGATCTGGGGACGAAATGCGCGGGCCGCGTGTGGGTGGTCGTCACAAGCCAGCAGGCTATAGACAAGACTTCAGCTTCCTCAGGCAACGATTTCTCGAAAATCCAGGGCCGCTTCAACACGCGCCTGTCGCTTTCCAGCTCAGACGCCGACGAGGTCATCAAGCGCCGCGTGCTCGCCAAGACCACCGACGCCGAGCAGCTCCTCGAGCTGCGCTACGCCGAGGACGCGGCCGTCCTCAACAACCTCTTCTCCTTCAAGGACTCGGTAACCGACCTCACGGGCTATCGCGGTGCGGCGGACTTCTCGGCGACGTTCCCCTTCGCCAACTACCAGTTCAAGCTCATGCAAAACGTTATGGAAAAGCTTCGCACCCAGGGGGAGAGCAACAAGCACCTCTCGAGCGGCGAGCGCTCCATGCTCTCGGGCTTCCAGGAGGCCGCGCAGGCGGTTGAGGACCTGGACGAGCACGCGCTCGTGCCGTTCTGGCGCTTCTACGACGGCGTGCAGACCTTCCTGGAAAGCTACCACCGCCGCGTGATCGACCGCGCGGGCAAGGCAGCGCAGGACGGCCAGGGTCTCGTGGAGTATGACATCCGCGTGCTCAAGCTCCTGTTCATGGTGCGCTGGGTGGATCGCGAGATCGCCACGAACATCGATAACATCGTGACCCTCATGACCGATGACGTGCGGGTGAACCGATTGGAGCTGCGTCAGCAGGTGCAGGATTCGCTCGACCGGCTTATCCACGAGAACTACGTGACACGCAACGGTGACCGCTACCAGTTCCTGACCGATGACGAACAGGAGATCGCCAACCAGATCAAGCGCACGCAGGTCGATGCTGCAAAGATCACCGCCAAGGCTGCCGACATCATGTTCAAGAGCGTCTTCGACGAATCCAAACTCGCCCTGGGCAAGAACCAGTTCCCCGTGAATGAGTACCTGGACGGCACGCATGTCAGCGGCGCCGGCGGCCTCACGCTCCGGGTGCTTGCCGGCATGGACGGCAGCGAACCGCCCAGCCACGAGGAGCTCATCCTCATGTCGAGCCGCAACGAGGCCGTGGTGGTGCTGAGTCCCGAGGTCGACTACTACAACCCGCTCATGGAGGCCGCGCGCATCGAGCAGTTCACCAACACGCTGGTCCACGCCAACCTACCCAAGAACCAGCAGGATATCATCCGCTCCAAGCAGCAGGAGCGCACCCGGCTCGATCGCCAGGCGCGCGACCTCATGGAGCAGGCGGTGCGCCAGGGCCAGTTCTACGTATACGGCAGTACCGTCACACCCGCGCAGACCGGCTCGGCGAAGAAGATCATCGAGGACTGCCTTGGCCGCCTGGTGGACGTGACCTACCCCAAGCTCTCCTACATCGACAGGAACTACGACAACGATGCCGATATCAAGCAGATCCTGAACGGCACCATGGCGCTCGAGGGCCAGCAGCCCAACGCCCGCGCCATCGAGGAACTCGAGCGCAAGCTTTCAATCGATGCCTCGCGCCACACCACGGTAAGCATGGAGGATATCCAGTCGCTCTACCAGGCGGCCCCGTACGGATGGCGCGAGCAGGACATCGCCGCCGTGACGGCGGAGCTTCTGGCCTCCAAGCGCGCCAAGCTCGTCTATGCCGGACAGACCGTGGATATCCATGACGCCCGACTCGTGGACTACCTGCGCAAGCGCAACATGGTGGGCAAAGTGCAGGTCGAGATGCGCGTCGCCGTGTCGGACGCCATGCGCTCGCGGGCGCGGCAGGTGACCGAGCGGCTTTGCGGCGTCTACAACCTGCCGACCGACGAGGACGGTCTCGCTGCGAGCGTCCGCGAGTGCCTTGAGGAGCGTCGCGATAACCTGCAGCACTTAGTGGACGTGGAGTACCGCCGCAACAGCAAGTACCCCGGCTACAGCGAGGTGGCCGACGCCATCCGCCGCATCAAGGACGTGCTCGCCGTGGGCAGCGACCCAGCGGATCTTTTGGCGGCCGTCTCCAGCAACCGTGACGACCTGCTGGACGATGCGGAGGACCTGAGGGAGATAGACCACTTCTTCTCGGCCCAGAAGCCCGCGTTCGACGAGGCAGCCGATCTCGTGCGCGACATGGAAAGCGAGCGGGAGTACCTGGCAAGCGATAGCGAGGCTATGGCGGCGTTGAAAAAGATCGAAGGCATCCTCACCGAGAAGCGCCCCTACCGCGACATCGCCCAGCTGTTCGACGCAAAGAAGACAATCAAAGACGCCCACGAGCAGCTCATGAAAGACAAGCGCGAGGACCTGCTCGCCACGCTCGACGATATCTTCAACGGCATCGAAGCACACGCGGCGGAACTTAACGTGAAGCTCGCAAGCATCGCCGAGACCCGCCTCTCGCGCCGCGGCGCCGTAAACGACGCGACCTCGCTCACCGCACTCGACGCCCTGAAGACGCGCCTCGGCAACGACGAGCGCAAGCTCTACGACGAGATCGAGGTTGAACACGAGCGCATCTCGCGCCCGCGCCCAGTGAACACGAACGTGACCGTCACCGCCGAGCCGGCCAAGGGCACAGGCCCCAAGACGCCGCCGGCCCCCGCGCCCAAGGGCACAACCGTGAGCCGCACCCGCGTCTTCAAGCCGCGCCGCCTGCACAGCGAGGTGGAGATCGAGGCTTACCTCGCCCAGGCCCGGGCCGATCTTCTGCGGGCGCTCACCGGGAACGACTACGTCAAGCTCGACTAACCCAAAGGACGCACCATGGACACCAAGGTTCTCGAGAAGTTCTGCCCCTGGGCGCGCCGCGCGCTCATCGATGCCGTGCACAACCGCTTCGTGAAGTTCAGCCTGGATGACGCCGGACGCACCGCCTATCCGGCGGGCTCGGACGTCATCGGCACGGGCGTGATCGATACCGCCACGAAGGCCCAGCGCGACGGGCTCTACGCCCGCATCGAAAAGGCAGGCTACAGTGCCTTCTGCCAGCAGATGGCCTACACCTGGTTCAACCGCTTCGCGGGCATCCGCTACATGGAGCTCCACGGATTTCTATCCAACGGCGTGCGCATGCTCTCCGCACAGGACGGCCGCTTCGACCCGGAATGCCTGCGCGCCGTAGGCGAGCTCGAGCTCGCCGGCCTCGACCGCGAGCGCGCCCTAGACCTCGCGGCGGAGGGCAGCGATTCGGAGCTCTTCCGCCTCATCCTCATCGCCCAGTGCAACGAGCTCGCCGACGCGCTGCCCGACGTGTTCAGCCACGTGGGCGCTGCAGACGAGCTCACGCTGCCGGACGGCCTCCTCAACCGGAACGAGAACAACGTCCTCTACCATCTGGTGACGGACATCCCCGAGGAAGCCTGGCAAGACGTCGAGATCCTGGGCTGGATGTACCAGTTCTACAACGCCGAGCTCAAGGCCGACTTCTTCAAGTCCAAGCGCAAGGCCGCCGTGGAGGATATCGCCCCCGCCACGCAGCTCTTCACGCCGGAGTGGATCCTGCGCTACATGGTGGACAACTCGCTCGGCCGCCTCTGGATGCTGAACTTCCCCGAGAGCGCACTGCCCGAGCGCGCCCACGCCGAGAACCCGGCCGACCGCCTGATGGAGTACTACATCGTGCCCGACAGGGAGCACGAGGACTTCATCCGCATCGCGGGCCCGGAGGGCATCACCTTCTGCGACCCGGCGTGCGGATCGGGCCATATCCTGGTCTACGCGTTCAAGATGCTCTTCGCCCTGTACGAGGAGCGCGGCTACCGCGAGCGCGAGATTCCCGAGCTCATCCTCACCAAGAACCTCGCCGGCCTGGAGATCGACCCGCGCGCCGCGCAGATCGCCCAGTTGGCGCTCGCCCTCTGCGCCCGCGAGCACGACCGTCGCTTCTTCACCCGCAACGTCACCGCCGACGTGCAGGTGCTCGAGAGCGTCGAGCTCGATACCGAGCAGCTCGGGGACGAGCAGCTTGCCGAGACCCTCGCGCACCTGAGCGAGGTCGGCAGCCTGTTCACGCCCTCCGATACGGATATCGCCCTGCTCGAGGCGCAGAAGGATAGCTCCTCCGCAGCCGGCCTCTTCGCCGAACCTGCCGGCCAAAGCGTCGAACGGGCCCTGACCGCCTGCAAGGCGCTCTCCCGCCGCTTCGACGTGGTAGTCGCCAACCCGCCCTACATGGGGTCGAGCAGCTTCAACCCCTTCGTGAGCAAGTGGGTGAAGAAGCACTACCCCGACGTTAAGAGCGACCTTTTCGCTGCCTTCATCGTGCGAATCATGGACTTCGCGAAGGAGCACGGCGAGATTGGCATCATGTCTCCCTTCGTGTGGATGTTCATCGGCAGCTACGAAAAGCTGCGCAACCGCCTCATCGACGAGAAGACGCTCACCTCGCTGATCCAGCTCGAGTACTCGGGCTTTGCGGGTGCCACAGTCCCTATCTGCACTTTCACGTTCCATAACTCCTATATTCCGGGATACAGGGGCGGGTACGTGCGCCTTGCCGATTTCGTCGGCCCTGCAGTCCAAGGTCCCAAAGCGCTCGAAGCCATCCAGAACCCCGACTGCGGGTGGTTCTATCGAGCCGATGCCACGAGGTTCCATGACATGCCAGGGTCACCGATTGCGTATTGGGCTAGCAGCGCTTTGCATGACGCATTTCTGAATGGAAAGTCAGTGGCCAGTTATTCAAAACCGAAATGTGGCCTATCTGCAGGCACAAACGAACTGTTTCTCAGGAAGTGGTGGGAGGTATCCCATTGTTCAACTTGCTATTCCGCCCGTGATGCAATCGAAGCAAAATCCTCAACGAAAAGATGGTTTCCATGTAATAAAGGAGGGTCTTTCAGAAAATGGGAAGGCAATAATGATGATTTGATTGATTGGCAGGACGACGGCCAAAGGATCAGAAACTATCGGGATGACAACGGTCGACTATTATCGCGACCGCTCAATCTTGATACCTTCTTCAATCCGTCTGTTACATGGTCTGCAATTTCGAGTGGAGATGTTTCTTTTCGCTATCGTGGACCCGGATATGTCTACGAGCACGCTGGCGCATCGTTATTCGGAACAGAAGCAGACCTCGCATACTTACAAGGCGCATGCAATAGCTCAGTAATCAGAGTGATCGCAGGGATACTATCTCCGACGCTGAATTTTCAAATCGGTCAAATTGCCTCATACCCGATTCTCGACACTGACGAGTCTGTGAAATCACAGGTCATCAGTTTCGTCTTATCCCTACGAAAGCTGTCCAAATCCGATTGGGACTCCCAAGAAACCTCCTGGGATTTCGCCAAGAATCCACTCGTGTAGTCACCTGATACGAAAGGATAAATCGTTATGTGCCTATTTGCCTATGACTTTGTAGTTATAGATAGCCTATCAGCTCACAACGACACCCTTGCTGATGGTTGCGCTGCTGTGACCATCAAACTTCAAGCAAGGCTAAACCAAAGTGTTACTACAACAAAAGAAGATGTAACGCCCTATGAAGAACCGACGATGCCTACCCGCTCATTTTGCAGTGTCATATTCGCACAACTCGTGAACTCCAACGGAACTGAATGGGATTGGCAGGAACTAGAATCCGGAAAGATCGAACAATCCCTAATCTGGCGAGCTTCCGATCGGCCCCTTTCGTTGCACTTCATCTCACATGAATTACAAGAGATCGATGAGGGAGCTCGCCTAACAGTCGAATTAAAATCAAGCGATCGAAAGGCGGCTCGACAGATCTGCTCATTCGTCTACGAAAACCACTCATGGAGATCGACGGAGGAAACAGCAGGCGTTCTAAAGAAACAGTTTGAGCAACCTCGACAGCGTAGAAGCCAACATCAATGAACCTGCGCAAAAGAGGATTCCGCTTAATTGAATATTCAATTGGGGCCAATTTTTCAGGTGACCCTAAGGTTTACTCATCCGTCGCTTGCAATCACACCACCATGAGGCCAACGGCTGCATGCGATCGGTGCCCTAGACGGCGCCTATTGGTTTGTTCAGGAGCTGCCCACCGTTTGGCTGTAGCGATTCTTCGACCTCTCACATATGCAAGCCTGGTCCTTGAACAGAAACTTGATAGGCACGATGATGTCGCGATCAAATTGGATGAGAATCGAAACCCAGAAGCAAATCGCGGAAAAGGCGAGTTGCGCGCTTCGTCGCCTTTTCCACTAGGGGGTTATAGCGCGTTACCCCGTACCGGGGGGATCCCCCGGCCCTTGGAAGCCCACCCTCACGGTCAGACCATGCCAACAAAAGTGCGCGCATGGCATCTCGACCTTGCTGTCCGTCGACAGCAAGCCCTTACGTGCAGGGTATCACTACTCGCCGGCTTACAGCTGCTTCCTTCGGATCTTTTTGAGATAGTTCTTCGTAAAGCAGCGCTTATCGCCGAAGAACCTATGATCGGTCGGGCTATCCATGTGCCGGTCGTATCGCAACGCCGCCAACTCAATACCGCAAACATAATCCGCAACCCGAGACATGAAATAGTCTTTCGGCATGGCATTTCGATAGATAGCGGCGTTGCTCGACAAACACGTATGAACCGCGCGATGCACGGCGCGTTTTACTGTTTGCTGCCCGTTGTCGTAGTAGATTTTGACGCAATCATAACCAAAAAAGAATTCAACCTGTTCCCTAATGAACGATACGAGCTCCCGCTCGATACGTTCTGCCAACGCATATTCGCTAGAGAACTCTCGCTTTCTATATCGCAGAACCATGTAACGAAAAGGCGTCTTCTCGACGAAGACCTGAAAGCGCATGAAATAACTCTTCCGCATACTCAAATCAATTTGATCGTATTGTTCATGACCGCGAACCACCGGCGTGAAGTGAAATGTTCGCTCAATCAACCCGGCATCGGAAAGTGCCTGACGATATCGACTGATACTCGTGGAGATGTCGACCGATTGGTCGTGAAAAACAAATCCGACCAGATAGTAGTCGGAGCAGGATCCAACATCACCGGACTCATCAATGAAGATCGAAAGCTCCCTCATGTGGCCATCCCCCGCCTAATAAAAATGCCGGGGGACACCCCCCGGCGAAGAGACAGCCCTCCTTGTGTGGAGCGCTGCTCTATTTATACCACTCGCCGGTTCGTCTATTCAATCATACCAAAATACGAACACATGTTCTCCACCTTGAGAACGAACATGTGTTCTACATATGGAAAGGCGGCATAGTATGGCTACCCTCATACGCGACAAGTACGAAGCGCACAAAGCCGAGGTCAACGAGCGCTTCGACCAGCTCAAGGCCAATGAGGAGGAGCTCAACCGCATCTTCGCGGAGATCTACAACATGGTGGGCGAAGTCCCCATCGAGGTCGAGGACAAGTACGTCTCGGTCGCGCGGATCTTCGACACCAAGGAGGAGATTCCGGAGAGCTTCAAGGGCAGCAACTACGTGCGCACCAAGCGTGACGAGATCGTCTCGCTCATATCCTACGCCGTAGGCTGCATGTTCGGTCGCTACTCGCTCGACGTGGATGGTCTGGTACTTGCCAATCAGGGCGATACCGTAGCGGAATATCTCGCCAAGATGCCCGACCCCGAGCACGTGACCTTCATGCCCGATGCAAACAACGTCCTCCCCATCACCGACGACGAGTACTTCCGCGACGACATCGTAGCGCGCTTCGAGCGGTTCGTCGTCGCGGCGTACGGACAGGAGACGCTCGAGGAGAACCTGCAGTTCGTGGCCGACGCGCTCGACCCTACCGCCAAGGGCACGGCCCGCGAGGTCATCCGCCAGTACTTCCTCAAGGAGTTCTTCGCCGACCATTGCAAAACCTACAAGAAGCGACCCATCTACTGGCTTCTGGACGCTGGCAAGAGGAACAGCTTCAAAGCGCTCTTCTACATGCACCGCTACCGCCCCGACCTCATGGCACGCGTCCGCACGGAGTACGTTCACCCGCAGCAGGAGCGCTACCGCGCGCGCCTCGCCGCCATCGAAGCGGCGCTCGAGACCGCCGACGGCCGCCAGAAGGCAGCCCTCAACAAGGAACATAAGCACGTGAGCGATCAGCTGACAGAGATCGCCAGCTTCGAGGAGAAAATCCATCGACTTGCTGACCAAATGATCGAGATCGACCTCGACGACGGCGTGAAGGCGAACTACCCCAAGTTCGAAGACGTGTTGGCGAAGATTAAGTAGGGCGGGACATATGAGGACCACGGACATACAGACCGAGCTGCGGCGGCGGTTCGATGAGACGGATGCCCCCACGGCGAGCGCCATCGTGATCTGGCACGACCCGGATGGCGAGTTCGCCGACACGCTCGAAGGGCTCGAGCTCCCCGACATCGAGGTGATACGCGAGGAGCCCGGCCGTCGCTTCGCGCTCAAGCGCGAGCTCAACGGCGACCTTACCGGCAGGCAGATTCTGCTCTACCGCCGCCGGCAGCGCAACCTCGTCGGCGACTGGCTCGCCGACGTCGAGGCACGTGCACAGGCGTTCTCGGCAGACTACCTTTCCGTGCAGATGCGCGAGCTCAACGCCGCCGACACGCCCGAGATGCGCAACGCGTTCTCGGCGCACAAGGCGTTCCTGGCCAAGAAGACCAACCTCAAGAAGCTTGCGCGCCTGATCGACGCCTACCAGGTGCCGCAGCAGCTCGAGCTCGCCATCATGGCCTGCGCCCTGGGTACGCAGGAGGCCACCGCCACGCAGGTGCTTATCGCCTACCTCGTGAAGGCCGCGGGCGAGGGTGCGCCCGCGGCGTTCGGTGCACTTGAGCAGGCGGGCGTGGCGGACGCCTTCACCCGCGCGCTCGCGAGCTGGACCGGTTTTGCCGGCGATGCGCGCGACCTCACGGCGCTCGCGCAGCACGTGCTGCTCTCGGCGCTCGCGCCCACGGTCCCCGCGGGAGCGCTCGATAGGCTCGGCAGCTGCCACTCCTCCGAGCACGCGCCCTTCTGCCACAGCCTCGTGAACGAATGGGGCCGCAGCGACCTCTCCGACGAGCTGCTCGAGCTCTGCTGCACCGTCGAAGAGGCGACGGATCTCGAGGCGGTGCTCGGTCGCTTCGACGCCCCGGAGCTCTCCCGCGCCGAGGTGTTCCCCTGCATCGACGCCCTCATCCTCCGCAGGCTCTTCCGCACCGTGGCAGCCGGCCCCGACGGGGCCGATGCCGCGATGGAGCTCGCGGCAGGGCGCCGCGGCAGCCTGTGGAGCGGGCGCTTCTCATGCTACTACGAAGGCATCATCTGCGCCGCCCGCATGCAGATCTTCTGTCGCGAGCGCGGCCCCGAGCTCGGCGCCATGACCGCGGAGGTGCTCTGGAAGCGCTACACCGCAGAGTACTGGCACATGGACCGCTGGTACCGCGAGCTCCATGTCGCCTTCGCCCAGGCGGTCCGCGCCGGCGAGTACGGGCTCGACGAGGACTTCCGCTCCTGCTGCACCGCGCTGGAAGACCTCTACAAGGGCTGGTTCCTGAAGGAGCTCTCGCGTCGCTGGGCGTCCGCTGTCGAGGGCGACCTCGCGAGGACCGGCTACGTGAACGGCATCCCGCGCCAGCTCGATTTCTACCTCGATGAGGTCGAGCCGGTCCTGCGCACCAAGAAGCGCGCCTGGGTCGTGGTGTCTGACGCGCTCCGCTTCGAGGTCGCGGCCGAGCTCGCCGAGCATCTGGAGCGCGAGACCAAGGGCAACTGCGACCTGGGCGCCGCGCAGGCGGTCTTTCCCTCGATCACCAAATGCGGCATGAGCGCGCTCTTGCCCAGCACGAGCTTCGCCTACGCCGCCACGAGCTCGGCCGAGCGCCGCCGCCTCTCCGTACTTACGGACGGCTCCGAGGCGCTCTCGACCGAGGGCCGCCAGGCGCAGATCAGAAAGCACGCGAGCGCATCCGTCGCCGTGCGCTACGACGACTTCGTGAACGAGATGGGCCGCGCCGAGCGGCGAGCGCTCGTGGGCGACGCCGAGGTGGTCTACCTCTACCACAACACCATCGACGCCCTGGGCGACAAGGAGCCCACC
Source organism: Enorma burkinafasonensis (assembly GCF_902150035.1). Classification (GTDB taxonomy): domain Bacteria; phylum Actinomycetota; class Coriobacteriia; order Coriobacteriales; family Coriobacteriaceae; genus Enorma; species Enorma burkinafasonensis. Next base: position 24,625 of record NZ_LR597514.1, read on the forward strand.
GAGCGGAAGGTGTTCACCGCCTGCGGCGAGGCGATCGAGGAGCTCGCCGCCTGCATCCAGCTCATCGTGCGCGAGTTCGGTGCCTCGAGCGTGATCGCGACCGCCGACCACGGCTTCCTCTACACCGACCGCCCGCTCGCGGAATCCGAGCACGCCTCGGTCGCGGATATCGCCGGCACGGTCGTGGAGGCCGGGCGCCGCTACGCCGTGACGGAAGGAGACGCCGACGGCGGACCGCTCGTGCGCGTCGCGCTGCCCTGCGCGGCAGACGCGGAACCCCTCACGGGCTTCGCCCCGCGCGAGTGCGTGCGCCTGCGCATGGCGGGCGGCGGCGAGAACTACGTCCACGGCGGCATCTCGCTCCAGGAGCTCTGCGTGCCGGTGCTCCGCTTCGCCAACAAGCGCGCCGGCAGCAAGGGCTACATGGAGAGCGCGCCGGCGGGCATCTCGCTCGTCACGCGCATCGACACCGTGACCAACTCCCTCTTTACCCTTGAGTTCCTGCAGGACGAGCCCGTGGGCGGCAAGGTGCTCCCCGCCGAGTACGAGGTCTTCGTGGGCGACGCCGCGCACGAGCCCGTGACCGACATCGCCCGCGTGGTCGCCGACCGCATCGAGGCGGATGCCACGGCGCGCAAGCTCCACGTGTCGCTCTCGCTCAAGCCCGGCGCCGGGACCTCCGAGCGCGAGCTCTACCGCCTCTACGCCCGCAACACGAAGACCCGTGAGGTGCGCGCCCTCTGCGACCTGCGCATCCACGTCGCCTTTGCCCCATCGATCGATTTTGGATGGTAACCATGAGCGAGAACACCGCAACCCAGGTGCCCGCCTACGAGCAGGACGCCCTCGACCGCAAGATCATCGACAGCTTCCCCGGCCTCATCGTGCGCAAGGACCTCACCGCCCTCATGAAACGCGGTGCCGGGATCCCCACCTTCGTGCTGGAGTACCTGCTCGGCATGTACTGCGCCACCGACGACCCCGAGGCACTCGATCAGGGCCTCGCGCGCATCCGCAAAATCCTCGCCGAGAACTACGTGCGCACCGAGGAGAGCGAGGTCATCAAGTCGCGCATCCGCGAACTGGGCCAGTACACCATCATCGACAAGGTGAGCGCCTACCTCGACGAGCGGCGCGACATCTACGTCGCGAGCCTCGCGAACCTCGCCATCGAGCCCTTCATCATGCCCGACGAATACGTGCGCTCCTACACCAAGATGCTCACCGGCGGCATCTGGTGCATCGCGCGCATCCAGTACCTGCGCCCCGAGGACATGGCCGACGACCCGCTCTCCGACATCTTCGCCGACGACCCGGCCGAGAAGACCAAGATCAAGCCCGCCAACACCTCGAAGGGCGCCAAGGGGCCCGAGAACTCGCCCTTCCACATCGTGGACCTCACGCCCATCCAGATGCCCAACCTCGACGTGGACGAGATCATCTCCAAGCGCGCCGCCTTCACCACCGACGAGTGGATCGCGCTCCTTCTGCGCTCCGCCGGCTACGAGCCGAACGCCCTCTCGCCGCGGGAGCGCCTGCACTTCCTCACCCGCATGGTGCCGCTCATCGAGCTCAACTACAACCTCTGCGAGCTGGGTCCGCGCGGCACGGGCAAGTCGCATATCTACACCGAGGTCTCGCCCTACTCCTACCTGCTCTCGGGCGGGCAGGCCACCACGGCCATGCTCTTCGCCAACAACACCGCGCGTACCGGCGGCATCGGGTTGGTGGGCCATTGGGACTGCGTCGCGTTCGACGAGGTCGCGGGCATGCACTACAAGGACGCCAACGCCATCCAGATCATGAAGGGGTACATGGCCAACGGCACCTTCGGCCGCGGGCGCGAGCTCTTCAACGCCGAGGCCTCGATGGTCTTCGAGGGCAACATCAACGACTCGGTGGCGAATATCTTGAAGACCACGCACCTCTTCGAGCCGTTCCCGCCGGAGTTCAACAACGACAGCGCGTTCTTCGACCGCATCCACTGCTACCTGCCCGGCTGGGAGGTGCCCAAGATGCGCTCCGACCTCATCACCGGGCGCTACAGCCTCATCACCGACTGCCTGTCGGAGTTCTGCCACGAGATGCGCCGCCGCGACTTCACGCACTACCTCGACCAGTACTTCCGCTTGAACGGCGACTTCAACCGCCGCGACGAGATCGGCGTGCGCAAGACCTTCTCGGGTCTCGCGAAGCTCGTCTTCCCCGACGGCAACATGGGCAAGGAGGACGTGCGCATGCTCCTCGAGTACGCCATCGAGGGGCGCCGCCGCGTGAAGGAGCAGCTCAAGCTCATGGCCGGCATCGAGTTCATGGACGTCAACCTGGGCTATGTCGACGCGGAGAACCCGACCGAGTCCGTCATCGTGCGCGTGCCCGAGCAGGCCGACGACACCCTGATCCCCGCCGCACCGCTCCTGCCGGGACACGTGTTCGCGATCGGCATGTCGCAGGGCGACGAGATCGCCGTCTACAAGCTCGAGAACAAGGCCATCACCGGCGAGATGAAGTTCCGCACCGAGGGCATCGGCTACAACAAGCCGGTGAGCGACTCGCTCGACGCGGCGTTCCAACAGTTCAAGCAGAACGCGCCGCGCCTCGCCGCCGGCATGCACGTCTCCGGCAAGGACTACCTGCTCTACTACAACGACATCCAGAGCAAGGGGCTCTCGGCCGAGCTCTCGCTCGCGGAGTTCATCGGGCTGTGCTCGGCCGCGGCGAACCGGCCCGTCATCGCCGGCCTCGCGATCCCGGGCATCCTGCGCATCTCGGGCACGCTCGAGCCCGTCGCCAACCTGGAGGACGTGATGCGCGTGGCCAAGAACGCCGGCGCCAAGCGCATCTTGCTGCCCATGAGCGCGATCGCGGACCTGCAGGGCATCGCGTCGGAGCTCATCGGGTCGGTGAGCCCGGAGTTCTACCCCGACGGCGACATCGTTGCCGCCGCCAAGAAGGCGCTCGGGGTGTAGGTGGCCTACGCCGCACGCGGCCCTGCGGAGCCCCTCGCCGCCTAGCGCGGTTCGCCCTCGATGACGACGAAGACGGTCGCCGCACCCAGCCGCAGCTCATCGCCCGCATGGAGCGGCACCGGCGCTCCCTCGTCGAGGTGCTGCTCGGCACCCGTCGAAGCGTCGGTGAGGACCGTGCCGTTGGTGGAGCCCAGGTCCTCGACCCGCCAGCCCTGCTCGGCGTCGCGGCAAATGCGCACGTGGCGCGCGGAGACGTCGCCCTCCACGTCGCTGACGTCCCCCGCGCCGGTCGCGAGCGCCCCCACCTCGGCACCTGCGCCTGCGGGATCGATCCAGTACGGTCCTCCCATCACGAGGCCGTCGCGCAGGCGCAAAAGGCCCAAAGGACGGGGCGCATCGTCCGCGACGCGCACCGACTCGACATCGAGCGCCTCGGAAGGCGGCGTGCCCGGCCGCGCATCGAACATGCTCTTCGCGTAGTCGAGCGTGTAGGCGACCGCCGAGCGCACCTGACCCGAGCAGCCCGTGGCGATGAAGAGCACCATGAGCATCTCCGCGCGCTCGCCCGGCGACTCGCCGGGAAGCTCCAGGATGCGCTCGACGGCATGGCGGTACATGACGGCGCTCTGATGCTGGGCCTCGAGCGCCTGCTCCATGAGATGCTCCTGCCGGTCGAGAATGAGCTCGATGACCTGCTGGTTGCTGAGGTGCCGCCGGCCCGACCTCAAGCGGTCGAACACGCGCTGCGCGGCGACGCCGTAGTCACGGAAGTAGCGCTCCTGGAGCGAGCCCACCGGGGCGTGGACGACGAAGCGCGACACCCAGGTGCGGTCGCCGATGCGGCTGACCGGGCTCTTTCCATCGGAGAGCGGGCGGCTGGAAAGCACCATGCCCGCGACCTCGCGGTTGGATAGGCCGCCCTTGCGCTTGAGCAGGGTGAACATGGCCCCGCAAGGCGTCAGGTCATTCATGGGAACCCTCCCCTTCCGCTTCATCCGCCACAAGCAGCCGCTGGCCTGCCGCCCCCACGGGCGCGGGCCGCGCGGACGCGATCGCCGCGAGGGAACTGCCGGCCAGACGGCGGCGTGCCTCGGCGATGAGCGACGGCACCACGGTCATGGCGTAATCGAGCACGATAGGACACCATGCGGCGCTCTCGGCCGCGAGCAGGGCCGCATAGAGGCCGCGCGTGCGCTCCGGCTGCTCCATGACAAGGCACGAGATGGCCGCGGCGACCAGAAACGTGAGGCAGACGAGCACGAAGGTCGAGCTCACGAACCCGGCGCGCGTGCCCGTCCGGCCGCCGCGCACCACGTAGGCACCGGCCGCGGGAAGGACGAGGGCGCCGGCGACCGCGAGGATGCCGAGCCTGCCCTCCCAGATGACAGGTCCCATGCGCAGCACGGCCGGCGCGCCGTCGACGAGGATCGCCGTCGCCGCGACGACCACGATGAAGACCGCGGCGGCAACCGCCTTGCCGAACGTGCGCACCACTCGGCGCACGGCGAAGGGCGACGCGGCGTCGAGCCACGAGGTCGACCCCATGCACGGGATGAGCGCCTCGCCGCGCAGCGCCCGGCCGATGTTCTCGGTGTAGTGGGTGCAGAAGGAGAGCAGGCCGTCGTACATGGCCTGGGCGGACGGCCGCTTGCCCTGGCTCGGGGCCAGGCACGGGAGCAGAAGCTCCGCCAGCTGCTCGTCGACCAGCGCGAGCGCATCCGCCACGCGGGGCGATGACGGCTCGAGCTTGAGGTCGAGCGCGACCCGACCCGCCGCGACGGCGACCTCCGGCTCGCGCACGAGCACGTCGGAGAGCTCGGAGCGATCCTGCGCGCCATGCGCGGCGCAGACGGGGCGGGGTTTGAGATCCATCTTGATGCGGTAGGGCGAGCGGTTCTCCGCCGCATGCGGCGCGCTGCCATCCGCCCCACCGTCCCCGGGTGCCTCGCTCGAGCCCAGATCGAACGGCGTGTGCCCGCATAGCAGCTCGTAGATAACGCTTGCGGCCTCGTATACATCGATTGCGGGCGACTTACGCAGCCGATCAAGGTGCGGCAGGTCCCGCGTGAGCATCTCAGGCGGGGCATAGGCCGCGGTCGCCATGCGCACGGTCGCCTCACCCATCGTGAACGAGGTCCGTTCCTCGGGCTCGAGCAGGGCGGCGGAACCGAAGTCGACGAGGCAGAGGTCGAACGCGCCTTCCTCCGCCTGCTCTGCGACACCGAGTCGGGCGGTGCGCACCATGATGTTCGCCGGCGAGATGTCGCGGTGCACGAAGCCGCCGCCCACCTGGTCCATGTGCGCCAGAAGGCCGAACAGCGCGCAGCCGATGCGCGCAGCCGAAAGCGGCGACATCCGCCCCGCGTCGTCGACCGCGAGCTCGCGTCGGGCCGCTTCGAGCGTGACGCCCTCGACCCACTCCATCACGATAGCCGGTACGCCTTCGATGGCCCCGTAGCCGTAGAGCCTGGGGAACCCGCGAAGGCCCGCGAGAGCGCGATGGTCCTCGTACTCCTGCCGGAACGCGCGCTCGAGGCGGGCAACACGTTCCCGATAGCCCGCGTCATCCTCGTCTGCTCCCCGCTCGGGGATGATCAGGCTCTTGAGGGCGAGGGCCTCGCCCCGGGCGTTGGTCGCATGGGTCACTCGGCCGAACCCGCCGCGGCGCTCACGCCCATCCTCGATGAAAAGGGTCGTGAAGCGGCGACGGTAGGCGTCGCGCTCGTCCTTGGCCAGGGCAACGGCCTCTTCGAAGCCCTCAAGGCGCACCAGGCGCATCGAACGGTAGCCGCTCTCGATGCCATCGGCCCCTACGGGAACGGGTGCGCGGCCCTCCCGCAGCTCGTCCGCGGCGCTCACAGCACGAACCCCTCGTAACGGCTCCTAAACTCAGTGAGGTACTTGTTCTCTCCGTTTACCTCGGCTGCGCGGATGGGAGCCATGTACTCGTCGACATGCTCGGCCACGTCGTCGCCGAAGATGACGTTTTGGGTCCATGCTGTGCTGATCGTTCCCACGTAGCTGGCAAGCAGGCGGTACATGGCGACGAGGTTGCCGTATGCGGCGCGGTACTGGCTGTTCTGCGGCATCACGTAGCTCAGGAACGCCGTGTAATGCCCATGCAGCTCGCTGTAGAGGGCGTCGCAGACGCGCTGATGGGCGAGGCGCGTCTCGAGCGGCGCCTGGTGGTCGGTGTTGAACGCCTGGACGCAGGCGTTCGCCTCGCCGATATAGCCCTCCAGCGCCTGGAACTCGCTGAGTAAATGCTCATAGGCCGCCTGCTCCTCGACGGGATCGGGCGTGACGACCGGTGGCTCCGGCTCCTGCGACGGCTCCCCGCCCTCGTTCAGGTTGCCCATGTCGGTCGTGGGCGGAGGTGCGGTCTCCTCGTCCGTGGACTGCTCGGCATCCGCATCCCCACCGTCACCCGCGCCCGGGGTACCGGAGATGTCCGCAATGCCGCCCAAGGTCGCGCCCGAGGCGTGCACCGAGGAGCGGGCACCCGTACCCGAGCCGCCGATCACGGCCTCCCCGTTGAGCGCCGCCTCCACGCCGTTCGCGATCTGGGTGTACGCGCCCTCCTCATCCTGCTCCGCAACGGCGATAAGCGAGGGCAGCGCCGTCGTGTAGACCACCGAACCGAAGCCCAGCAGCGTGAACGAGAACACGACGAGCCCCATCAGAACCGATGGGAGCGCCAGCTTGTACCTGAAGCGCCGTAACCACGACCCGGATCCAGCCCTGCCCACGATGCGCAACACCCTCCCCCTCGAAGCGGCATATCGCATCAATCATATCAGGCGGGATACGTCATTTGTTGCGCTACAAAACAGCAATGTTACCCTGCGGCGTTTCGCGCCGGGCACCATCCTGGAGTTCCAAATCACCCTAAAATGACCCGCGGGTCGAAATTTCCGGCAAAATCGGAGATTATTTCGACCTCGCCGCCCGCGACGGCCCCTGCCCGCACGCTAAACCGCCGGCTGAGAGCGCGGGCGCGCCACGCGGCGGCATGCCGGTACAATAGGCGGGTTATCGCAGCGGAAACGACCCACCATCCGAAAGGACCCCCATGAACGGAACCATGCTCCAGGGCTTCTCCTGGTACCTCCCCGCCGACGGCTCGCACTGGCGCCGCCTCGCCGAGCAGGCCGCGGACTTCGCCTACCAGGGCATCACCGCCGTGTGGCTGCCGCCCGCCTACAAGGCCGAGAAGGGCGCCGAGGACGTGGGCTACGGCGTCTACGACACCTACGACCTGGGCGAGTTCGACCAGAAGGGCACCGTCGCCACCAAGTATGGCACGCGCGCGGAGTACGAGGCCGCCATCGGGGCCCTGCACGCGAACGGCATCCAGGCGCTCGCCGACATCGTCTTGAACCAGCGTCTCGGCGCCGACGGCGCGGAGGACGTGGTCGCGCGCGAGGTGCAGTCCAGCAACCGCGAGGCGATCCTGGGCGAGCCGCAGACCATCTCGGCCTGGACGCGCTTCACCTTCCCCGGGCGCGGCGGCGCCTACTCGGACTTCACTTGGGACTGGACGTGCTTCCACGGCGTCGACTGGGACGACCGCGCCAAGCGCAAGGCGATCTTCCTCTTCGACGGCAAGCACTGGGACAGCGCCGTGGACCGCACGGAGAACGCCAACTACGACTACCTCATGGGTGCCGACGTCGACGTGAACGACCCGCGCGTCTTCGACGAGCTCGTGCGCTGGGGCTCGTGGTACGTGGACACCTGCGGGCTCGACGGCTTCCGCCTGGACGCGCTCAAGCACATCGACCGCGGCTTCTACCTGCGCTGGCTCGACGCCATGCGCAAGCACGCCGGGCGCGAGCTCTTCACGGTGGGCGAGTACTGGGGCCGCACGGTCGAGGAACTCGACGGCTACCTGGGCGCCGAGCGCGCGCTCTCGCTCTTCGACGTGCCACTGCACTACAACCTCTACCGCGCGAGCTGCTCGAACGGCGACGTGGATCTCTCCAAGATCTTCTCCGGCACGCTCGTGGAGCGCGATCCCGCGCACGCCGTGACCTTCGCCGAGAACCACGACACCCAGCCCGGCCAGGCGCTGCAGTCCTTCGTGCAGACGTGGTTCAAGCCGGCCGCCTACGCGCTCATCCTCCTGCGCGAGGCGGGCTACCCTTGCGTCTTCTACGGCGACCTCTACGGCATGCCCAACGACGGCAACATCCCGGCCGTGCGCGAGCTGCCGCTCCTGATGGAGATCCGCCGCCGCTTCGCCTACGGCGCGCAGCACGACTTCCTCGACGCGCCGGACGTGATCGGCTGGACCCGCGAGGGCGACGCCGAGCACCCGGGCGCGGGCGTGGCCGTGGTCCTCACCGACCGCGACGGCGGCGAGAAGCGCATGTTCGTGGGCGCGGGCCACGCAGGCGAGACCTGGGCCTGCGTCATCGGCGAGCAGGACGACGTCGCGGTGGACGCCGAGGGCTGGACGACCTTCCGCACGCTCGGCGGACGCCTTGCGGTCTACCTGCCCGAGCGGTGCGCCGACGCGCTCGATCACGACCGCGAGCTGCACGCCATCGTCCGCGAGATCGCCGAGGACACCGAGGATCTGCGCGCGTAGGGTCCTCGCCGGAGCCCCGTCAGTAGAGCATCGACTGGCCGCTCCCATGGAAGGGGTCCTGGACCGGCGCATCCGGCAGGGTCACGTAGCAGGTAACGAGCTGCGGCTCCGCGGCATACGAGGCCATGTCAGCGTCCGACTCGCCCAGGCACGTGTAGCTCGGCATGACGCGCACCAGCTCCTCCGGCTGGGCGACGGCGTCCCGTGCGCAGAAGTAGCGCCGGTAGCTCACGGTCCCTATGAGCTGCGTGCCGTCCGGGTAGGTCTCGACCACTTCCATCAGGTGGTACTCGTCGTCGTAGCTTACCGTCGCGGAGACCCCGATGGCCTCGCAGGCGGCGCCCGCGAGGCGCCCCTCGTCGTCGTAGGTGTACGTGATGTCGAAGTAGTACCCGGCGTGGTTCCCGTCGTCGCCGTATGCCGGCGAGGTCATGACCGGGCACGAGACGCGCACGATGCGCCCCGCGTCATCGTACTCGTACGCGAGCTCCTGGTGCGTGGTGGTGCCGGTCGTCCGCCCCTCGGAAACGTAGACGCCCTGGACGGCGATGCCGTTCTCGTACGTCCACTCCGCGCGCTCGTGGGCTGGGTTCATACCGGGCGCCTGCGTGTCGACGCTCGCGAGCTGACCGTCCTCGGTATAGGCGTAGGCGACCGTCGTGTCGTTCATGGACGAGTCGGGGTAGCGCTCCGCCGTCTCCGCGAGCCTGCCCGCGTCGTCGTAGGAAAGCGCGAGCTCGCTGCTCAGGCTCCCATCATAGGAGGAGGTCACCCCGAGCAGGCGCCCGCCGTCCCAGGAGAGCTCGTTGCGGATCGAGCTGCCCGAGTCGCCGTGCTGCACGGTGTAGGCGCTCACCAGGCCGCTCCCATCGTGCTCGAACGCATAGGAGGCGCGCAGGGTGTCGCCGCTCCACTGGTCGAAGCCCTGCACGTAGCCGCGCTCGTCGCGCTCGATGACGATCGCGGAGGTCGTGTACCAGTCGTTGATCATCGCGGTGTAGAGCTCGGGGAGCCAGAGCTCCACGATGCCGGATTCCTCGGCGCCGACAAGCTCGGTCGCCGGGGGGATGTCGATCTGCGTGAGGCTCCCGCAACCCGTGACGTCCACCGTGTCGAGCGGCACCTCCTCCGGCACCGTGATCTCGGTGAGCCCCGTGCACCCGCTCGCGTCGAGCGAGGTGAGCGATGACCCTTCGGGCACCGTGAGTCCGGTGAGGCTCTCGCAGCCGCTCACGTCGAGCGAGGCGAGCGGGGCACCGGCGGGCATGCCGATCTGCGTGAGCTTCGGGCAGCCGTGCGTATCGATGCCGGTGAGCTGGGTCGCGCCCGTGAGGTCGAGCCGCTCGAGCGCCGCGAGGTCGGACGTGTCGACGGAGACCGTCGGGCCCCCGACCGTGACGTCGGCGAGGTTGGGCAGGTACGCGCCCAGGCCGGCGACCTCCTCCGCCTCGTCGATCGTGAGCTCGACGGCCCCCTCCATCTCCTCCTCGGAGAGCTTTCCGTCGCCGTCGGTATCGAGCTGCGCGCTCACCGCCGCGCGCACCCCGGCGTCGGGGAAGGCCTCCTCGTCGATGGCCTGCAGGGGAGGCCTCGTGGCGAACCACACGCCGATGCCGGCACCGGCGAGCACAAGCACTGCTATCGCGCAGGCGACAATCGCCTTGATGTGGCTCTTGCGGCGAGGCCGGGCGGCATCGGTCGCCTCCGCCGCCGCCCGCGCCGCATCATCCGGCTGCAACCGGGCGCCGCACTCCCCGCAGAAGGACGAACCTTCCTCGACCCGTGCCCCGCACCGCGGACAAAACATACCGATCACCCACCCCGCGACCGTTTCCACTTACGCATGACGGTACCACAACGCAGGAGGGCGAGGGCATACCCTCCCCGAGCGGGGATGCACATAGGCGATCCCCATTAGATGTATTGGTATGGAAATAGCGGTAAAGCACCCCTACAGCGCGCGACGGGCCTCGATGGCACGGCCGAGCGTGAGCTCGTCGGCGTACTCCAGATCACCGCCCACGGGCAGCCCGCTCGCGAGGCGGCTGACGGCGATGCCGAGTGGCTTGATGGTGCGCGCGAGGTAGCTCGCCGTGGCCTCGCCCTCGATGTTGGGGTTGGTGGCGATGATGACCTCCTGGATGTCCTCCTCGCCGAGGCGCGCCAGAAGCTCGCGGACGTGCAGCTGCTCGGGCCCGATCTTGTCCATGGGACTGATCACGCCGCCGAGCACGTGATAGAGACCGCGGTAGCTGCCGGTCCGCTCGATCGCCGTGACGTCGCGCGGCTCGCCGACCACGCAGATGCGGGTGCGGTCGCGCGTGCCGTCCATGCAGATGGGGCATTCGTCGGCCGTGGCGTAGTTGAAGCAGCGGCTGCAGAAGTGCACGTGCTCCTTGACGTCGACGATGGCCTGCGCGAGCCGGCGGGCCTCCTCGGCGTCGGCCTCGAGCAGGTGGTAGGCGATGCGCTGGGCGGACTTGGGGCCGATGCCCGGCAGGCGCCCCAGCTCGTCGAGAAGCCGCTGCAGATCCTGATCGCTCGCCATGGTAGCCCTGCTTTCACACGTTCGTTTCGGTATTCGGTGCGAAGAATCGCACGCAACCCCGCAACCCCAACTATACGCCAGAAAAACCGCAGGTCACGGTTTCCCGTCTTTCCCGGCACAGCGCGCGTCCGCGAAACTCACACCGTATTCCGAAACGAACGTGCGCGCAGCGCGCAAAAATGCGCCGCGAAGCCCCTAGGGCGACGCGGCGCATCGGCTTCCTCGAGGGGAAGGGGCCTAGAACGGCATGCCGGGGATGTTGAGGCCGCCGGTGATGGCGCCCATCTGGCGGTTCGCCATCTCGGCCACGCCGCGCACGGCCTCGTTGACGGCGGCGGTGATCATGTCCTCGAGCATCTCGACGTCCTCGGGGTCGAGGGCCTCGGGGTCGATCTTGAGGGAGGTGATCTGCATCTCGCCGTTGACGGTAACCTTCACCATGCCGCCGCCCGCCGACGCGTCGACGGTCGCCTGCGAGAGGCTTTCCTGCGCGGCCGCGATCTGCTCCTGCATCTTGCGGGCCTGCTTCATCATCTGCTGCATGTTGACCTGGGCCATGTGAACTCCTTTGCTCCATGCGCCGCCGCACGGCGGGGCGCCCTCGCGTTCTTCCGCGTGCATCGTACCATGAACGGGCACCTGCCCGGTACGCGGGCTGCGCGCCTAGCGGTTCTTGTAGATCACGCCGTCGCCGAACACGCTGTCGAGCACGGACTTCATCTCGGCCGGCGCCATGTCCACGCCCATGAGGCCACCTTTGGCAGAAGACGGTGCCGGCTTGGGCGCGGGGGCAGCGGGCTCCGGCTTGGGTGCAGCGGGAGCGCTCGCGGGTTCCAGCTCCGGGGCGGCGGAAGCCTTCGGGGCGGGTGCGGGCTCCGGAGCGGGCGCGGGCGCCGTCGGCATCGAGGGTGCCGAGGGGACTGGCACCGGGGGGGGGGGGGCGGGGGCCGGCTGCGCCTGCGGTGCCAGTCC
>NZ_LR597536.1 GCF_902150035.1 Enorma burkinafasonensis
CATCTCCACCATTCCTTCAACTGGGAAAATGCCGCCCCCGGGGCCCGGATAGGACCTCGGGGGCGTTCGGTTAACTGCGGGAGCGTGCCGTCAGCTCAATGTGTTCGGTTGGGATCGGAAATCAACCACAAGCTGCCGAGCGAGAAGCAGCTCTGCGACCTCTACCACGTGAGCCGCGTGACCGTGCGCCATGCCCTCGACGAGCTCGCGGAGGCGGGGTACCTCGAGAAGCGCCGCGGCAAGGGCACCTACGTCAAGAGTTCGCGCGACATGGTGCTCACGCATCCCCGCGTGGACATCGACGTCATCAGCTTCACCGACGCCTGCCGGCGCGGCGGCATGGAGCCGGGCGCCATCGAGCTCGAGGTGACGCGCGTCGCCCCGAACGAAGAGGAGTGCGCGTTCTTCGGGATCGAACCCGACCAGGAGCTCCTGAGCGTCAAGCGCGTCCGCACGGCGGACGGTGTGCGCATCATGTTCGAGGAGAACCGCTTCGCGCCGACGGGCTTCGAGTTCCTGGAGAGCGCCCCGCTCGAGGGTGGGTCGCTCTACCAGGTGATCGAGAAGCATACGGGCAGGGTGCCGCACATGGTGGGCAACTGCATGCTCACCTCGAACCGCGCCGCGGGCGATTTGGTCACCTACCTGCAGGTGCCCGCCGGCGAGCCGCTCTTCGTGCTCGAGGCGAACTACTGCGATGCCGACGGCGCACCCATGTACATGGGCAAGCAGGTCATCATCGGGGCGCGCTACTCGTTCGCGCTGTAGGTCCCCGCTCCCTCGAGAACCGCATCCTCAAGCTCCGCATCCTCGTGCGAGGCGTCTTCCGCCGCGGCGTTCTGCTGCTGCTCGAAGTGCAGGTTGAGGACGATGGAGAGCACGATGAGCGCCGCGCCGATAAGGGCGAAGCGGCCGAACCCCTGACCGAAGAGGATGAACGCCCACAGCGGCGCCAGGATGACCTCGCTCATGCAGATGAGGTTCGAGCTGAACGGCGGGACGGACTTGAGCCCGTGGGCGAGCAGCACGCTCGCGATCCCCTGGCAGATGAAGCCGTTCACCGCCATGCTCGCGATGTCCTGGAACGTGAAGCGGGGGAGCCCGCCTGCCGTGACGAGCGAGGCGGCGCCCACCGCCATGGCGATGACGCAGGAGATCATGTAGGAGATCACGGCATCCGAGCTGGGCTTCGAGTTGAGATAGAACATGAGCCCGAAGAAGATGCCCGACACGATGGCGCAGAGGTTGCCGAGCGCGCCCTCGGGGCTCAGCTCGTCGAAGAAGAAGAGCACCATGCCCAAGATGGCGAGCGTGACGAACACCACCTGCTTTACCGGCGGGAGCTTGCGCGTGTCGATGGACTGGTAGACGATCACGAAGATCATCGAGCAGTACTGCAGCACGATGACGTTGCCCACGGTCGAGAGCTGGTTGCCGGCGTTGAAGGTGATCGCGACGATGAACTGCGCGATGCCGACGGCGATGATGAGGGGGTTGAAGTGCAGTTTGGGCCGGGCGATGAGGACGCATGAGATGATGGCGAACAGCGCGTTGCCCGCGGACACCAGCACCGCCGACAGGTGGTTCGAGGCCACGAGCACGCCGCTGAAGCTCCAGAGGAGCGCGGTGCCGAACAATGCCAGGTATCCGGAATGCTTCATGGGTCCCCCTCGAACCATACAATATAAGACAAGTGAGACTACTGTATACCTTACCAGGGGTTGGCTCAAGATGCGGTGGGTATGTTCCGATGCTTCATGGGTCGCACACGGCCGAGAGAGCGTTAAACTTTCTATTATAGTTAACTCTTAAGCATCATGGTGCATCTTCTTGCTGATTCATACGTTTACCTGTCGTATGGTGCCGCTCGTGGAAAAACGGTTGCCGGTCGCCCATATCAGCGCCATATTTAAGACAGCAGGAACATGTATTGCGATGTCTTATTAACGCAAGGTCAACGGAGCCCGCGCGCATCAGGCGGGAAACAGCGCCGTAACGGACAAGCGATATGGTGATCTTGCGTATCAGACCTTCGATGGAGGAGGAAACATGGCGGAACCCAATATCGTCCTTGCCCGTATCGATAACCGTCTGGTCCATGGCCAGGTCGGCAACTCGTGGGTCGGCGCGTCCCAGGCGAACATCATCATCGTCGCCGATGATGAGGTCGAGCATGACGACGTGCAGAAGCAACTCATGAAGATGACCGTCTCGGTCAATCCCAACCTGCGCATCCTGTTCTGGTCGCTCGACCGCACGATCGAGAAGATCTCGACGGCCAAGCCCGACCAGCGCATCTTCATCGTCGCCCGCAACCCGCAGAACATGCGCAAGCTTGTGGACGGCGGCGTGCCCATCAAGGAAGTCAACATCGGCAACATGCACGTGGGCGAGGGCAAGCGCGTCTTCCACGAGCAGCATGTCTACGTCGATGATGACGATGTTGCCGACTTCGAGGCCATGAAGGCCAAGGGAGTCAAGGTTTACGTTCAGATCGCGCCCGGTGACAAGAAGTACGACGCCTAAGGTGGCGTCACCGCACCACCGCGCGCTCTGATGGAAAAGGGGTCTGGCTGCAAGGAGGTGTACAGCAACAAGGACCGGATTCTGTAGGTACGTATTGGAGGGAAAATGGAAATCACACTTATCCAAGGTCTTCTCCTGCTCGTCGTGGGCTTTGTCTGCGGCGTAGACCAGTGCTGGGAGGCTTTCTACTGGTTCCGTCCCATGGTCGTGGCGTTCTTCGCCGGTATCGTCCTTGGTGACATCGAACTCGGTGTAGCCTGCGGCGCCGTAGCGGAGCTTTCCTACCTCGGCCTGCTGACCGTCGGCGGCACGGTTCCGCCCGATCCGCTGATGGCCGGTATGATGACCGTCGTCATCGCGTACACCACGGGCCAGTCGCCCGATGCCGCCATCGGCCTGTCCCTGCCGTTCGCCCTGCTCGCCCAGTGGGTCGGCATCATGTGGAACACCGTCTTCGTCGCTCTTGCCCACCGTGGCGACGAGCTGGCCAAGAAGGCCGATACCGCCGGCTTCCGTGCCACCGTGTACTTCGGCATCTTCGTCAAGGCCGCGACCACGGGCATCATCGTCTTCCTGTGCTCCTATGCACTCCAGACGCCCATCCAGATGTTCGTCAACTCCTTCCCGACCTGGCTCATCCATGGCTTCGAGGTCGCGGGCGGCATCCTGCCCGCCGTCGGCCTTGGCCTGCTGCTCATGGTCATGCTGAAGGCCCAGAACGTCGCCTACCTGTTCCTCGGCTTCGTGATGGCCACCTTCCTCGAGATGACCAACGTGCTCCCGATCGCTATCGTGGGCGCCGCGCTCGCCTACATCAACTTCTCGCATGAGAAGAAGGCCGACGATGTCGCCGCGCTCATGAAGTCCGGTTCCGTGGCTGTGATGGGAGATGACGACAATGAGCTCTAACGAGAAGACCGCTCTCACCAAGACCGGCCAGCCGGTCAAGAAGCTCAGCAAGGCCGATCTCGACAAGATGTCCCTGTACTCGGTCATCGAGCAGTCCGGCTTCAGCTTCGAGCGTATGCAGGCCCTCGGCTTCACCGAGTCCATGCTGCCCGCGTTCAAGAAGATGTACGGTGACTCGAAGGAAGACATCTCCGAGTTCATGACGTACAACATGGAGTTCGTCAACACCGAGCCCCATATGGCCACCTTCATGATGGGCCTCATCCTCTCCATGGAGGAGAAGGGCGAGGACCGCAAGGTCATCGAAGGTATCCGTAACGGCCTCTTCGGCCCGCTCGCCGGTGTGGGCGACACCATCTTCTGGTTCACCGTTCTGCCGATCTCCGCGGCCATCTGCTGCTCGCTCGCCCAGGACGGCTCCGTCCTCGGCCCGATCCTCTACATCGCGATCTGGTTCCTCGCGGCCATCTCGCGTATCCTCTTCGGTCGCCTGGGTTACACCCTCGGTACCAAGCTGGTTACCTCCATGTCCGAGTACACCAAGTACCTCACCGAGGCCGCTGGTATCCTCGGCGTGATGGTCGTCGGCGGCCTGATCCCGTCCTACGTCTCCATCGCCTTCAGCGAGGACCTCGCCTTCGGCATGGAGGGCACGACGGTCCAGAGCGTGTTCGACAACGTGATCCCGAACCTGCTGCCCCTGTGCGCCGTGTTCCTGATCTATTGGCTCTTCAAGAAGAAGGCCAACGTTCTGGTCATCATCCTCGGCATCATCGCCGTCAGCATCCTTATGTCCTTCCTCGGTTGGATGTAGTCGCCTGATGCGATAGCGAGCGCTCGAAGGGCCCCGGTCATCCGGGGCCCTTCTTGGTTTCTCGCCGTTTACGGACGTGAACGGACGGTTGATTTCCGATCCCAACCGAACACATTGAGCTGACGGCACGCTCCCGCAGTTAACCGAACGCCCCCGAGGTCCTATCCGGGCCCCGGGGGCGGCATTTTCCCAGTTGAAGGAATGGTGGAGATG
>NZ_LR597515.1 GCF_902150035.1 Enorma burkinafasonensis
GCTGCTGGACGCCTACGGCGTGGAGGACGTGCCGCTCGGCGATCTCGACCTGACGCCGGGGCTCATCGAGAGGGCGCGCGCAGAGAGGGGCGATGCCCCGCTGGCCTAGCCTAGGAGAAAAACGGAATAGACGGACCGACCGTCCGGCTGAGTCTGGGAAGAGGTGCCGGGCGGCGGGCGGAGCATGGCCACCGGACCCATCGAAACACATCTCCACCATTCCTTCAACTGGGAAAATGCCGCCCCCGGGGCCCGGATAGGACCTCGGGGGCGTTCGGTTAACTGCGGGAGCGTGCCGTCAGCTCAATGTGTTCGGTTGGGATCGGAAATCAACCTTTCCGCCCATTTCACGCTTGGCTCCCGGGAAGCGGATCCCGCAGTGAAGCGGTAGCTGCCTTAGGACGCGCGGAACGGGTCGGCGATGCCCTCTACGGCCTTCTGGAGCTCGCGCTGGCGCGCCGCGTCGCGCGTCGCCTGGATGGTGAGGGCGCGCCGCTCGTCATGGTCGAGCGAGCGGTCCTGGCGGAGCCTCGCCTGCACCTGGCGGAGGCGCCGCTTCACGGTGTAAAGCTCGAGCGTGTCGATGAGAAAGCCGATGTTCGCCTCGACGGAATGGCTGCTCGTGGATGCGATGGTGCCGCTCGAGACGAGCTCGGCCGCCTCGGGGCACACGGCGCGCGCGGCGTCCATGGCGTCGCGCGGCGAGGTCCCCTCGGGGGTGGCGAGCACCGCCCAGGCGATGGTCTCGTGCCTGGGGTCGACCCAGTCGATCGCGGTGATGCGCTCGGCGAAGGGCCTGAAGACGTCGGGTGAGCTCGTGAGCAGGGTCAGAAGCTCGCGCTCCCCCGCGAGCGCACGGCGCTCGGTATCGGTGAGGAGCTCCTCGCCCGGGGCCTGCCCCCCGTCAGCCGACGGGGCGACCGGTACCGGCGCCGAGCCGCCCTCGTAGGCGTCGAGCGGCACGTAGTCGTAGGGCGCGCCCTCCTCCTCGGGATACTCCGGCGCAGGCTCGGGCCCACGGCCGCCGCGGGCGCGCTCGCGCTGCTGCTCGCGGCGCTGCTGGGCCGCCTCCTCGTCCTGCACCTGCCGGAACACGCGGCGCGACGCGGTACGGACCGCCTCGACGTCCAAGCCGAGGAGGTCGGCGATCTGCATGAAGTAGGAGTCGATGAGAAAGCTCGACCGCAGCGGGTAGATGAGCCGGCACGCATCGTCGAGCGCGGCGGCGCGCCCACCGGGCGTGGAGGTGTCGCAGCGCTCGCCGAGCTTGCGGAACACGAAGTCCATGAGCGGCTCGGCGCCGTCGAGGAGCGCCCGCAGGGCGTCGCCGCCCCGTGCCGAGATGAACTCCATCGGGTCCATGCCGTCGGGGAGCACCACGCAGCGCAGGTCGGCCGAGCTCTGCTCGATGAAGCCGATGGCGCGCTCGGCCGCCTTCTGCCCCGCCGCGTCGCCGTCGAACAGGTAGATGATGCGCTTGGCGAAGCGCGTGAGGGTCTTCACGTGCTGTTCGGTGAGGGCCGTGCCGAGCGTGGCCACGACGTTGCCGATCCCGGCCTCGTAGCAGGCGATGGCGTCGGTGTAGCCCTCGACGACGATTGCCTGGCCCTGGGCGACGATGTGCTCCTTGGCCCAGTTGAAGCCGTACAGGTTGCGCTTCTTGTGGAAGAGCGCGGTCTCGGCGGTGTTGAGGTACTTGGGCTGGCCGTCGCCCATGACGCGGCCGCCGAAGCCGATGCAGCTGCCCCGCTCGTCCATGATGGGGAACATCACGCGGTCGAAGAAGCGGTCGGCGAGGTTGCCGCGGTCGCGCACGACGGCGACGTTGGCGTCGACCATCTCCTGCGGGGTGAAGCCCTTCTGCCCCAGATGCGCGACGAGCGAGCCGCGGCCGGGTGCGTAACCGAGCCGGTAGCGCCGGCAGACCTCGCTGCCCATGCCGCGCGACGCGAAGTACTCCCGGGGCGCGCCGTTGCGCCCGCGCATGAGCTGGACGTGGTAGAACGCGGCGGCCTCCTCGCACACCTCGATGAGGCGCGAGCGCTTGGTGCCGCGCTCGTAGCGGTCGCGCGTGTCCTGGATCTCGACGCCTGCGCGGTCGGCGAGGTAGTGGATCGCCTCGGGGAACGAGAGGTTTTCGCGCTTCATCACATAGGTGAAGCAGTCGCCGCCCTCGCCGCAGCCGAAGCAGTGCCAGACCTGCGTGGCGGGGATGATGTGGAACGACGGGGTCTTCTCGCCATGGAAGGGGCAGCAGCCCCAGAACTCCTGGCCGCGCTGCTTGAGCTGGACGGTCTCCTGCACGAGCTCCACCAGGTCGGTCGCCGCGCGGACGCGGTCCTTGTCCTCATCGGTGATCATGCCAGCGCCACCCCGCTCTCCCCCAACGCATCGCGCACTTCCTCTATATTGCCCAAAACCGTGGCGATCAGATCGTCGAGCGACGCGAACTCCACGAGGCCCCGGATGCGCCACAGGAAGGCGAGCGAGATCGCAGACCCGTAGATGTCGCCGGAAAAGCCGATGAGGTTCGCCTCGAGCGAGGCGGAGGCCGCCCGGTCGCGGAAGGTCGGCGGCTTGCCGACGTTGATGGCCGCGGGCCAGACCATGCCGTCGACGAGCGCGAGCCCGCCGTAGACGCCCTCGGCGGGCACCTGCAGCTTGGGCGCCACGGCGACGTTTGCCGTGGGGAAGCCCATACCCGTCCCCTCTCCGCGCCCGGTGTTCACGGTGCCGCGAAGCATGGGTCGCCTCCCGAGCAGCCGGGTGGCGCGCTCGAGCTCGCCAGCGGCAAGGTGCCCGCGGATGTGCGTAGACGAGACCACCTCGCCGTCGACGTTCAGAAGCTCGTGCCCCGCAAGGTCGATACCCTCGCCAGCGCACCAGGCCCGCATGACCGGAACGGTCGAGGCCCCGCGGTACCCGAGCCTGAAGTCGGTGCCGACATGGATGGAGCGCACGTCGCAGGCGGGAAGCAGGATGCGCTTGAAGAACTCCGCGTGCGTGAGCCGCGAGATCGAGCGGGTGAAAGGGACCACCAGCACCGCATCGACACCGGAGCGGGCGAGCAGCTCGAGGCGGTCGTCTGCCGTGCAGAGCTTGAGGTCAGGACGGGGCGAAACCACCTCGTCTGGATCGGGCAAGAAGGTCACCGCGACGGAAGCCATGCCGCGCTCGGTGGCCTCGCGCACGGCGGCGTCGATGAGCGAGCAGTGGCCCAGGTGCACGCCGTCGAAGGCCCCGATCACCGCGACCGAAGGACCGAGGTCTGAGAGCACCCCCGGGCGCCAGCCCTTGACCGGCGCCGGCACCTCACCGGGGGCGCCGACGATGAAGTCGCGCCTGAGCTCCTCGAGGGCGGGCATCATCGGAAGCCACCCCCTCGCGAGGCGGCCTCACCGGATACGCCCTCGATGGGCTGCGGGAAGACGTCCGTGGGCACGAAGCACCCGCCCTCGAGCGACCCCAGGGCGACGAGCCGCGCCGCGCACACGAGGGCGACCGGGCGGCCCCCGGGCTCGCCCTCCTCGATACGCTCGAGCGCCGAGGACGGGATTCGCTTGCCGCAGAGCACGTCGGCCATGGCCGCTTCCGCGCAGCGGACCGGATAGGCGCCGAGCGCCCGCACGGGATCGAGCGCCGCGGCGCGCGCCGCCTCGGCCGTGAGGGCGTCGAGCTCGAGGCAGTCCCCGCGCGTGACGGACCCGGACGCGGTGCGCACGAGGCCGGCGAGGTGGGCGGCAGAGCTGAGGGAGCGCCCCAGGTCGCGCGCCAGGGCGCGGATGTAGGTCCCCTTGCTCACCGTGAACGACACGGTCCAGATAGGCGACGGGCCCTGCGCGCGGATGGAGATGAGCTCGGCTTCGTGCACGGTGATGGGCCGGGCCTCGAGCTCGACCTCCTCGCCCGCGCGGGCGCGCGCATACGAGCGGACGCCGTCCACCGATATCGCGGAATAGGACGGCGGCACCTGCATCTGCTCCCCGAGGATGCCCGCGAGCGCGCCGCGGGCGAACGTCTCGTCGGTAAGCTCGGCGGGAACCTCCGCCTCGCGGGTCACCGCCCCCTCGGCGTCATCGGTCGCGGTCTCGTAACCGAAGGCGATCTCGGCGAGGTAGCGCTTCGTGTCGAGCGTGAGCCTGCCCAGGAGCCGGGTGGCCTGGCCGATACCTACCACAAGCACCCCGGACGCCATGGGGTCGAGCGTGCCCGCATGGCCCACCCGGCGCTCGCCGACGGCGCGCCGCACACGGGCGACGACGTCGTGCGAGGTGCATCCGCCGGGCTTATCGATTGCGATGAGCGCGTTCAGCTGCGCGACGCGACGCTTAGCCATGGGCCCTTACGCCCCGTCGCGCTCGCCCGCGAGCTCCTCGACGTCGCGAACGCAGTCGACGAGCTCGATGAGCATAGGTAGCGCCGCGCGCAGGGTATCCTCCACGGTGCCCTCGTACGTGAAGCCCGCCGCGGCGGCGTGCCCGCCGCCGTTGAAGGCCGCGGCGATCCCGGACACGTCGAGCTCGCCCTTGGAGCGCAGGTTGCCGCGCACCTGGCCGTCCTCGATCTCCTTCAGGAAGAGGCAGACCTCGACGCCCATGACGGAGCGGACGATGTCCACGAGGCCGTCGCACTCGTCCTGCGACACGCCGTGCTCGGCGAGGTCGGCGGCGCGGGCGTAGCTGTAGGCGACGCGCCCGTCCGCGACGAGCCGGATGCGGCTCATCACGACGGACTCGAGCTTTAGGTAGTCGAGCCGCTGGCTCTGGTAGACCTCGAGCGAGATGCGCGCGGGGTCGGCGCCGGCAGCGACCAGCCCGCTCGCCACGCAGAAGCTCTCGGGGTCGGCGTTCTGGTACTGGAAGCGGCCGGTGTCCGTCACGATGCCGCAGAGCAGGTCCGTGGCGACGCCGGCGTCGATGGTGATGTTCACGAACGAGAGGAACTCGGCGATGAGCACCGACGCGGCAGCCGCGTCCGGCCGGCGCACGGCGATATCGGCGAACTCCTCGCGGGCGGGATGGTGGTCGAAGCAGACCACCTTGCCCGCGCGGCGCAGGACCTCCTCGCCGTCGGCCAGGCGGTCGAGCACCGGGCAGTCGACGGAGATGAAGAGGTCAGGGTCGTCCGCATAGCGGGCCGCCGGCACGAGCTCGTCGGCACCGGCGAGGAAGCGGTAGATGCGCGGCACCGGGGCGTCGTCGGCGATGAGGAAGGCGATCTCCTTGGTCGGGAAGCGCCCGCGCAGGGCGAGCCCCAACCCCAGAGTCGAGCCCAGGGCGTCGCCGTCGGGCGAGGTGTGCCCGCAGATGGCGATGGTCTCGGCCTCGTCGATGAGGTCGAGGATGCCCCAGTACTCGTCGGCGTACGCCGGCAGGTCGATACTCGCCGTGTCGCTATCCATCGAGCTCGCCGCCCTCCTCGACATCGGCCTCGCTCCCATCGGCGGAAACGGCATCCGCGATGGGATAGCCCTCCTCGTCCTTCTCGACGCCGATGGTCGGCGGGACGTTCTCCAGGGCCGCCGCGATGCGCTGCGCCTCGTCGGTGGACTTGTCGATGCGGAAGTCGAGCTCGGGCACGATGCGCCAGTCGAGCGAGCGCGCGAGCAGGCTGCGGATGCGGCCCTTGGCCGAGGCGAGGGTCTCGAGCACCTCGTCGTAGCGGTCCCCGTCGCACGAGACGAAGATGCGCGCGTACGAGCGGTCCTGGGTGACCTCGACGCCCGTCAAGGTCACCAGGTCGAGCCTCGGGTCGGCGATCTCGAACAGCAGGATGTAGCCGAGCTTCTCGCGCAGCTGCTCCGAGAGCCGGCGCGTGACGTTGTTCTGCTTCACGAAGACGACCTTTCGCTACTCGGTGCGGGCGACCTCGACGATCTTGTAGGCCTCGAGCTGGTCGCCCACGTGGACGTCCTGGAAGCGCTCGATGCCCAGACCGCACTCGTACCCGCTCTTGACGGTCTTGACGTCATCCTTGAAGCGGCGCATGGAGGCGAACACGCCGTCGAACACCACGACGCCGTCGCGCACGACGCGCACGCGGTCGTTGCGCTCGATCTCGCCTTCGGTGACCATGCAGCCGGCGATGACGCCGACCTTGGGCACGCGGAAGAGCTCGCGGACCTCGGCGATGCCGGTCTGGACCTCCTCCTCCGTGGGCTTGAGCATGCCGATGCGCGCGGCGTCGATGTCCTCGATCGCCTTGTAGATGATGGAGTACGTCTTGATCTGCACGTTCTCCTTCTCGGCCATGTCGCGGGCCTTGGCCTGCGGGCGCACGCCAAACCCGACGATGATGGCGTTCGAGGCGGCGGCCAGGATGACGTCGGTCTCGGTGATCGCGCCGACGGCGGAGTGGATGATGTTGATGCGGACCTCGGACTGGTCCATCTTGCCGAGCGCGTCGGCGAGCGCCTCGATGGAGCCCTGGACGTCGGCCTTGACGACGAGGTTGAGCTCCTTGAGCTCGTTCTCGCTCATCTCGGAGAAGAGGGTCTCGAGCGTGACGTGCTTGACCTTGTTCTGCTCCTCGATGCGGGCCTTGAGGGCGCGCTCGTCGGCGAGCTTGCGCGCGTCGCGCTCGTCCTCGAAGACGCGGAACTCGTCGCCCGCGTTGGGCACCGAGTCGAGACCGAGGATCTCGACGGCGTCGGACGGGCGCGCCTCGTCCTTGTGGTCGCCGTGCTGGTCGAGCATGGCGCGGACGCGGCCGAAGCTCATACCGGCGACGAGCGCGTCGCCCACGCGGAGCGTACCGCGGTTCACGAGCACCGTGGCCACGGGACCGCGGCCGCGGTCGAGCTTGGCCTCGATGATGTAGCCCGAGGCGAAGGTGTCGGGGTTGGCCTTGAGCTCGAGAACGTCGGCCTGGAGCAGGATCGTCTCGAGCAGCTCGTCGATGCCCTCGTGCGTGCGCGCCGAGACGTTGACGAACATGTTCTGGCCGCCCCACTCCTCGGGGATGACGCCGTGCTCGACGAGCTCCTGGCGCACGCGGTCGGGGTTCGCATCGGGCTTGTCGCACTTGTTGACGGCGACGACGATGGGCACGCCGGCGGCCTTGGAGTGGTTGATGGCCTCGATGGTCTGGGGCATCACGCCGTCGTCGGCGGCGACGACCAGCACGACGACGTCGGTGATCTTCGCGCCGCGGGCGCGCATGGCCGTGAAAGCCTCGTGGCCGGGCGTGTCGACGAAGGTGATCTGGCGGCCGCCGATCTCGACCTGGGAGGCGCCGATGTGCTGCGTGATGCCGCCCGCCTCGTGCGCGGCGATGCCGGTGTGGCGGATGGCGTCGAGCAGGCTCGTCTTGCCGTGGTCGACGTGTCCCATGACGGTGACCACGGGCGGGCGCGGCTTGAGGTCGGCCGGGTCGTCGTAGAAGGTGAAGGAGTTCTCCTCCTCGGGGCTGATGATCTTGATCTGGCGCCCGAGGTCGTCGGCGACGAGCTCGACGAGGTCGTTCGACATGGACTGCGTCATGGTGAGCGGGGTTCCGAGCAGGAACAGGCGCTTGATGATGTCGTTGGCGGGGACGTCCAGGGCCTCGGCGAGCTCGGCGACGGTCACGCCCTCCGAGACGCGCACCGCGTCGAGCTCCTCGACGCTGATGCCCTGGGCCTTGGCCTGCTCGAGCTTCTGCTCCTCGCGGGCGGCCTCGGCCTCGCGCATGCGCTTCTCCTTGCGCTTGCGGCGGCGTCCGCCGTCGCCGCGCGACGCCTCCTCGACGGCCATGCGGGCCTCCTCGAGCACGCGCTCGCGGCTGTACTCCTCCGCCTCGCGCGCCATGCGGCTGTAGCGGTCCTCGTCGGCGTGCTGGGCGCCCTTGCGGCCCTTGCGGCCCTTGCCGGCCTTCTCGGGCGCGGGGACGTCCATGGCGGCCGGCATCGAGGGCGCCTGCGAGCTGCGGTGCTGATGGCCCGAGCCGGCATGCTCCTCGCGGCGGCCGCCGCGGCGCTCGCCCTTGCGCGCGGGGCGCTCGGCGGCGTTCTCGCTGCGCTTGGCCTCCTCGGCCTTCTTGCGCTCCTCGAGCACGGTCTCCTGGGCCGCGATCTGGTCGAGCAGCGACCGGAAGCGCGAGCCGGAGTCCGACGCGGGGACGGCGCGGCGCTTGGCCTCGAGCTCCTCGGCGGCCTTGCGCTCGCGCTCCATGCGCTCGGCCTCGCGGGCGCGCTCTGCCTCCTCGGCGCGGGCGGCCTCCTCGGCGGCGCGCATGGCGCTCGAGAGCCGGCGCTCCTCCTCGCGACGGGCCTCGACGGCCAGGCGCTCGGCCTCGGCCTCGCGGGCGCGCTCGGCCTCCTCGGCGGCGGGCGCCTCCTCCTCGGCCTTGCGCTTCGCCTCGACCTCGGCGGCGCGCGCCTCGATAACCGGTGCGAGCTTCTTGCGCACCATGGAGATATAGGCGTCCTCGAGCGCGGACGACGCCGATTTGACGGGGATCTTCATCTCCGCAAGGTAGCCCATGAGCTCCTTCGAAGTCATCCCGAATTCCTTGGCAAGGCTTGATACGCGGGTCTTAGCCATGTGCAATCACCTACCTCTCGCGCGCCCTCGCGCGCAGAACATCCAACGGACCACCTTCATGCGGGGCTCGCGCCCCCGATCCGCTAGATCAGATCCTCCGCCGACTCGATGGCGTCCGACTCGTGCACACCGCAGTAGCGCGAACCGGGACGGGCCTGGTTGCGGCAGCGGATGCCGTCCTCGCTCACGTACGCGCAGCGGCCGGGCTCGTCGTCGTCCAGAAGGTCGTCTGCGGGCTCCTGGTGCACCGGCATGTTGCGCAGGATGTCGGCGGCGAGCGTCTCGTTCTTGATGTCGATGTGCCAACCGGTGAGACGGGCGGCGAGGCGGGCGTTCTGGCCCTCCTTGCCGATCGCGAGCGAGAGCTGGTCGTCGGGCACGATGACGCCGGCGTAGCGCTTCTCCTCGTCGATGAGCACGCGCGTCACCTTGGCCGGCGACAGGGCGTTCGCGACGTAGCGGGCCGGGTCCTCATCCCAGAGGATGACGTCGACGCGCTCGCCGCGCAGCTCGGAGACGACGGTGCGCACGCGGCTGCCCTTGGGGCCCACGCAGGCGCCCACCGGGTCGAGGCGGCTGTCGAGCGAGTGCACGGCGACCTTGGAGCGCTGGCCGGGCTCGCGGGCGACGGACTTGATCTCGACCGAGCCCTCGTAGATCTCGGGCACCTCGAGCTCGAAGAGGCGGCGCAGCAGCGCCGGATGCGTGCGGGAGATGACGATGGGCGGGCGGGAGTGCTCGCCGCGGACGGGCTGCACGTTGGCGTCCGGGTCGCGCACGTCGATGATGACGGCCTTGATGCGGTCGTTGTGGCGGTAGCGCTCGCCCACCGGGCGCTCGTTGCGCTCGTTCTCGTAGCGGCGCTGGTCGAAGTGCGGGAGCTCCGCCTCGACGCCCTCACGGATCTTCACGATGGTGAAGTCGGGCGTGGACTGCAGCACGGTGCCGGTGATGATGTCGCCGATGCGGTCGGAGAACTCCTCGAAGATCTGGCGGCGGGCGGAGTTGCGCACGATCGCGTTGATCTCGGCCTTGGCGTGCTGGGCGGCGATGCGGCTCGTGTCCTTGGGGGTCACGTCGCGCTTGGTGAACTCGGTGTACTCGCCGGTCTCCTCGTCGAAGGAGTCCTCGACGGGGATGAGCTCGTAGACGTAGACCTTGCCGGAGGCGCGGTCGATGGTAACCTCGGCGCCGTGCGGCAGGTGCAGGATGTCCTCGTAGCTCTTGGCGAGCGACTTCTCGAGCTGGTCGATGAGGAACAGCTGGTCGATATGCTTCTCCTGGCAGAGCTCCATCAGAGCTTCCATCATCTGAGATGCCATGTTACTTCTTCCCTTCCTTGCGCTTGAAGTCGATGACCGGCTTCAAGGTGCACTTCTTCACCTGGTCGAACGGGATCGTGACGGGGTCCTCGCCCTCGAGCTCGAGCGTGACCGCGTCGTCGGTCGCCTGGGCGATGACGCCCTTGTAGCGGCGGCGCCCCTCGGTCGCGGTGGTCGTGAGCTCGCAGCGCTCGCCCGTGAAGCGGGCGAAATCGCGCGGGCGGCGCAGCGGCCGATCGAGACCGGGCGTCGAGACCTCGAGCGTGTAGGACCCGCTCACCGGGTCGAGCGCCTCCACGACATCGCCCACCCAGCCGGTATGCTCGGTGACCGCATCGAGCGAGAGCGACTCGCCATCGGCGCCCTCCAGGCGCACGCGCACGCACGGCGCCTTCGTGGCGCCGGTGAGCTCGACATCGACGATATCGACGCCGTGATCGGCGGCGACGCCCTCGAGCGCGTCGATGATGGCCTGCTCCTGAGCGCTCTTGACCATGTCACACCCCCTTGTAAGAAAAAGGAAGCGCGGGCGAACCCGCACTCCCTTCACTTCACGTCAATTACCTCCGATAGCTTAGCACAGGCAGGTCAGAAGCGGAAAACGCGGCGGCGCGACCGCTCCGGGCACCCGATTCTCTTCGCAATAGCTCCACAATTGGCGTCTTGCGGGCACGTTCACCGGGCGCATAAAGACGACGCGGCCCCGCACCGTGTACGGAGCCGCGTCGCTGAAGGCGACGTTTTGCGCGGGCGCCTACTTCACCACGAGGTTCACGAGCTTGCCGGGCACGCAGATCGCCTTGACGACGGTCTTGCCCTCGAGCCACCTCACCGCGACCCGCTCGGCGGCGGCGCGCATCTCGTCCTGGGTCGCCGTGGTCGAGACCTCGACGCGGGCGCGCAGCTTGCCGAGCACCTGGACGGCGATCTCGACGGTGTCGCTCGCGGCCTCGGCGAGGTCGAACTCGGGCCACGGGGCGGTGTAGACGCTCTCGGTGTGGCCGAGCGCCGCATGCCAGAGCTCATCGGCCCAGAACGGGCAGATGGGCGCGAGCACGCTCACGATGTCGGTGGCGACGAGCCACGAGAGAGCGGCGTCGCGCCGGGCGGGGTCGTCCTCGGTGGCGTTGATGTACGCGCTCGCGGCGTTCACCAGCTCCATGATCGAGGAGATCGCGGTGTTGAACTGCTGGCGGTCGAAGTCCTCGGTGCACTTGGCGAGCGTGCGATGGCGCTCGCGGTAGAGCTGCTTGGCGGCCGCGTCGAGCGCGCCGGGGTTGAGGCGCGCCTCGGCGGAGCCGGAGCCGGCGAGCTGCCAGACGATGCGCCAGGCGCGCTTGATGAAGCGGTTGGCGCCGGCGACGGCGTCCTCGTCCCAGTCGAAGTCCTTCTCGGGCGGTGCGATGAAGAGGATCGCGAGGCGCATGGTGTCGGCGCCGTACGGCTCGATGACCGAGCTCGGCGGCACGACGTTGCCCTTCGACTTGGACATGGTCTCGCCGTTGGCGTCCTTCACCATGCCCTGGCAGAGCAGGTTGGTGAAGGGCTCGTCGACGTCGAGCATCCCCATGTCGCGCAGGGCCTTGGTGAAGAAGCGCGAGTAGAGCAGGTGCAGGATCGCGTGCTCGATGCCGCCGATGTAGTTGTCGACCGGCATCCAGCGGTCAGCCGCCTCCTTGGAGAATGGCAGCTCGGTGTTGTGCGGGTCGCAGTAGCGCAGGTAGTACCAGCTGGAGCACGTGAAGGTGTCCATGGTGTCGGTCTCGCGGCGCGCAGGGGCCCCGCAGACCGGGCAGGTGGTCTCATAGAACTCGGCGCACTCGGCGAGCGTCTCGCCCGCGCCCAGGTCGAGGTTCGCGGGCAGCATGACCGGCAGCTGGTCCTCGGGCACCGGAACGATGCCGCAGTGCTCGCAGTGGACGGCCGGGATGGGGTTTCCCCAGTAGCGCTGGCGGCTGATGAGCCAGTCGCGCAGGCGGAACTGCACGCTCCGCCGTCCGGTGCCGGCGGCCTCGAGGTCGGCGACGATGGCCGCCTCGCCCTCCGAGTGCTTGCCGCCGCGCATGCCGGTGTACTTGCCGGACTGCACGAGCGTGCCCTCGGCCGCGTGCGCCGAGTCCCAGTCGACGGTCTCGGCGTGGTAGGTGTCGATGGACTCCCCCGCCTCCTCGTCGCCGGCGCGCTCGTCGTCCATGAGGATGATGGGCACGATGGGCAGGCCGTACTTGCGGGCGAACTCGAAGTCGCGCTGGTCGCCGCAGGGAACGGCCATGACGGCACCCGTGCCGTAGTCGGAGACGATGTAGTCGGCGACCCACACCGGCACCTTCTGGCCGGAGACCGGGTTCACCACGTAGCGGCCGGTGAAGGCGCCGTGCTTCTCGAGCGTGCCCTGGGCGCGCTCCACGGCGGACACCTTCTCCGCGCCGGCGATGACCGCGCGGACGTCCGCCTCGTACTCGGTTCCTTGGACGAGCTCGATGAGCCCCTTGTACTCGGGCGCGAGCAGGAAGAACGTGCAGCCGAAGAGCGTGTCGGCGCGCGTGGTGAAGACGGTGATCTTGCCCTCGTCGCCCGGAACGGGGTTCCCCTCGGCGTCGCAGAGGGTGAAGTCGACCTCGGCGCCCTCGGAGCGGCCGATCCAGTTGGCCTGCATCTGCTTCACGCGCTCGGGCCAGCCGGGCAGCTTCTCGAGGTCGTCGAGGAGCTCCTGCGCGTAGTCGGTGATCTTGAAGTACCACTGCTCGAGCTCGCGCTTCTCGGGCACCGAGCCGCACCTCCAGCAGTGGCCCTCGGTCACCTGCTCGTTGGCGAGCACGGTGTTGCAGCCGGGGCACCAGTTGACGGGGCTCTTCTTGCGGTAGACGAGGCCGCGCTCCCACATCTTCTCGAAGATCCACTGGCCCCAGCGGTAGTACTCGGGGTCGCAGGTCCTCTGGAGGCGGTCCATGTCGTAGGAGAAGCCCATGCGGCGCATCGTGGCGAGCGCCTGGTCCATGTTCTTGTAGGTCCACTCGCCCGCCTGGGTGTTGTGCTTGATGGCGGCGTTCTCGGCCGGCAGACCGAAGGCGTCGAAGCCGATGGGATGCAGCACGTCGAAGCCGCGCATGCGCGCTTGGCGCGCCATGGCGTCGCCGATGGTGTAGTTGCGCGCATGGCCCATGTGCAGGTCGCCCGAGGGGTACGGGAACATCTCGAGCACGTACTTCTTGGGCTTGGAGGCGTCCTCATCGACGGCGAAGAGGTTCTGCTCCTCCCAGGCCCTCATCCACTTGGACTCGATGGCCTGGGCGTCGTAGGCCGGGATCTCATGGGTACGGTCGTGCTGGTCGCACATAGGATGGCTCCTCGATAGACGGGGCCGCGCCAAGCGCGGCGAAACGGTAACGTTCGATATTCTAGCAGGCTTGGCCGCTTCGTTCCCCCGCCGTGGCGCGAAAGTTGGGGAACGGGCGGCGCGCCCGGCTTGCGCCCGAAGGCGCGTCCTTGGCGGCGAGGCGCGGCCGCCTACGACACGTACTGGGACCCGCGCTCCTGCTCGTAAGCGTAGATGGTGTCGATGTTCGCGAGCTCGAGGTCGCTCAGCTGCGCCCGCTCGTCGAAGTCCGCGGGCGCGAAGACGGGCTCGTACCAGTCCTGGCCATCGAAGTACGCCTGGATCTCGGCGTTGTTGAACATGCGGCCGTGGCGCGCGTAGATCTCGTTGCGCGCGAGGCAGAGCTCCCAATCCGAGAGGCCCTCGAGGTCGGAGGCGTCGATCTCGCGCGTTGAGCTGGCGGGCACGAGGTAGGTGCCGGCACCTTCCTCGGGGCGTTCGGCCTGCTCATCGGCATCCGTGACCATGAACTGGACCGAGGTGCTCGCGGTATAGCCCGTATCCGGGTCGAGCGAGACCTCCAGGATGTGCGTCCCGGCGCCGGCCGAATCGGTAGCGGTGCACTCGATCCGCCAGGAGGAACCGGCGTCGAGCAGCCTGAAGTCCTCGATCTCGACGGAGGCCGCCTCCCCGCCGTCGAGGGAATCGGTCACCACGAACGAGGCGTCGTCGAGCTGGGCGAGCACCTCCTGCCCCTCCTCGGTGAGCGACAGGTCGTGCGTATCGGCGGCAGAGAGGGTGAAGTCAACGGTCATGTGCGGGTACTCGCTGCTGTCGAGCGCGTCGATGGAGAGCGCGAGCGCCACGGGCTCTTGGACGTCGTCCTCCTCGACCTCGGCGCTCCCCTCGATGGGGACGGGCTCGACCGGCTCGGGCTCGCTGAAGAGCCCGCCGAGTGCGAACGCCCAGAAGAGGAAGCCGAGCAGCGCGAAGCCGGCGACTGCCGCCGCGATGGCGCCGACGACCTTGAGCCGCCCGTCCCGGCGCGGAGCCGGGCCGGGGTCCGGGGTCCGCGCCGCATCGGGAGCCGTCGGGTGCATCGCGGCGGGGATGGGCGCGGTGACCTCGGGCGCCGGGGGCTCCTGGCGCGCAGATCCGCCGATCACGGTCGTGACGTCGGCCGCGTCCTCGGCAGGCGCGCCCCCAGCCCGGGGGACCCGGTTGCCGGCGCGCAGCTCCGGCGTGATACGTGCGCCGCAGGCGCTGCAGTACTCGAGGCCGTCCTCGAGCTCGGCGCCGCATTTCGTGCAGAACATATCGATCATCCTCCCGTGCCGTCATGGGTACGGTCGATTCGGTATCGCTCCAAGTATACGGCGAATTCGGGCGAGGTATCGGAGTTGCCCGAGCGCCATGCCTTGTGGTCGATGATCTCGCTCTCGAACCCGTAGTGCGCGTCGATGAGGGCGATGACCCCGTCGAGGGCGTCGAGCTGCTCGGGCGTGTAGTCCTCCGCGCCCCCGCGGTGGACGAGCTCGATACCGATGGAGTACGAGTTCATGCCGTAGTCGCCCGCCCAGCTGTGCCCGGGGCCGGTCCCCACGCGGTCGTCACGCGACTCGTCGGTGACGCCATAGCGCTCGTTGTGGCCGTTGTCGCCGAACCCCGCATGGTGCGCGATCGCGTCGAGCGGCACGCATTGGACCACCGTGCCGTCGCGCCCGATCACGAAGTGCGCCGCCACGCCCTCGCCTGCCGCATCCCACGAGGCGACGACCGCCTGCGGCGAGCCGGACCCCTCGGTATCGTGGATGACGATGTAGCCCTGGTACGCGGCGGGCTTGGGTCCATGCACGAACGATGCGCGGTAATCCTCGATGACGCCCAGGCGGAGCCGGATCGCGGGCTCAGACGACACCGTCCACGCGTGGGCGCACTCCACGAACGCGCGCGGTCCCAGGACCGCCGCCGACGCCGCGGGGGCATCAGCGATTATCGAGCCGACAACGGAACCCGCCCCCGAGGGGGCGGGCGCGCAACCGGCAAGCGCGATCAGCGCGACGCATGCCAGCGCGATGACCCTGGACCTCATCATGAGCGCGCACCCCTCTCCCGACGTGTCCTTCTAGGATACGACAAGGATGCGCGTGGGCGCCCCTTAGACGCTGGCGCGCCTGGCCCATCTCGCCACCAGGGCGCAGAACCCGACGGCCGAGAGCACCGCGACCGCTGCCGTCGAGGCGTCGCCGGTCGCCGGCAGCGTGCCGGTGGAAGGCCGCTCCGCCGCCGCCTGGCAGTCGCCTGTGGCATCCTCCACCGGCTCCCCGGGAACCGTGCCGCCGCCGGACGAGCCCTCGTCTCCGGGCCCCGACCCCTCCCCTTCCTGCGGCGCGCGCGTCACCCGCACGGAGTAGGTCGCTTCCGTCCCGTCCTCGGCGGTCACGGTGAACGTCCAGGTCGCTCCCCCGTTAGCCGACACCGGAGCCGACACGGACGCCGCCGGATCGACCGCCTCGATCTCGAACTGGGACGCCTCGGGCACGGGCGCGCCCACGGGAAGCTCGACGGCGAAGGCGCCCGCGCCCGCGGCCTTGGCCTCGATGCCCGCCACGGTCACGCGCTTCACCCCGGTATCCGCGCTCGGCGGCGTGATCACGACCGTCCCGCCCACAGGGTCGGCGTCCTCGTGCTCCGAGATGAACTCCCCCGCCTGCTCGACATGCGCGCTCCCCTGTCTCACGAGGTCGCGCTCGAGCGTCACGTGTCCCGTAGCGACCACCTCAACCGCCTTGGCGCCACCTGCGGCCAGGGCCGTGACCCTGCTTCGTGCTATCACGATATCGGCATGGCTGCGCAGACCCGACACGACCGAGACGCGCGGGTCGAGCGAGCGGGCGGTAACATCCACCTCGCTGTTCCAGATGCCTATCGAACCCTCGCTGTACAGGGCGTTCGTGCCGCGCACGGAAAGCGCACCGGAGGTCCCCTGGGTGGCGTCCGCACTGTCCTCGATAGCGATGTTGACACGGCTGTTCTCGATGGAGATCTCGCCCGCGTGCTCCGAGGGCGTGAGGTCGGTCGCGTAGAGGGCGGCCATCCCATCGGCCATGCGGATGTCCAGGTCGCTGTCGACGACGCGCAGCCAGCCCGAGGTGCTGAGCATCCATTGGTGCGGGGCGCACAGGGAGCGGCCGCCGACGCTGGATGCACCGGCCGTGAGGGTGACTCCTTCCAACGTGAGGGCGGCATCGGAGCAGATCCCGGAACCGAAGCCCGAAAGGCTGAGCGGGAGACCCCGAACCTCAGTCGAACCGAGCGCGTGGTAGATCGCGTAGCATGCTGTCCTCGTCACCTCACCGGGGACCGCAGCCGAGGCGATCGTGAGAGATCCGCCGCCGGCTGCGGGCGCAAACGTCAGCGTGGAGCCCTCCTCGTACGCGGTGTTGGCATCGAAGGCGGCCATCACTCCGGGTTGCGCCGGCGCCTCGCCGAGCCCGGTCCGGAGCGTGCAGTCGCCCGCAACGGTGACGGAGCTCATCGGCGGCAGGATGAACCCGCTCCCCGAGAAGGCGAGGTCGCAAGACGAGAGGCTGAGCTCACGGTCCGCCGCCGTCCACGCCCAGCCATCGCCCGCGACGTCGCCGCCCGACGTGAGGTCGATCGGCGCGAGGAGGGCCGTTCCGCCACCGGAATCCCCGCTCGTGCCCTCAAGCGCCCAGGCATAGGGACTCCAGGCGAGCGCGAGCAGCGAGAGGAGGAGCGCCGCGCCAAGCCTTCGCAGCGAAACGGCCATCTTGACTCCGATCGGTCCGGTGCCGCCCCAGCGCGGCGCCGTCGCCATCGTTGCACGCAAGAAGGCCCGATGCCGCAGCACCGGGCCTTCTCAAGCTCTTCGTAATCGAATGCTATGCCGCGCTTCAGCGGTTCAGAGCCGAGTCCCTCCCGCGCGGGCCCATGGACCGCCCGCAGCACTCGAAACCCGAAACCTCGCCTACTGGTAGCTCACCATCTGGTGGTTGCGGTCCTTGACGACGACGTCGTGCGCGCCGCCCTCGACGATCGAGGTCGCCGACACGAGCGTGAGGCGCGCCTTCTCCTGCAGCTCCTTGATGGAGAGCGCGCCGCAGTTGCACATCGTGGACTTCACCTTGTAGAGCGTGGCGCCCACGCCGTCCTTGAGCGAGCCGGCGTAGGGCACGTAGGAGTCCACGCCCTCCTCGAACGCGAGCTTCGCCGCGCCGCCGAGGTCGTAGCGCTGCCAGTTGCGCGCACGCGCGGAGCCCTCGCCCCAGTACTCCTTCATGTACTGGCCGTTCACGTTGACGCGGGCCGTGGGGCTCTCGTCGAAGCGCGCGAAGTAGCGGCCGAGCATGAGGAAGTCGGCGCCCATGGCAAGCGCGAGCGTCATGTGGTAGTCGTAGACGATGCCGCCGTCGGAGCACACGGGCACGTAGATGCCGGTCTCCTCGAAGTACTCGTCGCGCGCGCGGCACACGTCGATGAGCGCCGTGGCCTGACCGCGGCCGATGCCCTTGGTCTCGCGCGTGATGCAGATCGAGCCGCCGCCGATGCCGACCTTGATGAAGTCGGCGCCGCAGTCGGCGAGGAAGCGGAAGCCCTCGGCGTCGACGACGTTGCCGGCGCCGACCTTGACCGAGTCGCCGTAGTTCTCGCGGATCCACGCGAGGGTGCGCTTCTGCCACTCCGAGAAGCCCTCGGAGGAGTCGATGCACAGCGCGTCGGCGCCGGCCTCGATGAGCAGCGGCACGCGGGTCTCGTAGTCGCGCGTGTTGATGCCCGCGCCCACCATGTAGCGCTTGTTGGCGTCGAGCATCTCGTTGGGGTTGGTCTTGTGCGAGTCGTAGTCCTTGCGGAACACGATGCCCACCAGGTGGTCGTTCTCGTCGACCACGGGCAGGGCGTTGAGCTTCTTGTCCCAGATGACGTCGTTGGCGCGCTTGAGCGTGATGTCCTTGTCGCCGACGATCAGCTGCTCGCGCGGGGTCATGAAGGTCGCGACCTTCATGTTGGGGTCGTCGCGCGAGGGGCGGTAGTCGCGGCTCGTCACGATGCCGAGCAGCTTGCCGTGGGCGGTGCCATCCTCCGTGACGGGCATGGTGGAGTGCCCGGTGCGCTGCTTGAGGTCCATGACCTCGGCCATCGTCATGTCAGGCGTGAGGGTGGAATCGGAGATCACAAAACCGGCCTTGTGGTCCTTCACGGCCTTGACCATCGCGGCCTCCTGCTCGGGGGTCTGCGAGCCGTAGATGAACGACATACCGCCCTCGGTCGCGAGCGCGATGCCCATCTCCTCACCGGAGACGGACTGCATGATGGCGGAGACCATGGGGATGTTCAGCGTGATATCGGGCTCCTCGCCGCGCTTGAAGCGCGTGAGCGGGGTCTTCAGCGAGACGTTGTTGGGCACGCACTCCGAAGAAGAGTAGCCAGGCACCAGCAGGTACTCGGAAAACGTATGGGACTCGCCGGGGAAAAACATCGCCATGATACTCCTCTTTTCTCTTTGGGTGCGGGCCCTCCCCGGGCGCAGCGGCTGCGAGGAGGTCCACACGGCGGCGTGGACGGAACCGTTTGGCGATACGGTTCTTGACGAGCCATTGTAGCTCAGGTAAGGGCGATAGTCTCCGCACGAAATCGCCTGCGAAAAACATGCATCTTTGGGGGCCGCACGTGGCGCCGAGCCGGCTCGCAGGCTCGCGATGAGGCCCCCTCACCCGCACGCGTCCGCCTCGCCATGCCATTCGGTCTTCAAATGAATAGCTTTCGGCGCGTTTTCTGCAATTCGCTCTTCAAATGAATGTCGAATGTCACTCAATTCCATTCGATAGAAAAATGAACAAATCACAACCTGAGGTCGCAGCTTGCCTATAGTCTCTACCTGCATGTTTTACCTGCCGAACGATTGTGACTGCAATTCGAAAAAGAAATGTAGGGCGATTATTCTTCATTTTTCAATCGGATGGATTTCCCTGTCGCGATACATACATTCGTTCATCGGATTGCATCGCTTCAACTCGCCGTGGCACGCGAGCAGACGGCGCCCCGACGGTTCTGGTATGATGGGCACCCCTCTCCTGTGCATGCCTCCGGGAGGAGACATCTGCATGGACAATTCATCGACGTTTATCTGTGGCAGATCGGCGCTTGAGATATACCGGTCGCCAACGGATGGAGTCCGGCTCGCGCGTCTGCTGAGCCAAGAGCGATCAGGACTTGTTTCGCCTTGCACCGGGCCGGGATGCCGTGTCAGACCCCAGGCCCCAAAGCGCGATCTCGCCAGCGCCCTTGCGGAGATGTTCGGCTTGCCGCTCCCCCTCGTGACCCTCGTCTGCGAACCGGGACGGCGCCGCCTCTCGACGTATACGCGCACGGTGCTCGATACGGACCCCTTCCATCTCACAGCGTTCATCGAGATCGAGCACGGCGTCTTCGTGGCAAGGCCCGAGCTTGTGTACT
This sequence comes from Enorma burkinafasonensis, assembly GCF_902150035.1. GTDB lineage: Bacteria > Actinomycetota > Coriobacteriia > Coriobacteriales > Coriobacteriaceae > Enorma > Enorma burkinafasonensis. The sequence continues at coordinate 19,638 of NZ_LR597515.1, forward strand.
ACCAGCTGACCAAGGGCGCAAGCATCGCGCAAGCCTGGATGCTCGCCTCGGAGCTCTGCGGCAGGTACGCCCTGGATCCCCATGCGGAGAGCGGGATGCGCAAGCGCCCGCCGCTGACCTCGCCGGAGCACCTGGCGTCATTCTTTCGCCTGTCGCGCTCGTGCCGCTCGCCATCTGCCGCGCGCCGCGTGATCGAGCACATGAGGCCGGGCGCGCGCTCGCCGAGGGAAGCCGAGCTCGCCGCGCTCATAGCGCTGCCGCGGCGGATGGGCGGGCGCGGAATCCCCGGCGTGACGCTCAACCGCGAGATCGAGCTCTCACCCGAGGCGGCGCTCATCGCGCGCAGGGAGAAACTCGAAGGCGACGTCTTCATAGAGTCCATCATGCAGGACGTGGAATACGACAGCAACGCGCACCATCTCTCGCGCGAGGCGCACGAGCGCGACGGGCGCAAGGCGAACGCGCTGAGGATGATGGGCATCGGCCTCACCACCATAACGGAAGGCCAGCTCATGAGCTGGAACACCATCAACACGATACTCGCCGACCTCTGCGCTAGGGGCCGTTTCCACCGGCATCCCGAAACCCAGGGCATCCGTGACGCCCAGCAAAGGCTGTGGCGCGAGCTGCTTTCGCTCGATGCGACCGCCCGTTAACCGGTGCGCCGCGGCAAGCAGCTGCGGTGCGGCCGGCGGGCGGCGCAGGCGGGCACCGGGGCGGGGGGGCGCCCCTCCTATCCCAGAAACGCCTTGAGGCCGATGAGGACGAGCACGACGCCGCCCGCGATCTCGGCGCGCGGGCCGAAGTGCGCGCCCAGGCGCCGGCCGACGACGAGCACGGCGCAGCAGCAGGCGAAGGTCGTGATTCCGATGGAGGCGCCGTAGAGCACGATGTTCGCCCCCGCGGCGGCGAGCGAGACCCCGACCACGAAAGCGTCGATCGAGGTCGCGACCGCCTCGAGCATGATGGTCGGGTACGTGAGCCCCGTGGCGGGGCACTCCTCGGGCTCGCGCAGCTCGCGCACCGCCTCGACGATCATCTTGCCGCCCACGAACGCGAGGATCGCGAGCGAGACGATGCCCGCGTACGCCTCGATGACAGGCGCGATGAGCGTGCCGCCGAAAAAGCCCAGGATGGGCATGGCCATCTGAAAGACGGCGAACGCCACGGGCATGGCGAGCTTCTTGGAGGCGGGCATATCGGGCTCGCAGAGCGAGTTGGAGAGCGTCACGGCCATGGCGTCCATGGCGAGCGCGACGCCCAGAAGCAGGCTCTGAACGAGGTCAGCGCCGGTGAAAGCGAAATCCATGGGTAAGGGTTCCTCCCCGAGTCCCTACGTTAGGCTGGCCGTCCCACCCGGGACGGGCGCCCGCGCACGGGCGGCCGCCTCCCCCAGGCAGAGGGCACCATCAGGGCTGCGGAGGATTGCAGAAGAGGCGAAGCGCCTGGTCGAGGCTGTCGGTAACCTCGAGCGGGTCGTCGAGCCCGGCGTAGATCCTCAGGTAGGCGAGGTTGCCCGCCTTGATGCAGGACACCGCGCTCACTGGGCGGGCGTCGGCAGCCTTGGGCCGGACCGACTCGAAGAGCTCGATCAGGCGGCGGGCACGCCCCTCGCACGACGCGAGCGGGGCGCCCGTCAGGCAGAAGTCGATCACGGGGCCGAACCCGTGCTCGAGCGTGACCGTCGCGACGCCGTGGTCGACATGCGAGGCGATACCCGGATACCAGACGTAGCCGACGCTCGGATGGCAGCCGAGGTACGCGGCGATCGCGCGCGCGGAGTCCATGCGCTGCTGCATCGCGGCGGGCAAGGTACCCAGCACGCTCGCGATACGGTCGAGCTCGTCGCCGTCGAGCGCCGCGGAGCCGCTCGGGGCGGCAGCGGGGTCGCCCAGGCGGAACGTAAACAGGCGGTAGGCATCCTCCGCCTCGGGATGGACCAGGCGCTTGCGCCCGCGTCCGGTGCATGACGGGGCGATGCACACGGCGTAGGACTTAGGCCGTTGCGCGTTCAGGCACCCCGCGTCATCGGAGCCGATCGCCTCGAGGCACACCTGGGCGCCAAGGGCCAGCGGCTTGCAGGCGAACGAGGTCGCGCGCGAGCAGTCGACGATGAGGAGCGCCCCCACCGAGCGGGCGGCGCGCGCGAGGGCGCGGATGTCCGGCAAGCGCACGCCGGGCGCGCCGAGCATATCGACGAACCAGAACAGGCGCGCCGAGCTCATGCCCGAGCCGAACGCGTACGAGGCGGGCGAGCCATGCGCGGCCAGGCCGTCATCGCTGCAGGTCGAGAAGCGCGCGAGATAGTCGGGGTCGCCCCAGCCGGACTGCGCGAGGAACGCCTCGGGCGCCGGGTCGTCGACGGTCACGACGCTCCCCCACGTGAGGACATCGGGCACGGCGTCGCAGCAGGCCGCCGTGAACGCGACGAGATGGTCCTCGGGCCCGATGACGCCGAGCTTGGTGAGGAGGTCGAGCGGGCAGGTGGCGCGCATCAGCCATGCCGCCCGCGCCCCGTGCATGCGGGCGATCTGTCCGGCGAGCTCAACTTGGCGAGAAGCCATCTCGTTCCCCTCTCTCACGTCAACTCCAAGAATTATACCGGTTGTCGCCCCTCCTGTGCGGCGATATGTCGCGTCAACGCGCCCTCAAGCCCCGCGAGGGCGGCACATACGAAAAAGGACCGGGGCGCAAGGATGCTGCGCTCCGGTCCCCTGCGGTCTATGTGGCGCCCGCTAGCGGCGCTCGGCGATCTCAGCCTTCACCTGCGCGATGAACTCATCGAGCTCGGCGGCGTGCGTCTCGTTCGAGCGGTCGCGGACCGAGATGGTGCCCGAGGCGACCTCCTGCTCGCCGATGATGAGCATGTACGGCGGGCGGTCGATGTTGCGCGCCTCGCGGATCTTGTAGCCGATCTTCTCGTCGCGCTCGTCGCATAGGGCTCGGATGCCGGCGTCCTCGAGACGGCGCGTGACGTCGAGCGCGTAGTCGCGGCTCTTCTCGGACACGGGCAGGACCTTGACCTGGCAGGGCGCGAGCCACGTGGGGAACTTGCCCGCGAAGTGCTCGATCAGGATGCCGATGAAGCGCTCAATGGAGCCGAAGCACACGCGGTGCAGCATGATGGGGCGGCGCTTCTCGCCGTCGGCATCGGTGTACTCGAGGTCGAAGTTGAGCGGCATCTGGAAGTCGAGCTGCACCGTGCCGCACTGCCAGGTGCGGCCGAGCGAGTCCTCGAGGTGGAAGTCGATCTTGGGCCCGTAGAAGGCGCCGTCGCCCTCGTTCACCACGTAGTCCTTGCCCAGGCGCTCGAGCGCCTCGCGCAGGCCCGCCTCGGCGGCTGCCCAGTCCTCGTCAGAGCCCATCGAGTCCTCGGGGCGCGTGGAGAGCTCGAGGTGGTAGGTGAAGCCGAACTTCTGGTACACGGAGTCGATGAGGTTCACCACACCCACGATCTCATCGGTGAGCTGGTCGGGGCGCACAAAGAGATGGGCGTCGTCCTGGTTGAAGCAGCGCACGCGGAAGAGGCCGTGCAGCGCGCCGCGCATCTCGTGACGGTGCACGAGGCCGATCTCGCCGGCGCGGATGGGCAGCTCACGGTAGCTGTGGGGACGGCTCTTGTACACGAGCACGCCGCCGGGGCAGTTCATGGGCTTGATGCAGTACTCCTCGTCGTCGATCGTGGTGGAGTACATGTTGTCCTTGTAGTGGTCCCAGTGGCCGGAGGTCTCCCACAGGTGCTTGCTCATGATCTGCGGGGTCGAGATCTCGACGTAGCCCGCCTCGTGGTGGATCTCGCGCCAGTAGTCGAGCAGCTCGTTCTTCAAGATCATGCCGTTGGGCAGGAAGAACGGGAAGCCCGGGGCCTCGTCGCGCATCATGAAGATGTCCATCTCGCGGCCGATCTTGCGGTGGTCGCGCTTCTTGGCCTCCTCGATGAGGCGCAGGTGCTCGTCGAGCTCCTCCTTCGTGGCGAAGGCGGTGCCGTTCACGCGCGTGAGCATCTTGTTGTCCTTGTCGCCCTTCCAGTAGGCGCCCGAGACGCCCGTGAGCTTGAAGGCCTTGAGCGCCTTGGTGTAGGTGAGGTGCGGGCCCACGCACATGTCGATGTACTCGCCCTGCTGGTAGAACGTGATGCGGGCGTCGTCGGCAAGGTCGCCGATGTGCTCGACCTTGTACTTCTCGCCGCGCTCCTCCATAAGCGCGATAGCCTCGGCGCGCGGGAGCTCGAAGACCTGGAACTTGAGGTTCTCCTTCACGATCTTCTTCATTTCCGCCTCGATCGCGGGGAAGTCCTCCTCGGAGATCTTGGTGCCCTCGGGCAGGTCGATGTCGTAGTAGAAGCCGTTGTCGGTGGCGGGGCCGTAGGCGAAGTCCGCCTCCGGGTACAGGCGCTTGATCGCCTGCGCCATGATGTGCGCGGCGCTGTGGCGGACGACGTGGGTGACCTCGTCTGCCGGGCACTCGTCGATGTGGCCGTCGTTGTACAGGACCTTCATGGGTGACTCCTCAAGGTAAGCGGCCGCACGGGCCGCGGCGGATACAAGAAGCGCCCGGCCACCAGGGACCGAGCGCGCATGCGGCGCCTGCCCGCGACCGCGCGGTCGCCGGGAGGGACAGGCGCCTAGATAGTCTGGGTGAGGCCGCCAAGGGCGATGAGGCACATGATCGAGCTAACCCTCGTTACTGGATGTGCGTACGGCAGTACGGGCACACCTTCCAGTGCGCGTCGAGCGGGCGATGGCAGCCGGGGCAGACGTTGCGCACCTGGGTGTTGCAGACCGGGCAGACGATGAAGTCCTTCTCGATGGGGCCGCCGCAGTTGGGGCAGGTGCCGTACTGGGCGAGCTGGCGCTCGCGCAGGGCGACGTCGAGCTCCTGCTCCTCGCGGTCCGTGAGGTACGAGCTCGGGCGCAGCACGTTATACGCGATGAGGCCCACGAACGGCAGGAGCGCAAGCAGGCCCCAGGCCCAGAAATACTGCGAGCCGCGGCGACGGGCGTCGACGAAGACGTAGACGACCGAGAGGACGTAGAGCGCGACGATGAACGCGATGAAGAGATAGATGGCGAACATGAGCTGCGGAGACATGAGCTCCTGGATGTACTGCATCATACGGCATCAATACCTTTCAGTCTCCGTATGCGAATCTAAGCGAAACCAGCACGTTATTGTATACCGATGATGCCCATACGCCAAAGGTGACTTCATCCGGGACGCGCAGGCGCCGCCCGCGTCCATATTCCCGGCACACCTCGATGCGGCACCGCGCCCCTTACGCGCCTAGTCCGCGAGCACCCAGGCGCTCGCATCCCGGGGCAGCAGCCCGTCTGCGACCTCGACCGAGGAGAGGAGGAGCTCGCCGGCGGGAAGCGCGAGCGGCGCGGCGCCGAAGTTGGTCAAGCTCACCAGGGCTCCCCGCGTGCCCAGGCCGCGCGCGAACGCGATGACCTGCTCGGGTTCAGGACCCAGGGTCGCGGGGTCCACCCAACAGAAGGAGCCCGGGTCGGCCGGGGCCAGGTACTCCCGGCGCAGGCGCAGCGCCGCGCGATAGAGCGCAAGCATCGAGGTGGGGTCAATCTCCTGGAGATCGGCGGCGAACTCGCCGAACCAGAGCGGTTGGGGCAGATGGGGCGCCACCGCGCACCCCGCCGGGGAGAACCCGAAGCTCCCGGTCGCGCCGTCGCCGAACGACGGGTTCCACGCCGCCGGGCGGGGGCGGTCCCCGGCGCTCCAGGGCAGGGGCACGCGGCAGCCGTCCCTCCCCTTGCTCGTGGCCGGACCCGCAGTGTTCCGCGAGGTCGGGTCCTCGAGGCGGTCCCACGGGATGTCGGCGACCTCGAAGAGGCCGAGCTCCTCGCCCTGGTAGATGTAGGCCGACCCGGGAAGCGCGAGCTCCATCAGCACCGCCGCGCGGGCGCGGCGCGTCCCCAGCGCACGGTCCTCGGCGTAGCTCGCGCCGTCGCGCAGGATCCAGTCGTTCGCGAGCTGATGGTGCGCACGAGCCCTGACCTGGGGCAGACCGTAGCGCGAGGCATGGCGCGGCACGTCGTGGTTCGACATGACCCAGGTGCCCGTCGAGCCGGCGGCACGCGCGCTCGCGATGCCCTCCTCGATCGCCGCCCGGAAGCTGTCGGCGAACCAATCCGCCTTGGCGAACTCGAAGTTGAACACCTGGCCCAGCTCGTCGGGCGCGGCGTAGAGATGCTGGTGCTCGGGGCACACCCAGGCCTCGCCCACCGCGAAGCGCGGAGGATCGTACTCGTCGAACACCTGTCGCCACGTGCGGTAGATCTCGTGCACCTCGGGACGGTCCCAGAGGGGATGGGGCTCATCCGGGGTCGCCATGCCGCTCACGGGCACGCGCCCGAGCTCCTCGAGCGTGGCGCTCTCGAGATCCTTGACAAGCGCGTGGGCGACGTCCACGCGGAAGCCGTCGACCCCGCGGTCGCTCCAGAACCTGAGCGTCCGCTCGAAATCGGCCCGCACTGCAGAGTGGTTCCAGTTGAGGTCGGGCTGCTCCTTGGCAAAGAGGTGCAGGTACCAGCTGCCGTCGGGCACGCGCTCCCACGCCGGGCCGCCGAAGGTCGACTGCCAGGCGTTGGGCGGGAGCTCCCCTGCCGCGCCGAGGCCGGGGCGGAAGATGTAGCGGTCGCGCATGGGAGATGCGGGCGAGGCGAGCGCCTTCTGGAACCAGGCGTGCCTGTCTGAGGTGTGGTTGGGCACGATATCGACCATCACCTTGATGCCCGCCGCATGCGCCGCGCGCACCAGGTCGTCGAAATCGTCGAGCGTGCCGAGCCGGGGGTCGACCGCTCGGTAGTCGATGACGTCGTACCCGCCGTCTGCGAGCTCCGAGGGGTAGAAGGGCGAGAGCCAGATGGCATCCACGCCAAGCTCCGCCAGATAGCCGATGCGCTCGGTCACCCCGCGGATGTCCCCGAGGCCGTCGCCGTCGGCATCGCTGAAGCTCCTCGGATACACCTGGTAGACCACCGCCTGGCTCCACCATGCGCCCGCGCGCTCCTGTCCTGAGGTTCCCATGGTGCCTCCTTTCCCGGTTCCGGGTCCGTTCCCTATGCGTGATGGTACGCCCTCCCGCGCGGCAGCGCGGCAGAAGTTGAAAGATTGCAAGCAGGTTACCGTGCGCGCCGGGTGCTAAGGTAGGGCCGTCATGTTCGGGCGGGGCAAAGGGAAAGGGGCCTTCATGCTTGCGGACTTCCACGTGCATTCCGAGTTCAGCGACGACTCGACCTATCCAGTGAGGGAGGTCTGCCGCGACGCCGTGAAGCGCAACCTCGACGAGATCTGCTTCACCGACCACGTCGACTACGGCGTCAAGCCCGATAGCGACCACCCCGAGCTCGCTCGCGTGGTCGACGGCATCCCGCTCACCAACGTCGACTACGAGCGCTACTTCCCCACCGTCGAGGCGGCGCGCGACGAGTTCGCCGGCGACCTCACGGTCCGCGTCGGCCTCGAGCTCGGCGTGCAGGCGCATACCGTCGAACGCTACGAACAGCTGCTCGAGCGATGGGGCGATCGGCTCGACTTCGCGATCCTCTCGATCCACCAGGTCGGTGACCTCGAGTTCTGGGACGGCTCCTTCCAGGAGGGGCGGACGCAGCAGGAGTACAACGAGGCCTACTACCGCGAGCTGCTCTCGGTCGTGGAGCGCTTCCACGGCTACTCGGTGCTCGGGCACCTCGACCTCATCAAGCGCTACGACCCCGCGGGCATCTACCCGTTCGAGCGGACGCGCGACATCGTCGCCGCGATCCTCGAGCGCGTCATCGCCGACGGCAAGGGCATCGAGGTCAACACCTCGTCGTTCCGCTACGGCCTGCCCGACCTGCAGCCCGCGACCGAGATCCTTAAGCTCTACCGCGACCTGGGCGGCACGATCGTGACCATCGGCAGCGACTCGCACGAGCCCGACCACCTGGGGAGCTACCTCCGCTACGTGCAGCGCCGCCTCGCCGACATGGGCTTCGAGACGTTCTGCACCTTCGAGGGCAAGGAGCCGCGCTTCCACGAGCTCTAGCGCGAACGGCCGGCCCTACCCGCGCAGGAGCCCCGCGACCTCGCCCGCGAGCGTGATGGTGCCCGCTGCGACCACGGGCATGGCGCGCTCCGTGGCGAACGCGAGCGCCTCGGCCACGGAGTCGAAGGAGGCGATAAGGTCGCCCGCCGGGCGGCCCTCCCGCTCGAGCTCCGCCGCGACGGCGCCGGCGAGCTCGCTTGTGGCAAGCGCGCGCGGCGAGGCGGTGCGGGCCACGATGATGCGGGGGAACTCCGGCACGAGGGCGCGGACGATCCCCTGCGAGTCCTTATCGGTGAGCGTGGCTATGAGAAGGGCCGGGCGCGACGCGCGCTCGGGGGCGATCTCGCCGATCGAGGAGATGAAGGTCTCGCACGACTGGGGGTTGTGACAGGCGTCGATGAGCACGAGCGGGTCTGTGCGCACGATATCGAAGCGGCCCGGCGTGGGGCACGCGGCGAGGCTCCGACCGAGCGCGGCCGCATCGAGCGCCCGGCCGAGGTAGCACTCGGCGATATCGATAGCGCAGGCGACGTTCTGGGCCTGGTAGGCGGGCTTTTTGACCGACACCTCGTAGGTGGCGAGCGGTGCGGGCACCCGAACCGCAAGGGCATCGCCCAGATGGGCGGGCTCGCGCAGGACCTCGTGGCAGACGACGACGGGCTCGACGCCGCACGCGCGGCAGCGCCCGTCCATAACCGCCTGCACCTCGGGATGGTGCGTCCCCTCCCCCAGCACGCAGAAGCGGCCCGGCTGGATGACCGCCGCCTTCTCGGCCGCGATCTCGCCGAGCGTGTCGCCCAGGATGCGCATGTGGTCGAGGCCGATCCCCGTCACCGCGACGCCCACCGGGTGCGTGGCGCTCGTGGCGTCCCAGCGCCCGCCCAGGCCCACCTCGAGCACGGCCACATCGACCTCGGCCTCGGCGAACACCACGAGCGCGGCGACCGTCAAGAGGTCGAAGGGGGTGATCGTGTAGAGCGCCTCGCCCGCGGCGGCGCGGCGGGCGTTCACGCGGCGGCCAGCCTCGAGCGCGGCGGAGACGCCGTGGGCGAACGCCGCGTCCGAGATGACACGCCCGCAGACCTCCATCCGCTCGGGATAGCGGACCAGATGGGGCGAGGTGTAGAGCGCGCAGCGCAGCCCCTCGCCGCCGAGGATGGCGGCACAGAAGCGCACCGTGGAGCTCTTGCCGTTGGTGCCCGCCACCTGGAGCACGTCAAAGTGCCCGTCGGGGCGATCGAGCTCGTCGAGCATCTCGACGACGGTCTCGAGCAGGGGCCCGGCATCGCCGGAGACGGTGCCGGTATCGGCAGCGAGCTCGACCGCCCGCGCGAAGGGCAGCTCGTCGAACTCGAAGGGGACCGTATAGCGTTCGCTCGCGCGTGGGCTCATAGCGCTCTCTTTCAGACGGGGCGCACGGGCGCCCGCGGATGACAACCGACGATGGTAGCACGCCGCGCCCTCCACGGCGCGGGCATCCCTACCCGCACACAACCTGCCGGACGGGGACGTCATGCGCCTCCACGGCCCCAAGGGCGGCAAGGCTTTCCACGAGCTCGGCGGCGCGGCAGACGCCGATCGAGCGGCCCGCGAAAGAGCCGAGGAAGACGTCGTAGTACCCGCCGCCGTACCCGATCCTGAAGCCAGCGCGGTCGAAGGCGAGCCCGGGGACGATGGCGACGTCGCCGGCCCGCCCGCGACCGTCCACGCGGCATGCGGGGTCTGGCGCGGGCTCCTCGATGCCGAAGGGACCGGGCACGAGGCCCTCGAGGCCGTCGACGGCATACCACTCCAGCGTGCGCGAGCCGGGCACGCAGCGCGGCAGCGCGACCTTCTTGCCCGCATCCAGGCACCAGGTGATGAGGAGGCTCGTGTCCACCTCCGCACCGAACGAGCGGTAGGTGTAGACGCACGGCGCCTCCAGCACATGAGGAAGCACCTTGAGGGCAGCGAGGATCGCACGGTCCGCACAGGCCCGCTCTGCGGCGCCCAGCGCGGCACGTGCCGCCTTGAGCTCCCGGCGCAGATCCTTCTTGGCAGGTGCGCCCATACTGCAAGCCTCCCTCGGAACGAGACGGCGCGGGAACGCGGCGCCTGCCGGCAAGCCGCGATGGCGATGCGCCCGGTGGCAAGCGGATGGGGTCCCGGCGGGCGCAGGAACCGCTACATAGTATAAGGGGCCCGCATGACGCGGACCCCTTGCGAGTCGATGAAGGGCATGTGGCAGGCGGCCTTTACGCCTCCTGCTGGTAGAACGCCTTGAAGACGCCGAAGAGCACCGCGGCGAGGGCGGCGCCGGCGAGCGGGGCGAAGATGAAGACCCAGACCTGCTCGAGGGCGACGGTGCTGCCCTGCGTGGCCATCGCGAGCGCGGGGCCGAAGCTGCGGGCGGGGTTCACCGAGGTTCCCGTCAGGGGGATGCCCATGATGTGCACGAACGTGAGCGTGAGGCCGATCACGATGCCGCCGAAGTGGCCGGTCTTGCCGTCGGCGGTCACGCCCAGGATGGTGAGCACGAAGACGCAGGTCAAGATGACCTCGACGATGAACGCGCCGACCATGGAGATGCCCGTGGTGGAGGCGTCACCATAACCGTTGCAACCGAGCCCGGTCTCGGCCACGCCGCCGAGGGCGCCGCACTGGGTCACGATGAGCAGCAGCGCGAACGCGGCCGCGATTCCGCCCACGAACTGGGCGATCCAGTAGGCGTAGAGCTCCTTCAAGGAGATGCGGCCGTCGATGTAGCAGCCGAAGGTCACGGCCGGGTTGATGTGGCAACCGGAGACGTTGCCGATGGCGAAGGCCATGCAGACGATGGACAGGCCGAACGCGAAGGCGATGCCGAGGGTGCCGAGCGTGGAGCCGGCGATGGCGGCACTGCCGCAGCCGAAGAGCGTCAGCGTGAAGGTGCCGAGGGCCTCGGCGAGGTACTTCTTCCAGGAATCCAAAGGTCTTCTCCTTTTCGTCGTGGCCGCGCGCCGGCCGGCGCACGGGCCGCCCCGGGTGCGGGCGCGAGCCGGGCCATTGTGAGGGAAGCTCCTCAGGCTTGGCAAGAAAACGTCATGGTATCAATCATCTTTTGAACCACTTAGAGAAACCTTACGAAATCATGGCAATGGCGTCTCGACTTTCGTAAACTTGCAAACTCGGTGCGCTTCGGGCGCACGCTGGATTCACATCGATTCGATGGGGAGAGATGACTGTGAACTACACGCGAAGAGAGTTCGGCAAGCTCGCCTGCTCCTGCGCGGCACTGCCCTTGGCCGCCCTGCTCGGCGGCTGCACCGGTGGCGCCACCGCGAGGTCGGGCAGCTCGGCAGCTGCAGCAGCACCCTCAAGCGGCGCGCTCCGCGCGGGCGTCCGCGCTGACGTCATGGGCTTCGGCTACCTGAACGAGCACACGGGCAACTACTACGGCCTCGAGATCGACCTCGTGAACGAGCTCGCGGACCGTCTGGGCTACCAGGACGTCGAGTACGTGACCGTCCTGCCCGAGAACCGCAAGGAGATGCTCACAGGCGGCAAGATCGACCTCATCGCCGCGTGCTACTCCATCGCCGACACGCGCCTCGAGAACTTCGACTTCTCGCCCGCCTACTACGACGACAAGGTCATCGCCGTCGTGCAGAACACCTCGATGATCACCACCATCGAGGACATGCGCGGCCGCACCTTCGGCACGATGGCCGGCGCGAACGCGGCGCCTTTGCTCTCCATCAAGCTCTACGAGATCGGCTTCTCGAACGGCGAGGCGTCCTATCTGGGCGCCGACAACACCGAGGCCGTGTTCGACACGTGGAAGCTCCTGCAGTTCCCCTCCTACCAGGAGCTCTCCGACGCGCTCGAGGAGGGCGTCGTCGACGCCATGGTGCTCGACGGCGCGATCGCCCAGACCTATATGGACGACAAGCGCACCTACATCGAGGACTTCGTGGTCGCCGAGCAGTCGTTCGGCATCGCCACGCAGAAGGATTCCGACCTGTCGCAGCCCGTCGCCGACGCGGTGCAGGACATGCTCGACGAGGGCTTCATCGCCCGGCTCGTCGACAAGTGGGACTAGGAGGCGATGCATATGTCACGCAGACTCAAGCGTAAGATCGCCCTGCTCATCGCCGTCGTGGCCGTGAGCATGGCCGTGATGGGCGTGCTCCTCTCCCAGATGCAGGAGCGCCTCTCCATCGCGAGCTACGACACCGAGATGGCCCAGGAGTCCGAGCAGCTCGTGCAGCTGCTCGAGGACGCCGACGAGGAGACCGCGCAGAACAAGGAGACCTTCGACGCGGTCTACCAGTCCAAGGCGCAGTCCGTCTCGTTCATGGCCGCCAACAACGTGGGCTTCGAGGCGACCGACGCCAAGATGGCCGAGTACCAGCAGCTGCTGGACGTCGACAACATCATGATCGTCAAGGCCGACGGCACCATCGTCGCTCGCGCCGCCGACACGCGCGCCAACTTCAGCTACGCGCGCTTCAACTACCTCCGCGAGTGCCTCAGCACCGGCGAGCCCTCGCGTGCCGTCGAGATCGAGCTGCCCGATGAGGACTGGCTCATGCGCTACTACGCGGCCAAGATCGACGACGAGACCATGGTCGTTATCGAGCAGAGTCCCGCGGAGCTCCGCGAGCTCATCGAGACCACCGGCTCGACCGAGAGCGTGCTGCGCAACATCTCCGTCGGCCAGGGCGGCTACGTCTTCGCCCTCTCGGCCCAGACCTATGTGATCGAGTACCACCCCGACGGGGAGCTCGTCGGCGACGACGCGCTCGATCTGGGTATCGACGTCAACGACCTCGAGGACGGCACCACCTGCTGGATGGAGCTCGACGGGCAGAGCCTCTACTGCCGCGTCGCGCTCATCGGCGACACGTACTACATCTGCGCCGTGCCCGCCTCCGACATGGCGGCCTCCCGGAACGTCACCGTCGCGGTCATCATGTTCGTCTTCTTCGTCGTGATGGCCACCGTCGCCCTCTACGGCATCTTCGTGATGCGCGAGGAGGAGCGCGACGGCGACGTGAAGAGCCACTTCGTCAAGCTCGGGGCGCTGCGCTACAACCGCACGATCGGGCGGCGCGCGCTCGTGCTCGCGCTCGTGGGCGTGATCGCCATCGTGGGCGTCTCGTTCTACATGCAGACCCTCTTCGCGCTCTCCTCGCAGTCCGTCGCCAACAAGGAGCGCGCGGCGACCATCGCCGAGACCATCGACCGCACCAACCAGCGCGCCGACGACCTCACCGAGCAGTACAACGAGCGCTACCTCTCGAAGGCGCGCGTCGCGGCCTACATCCTGGAGCGCAACCCCGAGCTCCTCACCAAGGAGAAGATGCAGGAGCTCGCCGACGCGCTGCAGATCGTGAACGTGTACCGCTTCGACCTGAACGGCGACATGGTCGCGTCGAACGCGCCCTACGAGCACTTCTCGATCTCGGACGACCCCGAGGACCAGTCCTACGAGTTCCACCAGCTCCTCCAGGGCGTCGATGAGTTCATCCAGGAACCGATGCACGATGACACCACCGGCGCGCTCCGCCAGTACATCGGCATCGCCACCTACGACGACGCGGGCTATGTCGACGGCTTCGTGCAGATCGGCATCCGCTCGAGCCGTCTCGAGAACCTGCTCGCGACCGTCCAGATCGACACCGTGCTCGACGGCGTCCAGGCCGGTGCCGGCGGCTTCGCCTTCGCCATCGACAAGGACGACGAGACCTTCGCGTACTATCCCGACGAGATGGTCCAGGGCAAGGCCGCGACCGATATGGGCCTCACCGAGAAGCAGATCAGGGGCGGCTACGACGACTACCTGACCATCGACGGCGAGACCTACTTCGCCTCCTCGGTCGAGACCGACGACTACTACGTCTACGTCGCCGGCCCCGAGGGCGAGCTCATGAGCCAGCGCGTCCCGCTGACCGTGACCACGGCGGGCATCGCCATCGCGTGCATGGTGCTCGTCTACGCCCTCATCGCGCTCGAGCCCGCCGAGGGCACGGTCGCCTCCCGCATCGTCTCCGCCGACCGCGGCGACGGGCGCGTCTTTGACGTCGTCACCCCGTCCGGCCGTAAGGCGAAGACCGAGTCGGCCGCGAGCCGCTGGCTCAACCGCTCGCTCGATTGGGAGTCCATGACGCCCGAGCAGAAGCTCGGCTACGTGCTGCGCATCTTCCTCGGCATCGGCGTCCTCGCCGTCTTCGTTGCCGTGCTCTTCCGCGACCGCATCTTCGGCAGCGACTCCGTCTTCGGCTACATCCTCGGCGGCGGCTGGGAGCAGGGCCTCAACATCTTCGCCATCACGGCGAGCATCATGACCGCCTGCGTGATCTTCACGGTCTCCTGGGTCCTGCAGAAGATCCTGCACCTGCTCTCCGGCGTGCTCTCGACCCGCGGCGAGACCGTCTGCCGCCTGCTCGTGAGCCTCGTCAAGTACGGCGCGATCCTGGGCACCCTCTACTGGTGCCTCGCGACCGTGGGCGTCGACACCGCGACGCTGCTTGCCAGCGCCGGCCTGCTCACGCTCGCCATCAGCTTCGGCGCGAAGGACCTCGTGACCGACCTTCTGTGCGGCCTCTTCATCATCTTCGAGGGCGAGTTCCGCGTGGGCGACACCATCTCGGTGGGCGCCAATACCGGTACCGTCATGGAGATCGGCATCCGCACGACCAAGATCAACGACGGCAGCGGCAACGTCATCGTGCTGCGCAACAGCGCCATCTCGAACGTCATCAACCGCACCAAGCTCGACTCTTTCGCCAACGTCGACGTCAACATCACCGTGGGCGAGGACCTGCCCTACATCGAGAACATGCTCAAGCGCGAGCTCCCCATCATCGCCGAGCGCCAGCCGATGGTCCTCGATGGCCCGTTCTACCGCGGCGTGGTGAACCTCACCGAGAGCACCATGACGCTCCGCATCGTGGCGCGCTGCTCCGAGAAGAACCGCGCCGCGCTCGAGCGCAACCTCAAGCGCGAGATGCGCCTGCTGCTGACCCGCCACAACATCGCCCCCTACCAGCTCCAGTTCGAGCACGAGGACGAGGTCAAGCCCGACAAGGCCAAGGAGGCCGAGGAGGCGCGCGAGCTCAAGGAAGCCGACAGCTTCGTCGAGAGCCAGGACGAGTCCCTGAGCAAGCTCAAGGGCGAGGACAAGGAGTAGCCTCCCGAACCCGCGCCCCCCGCTGCGCGCCTTACACGCACGACGCCCCGTCTCAGCCGCATAGCGGATCTGAGACGGGGCGTTTTCGTTTCTTTTGCGGGAAGCAGCGAGACCGGATGACGCGACGATGCGACGCAACCGGCGGTCCCGCAGCGGCACGCCGCGCGGCACGGCACTCGTTTTTTTCTCACCAAACGGCCCAATCTGGCCGTCCAGTTCAGATATGTACGATTGCTCCCCCGATAAAGCTGGGCTACTGCAGCTGCAGACTCGCGAATCCTGCGCTTTTGTTATGACGCACGGTTGACCGGCGCTATGATTCGAGCAAGATGGCGTGGCCGGCACCCTTCAACAGCCGTCCAATCGTACATATCTGAACTGGACGGCCAAAAATGAGATGTTGGAAAGGATTTCTACGCGCGGCATAGGACCCCGAGCGCACCTCTCTCATCTCAGTGCCCCGTAGACTCCTTGGAAATCCAAGGGGCGATTAGGACCCGATAACTCCCATGAGCTGGGAGAACTCCTTGAGCATGAAGCGCTCGAAGATGCGGTAGCACTCGGTCTTCTGGTTCTTGATGGTGATGGCGCACACCGGGATCGCCAGGTTGTCGGGCGCCTTGAAGCGCACCATCCCCCACTCGGGAGAGGTCGAGAACGCCTCGATGCCGACGCCCATCGCGAAGCCGTTCTCGCGGTTGAGCAGGCGCTCGAACTCCTCGCCGTTCTGGACGGGAATGATCGGCGACTTCATGCCGTGCTTGCGGTAGATGTTGACGATGGTCTCGTTGAAGTCGTCGAGCCCGATGATGTAGCCCGTCGGGTACGGCTCGAGGTCCGCGAGCGTGACGCCGCCCTTGGCGTAGAGCGGATGCGCCTTGGGCAGGAAGACCCCGGCCGGAAGCGTGCCCACCGGCAGGCAGTCGCATGCCGGGTTGTCGTAGGCGCCCACCGTGAGCAGCACGTCGAGGCTCCCGTCATAGAGCTGGCCGAGCGCCTGGTGCCCCGAGCAGAGGCCCAGGCTCACCTTCATGTTGAGCTGGCGCCCCAGGAATCGCTCGAGGCCGGTGCAGACGGCCTGCCAGTTGTTGAAATGCGGGACCGTGAGCAGGACCCGCAGGCCCTCGTGGCCCTCGGGCGAGCCCGCGCGATGGCCCTCGGCGTAGCGCTCGATCCGATCGATCCCCTCGAGGGTGTTCTGGACGAGCGGCTGCAGGCCCGAGCAGAAGGACGTGGGCGTGGCGCCCTTGCTGTCGCGGATGAACAGGGTGTCCCCGAGCTCGGACTCGAGCTCGCCGAGCGCCTTTGAGACGGCCTGGACGGACACGTGCTCCGATCGCGCGGCACCCGAGAAGCTCCCGGATCGCAGCACGGCACGTACGTATCGAAGTTGTTGGATGTTCACCCGGTACCACCTAGCGGATACGCCTGAATCAAAACGGGCGAATCACTCAGAGATTCGCTTCCCTGAGATTCATTATACAAATGAGCGCTATCGGGTCCCGTCGATGACGGGCCGTCAACTCCGCTTTGAATCATTCCCTTGATTATCAACTTTATCCGAACACCTCCCACATTCATCCGCACATGTGCGGATGAATGTGGGAACCCGATACCCTGAGGGCCGGATCGGCCGGCCCCGGGAGATCGGAGGACGGCATGTCCGGA
>NZ_LR597537.1 GCF_902150035.1 Enorma burkinafasonensis
GCGCCGGGCTCTACATACACGGGGGCGTCGGCGCCGGCAAGACGCACGCCGCCTCCGCCATGGCCAGGCTGTTCGCCGAGGCCGGCTACGACGTCGCCTTCACGACGGCCAAGGGCATGCTCGAGCGCGTGAAGGCCACGTTCGGCGAGGGCGGCACCGAGGCCGCCGTCGCGCGGTACGCCAAGTGCGACGTCCTCGTGCTCGACGACCTCGGCAAGGAGGACGCGACCGAGTGGTCCGTCGGCACCGTGTTCAGCGTGCTCGACGCGCGCTACGAGGACATGCGCCCGACCATCGTCACGTCGAACTACGCGCCGGGCGCGCTGGCGGACAGGCTCGCAAGGCGCGGCGAGCGCGTAACGGCAGAGGCGATCGCGAGCAGGATCTCCCAGACCTGCAGGCCCGTCTACCTGGGCGGAAGGGACAGGCGCCGGCTCGGCTAGCTTGTGCGCTTCCCGTGGAGGCGCGGACGGCTCGACCCAGCTCGACCCATCGCGGGCGGCCCCGCCCTCTGCCGCAATCGAAATCGCTATACACGTCTTGGGCGGCGCCGACGCGCCAGCACGCACGCCTGCTCCGACTCGCACCGTGCCCCCATCGCGAGGACGCCGCCCGCCAAGCAACAAACGAAAGGCGGAGAGCCCATGGACGGCTTCGAGAGGATAACCGGCCGCGAGCACGAAGAGCTCGTGGAGAAGTGCCAGGAGAACGGCTGGCTCAAGGTCGGCGGCTTCGACTGGCAGGACGACCCGTTCCTCGAGGAGTACGCCTACGAGTTCTCCCGCACGGAGAGCGTCGACAGGCTCCGCGAGGCGCTCGGCTCGGGCAACTGGGCCATACGCCAGGGGTTCTGCTACCGCGACCTCGCGTTCATCCAGCAGGTGAACGGCGGCGACGAGTGGTGGACGCTCAAGCGCGACGGCGACGCGTGGACCGGCTTCGAGAGCTGGAGCTTCGGCGCCATCGCCCAGGAGCCCGAGCGGTTCGAGCGCGCCATGCGCGACATGTGCGAGGCGACGCCGGAGCAGTGCCGCAGCGGCGAGTGGGCCCACCTGCACGAGAAGGCGCCCGAGCCGCTGGCGCAGCGCGCCGCGTCCGCCCGCGAGGCGAGCCGCGCGCACGCCGGGCAGGAAGCCCGCGCCCCAATGGCGCGCGAGAGGGCCGTCGGGGCCGAATAGGGACGACCGGGGCGCGAAGGCGCCCCTTTTTCATCTCGACTGGAAGGGAGGCGCGGGATGGCGAGCGACTACGGGGACGAGGCGGGCGGCAAGCTGCTCGACTGGATGCTGAGGATCGGCCAGGAGGCCGGCGCCGAGGCAATGGAGCGCAGCGCGAGGAAGCTCTCCGAGCGCCTCGCGGGAATCCGCGGGACCATCGCCGGCGGGCGCGCCGAGGCCATCGCGGCCGAGGGCGCGCCGACCTACGCGAAGCTCAGCCTCGAGGAGCTCTCGGGGCTTCCCGAGTACGCGACGATCAAGGAGGTCGTCTCCGACAAGCTGCGCGCCGCGTCGGTCGAGCACCACATCATCCCCGGCGAGGGCCGCGACTGGCTGCTCTTCAAGGTGGAGGACGCCCCCGAGGTCGACGAGGCCTTCCGCCAGCTCGAGCAAGAGACGGGAAAGGCCGCAGATCGCGCCAGGGAGCGGCTCTCCGAGATCGCCGAGAGGCGCCGGGCGCCCGAGCGGCTGGCGGAGCGCGCCGAGCGGGCGCGCGCGCCGGCGAGGGCCCACAGCCAGGGCCCCGGCCGGGACCGCGGCCCGCGACATATCGAGGGGCCCGAGAGATGAGGTGGCAGGCGGCGGCAGCGCTGGCCGCGGCGGCGTTCGCCGCGGGAGACTTCGCGGCCGCGGCCCTTGCGGCGTCGGGCGCGAGCCCGATCCTCGACCCGGAGGCCGCCATGGCGGCGATCCCGGCGGCGCTCCGCGCGGGGCGCGTATTCTCAACGGAGGCGCTTCCCCTGTGCGCGGGGACCGCCTGCGCGTGCGCGGCGCTCGTCGCCTGGGCGCGCTCCATGGGATCCAAGGGCGCCCGGCGCGACGGCGAGGAGCACGGTAGCTCCAGGTGGGCCACGCGCAAGGACATCGCGCCCTTCGGCGATGCCAAGGACCCCGACAACAACATCATCCTCACCGACAACGCGCGCATCCGCCTCGTGAGCCGCAGGTTCGACCTCTCCACCGACACCAACGACAACGTGCTCGTGGTGGGCGGCCCGGGCACCGGCAAGACGCGCTACTACGTCAAGCCGAACCTCCTGCAGGCCAACGCCAGCTTCTTCGTGACCGACCCGAAGGGCACGCTCATCCGCGAGATGGGCGGCGCGCTGGCGGAGCTCGGCTACGAGATCCGCGCGTTCGACACCATCGACTTCACGCGCTCCATGCGCTTCAACCCCATAGCCTACATACGCGACGAGGCGGGCGTCATCCGCTTCGCCCGCGGCATCGTCGCCAACACCGAGGGCGACGCCGACCACAAGGGCGACCCCTACTGGGAGAAGGCCGAGCGCCTGGTCTACACCGCGCTCACGGCCTACCTCGTCATGCACTGCGAGCCCGCCGACCGAAACCTCGACGGGCTGCTCACGCTGCTCTCGCTCGCCGACGCCCGCGACGACCCGGGCTACATGAGCCCGCTCGACATGGTGTTCCGCGAGCTGGAGACCGGCGAGCGCTACGTCAGGCGCGGCGGCGCCTCGGCGGAGGGCGGATCGCTGCGCGGCTTTTCCGAGGAGGACGGCGCGTGGGAGTGGGTCAAGGTCCGCGAGCCGGCGCCGCCCGACGACTTCGCGCTCGCGAGCTACCGCGAGTTCCGCGTGGCCGCCGGCGACACCATGAAGTCGATGCTCTCGAGCTGCAACGTCCGCCTGAAGCCGCTGTCCATCCGGGCCGTGCGCGACCTCACCTCCAAAGACGAGCTCGGCCTCGCCCACATGGGCGACGAGGGCGCCAAGGTCGCGCTCTTCGCGTCGATGAGCGACACCGACTCGACCTTCGACTTCCTGTTCGCCCTGCTCATGGACACGGCCGTGAGCGCGCTCTGCGCCGAGGCGCTCGAGGCGCACGGCGGATCGCTGCCCACGACGGTGCACTTCGTCTTCGACGAGTTCGCCAACATCGGGCGCATACCCGACTTCGAGCGGACCATCGCGGTCACCCGCAGCAGGAACATCGCGGTCTCGATGATCGCCCAGTCGCTCTCGCAGCTGAAGGAGACCTACGGCGACAACAACGCCGAGACCATCGTGAACGCCTGCGACACGCTGCTCTACCTGGGCGGCAAGGCGAACGAGACCAACGAGGAGATCAGCAAGATGGCCGGCAAGCAGACG
This sequence comes from Enorma burkinafasonensis, assembly GCF_902150035.1. Lineage (GTDB taxonomy): Bacteria > Actinomycetota > Coriobacteriia > Coriobacteriales > Coriobacteriaceae > Enorma > Enorma burkinafasonensis. The sequence goes on from NZ_LR597537.1 coordinate 3,332, forward strand.
GTGGCGAGCGAGACGCAGAGCGACTCGCGGGGCGCCGGCTGGACCCGCACCGTGAACCGCGGCATCTCCGAGCGCGACCTCATACAGCCCGCCGAGGTGGCGCGCATGCCGCGCGAGGACGCGCTCGTGCTCGTGAACGGGTGCATGCCGCTCATGGACCGGAAGTACCGGCTCGAGCGCCACCCGCGCTCGCGCCTGCTCGAGGAGGCGGCGCGCCGCGGCCCGTTCGACTTCGCGGAGTACCGCAGGCGGAAGGACGGCGCATCGTGACGGGGCCGCGGAGGGCGCGTGCCTCCCCCGCCGCGGGGGAGGAGCAGCAAGGAACATCGTCAACCGAAAGCAAAGGAGAGCAGCATGCTCGCAAACGTCATCAAGCTCGTGTCGGGCTGCGTGACCTTCCTCGGCGGCTTCCTGGTCGTGTGGGGAGCGGTCTCGCTCGGCCTGGCCATCAGGGAGCAGCAGGGCGGCCCGCAGATCGCGACCGCCATTTCCACCATCGCCGGCGGCGCGATCATCATCGCCGCGTCGGTCTACTTCGGGCAGCTGGACACGTCCTGGCTGCCGGCATAGGGGGCGTCGCGGATGGCGCTCCGGATACCGGTCCAGAAGGACATCGGCGAGTACGAGGAGAAGATCGTCGGGAAGATGAGCCTGCGCACGCTCGCATGCGTGTCGCTCGGCTTCGGCAGCGCGGTCGGGGCGGCGGCCTTCGTCCACCTGGGCCTGCACGCCGACGTCGCGGACGCGGCCTTCCCGATCATGCTCTGCAGCATGCCGTTCTGGCTCGCCGGGT
>NZ_LR597516.1 GCF_902150035.1 Enorma burkinafasonensis
GCTGCTGGACGCCTACGGCGTGGAGGACGTGCCGCTCGGCGATCTCGACCTGACGCCGGGGCTCATCGAGAGGGCGCGCGCAGAGAGGGGCGATGCCCCGCTGGCCTAGCCTAGGAGAAAAACGGAATAGACGGACCGACCGTCCGGCTGAGTCTGGGAAGAGGTGCCGGGCGGCGGGCGGAGCATGGCCACCGGACCCATCGAAACACATCTCCACCATTCCTTCAACTGGGAAAATGCCGCCCCCGGGGCCCGGATAGGACCTCGGGGGCGTTCGGTTAACTGCGGGAGCGTGCCGTCAGCTCAATGTGTTCGGTTGGGATCGGAAATCAACCTTCGGCATTTCGCGACCTCGTGCGGACGGATGGGCAATGGCAGAGCTGCTCCTGCGCAACATCATCGGCTACCTCGTGCAGTTGGTACCCTGCGCGGTGCTGTGCCTCATGCCCTTCGGCGGGCGCTTTCGCACCGGGGCGCGCCGGGCATGCGCCATGGCGGCGGGCATCATCGCCGCGGGCCTCGTGCCCTTCCTCGCCGCCGCGGTGGCGCCGCTCGCCCTGGGCGACGGCTCGCCGGGCGAGCTCTACGGCTCCATCCAGAACCTCGTCTTCTTGCTCACGGTCGCCGCGCTGTTCGCGCTCTACCTGCGCGTCGTCGAGGCGCCGGCGGAGCAGAAGGCCTTCGTCTTCGCGATCGTGGTGTTCTTCGCGTTCTTCGCGACGCTCACCTCGTCGAACGTGTCCTTTCTGCTGGGTTTTGCCGAGCGAAGCGACGGCTTCATGTACTACCCGCCGCGCCTCGCCGTGATGGCAGGCGCGTACGCGGCGCTCTTCCTGGCCATGGCGCCCCTCATGCGCGCGGTGCGCCGCGCCCTGGCGGAGCGGATCTCAGATGTCACCTGGCGGAGCATGGCCACCATCCTCGCGCTTATCGCCGTGCCCGTGGCGCTTGCGGGCGCCGCCATCGCCTGCTTCGGCCTGCGCCGCCGCGCGATCTAGTCGGAGCTGCTCTACCCGCTTGCTCGGGCCCCTTCAGGTGCGACGAGCGTCGTCATAATTCTGCTGGCAGGCGCCAGGTCGTTGCTTACGGATGCGGATGCCTCAAAAGTATCCTAATAGGATACATTTGAGGCATTCTGACTAGAGCGATATGTTGCGCCCGCCCTGATCGTCACGCGGAACTCCCCGCGGGCATTCTCGAAAAGGGGCTCTGCCATTCCCGCCTCGTGTAGCAGTCGGCGGACCGTAGGGATGCCTGAATAGCGGTTCTCAGTCTCGCCCAATGTCTCCATGACGGTGGCTATGACGGGGTTTCTAGTGTCAGGCCGCACTTTACCGAGGTCGTCTACCGTGAGCCGGCCGTATAACCCTCCCGGGCTGGAGATGACGAGTCTGTCCGCGTACATGTTCAGTTGGATGGGCGTGCCTTGCGATTACAAAACTTTAGCGAGTAAGTGCAAAAGTTATATGAGTAGTTAACTAAGTTTTGTACTGTGTGACAGTGTTTCGGGAAAGTATTGCACTCAATCGCGAGGGATTCATCAGGCTTTGCATGTGTGGGGCTTGATACGGCTCTGGAGCGTTCGAGTAATGGGGCTGGTTTGCGGGAAAAAAGAAGCCCGAAGCCGAAGCTCCGGGCCTTTACGTTCTTGGTCGCGGGGGCAGGATTTGAACCTACGACCTCCGGGTTATGAGCCCGGCGAGCTACCAGACTGCTCCACCCCGCAATGTCTGGATGCGCCTCAGCGCAAGAAGATATATTACGATGCACCCCTAGCGAATGCAAGCTGATCTGCCGGCGGCTCGTGTTCATCGCAATAGATTCACAATTGGGCTGCGTCCTGTGGAGATATCGCAGGCGGAAAAACTCCACGCACGATGCGCGGCAAGCCCAGTAGCAGGCCTTATGTTGATAGTCTGGTATTACTATTACGATACCAGCGTCGCTTACCTCCCGCTGATGCCCCAAGGATAGAATTTCCGGCTATGCGCGCACCGTGCATGCGGCGGGGCGATCGATTCGCCGCCGTGCATGCCGGCCGCGTGCCTGCTCGTCAATCGCGCTCGCAAAGGAGTCGGATATGTGCGGAATCGTCGGGTACACGGGACAAGATCTGGTCCAGGGCATCCTCATCGACGGGCTCAAGCGCCTCGAGTACCGTGGCTACGACTCCGCGGGCGTCGCGCTCGCGCACGGTGACGATCGGGGTATCGATGTCATCCGCCGGGTGGGCAAGGTGGCCGAGCTCGCATCGGCCGTCGCCGAGGTGGAGCACCCCTCGACCTGCGGTATCGGGCACACGCGCTGGGCGACGCACGGCAGCCCCTCGGTCGCCAACGCCCATCCGCATACCGGCTGCGACGGGCGCATCGCAATCGTACACAACGGCATCATCGAGAACTTCGCCGAGCTGCGCGCGGAGCTCGAGGGGCGCGGGCATCGTTTCTCCAGCGACACCGATTCCGAGGTCCTCGCGCACCTCATCGAGGAGGCGTACTACGGCTGGAACGGCAGCGCCGGGTGCCATGACCTGCTCGCAGCGGTGCGCGACGCCTGCGAGCACGTGGTGGGCGCCTACGGGCTCGCCGCGGTCTGCGCCGACGAGCCGGGCGCCGTCGCCGTCGCCCGCAAGGACAGCCCGATCATCGTCGGGCACGGGCCGCGCGGCAGCTACGTCGCCTCGGACGTGATCGCGCTCATCGAGGCGACGCGCGACGTCGTGGTGCTCGAGGACGGCCAGTTCGCCCTGCTCGAGCCCGAGGGCATCTCGTTCACCGACGCCCGCGGCAACGCGATTGAGCCCGAGGTGACCCATATCGATTGGGATATCGATACGGCCGAGAAGGGCGGCTACCCCGATTTCATGCTCAAGGAGATCTGCGAGCAGCCGCGCGTGGTGCGCGACACCCTCGTCGGCCGCCTCTCCGGCACCGGCGAGCTCGATATCGACGAGCTCGGCCTCACCTACGAGGAGCTCGACCTCATCGACCGCGTCTACGTGATCGCGTGCGGCACGAGCTACCATGCGGGCCTCATCGCCAAGAACCTCATCGAGGCGTGGGCGCGCATCCCCTGCGAGGTCGAGGCGGCGAGCGAGTTCCGCTACCGCAACCCCATCGTCACGCCGACGACGCTCGTGGTCGCCGTGTCGCAGTCGGGCGAGACGGCCGACACGCTCGCGGCGATCCGCGACGCGCGTATCAAGGGCGCGAAGGTCTTCGGCATCACCAACGTGGTGGGCTCGCCCGTCGCGCGCGAGAGCGACGGCGTCATCTACACCAAGGCCAACAAGGAGATCGCGGTGGCGAGTACCAAGAGCTTCATCGGCCAGGTGGTGTCGCTCACGCTGCTCGCCCTGCTGCTCGGCCAGGTCAAGGGCAAGCTCACCACGGGACAGGTGCGCATGCTCTTCCATGAGCTCGGCGATACCGCGGCCCAGATCCAGCACATCCTCGATACCCAGGGCGATGCCATCCGCGAGGCGGCGCTCGCCTGCAAGGATGCGCAGTCCGCGCTCTTCGTCGGGCGCGGCATGGGCGCCGCCATCAGCTACGAGGGGGCGCTCAAGCTCAAGGAGATCAGCTACCTGCACGCCGAGGCCTACGCGGCGGGCGAGATGAAGCACGGCCCCATCGCGCTCATCGACCCCGGGTTCCCGGTCATCGCGGTGACCACCAAGAGCCCCGTCTACGACAAGGTTGTCTCGAACCTCAAGGAGTGCGAGGCGCGCGGCGCCCGCATCATCGCCGTGGCGACGGAGGGCGACGAGGATATCCGTCGCATCGCGGACCACGTGATCTACATCCCGCCGGTGCGCGACCTGCTGAGCCCCATCACGGCGACGGTGCCGCTCCAGCTGCTCGCGCGCGAGGTCGCCGTGATGCGCGGGTGCGACGTCGACCAGCCGCGAAACCTCGCCAAGAGCGTGACGGTCGAGTAGGCCGCTGGGGCCGCGGGCCCTTCGGGTACCGGTTATCGACGCTTCACGGGACCTGCAGGGCGGATGCCGTGAAACATTTTCAAGTAGTCGGTACCTTGTCGTGGAACTGTACGGTAGAGACCGGTCCACGGCGAGAAAAGGCCCGGTAACGGGACCGGCGATTCAGCGGATACTCAAGGGTGGGCAACAAAGGTACCGACTACTTGAAAAAAAGATCGCGTGTCCCGGGTTTTGCCGCCGGGCGACCGGGTTAGGCGACGTCCCGCGACGTGCGCGCCTCGGCGCGCCAGGTGCGGCAGAGGGCGCGGTAGCTGTCGGCGTATTGGCTGCCGCGCTCCCAGATCAGTGAGAAATCATGGGAGATGGGGAGGTCCGCGGGCGTCACGTCCGCGAGCGTGCCGTTCGCGAGCTCCCGTTCGACGGCGATGCGGTACATGAAGCTCACGCCGCCGCCTGCCTGGACGAGCGCCTTGATGGCGTTGATGCTCGCAAGCTCGATGCGGTGGGGAAAGTCGTCGATCGTAAGGTCGCGGGCGGCGAGATTCGCCTCCAGGATCTCGCGTGTCCCCGACCCGGGTTCGCGGAGGATGAGAGGGTAGGCGAGCAGGTCGCGGATTGACTCGGGCGCGGGGAGCGTCTTCGGGGCGACGGCGACGAAGGGCTCGCTCGAGAACGTCTCATGGTCGAAGAGCCGGTGGTCGAAGGAACCCTCGACGAGCGCGAAGTCGAGCGAGCCGGCGCGGATCGCCTCGAGGAGCTCCCGGGTGTTGCCGCATATCATGAGGATGCGCTGGTTGGGGCGGCGCGCCGCGTGGCTGGCGAGCAGCTGCGGCGCGAGGTAGTCCGCGACGGTGCGCGTGCATCCGAACCGGAGGGGACGTGCGACGGAGATCGTGCCGTCCTCCGTGAGGAGCCCGATCTCCTCCTCGATACGGCGCTCGTCGTTCGCCATGACGGAGAGGCGCTCGAAAAGGAGCTCGCCTGCAGGCGTGGGGCGGACCATCCTGGTCTGCGTGGTGAAGAGGGGACAGCCGTAATGGGCTTCGAGCTGGCGGATATGCTGCGACACCGCCGGCTGGGAGATATGCAGCTCGCGAGCGGCAGCAGTGAAGCTGCCGAGGCGGTAGACCGCGAGGAATGTCTTCACGCGATAGTCGAGCACGTTCCTGTCCTTCAGTCTCGTGATGCGGGTGATGATATATAAGAATACAAAATCAATTAATAACGATACCGATAACAATAATTATATAAGCAGCTCATACCATGGGATGTGTTTGAGATGCACGGTCGTCGAAAGGCTGCCCCATGGAACTGATCAAGAACTACCGGTCGCTCTGGAAGGGCGTGCTCATGTGCCTCGCCATCGCGGTCCCGGCATGGCTGCTCGGCAAGCGCTTCGAGGTCGTGGGCGGCCCGGTCTTCGCGATCCTTATCGGCATGGGGCTTGCGCTCGCGGTTCCCGCGAAGGCGGGCGCCCCGCTGCAGCCGGGCGTCAAGTTCACCTCGAAGAAGATTCTGCAGTACGCCGTCATCCTCTTGGGGTTCGGCCTCAACCTGGGGCAGATCGCGCGCGTGGGGGCGACCTCCCTGCCCATCATCGTCTCGACCATCGCCACGTCGCTCATCGTGTCGTTCGTGCTCTGCCGCGTCATGGACATCCCGTCGAAGATCTCGACGCTCATCGGCGTGGGGTCGTCCATCTGCGGCGGCTCGGCGATCGCGGCGACCGCGCCGGTGATCGACGCCGACGACGAGGAGATCGCGCAGGCGATCAGCGTCATCTTCCTCTTCAACATCATCGCGGCCCTGGTGTTCCCCGCGCTCGGCGGCATGCTCGGCCTGACGAACGAGGGCTTCGGGCTCTTCGCCGGCACTGCGGTGAACGACACCTCCTCGGTCACGGCGGCGGCCGCCGCCTGGGACGGCATGCACCCGGGCGCCAACACGCTCGACAGCGCGACCATCGTAAAGCTCACGCGCACGCTCGCGATCATCCCCATCACGCTCGCGCTCGCGTTCTGGCAGGTGCGCCAGGCCAAGCGCTCCGCCGAGGCGGGTGAGGGGGCGGGCGGTGCCGCCGGGTCCTTCGACCTCAAGCGCATCTTCCCGTTCTTCATCCTCTTCTTCGTGCTCGCGAGCGTCATCACTACGGTTTTCGCCCTGCCGGCCGAGGTGACCGCCCCCATCAAGGAGCTGAGCAAGTTCTTCATCATCATGGCCATGGCCGCAATCGGCTTCAACACGGACATCGTCAAGCTCGTGCGGACCGGCGGCAAGCCGATCCTCATGGGGGCGTGCTGCTGGGTGGCGATCGCCGCGGTGAGCCTGGGCATGCAGCACGTGCTCGGGATCTGGTAGCGCGGGGGCTGGTCCGAGGGCGGCGCGATGCCGCCCTTTAGGATGGCAGGTCTCAGGTCCGTGCCTGCAAGTGCCTCTACCTGCGTCTTGCAACCGGTGGGCGCCTGCCGGTTGCCGCGGAGAGATCCGAAATGCAGCCCGACGGTTGGTAGAATGGGGCCCATGGCGCCCGTACTCTGGAGGTGCCTGCAGAGATAGCCACCGCGCCCCGAGCGCCTAACGAAAGGCCTGCCATGAGCTTTCGCGACAACCTCCAGCACCTGCGCGCCACGCGCAACATGACCCAGGAGCAGCTCGCCATGCTGCTCGGCGTCTCCCGTCAGTCCGTGACGAAATGGGAGGCCGAGAAAAGCTACCCCGAGATGGATAAGCTCCTCAAGATGTGCCAGATCTTCGAGTGCTCGCTCGACGACCTTGTCCAGGGCGACCTCACGGGACGTGCGGGCGCATGCGCGCCGGCGACGGTGCCCGCCGGCCCTCCGCAGGACATCTGCGGCTACGACGAGCACCAGCGCATGATGGCCTGGAAGGTGCCCACGGGAGTGGCTGCCATCCTGGTCGGCATCGGCGTCGGTCTCTTGCTCGAGGGTCGCGCCGTGCCGTTTTTCCTGAAGGACACGTCGGCATCGGATCTGCCGATGATCGTGTGCATCTTCATCGGCATCGTCGTCGGCCTGGAGTTCCTGGTGACTGCCGGTATGGAACATGCGGCGTTCGTGAAGGCGCACCCCTATATCGAGGACTTCTACACCGAGGACGAGTGCGCCCGCGCGCGCCGGAACATGGCGCAGGCGTGCGTCGCGGGCGTCGGTCTCATCTTTGCGGGATGCGCGTGCATCATCGCGCTCGGCGAGTACCCCGTGACCGAGCGCGAGGGCCTCTGCCTGCTCATGCTCTTCATCGCCGCGGGCTCATGGCTCATCATCCGCTACGGCATGCTCCTCGGGCGCACGAACGTCGCCGAGTACAACAGGAGCGTGGCCGATGACCTTGAGCTCGAGGACATCGCGAGCGCGCAGCTTGACGAGGCCCGCCGCGAGGAGCTGCTCCGTCGCAAGCGGAAGAGCGACAGGCTCGGCGCCGTCTGCGCGACCATCATGATCGTCGCGACCATCGTCGGGCTCGGGCTCCTGTTCTGGCCGGTGCTCACCTCGCCCAACCCCGACGCCTTCGAGCCCGAGGGCACCTCCGCCATGTGGTTCTGGCTCGCGTGGCCGGCGGGCGGCCTCATCTGCGGCGTCGTGGCGGTGCTCTGGGAGGCGTTCGGGCAGGAACGCTAACCTCCGGTCGGGTCGGGCCATCGGGCCGTCTCGCCTTACGGCGCCGTGCGGCGCGGGTAACCCGCTTATGGAGAATCGAAAGAAAAAACAAGCGCGATCGGCGAAACTCCCCGCCCACCCCGGATGCCGTACCGCCTACCTAATTAACTGTTTGTCAAACGCGTATGCCGGGTTTACTAAAACCAGACGGATTTATTGGCCCGGCGCTCGAGGCGCCTGACATGAAGGAGGACACCATGGGACTCAAAGCCGAGGAGGCGCTCGAAACAGATTTCGAAGGATTCCTGGGGTACCTGCGTTCCAAGACGCGCGTCTTCATGGATATCGATGACGACCAGTACTACATCACCCATACCGACGGGTACTGGCGCGTCCAGGATTGCTCTCAGCTCAACGACAAGGGTCGCTTCACCGATTGCTCCGAGCTCGTGACCACCATGCCCGAGCTCATCGAGCTCCCGTGGCGCGACGGCAAGAGCATCCACGACCTCTTCCCCGAGGCGACGTTCTACGAGTCCGTCCAGGAGGGCTGGGAGCAGTAGCCCCGGGCGGATGCCCCACATAGCTTTTTCAGGCCGCCGGCGCAGTCCCCCGCGTCGGCGGCCTTCGCGTTGCGCGCGGCGTGCGGAACGGGGCCGTGCCGTGCGGTCGCCCGCGCGCGTTCGGTTGCATACCCGTGCGCTGCAGCGTCGGTGGACGGTCGCATCGCCGCGGTGGACGGCAGGGGCGGGCGGCCTGCCGCGGCCCGTTGACTTTAATCCGAAATCGGACTAACCTCAAGGCCGGGGCAGTCTGTCGCGCCGCGGGGCGCGGCTGAGCGGGGGAGGTCGAGCGCCATGGATCAGCATGCGGACAAGGTGCGCGAGCAGGAGCCCTGCGCGCCGACCGAGCTCGACTACCTCTACAACGAGATCGACAAGCTCTACCACGCCTACGCGCGCGGCTGCGGCCTGTCGGATTGCGCGTACTGGATGCTCTACGACCTCGAGCGCGCGGACGGGTCGCTGCCGCTCGCACAGCTCACCGCCTCATGGTCGTACAGCAAGCAGACCATAAACTCCGCGATCAAGACGCTCGAGCAGCAGGGCCTGGTCGAGCTCACCTTCATGGAGGGGAGCCGCCGCAACAAGACGGCGACCCTCACCGCGGCGGGCAAGGCGCTCTCGCTCGAGCGCATCGTGCCCGCCATCGAGGCCGAGCAGGCGGCGTTCGACGAGCTCGAGCCCGCCGAGCAGCGCGAGCTCATCAGGCTCGTCCGCCGCTACACCGACGCCCTGGACGCCCAGATCATGGCCGCCCGCGCGCCCGAGCGCAACGCCGACCCCAGCGAGGGTCACCCGTAGCGCCGCGTGCCTCCCGTTCCCGTCGACCACGTGCAAGATGAAGGGATGCCATCCATGCGAACGCTTCTGCGTTTCCTCAAGCCCTACAAGCTCCAGACCGCGGGCGTGCTCGCCGCGCTCGCCGTCAACCTGGCGGGCGTGCTGCTCGTGCCCACGATCCTCGCCAACATGATCAACATCGGCGTCACGTCGCGCGACTTCGACTACATCACGTCGCAGGCGGTGTTCATGCTCGTCGCGGCCGTGGTGTCGGGCGCGGGCGCGTTCGTGTGCAACTACTTGTGCGCCGACCTCTCCACCAAGGTGGGCCGCGACATCAGAAACGCCGTCTACGACGCGTCGCTGTCGTTCTCGGGCAGCGACTTCGAGCAGTTCGGCACCGGCTCCATGATCACGCGCACCCTAGGCGACGTGAACGTGATCCAGATGGCGCTCTCCATGACGCTGCAGATGATCATGCCCGTCCCGTTCGCCGCCATCATCGGCGTGGCGCTCGCTTTGTCCATCGACGAGCAGATGGGCATCATGCTCGCGGGCTTCATCATCGTGGTGGCCGTCATCGCGGTTCTGACCGTCCGCAAGGCCGCCGTGATCTTCCAGAAGCTGCAGCGCTTCATCGACCGCATGAACGTGCGCCTGCGCGAGAGCATCACCGGCGTGCGCGTGATCCGCGCCTTCGGCAAGGAGGAGTCCGAGCGCAGGAGCCTCGACGACGCGTTCACCGACTACGCGGAGAGCGCCATCAAGGTGAACTGGCTCTTCGCGACCTTCGACTGCTCGTCGTTCTTCATCATGAACCTCGCCGAGGTCTCGGTCATCTGGCTCGGCGGCAACCGCGTCGGCGCGCACGCCATGGGCATCGCCTCGATCTCGGCGTGCGTCGAGTACGCCATGCTCATCCTGTTCTTCCTCATGATGGCCCAGATCTGCGCGCTCACGCTGCCGCGCGCGCTCGTGTGCCTCGAGCGCTGCCGCCAGGTGATCGACTGCGAGCCGAGCATCGCTGACGGCAAGCTCACCGAGCTGCCCGGTGCCGGCGCGCCCGCGGACGCCGCGGCGGGCGCCGAGGACGAGGCGCCGGCGCAGATGGTGGCGCACTTCGGCAACGCGTCCTTCAAGTTCGCCGACGCGAGCGAGGACACGCTGCACCACATCAACTTCTTCTGCCGCCGCGGCACCACGACGGCGATCATCGGCCCCACCGGCTCGGGCAAGTCGACGATCGCCAAGCTCCTGCTGCGCTTCCACGACGTGAGCGACGGCTCGGTCGAGGTGTGCGGCACCGACGTGCGCGAGCTCACACAGGAGGCGCTGCGCGACCGGATCAGCTACGTGCCGCAGAAGGCCTGGCTCTTCAGCGGCACCATCGCCGAGAACCTGCGCTACGGCCGCCCCGAGGCGACCGACGAGGAGCTCTGGCACGCGCTCGACGTGGCGCAGTCGGGCTTCGTGCGCGAGCTGCCCGACGGGCTCGAGACGCGCGTCGCCCAGGGCGGCACCAACTTCTCCGGCGGCCAGCGCCAGCGCCTCTCGATCGCCCGCGCCCTGGTGAAGCGCGCCGACCTCTACATCTTCGACGACTCGTTCTCGGCGCTCGACTTCAAGACCGACGCGGCGCTGCGCCGCGCGCTCGCCGAGGAGGTGGCCGACGCCGCGGTGCTCATCATCGCGCAGCGCATCAACACCATCGTTTCGGCCGACCAGATCGTGGTGCTCAAGGACGGCTGCATCCAGGGCCTGGGCACGCACGCGGAGCTCATCCGCTCCTGCGAGGCGTACCAGGAGATCGCCCGCTCCCAGCTGCGCGCCGAGGAGCTCGAGGAGCTCATGGGCGCCGCCGCGGAAGGCGGCGGGGCTGCCGAGGAGGCCGAGCGCGACGGAGCCGCTCCGGATGCGGTACCCGGCCCGGACCCGGAGGAGGCCGCCGCACCCGAGCACGCCCAGGAAGGAGGTGAGCGGGCATGATGCGCGAGGAGAAGAGCCGCCGCCGCGACGAGCAGCGCCGTGGCCGCGCCGTGAGGCCGCTCTACCATGACGACTACGACGACGAGCAGGACGCCGAGGTCCCGCGCGACCCCTTCGGCGTGATCCGCCGCCTGTGGGAGGTGTCCGACGGCGAGCACTGGCGCTTCGCCGTGGTGCTCGTCTCGATCGTGTGCTACACGGTGACCCATCTCTCGGCGCCGCTCTACAGCGCGCACCTCATCGACCTTCTGTGGGCGCATATCCAAGACGCGTTCGCCCAGGGCCGCGACTTCATGATCACCTGGGAGACGGGCGGCCGCGAGTGCCTCGTCTTCCTGGGCATCTGGACGCTCGCCTGGGCCTTCTACACGCTCCAGGCCTTCACGATGGCGAGCTTCGCCGAGCGGCTCAACCTGAAACTCCGCCGCCGCGTGGCGGGCAAGCTCAACGTGCTGCCGCTCAAGTACTACGACGCCCATAAGCCGGGCGACGTGATGAGCCGCGTGACCAACGACCTCGACAAGGTGTCCGAGGTGCTCCAGCGCGGCCTGCTGTCGATGCTCATCGCGGTGGGCTCGGTGATCGGCGCGGTCATCATGATGATGCGCATCAACTACGTGCTCGCGGTCGTGTTCCTCGCGTTCGCCGCCTCGGCCGTGTTCATGACGCGCGCCGTCGCGATGCGCACGCTCGTGCTCGCCGCGCACCAGCAGCGCGCGGTGGGCGTGCTCACCGGGCACGTCGAGGAGGCCTACTCCGGCCGCATCGTGATCCGCGCGTTCAACCAGGAGCGCGCGAGCTCGGAGCGCATCCACCGGGCCACGCAGCGGCTCGCCGACACCATGCGCATGACGGACTTCACCACCAACGTGGTGGGCCCCATGGTGCGCTGCCTCGTGCGCTTCTCGCAGGTGGTGCTCGCGCTTTTGGGCACGTGGTTCCTCATCGGCGGCCGCCTCACCATCGGCACCCTGCAGGCGTTCTTCCAGTACGTGAACACCGCGGCCGAGCCGCTCACCCAGTTCTCGCTCACCATGAACCAGCTGCAGAGCGCGCTGGCGGCCGTGGAGCGCGTGTTCGACATCCTCGACGAGGACGAGATCGAGCCCGACCCCGCCGAGCCCGCGCTCGCGCCTTCGCCGGTGAGCGGGCGGGTGGCCTTCGAGCACGTCCGCTTCGGGTACGACCCGGAGCGCCCGCTCATGAAGGACGTGAGCTTCGTGGCCGAGCCCGGCCAGAAGGTGGCCATCGTGGGCGCCACGGGCGCCGGCAAGACCACCCTCATCAATCTGCTCATGCGCTTCTACGAGATCGACGGCGGCAAGATCACGCTCGACGGCGTGGACACGCACGCCATGCGCCGGTCGGACCTGCGCCGCAACTTCGGCATGGTGCTGCAGGACGCGTGGCTGCGCGAGGGCTCGATCGCCGACAACATCGCCTACGGCTGCGATGGCGCCACGCGCGACGAGGTCATGCAGGCGGCCAAGACCGCGCAGGTCGATTTCTTCGTGCGCACGATGCCGCACGGTTACGACACCGAGCTCGCCAACGACGCCGAGAACATCAGCCAGGGCCAGCGCCAGCTGCTCACCATCGCGCGCGTGCTGCTCGCGAACCCGTCGATCCTCATCCTGGACGAGGCGACCTCGAGCGTGGACACGCGCACCGAGAAGGCCATCGTGACCGCGATGGAGAAGCTCACGCACGGGCGGACGAGCTTCGTGATCGCGCACCGGCTCTCGACGATCGTCGATTCGGACCTCATCCTGGTGATGGACCACGGTACCATTATCGAGCAGGGTACGCACGAGGAGCTCCTCGCCGCCGGCGGGGCCTATTCGGAGCTCTACAACTCGCAGTTCGCGTAGGCGCGCGTAGCGCCGGTGCTCAGACGCCGTCCGGCCCGGGTTCCGGGTGCGGACGGCGCCTCGCGCCGGCTGCCGGGCGCGGGAGCGCCACCAGGGAAGGGGACCGATGAACCTGAAGCAGCTCGAGGCCTTCGTGCGCGTGGCCGACGCCCGCAGCTTCTCGGCGGCGGCCAAGGAGCTCTACCTCTCGCAGCCCACGGTGAGCGCGCACGTGGCGGCGCTCGAGCGCGAGCTGGGCTGCGCGCTGCTCAACCGCAGCACCAAGGAGGTCTCGCTCACGCAGAAGGGCCACGAGCTCTATATGTACGCCGAGCAGATGCTCGCCGTCGAGCGGCGCATCGAGGAGCACTTCGGCCTTGAGTGCCGCCGCGGGGTGCTGCGCATCGCCGCCTCGACGGTACCCGCCCAGTACCTGCTGCCGCGCGCGCTCGCGACCTTCCGCGAGCGCTACCCCCGCGAGCGCATCAAGGTCATCGAGACCGATAGCGCCGGCGCGGTCGAGCACGTGCTCGAGCACCGGGCGGACATCGGGTTCGCCGGCACCGCGCTCGAGGGCAAGCGCTGCATCTACCAGCCGATCTACCGCGACGAGCTCGCGGTGGTGATGCCCGCGACCGAGCGCTACCGTGCGCTGCCCGAGCGCGACATCGCCTCGTGGCTGCCCGGGGAGCCCGTCATCATGCGCGAGGAGGGCTCGGGCACGCGGCGCGAGACCGAGCTTCTGCTGGAGCGCATGGGCATCGACCCCGCGCGGCTCACCGTGGTCGCGACCATCGAGAACGAGGAGACGATCAAGCGGTCGGTCGCGAGCGGCGTGGGCGTGAGCATCATGTCGCTTCTGGCCGTGCGCTCCGAGGTCGCCGCGGGGGTTCTGCGCGTCTGCCCGCTGGGGGCGGCGGGCGGCTGCCGCGACATCAACCTCGTGCTCGACCCGGGCTACCTGCGCACCGCGGCGGCGGAGTCGTTCATCGAGATCGTCCGCGGGCTCTACGGGCACGCGCCCCGTGCATGACGCGCCGGCGGAATGCGTCGCTAGGGCGTGACGTCGGCTTATAGAAAACTCCAATAAAGGGCACTTGACTATAGCATCTTCCTATTCGACCCTCTGTAAGGTGAGCCATACACTTTATGTACGGAGGGTGAATACCATGATCTACCTCGACAATGCTGCTACGACATTTCAAAAACCGCGATGCGTGATCGAGGCGGTCGCCTCGGCCATGGAGCACATGGGCAACGCCGGTCGCGGCGCGTCGGATGCGGCGCTCGACGCCTCGCGGGTCATCTACAACGCGCGCGAGGCCCTCGCCGAGCTCTTCGGCGCCGAGCACCCCTCGTGTATGGTCTTCACCGCCAACTCGACGGAGAGCCTGAACATCGCCATCAAGGGCCTGTTCTCGCCGGGCGACCGCGTGGTCACGACGGCGCTCGAGCACAACTCGGTGCTGCGCCCGCTCTACGAGCTGGCCGAGCGCGGCGTGGAGCTCGAGATCGTGGGCGCCGATGCGCGCGGCGTGCTCGACTACGACGCGCTCGAGGCGGCGCTCACGCCGGGCACGCGCGGCGTGGTGTGCACGCATGCCTCCAACCTCACGGGCAACATGGTCGACATCGCGCGCGTGAGCGAGATCGCCCATGCCGCGGGCGCGCTTTTCGTGGTCGACGCCTCGCAGACGGCCGGCGCCTTCCCCATCGACGTGCAGGCGCTCGGCATCGACGTGCTCTGCTTCACGGGGCACAAGAGCATGCTCGGTCCCCAGGGCACGGGCGGCATGTACGTGCGCGAGGGCCTTCAGGTGCGGCCGCTTCTGAGCGGCGGCAGCGGCATCGACACCTACAACACGCATCACCCCAGCCAGATGCCCACGGCGCTCGAGGCGGGCACCTTGAACGGGCATGGCATCGCGGGCCTGCTCGCCGCGGTGGGCTATCTCAATGAGACGGGCATCGAGCGCATCCGCGACCGCGAGCTCGCGCTCATGCGGCGCTTCCACGCGGCCGTCACGGCGATTCCCGCTATCAAGGTCTACGGCGACTTCGAACCTGCGCTCCGCGCGCCCATCGTGGCGCTCAACATCGGTGACTACGACTCGTCCGAGGTGAGCGACGAGCTCAACGTCACCTACGGCATCGTGACGCGCCCCGGCGCGCACTGCGCCCCCCTCATGCATAAGGCGCTGGGGACGGTCTCGCAAGGGGCGGTCCGCTTCAGCTTCTCCCACTTCAACACCGAGGACGAAGTTGACCGCGCTGTGCAGGCATTGGCCGAATTGGCTGCGGATTAGGAAAGGATCGTGGCATGGATCTATTGGATTTCTCGAGTTCTAAGGTGAGGCTCGCCGTCGCCGGCGCGCTGTGCGGCGCGGTTGCCGCGGCGCTCGCGTTCTTCGGCAACCCCGCGAACATGGCGTTCTGCATCGCCTGCTTCATCCGCGACACCGCGGGTGCGCTCGGCATGCACAACGCCGAGGCCGTGCAGTACGTGCGCCCCGAGATCATCGGGTTGGTGCTGGGGTCGTTCGCCATCTCCGCCGCCACCAAGGAGTGGCGCTCCATGGCGGGCTCCTCGCCCATGACGCGCTTCGCGCTGGGCATGGTCCTCGCGATCGGCTCGCTCGTCTTTTTGGGCTGCCCGCTGCGCATGATCATCCGCATGTCCGCGGGCGACCTCAACGCGTGGGTCGCGCTCATCGGCTTCGTCGCGGGCGTGGGCACCGGCTGCATCGCGCTCAAGAAGGGCTTCAGCCTGGGCCGCGCGCAGAAGACCAACGCCGCGAGCGGTGTGGTGCTCCCGGCGCTCCTGGCCGGCGTGCTGATCCTCGCCCTCACCACCACGCTGCTCAAGAGCAGCACCTCGGGCCCCGGTAGCATGCATGCCCCCATCATCATGTCGCTCGCGGGCGGCCTCATCGTGGGCGCGCTCGCCCAGAAGAGCCGCATGTGCTTCGCCGGCAGCATCCGCGACGTCATCCTCATGAAGAACTTCGACCTCATCACCATCATCGGCGCGTTCTTCGTCGTCATGCTCGGCTACAACATCGCGACCGGCCACTTCGTGCCGGCGTTCGACACCCCGGGCATCATCGCCCACTCCGAGCACCTGTGGAACATCCTCGGCATGTACGCCGTGGGCTTCGCGGCCGTGCTCGCCGGCGGCTGCCCGCTGCGCCAGCTCGTGCTCGCCGGCCAGGGCTCGTCCGACTCCGCCGTGACCGTGCTCGGCATGTTCGTGGGCGCCGCGCTCGCGCACAACTTCGGGCTCGCCGCGAGCGGCACCGCCATGGACGCCGCCACGCAGACCATCACCGCGGGCGCCGTGCCCATGGCCGGTAAGGTCGCCGTCATCATCTGCATCGCCGTCTGCGCGGTGATCGCCGTCGTGAACAAGCGTCAGGGAAAGTAGGGTACCATGGTTGAAGTCGATGCACGCGGGCTCTCCTGCCCCGAGCCGATCATGCTCACGGCCGATGCGCTCAAGCAGGCGGACGGCCCGGTCAAGGTCCTCGTCGATGAGCCCCATCAGAAGATGAACGTCGAGAAGTTCGCGCGGTCCCAGGGCCGCACGCCCACCTCGACGGAGACCGCGAACGGGTTCGAGGTCGTGATCGAGTAGATGCTGCGCGGCCGCCGTCTGCCGACGGCCGGTCTCGAATAGCTCGCATGAAGGCTGCCGGGTCGCGCGTGCGCGGTCCGGCAGCTGTCTTATGGGGAAGACGTTTTTGGAGGAGACATGCGCAAGAAGGAGCTCAAGCTGGTGGCCACCTTCCACACCACGGCCGACGCCATGGCGGCGGAGCAGGCGTGCGCCGCGGGCGGGGTTCCCGGCCGGCTGATCCCGGTGCCGCGCACGCTCTCCGCGGGCTGCGGCATCGCGTGGTGCTCGCCGGTCGGGGAGCGCGAGCGCCTGGTGGCCGCGCTCGACGGCGACGGCGTGGAGTACGAGCAGATCGCCGAGGTGCCGGTGTAGGCGCCTCGCGCCGCTCGCGCCCGGGCGGGCGGTGCCGACGGCGCGCTGCCGCGTTCGCTATTCGGGGCCCTCGCCCGTCATGGGGATGGGCTTGCCCGGTGCGCGCAGGCTCGTGAGCGCCGTGTAGTCGACCGCCGCCGACGAGGGTTTGAGCTCGCCGGGCGCGAACCAGTCGAGCGCGCAGTCGATCCACGCGTTCCAGAACGGCCACTCGTGGCCGCCGATCTCGGGCTCCCAGTAGGTGACGTCGAAGCCGGCGCTACGCAGCAACTCCATGACGTCGCGGTTGGCCTGGCAGAGGTTGTCGGCCTCGCCGCAGGCGCCGTAGAAGC
Organism: Enorma burkinafasonensis; assembly: GCF_902150035.1. GTDB lineage: Bacteria > Actinomycetota > Coriobacteriia > Coriobacteriales > Coriobacteriaceae > Enorma > Enorma burkinafasonensis. The sequence goes on from NZ_LR597516.1 coordinate 17,057, forward strand.
GCGGCTTGGGGAGCTCGGGGTCGCGCCGGAACCGGTCAACGAGCGCGACGTAGTCCTTCTCGGACCCGATCACCGTGTCGAGGTCGCCGAAGAAGCGCTCGTAGTACTTGCGCTTGCGCGGCGAGTGCGAGTCGACGGCCTCGAGGATGCGGTCGCGCATGAACGCGCCGGAGAGCATGATGATGCTGCCGAAGCGGTCGGGCCTGAGCATCCCGTTGACGAGCGCGGTGTAGGCGCCGATCGAGATGCCGGCGAGCGCGGTGTCCTCGCGCTTGCGCGACAGCGGCAGCAGGTGGCGCGTCACGTCGACGAGCTCCTCGCTGATGAACTTGCCGTGCCACTCGTTGATCTCGGGCTTGTTGAGGTAGAGCCCATCCTCGCCCGAGGGCATGATGACCGCGACGTCGCGCGCCTCGGCGGTCTCGACCACATGGGTCTTGTCGATCCAGTCCACATCCTGGCCGAAGAGCCCGTGCAGCAGGTACACGGTGCGATACGGCCCCTGGCGGCGCTTCGCGCGCTTCTCGCCGTCCATCTTGTCCACCGGCACGACCGCGGTGAGGATGACGTTGCGCTTGAGGTAGTTGGAGTAGAAGTCGACTCTCAGCAGTGCCATGCGATCCTCCTTATGGGGCGGGCGGCCCCGCCCTGCCGTCTCGGGCTAGCGGATGGGCAGCCAGTCGAGCGCCCGCTTGAGGGCGACGTTCCAGAACTCCCAGTCGTGCCCGCCCGGGAACTCCTCCTGGGTCACGTCGATCCCGGTGCCGCGCAGGCGGTCGGCGAGCAGGCGGTTGGGCTGCGCGAGCGGGTCGTCCGTGCCCCAGGCCATGTACACGCGCGGGCGCGGGCGGTCGCAGTAGACGATGTCGGCCGCCAGGCGCCGCGGGTCCTTGTCGCTGTCGGGCACCTGGTCGAGCGGACCGAAGGCCGCCTCGAGGAAGGGGCGGCTCAAGAAGAAGAGGTCGTCGGTGACGATGCTCTCGATGTCGTTCACGACCATCGCCGACGAGAGCGCGACGATCGCCCCGAAGCCCTCGGCGTACTTGAAGCCGTTGCGCAAGGCACCGTACGCGCCCATCGAGATGCCGCCGATGAAGGTGTCCTCGCGGCGGCCGGAGAGCGGGAACATGCGGCGGCACACCTCGACGAGCTCCTGGCCCACGAAGCGGGCGTAGTAGTTGTGCGCGTCGGGCTGGTCGAGGTAGAAGGCGTTGTAACCCGAGGGCATCACGACGGCGATGCCGAGGCTCTCGGCCCAGGAGCGGATGCGCGTCTCGGACACGAAGTCGCGGTGGTTGCCCGACATGCCATGCAGCAGGTAGAGCGTCTTGAACGGCGCCTTGCGCGGGGTGTAGGGCGTGCGCTCCCAGGCGGCGGGGTCGGTGCGCCTGAGCGCATCGAGGCCGAGCGCCTCGCCGTGGTCGTCGATGGGCAGGATCACGTCGAGCGTGGTCGTGCGCATGAGGGAGGGGGAGTAGTAGTCGACGCTTAAGCGTGCCATATGGACTCCAATCGCGCCGGGGCGCGGCGGTTGACGGGATATGCGATAACGTCAGTATAGCAAGCGCGACGCGGGGAGGGGCGATCCCCACCCCAATGTCTCCAGGACTTAGAAAATCTTATATAGAGAGACTTAGATTCTGGTATAAGACCCGCCTAATCGGTAACAATAGGCTCGAACGATCGAGTGCCGCCCCGTAGGGCGGTGGCGGCCGGCGCACGTCGCACTGGGCCGCCGACCAAGAGAGGTGATTCGCATGAGAATCGACAAGTTGGCTGTGACCTCGCGCGAGGCGCTGCAGGCCGCCATCGGCATCGCCGGCGACGCCGAGGCCGGCGCGGTCGAGCCAATCCATCTGCTCGCGGCGCTGCTCACCGGCGGCGAGCGCAACATCTCCGTCATCGTCGAGCGCATCGGCGCCGATCCCGCCGCGCTCTCCCGCGCCGCGCAGGAGGCCATCGACCGCGCGCCCAAGGTGACGGGCGACAGCACCCAGATGGGGCTCTCGCGCGACATGGTGCGCGTGCTCGAGCGCGCCGAGAAGCACGCCTCGAAGATGGGGGACAGCTTCGTGGTGACCGAGCACCTGCTCATGGCGCTCGCCGAGGACAAGGGCGACGCCGGCCGCGTGCTCAAGGACGCCGGCGTGACGCGCGAGCGCATCGAGGAGGTCTACAGCGAACTCCGCGGCGACGACCGCGTGACGACCGAGGACGGCAAGACGCAGTTCGAGGCGCTCGAGCAGTACGGCCGCAACGTCTGCGACCTCGCGCGCGCCGGCGAGCTCGACCCGGTGATCGGCCGAGCCGAGGAGATCCGCCGCACCATCCAGGTCCTCTCGCGCCGCACCAAGAACAACCCGGTGCTCATCGGCGAGCCCGGCGTGGGCAAGACCGCCATCGTCGAGGGCATCGCCCAGCGCATCGTCGCGGGCGACGTGCCGAGCACCCTGCGCGACAAGGACCTCATCGAGCTCGACATGAGCGCGCTCGTCGCGGGCGCCAAGTACCGCGGCGAGTTCGAGGACCGTCTCAAGGCCGTGCTCAAGGAGGTCGAGAAAGCCGAGGGCCGCATCATCCTGTTCATCGACGAGCTCCACACCATCGTGGGTGCGGGCGCGAGCGAGGGCTCGATGGACGCCGGCAACATCCTGAAGCCGGCGCTCGCCCGCGGCGACCTGCATGCCATCGGCGCGACCACGCTCGACGAGTACCGCAAGTACATCGAGAAGGACGCCGCGCTCGCCCGCCGCTTCCAGACCGTCTTCGTCTCCGAGCCGAGCGTGGAGGACACCATCTCCATCCTGCGCGGCCTCAAGGAGAAGTACGAGATCTTCCACGGCGTGCACATCACCGACGGCGCGCTCGTGGCGGCGGCCGACCTCTCGGACCGCTACATCGCCGACCGCTTCCTGCCCGACAAGGCCATCGACCTCGTCGACGAGGCGGCGAGCCGCCTGCGCATGGAGCTCGACTCCATGCCGGCCGAGATCGACGCCACCGAGCGCCAGCTCACCCAGATGCAGATCGAGGAGCAGGCGCTCATGAAGGAGGACGACGACGCCTCGCGCGAGCGCCTCGACGCCCTGCGCCAGGAGATCGCCGAGGTCCAGGAGAAGCTCAATGTGCAGAAGGCCGGCTGGCTCAACCAGAAGAACGCCATCGACCATGTGCAGGAGCTTAAAGGCAGGCTCGACGAGGCCCGCGGCGAGCTCGAGCGCGTGACGCGCGAGGGCGACTTCGCGCGCGCCGGCGAGCTGCGCTACTCGGTCATCCCCGGCCTCGAGCAGGAGATGTCCGCGGCCGAGCAGGAGGTCGAGGCGCAGAAGCAGGGCGGCGCGGGCCTGAACGAGCAGGTCACCTCAGACGAGATCGCCGAGGTCGTGAGCGCGTGGACGGGCGTGCCGGTCTCCAAGATGATGCAGGGCGAGCTCGAGAAGCTCCAGCATCTGGAGGACGAGCTGCACAAGCGCGTCATCGGCCAGGACGAGGCCGTGCGCGCGGTCGCCGCGGCGGTGCGCCGCAGCCGCGCGGGCCTCTCGGACCCGGACCAGCCCATCGGCAGCTTCTTCTTCCTGGGACCCACGGGCGTGGGCAAGACCGAGCTCGCCAAGGCGCTCGCCGAGTGCCTGTTCGACGACGAGCGCGCGCTCGTGCGCATCGATATGTCCGAGTACATGGAGAAGTTCAGCGTCCAGCGCCTCATCGGCGCCCCTCCGGGATACGTGGGCTACGACGAGGGCGGCCAGCTCACCGAGGCTGTGCGCCGGCGCCCCTACAGCGTCATCCTGCTCGACGAGATGGAGAAGGCGCACCCGGATGTGTTCAACGTGCTGCTCCAGGTGCTCGATGACGGGCGCCTCACGGACGGCCAGGGCCGCCAGGTGAGCTTCAAGAACACGATCATCATCATGACGTCGAACGTGGGCTCGAGCGCGATCGCCGAGCACGCCGGCACGGATGACGAGGCCTTGAAGCGCGAGGTCGACGAGGCCATGCGCCAGACCTTCCGGCCGGAGTTCCTCAACCGTATCGACGAGATCGTGGTCTTCCACCCGCTCGGCATGGACGAGATCGGGCGCATCGTGGACATCCAGCTCGAGCACGTGCGCCAGCGCCTGGCCGAGCGCCGCATGACGCTCGAGGTCACGCCGACGGCCAAGCAGATGCTCGCGGTGGGCGGCCTCGACCCGGTCTACGGCGCACGTCCCCTGAAGCGCCTCATCCAGAGCGAGGTCGTGGACTGCATCGCGCGCGCGATCATCGACGGCACCGTGCGCGAGGGCGACCAGGTGACGGTCGACGCCGACCTGGACGGCGGTTTCTTCGTGGTGCCGGAGGGCACGGGTCCCGCACAGACCTACGAAGTGCCGGAGGCATAGCAGGGCCCATTCTGGGACGGGGTCGTTTTGGCCCCTTGGCCCCGTTTGGCCCCCGATCCGACGTGTTGGCTCCTGCAGGATGGCTGTCCGCATTGCGCGTAACAAGAACAAACGAGGTGGAGCGGTTTTCGCCTAGCGGCGGGGCCGCTCCACTTTTAATCGCAGGCAAGAGCTCATACGTAAGAGCAGGGCTTACTATAACGAGCGGCGAAAGCCATTTTGCATGCTATCTCGATCGAGGTCGATGATATACAGCATATTGCTCGCGGCACGAAAACGGCCTTGAGAGGTGCTCTCAAGGCCGTTCGTTATGCGCGCAGGTTTTCGGACTCATATGTTACGAAGGGCGGACGGGCTGCGCTTGTCCGTGCATGGCGCAAAACGACCCCGTCCCAAAATGGCCCATCTTACGCCGCTTCCTCCACCGAGAGGTCGGCGCGGGCCATGGCCTTCTCGAAGTCGCTTGTGCCCTTAAAGACTTCCTGCTTGTAGGGGTTCACGCCGAGCTTCTTTGCACGGTACACGATGTAGGCAAGCGCTGCGACGTTCGCCACGAGCGCCAGCACCGAGACCACACGGTTCACAGTGGGGTCGTTCACGGAGTTCGTGGAGAACACGCTGTAGTCCTGAAACATGGGGAATACCTGGGCAAACATGCACCACAAGGCAAGGGTGTTCGCACGGTTTTGGATCCAGCCGCCCTTGTTCCAGAAGAAGTTCGCCACGGTGGGGGCGAGCAGCAGCGCCAGGCCGCAGTACCAGGCGTGCGTGGGCAGGCAGTTGTAGGTGTAGCAGAAGTTCCACAGGTCGTAGGCGACAATGAACACCCAGGTCATGTCCGGCCAGAGCATGTCATCGCGCTTCTTGGACACGTAGATGCCCCACCAACCCGTCATGCAGAAGATGTTCAGGATGCCGGCGATGCCGTTGAACACGTTGTGCCAGCCGCCCATGAGGGTGACGCCCTCGCTCGAGACCCAGGTGGTGTCCCACGCGCGAATGGCGCTCTCGAAGTCGCTCACCACGGCGATGAGGATGTTGATGGCCACGATCACAAACGGATACGCCTTGAACCAATGGCTTTTACCGATGGAGCCCCAGCGATACTTGAGCACCATGAAGCCGATGCAGCCGGCCGTCGCCGCATAGAGCTTGGCATAGTGGAACCAGCTGTTCATGTACACGTACGTGGGGTTGTTGAGCGCCCATTCCATGCCCATGCCTGCGCAGATGTAGATGGCGGCAAAGTACGCGGTGAGCGCGCCCGGCAGGATGAGGAAGCAGAAGATGCCGCCCGCCTTGGAGCGACGCGCGACCTCGTTTGCAAGGATGAGGCAGACGAATACCGCCACCCATCCAATCCATTGGTATGCGGCGGTAGCGCCGTACACATCGAATAACATGGACCCTCCGATCTTGTAGCCCAACAAAAGCAGACATCGTAAGTTTTAGAGAATGTTGACGAATCGTCAATAGTATAATTGACGAACCGTCAACGGAGGCAAGGCGAACGGTCGCCGAACGTCCCGCGTGCGCTGGCTGCGAGCTGCGGCGCGTGTGGTATGTTCGTGCGACGGGCGGCGTGAGGCTAGAGCACGCACCCGCCCAAGCGCCTGAAGGAAGGAGAGCGACGCATGGCAGACGTGCGCATCATCGAGGTCAAAGAGAGCGTCTTTGCCGACAACGACCGTAAGGCGGCGGAGCTGCGCGCTCGCAACAAGGAGCGCGGGACGTTTCTGCTCAACCTTATGTCGAGCCCCGGCTCAGGCAAGACCACGACGCTCAAGCGCACCATCGGGGCGCTCGGCAACAGCCTGCGCATCGCGGTGATGGAGGCCGATATCGATTCCGATGTCGACGCGCGCGCCATCGCCCAAGCAGGCGCCACGTCGGTCCAGGTGCACACGGGCGGCATGTGCCACCTCGACGCCTATATGACCGCCGAGGGTTTGCAGGCGCTTGAGGACGAGGCGGGCGAGCCCGTCGACTTGGCGATCCTCGAGAACGTGGGCAATCTGGTGTGCCCGGCGGAGTTCGACACGGGCGCCTCGGCAAACGTCATGATCCTCTCGGCGCCCGAGGGCGACGACAAACCGCTCAAGTACCCGCTCATGTTCTCGATCTGCGATGTGGTGCTCATCAACAAGATCGACGCGCTGCCGGTGTTCGACGATTTCTCGCTCGAGCGCGCGGAGCGAAACATCCACATGCGCAACCCGGAAGCGCTGGTGATTCCCATGAGCGCGAAGACGGGGGAGGGGATCGACGCGTGGGCTGCGTGGCTGCGCGATGCCGTTGCCGCGTGGAAGAGCGAGGCGTAGCGAATGCATGTAGGCTGGGGTCGCGTTTCGTCTGGCTTGGCGCCCAGCTCAAAGCGATACACGGTAGGTTGGAGCAAGGTGCGGCGGCGCGCCGCAGGTAGGGGAGGATCCATGGATATCAACGGACCCGGTCTTTCGTACAGCGAGCCCGATATCGGGGCGGAGTTTGTTCCGCCGCTGCCGGAGCATCCGCGCGAGAAGATCGTGCAGCTGTGCCGCCATCTCACGAACCGCACGCTCGGCAAGGGCAACCTGCTGGCGTACGAGTACTGGGCGTTTGAGGGCGTCACTACCGACGAGATGGCCGACTTGCTCCTCAAGCTCAAGGTGCGCAAGCCCTATACGTTCGAGGAAGCGCAGAAGGCAACCGGCATGCCGGCGGACAAGCTCCAGCCGCTCCTCGACGAGATGTCGATGATCGGCCTGCTTGAGTACAACTGGGAGAATCCCACGCGCACCAAGCAGTGGGTGAGTCCCATCTTGGTGCCCGGTTCGGCCGAGTTCCTCAACATGCGCTGGACGCAGATGAACGAGCACCCCGCCACGGCGAAGTTCTTCGAGCAGGCGTCGAAGGGGCCGCTTTCGCGCATTACGCCGATGGTCCCGCCCGGTGGCGCGGGCATTGGCATGCACGTGATCCCCGTGGAGCGCGCCATCGAGATGGAGAACCAGTCCGTCTCGATCGAGCACATCAGCCACTGGCTCGACAAGTACGAGGGCAAGTTCGCAGCGAGCCCCTGCAGCTGCCGCATGAGCCGCTCTGTGCTGGGCGAGGCTTGCGGCGACGACCCGGCGGATTGGTGCATCGCCGTGGGCGACATGGCTGACTATGTGGTAGAGACCGACAAGGGCGGCCGCTACATCACGCGCGAGGAGGCGCTCGACATCCTGCAGCGCGCCGAGGACAACGGCTTTGTGCACCAGATCACCAACATCGACGGCGAGAACAAGATCTTCGCCATCTGCAACTGCAACGTGAACGTGTGCTACGCCCTGCGCACGTCGCAGCTGTTCAACACGCCGAATCTCTCGCGCTCTGCCTACGTGGCGCGCACCGAGGCAGACAAGTGCGTGGCCTGCGGCCGCTGCGTTGAAGTGTGCCCGGCGGGTGCCGTGAAGCTGGGGCAGAAGCTCTGCCTGGCCGATGGCTCGACCGTGGAGTACCCCAAGCAGGAGCTGCCCGACGCCGCGAGCTGGGGCCCGGAGAAGTGGTCGCCAGATTACCGCAACAAGAACCGCATCGAGACCTACGACACGGGCACCGCACCCTGCAAGACGGCCTGCCCGGCGCACATCGCGGTGCAGGGCTACCTCAAGCTCGCCTCGCAGGGTCGTTACACCGAGGCGCTCGCCCTCATCAAGCGCGAAAACCCGCTGCCGGCGGTGTGCGGCCGCATCTGCAACCGTCGCTGCGAGGACGCGTGCACGCGTGGTCGCGTGGACGCCGCCGTGGCAATCGACGAGGTGAAGAAGTTCATCGCCGACCGCGATCTGGATGCCTCGACCCGCTATATCCCGCCCGCGGTGGTGCCGCGTGTGCAAGGTGGTTTTGACGAGAAGATCGCCATCATCGGCGCCGGTCCCGCGGGCCTCTCTTGTGCGTTCTACCTGGCCGAGAAGGGCTACAAGCCCGTGGTCTTCGAGCGCCACGAGCGCCCGGGCGGCATGCTTACCTATGGCGTGCCTGCCTACAAGCTCTCGCGCGAGGTCATCCAGGCAGAGGTCGACGTGATCGAGGCCATGGGCGCCGAGTTCCGCTACGGCGTGGAGGTTGGGCGCGACGTGACCATCGCCCAGTTGCGCGAACAGGGCTTCAAGGCGTTCTACGTGGCGATTGGCTGCCAGGATGGTCGCCTGCCCGGCATTCCCGGCGAGGGTCTGCCCGGCGCGGAAACCGCCGTTTCGTTCTTGGAGCGCGTGTCGCGCGAGGTCGCGGACGGCGCGCTTGAGCAGCTTGATGGGCGCACCGTGGTGGTGGGCGGCGGTAATGTTGCCATCGACGCGGCCCGCACGGCGGCGCGCTTGGGTTCGCCGCACGTAGAGATGCTCTGCTTGGAGCAGGAGGACGAGATGCCGGCCACCGCGGAAGAGGTGCGCGAGGCCATCGAGGACGGCGTGCATATCTCCCACGGCTGGGGTCCGGTGGAGGTGCGTGCCGGCGAGGACGGCCGCGTGCACGAGGTCGTTTTCAAGCGCTGCACGCGCGTTTTTGATGAGGACGGCCGCTTTGCGCCTGTGTACGACGAGGCGGATACCTGCACCATCGCTGCCGACCGCGTGGTGTTCTCCATTGGCCAGGCCGTGCGCTGGGGTTCGCTGCTCGAGGGCACGGCGGTGGAGCTCGGGCGCGGTCAGGGCGCTATCGCCGACCCCAAGACGTACCAGACCGCCGAGCCCGACATCTTTGTGGGTGGCGACGTCTACACCGGTCCTAAGTTCGCCATCGACGCCATTGCCGCAGGTCACGAGGCCGCTATCTCGCTCCATCGCTACGTGCAGGGCGCCACGCTCACCATCGGCCGCAACCCGCGCGCCTACCGCGAGCTCGACCGCGAGAACGTCGATCCGGGCAGCTATGACACCACGGCGCGCCAAGAGCCGGCTGTGGCCGAGAGCCTCGGCCGCACGACCGCGCCGTTCAAGGAGTACGTGGCCACCTTTACCGAGGAGCAGGTGCGTGCCGAGACCGCGCGCTGCCTGGGCTGCGGTGCGAGCATCGTGGACGAAAACAAGTGCATAGGCTGCGGCCTGTGCACCACCAAGTGCGCGTTCGATGCGATTCACCTGCACCGTGAGCACCCCGAGGCCAGCACCATGATCAAGTACGAGGACAAGCTGCCCGCGATTGGCAAGTACGCGCTCAAACGCGCCATCAAGATCAAGTTCGGCGGCAAGAAGTAGAAGGTTTCGCCCGCGCCCCGTTTTTGAGGAAGGATTGCCGTGCACGAGCTGGGAATCGTGTTCTACATCATCCGCGACGTTGAAGAAGCGGTGCGCGATGCCGAGGTGAGCGCGGTGCAAAGCGTCACGCTCGAGCTTGGCGAGGTCTCGGGCGTGGTGCCGAGCTACCTGCAGCACGCATGGCGCTGGGCCGCCGATAAGCACGACCTGCTGCGCGACACTGAACTCGTCGTGGAGGATATCCCCGCCGTCACGCGGTGCAATGCTTGCGGGACCCGCTACGGCACCGTTGAGCACGGGCGGATCTGTCCGGAGTGCGGGAGCGAGGACACCGTGCTCGAGCAGGGGCAAGAGGTGATGATCAAAGAGGTCGCCGTGGTCTGACCTTGACTTGGGTGCCAGCCATCGGTTGCGCCTGACCAAGGCGGGTCGCGTGGCTCAAAGGCTAGCAGCCGCCCGCCGGGGTCGCGTATGCCAGGTGGGCATCGTCGATGTTCTCGAGCGTATTGCTCAGGAAGCGGCGTGCCCACCACTGCGCTGCGGGGAGGTTCTGGTCGAGGTAGTTGCCGCAGGCCTCGGGCGCTGCGCCGGGGATGTCTCCCTCGAAGCTGGCGATAAAGCGGAAGAGGCCCTGCAGGAGCGGAACTACGTCGCGCGATGTGTGCTCGCCAAAAACGACAAGGTAGAACCCCGTGCGACAGCCCATGGGGCCAAAGTAGACAACGCGGCTCGCCCAATCGGCATCGTTGCGCAGATAGGTTGCCCCAAGATGCTCGATGGTGTGAACCTCTGCAGTGTTCATGACGGGCTCGCGGTTGGGGGCGGTAAGGCGGATGTCGAAGGTCGTCACCGTCGCGCCGGTTGCGGGGTCGCGGTCGATGCGCGACACGTATACGCCGGGCTCGAGCGTGAGGTGGTCGACGGTAAAGCTGGCAATGGTCTCCATGGCGCTCCTTGCAACGGCGTGTGTTTGGGCATGTTTTGGATGGCGCGTGCGCACCTGGCGTTCGTTCGCTATTGTACATGGTGGGCGCCGATGCGCCTGCAGGCGAGATAGAAAAGCGAGGTACCGCCATGGGGCTGGATAGCAATAGCGAAGCAAAGACACACGTCGAGGCGGGGGTGCGCAGCGGGGCGGGTGGCCCGTCCAGCGGTGTGCGCTCGGCACGGAGCTCTGCGGGAGCGTCCGCACCGCGCGATCCGTTTATCCGTGCCGAGAACGAGGATGACGACGGTTACGACCCTTATTCGGACCGTCGTCCCGACCCGGAGCCGCTCTTCGAGCGCGATCCGTGGAGCTAGCGCTTGCCTGCGGCCGATTTTCCTTGGGGTTCTCTCAGCACGCCTGCTCTCTCCCATTATTTCTGAGTCGCTTGGAAAACTTCTGAGTTGGTCAGAAAAGTTCTGAGTCCTCTAGCGCCATTTCTTACAACGAAACATGTCGCTATACGACTCAGAAGTTAAGTTGCCTACTCAGAAGTTCAACGCGCGACTCAGAAGTTTGCAGCCCTGCTCAGAAGTTCGACGTGATGTTTAGAAGATTGCCCTAGCGGTCGAGCTCCGCGCGGCACATGCCGTCGAGGATGGCGACGGCGATCGCGAGGATGAGGGTGAGCAGCGCGACCGAGGGGATGCCCTGGCCCAGGCCGGCGACCACGATGGTCAGGATCGCGAAGATCGCGGTGATGATGGCGAAGAGCCGGTGGCTGCCCAGGCGGCTCGGGCGGTTGGCGCCGTGGATGCCCATGATCGCAGTGATGATCGTGAGCACGCCGCAGGCGCCGTAGAGGAAGTTGTCGGCGTACATGAGGATGACGCCGGCGATACCGGCCTCCTCCTCGGCGAGGGCGGTGCCGCTGCGGGCGATGACCGCGAGGAAGATCGCGCCGAGCGCGACGATGATCTGGATGAAGCTCAAGATCTTGAGCGACTTGCAGTTCTTGGACATGGATGCTCCTTGCAAACGGACGGTGCGCCTGGGCGCTGTCGTACAAACCACGCATTATGATACATGGTTTGAGCTGCGGCAAGGGCATGAAGCGCAGGTTGGCGCACAGCGCTGGGCACGCCTCCCGGCAGGGGGCGCGTCCTAGCGCGGCGGGCGGCGGTCCGAGAACTTCTCGGTATAGCCCTCGATATGGAGGGTGCAGGCGATGATGTCCTTGATCACGCTCTCGGACACGTCGCGGTGCGAGCGGATGAACAGGATGAGCCCGCTGATGAGCACGTAGAAGGTCTCGTAGACGTTGTCGATGAGCACCTCGTGGTGCGCGGCGAAATCGACCACGGTCGACTCGCACATGTAGCGCGCGCAGCGCTCGGCGACGCGGTCGACGAAGGCGGTGTAGAGCACGGCGTCGCCGCCCGCCGTGATGGAGCCCGAGATGCCGGGCATCTCGAGGACGAGCGACTTGAGCAGCGCCGAGATGCTGTCGAGCGCGCCCTCGATGTCGCCGAAGACGCGGCTCTCGTTCCAGGAGCGCAGCCGGGCGATGAACATGTCGATGGTGTAGTCGAGCGCGGCCTCGAGCGCGACGGTCTTGTTGGGGAAGTAGTGGTAGAACAGAGAGCGCGTGCAGCCCACGCGCTTGGTCACGGCGGAGATGGAGAGCTTGCCGATGCCCTCCTCCGAGCAGACGTCGACCACCGCCTGCAGGATCTCGTTGCGGCGGGCGTCGTAGCTGCAGCGCGCGGCGCGCTGGACATGCGGTTCGTTCGAGGTTGCCACAGCTCATCGATCCTTTCCGGTCCGGGGACCGAACGGGGGCGTGCACCTTAGTTTCCGTCATTGTTGACGCGGCGTCAACGTATGGCGCGCAGCGGATGCAGCCGGTCGCACGCGCCCCGCAGCCGCCCGGCCGCGCCCGCAGCCGGTTGCCCGCACGCCGCAGCCGGTCGCCGCGCCCCGCGGGCGGGCGTCCGCTCGCCGTCCGCGTGGGCCGAACGGCAGCGCCGCCGCGGTGCCTATAATGGGTGCAGACAGCAAGGGGGGCATGGGCGCTCGCCGTGCCATGCCATCGGGAGAGAGGGGCAGCCGCATGGATGCAAGGCTGGAACCGCTGTTCACGCCATGGAAGATCGGCTCGTGCACCATCAAGAACCGCGTCGTGCTCACGTCGATGGGCGGCACGGACCTCTTCGGCTGGATGGAGAAGAACCACTTCGACGAGGCGGGCGCCCGCTTCATCCTGGAGGTCGCGAAGAACAACGTCGGCCTCGTGCTGCCGGGCTGCCAGCCCGTCTACAACCCGATGTTCGGGCAGTGGCTCTACAAGAACCGGAAGATGTTCGATGACCTGGCGGCATGGATGCCCGAGCTCCACAAGACGGGCGCCAAGCTCTTCGTGCAGCTGACGGCCGGCTTCGGCAGGTCGTTCACCGTGAGCGCGATGATGGAGCAGCTCTACACCAACCCGGTGCTCCGGCGCCTCTCCAAGCCGTTCATGGACCTCGACAAGATCTGCGCCAGCGCGAGCCCGGCGCCCAACCGCTGGTCGGACAAGGTCCCCTCGCGCGAGATGACCGTGCCCGAGATCCACGAGATGGTCGAGGCCTTCGCCAAGTCGGCGAAGCTCTTGAAGGACGCCGGCGTCGATGGCGTCGAGGTGCACGCCGTGCACGAGGGCTACCTCCTCGACCAGTTCACGCTGCCCTACGTGAACCACCGCACCGACGCCTACGGCGGGTCGTTCGAGAACCGCTACCGCTTCGCCGTCGAGATCGTCGAGGCCATCAAGCGCCTGTGCGGCAAGGACTTCCCGGTCTCGCTGCGCTACAGCGTGGTCTCCAAGACCAAGGGCTTCCGCTCGGGCGCGCTGCCCGGCGAGGAGTACACCGAGGTCGGCCGCGACATGGAGGAGTCCGAGCGCGCCGCCCGCTACCTGCAGGACGCCGGCTACGACATGCTCAACTGCGACAACGGCACCTACGACGCGTGGTACTGGGCGCACCCGCCCATCTACATGCCCGAGAACTGCAACCTCGCCGACGTCGAGCACATCCGCGAGCACGTGGACATCCCCGTGGTCGCTGCGGGCAGGCTCGACCCCTTCGTCGCGGCGGACGCCATCGCGGCCGGCAAGCTCGACGGCGCCGGCTTCGCCCGGCAGTTCCTCGCCGACCAGGCGTGGGTCACCAAGCTCATCGAGGACCGTCCGGAGGATATCCGCCCGTGCATCCTCTGCCACAACGGCTGCTTCAACATGGCTCACTACAAGGGCGTCCCCAACGACCAGGAGCTTTTCGACAGCCTGCACCTGTCGCGCTGCGCGGTGAACGCGGAGACCATGCAGTGGGACAAGCACCGCATCGTGCCCGCCCGCGCGCCGCGGACGGTGCACATCGTGGGCGGCGGCATCGGCGGCATGGAGGCGGCGCGCGTGCTGGCGCTGCGCGGCCACCGTCCCGTCATCCACGAGAAGGCGGGCGAGCTCGGCGGCACGTTCATCGCGGCGAGCGCCGAGTCGTACAAGGGCAAGCTCCGCGACCTGCTGTCGTGGTACCGCCGGCAGATGGAGGCGCTCGGCGTCGAGGTGCGTCTGAACGACGAGGTCGCAGACGTCCACGCGCTCGGCGAGGGCCCCATCATCGTCGCGACGGGCGCCGTGCCCAAGGTGATGCGGAGCGTGCCGGGCCACGAGCGCATGGTCGAGGCCTGCGACTACCTGCGCGGCGCGCCCGTGGGCGAGACGGTCGCCGTGATCGGCGGCGGCCTCACGGGGTGCGAGATCGCCTACGAGCTCGCGCTCACCGGCAAGAAGCCGCTTATCGTCGAGATGAAGGACGACCTCATCGCCCAGACGGGCGTGTGCCTGGCAAACAGCTCCTACCTGCGCGAATGGTTCGCCCTGCACGAGGTCCCGGTCTACCTTGAGACCACGCTCGCCGAGGTCACGGAGGGAGGCATCGTGTGCCGCGCGAAGGACGGCTCCACGTTCGAGCTCGCCTGCGACACGGCGATCAGCTCGGTGGGCTACGACCCCGCGCCGCTCGCGCCCAAGGGCAAGGGCGTCTACCTGGTGGGCGACTGCGACCGGGTGGGCAACCTCCGGACGGTGATCTGGAGCGCCTACGAGGCGGCGATGCGCATCTAGGAAACGATGCCCCAGGTATCGAGACGAAGGAGAGGAGAGAGCATGCAGCATCACCTGCAGCTGACCGAGGAGCAGGAGGCGATCCTCGGCGGGAGCCGGGGCGAGACGCTCGCCCGCGTCATGGAGACGCTCGTGCGCTACGGCGAGATTTTCGGCGCGACGAAGATGGTGCCCGTCACCAGCACCTACAACCATCTGGTCACGTCGTTCGGCCTCAAGGCGCTGACGCCGGTCTACGAGCTCATGGACCAGCTCATCGAGGCGGGTGCCGTCTCCACGCAGCGGTTCTCGGCCGACCCGCGGCCGCTCGACCCCGCCGTGCCGAGCAACCTTTTGCAGGACATCGTCTTCAAGCACTTCATGTACTCCAAGCAGGACTTCTACGAGGGCCAGCTCCGCGAGCTCGGCCTCATGGACCCCGACGCGTTCACCTGCACCTGCTACATGGACGAGGTGGGCAACACGCCCCGCGCGGGCGAGGTGCTCAGCTGGTCGGAGTCCTCGGCGGTGGTCTATGCCAACTCGGTGCTCGGCGCGCGGTGCAACCGCAACTCGGGCATCATCGACCTGATGGGCTCCGTTGTGGGCTACGTGCCGTACTTCGGTCTGCTCACCGACGAGGGGCGCCAGGCCGACTGGATCGTCGAGATCAAGACCACCAAGAAGCCCGAGGCGCAGCTTCTGGGTTCGGCCATCGGCATGAAGGTCATGGAGGACGTGCCCTATATCGTGGGCCTCGACCGCTGGCTCGGCGAGCTTAACGAGGACGCGCGCACCTACCTCAAGGACTTCGGCGCGGCGACCGCATCGAACGGCGCGGTGGGCCTCTACCATGTCGAGGGCATCACGCCCGAGGCCGTCGAGCAGGGGCGCGACCTCGTGCGCGCGGGCGCCCGGACCTACGTGATCGACGACGCCGAGCTCGAGCGCGTCTACGACAGCTACCCCGTGGTGTGGAAGAACCCGGACGCGGCGCCCAAGCTCTGCTTCATGGGCTGCCCGCACATGAGCCTGAACCAACTCGTCTCGTGGACCGAGCGCATCGAGGCGGCGCTTGCGGCGGCCGGGCGCACGCGCGTCGCCGTGCCCACCGTGTTCACGGCGGCGCCCGCGGTCATCAAGCGCTTCGACGAGACGCCGCACGCGGCGCGCCTCAGGGCGGCGGGCGTGATCGTGTCCTATATCTGTCCGCTCATGTACATGAACAACCCGCTGTGCGCCAGCATGCCGGTCATCACGTCGAGCAACAAGCTGCGCACCTACACGACGGCGCGCTACTACACCGATGACGAGATCCTGGAGCAGATCACGGGAGGCGCCGCGTGCACGAAGGGAGGCGAGCGTTGATGCGTACGTTCACGGGACGGGTCATCTCCCCGGGCGAGGCGGTCGCCGAGGCCGTGGTGACGCACGGCGGCCTCAACACGCTGGCGTCGTTCCAGAAGGCGCTGCAGTTCGGCGACAAGAAGGCGACCTGCGGCGACCAGAACAACCCCGACCTCTATGGCAAGCAGATGGCCGGCCGGGCGCTCTGCCTGCCGCAGACCATCGGGTCCACGACGGGAGGGCTCGTGCTCTACTGCGCCTGCGCGATGAAGCGGCAGCCGGCGTGCATGCTGTTCTCGGAGCCGATCGACTCGCTCGCGGCGGCCGGCGCGGTCCTCGCCGACGTGTGGCTCGACGACGTGTCGATGCCGGTCGTCGATTCTCTGGGCGAGGAGTTCCTCGCCTACGTGCGAGACAGCATGAAGATCACCGTGCGCGACGGCGGCGTCGTGGAGGTGGCGTAGCGGCGGCTGCCGCGGCTCCTCAGCCGGGCGGTACCAGAACGGGCCGGGACGCGCGTGCATCCCGGCCCGTGTATCGTCTGGTGCCCCCGGGCGGATTCGAACCGTCGACACCCGCTTTAGGAGAGCGGTGCTCTATCCCCTGAGCTACGGAGGCATGTGAGAAAGTCTAGCACAAGTCGCCGTACGCCCGCCGGCACGATACGGCCCGCGCCGTCGCACATGCGATGACCCTTGATTATCAACTTTATCCGAACACCTCCCACATTCATCCGCACATGTGCGGATGAATGTGGGAACCCGATACCCTGAGGGCCGGATCGGCCGGCCCCGGGAGATCGGAGGACGGCATGTCCGGA
>NZ_LR597538.1:0-1200 GCF_902150035.1 Enorma burkinafasonensis
TGCCATCCTGCCGATCGGGTGCGGGGTGCTCGGCCTGGTCTTCACCCTGAAGCTCATCGAGATCTCCCAGCGCATGGACGGCAGCCAGAGCCTTCCCGGCGTCAAGGAGGTCGTTTTCCTCCTCGTGTTCTTCGCCGTGTTCCTGTTCCTCATACAGAACAGCTTCGACCTGATGGCGTCGATCTACGAGGTCTGCGGGCTCGCCATCGACCGAGTCGAGGCGCTCTTCGGCGCCGGAGGCGCGCTCGACCTGCCCGAGGTGTCCGTCGTCACCACCGACGACGACATCCCGTCGCTCATCGCCATGCTCGTCGTGAGCCTCATCAGCTGGGTCGTGGTGCTGGCGGCCTACGTCGTCGCCCTCGTGGTCTGCTGGGCCCGCGCGCTCCAGCTCTACATCATGGCCGCGTTCGCCCCGATCCCGCTGGCGTTCCTCGGCATGGACGCCACGCGCCAGATAGGCCTCGGCTACCTGAAGAGCTTCGGGGCGGTCTGCATCGCCGGCGTCATCATCCTCGTGCTGCTCATATCGTTCCCGCTCGTGCTCGGCGGGCTCACCGGGGCGAACCCCGGGACGGGCACCCCGGCCGACGCGGTCGCAAACGGGCTCACCTACGCGCTGCAGTACCTGGCCATGTGCGCGCTGCTCATCCTGGCCCTCGTGAAAAGCGGCTCCTGGGCGCGCGACATCGTGAGCGGCTTCTAGCGGAAAAGCGAGGAAGGGGGCGGTCGCCATGAGATAGGGGCGCCGCGCCGGGGCACGCGTCCCGGCGGATGAAGACAAGGACCGATTGAAAACGAAAAGGAGGAAAGACATGGAAGAGAGGAAGAACGTGTACCTCTCGCTGCACAAGAGCTTCGTGCGCGAGGGCATCGAGTACACCGACCGCGCGACCGGCGAGGCCAGGACCTTCAACTCGGCGACCCTTCCCAAGGGCACCGTCGTCGACGGCGTGGACGTGGGAGGCTACGAGTTCAGCCCCATGTTCGTTAACGAGAGCCGCTTCAAGGGGGCCGACTTCCGAGACATACCGCTGCTCGCGAACCGCGAGGTGTGGCTGAGGAAGACGGTGATGGGCCCGGACGGCCAGCCCGAGCTCGACGAGGGCGGCCGCGCGGTCAAGGACACCGTGAAGGTCATGCCGGCGCAGCTCAAGGAGGCCGTTGACGCAGGGCGCTCGCGCTACCTCGCGGAGCGCG
>NZ_LR597538.1:1753-3153 GCF_902150035.1 Enorma burkinafasonensis
AGCTGGTACGACGGCGGCGGCTGGGACGACGCGAAGTACGCCGCGGCGAGCCATGTGCTCATCGCCTACGCCTACTCTGGGTCCGAGTCGGCTGCCACGCACGGCACGAGCGCCGAGTTCGCCTCCTGGGCGAAATCCGAGCTGATCGGCGGGACCTTCGCCAAGATGAAGGCGGGCGCCGGCAAGGTATCCGCCGGGTTCGAGGCGTTCTGCGTCAGGACCGGCGGCGGCTCCCAGACGCTCGTGAGCTTCAGCTGGTCCACGGGCGGAGTCAAGGTCGCCAAAACGGACTCCGAGGCGGGCGCGGAGCCCCAGGGCGACGCCTCGCTCGACGGCGCGAGCTTCTCCGTCGTTAACGAGACCGGCCGCTACGTGCTGGTCGGCGGCAAGTACTACGCCGACGGCGAGGTATGCGCCACGATCAAGACCGCGCCCGAGGACGGGTCGCACGTCGCCGCGACCGGCGCCGACGCACTTCCCGCAGGCAATTACCGCATCGTCGAGTCCGGCGCGCCCGAGGGCTACGACGCCAGCGACGCCTCCGTCACGTTCACCGTGAAGGCCGACGAGGTGCGCGACCTCACGGGCGACCCCGTGACCGACGAGGTCTTCCGCGGCGGCGTGCAGGTGACCAAGTCCGACAAGGAGCTGCAGGCGTCCGAGGCGCTCGCGGGCAGCGGCCACAAGGAGGCGCCTGGCGAGCACCCCGGCCTCGACGGGATCGAGTTCACCGTCACGAACCGCTCGGCGCACAAGGTCCTCGTTGACGGCGAGTGGCGCGAGCCGGGCGAGGCCGTGGCCACGCTGACCACCGCATGGAACGACGAGGCCGGCGCCTACACCGCGCAGACCGCGGCCGACGCACTGCCGTACGGGACCTACGACGTGCGGGAGACGGCGACGAACGGGAGCTACCTGCTGACCGACGGCGAGCCCCGCACCTTCGAGGTCCGCGCCGCTGGCGAGATCGTGAGCGCCTCCGCGGACGGCGCCGCGCTCGAGTTCCGCGACCAGGTGGTGCGCAACGACCTCGAGCTCTCCAAGAAGAGCGAGGCCGACAACGCCGGCCTCATGGTCCCGTTCGCCATCGAGAACGCGGCCACCGGCGAGACTCACGTGCTGGTGACGGACCGCAACGGCGACGCGTCGACCGCGAGCAGCTGGAACAGGCACTCGAGGGACACCAACGCCAACGACGCCCTGCTCGGCCATGAGGGCCCGATTGCCGCCGCCGACATGGATCCGAAGGCCGGCATCTGGTTCTCGCTCGGCGAGGACGGCTCCTCGGCGCCGGTGGACGACTCGCTGGCGGCCCTGCCGTACGGCGCCTACACCATGACCGAGCTGCGCTGCGATGCCAACGAGGGCCTCGAGCTCATCACCAGGAGCTTCTGGATCGA